>NZ_JBBCIT010000028.1:0-257107 GCF_037189685.1 Phenylobacterium sp. | reverse complement strand
GCCTATGAGCTGGAGATCCGCGAGCGGGACGGCCGCGCCCGTCGGCGCGAGTCCGTGGCCCGCGAGCACGAGGACTGGACGCGCCGGTCCCAGGCGGCGGCAAAGCGGGTGGGCGCGCTGGACGATGCGCGTGCGGGCGCGCATGCGGCCCTGGCCGCGGCTCGCGATGCGCCCTCCACCCTGGAAGCGCGCAAGGCGGCCTTGCTGGACGAACTGTCGGCCGCGGAGGCGCGGAGGGCCGGAACGTCCGACGCCCTGGCCGCCGCCGAAGGCGAGCGCGCCGGGGCCGAACGCGCCCTGCGCGCCGCGGACGCCGCCGCCGCCGAGGCGCGCGAGTTGCGCGCCAGCCTGACCGCGCACGACGAGGCGGCGAAGCAGCGGCTGGTGGAGGTGGAGGCCAGCCTCCGCGAGGCCGCGCGCATGGAGCCCGAGGCGCTGGCCCGCAAGCTGGCCGACGAGGCGGTGGCCATCCCCGCCGACGCCGACGGGATGGAGGCGCACCTCTTCGCCTTGGAGCGTCAGCGCGAGGGAATCGGGCCGGTGAACCTGCGCGCCGAGGAGGAGGCCCAGGAGCTCGCCGCGCGACTCGAGACGATGAACGTCGAGCGTACCGACCTGACCGGGGCCATCGCGCGCCTGCGCCAGGGCATCGACGAGCTGAACCACGAGGGGCGCGAGCGGCTGACGGCGGCGTTCGGCGTCATCAACGACCACTTCAAGACCCTGTTCGAGACCCTGTTCCAGGGTGGCCAGGCCGAGCTGCGGCTTGTCGAATCAGATGATCCGCTCGAGGCGGGGCTGGAAATCTACGCCTGTCCGCCCGGCAAGCGCATGGCGACCATGAGCCTGATGAGCGGCGGCGAGCAGGCGCTGACCGCGGCGGCCCTGATCTTCGCCGTCTTCCTGGCCAATCCCGCGCCGATCTGCGTGCTGGATGAGGTGGATGCGCCGCTGGACGACGCCAACGTCGACCGCTTCTGCAACCTGCTGGACGAGATGTGCCGGCGCACCGAGACCCGCTTCATCGTCATCACCCACAATCCGGTGACGATGGCGCGGACCGATCGGCTGTTCGGCGTGACCATGGCCGAGCGGGGCGTCTCGCAACTGGTGTCGGTGGACCTTCGGCAGGCCGAGGCGATGGCGGCGCAGTAACGTCGCGTCAGGATGTCCCTTCTGCGAGGACGTCCAGAAACGTCAAAGAAAACAACAATATAATAGGCGTCCAACGAACCTTGACGCACTGCACACGCCTCTATAGGTTCCGCGCGACCTGAAAGCCGCCCTGGCGGCCTTTCGGACCAGAGGCCTTCCTGTCATGGCGGATCGGAAAGAGACGCGCGCGGAGGCGCTTCGCCAGTTGAGCGCCCGGGCCGAAGCGCTCGAAGCGCGCACGGTCCAGACGCCCCAGGACTACGGGGTCAAGGCGGCGGGGTACGGTTACAGGCTGCTCGGCGTCCTGCTGGGCGGGCTGTTTGTGGGGCTGGGTTTCGGGGCCGCCGTGGACGCGCTGGCCCGGACCGCGCCTTGGGGCATGATCGTCGGGGTCCTTGTGGGCTTCGCGGTCTCGATTTGGATGACGGTTCGGTCCGCGCGTCGGATGCAGGCCGAGTTCGAACGGGAGTTGGGCCCGCCACGGGACCTGCCTCCGGACGACGAGGAAGATTGAGGAGTTCAGGGCGGCATGGCCGGTCCGATGGAACAGTTCGAGGTCCGCAAGATCGTGGACCTCCCCGACTTCACGATCCCCGGCGTGGGCGTCATCGACATGGCGTTCACCAACTCGACCCTGGCCATGACCCTGGCCGCGGCCGCGGTCGCCGGCTTCTTCGCCCTGGCCACCGCCAAGGGCGACGTGGTGCCCGGCCGCCTGCAGATGGTGGGTGAAGCCGCGTTCAACTACATCGACAACCTGACCACCTCGATCATCGGCCATGAGGGCCGCAAGTTCTTCCCGTTCATCTTCACGCTGTTCCTGTTCGTCCTCACGATGAACATCCTGGGGATGTTCCTGGTGTTCACGGCGACATCTCAGCTCGCGGTCACCGCGACGCTCGCGGCGATGACCATCCTGCTGGTGCTGATCGTCGGATTCGCCCGCAACGGCGCGGGCATGTACAAGCTCTTCGTGCCGGCCGGCGTGCCCTGGTACATGCTGATCCTGGTCACGCCGATCGAGTTCATCTCGTTCATGTTGCGGCCGGTGACCCTGGCGCTGCGTCTGTTCGGCAACATGCTGGGCGGCCACGTGGCCATGAAGGTGTTCGCAGGCTTCGTCGTCTCCCTCGGCGCGCTGGCGGCCGGCGGCGGCCTGGGCCTGCTCGGCATTCCCGGCGCCATGCTGTCGCTGGGCGGCGTCGTGGCCCTGACGGCGCTCGAGTTCCTGGTGGCCTTCCTCCAGGCCTTCGTCTTTGCGGTTCTGGCCTGCGTCTACCTGAACGACGTGGTCAATCTCGGCCATCATCACTGACGGCCGGCCATCAACCCCAACCCTCAAACTTCGTATCGGGACAACATCATCATGGAAGCGGAAGCGGCTAAGTTCATCGGCGCGGGTCTGGCGACCCTCGGCATGATCGGTGCGGGCATCGGCGTCGGCACCCTCTTCAGCGGGTTCCTGCAGGGCGCGACGCGCAACCCGTCGGCCGCCGGCGGCCAGTTCACCAACCTGATCCTGGGCGCGGCTCTGACCGAAGCGCTGGGCATTCTGGCCTTCGTGCTCGGCCTGCTCATCCTCTTCAGCTAAAGCCCGTTCCGGCGACGGGCGGGCCCTCCGGCCCGCCCTGTAGCCGGTCGCCAAGGACTGTCGCGCCTGATGGCCCCTGACAATACATCCGAGCCGAGCGCCGACGCGCACGGCCACGCGCCCGCGGGCTCGACCGAGGTTCCCGGCCACCACGCCGAGAGCGGCGGCCTGCCGCAGTTCGAGTTCCAGTACTGGGGCGGCCAGATCGTCTGGCTGCTGATCCTGTTCGCGATCCTCTACCTCCTGTTCGCGCGCGTATTCGTGCCGCGGTTCCGGAAGGTGGCGGACGCGCGCGCCGAGACCATCGCCGGCGCCCTGGACGACGCTCGCCGCGTACAGGCCGAGGCTGACGCCAAGGCCGAAGCCATGAAGGTCGAGATCGATCGCGCCCGTGGCGAGGCGCGTCGCCTTGTGGCGGACGCCCAGGCCGCAGCCGCCGAGCAGCTCGCCGGCAGCCAGGCGGCCCAGGACGCCGAACTGGCCAAGCAGATCGAGGCCGCCGAGACCCGCATCCGTTCGATGCGCGACGGCGCCATGTCGAACGTCAAGGGCATCGCCGCCGATGTGGCGAGCACCATGGTGGAGAAGCTCACCGGCAAGCCGGTGACGGCCATCGAGGCTCGCGCCGCGTCCAATGCGTCTCGAGGGAACGCCTGATGCCTGCCTTCCTGAATCCCGCCGCCGCCGAATTCTGGGTGGCCGCCGGTCTGGTGATCTTCCTGGCGATCGTGATCTTCGTGGCCAAGGCGCCGCGGGCGATCGCGGGAGCCCTGGACGCTCAGGCCGCCAAGATCCAGTCCGACCTGGACGAGGCCGCCCGCATCCGGGACGAGGCTCAGAAGCTGCTTGCCGAACTTCAAGCTGAACGCGAGACCGCGGAACGGCAGGCCAAGGACATGCTGGCCGCCGCTCAGGAGCAGGTTCGCCTCTACGAGGCCGACGCCAAGGCGAAGCTGGAGGAAAGCCTGGCCCGGCGCCAGAAGCTGACCGAACAACGCATCCAGGTGGCCGAGGCTCAGGCGGAGTCCGAGGTCCGCGCCGCCGCAGCCGAACTGGCTGCGCAGATGGCCGAGCAGGTCCTGGCCCAACGCCTCTCGGGCGCCAAGAGCGATCCGCTGATCGACAAGGCGATCGGCCAGATGGCGGGAAAGCTGCAGTAGGTTCACGAGATCGGGCCGCCTGCTTCTCCGCATCTCGGAGACCGCGGCCCGAGGTCGGGCGACCGGCGTTGGGGAACGCCGGACACCCGCGACCTGTCCACGAATCCCACAACCGCACGAACAGACCGCGGTGCTCCGCCTGGGGAGAGCACCGGCTATCCGGACTGTCCCGTCGGTTGTGGGGTTCGTGGACGCCTCGCCGTTTCTCCCAGCCCTGTCGGCCACGGCGGTCGCTTCGAATGAGCTGGAGCTTGTCCTGACCTTTGAACGTCTGGGAGCGCGTCTACCGCCGACGCCGGAACTTCCGGCGCAACGGCTTCACGAAGCGCAGACGGCGCGGAACCATCACGCGCTCGACGCGCAATGTCTGCTGGTAGAACAGCAGCAGGAACTCGGGATCGCGGCGCAGCAACCGGCGAATCGGCGACAACACCTTGGGGTGCGCCCGATGCAGGCGCACGAACTGGCGGCGCGCCTTGAACGAGTTCTTGAGGACGACCATCAACCCCACCACGATCACGGGGATTCCGCCGGGGCCCGGCAGGGGCGCGATGGCGATGCCCGCGATGATGATGGCGAAGCCAAGCATCACCATGCCGAACCGCTTGATGCGGCCGGCGATCTCGCGCGCGAGATCGTCTGCGGCGCGGTACACGCGCAAAGAAGGCATGGCGAAAGTCACTTGGGTAGTCCTGGGGGGCGCGCGGCGGAGCGGGGAGGTTCCGCCATCGCCCCTCCCATATGCGTACGTGGGAGAGTCCCGTAAAGACGCCTACCCGTTAATTTTTCCTCATGGACGTCTATTCAGTCGCGGATGGCGCCGGCGCCACAGTGGCGGGCTCAGGGCGCCACGCGAGTTTCGGCCTCCGCGCGGCGAGGGTCTCGTCCAAACGGCGGAGCGGGGCCAGGAACGGGGCGCCCTTGAACCGTTCAACCTGGCCCTGCCGCGCGGCTTCGGCCAGGACGCGCAGGGTTTCGCAGAAGCGGTCCAGCTCGGCCTTGGACTCGGTCTCGGTGGGCTCGATCAGCATGGCGCCGTGGACGACCAGCGGGAAGTACATGGTCATCGGATGGAAGCCCTCGTCGATCATGGCCTTGGCGAAATCGAGGGTGGTGACGCCCGTGCTCTCCAGCCAGGCGTCGTCGAACAGGGCCTCGTGCATGCAGGGGCCGTCGGGGAAGGCGGGCGACATGACGTCGGAGAGGCGCGCCTTGACGTAGTTGGCGTTGAGCACGGCGTCCTCGGACGCCTGGCGCAGGCCGTCCGAGCCGTGGCTCAGCATGTAGGCGTAGGCGCGGACGAACATGCCCATCTGGCCGTGGAAGGCGCAGAGGCGGCCGAAGGCCTGGGCGGCGTCGCCGGCGGGCTCCTCGAGGAGCTGGAAGCCGCCGTCGCCGGCGACCACCCAGGGGGCCGGGGCGAAGGGGGCGAGGGCCTCGGAGAGGACCACGGGACCGGCGCCCGGCCCGCCGCCGCCGTGGGGCGTGGAGAAGGTCTTGTGCAGGTTTATGTGCATGGCGTCGACGCCCAGGTCGCCGGGGCGGACGCGGCCGACGATGGCGTTGAAATTTGCTCCGTCGCAGTAGAAGTAGGCGCCGACGGCGTGGGTTAGTCGAGCGATTTCAATGACATCGCGTTCGAAGAGGCCGCAGGTGTTGGGGTTCGTCACCATGATGGCGGCGACGTCGGGGCCGAGTTTCGACTCCAGGTCGGCGAGGTCGACGCGGCCGTCGGCGGTCTGGGCGATCTCGGTGACGGCGTAGCCGACGAAGGCGGCGGTGGCCGGGTTGGTGCCGTGGGCCGAGGTGGGGACCAGGACCTTGCGACGGTGGCCCTGGCCGGCGGCCTCGTGGGCGGCCTTGATGCAGAGCAGGCCGCAGAGCTCGCCGTGGGCGCCGGCCTTGGGCGAGAGCGCCACGGCCGGCATGCCGGTCAGGGTCTTCAGCCAGTGGGCCAGGCGGTCCATGAGCGCCAGCGCGCCCTGGGTCGTGGACGCCGGCTGGAGCGGGTGGAGGTCGGCGAAGCCGGCCAGGCGGGCGGCCTTCTCGTTGAGGCGCGGGTTGTGCTTCATGGTGCACGAGCCCAGCGGATAGAGCGCCAGGTCGATGGCGTGGTTCTTCTGGCTCAGGCGCACGTAGTGGCGCACGGCCTCGGGTTCGGAGAGGCCCGGCAGCGGCAGGTCCGCGCGGACCAGGCTGGCGAGGTCGCCCGCGTCGGCCTCGGGCTCGGGCAGGTCGACGCCGGTCTTGTCCCAGCCGTCCAGCTCGAAGATCAGCGGTTCGTCCTGGAGGAGGCCGCGGCCCCCGGTGAGCGAGGCGAAGCCGGCGGGGGCGGTGTCGCCCTCGGGACGGGTGGGGCGGCCCACGGTGTTCATGCTCATCAGGCGGCCTTCGCGGAAAGGGCGGCGGCCAGCGCCGCGATGTCGTCGGAGGTGGTGGTCTCGGTGGCGGCCAGCAGCAGCACATCGTCCAGGCCCGCGTGCGGGTCGAGGCGCGAATAGGGCACGCCGGCCAGGATCCCGTCGGCGGCCAGGGCGTCCACCAGGGCGGCGGCCGACCCCTTCACCCGCACGGCGATCTCGTTGAAGTAGCGCGGGGTCAGCACCTCGATACCCGCCCCGGCCACGGCGGCGGCCAGCTCGCGGGCGCGGGCGTGGTTGATCCGGGCGAGCCGGCCCAGCCCCTTGCCGCCCAGCAGCGACATGTGGATCGAGAAGGCCAGGGCGCAGAGGCCCGAGTTGGTGCAGATGTTGGAGGTGGCCTTCTCGCGGCGGATGTGCTGCTCGCGGGTCGACAGCGTCAGCACGAAGCCGCGCCGGCCCTCGGCGTCGACGGTCTCGCCGCACAGGCGGCCCGGCATCTGGCGGGTCAGCTTCTCGCGGCAGGCGAAGAGGCCGACGTAGGGGCCGCCGAAGTTGAGCGCATTGCCGATCGACTGGCCCTCGGCCACGGCGATGTCGGCGCCCATCTCGCCGGGCGACTTCAGCAGGCCGAACGCCACCGCCTCGGTGGTCACCACGATCAGCAGGGCGCCCCGGGCGTGGGCGGCCTCGGCGATCCGGCTCACGTCGGTGACCACGCCGAAGACGTTGGGCGTCTGGACCACGACGCAGGCGGTCTGGTCGTCGATGGCGTCCACGACGGCGGCCTCGGCGTCGAGGGCGGCCGGCTGGCGCACGGTCTCCATGCCCTCGGCCTCGGCCAGGGTGCGGGTGACGGCGGCGTAGTGGGGGTGCAGCCCGCCCGAGAGGATCGCCTTGCCCCGGCGGGTGACGCGCCGGGCCATCATCACCGCCTCGGCGCAGGCCGTGGAGCCGTCGTACATCGAGGCGTTGGCCACATCGAGACCGGTCAGGGCGGCCACCTGGGTCTGGAACTCGAACAGCACCTGGAGCGTGCCCTGGGCGATCTCGGGCTGATAGGGCGTGTAGCTGGTCAGGAACTCGGACCGCTGGATGATGTGGTCCACCGTGGCCGGCACGTGGTGCCGATAGGCTCCGGCCCCGCAGAAGAACGGCCCCGCGCCGGCCGGGCGGTTCCGCGCCGCCAGCGCCGCCAGCGCGCGCTCCACCTCCAGCTCGCCGGCATGGGCGGGCAGGTCGACCGGGCCGGCCAGGCGGGCGGCCGCGGGCACGTCGGCGAACAGGGCGTCGACGTCGGGCGCGCCGATGACGCCCAGCATCCGGGCGCGGTCTTCGGGCGTGAGGGGCAGGTATCTCATCGGGTCACTCTGTGCGCGCCGCCGGCGCCGTCATTCTGGAACCACAGAAAACACAGAAGGCACGGAAGGGGCCGTGGCCCGGCGGGCTTCTGTGTCTTCCGTGTTTTCCGTGGTTCGATTCATCTGCGCTTCGCGCGGGGCCTAGAGGGTCGCCAGGAAGGCTTCGTAGGCGTCGCGGTCCATGAGGCCTTCGTACTGGGCCGGGTCGGCGACGCGGACCTTGGCGAACCAGCCGCCGGACTCGGGCGAGGCGTTCACGGTCTCGGGGGCCTCGGCGAGTTCGGGGTTGGCCTCGACCACCTCGCCCGAGATGGGGGCGTAGACGTCGGACGCGGCCTTGACGCTCTCGACCACCGCGAAGGCGTCGCCGGCCTGGAAGGCCTTGCCCACCTCGGGCGTCTCCACGAACACCACGTCGCCCAGCTGCTCGGCGGCGTAGGCGGTGATGCCGATGGTGGCCGTGTCGCCGTCGAGGACGACCCACTCGTGATCCTTGGTGAAACGCATGTCAGGTCTCCTGGAAGCGGTGCGCGCCGAAGGCGCGGTCGTTTGGAACCACGGAAAACACAGAAGACACGGAAGGGGCCGCGCCTCGGGCGATTTCCGTGTCTTCTGTGTTTTCCGTGGTTTTGAAGTGTTGCGCCTGCGGCGCGCGAGGCCTTGCCATCGTCACGCCTTGCGCACGTAGCGGTGGGGGACGAAGGGGCCGGGGACGACTTCGGCGGCCTGGGGCTTGCCGCGGACGATGACGCTGAGCCGCGTGCCCGGCGCCTTCAGGGCGGGGGGGACGAAGGCCAGGGCGATGCCGCCCTTCAGCACCGGCGAGAAGCCGCCCGAGGTGACGCGGCCGACGACGTTTCCGTCCGCGTCGGCGACCTCGGCGCCCTCGCGGGCCGGGGCGCCCTCCAGCACCTTCAGGCACACCTTCACGCGCGCCGGCCCTTCGGCCAGCTCCTTGACGATGCGGGCCGCGCCGGGGAAGTCGCGCTGTTCGCGGCGGTTCCTGTTGACGGCGAAGGCCAGCCCCGCCTCGACCGGGCTGACCGTCTCGTCCAGGTCGTGGCCGTAGAGGGGCAGGCCCGCCTCCAGGCGCAGGCTGTCGCGGGCGCCCAGGCCGACGGGCTTCGCGCGCGGGTCCTCCAGCAGCAGGTCCCACACCCGCGCGGCCTCGGACGCCGGCAGCGAGATCTCGTAGCCGTCCTCGCCCGTGTAGCCCGAGCGCGAGACGATCAGGTCGGTCCCGAAGCCCTCCAGGGCGCGGATGTCCATGAACACCATGTCGGCCACGGCGGGGACGTGGGCCTGGACCACGGCGGCGGCCTCGGGGCCCTGGACGGCGATCAGGGCGCGGTCGTCCAGCCGCACCACCTCGACCTGGCCGGCCAGCTCGTCGTCGATGACGTGGAAGTCGTTGTCCTTGCAGGCGCCGTTGACGATGACGAACAGGCCGCCGCCGCCCGTTCCATCGGGAGAAATGGGCCGGCCGGCCATCAGGTCGTCGACGATGCCGCCCTTGCGGTTCAGCAGCACGGAATACTTCTGGCGGCCGGGCTTGAGGCCGATGAAGTCGCCGGGGACCACCTCCTCGAAGGCCGACAGGGGCGACACGCCCTCCAGCCGGGCCTGCCCCATGTGGGAGACGTCGAAGATCCCGCAGTGCTCGCGGGTCCACAGGTGCTCCTTCAGCACGCCCTCGGCGTACTGGACCGGCATGGAATAGCCGGCGAACGGCACCATGCGCGCGCCGCGGGCGACGTGGTTGGCCGTGAGCGGCGTGGTCTTGAGCGGGGCGTCGGCGGGGGCGGTGGACACGGGGAACGGACTCCGGCTGGCGATGCGGCGCGCGCCGGACCCGTTCCCGAGGGAATGGCCGCCCGTCGTCACGCGCCCCCGCTGTCCCGTGAGCCTGAGAGATTTCGAGCCGCCGATGGGTGGCGACCCCCTGCTCCTTCGGCGAGCCGGCCCGAGGGACGGCTACTTTCCAGCGTTCATCGGCCCGCGCGGTCCTTTTGCCTGAGCGTTTCCGGGGCGGTTGCGCCTTCGGCGCCCTGCGATGACGGGCGGCGAAAGCCGTCCGGCGAAGCAGGGTCTCTCCCGCGAGGAGTGTCGCGGTTGTGCGGGAGGGAGGGGGGCGGAGTCAACGGGGGTGACTCGGGCGTGGGGTTGGGGAGGACTACTGGTTGGCGACCTGCTCGGTGTGGGCGACCGAGGCGTGGTCTGCCTCCTTGGCGACGTTCGGAAGGCCTGCACAAGGGCCGGCCCTCTGTGACTTCCTAGAGGAGCGAACCCCGCCGGCCGCCGCTGGGCACGACGGTCAGGTGCATAGCTTAGTCGTCGAAGCCGCGTTTCGGGGCATCTTTGGCGCCAATTTCTCCTGGAGCCGTGCCAGCCTTGCCGGCATGTCGAAGACCGCCACGCCACGCAGGAACCTCATGCTCGGGGCCGCCGTCGCGGCCAGCCTGAGCGTGTCGAGCGCCTGGGCCCAACCGCCCGCGCCCGCCATCTCTATCACGTTGAAGCCGGTGGCGGCCGACGGTGAGGTTCGCACCATCGAGGTCCGCGAGACGCTCACCGGCTACGCTGGCCAAGCCGGTCGCGTGCTGCTCGAAGTCCCCGCCCGCATCACTCTCACACCGGGCCAGGCCTACGCCGAGACCGACATCGCGGCCGAGGACGACGCCGGCCCGCTGAAGCTGACCATGGCGGTCGAACCGGCGCCGCCGGGCTTCCCGCTGGAACTACGCACCTTCACGCCGACGCGAGACACCAAGGGGCCCATCCGCCTTCGCTACAGCGCTACGATCGCGGGCGCGATGACGCCCCGAAAGCCAGGGCCGTCCTACGACCTGCGCGGCACCGGCGGCGGCTTCGGCGGCGCCCCCTGGACATTCGTGCTGCTGCCCCGCGGCGCCGCCGCGCCCGCCGACCTGACGTTCGCCTGGGACTTCGCCGGACTGCCTGCCCAGGCGCGTGCGGTGTCGGTGCGCGGCGAAGGCGACCTGCGGTGGCGTGGGCCGCCGGGCAGCCTCTACACGATGTTCTTCCTGGCCGGCCGGGTGGACGGGTACGCGCCGCCCGGCAGCCGGTTCCACGCCTACTGGATCGGCCGCCCGCCGTTCGACGCCCAGGCCGCCGCGCAATGGTCGGCCCGGTCGTTCACTGCGCTCCAGGGCTTCTTCCGCGACCGCGACGCCCGGCCCTACACGCTGCTGATGCGGCCCTACGCCCGGCCCCGCGACGGCGGCGCGGCGACCCAGGGCGGTTTCATACTGGAGTACGGCGTCGGCGAGATGAGCGACGACGCGCGTCGGATCATGTTCACGCACGAGATGGTGCACCACTTCGTCGGCGGCCTGGACGGCAACAGCAGCGCGACCGCCTGGTTCGGCGAGGGGCTGGCCGAGTTCTACAAGATCCGGCTGCCGCTCAGGGCCGGCCTGATCGGCCTCGACGCCGCGGCCGAGCAGATCGCGGTTATGACCGACGCCTACTACGGCAGCCCCACGGTCGCGACGCCCTACGGCGAGGTCGCCCGGCAGCGCTGGGCCGGCGAGGCCGCGCAGAACACGCCCTACAGTCGCGGCTTCATGTACTTCGTGACGGTCGACGCGGCGGTGCGCGCGGCGTCAAAGGGTCACCGGTCGCTGGACGACCTGGTCCTGGCGATGTTGGACAGCCGCCGCGCGGGCCAGGGCTACGACGAGCGGCGGTGGCGCGCGCTGCTCCAGGCCGAGCTGGGCGACACGGGCGTGGCCGCCTTCGACTCGATGCTGGGTGGCCGCGTGCTGGAGCCGCCCGCCGACGCCTTCGGACCCTGCTTCGTGCGCGCCACCGCCTCGCGGCCGCGCCCCGTCCTGGGCTTCTCGGAAGACTCGATCTTGTCGGCGCCCCACGTCGTCGCCGACCTGGAGCCCGGCTCGAACGCCGAGGCGGCGGGCCTGCGGAACGGCGACGTCATCCTGCGGGCCGCCGGCGCGAAGCCCCGCATCGCCCACAGCGCCTCGAACCTCGCCCTGCAACCCCGCGTCGACCTCACCGTCCAGCGCGCCGACCAGGAGCTCCCAGTTTCATTTTCTACCGAGGGTCCCACGGTGCTCTACCATCGCTGGAGCCTGGTAGGCGCGCGGGGCGCGTCATGCGTCCTGTAGCGGTAAGACGGCCAAGGAGGCCCGGACCTTGAAAGCCTGGAACGTGGCAGGACTTGTCGTGGTGGCCTGGCTCGCGGGCGGTGCGGCGGCGGCCCAGGACATCGTGGTCCATGCGGGCCGCCTGTTCGACGGCGTGTCCCCGACGCTGCGCTCCGACGTCTCGGTGATCATCCGCGCCGACCGGATTGTCCGCGTCGAGCCCGGCTTCGTTACGCCCACGGGCGCCAAGGTGGTGGACCTTCGCCGTGCGACCGTTCTGCCCGGCCTGATCGACACCCACACGCACCTGACCTACCGCGGTGGCGGTTTCGCCGAACGCCTGACGCTCAGTCCGCTGGATGACGTGTTAAAGGGCGCCAAGAACGCCCGCACACTGCTCCTGAACGGCTTCACCAGCGTTCGCGACGTCGGCGCCCAGGCCGGCGCGGACGCCGCCCTGAAACGCGCCATCGAACGCGGCGATGTGCCCGGCCCCCGGATGTGGGTCTCGCTGGAGTACCTGGGCCCGACCGGCGGCTCGACCGACGAGGCCGCGGGCGTCAGCGATGGGTGGCACAACGAGGCCTGGGACGCCGCCGTAATCGATGGCGCCGACGAGGCGGTGAAGGAGGTTCGCGCGCACCGCCGCCGCGGGGCCGACGTGATCAAGATACTGCCCAGCGGCGCGGTTGGCTCCACGGGCGACCGCACCGACCCGAAGGCGAAGCTGATGACCGACGCCGAGATCGCGGCGGTGGTGGACACGGCCCACAATCTCGGCATGAAGGTCGCCGCCCACGCCCATTCCAAGGCCGCAATCGACGCGTCGGTCCGCCTGGGCGTCGACTCGATCGAACACGGGACCTACGCCGACGCCGAGTCCCTCAAGCTGATGAAGGACAAAGGTGTCTACCTCGTCCCGACGGTGCTGATCCCGACGCTGCTCTCGGATCTTGCTCGGGAGCGGCGGGCCAAGGGCGAGCCGCTAAGCCCAGCCCTGAGCAAGGTGGTCGAGATCGAGCCGGTGATCCTGTCGATGTTCCGGTCCGCGGTCGCGGCGAGGGTGAAGATCGCGTTCGGCACGGACGCGGCGACAACGCGCTTCGACAATACCTACCGCGAGTTCTTCGTAATGGTGGACAACGGCATGCCGCCCATAGAGGCCCTCTACGCCGCCACGCGCAACGCCGCCGACCTCGTCGGCGCATCGGACCAGATCGGCTCAGTCCAGGCCGGACGCTACGCCGACCTCGTCGCCGTGGCCGGCGACCCGTTGCGCGACATCCAGGAGATGGGCCGCGTCCGCTTCGTGATGAAGGGCGGGCAGGTGGTTCGCGACGACCTGGTGGGCCGTTAGGCTTCACTCACGTCCTGTTGTCCGGGCGGCTTCTGGGTATCGGCGTCAATGACCGCTTCTGGCGCTTCTACGACCTCCACCTCCAGCCCCACCCGCAGCGTGCCAGCCGCTTCCGCTTCCTCAAGGACGGCGCTCGCGCGCCGCCGCGGCGCGGTCGGCCGGGGGCCGATCCTTGACCAAGCTCCAGCGGCCGGCGGGGCTGGCCGTGGGCTTCAGGGCGGAGTGCGCCTCCTGGGAGGAGGCGCCGGGCGCAGGAGTCGGGGCGCGCGATAGGCTGGCGTCAGCCGGGGGTTGATCGATCCGTCGAGGCTGGGGCTGCGCCCCCTCCACCACGCCCTCTGCGGGGCATGGTCCCCCGCCCCCGTTTACGGGGGAGGAATGGGGAGGCGGGGAGGGGCGGGGGTCAGGCGGGCAGGAAGGTGCGGCGGCCGACGCGGCGCCAGGAACCGACGAGGCGGCCTTCGGACCAGAGCTGGAGCATCACGCCTTCGGCCGCGAACTGGGCGCGGCGGACGGCGGCGGTCGTGTGGGCGGCGACGAACTCGTCCACGGTGGCCTCGCCGGTCTCGCTGATGTCGATCGCCGTGAACGTATGCGCTGGCGACAAGACGCCCTCCCCATCACAACCGGAAAACAATGCGCGGCGCGGCATAGGGTTCCATGTGGCGGATGGGGCGCGGTCCCGCTTGCCCCGCGGACGCGCCTGGATGCGGGGCGGGATGAGTTGTTCCCTTTTTGTTCTTGACTTCGGCCCGGGTTCGTGGCAGGGTGCGGGCGTCGTGGCGGGGTGCGCCCCGGAGGTCTCTGGACGTCTCTGGACGTCTCTGGACGTTTCCGGGCGCGGGCCGCGACGGCTTTCAATCCATGTGCGAGGTCGGGATGACGGACGGCGGCGGCAGGGCCGTCGGCGCGCCTTTTGGCGTGGCCGGCGAGGATGTGGGCGCGGGCGGCGAGGCGGCGGCGCCTGACCGGGTGCAGGCGCGGGTGCAGGCGGGGGCGCGGAAACGGACCTGGACGCAGGCGCAGCCGCGGACGCGGTGGTCGAAGGCGCTGGGGGCGGCGATCTGCGCGCGGGTGGCGGCGGGCGAGCTGCTCTACGAGGTGTGCCGCGAGCCGGGGATGCCCACGGCGCAGGCCGTGGGGCGCTGGGCGCGGGAGAACCCGGCGTTCGGCGCGGCGCTGCGGGCGGCGCGGCGGCGGGGCGGGCGGTCGCTGCGCGGCGGCGGGGTCTGGAGCTATCGCGCCGAGACGGCCGAGGAGGTGTTCGAGCGGCTGTGCGAGGGCGAGGGGCTGAGCGCCATCGCGGCCGACCCGGCGATGCCCAGCCTGTCGACCCTGTTCCACTGGCGGCGGAACTTTCCCGAGTTCGACGCGGCGGTGCGGCTGGGCATGCAGGCGCAGGCCGAGCTGGCCTGCGACCACGGCTGGGAGCTGGCCCAGGCGGCCACGCCGGAGACGGCCTACCTCACCCAGGTGCGGCTGGGCCACCTGCGCTGGATGGCGGGGGTGAAGGCGCCGCGGCAGTTCCGGCCCAAGCAGGCCGACCCGCCGCAGGAGGCGGCGCCGGCGCGGCGCGTGCTGCTGCGCCGGTTCGAGGTGGAGGTCGATCCGCAGACGGGGCGCCGGACGGTGGTCGCCTACTGCCCCAACCCCGACACCGGGCAGGTCGAGCGCGAGGACACGCCCGGCTGGCGCCAGGCGCCCGACAGCCTGGGGATGCCGGGCGGGCGGGGGAGCTGAGGCGGGCGGGAGTCCGGGAGTCGGAGAGTCCGGGCGCGGTCGGCGGGGAGGGCCGGGGGGTGACCGGCCTCCCCGCCTCCGCGGGCCGGGCCGTCAGGCGACGGCGACGGCGCCGGCGATGGCGGCGGCCCGGCGTCTCCGCAGGAGCGTCCCGGTGGCGCCGAAGCCCAGGATCATCATGGCCCAGGTCATCGGCTCGGGCACGGCGGCGGCGAGGGCCTGGCGGCCGTACTGGACGTGGTCGACCTCGATGCCGCCCGACTGGTTGCTGATCAGGATGCGCGAGATGCCGGCGGCATGGATGACGCCGTAGAAGCGGTCCTCGCCGGTCTCGCCGGTCTGGAAGGCGTCGGCGTGATCGCCCGTGACGACGCCCAGCGAGACGCCGTTGAGGTCGAACGCCTCGAAGGTGATCGTCCCGCGCCCGTCGGTCCAGACAAGGCCGGCATGGGTGGGCAGGCCGCCCAGGACGCCGGCGTCGAAGGTGAACTCCACGCCGGCCGCACCGCTGCCGAAGAACCAGGAGCCGCCGTTCGGGGTGAATTCCACTGAGTCGGCGAGGGACCCGGGCGGCGCCAGGAACACCGCGCCCCGCGGCGCGGCCAGGCCGGGCGTGTTGAGCAGGCCGTCCTGGAAATCCTCCAGGTGGAAATAGTCGAAGGACAGGGCCGCGAACGGGCTGTCGCCCGCCCCGGTGTAGGGTGTGGGGCCGAGCAGGGTGACCGTCGCGCCGGCCGGCGCCGCCGCGAGGGCGACCGCACAGGCCGCGACGAACGCTGCGGCGCCCGATTTCAGAGATACGCTCATGATGGGATGTCCTTCTCCGCCATGGGACGCGCTCGCCCGTCCGACCCCGGTCCCGACGCCCGCGCCATGCGGGCTCCATTCAGGAGAAGGCGCCGTCCGGCGGCCCCACGGGTCACGGTCGCGGCTCTATTTTTCCGCCGCCGGGATCTGCGGCGGCCCGCAGCCGCCCGTACAGGGTCCACCGTCCTGGGCCGACCGGCCAGGAGCCGTCCAGGGCCAACCGTCGCGTTGCCGCCGCAATCGTCCCGCTGTAGTGAACCCCTGACGCCGCGGCCTTTCGCGGCCCTTACCGTTGGACGACCTCCATGCGCCGTCAGATCCTGCTCGCCGCCGCCTTCGCCGTGGCCGTCACCGCCATTCCGGCCGGCAGCTACGCCCAGAGCCGCCGCGATCCCGACGCCGACCAGCGCCGCCAGCAGGAGGAGGCCGCCAAGAAGCGTCGCCAGCGCGAGGAGTGGGGCGACGTCCAGGCGCCCCTGCCGGCCCTGCGCAACGCCGGCCCGTGCCCCTATGTGAAGACGCTGTACGACGCCGGCCGCTACGTCGAGTTCAGGGACGGCCGCGAGGCCTCGGCCGCCGTGAGCTGGTCGGGCGAGATCCAGGGCATCTCGTCGGGCTGCGCCTACAAGGACGACAAGCCGATCCAGGTGGTGATGGAGGTCCTGTTCGAGCTGGGCAAGGGGCCCCAGGCCCAGGGCCGCAGCAAGACCTATCGCTACTGGGTGGCCGTGACCGACCGCAACCGCTCGGTGCTGGCGAAGGAATACTTCGACCTGCCGGTCAACTTCCCGGACGGGGCCGACCGCGTCCACGTGACCGAGAACATCGCCGGCATCACCATCCCGCGCGCCACCATGACCACCTCGGGCGCCAACTTCGAGGTGCTGATCGGCTTCGACGTCACGCCCGAGATGGCGGCCTTCAACCGCGAGGGCAAGCGCTTCCGGCTCAACGTCGGCCAGACCGCCGCCAGCCAGACCGCGGGCGCCCCGACCAATCCATGAGCGACCTGAAGAGGACCCTGGGCGAGGCGGTCGAGGCCGCCTTCGCCGCCGAAGGCGTGCCCGCCGAACTGGCCCGCGTCACCGCCTCGGACCGCCCCGACCTGGCCGACTTCCAGTCGAACGGCGCGCTGGCCGCCGCCAAGCGCCTGGGCCGCAACCCGCGCGACATCGCCACGGCGGTCGCCGGGCGGCTGACGGGCGATGCGCGGCTGTCGTCGGTGGAGATCGCCGGGCCGGGCTTCCTCAACCTGAAGGTCGCCGACGCGGCGCTCGCCGCCCGCGCCGACCAGATCGCCGCCGACCCCCGCGCCGGCGCCGAGGCGGCCGCCGCGCCGCGCCGCGTGCTGGTGGACTATGGCGGGCCCAACGTGGCCAAGCCGATGCACGTGGGCCACCTGCGCGCCTCGATCATCGGCGAGTCGGTCAAGCGGCTGTACCGCTTCCGCGGCGACGAGGTGGTCGGCGACGCCCACTTCGGCGACTGGGGCTACCAGATGGGCCTGCTCATCGGCGCCGTCTGCGACGAGAACCCCGACATCGCCGCCCTGGTGGGGACGCTGAACGACAAGGACGCCCCGATCCCGGCGGCGTTCGAGCGCGTCACCCTGGCTGACCTGGACCGGCTCTATCCGATGGCCTCGGCCCGGGGGAAGGAAGACCCGGCCTACCGCGACCGCGCCCGCAAGCTGACCGCCGACCTCCAGGCGCACCATCCCGGCTGCTACGTGCTGTGGCGTCAGTTCCGGGCGGTGACCCAGGTGGCGCTGGCGCGCGACTTCCACGCCCTGGGCGTCGACTTCGACTGGTGGAAGGGCGAGAGCGACGTCGACCACCTGATCCCCGAGATGATCGCCGACCTCGACGCCAAGGGCCTGCTGGTGGACGACCAGGGCGCCCGGATCGTACGAGTCGCCAGGGAAGGGGATAAACGCGAGCTGCCGCCGCTGCTGGTGGTCTCGTCCGAAGGCTCGGCGATGTACGGCACCACGGACCTGGCCACCATCCTGGACCGCCAGCGCGCCTTCGATCCGCACCTCGTCATCTACTGCGTGGACCAGCGCCAGGCCGACCATTTCGAGATCGTGTTCCGGGCCGCCTACCTGGCGGGCTACGCCGCCGAGGGCCAGTTGGAGCACATCGGCTTCGGCACCATGAACGGGACCGACGGCAAGCCCTTCAAGACCCGGGAGGGCGGTGTCCTGAAGCTGGCCGACCTGATCGAGACCACCCGGGCCAAGGCCCGGGAGCGCCTGCGCGAGGCCGGCCTGGGCGAGGACCTGCCGCCCGAGGAATTCGAGGACATCGCGGGCAAGGTGGCCGTGGCGGCGCTGAAGTTCGCCGACCTCTCCAACTTCCGCGGCACCTCCTACGTCTTCGACCTGGACCGTTTCACCAGCTTCGAGGGCAAGACCGGCCCCTACCTGCTCTACCAGGCGGTGCGGGTGAAGAGCCTGCTGCGCCGCGCCGAAACCGAGGGCGCCCGGCCGGGCCCGGTCGCGGTCACCGAGGCGGCCGAGCGCGACCTGGTGCTGACGCTGGACGCCTTCGACGGCGCGCTGGCCGAGGCCTACGACAAGAAGGCGCCCAACGCCCTGGCCGAGCACGCCTATCGCCTGAGCCAGGCGTTCTCGAAGTTCTACGCCGCCTGCCCGATCATGTCGGCCGAGCCGGCGCTGCGGGCCTCGCGCCTCACCCTGGCCGGCGCTGCGCTGCGCCAGCTCGAACTCGCCCTCGACCTCCTGGGGATCGCCACGCCCGAGCGGATGTAGGCGGTCGCTTAACCAACCTGACGCGCCGGTTCAGCCACCGTTCAAGCACGGGCCGGCATCGTCCCGTCATCGCCTCGGGGCTCTCGCCCTCGCCGCCGCCATCCGTACGGAGCCCGCGTCATGAGCCCCGCCCCCGCCCCCGCCCCCGTCCCCGCCAGGCCCGCCGGCCGTCCCTCGTTCTGGGCTCTCGCGCTTTTCGCCGTCAGCGTGGTCTGCGCCGGCGCCTCGCTGCTTCTGCTGCTGGGCGCGCCGCTGTAGGGCGCCCGACCGGCGGGCGCTCCGTTCCATCCCTGAGACCCGCCCCGGCCGCGCGTATGCGGACAGGGGGCGGGGGGGCGCGGGCACGCCCGAATTGTCGCGATTCCGGGTTGGCCTTACCGTGACGTCGCGCCGTGCGTGGCGGCGCGCAACGCGATGACGGAGATCGGGCGTGCTGGATGCCCCGCAAACGGAGACCGGCTGGGGTCGCAGGATCGAGGTGCCGGCCGAGTGGCTGGCGCGCCGGTCGCGCGGCGCCGTGGCGGCGGGCGTCGATCTCGAGACCCTTTTCCAGCGTTGCCTGATCGCGCCGCAGGAGCGCGGTCTCCTGGAGATCACGACGGCCCAGCATCTCCTGCTGCCGCTGACCATCGTGGACCTGCTCGACGACGAGACGCACGGCCTCGGGCGAACCCGGACCCGCAAGGGCACGGGCGGCGTGCTGCTGTGCTGCATCCTGGAGTGCGCCGACCTGGAGTCGGCGATCGGGCGACTGGCGCGATACTGCGGCTGGGCCGGCGAGACCTTCCAGGTCAGCGTACGGACGTCGCGGCGGGCGGTCGACATCGCGGTCAAGGCGGTCGCCCGCGACGACGAGGACGGCGCGCTGCTGGAGGAGGTCTGGGCCCTGGTGATCAGCGTCCTGCTCGGGTGGTTCGCCGGCCGGCCGCTTCCGGTCACGGGCGTCCAACTGCGGGTGACCGAACATCCGTCGATCGGCAAGTCGCACCCGATGTTCGGCGCGCCGCTGACCTACGGGCCGGTGACCGCCCTGCGAATCCGGCCGGACTGCCTGTCCTGGCCCCGGGCGGCGCCGGCCGTCGAGAACCCGATGATCGAGATGGTGGACCGATGGCTGGACGCCGCGCCCCGGCCCCGCCCGCAGCCGACACGCGCGCGCCACAAGGCCGCCGTCGTGGAGACGGCCGTGACTCGACTCCGGGCGACCTCCGACAGCCTGGCCGACATCGCCGAAGACCTCGGCTATGCGGAGGTGCGCAGCCTGAGGCGGCTGATCAAGGACAAGACCGGCCGCACGCCTCAGGCCTGGCGGGCGATGGGCGCGCCGACGCTCACGCCCGACGCCGCGGTGGCCTGGACCGCCCGCCAGAGGGTTCGCGACCTCCTGGCCCGGGCCTGGATCTGAGCGCGAACCGACCCCCGGTCGTGTACGCAAACCGACCTTTGCCGCGCCGCCGGCACGGCTAGCTTCCCCCCAAGCAACAAGAACATCGAGGGGAAGAGAATGTCGCGACCGAATGGCGAACGACGCCTGCATCTCAAATACGGAATCCTGGCCGGCGCCGCGCTGGCGAGTCTCGTGGCGGGTGGCCCCGCCTGCGCCCAGGACGCCAGCGAGTCGACGCTGGAGGAAGTGGTCGTCACCGCGCAGCGTCGCGCGGAGACGCTGCGCGAGGCCCCGGTGGCGGTGTCCAGCATCGGCGGCGACGGGCTTCTGGCGAGGGGCGTCACCAACCTGACCGACCTGCGCAGCCAGTTGCCCAGCGTGCAGATCGGCGAGAACTTCACCGAGACGCGGATCGCGATCCGCGGCGTGGGAAGCCAGGGCAGCCTCCTGGGCGGCTCGCCCGCGGTCGCCTATCACCTGAACGGCGTCTATCTCGAACGCACGGGCGTCGCCGCGGCGAGCTTCTTCGATGTCGATCGAATCGAAGTGCTGCGGGGGCCGCAGGGCACGCTCTTCGGACGCAACGCCACGGGCGGGAGCGTCAATGTCATCACCAAACGCCCAACGACCGAGTTCGGCGGGCTGGCGGCGGTGACGCTCGGGGGCGAGCCTCTGCACTCGGGCCTCGACCTGATCCTGAACGCGCCGCTCAACGAAGACGGCACGCTCGCCGCGCGCTTCGGGCTCCAGCACGTCTACAACGAGGGCTTCACCAAGAACCTGAACCGCGCCAGCGGGCCGGGCCGGTTCGACGACGCCGACAGCCTGGCGCTCCGCGGCCAGATCCGGTTCACGCCCGGCGGCGCGCTCGAGACCGGACTGATGCTGGAGTATCAGCGCCAGAACACGGCCGGGCCGGCGCCCTGGCTGGTGGGCGGGCCCGACTTCCGCATCACGCCGGCCGAGCAACTGGGTGGGACGCGGCCCGACAAGGCCCGGCGCGAGGTCTTCGCGAACCAGGGCTTCAACGACAAGACGTTCGCCGGCGCCACCTTCGATGCGGCGCTGACCACCGACGCCGGGCGGTTCGAGTTCCTGGCGGCGGCGCACAGGACCAAGATCGCGCTACGTTCGGACGGGGACGGGACGCAGGCGTTGCTGACGCTGACCGACGCCGACCAGGTCGCCAAGCAGGGCTACACCGAACTCATCTTCCGACCCGAACTGGGCGCGCGGCTGGATCTTCTGGTGGGCCTCAACGCCTTCTACGAGAAGGCGGACCAACTGGTCGAGGTGCGCACGCCCGCCTTCAACCGCATCACCATCATCGACGCGGCGGTCACGACCACCTCGTACGCCGCCTTCGCCCACGGGACGTGGTCGCTGACCGACGCGTGGGACGTGTTTGGCGGCCTGCGCTACACATTCGACCGCAAGGCCATCGCGGAAGCCAACAACTTCCTGGGCGCGGGGACGAACCGCGCGAACTGGGACGCGGTCACCTATCAGGTCGGGACCTCGTACGACCTGAGCCGCAACGTCAGCGCCTATCTGACCTACTCGACCGGCTTCAAGGGCGGCGGCTTCCAGGCCGGCAGTTTCACCCAGGCGTTCAATCCGGAGAAGAACCGTAACCTCGAGGCGGGGGTGAAGGGCTTCTATCTGGATCGCCGGCTGGAACTGAACCTGGCCGCGTTCCGATCCTCGTACCAGGATCTCCAGGTCCAGCAGATCCGCGGCGTCGCCGCCTTCACCGACAACGCCGCCCAGGCCACGATCCGCGGCCTGGAGCTGGAAGGCCGGGCGAGCCTGACCCGCGCCCTGACCGTCGATGCCGTGGTGTCGCTGCTCGACGCCGAGTTCGACGAGTACTTCACCATCGACTCGGCGCGGCCGGCCCTGGGCACCCTGGATCTCGAGGGGAACCGCCTGCCCAAGGCGCCCAAGGCCACGGCGACCGTGGGCGTCAGCTATCGCGTCGAGCTTCCCGGCGGCGACCTGACGTTCGGCGGCCGCTACAACTGGCAGGACCGGGTGTACTTCACCGAGTTCAATCTGCCGGTGGCGTCGCAACGGGCCGTCGGCCGGTTCGACCTGACGGCCGAGTACCACACCCAGGATCGCGCCTGGACGGTGGGAGCCTATGCCTTGAACCTCACGGACGAGGTCGTCTTCAACAACATCAACGTCGTCTCGGCCACGCTGGGATCGGCGGCTCTCGCCAATCTGGACGCCGGTCGCAAGATCGGGGTCTTCGTCCGGCGCGAATTCTAGGCCGCCATGCCCTCGCCCACGTCCTTGAGCCGGCGCGCGGCGCTCGGCGGGTTGGCCACCGGCCTGTCGAGTGTCGGCCTGTCCAGTGTCGGCCTGTCCAGTGTCGGGCTGTCGAGTGTCGGGCTGGCGTTCGGAGGCCTGGCGTCGGGCCGAGCGGCGGCGGCCGACCTCGGCGCGCCCGTGGTCGCGACCCGTCACGGGCAGGTCCTCGGCCGGCGCGCGGGCGCGGCGACGGTGTTCCAGGGCATCCCCTACGGCGCCGATACGGCCTTGCGGCGTTTCATGCCCTCGGGTCCGCCGCCGGCCTGGGACGGCGTGCGGGATGCGCGCGCCTTCGGTCCGATCGCGCCGCAGATGCGGCCGGGCCGGCCGTCCATCTACAGCTCGTGGGCCAATCCGCAGCCCGAGTCCGAGGACTGCCTCAACCTGAACGTCTATACGCCGGGACTCGACGCGAGCGGCCGGCGCCCCGTGATGGTCTGGTTCCACGGCGGCGGTTTCGTCAGCGGGAGCTCCGCCCTGCGCTACGCCGACGGCGCCCGCCTCGCCGCGAAGGGCGAGGTGGTCGTGGTGACGGTCAACCACCGGCTGGGCGCCCTGGGATACCTGTTCGTGCCGGAACTGGGCGCGGCCTACGCCGACTCCGGCAACGCCGGCACCTCGGACATGATCCTGGCGCTGGAGTGGGTGCGCGACAACATCTCGGGCTTCGGCGGCGACCCGGCGAACGTCACCATCTTCGGCCAGTCGGGCGGCGGCGCGAAGGTGTCGACCCTTATGGCGGCGCCACGCGCGCGGGGCCTGTTCCACAAGGCGATCGTGCAGAGTTCGTCCAACATACGCGGAACGACGCCCGCCGAGGCGAGGGGGCAGACGGAACGCGTCCTGGCCGCGGTCGACGCCGGCGGCGGCCGGCCAGACGTGAGAACCCTGCCCTTCGGGGACCTCAGCGCCGCGGCGGATCGGGCGGGGGTGCTCTTCAATCCCGTCGTGGACGGTCGCACGCTGCCGCGACATCCGTTCGAGCCGGACGCGCCGCCCGGCAGCGAGGACGTCCCGTTGCTGATCGGCACGACGAAGGACGAAACCGTCGGCCTGATCGGCGGCTTCGACACCTCCCTGTTCGACCTGACGTGGGCGACGCTGCCCTCGCATCTCGGCCCGCTCCTCCCCGGCGCGGACGTCACCAAGATTGTCGCGGACCTGCGCAGGCGGGCGCCGGACGCGACGGCGGCCGACGTCTTCTTCCGGGCCACGACAGAGGGGCAGTATCGCCGCCGCGCCATCGCCCAGGCCGAGCGGAAGGTCGCCCAGGGCGGCGCGCCCGTGTTCATGTACCTCTTCGCCTGGGAGACCCCGGTGGACGGCGGGCGCTGGAAGTCCTCGCATTCCATCGAGCACGGATTTGTCTTCGACAATCTCGACGTCTCGGCCTCGATGGTCGGCGCCGACCCGCCACAGGCGTTGGCCGATGCGGTGAGTTCGGCCTGGGTCCGGTTTGCGCGCAGCGGGTCGCCGGGGTGGCCGGCCTTCGATCCGGCGACGCGCGAGACCATGATCTTCGACACCGCGTCGAAGGTGGTTTCCGATCCCGGCCGGGCGGACCGGCTCCTGTTCGCGGGCCTGAGTCCCGAATAGACGCCGCGAGGTCCGAGGCGCGAGGGGGATGGTCGCCGGTCGACTCCCGGCCTCGACACCCGCGCGCCGCGCGAGTCGGTGTCCGGCGATTCGCCTCCCGGGCGAGCCGGCTTGGCCGTACCGGCCGCGGCGGGCTAACCCGGCGGTGACACGGACAAACGCATAGGGAGGACTCTCATGCGCACCCTTCTCGGGGCCGTCGTCGCGACGGCCTTCGCCACCGCCACCCTGGCCACCGTCACCCTGCCGACCACCGCACATGCGGCGACCGTCGACCTTTCAACCTACGTCAACAGCAACGTCTCGACCTACACGTCGGGCGAGGATTACCCGTCCGGCCTCGTGACGATCGGCGGCGTGGACTTCGACATCGCGACCTTCGGGGGCGGCACGGGCGTGATCCAGCTCGGGGGGAACGACAGCCTCGACATCGCCATCGGCCAGAGCGGCGTCGACACCGTCTACCTGATCGTGAACTCGTCGTGGGGCCAGTTCGGCGCGACCAACGGGTCGCTGACCTTCCACGGCGGGGGCGCCGACATCGTGGTCCCGCTGGTCCAGGGCGTGAACATCCGCGACCACTGGACGGCGTACAACGGTGTCGCGTCCGACATCTTCGCCACCGCCGGCTATCCGGGCGGCAATCGTTTTGACGTCTATCGCTACGACGTGAGCGGCCTAGCCGGGGTTCTGGACAGCGTGACCTTCACGGCGACCAACGCCTTCAATCCGCAGGGCGCGCCGTTCATCGCCGGCATCACCGCCAGCTTCGAAGGACAGACCGGCGCGATCCCCGAGCCGGCGACCTGGGCCCTCATGATCGGCGGTTTCGGCCTGGCCGGCGGCGCGCTGCGCCGACGCGCGGCGGCCGCGGCCGCCTGACGGCCGTCCGTCCCCGCCCCGAACCGCTCCTGGACCCACGGGCTGAACCCACGGGTTCAGGGGCGGGCGGCCGCGATCACGAAATCGACGCCCCTCGCCACGCGCTCGCCCCAGGTGCGGCCCAGGACGCTGGTGTGGGTGGCCTCGTCCACGTTGTCGACCATCCCGTGGCGCGCCGCCGTCGCCGGCGCGTTGCGGATGGCGTTCCATTCCGCCATGCGCCCGGAGCGTGAGCCCGCGGTGACCACCGCCACGGGCCACTCGGGATCGAGGTCGCCGGCCGCCTTCGCCTGGGCGGCCGCGGCGCGCCACTGCTTCACCTCGGCGTAGGCGGTGCGCGCCTGCCGCCCCGAGACGAAGCCCCGCCGCTTCTCGGCTAGGCCAAAGCCGGGCAGGCCGATGCGGTCGGGCATCCAGTAGAGCGGCTTGGTCAGCCACAGGGTCCCGGCCGCGGCCCCCAGGCCCGAGAGGCTGGTCGCGGCGTCGATGAACTTCTGGGCGTCGGGAATGGCCATCATGTCGGGGGTGACCGCGTCGACCAGCACGAGGCCCACGACCTGATCGGGGTTCCTGACGGCGAACTGGCGCATGTAGAGCCCGGCCATCGAGTGGCCCACCAGGACGAACGGGCCACGTTCGCCGGACGCCTTCACCAGGGCTTCGAGGTCGGCGGCGATCGCGTCGCCGTCGCGCGGCGAAGGCCCCCTGTCGGACCAGCCCATGCCGGCCCGGTCGTAGGCGCAGCTCCGCAGGCCGCGGGCGGCGAGAATCTGTTGAAGGGCGGCGAAGTCGGCGGCGCCGCTGAAGGCGCCGGCCTCCAGCCACACCACGGGCCTGTCCGAGCGGGGGCCTTCGCAGACCAGCCGCAGCTTGCGCCCGCCGATGTCGATCATCTCGCCGCGCGGCCGGGCCGTGCGCGACGCGGCCTCGGCGGCCACGGCCACGGCGCCCCACGCCGCGACGGCGGCCAGGACGGCGAAGATCAACACCCGGAGCAGCACCCGCATGACGCCCTACCTAAGGCGCCGGCGAGCCTTGTGCGAGAGGGGGCCAGGAGGGTCGGGACCCCGGCTCAGGCGGCGAGTGCGACCGGCCGCCGGCGGCGGAGCACCGCGCCCACGGCGCCGAAGCCCAGGATCATCATCGCCCAGACCGAGGGTTCCGGCACGGCGACCGCGCCCAGCCCGCCGCCCGGCAGGGACGGCGCGATCGAGGGCGCCGCCAGCAGGCCGCCGGCATAGCCCGAGGCGCCGAAGCTGATGGCGCCGTTGAACGAGCCGGTGATCAGGCTGCCCGAGATCGTGCCCGAATTGCCCTGGAAGGCCGCGTTCGGCGCCAGGATCGAGCCGCCCAGCGAGACGCCGCCGGCTGTGATCGCCGTGGCGTTGGCGAAGTTCCACAGGATGGTCGAGGCCGCGCTCGAATGCAGGCCGCCGCCGAGCGAGGCGGTGTTCCCCGTCACGTTGATGAGCAGCTCGGTGCCGGCGGCCAGGTTCGTGCCGAGCCAGTTCACGCCCGCGAGCTGGGCCGCGTCGATGGTCACGACGTTCAGGCCGCTGGTCAGGCCGTCGAAGAACAGGCCGCCCCACTGGACGTAGGCCGTGCCGGTGGTCTCAAGGCCCGCCAGGGTCGTGCTGAGGTTCTTGAGGCGCAGGTTCTCGGCGGTGAAGTCGACCGGCAGGGTCGACTGGCCCGCGCTGATGGGCAGGTAGCCCGGGGCCGTGCTCGATCCGCCCACCAGGGCGCCGTTGGCCACCGTGCCGCCGTTCAGGTAGGTGAGGTCGCCGCCCACCACCAGGCTGGAGCCCGCGCCCAGCAGGGTGCTGCTGGAGAACTGGGCGTTTCCGCCCGCGGCCACGCGGCCGTTGAGGGTCTGTCCGTTCAGGTTCAGGTCGCCCAGGGTGTAGAACTGGAAGTCCTCGGCGGTGTCCGCCAGCGTCGGCGTCGCGACGGCGGTCAGCGCCGCAGCGGCCAGGATGGCGGTGAAAGCACGCATCTCGTCGTATCCCTCGGGGGCCGGCGCCCTCCCGTCCCCCGGGCGGCGCGCGGCCTTGGTTCTGCTACGGCCCTCTCGGCCGTTCGGATGCGCATTTAGTTCAGCGGAGTGTGAATTCCACCTGAACAGCTTGTCGCAGGTCCCCAAAATGGGGGACAAACGGGGTCGTTTGATTTGATGTGCCGCCGGGTTCCGGAAAATTTTCGTTAACCAAGGTCTCCCTGGGAGAATTTTTTCCCCTGCTAGGCGAGTGCGGGTCGGCCGCCCGCGCGAAGCCGACGGACGCCGGAGGGGCGTCCGCCGAGCTTGCTTCAGAACGGGTGACGTCCGCTCGAGCGGGGCGTCGGATCACAGCGCGAAGGAGAACCCGCCGTTCACCGGATAGACCTGGCCGGTGATCCAGGGCGAGGCGTCCGAGGCCAGGAACAGCGCCATGTTGGCCACGTCCTCGGGCTGGCCGGGCCGGCGGACGATGTACTTCTCGAGCGTGCGCTTCAGCCGCTCGGGGTCGCCCTCCAGCGTGCGCCGCACGGCCGGGGTGGCGGTCAGCGCGATGGCGATGGAGTTGGCGGTGATCTGGTGGCGGCCCAGCGAGCGGGCCACCGAGCGCATGAAGCCCGCCGCGCCCGCCTTGGCGCCGGCATAGATCTCGAGCCCCGCGTCGCCCCAGCGGCTGGCGTCCGAGATGATGGTGATGATCCGCCCCGGCGCCTGGCGCGCCAGCATGCCCGGGATCACCGCCGCGGTGCAGTTGATGACGCCGTAGAAGTTCACGCCCACGAAGCTGTTCCACACCTCGGGCCCGGTCTCCCAGAACGGCTTGCCCAGCTCGGGCGAGGGCGTCGCCCCCGCGTTGCCGGCGTTGTTGACCAGCACGCCGATGGCGCCCAGGTCGGCGGCGGCCTGCTCGACCATCGCCTTGACCGCGCCGTGGTCCGAGACGTCGCACTGGAGCGCCAGCGCCTTGCCGCCCGCCGCGCGCACCTCCTCGGCCACCGCCTCGGCCCGCTCCAGGACGTAGTCGTTGACCACCACCCCGCCGCTGCCTTCGGCCGCGCCCAGTTGCAGGGCGATCTGCCGCCCCACGCCCTGGCCGGCGCCGGTCACCAGCGCCACGCGCCCGCCCAGGTTCAGGATATCGCCCATCTCGTCTCGCTCCCTTATCTCGTTGGTCCTCGTCCTCGGCGAGCTTCACCCCCGCGCGGCGCCCGGGCAATCGTGACCCCGCGTCAGGCCGGCCGGCGGCCGCACGAAGGGATTGTTTCCCGCCGGGCGAGAGTGTGCCGCCCCGCGGGGCGTTGCCTGCGCCCGCGGAAGAGGTAGGTAGGAGGCGGCGTCGCGCCGGGCGGCGTCCTGTCGCTTGTTTCGGAGACGCTTGATGCGCCATCAGTCCAAGATCGCCGGCTGGAGCCTCGCCGCCGCCCTGATGCTCTCGCCGGTCGCCCTGGCGCCTGCCCAGGCGCAGACCACGCGGACCCCGGCCGAGGCCAAGGCCGGCGCCTACAGCCTCGACTCCGAGCACAGCAAGGTGACCTGGTCGGTGAGCCACCTGGGTTTCTCGACCTACATCGGCCAGTTCCACGGGGTCACCGGGACGCTGAAGATCGATCCGGCCAGGCTGGACGCCACCGAGCTGAAGGTGACCATCGACACCAACATGGTCGGCACGTTCTCCCCGGGGCTGGACAAGCACCTGAAGACCCCCGACTTCCTCGACACCGCGAAGTTCCCGACGGCGACGTTCCGCTCGACGAAGGTCGTGCGCACGGGCGAGCGCACCGCGGACGTCACGGGCGACCTGACGCTGCATGGCGTGACGCGGCCGGTGACGTTCCAGGCCACCTTCAACCAGGCCGGCGTCAACATGGTCGACAAGCAGTATTCGCTGGGCTTCGACGGCAAGGCGGTGATCAAGCGCTCGGAGTTCGGCATCACCACCTATGTCCCGGCCGTGAGCGACGAGGTCACCCTGAAGCTCGCCGCCGAGTTCAAGGCCGTTCCCTGACGGCGGGCTGGCGCGGGGCATGATGCGCGCGGGAGTGATGTGCGCGGGGGTGGCGGGGGACTTCGCCACACACTAGGTTCCCGGCCATGTCGCCCCGCGCCCCGCTCACCGTCCTGCTCGCCAGCCCGCGGGGTTTCTGCGCGGGGGTGGACCGGGCGATCCAGATCGTGGAGCGGGCGATCGCCAGGTACGGGGCGCCGGTCTACGTCCGCCACGAGATCGTCCACAACCGGCACGTCGTGGAGCGGCTGCGGGCGCTGGGCGCGGTGTTCGTCGAGGACCTGGACGAATGCCCCGACGACCGGCCGGTGGTGTTCTCGGCCCACGGCGTGCCCAAGTCGGTGCCCGCCGAGGCGAAGGCGCGGCGGATGCTGTTCCTGGACGCCACCTGCCCGCTGGTCTCGAAGGTGCACGTGGAGGCGCAGCGGCACTTCGAGGCGGGCCGCGAGATCGTGCTGATCGGCCACGCCGGCCACCCCGAGGTGGTGGGCACCATGGGCCAGCTTCCCGACGGCGCGGTGCGGCTGATCGAGACGGTGGAGGACGCGCAGAGCTTCGAGCCTCGCGATCCGGCCAACGTGGCCTTCGTGACCCAGACGACGCTGTCGGTGGACGACACGGCCGACATCGTGGCGGCGCTGCGCGCGCGGTTCCCGGGGATCGCCGCGCCGCACAAGGAGGACATCTGCTACGCCACCACCAACCGCCAGGACGCGGTGAAGGCGATCGCCGGCCGGGCCGAGGTGCTGCTGGTGATCGGCAGCGCCAACTCGTCGAACTCGGTGCGCCTGGCCGAAGTGGGCCGGCGGGCGGGGGCGCGGGCCTATCTGATCGAGGACGCCTCGGTGCTGGAGCCGCGCTGGGTGGAAGGCGCGCGGACCGTGGGCGTCACCGCGGGGGCCTCGGCTCCCGAGGTGCTGGTCCAGGGCGTGATCGACAAGCTGGCCGCCGCCTTCGACGTCACGGTGGAAGAGGTCGACACCGCGCGCGAGACGGTGACGTTCAAGCTGCCGCGGGCGGTGGCGGGGTAGGGGCGCGCAGGCCCGCCCTCAGCGAACCGTTTCCTTCTCCCGGGGCGCCGACACGCGGCGGGTCCGGGCCTGGGCTTTCGGCTTCGGCAGCAGCCGGAATCGCGTCTGGCACCACGCGAAATCGACGCCCACGTCGATCAGCGCGTCGGAGCGTCCGCAGGGGCAGGCGAAATCCATGACCTCGATGACCCGGTAGGTCTCGCCCGCCCTGAGCGGCACCGGACGGCCCGTGACATGGTTCGGGGCGGCATTGACGCACAGAACCAGATCGCCAGGACCCATCGCGTCGCTCATCGCGTCCATCCGCTGTGCTCTGGGGAGCCTAGTCCCCGGCCCGCAATAGGCAAGGACCCATTCCACTGTGGAGGGGGCGACACCGCCGCTCAGAACGGTCCGGCAAGCAGCGGCGAAGTCCGTGGGCGGAGCCAGTCGGCCAACTGCATCTCGTCCAGCTCTCCCGTGGCCACGGCCAGCATCGCCTGCGTCGCGTCGTCGTCGGTCGCGGTGAGGGCCAGCCCGTTGTCGTCCAGGAACTGGCCGAGGGCGATGAAGGCCACCCGCTTGTTGCCGTCGATGAACGGGTGATTGCGAGCGATCGCCACGGCGTAGGTGGCCGCGAGGGCCGGGATGTCCTGCACGCCCTCGTAGTGGCGCCGGTTGAGGGGACGCTGCAGCGCGGACTCCAGCAGCCCCTCGTCGCGCACGCCGAAGGCGCCGCCCGATGCGGCGACAACATCCTCGTACAGCGCCAGCAGGAGCGCCTTGTCCAGCCAGACGGGCTCGGCCATGGCGCCTACTTGGCGAGCGCCTGGAACGTCTTGTCGTAGCGCTTCAGGAAGGCGCGGCCGCGTTGGCGCCGAGCCTCGAACGACATGTCGCGCGCGGCGATCGTCACCTCGCCGCTGGGCGTGACCTGCAACCCGACGGTCTGCCCCGTCGAGGCGCCCAGCAACTCGAGCGCCTCGGCGCTGAGCACGATGGCCGGGCCCTTCTCGGTCTCGTCGATCCTCAGGACAATCATGCGGGGCCTCCGCCCATATCCTAGCATGATGCGCAGGGAAGCGCAGGCGCTGTCCCAAAGGCCGTGCGGACAAGGCTGCGCAGATCGCCCGAAGGGTTGACCGCCCCGGCGACCTGCCGCACTCCCCGCGCATGGCGGTCTATACGGACATCACCGACGACGAGCTGGCCGAGCTGCTGGCCGGCTACGACCTGGGGGCGCCGCTGGCGTTCAAGGGGATCGCCGAGGGGGTGTCGAACTCGAATTTCCTGCTGGAGACCGAGGCGGGCCGCTACATCCTCACGGTCTACGAGGCGCGGACCAATCCCGACGACCTGCCGTACTTCCTGGAGCTGATGCGCTGGCTGGCGACGCACGGCTACCCCTCGGCCGAGCCGATGGCGGACCGCGAGGGGCGGCTGATCCGGCAGGTGCGCGGCAAGCCCTGCGCCATCGCCGGGTTCCTGAACGGCCTTTCGGTGCGCCGACCCACGGCGGCGCACTGCCGCGAGGCGGGCGGGGGGCTGGCGGCGCTGCACCGGGCGGGCGAGGGCTTTCCGATGACGCGGGCGAACGACCTGGGCCAGGCGGCCTGGGCCGGGATGTTCGCGGGCCTGGAGGCGGCAGCCGAGGGGCTGAAGCCGGGGCTGGCGCAAACCGTCCGGGCCGACCTGGACATGCTGGCCGGGCGGTGGCCCAGGGGCCTGCCGTCGGGCGTCTGCCACGCCGACTTCTTCCCGGACAACGTGTTCTTCACGGGCGGCCGGTTCTCGGGCGCCATCGACTTCTACTTCGCCTGCAACGAGGCCTTCGCCTACGACGTGGCGGTGGCGCTGAACGCCTGGTGCTTCGAGCCGGACGGCAGCTTCAACATCACCGCGGCGCGGCAGTTCCTGGCGGGCTACGAGGCCGTGCGGCCGCTGGAGGGCGCCGAGCGCGCTGCGCTGCCGGTGCTGGCGCACGGGGCGGCGATGCGGTTCTTCCTGACCCGTCTCCACGACTGGGGCGCCACGCCCGCGGGCGCGCTGGTGCGGCCCAAGGACCCGCTGGAGTACGAGCGCAAGCTGGCCGTCCATCGCAGCTCGCCCGACCTGGTGCTGTTCGGGGCGCCGGCGTGACGCCGCAGGTGACGATCTACACCGACGGCGCGTGCTCGGGGAATCCGGGGCCGGGCGGCTGGGGCGCGGTCCTGATCCACGGGACGACCGAGAAGGAGCTGACGGGCGGCGAACTGGCGACCACCAACAACCGCATGGAGCTGATGGCGGCGATCCGGGCGCTGGAGGCGCTGAAGAAGCCGTGCCGGGTGGAGCTGCACACCGACAGCCAGTACGTCCAGAAGGGCATCCACGAGTGGATCCACGGCTGGAAGCGCCGCGGCTGGAAGACCGCCGACGGCAAGCCGGTGAAGAACGACGACCTGTGGCGGCGCCTTGACGAAGCCCGGTCGCGTCACGACGTGACATGGCGGTGGGTGAAGGGCCACGCCGGCCACGAGCTGAACGAGCGGGCGGATGCGCTCGCCCGGAAGGGGCTGCGTGAGACGGTGGACGCCGCGTCAAGCTGATCTTTCAATGTTGAACTAATCTGTTCGATATTGAAGCGTATGCTTCTCCCGCCCGAGCGTGAGGGAGGAAGCGCATGGCGGTCATCGAGGAACATCCCGAGGTCCAGGTCTTCGACGAGATCACCCTGATCCAGCACGGCGTGCGGACGGCGATCACCAAGACCCTGCCTGTCGGGCTGACCTATCCCCAGTACGAGGTGCTGAACCTGATCTCGCGGCGCGGCGACGACCTGACGCCGGCCTGCATCGCCAAGGCCCTGCGGATGACGCCCGGGGCGATCACCAACACCCTCCAGCGCCTGGAGGCCGTGGGGCTGGTGACGGTGGAACCCTGCGCGCGCGACCGGCGACGCAAGCGGGTGCGCCTGACCACAGGCGGCCGCGAGGCCTATGGCCGGGCGATGGCGGCGATCCGGCCCAAGACCGAGAAGCTGCGCGAGGGCTTCACCCAGAAGGAGTTCCGCGACGCCCTGCCGTTCCTGCGCGCGCTGCGGGCGTGGATGGACGAGCGGGAGTAGGCGGCCCCCTAGTCGGCCCCCTAGTCGGCCCCGGGCGCGTAGCCGATGTAGCCGCGCTCGACCATCCGGCGCAGGCCGTCGTAGGCGCTGGCGAGCTCGTCGTAGGTCGACCGCAGGTGCGTGAGGCCCGCGATCTGTTCGCGCGTGGGCGTGGCGCCGTCCTCGGCGATGGTGAGCGCCGCCACGACCCAGCGCGTCCGGGCGAGCGCCGCCGCCACGGCCAGCTTCTGCACCCGCTCGCCGTCCAGGGCGCCTATCGCGGCCGTGAGGAGCTTCTTGTTGGCCGCGTAGGCGGTGTAGTCGATATGCTCCAGGTGCCCGCGCAGATTTCGCTGCGCCTTGGGATCGACGTCCTCGTCCGGCTCGAAATGGTCGCTGGCGGCGCGTCGCCTGCCGATCAGCTTTCCCATGCGACTGTCCTCTTCGGGAGCGAACCTCCGGCGAGGTTACGGGAAAACGTCTAACAATCCTTTCGGGCGGCCTCTGGGGCGGCCTCTGGGGCGGCGCGAGGACGGAGGCGCGGCGCGCGGGGCCGGGTTCCGCCTAGAGTCCCTGGACCTTCGCCAGGTTGGGCCGGGGGATGGAATGGACGAAGGCGCCGCCGGCCTTGGCCTTGTCCGACGCCAGGTCGGCCCAGGCGGCGGCGAAGGCGGCGGGGGTCGGGCCGGCGGGATCGCCGACGGCGAGGGTCCAGGTCCGTGTGGCCGGTGTCGTCGCGCCCAGGGCCTTGGCGAGGGCCGCGCGCAGGTCGGCGTCGGCGGCGGGCGGCTCGGCCGGCGGCTTCAGCAGGGTGTGAAGCACCAGGGCGTCGGGACGTGGGGCCACGACCGCCAGGGCTTCGCCCGGCGGCAGGTCCTCCAGCGCGGCCAGGAGCCCCGCCAGCGCCATGCGGGCGCGGGTGGTGCGCCGGTCGCCGCCCGCCCGGCCGAGGGTCTCGCCGCCGGCCCCGGCGCGCACGAAGGCCCAGCCGCCGTTGCGATGGGCGGGATCGTGGGCGGCGGCGATCCAGAGTCGGGTGGCGGCCAAGTCAGTCCTTCTGGTCGGCGTAGAGCTTGACCAGCCGGTAGCTGAACTCGCGGGCGTCCATCAGCGACGTCACGCGGATGCGCTCGTTCAGCCCGTGGATGCGCCCCAGGTCGGGATCGACGAAGATCCCCGAGACGCCGAACGTGGGGATGCCCACGGCGTTCAGGTGGCTGGCGTCGGTGCCGCCGGCCTGGAGGATCGGGATGACCGGGACCTTGGGCCAGATCTGGTTCGACACCGCCTCGATCGGCTTCATGACGGCGGGCGTCAGCGGCGGCGCCGACTTGGGGGGCCGGGGCGGATTGGCGAAGCTGACCTTGACGTCGGGGTTGCCGATCGCCCCCACCAGCGCCTCGCGCACGGCCTCGGCCGGCTCGCCGGGGAAGATGCGGCAGTTGACGGTGGCCCGCGCCCGCTGGGGCAGGGCGTTCGAGGCGTGCCCGCCCTCCAGGAGGGTCGGGATGCAGGTGGTGCCCATCACGGCCCTGTAACTCGGGTTCCTGCGGAGGATCGCGTCGGCGGCCTTGTCGGTGGGGTCGGCGACGATGCGGGCCATCGCCGCGCCCTCCTCGCCGCCGGCCACGGACGCCATGCCCGAGAAGAAGCCGCGGGTGGCGTCGTTGAGCTGGAGCGGGAATTCGTACTGGCTGATCCGGTCCAGGGCGCGGGCCAGGTCGTAGATGGCGTTGTCGGGCGTGGGCCGCGAGCTGTGGCCGCCGGCGTTGGTCGCCTCGACGATGAAGTTCTGGAAGGTCTTCTCGCCCGCCAGCACGGTGTGGACCACGGGCTTGCCGTCGGGCGAGAGCTGGCCGCCGGCGCCCTCGTTGAGCGCGATGCCGGCGTCGATCAGGTCGCGCCGGTTCTGGGCCAGCCACGCGGCGCCGTTCACCTGGCCCCCGCCCTCCTCGCCGCAGGTGAGGGCCACCTTCAGCGTGCGGCGGGGCTTGTAGCCTTCCTGCCGGTAGCGGATCAGCAGGTCGGTCCAGATGGCGGCCTGCGCCTTGTCGTCGAACGACCCGCGCCCGTAGAAGTAGCCGTCCTCCTCCACCAGGGTGAACGGATCGCGCGTCCAGTCCTCGCGCTTCGCCTCGACCACGTCGATGTGCGCCAGCAGCAGCACCGCCTTGGCCTTGGGATTGCGACCCGGATAGACGGCCACCAGGCCGCCGTCCTTGGGCTTCCCCGGCGGGGTGAAGACGTGGAGGTCGGACTTCGGGAAGCCCGCCGCCTCCAGCCGGTCGGCCATCCGCTGGGCGGCCAGGGTGCAGTCGCCGGCCGAGAAGGTGGTGTTGGTCTCGACCAGCTCCTTGTAGAGGGCGCGGAAGGCCGCCTCGCCGGCGTCGCGGGCCTTGGTCGCCGGCTGGGCGGCGGCCGGTCCGGCCAGGATCGAGAGTGCGGCGAGCGCGGCGGTGAAGCGGATCATGGACGTCCCCGAAATCGACGTGCGGACTATTCCACCGCGTCGGCCGGCCGGACAAGGGTGGCGTCCGCCGCATCGGCTTCGGCCACCAGGCGCCACACCCGCGCGGCGTGGCTGACGCCCACCAGATGTCCTGCGCCTGGGATCACGTCGATGCGCTGCGGGCGTGGCGTCGCGGGCGCCGTCAGGGCCAGGACCGTGTCGAGCGCCGACAGGGTGTCGTCCTCGCCGTGGATCACCTGGATGGGCGTGGACAGGCGGCCCAGGCGCTCGCGCCAGTCTCCGAAGCCGGCGCGATAATCCTCGGCCACCCCGGGAAACGAGGTGGCGTAGGCGTCGCGGAACCATTCGAACCCCGTCTCGCCGGACGGGATCGCCAGGGACGCCGCGTCGACGGGGCACCCGCGGAACATCCGCATCAGCACCCGTTTGCCCACGTGGGCGTTGGCGTAGGTGCGCGTGAACTGCCAGGCCAGCCGGCGCAGGACGCCGGGGCGGGTCACGAGGTTCCGCAGGCCGGAATAGAATGCGTTGACGTGCGCGGCCTTCCGCCCGTCGCGGGCGAGGCTGTCGGCGGCGAGGAGCACCAGGCGGCGCACGAGTTCGGGCCGCCGCGCGGCCAGAAGCACGGCGTAGGACGAGCCGAGCGACGTCCCCGCCACGACGGCGGGCGCGCCGACGAACCGCTCGACGAAGTCCGCGAGGTCGGCGACCACGGCCTCGGCGTGTCCCTCGGCGTCGGCGAGCTGTCGCGTGGGGCCGATCTCGAAATAGCCCGAGCGGACGGGGACGATGAGGCGCACCCGCGCGGCGTGCAGCGCCTCGACGCCTGCGGCGAGAAGCGGCGGGAAGAGCATGCCGTGGACCAGCACCACGGGCAGGCCGCCCGGCGGCCCGGCCTCGATCACCCGCGCCATGCGGCCGGTTCCCAGGGGCGCGCGATAGTAGCGGCAGCCCGGCGGCAGATGCCGGGCCACATAGGCCTCGGCCAGGTCTTCCGCCTCGCCCGTCGGCAGGGGGGTGGGGAGATGGGCGGCCAGCTGGGTCATGGCGTGACGGACGAGGTCCACCTGGCCGGCGCATTCCAGCTTGGCCAGCACCGACTTGAGCTGGTTGCGCTTGGTCTCGAGCGACAGGCCGTCGGCCTCGGCCGACTCCCGGAGCGACAGCCCGCCGAGCAGGCGGAAGACGACCATCTTCTCGGCCGGGGTCAGGGTCGCCTGGGGGTTGGCCTTCTCCAGAAGGTCGAACACGAGGTCGCGCGGCAGGTGGTAGATGCGCCGCGAGGGGTGGCCGGGCGCGGGCGGCGGAACCAGGGTCCAGACCAGGCCGAGGAGGGGCGGGGGCGACAGGACGACCCCCGGCCGGGCGGCCCGGGCGGCGGCCCGGACCAGCAGATCCTGGACGGCCGCCGGGCAGGCCGGAGAGACGTCCGCCACGCGGCCATCCGAGGCCAGGGCGACCCACGCGACCCCGGGGTTGTCGGGCCGGTCGGTCGGCGCACGGCCGTCCAGGACGCGCGCGACCGAGTCCCCGGCTTCGTCGGCGGTGAGCACGGAGAAGACCGACCCGACGGCCCGATGGTCGTCGTGCGCGTTCCGGCTTTCGGGCCGGTTCTCGGGCTGGCGTTCGGGCCGGCTCTCCGGCTTGTCCTCAGGCCGCCGCGGCACGGGCCATACTCCTCCCAACGCGCCGGCCCAGGCGGCGATTTCTAGCCCATTTGGGGGTTTCGCCTCCACGGGCGGACCCCATAGCTTCGCGACGTCCCGACCGCCCTAGGCTGCGGTCGGGGGTTCCGGAGCGGACGTCGTCCGCCCCGGGAGAGAGCTGCGGCGGGCGTTCCCGTGTCAAACGCCCGCCGCGGCGCTCGTCAGACTCAAGACGCCACCGCGCCCATGAGTTCCTGGGAGAGGCGTCCGCTCATACCCTCGGTCGAGGTGTTGGTCATCAGCACGAACGAGGTCCCGGCGGCGGGATCCACGAACCAGCTATGGCCGTAGACGCCGCCCCACATCCAGGCGCCGGCCGGCAGCGGCGAGCCCGAGGCCGCCGGGTCCAGCATCACGGCGCCGCCGAAGCCGAAGCCCCAGCCGGGGCCGCTGGTGACGATGGCGAGGGCTCCGGTCTGGTTGGTCATCATCGACCGGGCGGTGTCGGCCGAGACCACGCCGCCGCCGCCGGTGCGGACGGCTTCCAGGAAGGCCAGCATGTCGGGCGCGCTGCAGGCCATGCCCGCGCCGCCCGAGGGGAAGGAGCCGGCGTCGAAGATGCGGCCGGGGGCGAAGCGGATGCCCGAGAGCCCGGCGAAGGGCACGACGTGGGTGTCGCCCATCGGCCTGGGCGGCGGACCGTCGGCGTAGGGGCGGGCGAGGCGGGCGCGGTCGGTCACGGCGAAGCCGGTGTCGGCCATGCCCAGGCGGCGGGTCACGCGTTCGGCCACCACCTCGCCCAGGGGCTTGCCGGCCGCCTGCTCCATCGCCGCGCCGAGGACGTCCATCCCCACCGAATAGAGCCAGGCGGCGCCGGGCGGGAAGACGAGGCCGGCCCGGGCGATCCGGTCCAGGTTCTCGGCGAAGGTCAGGCCGGGCTGGTCCATGCCGTCCGAGACGCCCAGTTTCAGGTACGGGCCGTCGTCCGGCTGCATGAAGCCGTACGAGAGGCCCGCCGTGTGGGTCAGCAGGTGGCGCAGGGTGATGGCCGGCGTCTCGCCCTGCCACGCCGGCCGGAAGTCGGGGAGGAAGCGGATGACCGGATCGTCCAGGCCGACGGTTCCGTCCTCCACCATCGAAAGGGCGGCGGCGGTGACGATGGGCTTGGTGAGCGACGAGGCGCGGAAGATGGCGTCGCGCGTCATCGGCCGGCCCGTCTCCAGGTCGGCCTGACCCGCCGCGCGGGCGTAGGCGAGGGCGCCGTCGCGCGCGACCAGGATCACGCCCCCGGCCAGCCGCCCCTCGGCCAGGGCCGTGTCCACGATGGGGTCCAGGCGCGCGGCGAGCGCGGCGTCGGGACGGTCTGCGATCTGGCCCATGAAGCCTCCCTTTGTCGTTGACCGCAGGGGTAGCGCACCGACCCCGCGTCATTCAAATCGATCGTGTATGCGATCGGGCATGCGATCGGGCGCGAGGGCATGCGAGGAAGGGTTTGCCCTCCGCAGCGTGCAGGCGGGATAATGGCGGATGGCCCCGCTTCGAGCTGAGGGGTCGAATGCGGGGAGTTTCCGGTTTGCGCGACGGCATCGAAGAAGGCGGGTGGGAGAGCCACCGCCCGAAGCTGACCTATCCTTTCGACCAGGGGCCGCAGGTGGGCGAGGCCGTGGACATCGCGCCGGGCGTGAAGTGGCTGCGGATGCCCCTGGGTGGCTCGCTGGCCTGGATCAACGTCTGGGCGATCGCCGAGGCGGACGGCTGGGCCATCGTGGACACGGGCATCGGCGGCATCGAGAGCCGCAACGCCTGGCGCGCGGCGCTGGCGGGTCCGCTGGGCGGGAAGCCGGTGACGCGCGTCTTCGTCACCCACATGCATCCCGACCACATCGGCATGTCGGGCTATCTGACGCGGAAGTTCAACGCGCGCCTGTGGATCACGCGGCTGGAGTTCACGACCTGCCGCTCGCTGGCCGCCGACACGGGACGCGAGGCGCCGCAGGACGCCATCGACTTCTTCCGCGCCGCCGGCTGGGACGAGGAGGCCCTGGAGAACTACCGGGCCAAGTTCGGCGGGTTCGGGCGCGGGCTCTATGCGCTGCCCGACAGCTTCCACCGGCTGAACGACGGCGACGAGGTGCCGATCGGCGACCACGTCTGGCGCGTGGTGGTGGGATCGGGCCACAGCCCCGAGCACGCCTGCCTCTACTGCCCCGACCTGAAGCTGATGATCTCGGGCGACCAGGTGCTGCCCAAGATCTCGTCCAACGTCTCGGTCTTCCCCACCGAGCCGGACGGCGACCCGCTGACCGACTGGATCACCTCGCTGAACCGGATCAAGGCCACGGTGCCCGACGACGTGCTGGTGCTGCCGGCGCACAACGACCCCTTCTTCGGCCTGCATGCGCGGCTGGAGCACCTGGTGGGCGGGCACGAGCGGGGGCTGGCCCGGCTGCACGCCCTGCTGGCGGAGCCGAAGCGGGTGGTGGACGTGTTCAGCGTGCTGTTCCGGCGCAAGATCGACGAGAACGTGCTGGGCCTGGCCACCGGGGAAAGCCTGGCCCACCTCAACTGCCTCCTGGCGCGGGGGCAGGCGGTGCGCGAGCGGGACGGCGACGGCGTCGACTGGTACCGCGCCGCGGCCTGACGCGCGTCGTCGGCCTCTCCGGCGGGCGCCGGAACCGGGCCAGCGTGCCTGTCGGGGCGAACGCCATTTGAGCGGAGGATGGGATGAGCAGGCCTTTGACGATCGATATGGGGGGCTGAGATGCCGGACCGGATCACCTCGGCGTTCGACGCCCGCACCACGGCCCGCGAAGCGGCCGCAGGCCACGACCTGTCGGGACGGCGCGCGATCGTCACCGGCGCCGCCTCGGGCATCGGGGTGGAGACGGCCCGCGCCCTGGCCGAGGCGGGCGCCGACGTCCTGCTGGCGGTGCGCAGCGTCGAGGCGGGCGAAGCCGTGGCGGCCGAGTTGCGCCGGACCGCCCCGGGCGAGGTGTCGGTGGGCCGGCTGGACCTGTCGGACCTGCCCTCGGTGGCGGCCTTCGCCGACGCCTGGGGCGACAGGCCGCTGAACCTGCTGGTCAACAACGCCGGCGTCATGGCCTGCCCGCTCTCGTACACCGCGCAGGACCTGGAGATGCAGGTGGGGACCAACCACTTCGGCCATTTCCTGCTGTCGGTCCTGCTGGCGCGGGCCCTGATGAACGGCGCCGAGGACGGCCAGTCCAGCCGCGTGGTGGAACTGTCGTCCATCGGCCACCGGCGCAGCGCCGTGAACTTCGACGACATCCACTATCGCAGCCGCCCCTACGACAAATGGGAGGCCTATGGACAATCGAAGACGGCCAACAGCCTGTTCGCCGTCGGCTTCCATGAGCGGTTCGCGGACCTGGGGGTGACGGCCAACGCGGTGATGCCCGGGGGCATCCGCACGCCGCTCCAGCGCCACCTGACCGACGACGAGATGCGGGCCTTCGGCTGGATCGACGAGCAGGGCCGCGTGAACGACCGGTTCAAGACGCCCAGGGCGCGGCCACCAGCGTCTGGGCCGCCGTCGCGCCCGAACTGGAGGGCGTGGGCGGCCTGTACCTGGAGAACTGCAACCAGGCGCTCCCGTGGACCGAGGCCAATCCGTTCGAGGGCGTGATGCCCCACGCGCTCGATCCCGAGGCGGCGGAGCGGCTGTGGGCGGTGTCGGAGGAGACGACGGGGGCGCGGCTTTGAGCGCGGGAGCGCGGGTGAGCCTCCGGGTGCGCCCGGCGGGGCCCGACGACGCGCCGCTGATCCTGGGGTTCATCCGCGACCTGGCCGCGTACGAGCGGCTGTCGCACGAGGTGGAGGCCACCGAGGGCGACATCCGGCGGGACCTGTTCGGCGCCGCGCCGCGGGCCTTCTGCGACATCGCCGAGGTGGACGGGGCGCCGGTGGGCTTCGCCCTGTGGTTCCACAACTATTCGACCTTCCGCGGCCGCGCGGGGATCTATCTGGAGGACCTGTTCGTGCGGCCCGAGGCGCGGGGGCTGGGCGCGGGCAAGGCCCTGCTGCGGCGGCTGGCGGAGCGCTGTGTCGAAGGCGGGCTGGGCCGGCTGGAATGGTCGGTGCTGGACTGGAACGCGCCGTCGATCGCGTTCTACGACTCGCTGGGCGCCGCGGCCATGAGCGAATGGACGGTGCGCCGCCTGGACGGTCCGGCGCTCGCGGCGCTGGCGGCGGACTGAGGGCCGGCTACGAGCGCAGGGTGTTCTCGGCCTTCATCGCCGCATGGGCCCGGCGCAGCATGGCGGCGGCCTCCTCGAGGCGGGCCTCGAACGCGGCCAGCTGGCGATCGTAGTGGCCGTCCATCAGCTTCTCCACCACGGGATCGGCGGCGGAGGCAGGCTTGGCGGGCGAAGAGGCGTTCATGGACGCCAGCTTGGCCGCGGCATGGTTTCGGCCGGGTTTCCGACGGTGAAGATTCCGGTCGCGAAGCGGTGGCCCGAAACCTCAGACCGGGGCGGAGGCGAGGCGTCGCCGTTCGGTGGCGGCGATCAGTTCGGCCCAGATGGCGGCCTCGCGGGCCGTGTCGCCGGCGGCCTCGGCGGCCGCGTGGGACTCCACGAGCGCGGCGCGCAGGCGGTCGTTGTCGCGCTTCAGGGCCGAAAGGCGCAGGTCGGGATCGTCGCCGGCTTCGCCCAGCAGGGCGCGGATCGCGCGGTTCTCCTCCACCAGGATCTGCGCCTGGCGGTCCCACACCTCGGCGGCCATCGCCAGGAGGGCGGCCGAAAGGCCGAGGTCGGAGGCGCGCTCGCCGTCGGCGACGCCCGGCATGGCGTTGCGGATCATCAGGCCGGCCAGTTCGGCCAGGACGGCGGGGACGGGCGGATTCACAGCTTCTCCATCACCTGGAGGATGGCGCGGTCCTGGGCGTTGATGAGCCACCAGGCCGGATAGACCATGATCGGCGCCCGGTTGCCGCCGCGGTTGAACGCCGCCGCCGAGCCGACCCAGATGCCCTGGCCCTTCACGCAGTTGAACAGGACCCACCACCTGAGCGCGGCGGGATCGGCCGTGAGCCCCGAGGCCCGCTCCCAGATGGCCACCGCCTGGTCGTTCGGGGCGAGGCCGCCGGCCAGGCCCGCGCGCCCGAAGCTCCAGACCGGCTGGAGGCTCCAGCCCAGGTCCTCCAGCGGATCGCCCAGGTGGCACATCTCCCAGTCCAGCACGCCGTGGATCTCGCCGGCGGGATCGTAGAGGTAGTTGCCGGTGCGGTAGTCGCCGTGGACGACGCTGAGCTTCTGCGCCGGCGGGGGCGGGTTGGCGCGCAGCCAGCGGATGGCGGCGCGGGTGATGGGCAGGGGTTCGGCCTGGTCGCGGTCGATCAGGGCCTCCCAGTGGTCCAGTTCCCGCCGCCAGCCGGCGTCGGGCGCGGGCGGGTCCATCCAGCGGGTCAGGCCCAGGGCCTCGGGGTCGGCGGCGGCGATGCGGCCCAGGATGGTCCACTTCCGCTCGGCCACCGCCGGCAGGGCGGCGTCGTAGGCGCCCGAGAACAGCATCTGGGGCGAGGCCTGGAAGCCGCAAAGCTCCTCGGCGATGAAGAACGGATGGTCGAGGGGGCCGGCGTCCTCCTCCAGCCATAGCATCTGCGGCACGGGCACGTCCGAGCCGGCGAAGGCGCGATAGGCCTCGAACTCGATCCGCCGCTCGGTGTCGATCAGGCTGGCCGGCGGGTCGCGGCGCAGGATCAGCCGGCGCTCGCGCGCCTCGCCGGCCTCGGTCCAGGCCAGGACGAAGCGGTAGGTCTCGCGGCTGGCCCCGCCCGAGATGCGCTCGAGCGCGGTGACAGCGACGTCCCGCGCGTCCGGCATCCGGCCGGCGATGTAGGCCGCCAGGCGGGGTTCGAGCGGATGGGTCACGAGAGGGGGAGTCCGGGAGGGAGGCCCCCTCCGTCTCGGCCTTGCAGGCCGATCCACCTCCCCCGCTTCGCAGGGGAGAAGCGGAACGTGCCAGGATCCTCCCCCGAAGGGAACACTTCGGGGGAGGGGGACCGCGGAACGCGGTGGAGGGGGCGCAATGGCCACGCGCGCCCATGCCCCCTCATGGCGATACCGACGCGCAACTCAGGCCAGCTTGAAGCGCAGCGGCAGGCGCTTGGGGCCGTTGACGAAGAAGGCTTCGCTGAGCGCGGGCGTTCCGGCGATCTCCACCGACTCCAGGCGGGGCAGCATCTCCTCCCACAGGATGCGCATCTCCATCTTGGCCAGGTGCTGGCCCAGGCACAGGTGGGCGCCGTAGCCGAAGGCGAGATGCTTGTTGGGCTTGCGGTCGACCCGGAAGGTGTCGGGGGCCTCGAAGACCTCTTCGTCGCGGTTGCCCGAGGCGTAGCACAGCATGATCCAGTCGCCTTTCGCGACCTTGCGGCCGCGGACCTCGGTGTCGGCGGTGGCGGTGCGCATGAAGGTCTTCACCGGCGTGGTCCAGCGGATGGACTCGTCCACCAGGCCGGGGATCAGCGACGGGTCGGCCCGGACCTTGCGGAACTCGGCCGGGTTCTCGGCCAGGGCCCACATGGCGCCGGCGGTGGACGAACTGGTGGTGTCGTGCCCGGCGGTGGCGACGATGATGTAGTAGCTCATCGCCTCGAAGTCCGAGATCGGTTCGCCGTCGATCCGGCTGTTGGCGATGACCGAGGCGAGGTCGTCGTTGGGATTGGCCCGGCGCGCCTCGGAGAGCCGGCGGAAATATTCGAAGAAGTCGGTGATGACGCCGAAGTCGATCTGGCGTTCCTCGATCGGCTTGTCGGCGTCGGCGGCCTTGCGGCCCAGCTCGGGATCGGTGGCGCCGAACAGCTCCTGGGTGAGCTTGAGCATCCGCGGCTCGTCGCTCTCGGGGACGCCCAGGATCGTCATGATGACGTGCAGCGGGAAATGCAGCGCCACCTCGTTCACGAAGTCGCATTCGCCGCCTGTGGCCGCCATGCGGTCGACCGCGCCGCGGGCGATCACCCGGATGCGGTCCTCCAGGGACTTGAGGTTCTGGGGCATGAACCACGCCTGCGTCAGGGCGCGATACTTGTGGTGGTCCGGCGCGTCCATGTGGATCAGGGTGCGCAGCAGGTGCGGGCTGCCGCCCATCATCTCGCGCACCTTGCGGTCGGCGACCTGGCTGGTCAGGACGGGGTTGCGGTCGCCGTTGTGGAACAGGTCGTTCTGGCGGCTGATCTCCAGGATGTCGGCGTGCTTCGTCGCCGCCCAGAACGGGTCGACGCCCTCGACCTCGGCCACCCCGAACGGCTCGTTGGCCCGCAGCCAGCGGTAGGTGTCGTGCAGCCTGTGGTCGGCGTAGGCGGCCGGCGTCACCAGGTTTTCGGCATGGGTCCTGGGGATGCGGTGGTCGGCGGCGGTCATCACGCTCATTGGTGTTCTTCGCCGGCCGAGTGACGTGAGGTCACGCGGGACGGCGCCTCCCGATGTCCTTAAGAACAGGCCGGAGTTGATACCCCGGCGCGGCGCCCCGCAAGCATGACCGCGCGTCAACCGCAGGAGGAATCCGCCGATGCTGACGAAGGGCGACGACTATCCGATCCACCAGACGCCGGAGCCGATCGCCTACGCCGGCTCGGACCGGAACTTCTACGACCGCTACTTCTTCAACGCCTACGCGCCCGACGGATCGGCGTTCGTGGCGGCGGCCTTCGGGGTCTACCCCGCGCTGAACGTGGCCGACGCCCATGTGGCGATCGTCAAGGACGGCAAGGAGCGCTGCCTGCACGCCTCGCGCGTGCTGGGCCTGGAGCGGATGGACATCCGGGTGGGGCCCATCGCCATCGACGTCGTCGAGCCGCTGCAGGTGCTGAAGCTGACCATCGCCGGGACCGAGGGGATCGCCGGCGAGGTGACGTTCGAGGGCCGCGCCTTCCCCATCGAGGAGCCGCGGTTCGTCCGCCGCGTGGGGCCTCGCCTGGTCATGGACTACACGCGCCTGACCCAGAACGTCCGCGCCTCGGGCTGGCTGGAGGTGGACGGCGAGCGGATCGAGCTCTCGGGCTGGGTCGGCACCCGCGACCGCTCGTGGGGCATCCGGCCGGTGGGCGCGCCCGACCCGCAGCCGGTCCCCGGCGCGGGCGGACCGCAGTTCTTCTGGCAGTGGACGCCGGTGAATTTCCGGGACCGCTCGGTCTTCTTCCACATCAACGCCGACGCCGACGGCCGGCCGTGGAACACCCGGGCGGTGATCCTGCCCGACGGCTCGGGCCCCGGCGGGGGCTGGCACACCGAGGCGGCGACGATGGAGACCGACCTGAAGCCGGGCACGAAGCACGCCCGGTCGGGCCGGCTCACCATCCCGCTGGAGCAGGGCGCGGCGACGGTGACGTTCGAGCCCATCGCCACCTTCCTGATGCGGGGCATCGGCTATGGCGGCGAATGGCGGCATGGCGCGCTCAAGGGCGAGCTGGCCGTGGCGCGCGAGGACATCGACTGCGCCGGCTTCGACCCCGCCGACCCCGGCAACCTGCACATCCAGGCGATCAGCAAGGCCACCCTCTCCGTCCCCGGCCAGGCGGACCAGCAGGGGATCGGGGTGTTCGAGCAACTGATCGTGGGACCGTACCGGCCGCTGGGGTTCTGAGCTGGGTTCTGAACTGGGATCCTAACCCGTCCGGACGGGGATCAGGCCGGCCTCGGCGATGCGGATCTCGTCCTTCACCTGGAGCTTGCGGCGCTTGAGGTCGCGAAGGCGCAGCTCGTCGGGCTCGGGGCGGCGCTGTTCGTCGCGCAGCATCCGGTCGATCCAGCGGTGCTGTTCGTAGAGTCGATAGAGCCTGTGGCTGATGGGCAAATGCGCTCCTCCGTGCTGGAGGCGCGCCCGACCCCTGCTGCGGGGGGAGAGGCAAGATCGGGCCGGGCGCGCCTTTTCGCGCGGTCCGACATCACGATCGGGGGGATCGCCAGAGGGGCCCGGTCCGCACCTTCAAGTTAAGCGACTATTCCGGGGGCGCCAGGGGGGCAGAGAAATAAAACGCTGTTCTCCGAGAGGTCGCCTCCGGTGGGTCGCCTCCGGTCAGCCGCCGGGCGTCCCCTCGCCGAAGACACGGATCAGGCGGGCCACCGCCGGCAGCATCAGGGCGCCCAGCAGCGCCGGGAAGATGAAGAGGATCAGCGGCACGGTGAGCTTGGCCGAGAGGCCCAGCGCCTTCTCCTCGGCCCGCAGCATCCGCTTGGCCCGCATGTCGGCCGAGAAGACCGAGAGCGTCTCGCCCAGGCTGGTGCCCATCTCCTCGGCCTGGCGCAGCATGGTGGCCAGGGCGCGGGCATCGTCGATGCCCAGGCGGTCGGCGAAGGCGGACCAGGCGTCCTTGCGCGCCCGCCCGGCGCGCAGTTCCAGCACCAGGAACCGCAGGTGGATGGTGAGGTTGGGATAGCGGCGGTCCAGCTCCTCGGTCACGCGGGTGACCGCCGCGTCGAGCGACAGGCCCGCCTCGACCGACGCGACGAGCAGGTCGAGGAGATCGGGGAAGCCATCGGAATATTCACGCTCGCGCGTGGCCTTGCGGCTCTTGAGCACCATCTCCGGGCCGTAGAGGGCGACCAGCGAGACCCCGACGGCCAGGGCCAGGGCGCCCAGGTTGCCGCCCTTCTGGCCGATCATCATCGGCAGGGTGAGCACCACCGCGACGGTGGCCACGGCGAGGCAGGCGGCCTTCACCCCCAGGAAGATCACCGGGGCCTCGCGGTTGTAGTAGCCGGCCTGCATCAGGCGCGAGCGGAGCAGCGAGACCTGGGCGGGGTCGCGGACGGCGCTCTGCTGGCCCAGGCGGCGGACGCCCTCCAGCAGCCGGCCGCCGAGCGCGCCGCCCGACTCCTCGACCACCGGGGCCGCGCCCCCTGCGCCGGCGAGGCGGCTGCGCCGCTGGGCGCGGACCCGCAGCTCGCCGATCCCCAGCACGGCGAGGCCCCCCACGGCGCCCAGGGTGAGCACCAGCCCGGCCAGGTAGATGATGGTCTCGACCGGCATGGGTCAGAGCCGCATGTCGATCATGCGCCGCATGATCATGTTGCCGAGGAAGATCCAGAACCCCAGCCCGGCCAGGCCGAACTTGACCATCGGCTCGTCGATGACGTCGCCGTAGAAGCTGGGCGAGATCATCACGATCAGGCCCAGGGCCAGGAAGGGCGCGGCCGTCAGGATCATGGCCGAGGCGCGGCCCTCGGACGACGCGGCCTTGATCTTGAGGCGCATCTTGTGGCGGTCGCGCACGGTCGTGGCGTTGAGCTTGAGCAGGCCGGTCAGGTTGCCGCCGGTGCGCTCCTGGAGCCGCACGGTGGCGGCGAACAGGTCGACGTCGGGATGCTGGCAGCGGTCGGACATGCGCTCGACGGCCTGCTCCAGCGTGGCGCCATAGGCGATCTCGTCGGCCGCCATGCCGAACTCGGTGCCGATGGGGTCGCTCATCTCGCGGCCCACCAGGCCCACGGCGGCGGGCACGGGGTGGCCGGCCTCGAGGCTGCGGACGATGATGTCCAGCGCCTGGGGAAGCTGGAAGCCCAGGGCGGTCTTGCGCTTGTTGGCGTAGACCTTGAGCACCATCAACGGGATCAGGACGCCGCCCGCCAGCGCGCCGCCCAGGGCGGCGACCGGCATGCGGGTGAGGATCCCCGCCCCCGCGGCGCCCAGGATCGCGGCGGCCGCGACATAGGTCAGCCACTTCTTCTGGTCATAGGGCAGCCCCGAGGCGACGATCAGGTCCGAGAGCCAGCGCAGCCGGTCCGAGCGCGCCCCGCCGGCGGTCAGGCCCCGCTGCTTGCGCAGTTCCACCACCAGGGCCGAGATGCCCTCGACCTTCTCGCCCACCTTCAGGCGGCGGTTCACCTGGCGCTTCTGGGTGGCCACCGACAGCAGGCCCGTGAGGCCCTGGACGCCGGCGAAGACCGCCGCGCCGATCATGATCATGACGATGAGCCGGGCGTCGATCTCCATGCTCAGAGCGCCCGGCTGGGGTCGAAGTGGGCGGTGTCGTAATGGATGCCCCGGCGCAGCATCTCGTCCAGCGCGCGCGGGCGCAGGCCGGTGGCGCGGTGTTCGCCGTGGACCGTGCCGTCCTCGTCGGTGTGGGTGCGGTTGAACAGGAAGATGTCCTGCATCTGCACCACCGCGCCCTCCATGCCGACGATCTCGGTGACGTGGGTGACCTTGCGCTTGCCGTCCGACAGGCGGTTCACCTGCACGACCATCCCGACCGCCGAGGCGATCTGGTAGCGGACGGCGTCGGCGCCGATGTTCAGGCCGCCCATCGCCACCATCTGCTCCAGGCGGCTGATCGCCTCGCGCGGGTTGTTCGAGTGGATGGTGGCCATCGAGCCCTCGTGGCCGGTGTTCATGGCCTGGAGCATGTCGAACGCCTCTTCGGCGCGGACCTCGCCCAGGATCACGCGGTCGGGGCGCATCCGCAGGGCGTTCTTCACCAGCTCGCGCTGGCGGATCTCGCCCTTGCCCTCGATGTTGGGCGGCCGGGTCTCCATGCGCACCACGTGCGGCTGCTGGAGCTGGAGCTCGGCGGCGTCCTCGATGGTGATCAGGCGCTCGCCGTGGCTGATGGCTGCGGACAGGGCGTTCAGCAGGGTCGTCTTGCCCGAGCCGGTGCCGCCCGAGATCACCGTGGAGACCCGGCTCCTGACCGCGCCGTGCAGGAACTCGGCCATCGCCGGGGTCATGGCGCCGAACTCGACCAGCTTCTCCAGAGTCAGCGGCTTCTTGGAGAACTTGCGGATCGAGACCGAGCAGCCGTCGATGGCGATGGGCGGGATGGCGGCGTTCACGCGGCTGCCGTCGGGCAGGCGGGCGTCGACCATCGGCTGGCTCTCGTCGATGCGGCGGCCCACGCCGGCGACGATGCGGTTCACGATCCGCAGCAGGTGGTCGTTGTCGCGGAAGCGGATGGGGGTCAGCTCCAGCTCGCCGCGGCGCTCGACGTACACCTGGAACGGGCCGTTGATCAGGATGTCGTTGATCGACTCGTCCTTGAGCAGCGGTTCGATCGGCCCCAGGCCCACCATCTCGTCGAAGATCGAGGCGCCGAGGACGTCCAGTTCCCTGGCGTTGAGCGCCATGCGCTCCAGGCGGGCGAACTCGGTCACCTGACCCAGGACCTGGCGGCGCAGTTCGCCTTCCTCCAGCTTGTCCAGCTTGGCGAGGTCGAGCTCGTCGATCAGGCGGGCGTGGAGCCGCAGGCGCAGGTCCAGGTTCGGGTCGCGCGGCGGGCCCTTGGCGGGCTTCGGCTCGGCCTTGGCGGTTGCGGCCGGTTGCGGCGCCGGCGCGGCGGCGGGCGCGGGGGCGGGCTGTGGCGAGGCCGGCGCCGAACGGGCGAGGCTGAACCGTCCCATCCTACTTCGCGCCCTTCGTGCGCTTCGAGGGACCGGGGATGCGACCTGCGAAGCCTTGGCGAAGCCGGTCCATCAGGCGGCCCTGCTGGCGTCGCGGCCGGCGTCGCGGCGCAGGGGCTGGGTCGCCAGGCGGTCGACCAGGGTCTGCACGTCCTTGACGATCCTGGACTTGGGCCGGTGCTGGGCGATCGGGCCGCCCAGGTTGGCCGAGGCGGCGGCGGCCTCCCAGTCGGAGCTGATCCCGGCCTCGGCCTTGCGCTGAAGCGCCTTCTCGGCCTCGGTCATGGACGGGGCCGGCCCGAACATCCGGCTGGCCAGGCGGTTCAGCACGATGCGGGGGCGCAGGCCCGAGTTCACGCTGTCCTCGATCTCGTCGGAATAGGCGCGGGCGGCCAGCAGCGCGGGGACCGTCAGCTCGGAGATCACCAGCACCTCGTCGCAGCCCGCGAGCGCCTCCAGGGTCCAGGGGCGGCGGTGGCGGGGGATGTCCAGGATCACCCACTCGTAGCACTCGCAGACGACCTCGAGCATCCGGAGCATCGACTCGCGGCTCATCGCATCGAAGGCGGAGGCGTCGCGGACGCCTGCGATCAGGTCGAGCCCCTTCGAGACGGGCGTGACGAAGGCGTGCAGCATGGCCGCGTCGATCCGGTCGGCCGCCTGGCCGAAGTCGGCGAGACGGGTGGTCGGCGAACAGCCGAGGTAGGCGGCCGCCGCCCCGTCGGCCAGGTTGAGGTCCACGAGGCAGACCGCGCGATCCTTGGCGGCGCGCTGGGCCAGGGTGTGGGCGATCTCGATGGCGAGGGTCGTGGCGCCCGAGCCGCCGACGGCGCCGGTGACGCCCCAGCAGCGCGACTCGACGCCCGGCGCGGCGGGGGCGACAGCGGGCTGGCTCTGGGCGAGGAGGGCCTGCACCGCCGCGGCGAGCTGATCGGGCGTGAACGGCGCCTCCAGGATGTCGGAGGCATCCATCCGCAGGACGTTGCGCACGAGTCCCGCGGGCAGGTTCTCGCCCGCCACCAGGACCGGCGGGGGCGCGCGCAGGGCCGACAACGCGCGGATCACGGTCGCCATGGCGGCGGCGTCCCAGGCGTCGGCGTCGATCAGGACGAGGTCGGCGGGCTCCATGCCCAGCGCGGCGACCTGGTCGATGAAGCCGGCCTCGAACCGGCTTCCGGCGAGGGCGTTGTCGGCGTAGGCGGCGAGGCCGGCGCCCAGCGCGAGGATGCGCTGGCCGGCCAGCGGTACGGAACGTGCGCTCAACGCCCGTCCCCCTTGGCGAAGGGCATGTCGGCGGACTTGCCGTCCAGCATCAGCCGTTCGGCGGACGGCTCGCGGCCGGGCAGGGCGTCGATCCGCTCGACGCGATGGTCGGCCGGCGTCGAGAGGCGCGGCGTGACGAGGATCAGCAGCTCGCTCTCCTGGCGCTTCCAGCGCGCCGAGCGGAAGAGGGCGCCCAGCACCGGGACGTCGCCGATCCAGGGGGTCTGCTGGACCACGTTCTCGTAGCCGCGCTGGAACAGGCCCGCCATCGCGAAGGTGTCGCCGTCGCGCAGCTCCAGCGTGGTGTTGGCGCGGCGCACGGTGAGGGCCGGGACGGTGAGCTGGTTCAGGGTCAGGGCGTTGTTGTAGTCCAGCGCGCTCACCTCGGGCTCGACCGCCAGGCGGATCCAGCCGTTGTGCTGCACCACGGGCACGAAGTTGAGCTTCACGCCGTAGGGCCGGAACTCGATCACGATCTTGCCGAGGTCCTGGGGCACCGGGAACGGGAACTCGCCGCCGGCCAGGAAGCTCGCCTTCTGGCCCGAGATGGCCACGAGGTTGGGCTTGGCCAGGGTGCGGACGACGCCCTTGTCCTCCAGCGCCTGGAGCTGGGTCTGGATGTTGGCCGCGTTCCAGCCGCCGTTCGTGCCGAAGGAGCCGTGCGGCGGGTTGACGCCGATCAGGCCCGTGCCGGTCACCACGGCGAACGACTCGTTGAAGATGTTCAGGTTGAAGCCCATGTCCTTCAGGGCCGAGCGGTTGGCCTCCAGGATGCGGACCTCGAGGATCACCTGCTGCGCGTTCTGCACCGTCAGGCGCGAGATCACCGAGTCGGGGGCGTAGGCCTGGGCGATCTTCTCGGCGCCGTTCTGGACGCCCGAGTTCGACACCTCGCCGGCCAGCATCAGCATCTCGCCCAGGTTCCGGACCTGGATCGGCTCGCCGGGGAAGGCGGCCCGCAGGTCCTGCTGCAGGCCGTCGGCGTCGTGGCCGACCCGGACGTCGATGACTTCCGACAGGCCGCCGCCGCGCCCGTAGACCAGCATGTTGGTCGCGCCGAACTCGATGCCCTGGACGTAGAACGACGACTCCGACGTCGCCGTGACCTTGGCGATCTCGGGCTGGGCGACGACGATGCGCGACGCCGGGCCGGGCAGGCGGAACGACAGCGACTTGTCCCGCGGGACGTGGATGGTCCGGCGCAGGACGGGCTCGCTCGCCAGGATCTGGGCGGCGGCCGGCGTCGCCTGGGCCAGCGCGGCGCCGGTCAGGGACAGCGCGAGCAGCGCGCTCAGGACGGTTCGGGACATTTCGGGGAAGCGGGTCATGGCGATCAGCTCTTGGCGCTCGGGCCGGCGTCGGCGGCGGGACCTTGCAGGCTGGGCGCCTTCGTGTCGGGCGCCGGGGAGATCTTCGGCCGGCTGCGCTTGGCGGGCTCGCCCTCGACGATGAGGATGGCCGAGTAGGGACGCGCGGGGCCGGCGGCGCGGGCCCCGCCGCCGCCCAGGAAGTCGCCGGTGCGGATGGGCGGAGCCTTGGCGATCTCGGCGGCGCCGTTGCGCCGGAGCGCCAGCGACAGCTCGCCCAGGGTGGCGGCCACCGACAGCTTCTGGGCGTTCTCGACCGAGACCTCGATGGTGGCGGTGCTGGGCGCCGCCGGCTTGTCGGAGGTGGGGTCGGCGTTCAGGTTCATGCCCAGCACGCGGGCGTTCTGGACCACCACGTAGGAGATGTAGTTGCGCTGGGGGCCGTCGGGCGTGAGGTCGCGGATCAGGACGACGTCCACGTGATCGCCCGGCATGGCGTGCCCGCCCACGCCCGCGGCGTCGTCGACCTTCAGCGTATAGGCGCGCATGCCTTCGGTGATGGCGGCCGAGACGGTGGGCCGCGAACCGGGGCCGGACAGCTTGGCGGGCAGCAGCGGTTCGCGCTCCGCGATGGGGAAGAGGGCCACGGGCGGGCCGCCCTTGTCGGCCGACATGATGACGTCGAGCGAGGCGTAGGCGCCCTCGGGCAGGACCGACTTCGGAACCTTGATGACCGTGAGCATCCCCGGCTCGAGCTTCTCGCCGTACTTGATGGCCCGCGAGGCGACGACCACGGGCTCGCCCTGGACCTCGGCGCGCACGATCGGGTTCCGCGCCGAGGCGGCGTTCGGGAGCGCGATCTTGGCGATGAACAGGGCGCCCAGACCGAGGGCGGCCGAGGCCGCCAGACTGACGATGGTGACGACGCGCATTCGCTTCCCGGCCGACGCTTTTCTGGTTGCGTGGCGACGTTAACGACGTGCGCCTTAGGGTATCCCGAACAAACAGGGTGAAGATCGCGGTAGGGTTTCTGAAAGGCCGGCCTCCGGCTGGCGCGGCGGGCGCCGCTGCGGATAGGCTGGGCCTGGACAAGAGGCGGAGAGGACGCGCGATGAAGGTGAGGCGACTGGGGAATTCCGGGCTCAAGGTCAGCGTCGTCGGCCTGGGCTGCAACAATTTCGGCATGCGGATCGACGCAGCCCAGACCGAGGCCGTGGTGAACGCCGCGATCGACGCCGGGATCACCCTGTTCGACACGGCCGACGTCTACGGCGGAACGCAGTCCGAGGTGTTCCTGGGCCAGGCGCTGGGCAAGCGGCGCCACGAGGTGGTGCTGGCCACCAAGTTCGGCATGTCGGTGGGCGGCGACCCGAAGAAGAAGGGCGGTTCGCGCCGGTGGATCATGCAGGCGGTGGAGGACAGCCTGCGGCGGCTGGGCACCGACTACATCGACCTCTACCAGCACCACAGCCCCGACCCCGACACCCCGGTGGACGAGACGCTCCGGGCGCTGGACGACCTCGTGACACAGGGCAAGGTCCGCTACCTGGGCAATTCGAACTACACGGGCTGGCAGATCGCCGACGCCGACTGGACGGCCGCCGGCCAGACCCGGTTCGTCTCGGCCCAGAACCTCTACTCCCTGCTGGAGCGGGACGTGGAGCGCGAGGTCCTGCCGGCCTGCGAGCACTTCGGCCTGGGCTTCCTGCCGTTCTTCCCGCTGGCTTCGGGCCTGTTGTCGGGCAAGTACGCGCGCGGCGTGGCGCCGGCCGAAGGCACACGCCTGGCCGCCTGGGGCGCCCGCGGCCAGGCGGCGATGAGCGACGCCAACTTCGACAGGGTCGAGGCGCTGGAGGCCTGGGCGAAGGCGCGGGGCCACACGATCCTGGAGCTCGCCTTCGCCTGGCTGCTGGGCCACGAGGTCGTGAGTTCGGTGATCGCCGGCGCCACGACGCCCGACCAGGTGAAGACCAACGCCGCCACCGCGGAATGGACCCTGACGCCGGAAGAGGTCGAAGAGGTGGGGAAGCTGGTGGGGTGAGGCCCGTTCCGGCGCGGGCGCGAAGCGCCCGTGGTCCGGAGGTCAGACGCCGGTGGTCGGCCCGATCCCGCGGCCATCCGTCGGCAGGCTGTTCCACGGCGACGACGTGTGGGTCTCGAACGCCGCCTTCAGCGCGCGGGCGCGAACGATCAGGTCCTGCGCGCGCCGGGACAGGTCGTCTTCGGCGTCGGCCGGCGCGGTGAAGGTCGGGCGATAGGCGTCGATCTCGGCCATGAGCCGGGCCAGTTCGGCGGTCTCGGCTTCGCTCGCGGCGCTGGCGTCGAGGCGCCGGACGACCTCCTCCAGCGCAGCTTCGAAGGCGTCCTGGGTCCGGATGGTCATGGCGGGGCTCCTCGCTGTGGCGAGAGGAAAACGCCGGCGCCCGGACCGGGGTTGCGGGCGGCCACGCCCGAGACCCCCGCGCCCGCCCGTTACCCCATCTAGCGCCGATCCAGCGCTTGGATCACGGCGCCGACTGTTCGTCAGGCAGGCGATCCGGGCGTCGGGATGGCGTCGATGGAGAGAGCGCCAATCTCAGCTTCACAAATGTTATGTTATAATATAACGAACGCGCCTTCGATGAATTGGGGGTGGCGCTACAATGATCTCCAGGCCCTGGTCCGCCCGCCGGGCGGATGTCCGCGCACGACTGACCGCCTTCGGCGCGGGGCCGCTTCTCGCCCTGGCCGCCATGCCAGGCGCGGCCGAGGCGGACCTCGTCGATGAAGAGGGACGCGCCCATGCGGTAAGCGGGGTCACGGTCGAGGGCGCGCGCGACAGCTATGCCGCCAAGACCGTCACCATCGGCGGCAAGGAGCCGGTCTCGATCCTCGAGATCCCGAACACCGTCAGCGTCATCACCCGGCAGCGGATCCAGGACCAGAACCTGGTCACCATGGTCGACGCCCTGGCGCAGGTCCCCGGTGTCCATGTGACGACCTGGGACGGGCTGATCGGCCAGATCCGATCCCGCGGCTATCTGCTGGACGTCTCCTATGACGGCATCCCCGCCTGGAACAGCGGTCAGGCGCAGGAATTCGACCTCGTGGTCTATGAGCAGATCGAGGTCCTCCGCGGACCCGCCGGCCTCTTCAAGGGCTCGGGTCAGCCGAGCGGCACCGCCAACTTCGTGCGCAAGCGCGCCCCGGCCGCCGTCTCCGGCTCCGCCGTGGCCTCCGCGGGAACGTGGAACAACTATCGTGTCGAGGCCGACGTCGGTGGGCCTCTGGCGTTCGACGGGCGGCTGCGGGGTCGGGTCGCCGGATCCTACCTGCAGCGCGACTTCCATACCGACCGCTCGCACGAGGAGAAGGTCGTCGCCTACGGGATCCTGGACCTCGACCTCACCGACCGGACCATCGCGTCCGTCGCCGTGGCCTACCAGGACGACCGGGGCGAGGCGATGAGCATGGGGCTTGCGAACTATTTCCTCGCCGGCCACCCGCTCCACAACCGGTTCATCGACGCGCCGCGCTCGACCAACCAGTACCCGGACTGGAACCTGAACGTCTACGAGACGATCGAGTATGCCGCCGACCTGCGCCACACGCTGGCCAACGCCTGGGTGCTGCGGGCCAAGGCCACCTACCGCGAGCAGCGGAAGATCTTCAACGACGGCTTTCCCACCCCTGGGACCGGCCTCAACCCGGTGACGGGACGGTTCAGCAGCTACAACCGCCGGGACAACGACGGGACCACGGACCGCACCGGCGTCGACCTCTACGCCTCAGGTCCGATCGCGCTGCTCGGCCGCGAGCATCACCTGACCGTCGGCTACAGCTACGAGTTCTACAGGAATCTCTACTCGACCATCACCAACATCCCCTACACCGGCGCGCCGGCCGGGGCGGGGATCCCGCTCGCAGAGGCCGCTTCGGTCCCGCGCCCGGACTTCATCCACAACGTCGGCGGGGACACCCGCACGAAGCAGACCGGCTTCTACGGCCAAGGCCGGTTCGAGGTCATCGACGGCCTGACGGTCGTGCTCGGCGCACGGCTCAGCAACTTCGACTCCCGGTTCCGCAACATCGCGCCGAGCCCCGCCCCGACGCCGTTCCGGAGCCAGGGCAAGGAGAGCGACGTCCTCACGCCCTATGGCGGCCTCGTCTACTATCTGCGGCCGAACATCACCGTCTACGGCAGCTATTCGGACATCTTCATCCCGCAGACGGCCTTGAGCTGGGACCCGGACGGCGGAACGCCGCTCGATCCCCGGGTCGGCAAGCAGCTTGAGATCGGGATCAAGGGCGCCTTCCTGGATGACGGCCTGAACGCCTCGCTCGCGATCTTCCGGACACGCGATGTCAACCGCTCCTTCGCCGACCCGGCCCATCCGGGCTTCTTCCTGCAGCTGGGCGAGGTGGAGGTCCGTGGCCTGGATCTTGAGGTGACCGGTCGCCCCGCCCCCGGCCTCGACCTTTCGCTCGGCTATTCGTACCTGCGCACCGAGCACCTGCAGAACGCGAACGCGGCCCTCGTCGGCGCGCCCTTCGACACCTGGGAGCCGAAGCACACGCTCAAGGCCTTCGCCAAGTACAACCCGAGCGCGCCGGGCTGGAGCCGTGGCTGGGTCGCCATCGGCGCCCACGCCCAGAGCACCTTCGTGGGCGGCGGCGTCGCCGGGGTGCGCGAACAGAAGCCCTACGCGATCTTCAGCCTCCACGGCGGCTATGCGATCACGCCCAGGGTCTCGGTCGCCGCCTCGCTGAACAACGTCTTCGACAAGGTCTACTACGCCCGCGTCGGCGGCCCGAACACCTACAACACATACGGTGACCCCCGAAACCTCACCGTGGCTCTGCGCGCGAGGTTCTGAGGCTGCGTCCTGGCGTTGGTCCCTGACAGCCTTCTGTAACGGGCCTTGGGTGGTCAATCCCTTTTGAGCGTCGATCCATCGCCGGGGTCTTGCTTCTGTCCGTGGCCGCCACCTGATGGGGTCGGATGAGAACCAGGCCGGCCCATCTAGGAGGCGCGGTCGCCGCCGCTTGGGCTGTTACGGCCTGACCTGGTCCATCGTCCCGGCGAGGGACGTCGCTCAAGGAAGGGCTTGGTGTGATGGGTCCTTCCCAGAACCTCGATCTTGTCTCCTGCTCAGGCCGCCCGGGCGACAGGGCCGCCCAGGTCGGGATTGAATACGGTTCCATCGGCCAGCATCCGGTGCAGCACCACGGCCAGCCGGCGAGCCGGCGCCACCTTGGCCTTGCACATCCCGGCGCGCTTGGCGTCCGCCAAGGCCCAGGTCTTCAGCTTCGAGCCCCTGGCGGAGCGCGTCAGCATCACGTGCGCCGCCTCGTAGAGGAAGCCCCCGCCCGTTACCCCGCGTCTAGGGCTGCGGCTTTGGTCCCAGCAGCGGCATCACCTCCACCCCGTCGCAGGGAAAGATGGTGAAGTGCGGATGGCCTTCGAACAGTTTCGCCGCCGCCTCGTGCGACGGCGCGCGCACGACCACGAAGACCGTCAGGTGGTTCACCACGTCGGACACGCCCTCGGCCGTCGTGCGCTTGGTCGGCCCGAGCGGGCCGCCCCCGTAGACGATGACGTCGCGGTGGGCCTCGTCCCAGGCCGCCAGCGCCGCCAGCCCCTTCTCGTCCGTCGCTCGCCGCTCGTCTTCGGACATCGCGTACCAGGCCCGCCAGCGCGGCCCGGCCTTGTCGCTGGTGAAGACCGCCAGGTAGTGGTCGCCGTCCGACATGCCGTCCTCCTGCGCCGGTCTCACCTCAGCGCCGATCGCGCGGATCGGGCGCCGGCCCGCCAGGCTTCCGCGAGGTCATACTTTCATCCGGCCGCCGTCCGCGCAAAGCTGAGGGCCGAGGAAGCGCCAGACCGGGTCAGCCGGCGGCTGCAAGGCGGGATCGGGCAGATGAATTTCGACTATTCCGACGACCAGAAGTTCCTGAAGAACGAGGCGCGCAAGTTCCTCGACGCCAACTGCACGACCGCGCATGTGCGCAAGGTGCTGAACGACGACGGTCGACCGTACGATGCCGACCTGTGGAAGGCCGTCGCCGCCCAGGGCTGGCTGGGGGCCGCGATCCCCGAGGAACACGGCGGACTGGGGCTGGGCCACATCGAGCTTTGCGCCATCGCCGAGGAGCTGGGGCGCGCGGTGGCGCCGATCCCGTTCGCCTCGACGGTCTATTTCCTGGCCGAGGCGGTGATGCTGGCGGGCAGTGACGCGCAGAAGGCGGCGCTGCTGCCGAGGATCGCGGCCGGCGAGGTCATCGGCTGCGTGGCGACCTCGGAGGGGCCGGGCCCAGTGGGCGCGGCGTCGGTCCAGGCGCAGGTGTCGGGCGGCAAGCTCTCCGGGACCAAGCTGCCGGTGACCGACGGCGACATCGCCACCCACGCCCTGGTGCTGGCCAAGGAGGGCGGGCAGGCGGGCCTCTTCGTCGTGGACCTCTCCTCCGGGGTGACGCGCGAGGCGCTCAAGACGCTCGACCCCACGCGGGACGCCGCGAAACTGACGTTCGCCGGCGCGGCGGCCGAGCGGCTGGGCGGGGCGGGCGAGGGGCTGGCGCTGCTGGAGCAGGTGAACGACCGGGCGGCGGTGCTGCTGGCCTTCGAGCAGACGGGCGGGGCCGACAAGGCGCTCGAGATGGCCAAGGCCTATGCGCTGGAGCGCTACGCCTTCGGCCGCGTGATCGCCAGCTACCAGGCCATCAAGCACAAGCTGGCCGACATCTACATCAAGAACGAGCTGGCCCGGTCGAACGCCTACTACGGGGCCTGGGCGCTCAACACCAATGCGCCGGAACTGCCGGTGGCGGCCAGCGCGGCGCGGATCGCGGCGTCCGAGGCGTTCTGGTTCGCGGCCAAGGAGAACATCCAGACCCACGGCGGGATCGGCTTCACCTGGGAGGTGGACGCCCACCTCTACTACCGCCGCTCGCGGCAGCTCGCCCTCGTGGCCGGGGCGCCGCGGGTGTGGAAGGAGCGGCTGGTCAGCCAGCTCGAACGACGAAACGCGGCCTGAACCCGCCGGAGGCGATCTTCTGGAACCACAGAAAACACGGAAGACACAGAAGGGGCTGGGGCTGATCGGTCTCTCGCGGTCTCATTCTGTGTCTTCTGTGTTTTCCGTGGTTTCGCGCGCAAGCGCGCCTTCGAGGCGCACTGTTTTGACGATGAGGACCTAGGAATGGACTTCAACGACACCCCCGAGGAAGCCGCCTATCGCGCGGAGGCGCGCAAGTGGCTGGAGGCCAATGCGCCGAAGGCGGCCGTCGTCGGCGACGACCTGGAGGGCGGGACCAAGGACACCATGCCCGCCTCCAAGGCCTGGCAGGCGAAGAAGGCGGCCGCCGGCTACGCCCAGATCACCTGGCCCAAGGAATGGGGCGGACCGGGGGGCACGCCGATCCAGCAGGTGATCTTCAACGCGGAGGAGGCGAAGCACCCCGTGCCGCCGAACCCGTTCGCCATCGGGCTGGGCATGTGCGTGCCGACGGTGATGGCGTTCGCCGACGCCGAGACCAAGACCCGGTTCGTGGGGCCCGCGCTGCGGGGCGAGGAGATCTGGTGCCAGCTCTTCTCCGAGCCGTCGGGCGGGTCGGACGTGGCGGCGGCGCGGACCAAGGCCGTGCAGGCGCCGGACGGCTCGGGCGACTGGATCATCGACGGCCAGAAGGTGTGGACGACGGGGGCCCAGTTCTCGAACTTCGGCATCGTCGTCTGCCGGACCGACCCGGACGCGCCCAAGCACAAGGGCCTGACGATGTTCTGGGTCGACATGAGCGATCCGGGGATCGAGGTGCGGCCGATCCACCAGATGTCGGGCGGCTCGGGCTTCAACGAGGTGTTCTTCACCGGCGTGCGGGTGAAGGACAGCCAGCGGCTGGGCGCGGTGGGCGACGGCTGGAAGGTCAGCCTGGTGACCCTGATGAACGAGCGCTTGGCGGTGGGCGGCTCGTCGGGCGCGGGCTGGGCCGAGTTCATGGAGGCGGCGCGGAACGTCACGGGCCTGGACGGCGCGCCGGCGCTGAAGGACCAGGCGGTCCGCGAGAAGATCGCCGACTGGTACGTGCAGGCCGAGGGCCTGCGCCACACCCGCAACCGCACCATGACGGCGCTGAGCCGCGGCCAGACGCCGGGGCCCGAAAGCTCGATCGGCAAGGTGGTGGCCGCCACCCAGATGCAGGAGCTGGCCAACAGCGCGGTGGAGATGCTGGATCAGTACGGGATCATCAACGACCCGGCCCTGGCGCCCCTGAAGGGCGGGTTCCACGCCTCGCTGATGAGCGCGCCGGGCCTCAGGATCGCCGGCGGCACCGACGAGATCCTGCGCAACATCATCGCCGAGCGCGTCCTGGGCCTGCCCGGCGACATCCGCGTGGACAAGGACGTGGCGTTCAAGGACGTGCCGACCGGGCGGTAGAGCGCGGCGAGCCTGCCGCCGCCTTCGGCCGCCGCAGCCTCAGGCCGCCGCCGCCTGGCCGACGATCGCACGCGCGACGGCCTCGGCGACCTTGATGCCGTCGACGCCGGCCGAGAGGATGCCGCCCGCATAGCCGGCGCCTTCGCCCGCGGGGAACAGGCCGCGGACGTTCAGGCTCTGGAAATCGGCGCCGCGGGTGATGCGCAGGGGCGACGACGTGCGGGTCTCGACGCCGGTCAGCAGCGCCTCGGGATCGTCGTAGCGCGGAATCCTGCGGCCGAAGACGGGCAGGGCCTCGCGCATCGCCTCGATCACATAGTCCGGCATGAGCGGGGCCAGGTCGGTGGGGCGCACGCCCGGACGGTAGCTGGGGACCACCTCGCCAAGGGCGGTCGAGGCGCGGCCGGCCAGGAAGTCGCCCACCGTCTGGCCGGGCGCATGGTAGCCGCCGCCGCCGGCGACGTAGGCTGCGCTCTCCAGCCGCCGCTGGAGTTCGATTCCCGCCAGCGGGTGGCCATCGGGATAGTCGGCGGGCGTGATGCCCACCACGAAGCCCGAGTTCGCGTTCCGCTCGTTGCGCGAATACTGGCTCATGCCGTTGGTGACGACGCGGCCCGGCTCGGAGGTCGCCGCCACGACCGTGCCGCCCGGGCACATGCAGAAGCTGTAGACGGTCCGCCCGTTGGCGGCGTGATGCGACAGCGAGTAGGCGGCCGCGCCCAGGTCGGGGTGGCCCGCGCAGGGGCCGAACAGGGCGCGGTCGATCCAGGACTGGGGATGCTCGATGCGGAAGCCGATGGAGAACGGCTTGGCCTCGATATGCACGCCGTGGCCGTGCAGCATCTCGAAGGTGTCGCGGGCGGAGTGCCCCACCGCCAGCACCACCTGGTCGGCCTCGAGGAATTCGCCCGTGTGGAGGTGGAGGCCTCGCAGCCGCCGGGCGCCGTCTCCGGCCGGGCTCAGCTCGACGCCGGTCACGCGGTGCTGGAAGCGGTACTCCCCGCCCAGCGTCTCGATCCGGGCGCGCAGGCTTTCCACCATCGTCACCAGGCGGAAGGTGCCGATGTGGGGGTGGGCCTCGGTGAGGATCTCGGGCGGGGCGCCGGCGGCCACGAACTCGGTCAGCACCTTGCGGCCCAGGAAGCGGGGGTCCTTGATCTGGCTGTAGAGCTTGCCGTCCGAGAACGTGCCGGCCCCGCCCTCGCCGAACTGGACGTTGGACTCGGGGTTCAGCTCGCTGCGCCGCCAGAGGCCCCAGGTGTCCCGGGTGCGCTCGCGCACCACCTTGCCGCGGTCGAGGATGATGGGCCGGAAGCCCATCTCGGCCAGGACCAGGCCTGCGAACAGTCCGCAGGGCCCGGCGCCGACCACCACCGGGCGGCGCGGCAGGGCGGGCGGCGCGGCGGCGACGTGCCGATAGGCGGTGTCGGGCGTCGGGCGGATGTGCGGGTCGCCGGCCAGCCGCTTCAGCACGGCGGCCTCGCCCTTCACCTCGGCGTCGACGATGTAGACCTTGAGGATCGCGGCCTTCTTCCGGGCGTCGTGCGCCCGCTTCCAGACCGACCAGCGGACGAGTTCGGTCGGGTCCACGCCCAGCCGCCGGGCGATCGCCGCCGGCAGGGCCTCGGGCGCATGGTCCAGGGGCAGCTTGAGTTCCGAGATCCGCAGCATCGCGGGGTCTATGTAGCGGGTCGCGAAGGGTTCTGCATGGGGTTGGCCTATCCACCCCAACTCGTCATCCCGCGGCTTGTCCGCGGGACCCATTGCACGCGGGAGACCATCGCTGTCCGCGGTGTCGCCGTTCGGGAGTGTTTCTGGCGCCACGGCGTTGAATGGGTCCCGCGGACAAGCCGCGGGATGACGAAGGGTGTGGGGTCGCGTCGCGCCTCAATCGATCCAGCGCAGCGCCCGCTGGAACAGGCCGACGGTCTGGGCGTGGAGGCGCTCGCCGGTGGCGACCTCGGCCTTGCCGGCGGCCGCGCGGGCGTGGGTGCCTTCGAGGATGATGCCCAGCTTGTAGCAGGCCAGCACGCCGTACCAGCGCATGTGCGACATATCCCGGTCGGTCCGGCCGGCATAGCGGTCCACCAGTTCGTCGGCGGTCGGGAAGCCGTCCCAGGGCTGGACCGAGACATTCCCGGCCTCGACGGCGTCGGACTGGGGCCAGGTGGCCATCAGCCAGCCCAGGTCCAGCAGCGGATCGCCGATCGTGGTCAGCTCCCAGTCCACGATGGCCGCCAGCTCGGGTCCGTCGAAGCGGTACATGACGTTGGCCAGGTGGTAGTCGCCGTGGATCAGGCCGGGTGTGAACGCCGGCGGCCGATGGGCGTCGAGCCAGGCCCCGACCGCGTCGATCCCCTCGATCCCGCCGGGGCCGGCCCAGCCCTCGTACTCGTGATAGCTGTCGAGCTGCTTCTTCCAGCGGCCGACCTGGCGTTCGAGGAAACCTTCGGCCCGGCCCAGGTCCGACAGGCCGCGCGCCACGTGGTCCACCCGGCCCAGGGCGGCGATGCCGTCCACCAGGGCGAAGCCCATGGCCCGGCGCACCTGCGGGTCGCCCGCGTGCAGCGGCGGCAGGCCCACGGTGGGATTGAAGCCGTCGACCGGCTCCATCAGGTAGAAGGCCGCGCCCAGCACGTCCTCCTCCGCGCAGGCGGCGATCAGGCGGGGGTGGGGCACGTCGGTGTCGGCCAGCGCCGCCAGCACGCGCGCCTCGCGCCGCATGGTCTCGCTGCCGTTCATGCGCGGCGAGAGGGGCGGGCGGCGCAGCATGAACGCGCGGTCGCCCCGCCGGAAGCGCAGCAGGATGTTCTGGGTGCCGCCGGGCGGGCGGCCGGCGACGTCCAGCGGCCCGGCCTCCAACCCCCGGTCGTCCATCCAGGCGGACAGGCGATCCAGGTCCACCAGGCTTCGCCAGGCGTCCAGCGAGGGGTCCGCGGCGCTCATCACATCCTCCCGGCCCGTCAGGGGCCTTTCGCCAAGGTGGGTGACCGGTCGCTGGGGAATGCAAGCCCCGGAGACCGTCACGAACCCGCGCCGGTCGGGCGCGGGTGAAGGCCCCTTGAGAAAGACCGTCATGGCCGGGGCAACAAGCCCGGCCATGACGACGACAATCCCCCGACGGGAATGGCGGGCGCGGCGCCGGACAACGCCGCGCCCGCAACAGCCTCCTTAGCGGCGTCAGTCGTCGGGCCCGGCGCGCTTGGCCTTCGTCCGGGCGCGGCCGGCCTTGTGGCGCGACGCCCAGAGCCTCCGGTTCTGGCGCTCGGCTTCCGGGTCCTGGCGGCGATGCTCGTAGGCCAGTTCGGCCTGGAGTTTCTCGTAGGCCCGCAGCCGGTCCTCGGCGAGCTCGCCGGCTGCGACGGCGGCGCGGATCGCGCACCCCGGCTCGCCCGCGTGGCGGCAGTCGCTGAAGCGGCACTGGGCGGCCAGGGCCTCGACGTCCTCGAAGGTCGCCGAGACGCCGGCCTCGGCCTCCCACAGCCCCAGCTCCCGCATGCCCGGCGTGTCCAGCACCAGCCCGCCGGAGGGCAGGAGCACCAGTTCGCGGTGGGTGGTGGTGTGCCGCCCGCGCGCGTCGTCCTCGCGGATCTCGCCCGTGGCCATGCGCGCCTCGCCCGCCAGGGCGTTGAGCAGGGTCGACTTGCCGGCGCCCGACGACCCCAGCAGCACCGCGGTGCGGCCCGGCGGCAGGCGGGCGGCGATGCGGTCGAGGCCTTCGCCGGTCTTCGACGAGACGGCCAGGACCGGCGCGCCGGCCGCGACCGCCTCGACCTCGGCGCAGATGGCGGCGGGGTCGGGCGTGAGGTCGGCCTTGGTGAGCACGATCACCGGTTCGGCGCCGCTCTCGTACGCGGTGGCCAGATAGCGTTCCAGCCGGCGCAGGTTCAGGTCGGCGTTCATGGACGCCACCAGGAACGCGACGTCGGCGTTGGCGGCCACCACCTGGGCGCCGCCCCGCGGACCCGCAGCCTTGCGGATGAAGGCGGTGCGGCGGGGCAGCACCGCCTGGATCAGGCCGAGGGTCTCGCCCGGGCGGGGCTCGACCGCGACCCAGTCGCCGGCGGCGGGCCGCTCGACTTCGGGCCCCTTCATCAGCAGGCCCGAGGCGCGGGCGTCGATCTCGCCGTCGGACGTGATGAGGCGATAGCCGCCCCGCTGCTGGACGAGGATGCGGGCGGGGATCAGGCCGTCGGCGGCGAGGGCCAGGAACGGGTCGTGGAGCGCCAGGCTCCAGCCATAGGCGACCAGCGTAGAGGATGTCAGCACGGGAAATGTCCTTGAGGTCGAAAGCCGGTCGGGCGTCGGCCGTCCGGCCCCGGCAAGGACCTCGCGCCCGTCAGGCGCAGACGACGGCGACGCAGCGAAGGGCTGCGCGAACAATGGGCGTCATGTCGCAACCTCCTCTGCGGCTGGCGTTCAAGGGACGGGCGGACCTTGGCGACCTGCGCGGTCTGCGTCAAGAATGCGGAGCGCGAGGAGACATCATGGCCGACATCGAGGTGACCAACAACGAGGCCGAAAGCCGGTTCGAGGTGACGCTCGGCGGCGAGACCGCCTTCGCCGAGTACAGGCTGGTGGATCACGGCATCATCCTGCCGCACACGGTGGTGCCCACGGCCTTCGAGGGGCGCGGCATCGCCAGCAAGCTGGCCGTGGCGGCGTTCACCTATGCCCGTGAGAACGACCGCAAGGTGATCCCCACCTGCCCCTTCATGGCGGGCTGGGTGAAGAAGCATCCCGAGTGGCGCGACATCGTCCACGACACCTACAGGACCCGGCTGGAGCTGGGCTGACCATGGTCCAGTCCAGGGCGGCGACGGTGGACGACTGGCTGGCGGTGGTGGAGCCGGCCCGGCGGGCGGTGCTGGAGGCGGTGCGCGCCGCGGCCCTGCGCAACTTCCCCGCGCTGACCGAGACCATGCGCTACGGCATGCCGACCTATGCGAAGGACGCGACCACGGACGCCGCCTTCGCCTTCAACAGCCAGAAGCAGTACATCTCGCTTTACGTGAGCCCGCGCGTCCATGCGCTGAACGCCGAGGCGCTGAAGGGCCTGGACGCCGGCAAGAGCTGCATCCGCTTCCGCCGGCCCGAGCAGATCGACCTGGCCCTGGTGGACAAGCTGCTGGCCGATACGGCGCGGCTGGACGGGGCGGACGGCTGAGCTGTGGGGCCATGACCCCGGAGGTCATCGACGCCGCGCGCCCGGCGCGATAGTCGGGCTGGCATGAACGCCCCCGCCGTCGCCGCACCGACCGCCCGCCTGCATCCCTTCGACCAGGCCCTGTCGCTCCAGCCGCTCGGCGAGGGCCGTTGGCGGACCCATCCCGCCTACTGGAACATGGCCGGTCCGTTCGGCGGGATCACCGGCGCGCTGATGCTGCGCGCGGTGCTGGACCATCCCGAGCGGCGCGGCCGGCCGCTCGCGTTGACGGTGAACTTCTGCGGCGCCCTGGCCGAGGGTGATTTCGAGGTCGCCGTCAAGCTGGTGCGCGGGGGCCGCTCGACCCAGCACTGGAGCGTGGAGATGCGGGACGACCGCGGCGTCGCCACCACGGCCAGCGTGGTCACGGCCGCCGAGCGCCGGACCTGGACCCATGCGCCGGGCGTCATGCCGCAGGTTCCGCCCGCCCGACAGGTCGCGGCCGTCGACATGACCGGCCGCCCCGCGTGGACCCGCGCGTTCGAGATGCGGTTCGTGGAGGGGCTGCCGGCCTGGAGCGGGCGGCTGGAGACGCCGGCCGACGGACGCACCGTGCTGTGGGTGCGCGACGCCCCGGAGCGCCCGCTGGACTATCCCGCCCTGGCCTCGCTGAGCGACAGCTTCTTCGTGAAGATCATCCAGGTGCGGGGCGACCTGCCGCCGGTGGCGACGGTCTCGCTCACCACCTATTTCCTGGCCGACGAGGCCGAGATGGCGGTGCAGGGGACGCAGTCCGTCCTGGGCGTCAGCGACGTCCGCGCCTTCCGGCACGGCTTCAACGACCAGGCCGGCGAGCTGTGGTCGGCCGGCGGCCAGCTCCTGGCCACGACCACCCAGGTCGTCTGGTGGAAGGACTGAAGGGGCGCCTTCGAGCTTCCGCGTTTTTTGCGGTTCATGAATAGGCGCCGCTTCGCGGCCTATCGGAGCCAGGGCAGGTCGGTCTCGCCGCGCAGGATGGCCTCGACCTCGGGGCGGTGCTTGGCGCCGCCGCGGTCGTGCAGCACCAGGGGCGGCAGGAGCCGCAGGGGCGCCTTGCCCGTCTTCACCGCCCGCACCAGGACGCGCTTGGCCGGTTCGTCGGCGAAGGGGTGGATCGGCCGGACCTGGAACGAGCCGGCCTTGGGCGCCAGCAGGCCGAGCAGGTCGGCCAGCCGGTCGGCGCGGTGGATCATGGTGATGGTCCCGCCCTCGCGCACGGCCTTCAGCAGGAACTCGGTCCAGGCCATCAATCCCTCGTCGGCGATCCAGGCGGCGGCCTTCTCGGGCGCGGGCGCGCGCAGGGCGGCGGGATCGTCGAAGAAGGGCGGGTTGGCCAGGGCGGCGTCGAATGGCGGCAGGCCCAGCGCCTTGAACCGCGCGGCGACGTCGCCGATGAGCGCCTCCACCCGGCCCTGCAAGCCGTTGAGGCCCACGTTCGCCAGGGCCAGGGCCCGGGCGTCGGCATCCCGTTCCACGCCGGTGAACTGCGCCTGGGGCCGCCGCGCCGCCGCCGCCAGCAGGGCGGCGCCCGGGCCGCACCCGGCCTCGATCACCCGCGCGCCGGGGCCGGCGTCGCAGGCCGCCGCCAGCAGGGCGGCGTCCAGGCCGGCGCGATATCCGCGGGCCGGCTGACGCAGACGTATGCGTCCGCCCAGCAACAGGTCTTCGGTGACGTCCGGCGTCGGGGCGGTCATGGAGGAGATCGCGTGAATGTGTTCGGCTGCCTTCGCTTGACCGTGCCCTATCGCGTCACCATTGTCCCGGCAAACGGCGGCCGCTAAGGGCTCGGGCGTCCGACACGGTCTTGAGGAACGAACTTTTGGAAGCCGCCCCGGCCCTCGCCGCGCCGCCCTCGCTGGACCATCTGCTGACGCTGGCCGGCCCCGACATGCGCGCGGTCGACGGCCTGATCCGCGAGCACATGGACAGCCCGGTCCCGGTGATCCCGGCCCTGGCCGACCACCTGATCGCCGGCTCGGCCAAGCGGTTGCGGCCGCTGCTCACCATCGCCTCGGCGCGGCTGTGCGGCGCGCGCGACGACGCCTGCCTGAAGCTGGCGGCGGCGGTGGAGTTCATCCACACGGCCACCCTGCTGCACGACGACGTGGTGGATTCGTCCGAGCTGCGCCGCGGGCGCGTGGCGGCGCACCTGATCTGGGGCGCGCCGGCCAGCGTGCTGGTGGGCGACTTCCTGTTCGCGCGCGCCTTCGAGCTGATGGTGGGCGCGGGCTCGATGGCGGCGCTGGAGATCCTGGCCCGCGCCAGCCGGGTGATCTCCGAGGGCGAGGTGCTGCAACTCACCCGCAGCCACGACCTGGACCTGTCCCAGGAGGTCTACATCGACATCGTCAAGGCCAAGACCGCCGAGCTGTTCGCCGCCGCCGCCGAGGCCGGCGCGGTGTCGGCCGGCGCCTCGCCCGAGCGCTGCCGCGCCATGCGCCGCTACGGCCAGGAGCTGGGCCTGGCGTTCCAGCTCGTGGACGACGCCCTGGACTATTCGGGCGACGCCGAGACCCTGGGCAAGAACCCGGGCGACGACTTCCGCGAGGGCAAGGTCACCCTGCCGCTGCTGCTGGCCATGTCGCGCACGGGCGCCGGCGAGCGCGATTTCTGGGTCCGCACCATCGACCGCCGCGAGCAGACCCCCGCCGACCTCGACCGCGCCCGCGACCTGATGCGCGAGACCCGCGCCCTGGACGACACCCTGGCCCTGGCCGTCCGCTACGCCGAGGGCGCCAAGGCGGCCCTGGCCGACCCCGGCTCGAACAGCTGGCGCCCGGCCCTGGAGGACCTGGCCGATTTCGCGGTTCGCCGGCGGGCCTAGAAGCCTGTGAAGACGCGGTCGAGGGCGCGGCGGATTTCATCCTCGCGCATCCGCAGGTCTCCTCGACGGCGTCTCAATACGCCGCGATCGACAGCCAGCATCTCTGCGACGGACAGCACCAACTCCTCGTCGGCGAACTCGACATCCAGGCCCACGGCCAAGTACCTCGGACGTTCGGCGCGCCTGAGGAGCGGCGCGACAATTACCGTCGGAAGCCCCTCGAGGAAGTGTGATTGCAGGACGACGAGAAAGGGTGCGATCCGGCGCGACGCCTCAGTCGGAGACTCGTAGACATCGAACTGGCGCACTCACCAAGTCCTCAAATCCTCGCCAAAAACGCCGTACTTCTCGATCTGCTCTCTGTGAGCTTTGATCGCCTCGGCGTTGTCCTCGGCCCATCGCTTCGCCTTCTCCTCGTCCGAGAGGCCACGGTAGGGGGCGTATTCCGCCAGAGCCTTGCGGAGAGTCTGCTCGGTCATGCGCTCGACGGGCAGGCCAGCCTCGCGGGCCTGTTCCAAGAGCTTGGGGTCGATCTTCAATTCGCCTCTTCCCATGCAGCGGAGCATAGCGCCGAACGGCTGGCTCGTCAGTCGGCTCGGAACGCTTGAGTCCACGGGCGGTTCTCGACAGCCTCGAACCCCATCGCCTCCCAAAACCGCTCCGCGCCGGGGTTGCCGGCATGCACGGTCACGGTGCGGGTCTGATGGAGCGCCTCCTCCAGGAGGGCGCTTGCGAGCCTCCGCGCGACGCCGCGCCTTCGGGCGCGCGCCGTCACGAAGAGGCGGCGCATCCGCCGCGCCGAGGGGGCGGCAGGCTCCGGCGTCAGGCCGCCGATCCCGACCAGCTCCCCGTCCTCGAAGGCGGCGAGCAGCGCGGTGAACATCTCCGGCGTCTCGGCCATATCCGCGGCCAGCCGGCTCATGTGCCGGTGCCCTTCGGCGTCGGCCTCGGCGCGCAGGGCGTCGAAGCCCTCCGGCAGTTCCCGCCCGATCCGCACGAGTTGGACCGTCACCCCGGCCCGATCATCTTCTCCGGCCGGACCCATTCGTCGAATTCCTCGTTGGTCAGGTAGCCGCCGCCGACGGCCTCCTCGCGGAGCGTGGTGCCGTTCCTGTGCGCCGCCTTGGCGATCTTGGCGCAGTTGTCGTAGCCCAGCTTGCCGTTCAGCGCCGTGACCAGCATCAGCGAGCGTTCGAGGTTGGCCTTGATGTTGTCCTCGCGGGCCTCGGTCCCGGCCACCATGTTGTCGGTGAAGCTGACCGCGCCGTCGGCCAGCAGGCGGCACGACTGGAGGAAGTTGTAGGCCATCACGGGGTTGAAGACGTTCAGCTCGAAATGGCCCTGGCTGCCGGCGAAGGCCATCGCCGTCTGGTTGCCCATGATGTGGGCGCAGACCATCGTCAGGGCCTCGGCCTGGGTGGGGTTCACCTTGCCGGGCATGATCGAGCTGCCCGGCTCGTTCTCGGGCAGGGCCAGTTCGCCCAGGCCGGCGCGCGGCCCCGAGCCCAGGAAGCGCAGGTCGTTGGCGATCTTGAAAAGGGCGCCGGCCGCGGCGGTCAGGGCGCCGTGGCTGAACACCATCGCGTCGTGGGCGGCCAGGGCCTCGAACTTGTTCGGCGCGGTGACGAAGGGCAGCTTGGTGATCTCGGCGATCTTCTCGGCCACCTTCTCGGCGAAGCCGATCGGCGCGTTGAGGCCCGTGCCCACGGCCGTGCCGCCCTGGGCCAGTTCGTAGAGGCCGTAGAGGGTCTCCTTGATCCGGCGCACGGACATGGCGACCTGGTGCGAGTAGCCGCCGAACTCCTGGCCCAGGGTCAGCGGGGTGGCGTCCTGGGTGTGGGTGCGGCCGATCTTGATGATGTGATCGAACTCGGCCGCCTTCTTCTTCAGCGCGGCGTGCAGGTGCTCCAGCGCCGGCATGACCGAACGCGCCACCTCCTCGGCCGCCGCGATGTGCATGGCGGTGGGATAGGTGTCGTTGGACGACTGGCTCATGTTGACGTGGTCGTTGGGATGGACCGGCGACTTCGAGCCCATGACCCCGCCCATCATCTCGATGGCGCGGTTCGAGATCACCTCGTTGGCGTTCATGTTCGACTGGGTGCCCGATCCCGTCTGCCAGACGACCAGCGGGAAATGGTCGTCCAGCTTGCCGTCGATCACCTCCTGGGCCGCGGCGACGATGTGCCTGCCGATCTCGGGGTCGAGCTTGCCGAGCTCCATGTTGGCCTCGGCGGCGGCGCGCTTGACCACGCCCAGGGCGCGGATGACCGGCTTGGGCTGTTTTTCCCAGCCGATCTTGAAGTTGCCCAGGGAGCGCTGGGTCTGGGCGCCCCAGTAGCGGTCGGAGGGCACCTCGATGGGGCCGAAGGTGTCGGTCTCGGTGCGGGTCGCGCTCATCAGATCCCCCTGGTGCGTCCTGGTTCGGGCGGCCCACCGTTTAAACCGTGAGGGCGAGACTGCAAGGCGCCCCGCCGCTATGACGGCTTTCGATGGACGACCTCTGGACCCAGCATGGCAAGGTGCGCGCGCGCGAGGCGGACGGCGTGCTCGAGGTGGTGGTCGACGGGCTGACAACCCAGGCCAAGTACTACAAGCCGCTGATCTACGAGTTCTTCCGCAAGGCCTGGCGCGGCTCGCGACCCGGCTGGGGGGACTTCTCGGTCGAGATCGGCATGGAGTACGTGGGCGAGCCCCCCTGGCTCGACCTCGACAACCTGGCCAAGGCGCTGCTGGACGCCATCAAGGGCTACGCCTTCCACGACGACGCACAGGTGGCCCGGCTGCTGGTGGAGCGGCGACCGGGCGAGCGCGAGCGGATCACCGTCGTGGTGCGAAGGCTGCCCTGAGGTCCCGGCCCGAACCTGAGGCCCAGGCCCGAAGGCGCAAAAGAAAACCGGCCGCGCCCGGGGTGCGGGGCGCGGCCGGTTCGTGTCCGAACCTCTCGCGGGAGCGGTTCAGCGATACTGTTGCAGGCGCGTGGTGCGGAGGCCCGGCATGCCGTGGCGCTCGATCGAGCGCTGCCAGGACAGGAACTCGTCGTTGGTCAGCGAGTACCGCTCCAGCGCTTCCTCGAGAGAGATCAGCCCGCCGCGGACGGCGGCCACGACCTCGGCCTTGCGGCGGATCACCCAGCGGCCGGTGTTCGGCGGCGGCAGGTCGTTCTTGGTCAGGGGCGCGCCCGTCGGGCCGATGACATACGCCTCGCCGCGGCTGTTCGTGCGCGTCTGTTGTTGTTGGAGCATCGGCTTTCTACCGCCTCACCGTCACTGTCTTGCGGACAGCATAGGCCGATGCTCCTAACGGCCGCTGAATCGCCTTAGTAAAGAAAGCCCTAACCATGCGATTCCCCGTGTACCAAATTAGTACAATAGAGTTCATATGAAAATTTCGAAGTTTGTTAACCTCTGTTACTATCGCTTGATGTTTATGAGTTCTTCCAACATCTGATCTGCGGTCGTGATGATCTTCGAGGACGCTGAGTAAGCCTTCTGCGTCTGGATCAGGCCGGTGAACTCCGCCGATAGATCGACGGTCGAGGCTTCGAGGCTCGAAGGCGAAATCTGTCCCGCGCCGCCGATACCCGCTTCCTTGATCGTCATCTGTCCCGCCGCGAGGGTGGGTCGGTAGGCGTTGCCGCTCACCTGGGTGAGGCCGTCGGGATTGGGGAAGGTGGCGATGCCGATCTTGGCGACTTCGCGGATCTGGCTGTTGTCGTAGATCGCCGAGACGATCCCGTCCTCGCTCACCTCGATGGCGACGATGTTGCCGACGCCAGCCCCGTTCTGGCCGATCGAGTTCACCGTCGAGGTCTGGGCGTACTGGGTGATGTTGTCGAGGTTCAGACTGACGGTCTGAGCGTCGATCCCCAGCGCGTCGCTCCACTTCGGTTGCGCACCGCCCGAGGCGTTCAGCACGATCTCGGGCGTGGCGCCGGCCGCGCCGAACAGGGTCGTGCTGGCGAGGTCGATGGAGCCGTCGGCGTTGAACACCACCTGGCCGGCGGCGATCTGGCCGGGCCGTCCGGCCACGTCCACGTCGCTCGCCGGGATGGCGTAGATCTCGGCGTGCCAGGTGTTGCCGGTCGCCGCGTCGTCCTTGAGGAACGCCATCGCCGCTTTGCGGGAGCCGCCTTGGGAGTCGATGATGTTCAGCTCGATGACGAAGTCCGGGCGGGTGCCCGTGGACGGATCGTCGGCGTAGTCGGCCATCGAAGCGACAGTCGCGCCGTCGTAGGCGGCTTCCGCGGCGGAGACGACGCCGGCGGCGTTCAGATTGGCGTTCACCGTGCTCCGGGTCGTCGGCGAAACGGCCGCCCCCAGGTTCTTCACGTTGATCGACTGCATGTTGTTCAGATCGGACGGATTGACGTTGTAGGTCCCGTCCGCCTGGCGCGGCCAACCCTGCAGGTAGAGCTTGGCGTCGTTCACCAGGTAGCCGTCGGCGTCGACGCTGAACGAACCTTGACGAGTGAACGAGCGGGCGTCGGTGGCTGTCAGGCCCGCGCCCTTTTGCGCCACGATGAAGAAACCGTCGCCCGAGATGGCGAGATCGGTGGCCGAGCCTGAGGACTGGATCAGCCCTTGCTGGCTGACGAACTGTCGCGCGAGGCCCTGCACGCCACCCGCCGAATACGTCCCCTTCACCGACTGGGCGGTGACGACGTTGGCGAAGTTCACCTGGTTGCGCTTGTAGGCGATGGTGTTGACGTTGGCGATGTTGTCCGAGATCGCGGCGAGGGCCGAGGAGTTGGCCACCAGCCCCGAGACGCCGGCGAGCATGGCGGAATTGATGCTCATGGTTCTGTTCCGTTCTTGTCCTTAGGCGGTTCCGCGTCCTGCGGAGGCTCGGCCGCTCAGGCCGCCGCTTGAGACGACGTTTCGTCGTCCGGGTTGTTGGGGGTGTTGCTGCCGGAGCCGGTCGAGGCCGTCGTGGTCTCGCCCGGCGCCGGGGTCGTGGGCGCGCGGATCAGGGTGATCTTCTCCCAGGGGATCTGGGCGCCGTTGATGGTGATGAGGGTCTGGCCGTCGATCTGCTGGACGCCCGTCACGACGCCCTGGGCGAGGACGCCGCTGGCGACCGTCGAGCCTTCGCTGTCCTTGGCGGTCACCCGCAGGCTGTAGACCCCGTCGGCGGCCTTGGAGCCATCGGCGGTCTTGCCGTCCCAGACGAAGGTATGTTCGCCGGCTGCGTTGTTGGTCGGCGCCACCGTCTGGACGATGCGGCCCTTTGAATCGAGGACCTCGACCTTCACGTCGTCGGCCGCGCGGTCGAGCTTATAGACCCACTCGGCCTTGCCGCCGGAAAGCGCGGACAGATCGGAGTCGGCGCGGACCTCCTTGCCGATCAGGCTGACCGCCGTGGCGACGCCCGAGCCGGTGTTGGCGACCAGCTTCTCCAGGAGGTCGTTGGTGAGGAGCTGCTGCTCCACCCCGGTCATCTGGACGAGCTGCTGCGTGAACTGCGTGGAGTCCATCGGCGACAGCGGGTCCTGGTTCTTGAGCTGGGTGGTGAGCAGCGTCAGGAACGTGTCGAAGTTCTCGGCCAGACGGGTGCGGCCCGTCGCCGAGGCGGAAGCAGCGGAGGTGACGGCGTCGACAGCCATGGGTCAGATCCTCAGGTCCAGGCCGGCGTTCACGCCCCGGCGCAGTTTCAGCGCGCCCTGGGTCGCGATGTCGGCGGCGTCGCCGGCGGTTTCGAGCGCGGCGCGGAAGGCCCGCCCCCGGACGGTCTCGCCAAACTCGGAACGCGCGTCCTGCCAGGCCTGGCGGCCTCCGCCCTGATCCTGGGCGACGTCGAAGCTGAGGCCGCCCGCGACGTCGAAGCCGGCCTGTTCCAGCGCCCGCTGGAGGTCGGCCGCGCGGGCCTTGAGATCCTGGGCCGCCTGGGCGCTGTCGAACACGAGCGCGGCCGTCAGGCGGCCGTGGGCGCCGATCTCGACGCGGACGTCCACCTTGCCGAGGCCCTCGGGGTTGAGCTCGACGTCGAAACGGGTCGAGCGGCCTTCGAGCTTCTTCGCGATCTGCGCGGCCAGGTTGGCCACGGTCTCGGGCGAGCCTCGGACCGGCGCCGGCGTGGCGGTGGCGGAGGGCGTGGCGTCGGTGTGCGTGGCGGCTCGCGACCCGACGGCCGGAGCCGTCTCGGAGGGGTCGAGGAACGGGCCGGCGTCCTGGGAGCCTGCGTCCTGCGAGGTCGCGTCGGGGACGGCCGTCTCGGCGGGGGGCGGAGCGTCGGCCTTGGCGGCGGCCTTTTCGGCGGCGGCCTTGACCCCTTCCCGCGTCGCCGGGGCAGGGGCCGCCTCATCGATCGCCGCGCGGCGATCGGCGCGGGAGGCGCGCGACGGCGTCGTCGTCTCGGGCTGCGTAGCCGTCTGGGCGCCGGCGAGGGCGGCGTTCGGGATGGTGGCGTCCGGCGTGGTCGCCGGCGCCTGCACGGCCGGCGCCGTCGACGGCTCGGCCGTTGCGACGGCGGGCTGGGCGTTCCCGGTGATCGGCGGGGCTTGGGCCGGAACCTGTGGCGGCGCAGCCGCGGGAGCCGTCGCTGCGCGCCCGGCGGCCTGCGGGGGGACTGCGTCGGCGGGCGCGGTTCGGGGCGCGATGGTCGGGGTGATCGCGGGCGCGACGCCGGAAGCCGAAGCGTCGGCCGGGGCGGTCTGGGCCGGTGCGGTGAGGGCGTCGGGTTCGCCCCTGGCCGCGGGCTCTCCGGCCGCCACGGCCAGGGCGTCGGCCTGCCAGGCCGCGGCGGCGGGCGCCGGCGGGGCCGGGGCGCGGGCGGCGGCGTCTGCGCCGGTGTCGGCCGGGGTCGATGTGGCGGGTTGCGGGGCCGGCGGAAGCGGGACGGCGTCGGCGAGCCGGAGATCGGACGCCGTCGCCTCGCCGCCGTCGAGGCCGTTGGCGCGGGCCTCGGAGGTCGCCCCGGCGTCTTCGGAGTCGGCGTCCGCCGTGAGGTTCCCGGGCTGCGCGGCGGCGGATAGGGCCTGGGCGCCTGAATCCAGCGGGAGCTGGCCCGGCGGGAAGAGGGCGGCCATGAGGGCGTCGAAGCCCGCGCCGGCGGTTGCGCCTGCGGCGGCGTTCGGCGCACGGGCGGCCGGCGTCGTCATGGAGGCGGAATTGAGCGCGGACGCGGTCATGGCGACGGAAGCGGCACTTCGATGTGAGGGAAGCGCGTCCTGCGCCGGGCTCATTCGGCGAGGTCCGCAGCAATGCCGGCGCCAGTTCTGAGGGGGTTTGATTTGTAAGGGAAAAATATGATCCCGAGCCGGCTGACGCCAGTCGTGGTGGCGGATTTTGCCGAGTGGAAGACGCCCGGCTGGGGCGTTAACTGCCGCGTGGAGCCGGGCGAGGGAGGCGTGAAGGGCGCGGCGCGGCGTCCGGGCCGGCATCGCGCGCGCCGTTGGCGTTCACTCTCGAACCGGAGAAGACGCCCCGCGACGTCGGGCCTGGACGTCGCGGGACGAAGGCGGCCGCAAAGGCAGGCGGCGGTAGAGGGACGTCAGGCGGCGGCGCGGACCAGCATCTTGCCGCTGTTCCGGCCCTCGAAGAGGCCCACCAGGGCTTCGGGGGCGCGCTCGAAGCCGTCGAGGATCGTCTCCTGGTACCTGATCTTCCCGGCCTTGAGCCACGCGGTCATGTCGCTCTGGAACCGGGCGTTCAGATGGGCGAAGTCGGTGGCGACGAACCCCTCCATCCGGACGCGGCTGTAGATCATGCTGGAGAGGTTCTTCACCCCGATCCGGTCGCCGTTGTAGGTCGAGATCATCCCGCACACGGGGATGCGGCCGCGGACGTTCATGCGGGGCAGGACGGCGTCGAGATGGTCGCCGCCGACGTTCTCGAAATAGACGTCGATCCCCTTCGGCATGGCCTCGCGCAGCGCCTGGGCCAGCGGCTGTTCGCGATAGTTGATGACGGCGTCGAGGCCGGCCTCGTCGCGCAGCCAGGCGGCCTTGTCGTCCGAGCCGGTCGAGCCGGCCACATGGCAGCCCTTGATCTTCGCGATCTGGGCCACGACCGAGCCCACCGCGCCCGCGGCGGTGGAGACGAACACCTGCTCGCCCTCCTTGAGCGCGCCGACCTCCAGCAGGCCGCCGTAGGCCGTGATCCCCGTGCCGCCCAGGGCGTGCATGTAGACGCTGAGCGGGAGGTCCGGGTCGGGGCTGAGCTTGAGGAGGCCGCGGCCGTCCGAGACGAACCGTTCCTGCATGCCCATCGCATGGCGGATCACGTCGCCTTCGCGGAAGTCGGGGTGGCGCGACTGGACCACGCGGGCGAGGCCGCCGCCCAGCATGGGCGCGTCCAGCGGCTGGTCGGCGTCGAGGCGCGGCCGCATGTAGGGATCGACCGAGACGTAGAGGGCCTGGAGCTGGACCTGGCCGTCGGCGGCGTCGGGCGTGTCCACCCCGACGACGGCGAAGTCGTCGACCCTGGGCGCCCCCTGCGGGCGACGGACGAGGTGGATCTGGCGGCTCTCGGTCATGGCAGGCGTTTCCCGTTCCTGGTTCTGGTTCGCTTCCGGCGCGGTCCGGACGGCGGGCGCGTGAGCGCCGCCGTCTCGGCTCCGGCGGCCTGTCCCCCGGCGGGAGGTCAGACCTTCAGCACCAGCTTACCCACCTGCGCGCCGCCGAACAGCAGGCGAAGCACGTCGGGAAAGCGTTCGAGACCGTCCTCCACGTGTTCGCGGGCCTGGATCGCGCCGCTCGTCAGCCAGCCGGCCAGGGCGGCCCGGCCCTCGGGGTAGCGATCGGCGTAGTCGTAGACCGAGAACCCCTCCATGCGGGAGCGGGTCTCGAGGAGCCTGAGATAGTTGCGGGCGCCCCTCAGGTTTCCGATGTCGTTGTAGTCGGCCACGAAGCCGCAGACGGCGATGCGGGCGCGGTGGCGCAGGCTGAGCAGGGCGGCTTCGAGCGTGGGGCCGCCCACGTTGTCGAAGTAGACGTCGATCCCCTCGGGCGCCAGCTCGGCCAGGCGGTCGCGGACGTCCTCGCCCCGGTAGTCGATACAGGCGTCGAAGCCGAGGTCCCCGACCACGTGGGCGCACTTGTCGGGCCCGCCGGCCACGCCGATGACGCGCGCGCCGCGCAGCCGGGCGATCTGGCCGGCGACGCTGCCCACCGCTCCCGCCGCGGCCGACACCAGCACCGTCTCGCCGGGCTTCGGCGCGGCGATGTCCAGCATGCCGAAATAGGCGGTGAGGCCGGTCATCCCCAGGACGCCCAGGTGGCGGGGCAGGGGGAAGGCGGGATCGACGCGGGTCAGGGCCTCGCCCGGCCCGGCGTAGTGGCTCTGGGAGCCCAGCGGCCCCTCGACGGTGTCGCCCTCGTGGAAGCCCTCGGCGCGGCTCTCGAGCACCACTCCGACGCCGCGGGCGCGGACGACGTCGCCGATCGCGGCCGGCGGCAGGTAGGCGCCGCCGGCGTCCATCTGCGCGCGCAGGGACGGGGAGACCGAGATGTAGCGGTTGGCGACCAGCACCTCGCCCGGCGCGAGCGGGGCGATCGGCTCCTGTCGGACGTCCCAGTGCTCCGGACCGGGGAGGCCGGTGGGGCGCGCCTTGAGGCGGACGGCGGTCCTGACCCGCGTCATCGGCCTATCGCCCCACGGCCAGGTTCATGCGGCGGGCGCCGTTTGCGGCGACCAGGCCCGCGATGTCATCCCCCGCGTAGTCGGGGTCGGCCGACGCGCCGAAGGCCGCCAGGACCTCGGCGAACTGGGCCTGGGCCATCGCCTTCCATTCGGGGTGGGTGATGATGAAGAAGTCGCCGGCCTCGATCGCGCGGACCACGAACTCGCCGATCTTCGCGGGCGACATCCCGCCCGCCAGGACGCCGGTCATGTTCTGCGCCGTCTGCGCCGCCCGGCCCTGCTCGGGCGCGACCGGACGGAGGCGGGCGGTGGTGGCGACGATGCCGGTGGCCGACATGCCGGGGCAGAGGACCGACACCCCGACGTTCGTGTCGGCCAGCTCGTTCCGCAGGGCCATCGCGATGCCCAGGGTCGCGAACTTGGACGAGATGTAGGCCACCGAGATCGGCGGCGGCACGATGGCCACGAGCGACGAGGTGAGGGCGACGTGGCAGGGCGATCCGCTCGCCTTCATGCCACCCAGGAAGGTTCGGCAGGCGTAGAGGTGGGCGTGCGCGTTCACCGCGTAGGCCCAGCGCCAGACCTCGGGGTCGTAGGTCTCGAACGCGCCCGAGCCGCCGCCCACGCCGGCGTTCGAGAACAGGAGCCGCACCTCGCCGAAGCCGGCCGCCGCCTCGCCGGCGCGCGCCCAGTCGGCCTCGTCGGTCACGTCGAGGGCGAGGCCTAGCGCGTCGGTCCCCTCCCGGCGCAGGTCGGCGGCCGCGGCGGTCGCGCCGGCGGCGTCGATGTCGGCGAGGATCAGGCGCGCGCCGCGGCGCGCCAGCGCCTGGGCGGTGGCCAGCCCGATGCCCGAGGCGGCCCCCGTCACGAAGGCGACCTTGTCCTTGAGATCCTGCATCCGGCGTCTCCCTGGGTGTTCCTGCGGCGCCGTTTCCGCGCCTTGCGGGGGACCCTAGGACGGGGTCGGGACATGTCAACGAAGTTTACGGTTTTGCGCGCCGACGAGGTTGCAATCGGGTCCGACCTGACCTTTAGTTAGATGACTAAGTGATGATCCGCGGCCCACGCGGACGGACGCCCGGGAGGATGCATGGCGACCCAATCCGCCGACTACGGCCTTGCTGCGCTGGCGGCGCGCGCCGAGATCACCGACGTCATCCACCGTTACTGCCACGCCACGGACCGGCGCCGCTGGTGGCTGATGGACACGGTCTTCCACGAGGATGCGACCTGCCACCTCTCGGTGATCGGGGGATCGTGGCGCGAGTTCGTCGAGCAGGGCGCCGCGCTCCTGGCGCCTGTGGGCGTGACGCACCATCAGGTGGGCAACATCCAGATCGCGCTGGAGGGCGACGTCGCCCACGCCGAGACCTACGTCACCGCCTTCCACCAGGTGCCGGCCGACGCCCCGCCGGGCGGCCCGTTCGGCGGGACCGGCGAGGCCTACGACGCGATCTTCGGCGCGCGCTACATCGACCGCTTCGAGCGCCGCGGCGGGGCCTGGCGCATCGCCGAGCGCCGCTCGGCCGCCGAGTTCCGCCACTACCAGCCGGTGAACGAGGGCGGGCTGAGCGAGACGCCCATGCGGTTCCGCGGGCAGTGGGGCGACGACGACGTCTCGCTGCCGGTCGTGGCGGCGTGGCGCGGCCAGGCGGCGGCGCCGAAGCCGGACACGCTGGAGGACCTGGCGGCGCGGGCCGAGATCGCCGACGTCGTGAACCGCTTCTGCCACATGGTCGACCGCCATCGCTGGGAGCTGGTGGACGACGTCTTCCATCGCGATGCGACCAGCCGCTTCCTGGAGGCGGTGCGGACGATCCCGCAGGTCATGGACAGCGCCCGCACCATGCTGGGGCCGCTCACCGGCACGCACCACCAGACCGGCAACATGCTGATCACGGTCGACGGCGACCAGGCTTGGGCCGAGACCTATGTGACCGCCTTCCACGCCGTGCCGACCACCGCGCCGCAGACGTTCTGGGGCGGGCGCGAGGAACCCTACGAGGGCGTGGCCGGCGGCCGCTACATCGACCGCCTGGAGCGGCGCGACGGGCGCTGGAAGATCGCCGAGCGGCAGACGCTGGTCGAGTGGCGGCACGACCGGCCGGTCCGCGACGGGACGTTGAGCCAGACCCCGCCGCAGTTCCGAGGCCAGCGCGGCGACGCCGACGTCTCGCGCCCGGTCGTCGCGGCGCTGCTGGATCGCAAGTAGAGGGCGCGCGGCGCCGATCGGAAGGAGAACAGGGTGGCGGGACGTCTGGCGGGCAAGGTCGCGATCATCACCGGCACGGGCAGCGGCATGGGCCGGGCGGCGGCGCTGATGTTCGCGCGCGAGGGCGCGAAGGTCGTGGGCTGCGACATCAACCCCGCCGCGGGTGCGACGGCGAACGAGGCGATCGCGGCGGGGGGCGAGATGGTCTCGCTGCAGCCCCTCGACCTGTCGGTCGCCGAGGGCGCCGATCGCCTGGTGGCCTTCGCGCTGGAGCACTACGGCCGGATCGACGTGGTCTACAACAATGCGGCGATGGCCTATTTCGCGTTCGTCGCCGACATGGACTACGCGACCTTCAACAGGACCCAGGTCGAGGAGGTGGACATCATCTTCCACCTCTGCCGGGCGGCGTGGCCGCACCTGATCGCCGCCGGCGGCGGCTCGATCATCAACACCGCCTCGACGGCCGCGAAGAAGGGCTCCACGGGGCAGGGGATGCTGGCCCACTCGGCCGCCAAGGGCGCGGTGACGGCCATGACCCGGCAGTACGCCTGCGAGGGCGGCGCCTACGGGATCCGCGCCAACACGATCTCACCCGGCATGATCCGCTCGGCGCAGACCGAGCCCCTGATGCGTCAGCAGGGCTGGACCGAGCGGGCCATCTCGCGGCAGCTCATCAAGCGGATCGGCGAGCCCGAGGACGTGGCCGCCACCGCCGTGTTCCTGGCGTCGGACGAGAGCAGCTTCATCACGGGCTCGGACATCGCCGTCGACGGCGGCGGCATGGCGAACTGAGGGCGCAGGCGATGACCAATCTGGAGCTTCTGAAGCGCATCTACGCCAAGGACCGCGAGGCCCTCTGGGGCAACATGCGCGACGACTTCACCGTGCATTCGCCGGGGCAGAACATCCTGGCGGGGACCTATGTCGGCCCGGCGGCCTTCAAGGCCCATATCGAGCGCATCCACGCCCTGACGAACAACACCTTCCACGAGTCGTTGCAGGGGACGTTCTTCGCTGACGACACCTGGGGCCTCGTCGTCCACCGCATGACCGCCGAGCGGAACGGCAAGAGGCTGGACACCTGGGGGTTCGGCCTCTGGCGCTTCGAGGACGGCAAGCTCACCGACCACTGGGAGAGCGTCGGCGACCAGGCGCACTGGGACGACTTCTGGTCCTGACGGGGCCGATCGTCAGCGCGGCGGCTCGCGGTCGGCGGCGGCCGCCGCGACCCCGAAGCTGCGGTGCATGTTCTCGCCGAACAGGTTGGACCACTGCTGCGGCGTGAGCGTCGGGCGCCGGCTCTGCAGGTTGGGCGCGTTGCGGGTCTCGACGCCCCGCTGTACGGCCGGCCGCGTGGCGATGGCGTCCAGCCACCGGCGGACGTTCGGATACGGTTCGAGATCCAGGCCGATCGCGTAGGTGGCGCGCACCCACGGCCAGGCGGCGATGTCGGCCACCGAGTATTCGCCGGCGAGGTAGTCGGCTTCGCCGAGGCGCGCCTCCATCACCGCCAGGAGGCGCTGCGCCTCGGCGCCGTAGCGGGCGACGCCGTACTCCTGGCCCTCGGGCGCATAGCGGATGAAATGGTGCGCCTGGCCGTGCATCGGCCCCAGGCCCGCCATCTGCCACATCAGCCATTGTTGGGCGAGCGAGCGGCCACGGGGGTCGGCGGGCGTCAGCGCGCCGCCGGCCTTCTCGGAGAGGTAAAGCAGGATCGCGCCGGATTCGAACACCGCGAAGGGCTCGCCGCCGCCGGTGGGCTCATGATCCACGATGGCGGGCAGCCGGCCGTTGGGGTTGATGCGCCGGAACGCGGGCGTGAGGTGTTCGCCCTCGAGCATGTCGTAGGGGATGAGGCGGTAGGGCAACCCGACCTCTTCCAGCATGATCGTCACCTTGTTCCCGTTGGGCGTGGGCACAAAGTGGACGTCGATCATGGGACGGCGGCTCCAGGAGGGGTCGTGGGCGAGGCCGCGGGCGGCGCGCGCAGGACGCGCCGCCCGCGCCGGATCAGAACTTCACGCCGGCTTCGATCGCGATGTTCCGCGGCGGCTCGACCCAGTAGAGGGCCCGCGAGACGGTCGTGATCGGGACCGGCAGGCGGAACGAGCCGCTGGTGGTCAGTTCGTTGGTCAGGTTGGTGCCGACCAGGGCCACGTGCCACTGCTTCTCGGGCGGCGACAGCTCGATGCGGGCGTCCACCTTGGCGTAGCCCTTCTGACGGCCGTAGAGCGGGCTCTGGTCGTCCGAGTTGAAGTACTTCGAGCGGCCGGCCACGGCCACGGTGGTGGTCAGTTGCAGGGTGTCGCTGACCGCGGCGACATAGCGCCCGCGCACCGTGCCGCTCCACTTGGAGATGTTGGGCAGCGGCGAGCCGCGCAGGTTGTTCGCGGTGACGCTGGCCGGGACCGAGGGGTTGCACTCGGTGATCGGCTGGCTCGCCAGGCACTGGGCGCCCGGATAGTCGTCGTACTTCACGTCCTGGTAGGCGCCGGTGGCGTTGATGTCGAAGTTGTCGGTGGCGTACCAGGTCATCGACAGCTCGACGCCCTTGCCGCTGGCCTTGGCCGCATTGCCGACGATGTAGCTCTGGACGTTCGAGTTGTAGGTCGAGACCTGGAGATCGTCGAAGGTCGTCTTGTAGATCGCCCCGTTCAGGACCAGGCGGCCGTCGGCCAGGGTGCTCTTCACGCCGACCTCGAAGTTCTCGGACTTCTCAGGCTCGAAGACGAAGGTCGCGTTGGTGGTGGCGTAGGTGTTGCTGACGAAGCCGCCCGACTTCGAGCCCTGGCCGTAGGTCGCATAGGCCATGACGTCCGGCGTCACGTCGTACTGGACGGTGATCGAGGGGTCGACGTCGCCTTCCGAGATGTTGGCGTTGGCCGAGGTGATCGGACGGAAGGGGAAGGGGCCCAGCAGCGAGCGGACGCTGAACGCGCCCCGCTTCTTGGTGTGCGAGTAGCGCAGGCTGCCCAGGACGCGCAGCGAGTCGGTGGCGTGGAACGTGCCCTGGCCGAAGACCGACCAGGATTCCGACTGCTGCTTGAAGTGGCTGTACATGATGAACTCGCCGAGACCGGCGATGCCGTAGTAGTTGTACTGGTCCACCACGTACTGGGCGTTGTCGTAGTAAGCGCCCAGGATGTACTCGAACCGCTGTCCGGTGGGCGATTGCAGGCGTAGCTCCTGCGACCACTGCTGGAAGTATTCCGGATAGTTGTTCGACACCGTGTGCGGCGTGACGCCGCCGCCGGGGATCGCCTGGTCGAAGTCGTTGGTGTGCTTGGCCTTGAACGACGAGAAGCCCGAGACCGAGACGAGGCTGACAGCCCCGAGGTCCAGGGTGCCGGTGCCGGCCACGTTCCAGGCGATGGTGTCGAATCCGGCCTCGCCCAGCGGCCCGTCCGTGGTGAAGCGCGTCTTCTGCGGCTTCTGCTCGGCGGTCAGCAGCCCGGCCGTGGTGACGTTGCCGCGCTGCCGGGACTGGCTGAACTCGACCTTGCCCACATAGTCGAAGGCCTCGTTCGCGACGTACCGGGTGGTGAGGCGCGCCAGGAACTGCTTGTTGGTGAGTTCCTCGCGGTCGTTCTGGCCCAGGTTGGTGATGAAGCCGTCCTGGTCGCGGGCCTTGATGGCGAGGCGCGCGCTGAGCTTGTCGGTCAGCGGACCCGAGACGTAGCCGAACAGTTCGGGGCCGTCCTGGTTGAAATGATAGATGCCGGTGGCCGAGGCCTCGAAGGTGTCGGTCGGCAGGGCCGAGACCACGCTGATGGCCCCCGCGGCCGTGTTCTTGCCGAACAGGGCGCCCTGCGGGCCCCGCAGCACCTCGACGCGCTGCAGGTCGAAGAACGGCGCCATGAACTGCCGGTTGCGGCCGGCGTAGATGCCGTCGACGTAGAGGCTGACCGCCTGGTCGAAGGAATAGTTCTGCGACGGCGAACCGAAGCCGCGGATGTAGATGACGTCGTTGCCGCCGATGTTCTGGACGTTCATGTTCGGCACGCTGACCTGCCGGAAGCCTTCGGCGTGGAACGCCTCCAGCGCGCTCGCCGAGACGACCTCCATCGAGATCGGCACGTCCTGCAGGTTCTGGGCGCGCTTCTGGGCGGTCACGACCACCTCGCCCACGACGCTGGTGGCGAAGTCTTCGGAGGCGAGCGCGGCCGTGGCCAGTCCGCTCGCCAGCATGGTCGTGGCAAATAGAATCCGGGCGTTCATCGCCGCCTCCCCCTCTGAAATTCGCGTCGACGTTCTTTGGTCGACCTGGTCCGCATCCGGCGTTTCCGAGCGGCGTTCCGGTCCTGAAGGGGCCGGCTCCGGGCGGTCACGCGCCGATAATCCTTAGATGTATAATTAGATTACTAAGTGTTTCTGTCAACCGATCCCGCGCCGGGCGGCCGCGGGGCCGCCCGGTTTTGGGCGGGTGTGGCTATTTTGCCGCTTCGAGCTGGCGGGCAGGCGCCTTCAGCACCACCGGACGCGACTTGTGGCCCTGGGCGTCGACGGCCTCGTGCGCCACGTCCTTTTCGGTGAAGCCGGCGTGGGTCCAGGAGGCGAATTCCAGCATCACCCCGTCGGGGTCCCAGAAGTAGACCGAGCGGACGAACACGTCGTCGGTGACGTCGGGGCTCACCTGGTTGGGCGAGTTGTCGTGGTTCAGCACCGGGCCGGTCTCGATGCCCTTGGCCTTCAGCTTCTCGACGTATTCGTCGAACTTCTCGACCGGGACGTTGAAGGCGATGTGGTTCATCGAGCCGTGGGCCGAACGGATGTCGCCGCCGCCGGGGAGTTGGGCCGGCGCCGCGACGCCCGGGGCGGCGGCGGGCGAGTCGGGGAACCAGAAGAAGGCCAGCGAGTCGCCGTTGCCGATGTCGAAGAAGAAGTGCTGGCCCATGCCGTTGGGCAGGTCGATGGTCTTCACGAGCGGCATGCCGAGCACGTCGCGGTAGAACTCCACCGTCTTCGCCATGTCCTTGCAGACCAGCGCCAGGTGGTTCACGCCACGGATGTCGAACTCACGATTGGCCGGCTGGGCCATGTCGTCCTCCCTGGTTCGAGCCGACGCTCGATCATTGTGATGCGAAATTAAACGCCCCTTGCCGGCATTCGTCAATTTGATTGACGGTCTGCATCGCCTGTCGGGGAGGCCGGGCGCGCAGGTCCCGGGCGCCCAGGTCCCGCCCGGGGGCGGCGCCCGCGGCTAACCCCCGATCTCGCGCCGGACGATGGCGGCGCCGTCGGCCATCGCCTTCAGCTTGCCGAAGGCGACCTCCCGGCTCTGGTATTTCATCCCGCAGTCGGGGGCGACGATGAGCCGTTCGGCGTCGATGTGGGGCAACGCCTGGCGGATGCGCGCGGCCACCGTCTCGGGCGTCTCGACCTCAGGGTCGTTGAGGTCGATGACGCCGTACATGATGTGCTTGGTGGGCAGTTCGCGCAGGATCGAGGGGTCCAGTCGCGGCTGGGCGGCCTCGATCGAGATGATGTCGACGTCGGACGCCTCGAGCTCCTCCAGGAAGGCGTAGCCGCCGGGCTTGGAGGCCCCGCGATGGACATGGGCGTAGCCGAAGCAGATGTGCAGGGCCGTGAGGCCGGACAGGCCCTTCACGGCGCGGTTTATGGCCTCGATCGCGAAGCTGCGCGCCTCGTCGGCCTTGGCCTGGAGGTAGGGTTCGTCGAGCTGGACGATGTCCACCCCCGCCGCGAACAGGTCGCGCGCCTCGGCGTTGACGGCGTCGGCGTAGTCCAGCGCCAGGGCGCGGGCGTCGGGATAGTGGTCGTTCTGAGCCTGCTGGGTCATGGTGAAGGGACCCGGAATGGTGATCTTCACGGGGACGCCGGCGCGCTGCTTCAGGAAGCCGGCGTCCTGCGCCTCGATGGGGCCGGCGCGGCGGATCCGGCCCGCGACGCGCGGCACGGGATTCATGGCGCCGGTCCGGTCCATGGCCATGCCGGGCGGATCGGTCTCGATCCCCGCCAGGGCGGTCGCCAGCCGGTTCGAGTAGCTCTCGCGCCGCATCTCGCCGTCGCCGACGATGTCGATGCCGGCCAGCTTCTGGTCGCTGATCGCCACCAGGGTCGCCGCCTCCTGGGCGTCGGCCAGTTGCTGGGGATCCTTGATGCGCCACAGCTCCTGGGCGCGGACCCGGGGCGGCAGGCGGGACTTCAGGCCTTCACGGTCGATCAGCCAGCCCGGCTGGGGATAGCTCCCCACGATGGTCGTCGGCAGCAGCGGAAGGCCAGGGAGGAGCATGGGGCGACCTGAAAAGTTAGTATTCTAAATGTATTGGGTAGGAGCGGCGCCGGGACGTGTCAACGGCCCGCGCCGGCCGTGCGGGACGCGCGCGCCGGAGTCGTCCGAGGTGTCCGCCCCGATGTTCCTCCGGCGGCCCCGCAGCCCCCCACGCCGGCAAGCCTGGCGACCGGGCTTGGGGACGCGCCGTCGGCCACCCCGGCGAGGCTCTCAGGCGACCTCCCCGGTGACGCCCTTTTCCCTCAGGCGTGCGAACGTGTCGGCATCCATTCCCAGGAGCTCGCGAAGCAGGGCCTCGCTGTGTTCGCCGAGACGGGGTGGCGGAGCCTGGGGCAGCGGGGCGCTTCCGGCGAAGCGCCATGTCGGACCGTTGTACATCTGGCGTCCCAGGTCGGGCCGCGAAAGCGGGCGGAACCATCGGCGCGCGGCGAGATGCGGGTCGTCCAGGCCTTCGCGCGGGCCCCGCACCACGCCGGCGGCCACGCCGCGCGCCTGCAGCCGCCGCATGAGGTCGTCGGGATCGAACGTGCGGGTCCACGCCGCGAGGTCGGCTTCGAGGCCGTCCTCGAACCGCCGCCGGCCTTCGAGCGTCTCGTATCGCGGATCGGCCAGGCCGGCCTCGCCCGCCAGCGCCCGCCAGGCGTCGTCGTCGTGGACGGCGATCGCGATCCAGCGGTCCTCGCCGGCGCAGGGAAAGACGCCGTGCGGCGCCATCCGGAGGCTGCGGTTTCCGACCGGGCGCGGTTCGTCGCCGACCTGTGCCTGAAGCAGGAACTCGCCGATGTAGCCGACCGACGCATCGAGCATCGCCGCATCGATGGCCTCGCCCCGGCCGGTCCGCTGGCGATGGACCAGGCTGACGAGGATCATCGCGGCCATCTGGAATCCGTCGATCGCATCGGCCTGGTAGAAGCCCATCAGGACGGGGTCGCTGTCGTGGTAGGCGTGCAGGCTGTCCCAGCCGGCCAGGGCCTCGATCGCCGACCCGTTCGTCTTGAACAGGCTCCATAGCCCGGTCTTCCCGAAGCCCGACGACGACAGCATGATGATGTCGTCCCTGACCTCGCGGAGACGAGGGTAGGACAGGCCGAAGGTCTCCATGACCGTGGGCGTGAAGTTCTCGGCGACGACATCGGCGTCCCGCACCAGGCGGAGAAAGAGCTCCCGGCCGTCGGTGGAGCGAAGGTCGAGCGTCAGGTCGCGCTTGTTCAGATTGACGCTGTTGAAGGACCAGCACCGGTTGGGCGGCGCGGCCTGAGGCGCCTCGAAGGCCGGCGGTCGCGTGGGGAGGGTGCGCCAGATATCGGGCCGTCGCAGCGACTCGATCTTCACCACCTCGGCGCCGAGGTCGGCCAGCAGCAGGGTGGCGAACGGGCCGATCCACGCCTGGGTGAGATCGAGGATGCGGACGCCGCACAGCGGCGGCCCGTCCGGATCGCCGGCTCGGGCGGGCGGCGTGCGCGGCGTCCACTCCAGGAGGTCGGGGGCGGATGCGACGGCCGGCGCGGGCCGGATCGGCGCCGGGGCCGCATCCTGAAGCACGGCGGGGGGGCCCGGGAAGCTCAGGCGACCGAGGCGCGGGTTGTCGCTCTCGCGGAAGAAGCCGCGCTCACGCAGCGGGTCGAGGTCGAGAAGGTCCGCCGGCCTCATCGCCTTGCCGCAGGTAAGGCCTCCGACCGTCAGGGCCAGGAAGAGGTCCTCGGCGCGCCACCGCCGGGTATAGGTCGCGAAGAAGGCCGTCGTCCTGCGGATCACGTCGGCCGGCGCGCCTTCGTAGAGATCGGGCGGAAACGCCTCCGGGGCGATCTCGAGGATCTCCGCCAGCGTGTCCCTCGAGGCCGGCGCGTTGACGGCTAGCGAGAGCCAGCCGTCGCGGCAGGGCAGGAGCCGAACACCACTCTCCGTCCCGCCTTCCCGCCCCCTTTCGCGGCCCGAATACTGGACCTGGAGGAACGGCGCCATGCTGGCCACGGTCTCCATCGCCGAGATCTCGACCCGCTCGGCGCGGCCCGTCCGTTCCCGCTTCAGCCAGGCGGCGAGGCCGGCGACGAAGGCGTTCACCCCCACGGCGTAGGCGGTCAGGCGCCCGGGCGATCGCAGGGGCGCGCGGTCGGGCAGGCCGTTCAGGGCGAGATAGCCCGAGAGCGCCTCCACCACGAGGCCGGGCCCACGGAAGTCGCTGTAGGGCCCCGAAAGGCCGAACGATGTGACCGAAACCACGCAGAGCGATGGAAACGCCCCGTCGAGCGCCGCAAGCGGCGAGACACCGAGGCGGCCGAGCGCCTCCGCGTCGAGGTCGGTCACCAGGATGTCCGCGGCGGCCAGAAGGTCGCGGAGAGCGGCGTCGCCGTCGATCCGCACGGCGCGCTTGTTGGCGGCGATCCACTCCCAGAGAAGCGACGTCGGCTTCCCGTCGCGGCCGTCGGCGAAGGGCGGATGGCTCCGCAGCGGCGAATCCCGACCCATTTCGACGACCGCCACATCGGCGCCCCAGGCGGCGAACTGCTTCGCGCAGTAGGCGGCCGGAACGCCGCCGGCGAGCTCGATCACCCGGATTCCGGCGAGGGGTGCGACGGCGTCGGTCACGCAGCTCCTTCCGTCCTGGCGCACGGGCTGCGATGCAAGACGCCTGTCATGGCGGCGACGCCTCCGTATGTCCCTGACCCTGCCGACAGGGTGTCAGAAGTCGCGTCGCGCACAAGAGAACCGGCCGCGCCGATGGGTGAGCCCTGCTCACCCGTACCGCGTGCCGGTTTTGCTTGTGGCCGCCTGGGCCCGATCCGAAACTCGGCTTGCCCCCGAGTGGGCGGCAGGGGGCCCCTTCGTGACCGATTTCCATGACATCCGATACGAGGTCGATGGCCCGCTCGGGATCATCACGCTGAACCGGCCCAGGTACCGCAACGCGCAGAGTTTCCGGACCAAGGACGAGATCGACCGGGCCTTCGACCTGGCGCGGCAGGACGCCGCCGTCCGGGTGGTGATCGTGCGGGGATCCCAGGGGGTCTTTTCCACGGGACATGACCTGGGCACTCCGGAAGGCCGCGCCTATCGCGAGGCGCTGGGCGCCCGGCCCGGCGTCGAGACCTACGACCAGTTCCGCCACTACACCTGCGACCTCGTCCTCAAATGGCGCAACTTCCCCAAGCCCACGGTGGCGATGGTCGAGGGCTATTGCATCTACGCCGGCTGGATGCTGGCGGCGGCCATGGACGTGGTCTTCGCCGCCGAGGAGGCGCAGTTCCTGGGCGGCTTCGTCGAATACATGTCCTTGCCGTGGGACATCGGGATGCGCCGGGCGAAGGAGCTGTGCTTCGAGAGCCGGTTCATCACGGCGCGGGAGGCGGCGGCCTATGGGCTCGTGAACCGCGTGCTGCCCGGCCCGGACCTGGAACGGGAGACCTATGCCTGGGCGCGCCGCGTGGCGGAGAACAGCCCCGAGGTGCTGCGCTTCAGCAAGGTGCAGATCAACAAGGCGCAGGACGCCCAGGGCTTCACCAACGCCATCCAGGACTCCGTGGGTGACATCCAGGCTCTGCTCAACCTCCCGGGTTCGGCCTGGCGGGAGGGCGACGGGCGGCGCGTATCGACCGTCGAACTGGCGATGAAGGGCCTGCGGGGCGAGCGGGCCGGCCAGACGCCGAACCGAGCCTGAAAGACGGCCCCGACGCGGCGTGCGCGCCGGGGCCAGGGTCGTCCGCGTCGCCGGGGAGGTGGCGGGCGCGGGAGAAATGCGGGTCAGTGCTGGCTTTCCGGCAGGCGCACGACCAGGCCGTCCAACTCGGCCGTCAGCCGGACCTGGCAGGCCAGCCGGCTGCTGGCGTCCACGCCCTCGGCGAACTCCAGCATCGACTCTTCCATCGGCGTTCGGGCGCCGGTCCGGTCGCGCCAGGCGCCGTCGATGTAGACGTGGCAGGTCGCGCAGGCGCAGGCGCCGCCACAGTCGGCGTCGATGCCGGGCACGTTGTTGCGGACGGCCGTCTCCATCACGGTCGATCCTTCGCGACCTTCCAGTTCGTGACGGGCTCCGCTGTGCTCCACATAGACGACCTTGACCATCGTTCCGACGCTCCACTGACAGGCGGGAGTTGTGGCGATCCGGACCCCTCTCCCACAAGAGAAAGCCACGTTCCGATCGGTGAGAACCACTCATGTGTTCGGCCGCCTGAATCGTTGGGCGGCCGTGAGAGGCGCGGGTCAGGACTCTCCGGAGGGAGTCTCATCAAATATATGTAAAATAACAGGTATCAAGAAATCCGTCTGGTGTTGACGTCGCCTCGACTGGCGAGGGGAGCGCGTTTCTCCAGGGTCAGAAATGATGAATGGATCGCGCGGATATGGCCGCTTCGGATGCTTGACGCCCCCTTCCTGCATAGTGTCTGCGAGCGTTCCGGACACAGCCCGAGGAGCGCCATGATGTTCGATCTCACCGGCCGCACGGCCATCGTCACCGGCTCGTCGCGCGGGATCGGGCTGGCCATCGCCCAACGGATGGCCGAGCACGGCGCCCGCGTGGTCATCTCGTCGCGCAAGGCCGACGCCTGCGAGGCGGCCGCGCGGGCCATCAGCGCCGAGCGGCCGGGCCAGGCTGTCGCGGTTCCGGCCAACATCTCGTCCAAGAGCGACCTGCGCCGGCTGGTGGACACCACCCGCGAGGTGTTCGGTCCGGCGGACATCCTCGTCTGCAACGCGGCCTCCAACCCCTACTATGGGCCGATGGCCGACATCGACGACGCGACCTTCCGCAAGGTCCTGGACAACAACATCGTCGCCAATCACTGGCTGATCCACATGGTGGCGCCCGAGATGAAGGCGCGCGGCGGCGGCGCCATCGTCATCGTCTCGTCGACGGCGGGCCTGCGAGGCACGGGTGTCCTGGGCGCCTACGCGATCTCGAAGGCGGCGGACATGCAACTCGTGCGGAACCTCGCCCAGGAGCTCTCGCCTCACAACATCCGGGTGAACTGCATCGCGCCCGGACTGGTGAAGACCGATGTCGCCAAGGCCCTCTGGGATACCCCCGAGGCCGAGCAACGCTCGAGCCGGGATACGCCCCTGCGGCGGCTGGGCGAACCGGACGACATCGCCGGCGCCGCGGTCTTCCTGGGGTCGCGGGCCGGCGGCTGGATGACCGGACAGTCCATCGTGATCGATGGCGGCCACACCGCCTGACGGAAGACCGCCCCGAGCGGACCGGCCCGGGGCGGCTGTTTCAGAGGAGGGCCGCGTCAGAAGCGCTTGGTGATCGACACGCCGTACAGTCGCGGGTCGAGGACGATCACCTCGCGGGTCGCGCCCACGTTCTCGTCGGCGATGTCGAAGCCCACGATCGTGTCGCTGTTCTGGATGTTCTTCACGAACGCCTGGATCGACAGGTCATGTTCCGGGAGATCCACGATCAGGCTGGCGTTCAGATTGTCCCACGCGCGGACCCTGTCGAAGGCGGCGTTGTTGTAGCGCATCATGGTCGAGGATTGCCGATAGTAGTCGCCCCGCAGCGTCGCGCTCCAGCCGTTGGCGAACACCCAGCGGTACTGGGCGCCGAGCGAGACCGTCCATGTGGGCGCATTGGGCAGGTCGTTGCCCTTCAGGTCCTGGATCACGCCTTCGCCGGCGCCGGAGGAATAGAGGGCGACGTCGGCGCCGTAGCTGTAGACGCCGGCCGACAGGGCCGCCGCCGTGGCGGGTGCGATCCCGGCGGTGGCCAGGCGGGTGGAGAGCGCCGCCGGCCCGCTGCACGCCACGGCCGCCAGGGCGGCGGGGCCCGCAGCCTGTTGCAGCACCGCCGCGACGCCCTGGGCGTTCAGGATGCAGCCGCCGGCGGTGGAGTTGCCGTAGATGTAGGTCGGGTCGCCCTGGGTGCGGTTGAACGTGTCGACGCCCCGTCCGTCCTTGATGCGGGTGTCCAGGTAGCCGAGATTGGCGTTGAGCCGCAGGCCGTCCAACGGCTCCCAGACGCTCTCGAATTCCAGGCCCTTGATCGTCGCGTCGACGTTCTCGTTGAAGATCGACCGGTTCACGCTGCGGGCGATCTGATAGCCCTTGTAGTCGTAGTGGAAGGCCGTGACGTTCAGCAGCAGCCGGCCGTCGAGCAGCGTGTTCTTGGCCCCGACCTCGATCGCGTTGACGAATTCGGGGTCGTACGAGGCGGCCAGCCCCAGCGCGACGACGCCGGGCGGGTTGAAGCCGCCGCCCTTGTAGCCCTTGGCGTAGGACGCGTAGACGAGAGTGTCGTCGGTAAACGACAGGTCGGGGGACCAGTCGACGTTGAATCGGCCGGTCAGTTCCTTGAAGCGGACATCCTGGTACGGCCCGAACAGCGGGCCGCGGCCCGCCGCGAACAGTGTGGCGCCGGAGCCCCGCGTGCGCTTCTTGTCGTCGGTGTAGCGCAGGCCCACCGTCACCCGCAGGTCGTCGGCCGCCCTCCAGTAAACCTCCCCGAACGCCGCCTTCGACGTGAGGTCGTACTCGGTCTCGTTCACGAAGTAGTTGTGGCCGGTGAAGTCGGGGTTGCTCAGCGGATCGACATAGGCCGCCGGGTTGATCACCCGCACCGCCGCCGTGGCGATGTTCGACGCGAAGTAGGCGATCGAGGTCGCCTTGTAGTCGAGGTAGATGCCTCCGACGTTGAAGTTGATCGGCCCGTCGAAGTTCGACTGCAACCGCAGCTCCTGGGTCCACTGCTCGGCGTGGCCTACGCTCCCCGACTGGCTCTGGGCGCGATCGGTCGTCCCGAACTGGCCGTCCGTCAGCAGGCCGGCAGGCGCGAGCGGGGAGGGGGCGAACGGGACCGAGGCGCGCACGGCGCCGAAGTCGCCCAGGCTGTAGGTCTCGTTCTCGTTGTAGCTGGTGAGCGACGTGATCTTGAGGGCGTCGGTCGCGTCCCATTCGAGGTTGAGTTCATAGATCTCGGCCCGCGGCCTGTAGACCGGCCGCCCGTAGACCTCGGCTTCGCGGAGGTCGCGGGAGATCGTCTTGCCGCCGAACGCATCCACGGTCTGGAGGCCCACCTGCCGGCCGATGATGCCCGGGAACGTGGCCAGGTAGTTGGTCGACCCGTAGCTCGCGTCGTCGAAGACCGACACCGGCAGACAGCCCGAGGTCAGCACGGCCTGGGCGACGCCGGTCGGCACGCCGCGCACCGACGTGAGGCCCGGGTCCTTGGCGCAGAGTTGCTTGCGCGCGCCGCGGGTGTCGTCTTCGGCGAAGGAGTCCCACAGCAGGAATCCGCGGAACCGTTCGCCAGGCTCGAAGGCCAGCGTCACGCGGCCGGCCCAGATCTGGCGGCTGTCGATGTCCTGGCCGTTCAGGGTGTTGGTCGTGTACCCGTCACGATCCAGGCCGAAGGCGGCGACACGCAGGGCGACCTTGTCCCCCAGCGGAAGGTTCAGGAAGCCCTGGTGCTTCATGCTGTTGTAGTTGCCGAATTCGGCGGTGACATCGGCCTGGAAGTCGCCCAGCACCGGCTTGTTGGTGATGACGTTGACGACGCCGCCCGTGGCGTTTCGCCCATAGAGCGTGCCCTGGGGGCCGCGCAGCACCTCGACGCGCTCGACGTCGTAGAACTCGGCGTCCGCCGCCCGGTTGGAGGTGAGCGGCACGTTGTTGTGGTGGATGCCCACCCCGTCGTCGCCGCCCGTAGCCACGAGCTGGGCGCCCACCCCGCGGATCTGGAAGTTGGTGCGCTGCGAGCGGCGGGTGAAGGTCAGGTTGGGGACCGACTGGACGAGGTTCCCCGGGCCGTCGATGCCCTGGGCCTTCAGCGCCTGCTGAGAGAACGCCGAAACGGCGATCGGCACGTCCTGCACCGACTGCTCGCGCTTCTGCGCGGTGACGATCAGTTCTTCGAGAATGGAGTCGCCCTGCGCGGCGGCGGCCTGCGGGAAGGTCGCCGCGAGCACGGCCGTCGACGCCGAAACGAGCCAGATCCTGGCCATCTGAATCCCCCTTTTGCTGCAAGACTCGGCTCTCTGCGGTTGGAGCCGTTGGCGCTTCGCATCCACCGTCGGACGCGAGCTGAACCTCGCCAGCAGGCCGGCCGGTCACAAGCGAAACGCGTGATCGCATGGGTGACGGGGATTCACCGATCCCCTGGCGGCGGCGATGATCAGGGGTTGCGCGACAGCATCCGCGCACGCAGCTTGCGCATGCCGCCCAGCCACCGGTCGTAGTCGGCCGCCTTGCGCTGCATGTAGCCCGCGACCTGCGGGTGCGGCAGGATCAGGAAGCGTTCGTCCTCCAGGCCCTCGATCACGCTGTCGGCCACCTCCCGGGGGGTGAGGACACCGTCGGGCCGATCGGCGCCCTGCCGGCTGTTGCGCAGCATCGCCGTGTCCACGCCCTGCGGGCAGAGGATCGAGACCCCCACGCCCTGGCCGCCGTGGGCGATGGCGATCGACTCGGCCAGGCCCACCGCGGCGTGCTTGGTCGCGGAATAGACCGTGCCGCCCACCTGCGAGAGCAGGCCCGCCGCCGAGATCGTCTGCAGCAGATATCCTCCGCCACGAGCGACCATTCCCGGCAGAACGGCCCGTGCGGCGTACACATGGGCCATGACGTTGATATGCCAGAGCCTGTTCCAGGTCTCGTCCGGCGCCGAGACGGCCCAGGCGGGGTCGGGGTCGGCGTCACCGACCCCCGCGTTCGAGCAGAACAGGTCGATACGGCCGTGGCGCGCCTCCACCTCGTGGACCAGGGCCTCGATGGCGGCGCGGTCGGCGACATCCAGGGCGTATGCCGCGCCGCCAACGGTCCGGGCGACGTCGCGGGCGCGGTCCTCATTGCGGTCGGCCACGGCGATGAACGCCGCGCCTTCCTCGTGAAAGCGGTGGCAGAGCGCCGCGCCGATCCCGTCGGCCCCGCCGGTGACCACCACGACCTTGCCCGCGATCTTCATCTTCCGCTCCGCGCCGCCGCCTGTGCGATTGCCCGTCGGGTGATAGGCGCGGGGGTGGGAGCAACAAGCGAAACGGGCGCAGCGATCGATGAGTCGCGCTCATCTCGACCTCAATCCTCGGCGAACTCGCTCATGATCCAGCGCCGGAACGCGCGAAGGCCCGCCCGGCCCTGGTCGTTGGGCCGGTGGACCAGCCAGTAGCTGCCGTTGGGGTGGCGGATCGGGATCGGCTGTCGCAGAGGCTCGCCGTCCCGCCGTTCCGAGACCAGCGGCTCCAGTCCCATCGCCACGCCGATGCCCTGCTCGGCGGCCTGGAGCGCCGTCGTGTAGCTGTCGACCCAGAGCGTCTGTCTGGGCTTGATCTCGCCGACGCCGGCCTCGCTGAACCAGAGCGGCCAGGCCAGCGGGTAGGTCGTCACCTGGATGAGGGTGGCCCGCTCGAGGTCCTCCGGCGCGCCCAGCTTCAGCCTCTGCGCCATCTCGGCGGTGCAGACCGGCGTCGTGAAGATGTCCATGAGGTGCGTGGCGCTCAGGCCCGGCCAGTCGCCGTCTCCGGGACAGATGGCGGCGTCGAACAGTTCGGTCTCGAAGTCGATGCCCCGGCTGACGTTCTCGATCGAGATCTCCACGGAGGGATTGGCCGTGACGAATCCGCCGAGCCGCGGCAGCAGCCATGCCGAGGCGAAGGCCGGCATGACCGCCAGCTTCAGCCGCGTATGCGACGGCGAAAGGTCCTTGTGCGCCGTCGCGCGGGCCAGTTCGGTGAACGCGCCCGCCGTGATCGCCGCCAGCGCCACGCCGGCCCGGGTGGGCCGCACCATCCGGTTCGCGCGGGTGAACAGCCGGTCTCCGATCACCCGCTCCAGGTTGCGTATGCGGTGACTGACCGCCGAGGGCGTCAGGTGAAGCGCCGTCGCGGCCGCGCGGAAACTGCCGAGCCGGACGGCCCAGTCGAACGCCTGAAGGGACAGGAGCAGGGCCGAGGTCAGATGTGTCGGCGCGCGGGGCGCCTCGACCGCGCGTTGCTGGCGGGGAGACGTGGATGTGGGGTTGCTGGACATCGGCGGCAAACGGAGCCGGGCCGGGTCCGCAGGTCAAGCCGGCCCGTCGCCGGGGCCCCTCCATAGATGAGCCGGGCTCAGCTATTCCGCCGCCTGTTTCGCTTGTCGCTCAGGGCCTTCTGACGCGTTCTCGGGCCATTGTTTCAACACCCGAGTTTACAGGGGGACGGCCGCGAATGACGACGCTGCTCGCGGAGACCGAGGTCGTCGCCCGGGTCTTCGACCATATCGACAACGGCACCACCGACCTCAGTTCCGACATCTGGCGCGAACCGGTCGCGAACTATCTCGCCGCCGAGCGGTTCGAAGCCGAACGGGCGCTCATGCGGCGCATTCCCGTCGCCTTCTGCCCTTCGGCCATGCTGCCCGCGCCGGGCTCCTACCTGGCGCGGAACGCCGCGGGCGTGCCGCTGGTGGCCGTTCGCGGCGCCGACGGCGTCGTGCGCGCCTTCCGCAACGCCTGCCGGCACCGGGGTGCGCAGGTCGCCTGCGGCGCGGGCCAGCAGAAGTCGTTCGTCTGCCCTTACCACGGCTGGACCTACGGCCTGGACGGCGCGCTGCGCGGCATCCCCGGCGAGCATGGTTTCCCAGGCCTCGACAAGGCGAGGCATGGCCTGACGCCTGTCCGGGCGTATGAGCACGGCGGTCTGATCTATATCAACCAGGAGCCCGGGGATCGCGACGACGCGGCCTATGTCGCGACCTTGCCCACGCTGTTCGGGCCGACCCACGAGCTGATCTCGGACGTCCTGCGCGAGACCCAGGCCAACTGGAAGGTCTGCGCCGAGGGCTTCCTCGAGGGCTACCATATCTACGCGACGCACAGGGACACCTTCTACCCGGCGCAGTTCGACAACCTGGCCCTGGTCGAGGCGTTCGGAGCCAACAGCCGCGTCACCTTCCCGTACCGTACGATCGAGCGGCTGCGCGGCGCACCCGAGGATACCTGGGACACCGAGAGCAAGCTCACCTACCTGTACCACCTGTTCCCGAACGTGATGATCGCCACCCTGCCCCGGCGGATTCTGATGGTGGTCCTGGAACCCGTCGCGCCGGGGCTCACCCACTACCACCGCTACACCCTGGCGCGCGCCGAGGATCTGGCCGTCCACCGCGAGGCGATCGACAAGGGCATCGCGTTCGGGCTCGAGGGCGAAAAGGAAGACCGGATGATCGTGGAGTCGATCCAGCGGGGCCTTTCCAGCCGGGGCAACGAGACGTTCGTGTTCGGCCGGTTCGAAGGGGCCATCACCCACTTCCACAGGACCCTGCACGCCGCGCTGGCCGATACGGCCTGACCACGTCCCCGCGCCGCTGCGGGGCCGAAACCAGACAACAACTAAGGGGGAAGCCATGCGGAAACAGTCCGTCCAGGGGCCATCGCGCCTTGCGTTCCTGATGACCGGAGTCGCCCTCGCGGGAGCCGCGACGCCGGTTTGGGCCGAAGGGGCCGATGCGCCGCCCGCGGTCGAGGAGGTGGTGGTCACCGCCCGCCGCATCGACGAGAACATCCAGAAGGTGCCCGTGGCGGTCACCGCCATAGGCGGCGAGGCCGCGAAGGAGCGCGGGATCGTCAGCGTCACCGATGTGATGTTCGCGGCGCCTTCGGTGCAGATGACGACGGCCCTGGGCCGGCTCTCGGGCGCCTTCTCGATCCGGGGCCTCGCAGGCGGAACCCAGGTGTACTTCGCGGAGATCCCGGGCGGTCCGACCGAGAGCGCCGCGCCCTTCTACGACATCGCGAACGTCCAGGTGCTGAACGGGCCGCAGGGCACACTGTTCGGACGGGCGAACACCGCAGGCGCCGTGCTGGTGACCCCGGTGCGCCCGGACCTCGACAGCCTGGCGGGATCGTTCGACGTCGCCCAGGGAAACCGGGGGCTGAGCCGCATCACGGGCGTGCTGAACATCCCGATCGTCAGGGACGAACTGGCGATCCGGATCGCCGTCCACCGCAATCACCTCGACGGCTATACCAAGGCGCTCGGCAGTTCGGCGCGGCTGAACGAGACCCACACGGAGAACGCCAGGGTCAGCGCCGAATGGCGCAAGGGCTGGTTCCGCACCTATTCGGTGTTCGACTACTACGATGTCGACCAGGCTCCGAGCGCCCCCATCCTCTCGGCGATCAATCCGACGCTCGGGCTGTTCAACCTGCCGGCCGACATCAACGCGCCCAACGGGCTGACCGCCGGGACCGCCGCCTTCGGCGCGGCCTGCAACCAGGCGGTGGCCGCGGGCCTGTCGCCGAATCTCAACGCCTGCATCGACCAGCGGCTGCGGATCGCGGCGACGTTCCGCCCGGCGCTGGAGGCCGAGTTCGCCCGTACGAGCCAGGGCGGCGACGCGGTGCGTTCGACGCCGCACGATCCCTCGCTGGATCTGCGCGAGACGCTGCGCAAGCTCACCTTCGTGAACCAGTCGGAGATCGACTTCGGCAAGGTGGGCTTCACCACCGTCACCCTGCGCAACATCTTCGGCTTCCAGGCGGCGAAGGGCGCCACGCTCTGGAACACCGACGGCCTGGGCGGGCTGATCCAGAACACGCTCTCGGTCTCGCCCGCGTCGGCCTACGCCTTCACTGTGTCGGGCCAGCAGGTCGGAAACCGGGTCGTCTTCGGCGTCGGCCCCTACCAGAAGGTCTACACCAACGAGACCCAGCTCCGCGGCGAGGTGGGCGAAGGCCTGCTGGTCTGGAGCCTGGGCGGCTTCTACCAGCGCGCGCCCGGCGTGCAGAACCCCGACGGCGTGCGCAACATGAACCGGGTCAACTCAGGCGTGACGCTGGCGACGCTGGGCTACAATCCCTCGTTCCCGTTCCCGGATGGCGGCCTCACGACCCAGCGTGCGGTGAACGCCCAGGGCACGCTGGACATCGGCGGCGTGGCCCCGTTCCTCACGGCGCTGCACCTGACCGGCGGCGTGCGGAAATCGTGGGACCGGGCCGAGGTGCTCTCGCGCACCGCTCTGACGGACATTCCGACCGGCCGCATCGTCCCCGGGGCCCGGACGCGCAGCTTCACCAAGAGCGACGGGTACAATTCGACCCTCTCGCTGGACGCCCAGGTCACCCCCGAGCTGCTGGTCTACGCCGCCACCCGCAAGGGCTACCGGCCGGGCGGCGTGAACCTGGGGTCCCTGGCCATAGGCCTGCCGAACTTCACGCCCACCTACGCGCCGGAGTCGGTCCGTGACTACGAGTTGGGCGCCAAGTACGACTTCCGCCTGGGCCCGGTCGTCGGCCGGCTGAACGCCGCCGCCTATTCCACGCGGTACGGCGACATCCAGCGGACCTTCGCCGCCTCGGTCAACAACATCGCCGTGAGCTACATCGTCAACGCCGCGGCGGCGAAGATCGACGGCCTCGAACTGCAGGGCCAGTTCATGACGGGGCCCTGGAGCCTGTCGTTCAACTACGCCTACGCCGACGCGCGCTTCACCGACTATACGGCCGCCGACCCCTTCGGCCTGATCCGGCCTGGCGACGCCCGCTGCCTGCCGCAGTCGACGGCCGCGCTGTGCCTGCTGGATCTCTCGAACAATCCGTTCGCCAACGTCTCCAGGCACCAGGGCAGCACCACGGTGAAGTACGCCCTGCCCATCGACGAGCGGCTGGGCGAGGCCAGCGTCCAGGCCACCGTCTACATGCAGTCCCGCCGCTACTTCAGCGACACGGCCGAGCGGACCGTGCAGCAGTATGGAGAGGTCACGCGGGACGCGATCTCCCAGAAGGCGTTCGAGCGCATCAATCTGCGCGCCGACTGGAAGCGCATCGGCGGTGGAAACGTGAGCGCGGCGCTCTTCGTCAACAACCTGACGGACCGCAACTATGGCCTGACGACGATCACCCAGCTCCACTCGCTGGGGAACTCGGTGAAGATCTACGGCGAGCCGCGCACCTATGGCGTCGAGCTGCGCTACGCCTTCGGCGAGTAGGCTCCGGCATGTCGCAGGGCGTGGGACTGGGGTTCCGGACGCGGCTGATCTACGGCGTGGGCGAGGTCGGAGAAGGCATCAAGAGCGCCGCGCTCGAGACGTTCCTGTTCTTCTTCTATGTCCAGGTCGTGGGTCTGCCGGGGACGCTGACCGGGGCGGCGCTGTTCATCGCGTTGATGTTCGACGCGGTCTCGGACCCGATCGTGGGCGACTGGTCGGACCGGGTGCGCACGCGGCTGGGGCGGCGGCATCCGTTCCTCTACGCCGCGCCGGTCCCGCTCGCGATCGCCCTGGTCTGCCTGTTCAGTCCGCCCGACCTGGCGACCTTCCCGCTGTTCCTGTGGCTGACCGGGTTCACGATCCTCGCGCGGCTGACCATGACGCTCTACTTCGTGCCGCACATGGCGCTGGGGGCGGAACTCAGCCGCGACTTCGCCGAGCGGGTGGCGATCGGAGGATCGAGGGTCTTCTTCGGCTATGTCGGACGCCTCGTGGGCATGGGGCTGGGTTTCGCGGTCTTCTTCGCCAACCGCGAGGGCTTCGAGAACGGCCAGCTCGACCCGTCGGCCTATCCCGCCTTCGCCGCCGCCCTGGGGCTGCTCGTGATCGTCTTCGTCATCGGTTCGGCCCTCGGCACCCAGAGGGTCGCGTTGCGCCTGGCCGCCGAGCATCCGGCCAGCGCGGCGAAGGGCGACGGGGGCCTGCTGCGGGCCTTGGGCCGCGCGGTGCGGTCCCCGTCGTTCCGGGCGCTGTTCGGCGCCATCCTGATCATGTCGACCTACAACGGCGTCCAGGGCGCGCTGGCGCTGCACATGAACACCTACTTCTGGCGGCTGCCGCCGGGCGAGGTGCAGTGGATCTTCTACGCGTCGATGCTGGGCTTCATGCTCGGGGTTCCGCTGGCGCGCCCGGCCGCGCACCGCCTCGACAAGAAAGTGGCCTATGTCGGCAGCATCGCCGGCGCGGTCGGGCTGGGCGTCGGTCCCACGATCCTGCGACTCGTCGACCTCGCGCCGCCCAACGGAGCGCCCGAACTGCTCGCCCTGCTGATCGGCGCGGCGTTCCTGTCGGGCGCCATCGGCTCGGTTTCGGTGGTGGTTTCGGCCGCGATGGTGGCCGACCTGGCCGACGAGTACGACCTGAAGCACCGCGGCCGGCCCGAGGGCCTCTTCTTCGGCGTGGTCGCCTTCTGCCGCAAGGCCTCGCTGGGCGTAGGAGGGGCCGTGGCGGGCGTCGTCATCGACGTGATCCGCTTTCCGCAGAAGGCCGAGCCGGGCGCCGTGCCGGCCGACGCGCTGGAGCGGTTGGGGATCACCTACGGCCCCTGCGTGGCGGTGGTCGTCGTCTTCGGCATGCTGCTGATGATCCCCTATGCGCTCAGCCGCAGCCGGCAAGCCGAGGTCACCCGCGCGCTGGAGGCCCGGGGGTGACGCCGGGGGCCACGCTTGAACCCAGCTCACCTGTCCGGTCATCCGTTTCGCTTGTGGGGACGGGGGCTTCTGACACGGTTGGGCAAACGTCGGCGCGGTCGCATGCGCCGGCTTCAGGGGGAGGAAGAGGCGGTATGTGGCGTCACGTGACCGGCGGCGAAGGGGCGTTGCGATGAGCGCGTCGATGCCCTGGCACTTCGCAGCCGTGTGGGATGCGATAGCCGAAGCGGTCCCGGACGCCCCGGCGGTCGTGGAGGGCCCGCTCCGGCGCACCTGGCGCCGCTACGAGGAACGGGCCGCGCGGGTGGCCAGCGCCCTTGTGGCGGCCGGTCTCGGGCCCGATTCGAAGGTCGCCATCTACGGATACAACTCCGCAGCCTACCTCGAAGCGCTCTACGCCGTGGTCAAGGCGCGTTGCGTGCCGGTGAACGTGAACTATCGCTACGCCGAGCAGGAACTCGCCTATCTCCTCGACAACGCCGACGCCGAGGCGGTCATCTTCGACGCCCAGTTCGGGCCGCGGCTGGACGCCGTGCTGCCGGCGCTCTCCGGGTTGAAGCTTCTGGTCGAGATCGACGACGACTCGGATCTCCGCCTGACCCGGGCGGCGCGCCTGGAAACCCTGGTCGAGACGTATCCACCGCTCACGCCCGGGGACTATTCGGAAGACGACATCTGGATGCTCTACACGGGCGGCACCACCGGCATGCCCAAGGGCGTCATGTATCGGCAGGGCGACTACAGCCGCGCGATGCTGGCCGGCTTCGACTGGGTGGGTCTCCCGCGGCCTGCCACCCGCGAACAGCTTCAGATCGCGGTGCGCCAACTCCAGGCCGACGGCCGCGCGCCGGTGAGCGCTCCGGCGTGTCCGTTGATGCACGGGACCGGCCTGAACGGCGGGGTGCTGCTGCCCCACGCGCTGGGAGGCTGCGCCGTCGTCTTCCGCAACACGGGCTTCGACGCCGACGCGCTCTGGCGGCTGGTGGCGGCGGAACGGATCAGCGACCTGACCATCGTGGGCGATGCGTTCGCCCGGCCGATGCTCGCCGCGCTGGAAGCGGCCGAGGCGGCGGGACGGCCCTACGACGTGTCGTCCCTTCGGCGCATCCTGTCGTCCGGCGTGATGTTCTCGCGCGAGATGAAGGAGGGCCTCCTCCGCTTCGCCGACATCACCATCACCGACAGCATGGGCGCCAGCGAGGGCGGAATGGCCAACTCGACGGTCTCGCGCGCCCATCCGCCCCGCGAGACGGCGCGGTTTGTCGCCAACCCGAGCACCAGGGTCTTCACCGAGGACGGCCGCGAAGTCACGCCCGGTTCCGACGAGGTCGGCCTGATCGCCAACGGCGGCTTCTCGCCCATCGGCTACTACAAGGACTCGGTGAAGACCGCCGCCACCTTCCGGGTGATCGACGGACAGCGCTACTCGTTCCCCGGCGACTTCGCCAAGGTGGCCGCCGATGGGGGGCTGATCCTGCTGGGCCGCGGGTCGAACTGCATCAACACGGGCGGCGAGAAGGTCTTCCCCGAGGAGGTCGAGGAGGCCTTGAAGGCGCACGCGGCGGTGACCGACGCGCTGGTGGTGGGCCTGCCCGACGCGCGGTTCGGCGAGCGCATCGTCGCGGTCGTCTCCACGGCCTCGGAGGACGCTCCCGACGAGGAAGGTCTGATCGCCGCCGTCCGCGCCCGGATTGCGGACTATAAGCGCCCGCGCGCCGTCGTGTTCGTCCGGGAGGTGCGGCGTGCGCCCAACGGCAAGGCGGACTACGCCTGGGCCCGAGCCGCGGCCGTCGAGGCCCTTGCCGCCGCGGAGGCGCGCTGATGGCGTTCGTCGCAGAGCTCAGCCGCTCGGTGCAGGGCCGGGTGGTGCTGATCACGGGCGCGGCCAGCGGCATCGGCCGCGCCACCGCCCACGTCTTCGCGCGGGAAGGCGCCAGGGTCGCGGTGACCGACCGGGCCCAGGAGGACGCCGATCGTGTGGCCGGGGAAATCCGCGCGGAGGGCGGGGAGGCGGTCGGATGGGCGCTCGACGTGGCGGACGGCCAGGCGATCGAGACGGTCGCGGCCGCCGTGGCCGAGCGCTTCGGCGGGCTGGACATCCTTGTGAACAACGCCGGTACGACCCGTGTGCTCAAGATCGACGACGGCCGCTACGACGCGGCCTGGGACTTCCTGCTGCCCATCCTGCTGGGCTCGCACCAGCGGATGATCCGGGCGGCCCTGCCGCACCTTCGCCGCTCGGAGGCCCCGCGCATCGTCAACATCGCCTCGACCGAAGCCCTCGGCGCGAGTTCGCCGGGAAGCATCTATTCCGCCGCCAAGGCGGGTGTGACGGGCCTGACGCGATCGCTGGCCGTCGAGCTGGGGCGCGAGGGCATCACGGTCAACTGCATCTGCCCGGGGCCGATCCACACCGGCATGACCGCCGCCATCCCGGATGACAACAAGACCATCTACGCCCGGCGCCGCACCGCGCTGGGCCGCTATGGCGATCCCGCCGAAGTGGCGCACGCGATCCTCAACTTCTGCCTCCCCGCCTCGTCCTATGTCACCGGCGTGACCCTCCGCGTCGATGGCGGGCTGATGGTGCGCAATGCCTGAACCTTCCCGCCCACAGACCCGGAGGCGCCCGTGATCGACACCCTGGAAGCCGCCCGGGCGGACGCCTATGCGACGCCGCTCGAGGAGATCAACGTCCACCGGCGCGAACTCTTCCGCGACTACACCCTGTGGCCCTATTTCGAACGCCTGCGGAAGGAGGCGCCGATCCATTGGTGCGCGGCCGGCGAGCCCAACCCCTACTGGTCCGTCACGCGCTATGCCGACATCCTGGAGGTGAACTCGAACCATCAGGTGTTCTCGTCGGAGGATGGCATCGCCCTCAGCGACAAGCCCAAGTTCCAGAACATGGGCTTCATCGCGATGGACCCTCCACGTCACGACGCCCACCGCAAGGTGGTCAGCCCGATCGTGGCTCCGCACAACCTTGCCCGTCTCGAAGGCCTGATCCGTTCGCGCGCCGCCGAGATCCTGGACGACCTGCCGGTGGGCGAGACGTTCGACTGGGTGGACCGCGTGTCGGTCGAACTCACCACCCAGATGCTGGCGACCCTGTTCGATTTTCCGTTCGACGAGCGGCGCAAGCTGACGCGGTGGTCGAATGTGGCGTCCAGCGAGCCAGGCTCCGCCTATGTGGCGACCGCCGAGCAGCGCCAGGCCGAACTCATGGAATGCGGCGCCTACTTCGCCCGCCTGTGGAACGAGCGGGTCAATGCGGATCCGGGCAACGACCTGATCTCGATGCTGGCCCACAGCGACGTGACGCGGAACATGACGCCTGAGGAATTCCTGGGCACCATCCTTCTGCTGGTCGTGGGGGGGAACGACACCACCCGCAACTCGATCACCGGCAGCGTGGTGGCGCTCAACGACTTCCCCGAACAGTACGACAAGCTGTTGGCCGATCCCGCTCTCCTCGCCAGCATGGTGCCCGAGGTGATCCGCTGGCAGACGCCGATCGCCTACATGCGGCGCACGGCGCTGGCCGACGTGGAGATGCACGGCAAGACCATCCGCAAGGGCGACCGGGTGCTGATGTGGTACGTCTCGGGCAACCGCGACGACACCGTGATCGAGAATCCCGAGGCGTTCGTCATCGATCGCGAGCGGCCCCGCCAGCACATGTCGTTCGGGTTCGGCGTGCATCGCTGCGTCGGCAACCGCCTGGCCGAGCTCCAGCTCAGGATCGTCTGGGAGGAAGTGCTCAAACGCTTCGGGCGCGTGGAGGTCATGGAGGCTCCGCAGCGGGTCTACTCCACCTTCATCAAGGGCTATGAACGCCTGCCCGTGCGGCTCCACGCCTGAGGCCGCCGAGATGACCTACGAACAGATTCTGGTCGAGCGTCGCGGGCCGGTGGCGCTCGTCACCCTGAACCGGCCGGAGCGGATGAACGCCTGGACGTTCCGGCTCCAGGCCGAGCTCAACCACGCGTTCGCCGCCGCGGAGGCCGACGACGCCGTCCGGGCCGTCGTCGTCACGGGCGCAGGCCGGGCTTTCTGCGCCGGCGCCGACCTGTCGGGCGGAAGCGACACCTTCGCCGGGGCGGAGAGCGGCGGCATGGGCTCGGAGGCCGACGCCGCGCGAATGGCGAAGAAGGTCCAACCCTATCGCATGCGCACCCCGATCATCGCGGCCATCAACGGCGCGGCCGTCGGCGCCGGCCTGACCCTGCCGATGATGTGGGACCTTCGCGTGGTGGCCGAGGACGCGAAGCTGGGCTTCGTCTTCAACCGCCGGGGCGTCATGCCCGACGCCGACCTGCTTTGGACCATCCCGAGGATGATCGGCTATGGGCCGGCGATGGACGTCCTGCTGACGGGGCGCATCTTCGACGGCGCCGAGGCCAAGGCGATGGGGCTGGCGCACCGATCGGTTCCGCGCGAGCAGGTTCTCGAGACGGCGCTCGGACTGGCCCGCGACATCGCCGAGAACACGGCGCCCGCGTCGGTCGCGATCACCAAGCGGCTGATGTACGACTTCCTCACCGAAGGCTGGTCCGAGGCGGCCCGCCTCCAGCGCGAGATGTTCGACTGGACCGGCCGCCAGCCCGATGCGCGCGAGGGCGTCATGTCGTTCGTGGAGCGGAGGCCGCCGGCGTGGACCCTCTCGAAGACGAAGGACTGGCCCGAGGCCCTGGGCGACTGACCATGTCACGAGAGCTCTCCGCCTTCCGCCGCGAGGCGCGCGACTGGCTGGCCGCCAACTTTCCCGTGGCGCTGGCCGCCGATCCCGCCCTGCAGGCCGTGGATGTCCACGGCCCGCCCAACACCCATCCGGACCATGTCGCCTGGAAGCGGCGGATGGGCGAGAAGGGCTGGGGTGTCCCCACCTGGCCGCTGGCCTACGGGGGTGGCGGGCTGTCGCGTGACGAAGCCAGCGTGCTGGCCGACGAGATGGCGCGGATCGGCGCGGCCAACCCCATCGTCGGCATGTCGGTCAGCCTGCTCGGTCCCACACTCCTGGAGTTCGGCGACGAAGCCCAGAAGCGGCGGCATCTGCCGCCCGCCGCCCGCGGCGAGACCCGCTGGTGTCAGGGCTACTCCGAACCCGGCGCGGGCTCGGATCTCGCCGCCCTCCAGTGCCGGGCCGAGGATCACGGCGACCATTTCCGGGTGACCGGCCAGAAGCTCTGGACCAGCGGCGCCCACTACGCGGACTGGTGCTTCTGTCTCGTCCGCACCGACACCACGAAGAAGCACGAGGGCATCAGCTTCCTGCTCATCGACATGCGCTCGCCCGGTGTGGAGGCGCGGCCGATTCCGCTGATCTACGGCTGGTCGACCTTCTGCGAGGTGTTCTTCACGGATGTGGCCGTCCCGAAGGAGAACCTGGTCGGTCCCCTGAATGGCGGCTGGGCGATCGCCAAGCGCCTCCTGCAGTTCGAGCGCACGGGGATCGGCGGAGCGCGCGGAGCCGGGGCGGTGTCGCTGGCCGCGCGCGCCAAGGCCTATGGCGGGACGGACGCCGACGGGCGGCTGCGCGACGGCGACCTGCGCGCGCGGATCGCCGCCCACGATGTCGACGCGCGCACCCTGGCGCTGATGCTGGAACGCCTGCGCGCCGAAAGCCGCGCCGACCAGGCGAGGGCCGGCCTGGACTCGGTCGTGAAGAACGCGGCGGCCGCGGTCTCGGCCAGGCGGCGCGAACTGCTGATCGAGATCCTCGGCGGACAGGGCCTGGGCTGGTCCGGCGACGCCTATGGGCCCGACGAACTGGACGCCGTCCGCGACTGGCTCGCCGACAAGGCCAAGTCGATCTATGGCGGCACCACCGAAGTCCAGGACAACGTCATCGCCAAGCGCATCCTGGGACTGCCCGCCAGGTAGAGCGTGGGGATGCGCGCTGCCGCGGATCAGGGGTCCGGGCCGAAGCGGGCGACGAGGTTGAAGACCTCGCCGGGGAAGATCTGCAGCACCCGGGTGACGTGCTCTCCGGTCCGCCAGGTCTTCCGGTCGACCACGAGGCAGGCCGTGCCGGGGTCGAGGGCGAGGCGTCGCGAAATTTCAGGGTCGGCGTTCACCGCGCCGATGCGGCTTTCGGCCTCCGTCCAGGCCACGTTTTCGAGCAGCCAGGCGCCAGGGGGACGCTCGGTGAAGGCCGCGTTCGCCATGTCCGGCGCCGCCTTCAGGCTCACCAGGCGGCGCTCGAGCGCGAACGGCCGGCCCGCGGCGTCATGCACACCTTCGAGGTCGAGCAGCCGGCCCCCCGCCGCCAGCGCCTGTTCGTCGGCGTCGTTGCGGCGTGCGGCCCGGATCCGGCGCGACAGGAGGCGGAAGGTGTAGGCCTCGCCGCGCGCCAGCACCGCGGACTGGATGTCCGGGATGTTCAGCACCGGCGCGTGCATCTTGGGCGGCGCGACGAACGAGCCCGCGCGTTTCCGCCGGACGATCAGGCCGGCGTCGGCGAGGGAGGACATCGCCTTGCTGACGGTCATCCGCGCGCAGCCGTATTCGGCCATCAGTTCGGTCTCGAACGGAACCCGGTAGCCCGGCGGCCACTCGCCCGAGCGGATGCGCGTTTCTATGTCCCCGCGAATTCGCTGATGCAGCGGCCGCGACGCGGTCAATCCAGTAGCCTCCTCAGCGCGAGCCTGTAGCGTTCGACGAATTCGGCGCGCCGCACGTGCCGACCGTCGCGCACCACCTGACGACCTCGCCGCCATACGCCGTCGACAGCTTCACGGCCGGCCGCGAAGACCCAGCTGTCGAGCAGGGCGTCGCCGTGGCGATTGAAGAGGCTCGGATGATTCTCATCGAGAGTCAGGAAGTCGGCCGGCGCGCCGGGCGCGAGCCCGGCGTCGGTGGCGAGCGCCTGGGCGCCGCCCGCCAGCGCCTTCTGGAACAGGCTGACGCCGGTCGAGGCGCCCGGCGCGTCGGCGAGCACGTTGCGGCCCTTCGTCGACAGGCGTTGTGCGTACTCCAGGCTGCGGAGCTCCATCGCGGCGTCGATGTGGATGTTGGAGTCCGTCCCCAGACCGAAGCGTCCGCCGGCGGTCAGGTACGCCTCGCTCGCGAACACGCCGTCCCCCAGATTGGCCTCGGTCACGGGGCATAGTCCCGCCACGGCCCCACTCAGGGCCAGCGCGCGCGTCTCTGCGGCCGTCATCTGGGTCGCATGCACCAGGCACCAGCGGGCGTCGACCGCCGCGTTCGCGATCAGCCACTCCACCGGCCGCGCGCCCAGGGCGGCGACGCAGTCGGAGACCTCCTTGTCCTGCTCGGCGGCGTGGATGTGGACAGGCGCGTCGCCGGCGGCGTCCAGCAGGACGGCGAGTTCATCGGGCGTGACGGCGCGCAGGCTGTGGGGGGCGATCCCGACGCGCGCGTCGGGCAGTCGCCTGGCGGCGACGCGGCTGGCGTCCAGCAGCCGCGAGAAGCTGTCCAGCGTGTGGATGAACCGGCGCTGGCCGGGTTTGGGCGGCGCGCCTCCGAAATCCGAATGCGCGTAGAAGACCGGCAGCAGGGTCAGGCCGATCCCCGTGTCGGACGCGGCCGCCACGATCCGGTCGGTCAGTTCGGCGGGGTTGTCGTACGGCGCGCCGTCGGGCGCCTGATGCAGATAGTGGAACTCGCCCACGCGGGTGAAGCCGGCTTCCAGCATCTCCGCGAAGGCCAGGTCGGCGATGGCCTCGACCATGTCCGGGTCCAGCCGGTCCAGGAACCGGTACATCACCTCGCGCCACGTCCAGAACGTGTCGCCGGCCGGACCGCGGATCTCGGCCAGCCCCGCCATGCCGCGCTGGAACGCATGGCTGTGGAGGTTGCACAGACCGGGGAGGGCGACGCCGTGGCGGAGGTCGCCCGGCCGGATCGCGGCGCCGGCGTCCACGGCTGCGATGATCCCGTCGTCCACCTCCATTCGAACGCCGCGCGCCCACCCGGTCGGAAGCAGGGCCTGGTCGAAGAAGAAATGCGCTCTGGTCACTGGACAACCCCTGGCGGATGAAAATATGTCTATACTTATTGGCGCGCGCTGCAAGAGGCGTGCATGTGTGGCGAGGGTGATCGCTTGCGCTGCGACACGGTCTGGACGAACGCGCGACTGGCCACGCTCGCCCCAGGGCGGCCGGGCCTGGGCGTGGTCGATCGCGGCCTGGTCGCGGCGTCCGGCGGCCGGATCCTCTACGCAGGCCCGGCCGACGGCGCGCCGGGGTTCGAGGCGGCCGAGGTCGTCGACTGCGAAGCACGCTGGATCACGCCCGGCCTGATCGACCCCCATACCCATCTGGTGTTCGCGGGCGACCGCGCCCACGAGTTCGAGCTGCGATTGAACGGGGCGAGCTATGAGGAGATCGCCCGCGCCGGGGGCGGGATCGTCTCGACCATGGCGGCCACCCGCGCCGCCGCCGAGGCGGCGCTCCTCGCCGCGACGCTGCCCCGCCTCGACGCCCTCCTGGCCGAAGGCGTCACCACCGTCGAGGTGAAGTCCGGCTACGGGCTTTCGCGCGAGCATGAGCTGAAGTGCCTTCGCGTGGCGCGGCGGCTCGGCGACGTGCGCGCGGTGGGGGTGCGCGTCACGTTCCTCGGCGCCCATACGACTCCGCCCGAGTTCAGGGACGATCCCGACGCCTACGTCGATCTCGTCTGCGACGAGATGATACCGGCCGTGGCGTCCGCCGGACTGGCCGACGCCGTGGACGCCTTCTGCGAGACCATCGGGTTTTCGCCCGAGCAGGTCCGGCGTGTGTTCAGCGCGGCGCGGGCGCACGGCTTGCCGGTGAAGCTGCACGCCGAACAGTTGTCGAACCTCCAGGGGGCGGCCCTGGCGGCCGCGTTCGGCGCGCTCTCGGCCGATCATCTCGAACACCTCACCGAGGCGGACATCGCCGCCATGGCGCGCGCGGGCACGGTGGCCACGCTGTTGCCCGGCGCCTTCTACTTCACGCGCGAGACGCGGCGTCCGCCGGTCGAGGCGCTGCGCGCGGCCGGCGTGCCGATGGCGCTGGCCACCGACTGCAACCCGGGCACCTCGCCGCTCACCTCGCCGCTGATGGCCATGAACATGGCGGCCACCCTCTTCCGGATGACGGTCGAGGAATGCCTGGCCGGGTTCACGCGCGAAGCGGCGCGTGCGCTGGGCCTGCTCCACGAGACCGGCTCGCTGGAGGCCGGCAAGCGGTGCGACCTGGCGATCTGGGATGTCGAGCGGCCGGCCGAACTTGTCTACCGCATGGGATTCAACCCGCTCCATGCGCGCGTCTGGAGGGGTGAATGACAGTGACGGTCCTGCGTCCGGGCGAGACGGCGCTCGCCGCGTGGCGGGCGATCTATCGCGGCGCCGCTGCGACGCTCGATCCGGCGTCCCACGCGCCGATTCTGGCGGGCGCGGAGGCGATCCGGCGAATCCTGGCGAAGGGCCAGCCGATCTACGGGATAAACACCGGCTTCGGTAAGCTCGCGAGCGTCCGGATCGACGCGGCGGACCTCGAGACCCTGCAACGGAACATCGTCCTGTCGCATGCGGCCGGCGTGGGCGATCCGTCGCCCGAGCCCGTCGTCCGGCTGATGATGGCGCTCAAGCTCGCGAGCCTGGCGCAGGGCGCCTCGGGCGTGCGGCTCGAGACCACGGCGATGCTGGAGGCCATGCTGACGCGGGGGCTCATGCCGGTCGTGCCGTCCCAGGGCTCGGTCGGCGCTTCGGGGGATCTCGCCCCCCTCTCGCATATGGCCGCCGCCATGATCGGCGTGGGGCATATCGATTTCGAAGGCGCCCGCATGCCGGCCGCCGAAGCGCTCTCCGCCGCGGGCCTGACGCCGCTCACCCTGGGTCCCAAGGAAGGGCTGGCGCTGCTGAATGGGACGCAATTCTCAACGGCGAACGCCCTGGCGGCGCTCTTCGAGACCGAGAGCCTGTTCCAGACGGCGCTGGTGACCGGCGCCTTGTCCATCGAAGCGGCGAAGGGGTCGGATACGCCCTTCGATCCCCGCATCCACGCCCTGCGCCGACACGCGGGACAGATCGAGACCGCGGAAGCGCTGCGCCGCCTGATGGCCGGGTCCGCGATCCGCGCCTCGCACCTGGTGGACGACGAGCGCGTGCAGGACCCTTACTGCCTGCGCTGCCAGCCGCAGGTGATGGGGGCTGTCCTGGATCTGTTGCGCCAGGCCGGGACGACCCTGGCGACGGAGGCCAACGGCGTCACCGACAACCCCCTCATCTTCGTCGAGGGCGATGAGGCGCTCTCGGGGGGCAACTTCCACGCCGAGCCCGTGGCGTTCGCGGCCGACATGATCGCGCTCGCGATCTGTGAGATCGGTTCGCTGGCCGAGCGGCGCGTGGCCATGCTCGTCGATCCGGCGCTTTCCGGATTGCCGGCCTTCCTGACGCCGAAGCCGGGCCTGAACTCGGGCTTCATGATCCCCCAGGTCACCGCCGCGGCCCTGGTCTCGGAGAACAAGCAGCGCGCCTATCCGGCCAGCGTGGATTCCATCCCGACGTCCGCCAACCAGGAGGACCACGTCTCGATGGCCGCCCACGGCGCCCGCCGGTTGCTGGAGATGGCGCGGAACGCCGGCGCCGTTCTGGGCATAGAGCTGCTGGCGGCGACCCAGGGATGCGACTTCCACGCGCCGCTGGCGTCCAGCGCGCCCCTCGAGGCGGTGCGCAGGCTGTTGCGGAGCCGGATCCCTCGCCTGGACGAGGACCGCCACTTCCATCCCGACATGGAGACGGCGAACGGGCTGGTGATGTCCGGGGACGTCGTGCGCGCGGCGGGCGCAGTGGTTCTGCCGGGGGTCGCATGACCGATTGGCTCGAAGTGCGTCGCGGCGAAGCGCCGCTGATCGTCAGCTTTCCGCACACCGGCGTCGAAATCCCGCCCGAGCTGGAGCCGCGACTGGTTTCCCCCTGGCTCGCGCGGAAGGACGCCGACTGGTGGATCGACCGGCTCTACGACTTCGCCACGGACCTGGGCGCGACGACGGTCCGCACGCGGATATCTCGCACCGTGATCGACGTGAACCGCGATCCCACCGGCGCCAGCCTCTATCCGGGGCAGGCCACCACCGAACTCTGCCCGACCACCACCTTCGATGGCGAGCCCCTGTACCGTCCGGGCGCCGAGCCGGGTCCGGCGGAGATCGAGGCGCGGCGCGCCACGTGGTTCGACCCCTATCACGACGCGCTGGCCGCCGAGATCGAACGGCTGCGCGACCGCCACCGCGCCGTGGTCCTCTACGAAGCCCACTCCATCCGGTCGGTGATCCCCCGGCTGTTCGAGGGCGAGCTGCCGAACTTCAACCTGGGCGCCAACCAGGGCCGGAGTTGCGATGCGGCGCTGACGGCCGCCGTAGCGGCGGCCTGTGACACCCCGCCGTTCAGTCATGTGATCGACGGCCGGTTCAAGGGGGGCTGGACGACCCGCCGCTACGGGCGGCCCGACCTGGGCGTCCACGCGATCCAGATGGAGCTCGCCTGTCGCGGCTACATGGACGATCCGCGCGAGCCGCCGACGCCCCAGACCTGGCCGACGCCCTACGCGGAGACCCGGGCCGCGCCCATGCGCGCGGCGCTCGTGAATGTTCTGAAGGCGTGTCTCGCCTTCGCCCAGTCTTGAGGCCTGTATGACCCGCAAGGATCCCAATCGTATCATCCGCCCCGCCACCGGCGCCGAGCGCTCGGCGCGGAGCTGGCTCACCGAAGCGCCGCTGCGGATGCTGATGAACAACCTGCATCCGGACGTCGCCGAGCGTCCGGACGAGCTGGTCGTCTATGGCGGCATCGGCCGCGCCGCGCGGGACTGGGAGAGCTTCGACCGGATCGTCGAGGTCCTGCGCAGGCTCGGAGACGACGAGACGCTGCTCGTGCAGTCCGGCAAGCCGGTCGGCGTGTTCCGCACCCACGCCGACGCGCCCCGGGTCCTGATCGCCAACTCGAACCTGGTGCCCCGCTGGGCGACCTGGGATCACTTCAACGAACTCGATCGCGCCGGCCTGGCGATGTACGGGCAGATGACCGCGGGCTCGTGGATCTACATCGGCGCCCAGGGCATCGTTCAGGGCACCTACGAGACGTTCGTGGAAATGGGTCGCCAGCACTATGCAGGCGACCTCTCCGGGCGCTGGCTCCTCACGGCCGGTCTGGGCGGGATGGGCGGCGCGCAGCCGCTGGCGGCGGTCATGGCCGGCGCGTCGTGCCTCGCCATCGAGTGCCAGCCGTCGAGCATCGAGATGCGCCTGCGCACGGGATACCTCGACCGGTCGACCGAAGACCTCGATCAGGCGCTGGACTGGATCGAGCAGTCGGTCCACGACAAGCAGCCCATCTCGGTCGGTCTGCTCGGCAACGCCGCCGAGGTGCTTCCGGAACTGTATCGGCGAGGCGTGCGGCCCGACCTGCTCACCGACCAGACCTCGGCCCACGACCCGGTCAACGGATACCTGCCCAGGGGCTGGACGCTGGAGCGCTGGCTCGCCATGCGGGCCCAGGACCCCAAGCAGGTCGAGGAGGCCGCCAAGGCGTCGATGGCCGAGCATGTCCAGGCGATGCTCGACTTCCAGGCCGCGGGCGTGCCGACGGTCGACTACGGCAACAACATCCGCCAGATGGCCAAGGAAGCCGGCGTGGCCAACGCCTTCGACTTCCCGGGCTTCGTGCCGGCCTACATCCGCCCGCTGTTCTGCCGCGGGATCGGGCCCTTCCGCTGGGCGGCGCTATCGGGCGATCCGGAGGATATCGCCAGGACGGACGCCAAGGTGAAGGCGCTGATCCCGGACAACCCGCACCTGCACAACTGGCTCGACATGGCCGCCCGCCGGATCAAGTTCCAGGGCTTGCCGGCGCGCATCTGCTGGGTGGGCCTGGGCGATCGGCACAGGCTGGGGCTGGCCTTCAACGACATGGTCGCGAGCGGCGAGCTGAAGGCGCCGATCGTGATCGGCCGAGACCACCTCGATTCCGGCTCGGTCGCCTCGCCCAACCGGGAGACCGAGGCCATGCGGGACGGCTCGGACGCGGTCTCGGACTGGCCGCTGCTGAACGCTTTGCTGAACACGGCCTCCGGCGCCACCTGGGTGTCCCTCCACCACGGCGGCGGGGTGGGCATGGGCTTCTCGCAGCATTCGGGGATGGTCGTCGTCTGCGACGGCACCGAGGCGGCGGCGCGGCGGATCGAGCGCGTGCTCTGGAACGACCCGGCGACGGGCGTCATGCGCCACGCCGACGCGGGCTATGAGGTCGCGCTGGACGTCGCGCGCGAGAAGAAGCTCGACCTGCCCGGCATCCTCGGCTGAAGCCTGGCCCCCCGAAGCCGTGGCTTCGGGGGGCCAGGAGGCCAGAGGTCGTGGGCGTCAGAGACCGAGGGCGACGGCGGCCACCATCGCGGCCGAGGACAGCAGCATCAGCTTCACCATCAGCGGCCAGACGAAGCGGACCCAGGCGCCGTAGGTCACGCCGGTCAGGCCCAGGATCGCCATCAGGAACGGGTTGGTGGGGATGATCAGGTTGGTGAAGCCGTCCCCGAACTGGAACGCCAGGACCGAGGCCTGGCGCGAGACGCCGACGAGATCTCCGATCGGGGCCATGATCGGCATGGTCGCGAACGCCTGCCCGCTGCCCGACGGGATGAAGACGTTGAGGAACGCCTGGATCAGGAACATGCCGACGGCCGACGCCTCGGCCGGCAGGGCGGCCAGCGGCGTCGCGGTCATGAACACGAGGGTATGCAGAACCTGGCCGTCCTCGAGGATCAGGCCGATCGCGCGGGCGACACCGACGAGGAGGGCCGTGCCCGTCAACCTGGCGGCCCCGGCGAGGAAGGCGTCGCAGGCCTCGTCGATCCTGAGGCGCGCGATCAGCACCGCGCTGAAGCCGAGGCCGAGAAAGAGCGCGCCCACCTGAGGCAGGGACCACCTGGCCAGGACGATGCCCGCGACGAGCGCGACGACGGTGAGGCCGAGCGCACCCAGGACGAGCGCGCGCGTGAGGGTCATGGGCGGAAAGTCCGACGGCGCGCTCCGGTCGGTCGCCGGCGGCGGGGCAAGCGCGCGCGCGGGGTCCAGGCGGACCCGGCGCGCGTAGCTCCAGACGTGATGGAAGCCCACCAGGAACGCCAACGCCAGAACGATCACCCGGAACCACAGGCCCGAGCCGATCGGCACGCCGGCGATCTCCTGGGCGACCACGACGGTGAAGGGGTTGGTGGTGGAGGCGCCGTAGCCGACGCCATAGCCCACGAGCAGAATGGCGCTGGCGGTCATGGCGTCCAGCCGGACGGCGGCGCACAGGGCGACGAGCATCGCCGTGAAGGCGATGTACTCCGAGGCCATGCCGAACGAAGCCGACAGGAGGGTGAAGATCGCCATGCCGAAGAAGATCAGCAGGGTCTGGCGTCCCTGGAAGCGGATCATGGTCCGCCCGATGGCCGCCTCGATGGCGCCGGTCTTCTGGAGGACGCCGAACACGCCGCCCATCAGGATGACGAAGAAGATCACGCCCTGGGCCGAGGCGAACGCCTTGGGAATGATCGTGAAGAGGGTCCAGGGCGGCAGATAGGTGCGATCGGGGAAAGCCGCGTAGGTGCCGGGAACGACGACCTTCTGTCCGTTCGCGGCCTCGGCCATCTGATAGACGCCGGGCGGCAGCAACCAGGTGGCGACCAGCGCCAGCACCATGACGGCCAGCAGGAGCGCCAGCGTGTGGGGCATCCGCAGCTTCACGCCGCGACCTCCTCTATGGGCGCCTCGGGCATGCCGGGGCACGCGCGGAGCGGGGCATGTGGCAAAGGCGCGGCGGAAGAGGACGATAGCGCCCGATCCCGTCGCGCCGAGACATCAAACCGTCGGATGCGCGGGCCAGGAGCCCGGCCCGCGCATCGACCGGTCAGAAGCGCTTGCTGACCGAGACGTAGTAGTATCCGCCGTTGCCGCCTTCCGGGGCCACGAGATCGTAGTTGTTGAACCCGTTGAAGCGGTTCTGCGGGAGCGGACGGTCGGGATAGCTGTCGAAGAGGTTGTCGGCCCCCACGGTGATCTTGGTCTGGTTCCAGAAGCTGTAGGAGACGGCGAGCTTGGCCACCCACTGGGCGCTGAACACCTGATCGTTGGCGGGATTGGCGACGGTGTTCTTGTACTTGCCGTAGCGCACCGCGGTGAAGTCCACGGCGAACGGGCCCGAGGTGTAGTTCAGCGCCGCCGTGACCTTGCTGTCGGGCGCCCATTGGGTGAGGTAGCCCTGCGACACGCGGCCCACCAGCACGAGGCCGGTGCCGGCCAGAGCCGGCGGGTTCGCCTTGATCGTGTCGATACCGACGTCGTTGAAATTGGCGGCCAGGGTGGCGCCGAACTCGCCGACGCCGTCCCATGACCAGTTGTAGCGCGCGACGACGTCCACGCCCTTGACCGTGATGTCGGCCTGGTTGGCGAAGAAGCGGACCGCGCTGACGTTCGTCACGCCGAAGCCGGCCAGGATCGAGGCCATGGCCGCCCCGGTCAGGTTGTCCACCGGCAGGATTACATCATCGAGTTCGATCCGGTAGGCGTCCACCGTCAGCGACAGGCCCGGCGCGGGGCGCAGAACCAGACCCGCGGAGAAGTTGGTGGACTTCTCAGGCTCCAGATCCTGCGCGCCGAGCGCGCGCGCCACCGGGTTCGTCACCGGATAGAACGCCGACACGCCGAGGAACTGAGGGCCGGTCGGCGGCTGAATCCACAGCGAGGTGGTCTGCGACGCGCCGACCTGCCCCATGCTGGGCGCGCGGAAGCCGTTCGAGACACTGGCGCGGACCGCGATGGCGGGCGTGAAGTCGTACCGGCCGGAGAGTTTGCCGGTTACGGTCGAGCCGAAGTCCGAGTAGTCCTCGAAGCGCACGGCGGCGCCGAGCTGGAACTGTTCGGTCAACTGCTGCTCGAGCCCCAGATAGGCGCTCAGGATCTCACGGTTGTACTTGCCCGCGTCGGCGGGCTGGAGCCCGGCGAAGTCGGCCGCGCCCGGGCTCGGACGGCGCCCGGCGTTGGGGCCGTCGAGGATCGGCACGCCGCCGTCGGCGTAGGACGCGAAGTCGCCCGCGTCGATGGAGAACGTCTCTTCGCGATAGCCGACCCCGGCCGAAAGCGTGATGGGGAACTTCGAGAAGCTGACGGGTATCTCGCGCACGTAGTCGAGCTGCGCGTTGAACTGTTCCTGATTGTAGTTTCCGAGGAAGAAGTCGTCCGGCGTGGCGAGGCCGAAGGTGGCGTTCTGGGAGTTGTACATGCTGGAGGATTGCCGGCCGTGGCCGTACTCCAGGCTGAAATCGAAGGTCCCCGCGGCGCCGGCGTCGTACTTGAGCCCGCCAGCCACGTCGTAGTTTCGGAAGATGTAGGCCACCTGGGCCATTCGACCTGCGGGGAACAGCGCGCGGACGTTGTTGTCCGCCGCCGGACGGATCATGTATTTGGTGATCGATTTCCGGTACGCGGCCGTGCCGAACCCATAGACGGTCAGGTTCTCCGCCAGATCGTACTCGCTGTTGAAGCTGCTGACCGCCGAGCGCGCGTTGGGATTGCCGTAGAAGCCGAAATCCTTATCGACGAGCGCTTCGCGGGGGTCGCCCGGGAAGAAGTAGGTGCGGATGTCGGGGTTGTCGCGATCCGTCGTGCCGCTGTTGCGAAGGTGGGTGGTGACATTGAGGAAGCCGCTGTCGCCCAGGGGAACCGTGTACCATCCCGCGACGTCACGGCTGACGCCGTCGCCCTTGTAGAACTCTCCATAGGTGGCGCTGACGAAGCCGCCGGGTTCGTTACCCCGGAGCACGACGTTGACCACCCCGGCCACGGCGTCGGAGCCGTATTGGGCCGAGGCGCCGTCGCGGAGCACCTCGACGCGCGCCACGGCTTCGAGCGGCAGGTCGTTGAGATCGACCGGCTGGGAGCCGCGGCTCCATTCGTTGCCGGTGGAGATCTTGGCGGTCGGGTTGCGGCGCTTGCCGTTCACGAGCACCAGCGTGTTGCCGGCCGGCAGGCCGCGAAGCGACACCGAGTTGGCCAGGCGTGCGCCGATGATGCCCCCCACCTGAGAGAAGCTCGCCGACGGAACCTGGGTGCGAAGGGATTGCACGAGCGTGGGGGAACCGTTCGTTCCCAGAGCCTCTGCGCTGACCACGTCGACCGGCGTGGCCGACGACAGGGCCGTGACGTCGGCGCGCTTGGTGCCGGTGACGACGATCTCGTCGATGGCCGTCTCGCCTGCGCCGCCTTGAGCGTACACAGGTGCGGCCGCGAGGCTCGCGGCGAGCGCCAGAAGGCTCGTCTGTGCGAAGGCGTATTTCATTCAGATTCCCCGTTCTATTGGACGCTGCCGTCCGATTTCTGATGACGCCACTCCTGAAGGCCCCTGCCCGCCGCGTCCGGACGATAGTTATCTAGACAACTCGCAGCGGCGAGACTTTCCTGCTCCGAAACCCCTCTAAAACCTGGAGCAATCATATGTGCATTTGTATAGGCATGTATGCACGAATTTGGTGCGTCTAAAGTCTATCTATCAAATAGGAATAAGCTTGGCCAGAGCCGGCGCCGCCTCTCGTTATGCGACGTTCGTGCTTTGTGACCGGTACTTGAAGGAGTCGTCGATCCGCCCGAGGATGTAGTCGCCCGCGGCCACGGGTTCGTAGCGCGCCGTCGCGTTCTTGAGGCCGAGGTCGAGAGGATCGACGACGGCGGAGTAGTCCGGGTCGTAGAAGGTGGCGATCGACATCCGCTTCTTCCCGGATCGGTTGACGACCCTGTGCGGCGTCGACGCGAACCTGTCGTTCGACCACCGCGCGAGCAGGTCGCCGACGTTGATCACGAACGATCCGTCGATCGGCGGGGCGTCGATCCACCGGCCGTCGAGGTTGCGCACCTCGAGGCCGCCGATATCGTCCTGCCAGAGCAGGGTGATGCAGCCATAGTCCGTGTGCGGAGCCACGCCGAACTGATCGTCGCCCATCTGGGGGGGCTGAGGCGGATAGAACACCGCCTGCGTGCGCTGCATCCGCTTCCGATAGCGGCCGACGAAGAAGTCCGGGTCGATGTCCAGACTGACGGCGACGGCGCGCAGAAGATCCTGCCCGCAGACGCCGATGGCCTCGTAGTAGGCGTAGAACGCTTCCTGCACCTCGGGCATGAACGCAGGCCAGTTGTTGGGGCCGCGAAGGGCTTGCCCGGCGAGGACGTCAGGGTCGTCGGCCGGCAGTTCGAGTCCGATGCCGAAGAACTCTTTGAAATCGGGCTTCTTGGCCTGGTACATCAAGGCCCCGCCGATTTCGTGCCAGCCACGGTGGATGCTGTTCACCGCGACCCCGCGCTTCTCCTCCGCCGGCCGATCGAAGAACGCCCGCATCACCCGGACGGCCCGGTCGATGACCGCCTGCGGCACCCCATGGTTGGTGATGTAGAAGAAGCCGCTCGCCGTGCAGGCTTCGTGAATCTGCCGGGCCACGGCGGCCAGTCCCGCCGCATCGCCCGACCGGGCGGGAGCGAAATCGATAAGGGGAATTGCGGCGCTTGACATCTGGACCTCCTCCGAAGGTCGGAGCCTAGGCGCTGTTCAGTTGTATAGGCAATTCGATTCTATGTCGTGGCCGGCACCTTGTAGCGGCTTCCGAGGCTGTAGCGGGATCCCGGATAGATGAAGAAGCTCTTGGTGGCGGCGACCCCGTCCACCCAGGTTCGCCGCATGCGCAGCAGGCAGGCCTCGTCGGCGCCGACACCCATGAGAGCCTGCGTGCGCTCGTCCGCCAGGGCGGCATAGAGGATCTGTTCGACCTCGGTCGCCGCGCCGACGTCCTGCAGATATCGGCCGGGCGTCATCTGGGTGAAGTCCTGCTCCAGGTAGTGGGGCGCGAAGGTGGGGTTCACGAACCGCTCCTCCAGCTGGATGGCCGAATCCTCCTCGAAGTGGACGACCACCGAGTGGAAGATCCTCGCGCCCACATTCAGCTCGAAGGTGGTCGCCAGTTCGATGTTGGTCCGGATGGCGCCCAGTTCCACCACCTGGGCCCGATGGCTGTTGCCCCGCTTGTGGATCTCCTCGCTGATGTCGCTGATCGACACGAGGTCGGATCGCGGCGTGGGTGCGGCCACGAAACTGCCGACGCCCTGGAAGCGTTCGATCACGCCCTTGTCGGAGAGTTCCCGAAGGGCGCGGTGGACCGTCATCCTCGAGATGCCGAACCGCTCGACGAGTTCATGTTCCGAGGGCAGGCGCGCGCCGCGCGGCCACTCGCCGCTGGCGATCCGCGACAGGATCTCCTCCTTCACCTGCTCGTAGAGCGGGGGCGATCGCGTCTTCGCCGCGGAGTTCACGAGGACGCCCCTTCGAGCCCCAGGGGCCGCGGGGTGGTGAACGACGTAGGGTCCAGGCCGAAGCTCTCGATCAGCCTGCGATTCTCCGGGCTTTCGAAGAACGCGAGCCGGCCCCGGTCCCAGATGACCTCGCCGTCCAGTTCTATGGTGGCGTCGAAGACCTGCCCGCAGACGTCGCCCGGCGCATCGCCGCACATGTGGAAATGCACGTAGCGAGGGCTTCCGAAGGCGATCCCGCTCCATCGGTCGATGTTGGTCAGGGCCGGGCTCGCGTAGTAGGTCGCCGGGTTCAGGCCGCAATGCCAGGAGTTCAGGCTCCGGGCCTCGCCGCCGAACAGATCCGCCACGCGCGTGAGTTGTCGCTCGATCCTGGCGGCGAGCGCAGGCTCGGCGCCTATGCCGACGATCCGGCCGGCCTCGATCGTCAGGCGCACCGTCTCGGGCAGGGGAATCACGCTGTCGGGATAGTCGTGGATGTAGGTCGAGGTCAGGGCGTGGCTGACGGCGAGCACGCCGCTGGCCGCCGTCGCCGGGAATGGCGGCAGGATCATCGCCGGGAAGGTCCGCACCGTGAAGTCGCCTGCGCGGGCGTCGTCGGGAACGATCTTCGCGGCCAGGTCGGTGCCGTTCGGGCAGGTGATGCGATAGCTGCCCGCGGCGGCGAGGCGGCGCGACAACCGGGACTGGAGTTCGGTCATAAGCGCGAAGGGCGTCGTCGCGAACCGGTCTTCCAGGTACTCGAAGTCCAGGGCGTAGCACATGGTCTTGGAGCCCACGCCCGGAAGAGGGTGGAAGCGAAGCTGGTCTCCGGTGCGCGTGAGGAAGATCACGTGGTCGGCCGCGCCGATGGCCGCCATGACCTCGGCGGGCGTCTCAGCCGGCCCGGCCACCGGCGGCACGGCCAGGAGGCGGGTCCTTGCGCCCAGCGCTTCCGCGGCGGTGGCGAGATACGGGCCGAGGTCGTCGTCGTAATGCCCGAGGCCGGGCGGTTCGGTGAGAAGCAGGACATCGTCGCCGGCTTTGACCTGTGCACAGTCTATCAGCAGGTTGCGAGCGCCTTCGGCCGCGGCGGCGGCCTGTCGACCGCTGAGAGCGTCCATCGTCAAGATTTCATCCATCGAGGGCTTGCGGAGGCATGAGCAAGTCTGTTCAGTTGTATATACAGTTGTCAAGGCAGGCTCCGATGTCCATCGACACCCTCTGGTTCACGCGCTGTCCGGCGCCGACCGCTGCGTCCGTCGCGATCCGGAACGGCTGGCTGGCGGACGAATTCCGCCCAGATGGAATAGACGTGCGGTCCCTGGCCTCTTCGAACGATCGCGCCGTCCACCTCTCCCACTACAATCACACCCAGGCGAACTCCTTCAGGTTCGGCGGGTACGTCCCGCCGTTCGTGGCCGCATCCCGGGGGTCTGACCTGAAGGTGCTGGGCGTCGCCTGGCCGGATCGCGCCGCGGCGCTCTACGCCTTGCCCGAGTCCGGCGTCCGCGGGCCGCAGGACCTGCGCGGCCGCCGGTTCTCCCTGCCGCGGCGGCTGAACGACGACACCGACTGGTGGCGCGCCCTGGTCCTGGCCGGATACCGGCACGCTCTGCATCTGGCCGGGCTTTCGTTCGACGACGTCGAACTCGTGGAGGTCGAGATCCGCCGCGCCTATGCGGACGATGCTGTCACGGGCAGCGGCGCCGGCCAGTCCCTGTGGGGCGCGCGCAGCCAGTTTGCGGTCCAGCGGGAAGAGGTTCGCGCCCTGATGGCGGGAGAGGTCGACGTCCTCTACAGCGACGCGGCGATGGGGGCGATCCTGGACGCCTTCCTCGGCCTGACGACGGTCATCGACCTCGCCGCGCCCGAGCGGGAGGGGGATACACAGCATGGACACCCCCTGGTGCTGACGGCGAGCGGCGCGCTGGTGGACGAACGCCCCGACATCGTGGCGCGCTGGCTGGCGCGGTTGCTGGACGCCGACGCCTGGGCGCGGAACAACGTCGAGGAGATGCGCCGCATCATCGCGGTGGACACCGGACTGCCGGAGGACTTCGTCGAGGCGGCCTACTCCGACCGTATCTATGGTCAGTTGGATGTCTCGCTCGAACCCGGCCGGGTCACGTTGCTGCGCGCCAAATACGATCATCTCGTGGACGGCGGCTTCATACCGCCGGCGGTCGATTTCGACGCCCTGATCGTCCCGGGACCGCTGGCGGCGGCCCGCGCATTGCGCGGGTAGGCGTTCACACGCCCCAGGCTTTGACCAGGCCGAGGGAGAGGCCTGCGATGAAGAGCGACGCCGCGCCCGCCAGGACCAGCGGCCGGACTCCCTTGCGCTTCAGGCGCGTGACGTCCACCTCGAGCCCCATCGCCGCCAGGGCCATGGTCATCAGGAAGGTGACGAGCTCCGCCGAAGTCTTGACGATCAGCGACGGCAGGGGGATCAGGCTCGCGAACGCCACCGCCCCCATGAAGCCGAACAGAAACCAGGGGGGCGCGGCGGCGGCCGACGGCCCGGCCCCGCCCGACGCCCAGGTCCGCCGCGACGCCCAGGCGAAGACCAGCACCAGGGGCGCCAGGAGCACGACGCGGCTGAGCTTGGTGACCATCGCCGCCTCGCCCGCGGCTGGACCGTTCTGGAATCCGGCCCCGGCGACCTGCGCGATCTCGTGCACCGCGGCGCCCGTCCAGACGCCGTAGGCCCGGGGCGTGAGATCCAGCAGGGCGGGTGCGAGCGGAAACGCGAACATCGCCAGGGCGCCGAAGGCTGTGATCGCGGCGACGGCGTAGGCGGCGTCTTCGTCGTCGGCGCGAACCACGGTGTTGAACGCCGTGATCGCCGATGCGCCGCACACCGAGACGCCGCCCGCGATCAGGACGGCGAAGCCGCGCTCGATCCCCAGGAGCCGTCCGAGCCAGAGCGAGAACAGAAAGGTGGCGCCGAGCGCCGCGACGGCGACCCCCAGGCCAGGCAGGCCGATCAGCGCAATCTGGCCGATGGTGAACTGTAGACCGAGGAGCACGATGGCCATGCGGAGCAGGCGCCTCTGGCTGAACACGACGCCCATCCGCGCTGCGTCGGGCACGCCGATCAGGTTGCGGATCGCCATGCCGAGGATCATCGCGAGGATCAGGGGGCTGAGCGCCTGCAGGCTCTCGACGGTCCTGAGGCCGAACGCCGCCCAGGTTATGATGAGGGTCAGGACGACGCCGGGGGCGTGGAGGCGCGCCAGCCCGAGCCACCCGCTTGCCGTATCCAGCGCCGGCTCCGGCGGCGTCGCAGGTCTCATGCGCCGGCGCCCCGACCGCTGCGCGGCCGTGTTCGGTGATGGGTCTGATCGGTCCGGCTGCGCCGCATGGGTCCCCCGCGATGCCATCATGCTCGACTGCTTGTCTGATAATGTCTAGACATTAAGGGCGGGACGGATCGCCATCCAAGCCCGACGCCGCGCCTTTGCGCAGCGCCGACGGCGCCCGACGGGATGGGCAATTCCGCGCGGCGGCCCGCTTTGGCCGCGACGCTGGGCTTGTCGCGCGGATATCGTGGCGGCCGGATGCAGGAGGCAGGGGTTGGACATCGAGTTCGTGACCGGCATGAAGCCGGGGCCGGGTGATGCGTTGGCGGTCGTCGTCTTCGAGGGGGCGGCGCTGTCCCCCCAGGCCGAGAGGCTGGACACGGCCTCGGGCGTGCTGCGGCAGGCGCTGGGCGGCCGGTTCACCGGCGCGCGAGGCGCCCTGACCCTGCCGGCCTGTTCCGCGGCCGGTGGGGCTGCGGTGATCCTGGTCGGCGCAGGGCGTGAACTCGACTGGAGCGAACGGTCGGCGGAGCGGGCCGGTGCAGAGGCGCTGCGTGCGGCGGAGGCCTTCGGGGCGCGTCGGCTGATCCTCGATTTTCCCAGCGGCGATCCTGCGCCGGCGGCCTTCGCCGCCTTTGGCGCCGCGCTCGCGGGCTATCGCTTCGAACGGCACCGGACGACGCCGGACGTCGCCAGGTCCGCGTCCCTGTCACGGCTCGAGACCGTCTTCGAGGACGTGGCGGCCGTTCGGGCCGCCTTCGCCCCGCTGGATGCTCTTCGCGAAGGCGTCTTCTTCGCACGGGATCTGATCTCGGAGCCTGCCAACGTGCTGGGGCCCGTCGCGTTCGGCGAGCGTCTCCTGTCGCTCGAACGCCCCGGACTGTCTGTCGAGGTGCTCGCCGAAGAGGAACTGCGATCGTTGGGGATGGGCGCCTTGATCGGCGTGGGCGCCGGGAGCGCGGCGGGGACCCGCCTGGCGGTATTGCGCTGGACCGGCGCCGACGACCCGGACGAAGCGCCCCTCGCGCTGGTCGGCAAGGGCGTGACGTTCGACACCGGCGGCGTCTCGATCAAGCCCGCCGCCGGCCTCGAGGAGATGAAGTGGGACATGGGCGGCGCCGGCGCGATCGCCGGCGCGATGGTGGCGCTGGCGCGTCGTCGCGCCCGCGCCAACGTCGTCGCAGTGCTGGCGCTCGCCGAGAACATGGTCGATGGGGCGTCGCAGCGTCCCGGCGACGTCGTGCGCTCGATGTCGGGGCAGACGATCGAGGTCGTGGACACCGACGCGGAAGGGCGGCTGGTCCTGGCGGACGCCCTCTGGTACGCGCACACGCGCTTCAAGCCTCGGGCGATGGTCGATCTCGCCACCTTGACGGGGGCGGTGATGGTCGCGTTGGGCCAGGACTACGGCGGCCTGTTCTGCGAGGACGATGACCTGGCGGACGCCTTGCTCTCGGCGGGGCGGAACTGCGGCGAGCAACTATGGCGCCTGCCCATGCCGGAAAGCTACGATCGGCACATCGAGACGCCGTGGGCCGATGTCCGGAACGTGGCCTTGGGTATCGGGCGGCAAGGGGGGGCGAGCATCGCCGCCCGGTTCCTTCGCCGGTTCGCCGGGGGCGGCCCCTGGGCCCACCTGGATATCTCGGCGCCGGTCTGGGATACGCGTGCGGCGGGTCTCGCGTCCGGGCCGGGGGTGAACGCCTTCGGCGTGCGCCTCCTGGATGAACTGGTGCGCCGGCGTTTCGAATCCTGATGTCGCGCATACGCTGCCGGGAGGTGTTTCGCAGTTCGACGCTGCTGGACCCATCCTGGACCTTGGTTGGAAATCCCGCCGCGTGAACGGGCTCCAGCAGCGAGTCGACCCGACGGAGCCGAGTTCGCTGACCGTGTGGCGGTGGACGCAGCCGGAGCGAACCGGCCGCCATCACGACGTCCACGCTGGGACGCGCATCCCGGCGCAGAATCGGAAGGGCGTGACAGGCTGTATCGTGTCGGTAAGCGGCTTCAGCGAGGTGAGGGCGCTGCAGGCCGGTGTTGTCGACAGGGGGCCGGTCGCGGCGGATCAGGCGGTCGCCCGGGGCTGGGGGTCGGCGCGCCTAGATATCGAAGGGATGCAGCCGGGCGTTGACGAGTCCGGGGCGATCGGTCTTCAGGTTCCGCCAGTCCGCCGTGTCGATCAGGGCGCACACCAGTTCGGCGACCGCCTCCTCGCGGAGAACCGACATATGGTCATGCTGGTCGCAGTCGTCGATGACGGCGTGGCATAGCGGCGGCGCCTTTGACGCGCCCGGCTTGGTCAGGTGGAACTCGGCCCAGTCGTTGCCGTCCGCCAGTGTCAGGTTGTTGGAGTTTTCGGTGACGATGCCGTCGTGCGACTTCTTCATCGCCTCCAGTTTCACTTTCAGGGCGGCCAGCTTGAAGGCCGCCATCAGGCCCGACATCGTGAGCGACGGGCCGAACTGGAAGACGGCCTTGTCCTCGCTGTACCAGAGCGCCGGAATGCTGACGTAACGGCGCTTGTCGCCGTCCAAGGTGAAGGCGCGGTCGCCGTTCATCAGCCGCTTTCTGCGGCGCCGCATGATCTCTCGGGCCTTGGTCAGGTCCTTGACGCCCTCGCTGCGTGGAATGAGCGGCGAGAGGAGCGTCTCGAAGGCCTGTCGACCGATCTGCCCGAGGGCGGTCAGTTCCGTGTTCGACAATGAACCCCGGTTCGGGGTCGCCAGCGTGACGACCGTGTGGATCCTCGAGGCCGCGTCCTCGCTCGCGGCCAACCGGGCGACGAGGCCGCCCATGCTGTAGCCGACGAGGTCGATGCGCCCCTTCGGCAACTCACGCTCGAGGCGTTCGTGCAGGACCCTGCCGTTCCGTACGAGCGCATGGGTGTGGTCATAGCCGTAGACCAGGATTCTGGGGCCATGCAGGCGATCGCTCATCATCTCGGCGAACGGCCGCACGTCCTGCGCGGTTTGCCGGATGCCGTGCAGCACCACGACAGCGTGCGAGTCCGAGCCGGGCCGCACTTCCCGCAACCCATGGCGGGGCGCGGGCTCAATCATGACGCGCCTGCAGGATGACGAGACCGGCCGTCGTGGGGCCGGTGCTGTCCTGGCCATCCGAAAGATCGTCGAGCCGGATGCGGATCCAGGCCCTCTCCCCGACCACGCCGCCCACCGCCGGCACGGATGAGAACGACGTCGAGCTGGACCGCTGGCCGTAGGGCAGAAGCTGCGCCGTGAGGCCGCTCTTGCTGATCCGGCCCTGGTGCGGCCACGACAACTGGATGAACTCGTCGTCCAGACCGCTTTCGAAGGCGTCGACGGGCTTGGACACCTCGCCGTCCTTGGGCAACTTCTCGATCGTGACCCACGGCGCCACGGCGACGAGTTCGAGCGATGGGTCGATCGCCTCCTCGGGAGCCTTGATGCGGCGGGTAAGGCCCATGGCGCCGATCACATCGTTCATTACCCCGATGAAAGAGCTTGCCGCCTGGGGGCCCGTGAACACCTCCGGCGTCAGCTGAGGCGCGCGGAACAGCCCTGCCCGGCTGAGCTTCGAAAGCCCGATCGGAGCGTCGGACCGGGGATCGAAGTTCAGTTTCCCCAGCACTCCCACGTCCTTCGCCATCCGGGTGAGCGTTTCGAAGACCGGTCCCTCAGGGCCTGCCAGCGACCAGCGAGTGGCGAACAAGGTCCAGAACCGCCCGATCAGGCGCGGGTCGCCCAGGATCCTGACCAGGTCGTTCCAGCCGTCTTTCTGCAGCCATTCGAGCGCATCTGTCTCGTCGAGGCCGGGGGCGGCCCCGTCCACCGCGCGCATATCCGCCTCGACGTTGAGCGCCATCATCAGCCCGAAGATCTCAGCGTCGGGCGCCTGTCCATCGTGCGCGAACGCTTCGAACCTCGGATGGCGCCGGAAGCTCACCCGGCCTGTCTCCAGGTCGCTCAGCGCCTCCGGGCTGATCTCCGGCGGGCAGTGCGTCGAAAATCGTATGCGCCGCAGCGGCACGACTGTGCTCATCTCGCGCTGCGCCGCGGCTTTGGCCGCCCGCTCGCGATCGATCAGCGACCACCGGAACCAACTGGCGAACGGCACGCGCTCGTGGATCGCCTGCAACACCTCGGGGCCACGTTCCGGGCCGTCGTCGTACTCCAGGTCGATGTCGGAACTGAACGGCACGAGGTCGAAGAGATCGAACCGTCCGCCGGGCCGCCGCGCGAGTCGCATCGCCGCTCGCGAAGCCGTCCCGCCGATGAGGGTGAGCGGCGTCCCCAGCTCGCGCGCGACCTTGCCCAGACCTCGGAGGGGACGGATCCCCTGGAGTCGCATTTCCACAAGGTCCATCGCGTCCACTACTGTTCAGCACGCCCGCAAGCCGAGCTTACTGCCAAGTCGGCAACCACGGGAAGAGACCGCGCCTCGCCGATATGGGAGTCGCGACGGACCCGACGATGGCGACGTCCGCCGCCGGCGCGGGCGCCTACCTTGGCGGCGGATACGCCTGAGCGGATACGTCTGGGCGGGTGGGGCCAAACCGGCCGAGCCCGGGACGTCGGCCAGGGGGCGAGAGCGGTCAGAGCTGCGCCGGGCGTTCGAACGTCCGCTCCTTCCATTGTCTGCTGCTGGCGCGACATCCGCGTCCAGTCCTACCGGGTCTCCCAGGCAAGCCGCTTCATGGCCAGCCAGTAGAGCAGCGCCGGCGAGATCAGGACGGGGAAGAGGCTGACGAGCGCGAAGCGCAGCGCGTGCGCCGGCGCGCCGCCGTGGCTATCGCTGAGGATCCCGACGGCCAGCGGGCCGAGCCCGGCGCCGACGAGGTTGGAGACCAACAGCGACGAGGCGGTCGCGAACGCCCGCAGGCGGGGTTCGGCGATGATCTGGATCATCGCGAAGGCCGGGCCATAGGCGGCGGACGCCGACGCCGAGCCCAGGAAGATGAGCGCCAGCGCGATCGGCGCGCTGGGGGCCAGCAGCGACGCCAGCAGGCAGGGCGCGCCCACGAGGTAGGAGATGCTGGCGAGCCGCAGGGCCCAGCCGGTGTCGCGGCGCATGAGCGGCCCCGCGACCGCGCCGCCGGCCAGCATGCCGGCCATGGCGCCCAGGCCGTAGGCAAGACCGAACTGGACCCCGACGCGGGCGATGTCCATCTCGAAGGCGCGCCCGAGGTAGCTGGGCAGCCACTGCAGCAGCCCGTTCATCGCGAACGACCCGAGCGCGAAGCCGCCCAGCAGCAACTGGAAGGAGCGACGACCCAGCAGCGTCCCGGCCTTCGGGCGTGGTTCGATCCCGTCCGCCCGGGCGCCCGCAGTGCGCGGCTCGCGAAGGAAGAAGGTCAGGACCGCGACGGGAAGGCCGACGAGGCCGAGGACGACGAAGGCGTCGCGCCATCCCAGGGTGGCCGCGAGCAGACCTCCGCCGGCCAGGCCGAGCAGCGAGCCGAGTGGGCCGGCAGCGGTGTGGATCGCGAGCACCGCCGGGCGGCGGTGGTCGGGCGTGAGGTCGCTCAGCAGGGAGTGCGACGCCGGGACGCCACCCGCCTCGCCGACGGCCACCATCATCCGGGCGGCGACCAGGTGGACGAAGGCCTTCGCGAGCCCCGTGGCGGCGGTCATCAGGCTCCAGAACACCAGCGCCGCTGCGATCAGCCGGGGCCGGTGGCCGCGATCCGCCAGCGCCGCGAGGGGGAGGCCGAAGATCGCGTAGAAGGCGGAAAACGCGATGCCCGTGAGGATGCCGAGCTGGGTGTCGCTGAGCGTCATGTCCTGCTTGATCGCCGGAAGCAGGGCCGCCAGCGCGGTGCGGTCGATGCTGGCCACCAGGTTCGCCAGGAACAGGACCGTGAGCGGCCAGCCGAGCGCCTGCGGCTTCACGGCGCGCGCCCCTCGACGAGGCGCTGACGCAGCGCCTTCTTGTCGATCTTTCCGTAGGCCGTGAGGGGCAGGCCGCCCAGGAAGACGATGCGCTTGGGCGTCTTGTAGGCCGACAGACGGCTGCGCGCGAAGGCCTTGAGTTCAGGCTCGGTGACGGGATCGCGGGTCACGACCATCGCGGTGACGGCTTCGCCCCAGTCCGCGTCGGGCACGCCGACCACCGCGGCCTCCGCCACGGCGGGGTGCGATCGCAGCGCGGCTTCGACCTCGGTGGAATAGACGTTCATGCCGCCACTGATGATCATGTCCTTCGCCCGGTCGACCAGGAACAGGTAGCCGTCGTTCAGGAAGCCGATGTCGCCGGTCCTCAGCCAGCCCGCTTCCACCGCCGCGGCGGTGGCCTCCGCATCCCGGAAGTATTCCTCGAGCAGGTAGGGTGAGCGCACCTCGACCTCGCCGACCTGGCCTTCGGTGTCGTCGCCCGGCGCGATCCGCAACTGCACGAACGGGACCGGCCGGCCGCACGAGGCGAGCAGGTCCGCCCGCGCGTGATCCTGCTTGCTGAGCGTGGTGATGAAGTTCGGGCACTCCGTCTGGCCGTAGATCTGCACGAACACCGGCCCCAGGCGCTGCAACGCCTCCTCGAGCCGCTGCCGGCTCATGGGCGCCGCGCCGTAGACGACGGTGCGCAGCCGGGAGATGTCGGGCGCGTCGGGGCCGAGGCCGTCGAGCAGGCGGTAGAGCATGGTCGGGACCGCGAAGGTCCAGGTCACCCCTTCCCGGGCCATGGTGGCGAGCACCCCCACGGGGTCGAACCGCCGCTCCAGGACGCCCCGGCCGCCTTGCAGCAGGCAGGCGGCCAGATGATATCCGGCGGAGTGCGGCAGAGGCGTGGTGAGGAGCATCACCTCGTCACTCCGGATGTCGCCGCAGACCACATGCGCCAGCAGGTTTATCGCCATGCGGCCGTAGCTGTGCCGCACGCCCTTCGGCCGTCCCGTGGTGCCGCCCGTATAGGCGAGGATCGCGGTGTCCGCGGCGGCGGCGTGCGTCGGCGTGGACAGCGGCGAACCGGACAGGAGGTCTTCCCAGGCGATCTGGCCGGGCCGCTGCGCCGCCTCGTCCGCGACGCTGATCCGTATGAGGCCGGGAATTGTGCTGTCGGGTTCCGGCAGCGAGGTGTGGGCGATCAACGCCTTCGCGAGGCTGTGCTCGAGGCAGTGCGAGAGTTCCGGCGCAGCCATGAGTTCGTTCAGCGGGACGCGGATGGCCGCCAGTTTCTGGATCGCGAGTTCGCTCAGGACGTACTCCGGCCCATTGCGGAGATGCAGGGCCACCGCGTCTCCGCGGCCGATCCCCAGCGCCGCCAGGGCGCCCGCGACCCGGTCGGAGGCGGCGTCGATGTCGGCATAGGTGTGGGTGGTTCCACCGAACGTGATCGCCGGCCGGTCGCCATGGTTGCGGATTGCGCTCAGGAGCAGCGCCGCCGACGTCAATTCATCCATGACTCTTCCGCCCCCAAAAGAATGTTGCGGTACTATTATGGGTACTAAATTACCTGTAAAGAGCTGAAGGCGCCGCGTTTGGCGGACGGGCGAGGACGGGCTATTCGTGGCGCCGGTCGGCTAGGAGGACCGCAGACCATGCCGCAAGCCCGGCCGGACCGCTTGCCCACGAGCAGCGAGCGTCACCGCGATCTCGTCGAGGCCCTGGAACGTCTCTTCATGCAGGAAGGCTTCCGGAGCGTGACGGTCGACGACCTGGCGGGCCGGCTGAAGTGCTCGAAGCGGACCCTGTACGAGATCGCGCCCAGCAAGCAGGAGTTGTTCCTTCTGGTCGTCCAGCGGTGGCTGGACCGCATCCGCCACCTGGGCTGGGCCGGTGCGCTGGAGCACGATGACCCGGAGCGCCGCCTGGTCGCCTACCTGGAGCCGGGCGTGGCCGAATCGCGCACGGCCAGCGGTGTGTTTCTGGAAGACCTGCAAAGCTATCGCCCGGCGATGGCGCTGCTCGAAAACCATCAGCGCGAGCGCACGAACGTGCTGCGCGACATCATCGAGGACGGGATCCGCCGGGGCCGGTTCCGCGCCGTGCATTCGGCTTTGGTCGCGGAGATGTTCCTCGCCGCCGTCGGCCGGATCAACGAACCCGAGGTGCTCGACCGCGCCGGCATCGGCTTTAGCGACGCCTTCTCCGAATTCTACGTGTTGCTCCTGAACGGCATCGTTGCGCCGACCGCCGATTCCTGACGTCAGTCGCCCCGCAGGAACCCTGCGATGACGTCGCGCGCGGCCAGCGACTCCGGCAGGGTCATCAGCGGGAAGGTGTGGGGCGCATCCTCGACGAGCTGAAGGTCGGCCTCGACGCCCGCGGCGCGCGCCTTGTCGACCAGGCGCACGGAGTCGTCGCGCATCACCTCGGTCGTGCCGGCGAGCACCAGGCACGGCGGAAGGCCGGTCAGGTCGCCCCAGTAGGGTGACGCGTCAGGCCGGGTGGGCAGCGCGCCCTGCAGGTAGTTGCAGACCTTGTGGATGACGGCCTGGGGGCCGAAGAGTGGATCGGCTTCGGCGTTGGACACGTTGGAGCGGCCGGTCATCGCCATGTCGGTCAGCGGTGACAGGCAGACGAGACGGGCCGGCATGGCTTGGCCGCGATCGCGGCGGCGCATAAGCGCCGAGAGCGTCAGCGCAGCGCCGGCTGAGTCGGCGGCGAGCAAGACCTCCTGCGGCCGGCGCCGGCTCAACAGGGCGTCGAGCGCCTCGTCCACGTCGTCGAGCGCGGCGGGAAAGGGCGCTTCGGGCGCCAGGCGATAGCGCACCAGACAGCCGCTCGCGCCGATGCGGCCGGCGATGTCATCGACGAAGGCGCGGTGCGAGTCGTTGGCGTCGAAGCAGAAGCCGCCGCCGCTCACATACGCCAACAGCCGGCCGTCGCGTTCGGGCGGGCGGTGTTCGATCCGTGCGCACCGCAGGGCCTCGATATGAGAGGCGGCTTCCAGCGCGGATGGCGGCAGGGCCGTGCGGAAAGCCACCGGGTCGTAGTCGCTGTTCAGAAGGGCTCTCCGGGTCCGCCGCACCTCCTCGATGAAGGCCTGCAATTCGGGGCTAGGCATGCTGTTGACCTCTGAAGGGTAATATTGTACCCAATTTAGTACCAAGCGAGATCGCTCTTGAGAAGCGGTTCGATAACTAGGGGGAGGACTGTATGCGCTGCCATCCTGCGCGAGACTTGCGTCACCGTGCGCTGCTGCTGACCACCGTCGCGGCGCTGAGCGCCGGCCCAGCCGGCGTCGCCGCGGCCGCGGAGAACGCGGCCAGCGACTCCTCCACCATCGAGGAACTGGTCGTGACCGCGCGCAAGCGGGCGGAGTCCTTGCAGGAGGTTCCCCAGTCGGTGAGCGCCTACACCGGCGAAGCCCTCGCCGACGCCGGCTACACCGACATCGCCAAGATCTCCCGCGTGGCGCCGAACGTGTACTTCGAGGCGCCCGATCGCTCTCGGCCGCTCATCTATGTTCGCGGGATCGGCACGCGCTCCTACGACGGCGGCAGCGACCCTTCGGTCGGCACGTTCATCGACGGCGTCTACCAGGGGCGCTTCGGCGGCCTTCTGGTCGAACTCCAGGATGTGGCGCGCATCGAGGTGCTGAAGGGACCCCAGGGCACCCTCTATGGCCGCAACACGATCGGCGGCGCGATCTCCATCATCACCCGCGATCCGACCGACACCTTCGAAGGCCGTTTCGAAGCAGGGATCGGCGCTTCGAAGGTCTCCGGCGACAACCTCTACAATCTCTCGGGCTCCGTCTCCGGGTCCCTCGTGCCCGAGAAGCTGCAGGGCCTGCTCAGCGTGGCCTACAACTACCGCGACGGCTATCAGCCGACGCGGAGCCTCGCCGGCGTGAACACGGGCGTGCGGGGCGGCAGCGAGGATTCCATCAGCCTGCGCGGCAAGCTGAACTGGGCGCCCGCCGAAGACCTTCAGATCAAGCTCGCCGCCGACTACACGCACATGGACGGCCCGCCGCTGATCCTGGTCACCGAGCCGCTCGCGCAAGGCCTCGGCCCCGGCGCCCTGGCGCCCGGCTTCACCGTGCCGCCGGTCACCGACGACGTGCTGCGTCCGTACAGCGACGTTACCAACATCTTCCTCAAGAAGAAGATGTACGGAGCCTCGGTGACCGCCGACTACACGGTGGGCGAGGTGACGCTGACGTCGATCACGGCGGCGCGGAAGCTGAAGATCGACGAGATCAACGACATCGATGGCAGCTCCCTGCCGTTCTACACCAACCCCGTCACCGATGACGCCGAGCAGTTCTCGCAGGAGTTCCGCGCCAGCTACGAAGGCGAGAAGGCCAGCTGGCTCATCGGGGCCTACTACGGCCGCGAGATCGACGACCGGCGTGACAACCTGGTGTTCGGGCCCGCGGCGCTGCTGCGCGTCCTGGGCGGGGGCCCGACGACCTGGACCTTCCACGTGAAGGCGGTCTCGGAGAGTGTCGCGCTGTTCGGGCAGTTCACCTGGAACTTCACCGACAAGTTCGCCGCCACCCTCGGCGCCCGCTACAGCGAAGACAGGAAGGACGTCCTGTACGACTCCCAGAACACCGCGCCGGTGAAGATCGGCGTCGTGCCGTTCCTCCTCGAGGTGCCCCGCAAGTGGGATTCCTTCGATCCCTCGCTCAGCCTGAGCTACAAGTTCACGCCCGACATCATGGCCTATGCGACCTATGCCAGCGGCTACAAGGTCGGCGCCTTCCAGTTCTTCGCCACGACCGCGCTGGCCGCCGAGCAAGTCGCGGACCCCGAGGACGCCAAGTCCTACGAGATCGGGATCAAGTCGACGCTTTTCGACCGGCGCCTGCGCCTGAACGCGGCCGCGTTCCGCATCGACTACAAGGATCTGCAGTTGCTGCGCCTCGTGCCCGCGCCGCCGCCGGTCGCCTCGCTGATCGTCGTGGGCAACGCCGCCGACAGCAAGATCGAGGGTCTGGAGCTGGAAGGCCGTGCGATCGTCAACGACATGCTCTCGTTCGACTTCTCGTACGCGTACCTCGACGCCCGCTTCAAGGACTACGTCTTCCGGCCGGGCCTGGACTTCACGGGCAACCGGATGCCCCGCGCGCCGAAGAGTTCCTACAGCGTCGCGGCGGTGCTGGAGAAGGACATCGGGCCGGGCCGCGCCAGCGCGCGCCTGTCCTACGCGTGGCGCAGCAAGATCTTCTTCGAGACCGACAACAACACCGTCGACCCCAACTCGACGGACAACGCGCTCGGTCTCTTCGACGCGTCGGCCAACTACGTCGTGGGGAACTGGACCGTCGGCGTCTGGGGCCGCAACCTGACCGACCAGCGCTACCGGCGCCAGGCGCTCAATTCGACCGGCAACGCCCAGCGCAACATCTGGGCCGAGCCGCGGACCTTCGGCGCCAAGGTCGCCTACGACTTCTAGCGAGGGCCGCATGAAACTCGTCACCTTCGTCGAACCGCGAACGACGCGCAGTCGTCTCGGCGTGCTGCTGGACGACAACGGCGTTCTCGACCTGCAGGCGGCGCAGGCCGCCGCGGCGGGCTTCCCCCGCGAGGACTTCGAGTCGATGCAGCATCTGATCGAGGCCGGCGCGGCCGGCCTCGATCAGGCTCGGAAGCTGGTCGGCGTGCGGAGTGACATGGCCCGGCCGCTCGCCGACGTCACACTGCTGGCGCCGCTGCCGCGGCCGGTTCAGCTGCGAGACTGCATGTGCTTCGAGGGCCACCTGATCGGTTCGACGCAGGCCGCGATGCGGCGGGCCGGCCTGACCGAGCCCAGCCTGCGCCACAAGGGCATGGCCGAGGTCTTCAAGGTGCGGCCGATCTACTACAAGGCCAACCGGTTCGCGGTGACGGGCCCCGGGACGACGGTCGTCTGGCCGGCCTATTCCCAGGCCATGGACTACGAGCTCGAGATGGGCTGCGTCCTGGGCCGCGGCGGGACCGACATCTCGAAGGCGGATGCGTCCGGCCACATTTTCGGCTTCACGATCTTCAACGACTTCAGCGCCCGCGACACCCAGGGCTTCGAGATGACCAGCGGGCTCGGCCCGTCGAAGTCGAAGGACTTCGACAACGGTAACGCCATGGGCCCCTGCATCGTCACCGCCGATGAGTTCGATCCGTACGACGCCGCGATGATCGCCCGCGTGAACGGCGAGGTCCGCTCGGAGGGGCACTCCAGCAGCATGACCTATTCGTTCGAGGACCTGATCAGCTTCATCAGCACCAGCGAGACTCTGCACCCGGGGGAGATCCTCGGGTCGGGCACGGTCGGTGGCGGCTGCGGCCTCGAACAGGATCGCCTGCTGGAGAGCGGCGACGAGGTCGAACTGGAAATCGTCGGCATCGGCCGCCTCCGCAACCGCGTCTTGGCCGCCGGACAAGCTTAGGGAGAAACTTGATGAGCGACGTCGAGGCCCGCCTGGCGGCCCTGGAAAAGGAACTGGGCGTACTGCGCGACCGCGAAGCCATCCGCGACGTGATCCACCGCTACTGCCGCGCGGCCGACCGCTGCGACCTGCAGGCGTTCAAGGACTGTTACTGGTCCGACGGCTTCGACGATCACGGCTTCTTCGGCGGCAACGCCCACGAGTTCTGCGACTACGTGATCCCGGTGCTGCGGAAGATCGAGGCGAGCCGCCACGCCATCACCAACACGATCATCGACCTCGAGGGCGACAGGGCGTTCTGCGAGTCGCAGTGGGCGGTGATCCACCGCCTGCGCGAGGGCGACGAATTCCTCGATTTCTGCCACGAGGGCCGCTACCTCGACATTTTCGAGAAGCGCGACGGTGTGTGGAAGATCCTCATCCGCACCGCCGCCACCGACCTTGACCGGCTCTATCGGGCCAAGGACTTGCGCGCCATGCTGGCCGGCGAGCGGGGCGCGGCCAACCGCGGGCCGGAGAACAATCTTCCGCGCGGCGCCCGTCACCCGGACGATCCGGTCTACGTCGGCTTCGACCTCGCCAACCTTGCGCAGGCGCGCGCGCCGATCGCCGATCTCTGGGCCGGTTTCTACGCGCTGGGCAAGGTGCTCTAGTCGGGATGGACATCTTCGCCGCCGGGGTCGGGATGACCGTCTTCGGCGTCCATTCCGGCCTGACGGTCCGCGACCTCGCCGCGGCGGCGATCACCGACGCGCTGGCGGACGCGGGCTGCGACCTCAAGGCTGTCGAGGGGGTCTGGTTCGCCAACACCGGACAGGGCGCCCTCGAAGGCCAGCACATGATCCGCGGCCAGGCGGCGCTACGGCCCCTTGGGTTCGAACGCATTCCGATCGTAAACGTCGAGAATGCCTGCGCGAGCGCCACGACCGCGCTGCACGGCGCGATCGACCACCTGCGCGCCGGGGCCGCTGACATCGTGCTGGCCGTGGGCGTGGAGAAGATGACCCATCCCGACCGGTCGCGATCGTTCGCTCTCTTCGACGCCGGATGGGACGTGGCCGATCCGGCGGCCAACCTGCGTCGGTTGGTCGAGCTGGGCGGCATGGACGAGGCGATGTTGCCGCCGCCCAGCGAGCCGCGCAGCGTCTTCATGGATGTCTACGCCGCGTTCGCCCGCCAGCACATGCGGCTGTACGGCTCTAGCGTGGAGGAGTTCGCCGCCGTGTCGTCGAAGAACCACGCCCATTCGGTCGCCAACCCACGCGCCCAGTTCCGCAAGGCTTTCAGCGTGGAGGAGGTGATGAGGGCGCGCGGGATCGTCTGGCCGCTGACGCTTCCGATGTGCGCGCCCATCTCGGACGGTGCGGCGGCGGCGGTGGTCTGTACCTTGGCAGGCCTGCGGCGCCTGGGAGGGGGCTCCCGCGCGGTGGCGGTGAGGGCCTGCGTGCTCGGGTCCTCTGAGAACCGGGGCAGCGACGATCTCGAACGCCACCTGGGACGCCTTGTGGGGGATCGCGCCTACGAGGCAGCGGGTTTGGGTCCCGAGGATGTCGACGTCGCGGAACTCCATGACGCGACCGCCGTCGGCGAAGTGATCCAAGCGGAGAATCTGAGGCTGTGCGGTCCCGGCGACGGCGCCGCCGCGGCTCGGCGCGGCGAAACCGCGATCGGGGGGCGCCTTCCGATCAACCCGTCGGGGGGGCTCGAAAGCAAAGGCCATCCGATCGGAGCCACCGGTCTTGGCCAGCTCTTCGAGCTTGTGACGCAACTTCGCGGGGAGGCCGGCAGCCGACAGGTCGACAACGCCATGGTGGCCATCGCCGAAAATGGCGGTGGTCTCTGGGGCGTGGAGGAGGCCGCCTGCGCGGTCACGATCCTCTCCCGATGAGCTTGCGAGGCGGCGCGCCGCGACGCGCCATCAGCGCCTGCGCGATCTACACCCGCAAGTCTCGGGGGAGGGCTGGAGCAGGACCTCAACGGCCTGCACGCCCGGCGCGAAGCCTGCGAGGCGGCCTATGTGTCCCAAACCGCAGAGGGTTGGACGGCGTTGAAGACCGCCCACGATGACGGCTACCCCGGCGTGGCGGCATACGAAGCCGCTGACGCCCGGGGCCGTACGAGGAACTGAGCCGGCCTTAGAACTTCATCCCGGCTCCGATCGAAATCGTTCGCGTCTCGTCCAGGTAGAGGAACGCCCTTGGCACGGCGGTCAGGGGAACCGGCAATGTGGTCGCGCTCCCGACAGTCTTCTCGTTTGTCAGGTTCTTCCCAACGAGCGCGACGTACCACTTCTCGTCGTCAGGACCGTACTGGACCCTGGCGTCCACCTTCGCATATCCGCGCTGAACGCCGTACAGCGGATGCTGGTTGTCGGCGTTGAAGTATTTGGATCGCCCATGCACCGTGAGCATGGAGTCGATCACGTTGCCGTCGCCCAGCTCGTGGCGGTAGTGCGCGGTGAAGTTCCCGCTGAATTTCGACACGTGCGAGATGGTGGCCCCGCCGATGTTGTTGGCCGCGATGCTGGCGGGAGAGGCGGGGTTGCACTGCGTCACGGGCTGGCTCGCGAGACAGCTCGCGCCAGGATAGTCATCATACTCCACGTCCTGGTAGGCGGCCGAAAGGGTGAAGTCCAGGTTCTGCATCGGGTGCCAGGCCAGGGCGCCCTCGATTCCCCGCGAGTGTGCGCTGGCGGCGTTCCCCGTCCGGAATCCGGGAAGGGCCGGGTCGTAGGTGGACACCTGAAGGTCCTTGAACTTGGTATTGTAGATCGCCGCGTTGAGGATCAGCCGCCCGTCATCAAGCGTCGACTTCACGCCGACCTCGTAGTTCGTCGACCGTTCGGGCTTGAAGGTGAAGGTCGCGTTCGTGGTCCCATAGGTGTTCGACACAAGTCCTCCGGACTTGGATCCGCGACCATAGGCTGCATAGACCATGATGCGCGGCGCGATGTCGTACTGCAGGTTGATGGAGGGATCGAGGTAGTCTTCGTCGATGCGGCCCACTGCAGTCGTGATCGGCCGGTATGCGAACGGGCCAAAGACCAGACGTCCTCCAAATGTCCCGCGCTTATCGGACTGCGTGTATCGCAGGCTGCCGACCGCGCGGAGAGCTTCCGTGATCGAAACCTCGGCCTGACCGAACAGGGAGAAAGTCTCCGCGACCTGCTTGAACCGGTTCTGATGCAGGCCGAAGTAGGGAATCGACCGGATATCGAATCCGGTGAACTGAGTCAGGTGGTAGATGGACCGATCATAGTATGCGCCGATTGTATACTTCAGGCGTTGCTGGTCGGGGGACGAAAGCCGGATTTCTTGTGACGTCTGCTCAAAGTGCTCAGGATAGCTGGTGTACACCGAGTTCGGCGTGACGCCGCCTCCGGGGAGCGCCTGGTCGAATCCCGTCACCACGTTGGCGCGGAAGAAGGAGTATCCGGTCAGGGCCGTCAGGGTGAAGTCGCCCAGTTGCAGGTTTCCGGTGCCGCTGACCAGCCAGGACGTGGCTTTCGAACGTTCCAGACCGAGGGCGCTGTCCCCGCCGAAGCGGAACATGTTCGGCTGCTGTGGCGTGGTCAGCGGGCTCGAGACGTTTGCGCCACCTTTGACGTCGCGGTCCGAATACTCGACCTTCACCGTATAGTCGAAGTCGTCGCGTGGCGCATATCGCAATGTCAGCCGCGCCGACGCCATCTCGTTGCTGGGCTCCTTGTTTCCGTTGAAATCGTTCCGGATGTAGCCCTTGTGATCCACCAGTCGGACCGCAAGGCGGGCGCCCAGATGGTCGCCGATCGGGCCGGCCACAAATCCATTCACCTCACCCCCGTCGAGGTCGAAGTTGTACAGCCCGTTGACGGCTCCCTGGAAAGTCGAGGTCGGCCCCGCGCTCACGAGGCTGACGGCGCCGGCCGGGGTGTTCTTTCCGAAAAGGGCGCCCTGCGGGCCCCGCAGGACCTCGACCCTTTCGAGGTCGAACAGCGGCGCCTGGGCCTGCCGGCTCTTCCCGGCGTAGACACCATCCAGATACATGCTGACCGACTGATCAAACGCGTAGTTCGTGGGCGGCGAACCGAACCCGCGGATATAGATCACGTCGTTGCCCGCCGTGGTCAGAACCGAGACATTGGGCGTGAAGCGGATCATCTGCTTGAAGTCGGTGACCCCGAAGTCGGCGATCTTCGCTCCGGACACGACCTCCATCGAGATCGGAACATCCTGCAGGCTCTCCGCCCGCTTCTGAGCCGTGACCACCACCTCGGGCACGTAGACCTCGCCAGCCGCCTGGGCGGCGCTCGCGGCCGAGACGCCCGAAAGGCTCGCCAGGGAAGAGGTCGTCAGCAGCGCCAGGATCTTCGCGCGACTGACGCGCATCGCGAATTTCAAGGTCTCCCGCTGGAGATTTTCATCGTGTCGATCCGCCATTTATTCCCCCTTCTTTCTGTACTTCTGAAGTAAGCGGCCCGCTCGATTGAGTGAGCATCGCGTGAGCCCAAGGATTTCGCCGGGCGTTCAACGGCGCGGGGCCGAATTGAGCGCTCGCGTCTCCTCCTGAGCCGTTCGCCGCCGCGCCTTGACCTCGAGCCGGCCTCCCCAACGGAGGAAGCGAGCATCCGTCGTCCGACCCTGAAATTATTTTAAGCCTATAATATAACCCGAGCGCGGACAACCGTGTTTTTGGACGGGGGTTCAAGCGTACGAAAGCCAGGGCGCGCGCCGTCAAAGGGCGTCTACAAATCCGTTCAAGCCGAAGAGTCCGTTGCGTCACAACGGAATTGGCCGATCGCGCTCCGCGCCTTGACGGGGGGCGCTCGGTGGCGTCGAGGCGCGCCGTCGTGCGACGCGGGAAGGGGCCGCCGGCGCGCCGAAGATCCAAGGGCGCATTCCGGCGGGCGCCGGCCGGGCCCTGAATGACGCTTTCCCGCCGTCGGGGTGCGGTGGCCATTCATGCTTGGCGCGACTTCCGGGCCCTTGCAGCCAGGCGCTCGATTGCTTCGCAGGCTCGTCGATCGACACCGGCGGCGTTGTTCGTCCGCGCGGGGGTTCCCCTCGTTTGCAGGGGCGCCGAAGAGTCCGCGAGTCTCTGAAATTATTTCATATATGAATTAAGAGACTGTTTCCCTACATCGCGCTCCCCTCGCTTCAGGGGCCCGGCCTGCGCGTGGCCCGCCGCCCCGTTCGCACCTGACCGTCCGCCAGCCCTGCTCCTGTCCGACGGCGAGAATCTCGTTGCGCGACAGCATGCTGCTCGACGCCACGTGGACGCCGCTGGCGGGCTCCGCGGCGCCATCCTGGCGAATCTGCACCTCCCACGGCATCACCTCGGGGCCGTTGGCGGGGCGGGCCGGGTCGGCCTCTCCGATACCGGGATAGTGGCGCGTGGCGGCGGGCACGACTTCGATTCCGCAGCCGGATCCGTCTCGGGCGATGGCGACCCAGGCTCCGGTGACGACCGGGAACGGCATCACCTCGCCATCGATAATGCGGCCGAGGACGCGGGCGACGCGCTCGGGCTCGCGCGCCGAAGGGCCTTCGTCATCTGGATCACGGCGGCCTTGGAGGAGGAATAGGCCGTCGCGCTGGCGCCCGGCCGCAGGCCGGTGATCGAGGCGATATTGATGATCGAGCCGCCATGGCCGAGCGCGCGCATGCGACGGGCCGCGTGCCGGACGACGGAGAACACGCCCTGCACGTTGACGTCGTAGGTCCGCCGCCACTCGTCGTCCGGGCAGTCCAGGGCGCGGCTGGCCCCGGCCACGCCCGCATTGTTGACCACGATGTCGAGGTCGGGCAGGGCTCGAGACGAGCGCGGCCACGGCGGCTTCGTCGCCCACGTTGAGAGCCAGGGCGCGGGCGCTGCCGCCGCGGCCCCGGATCTCGGCGACGAGGGCCTCCAGCGCCTCGATCCGCCGGGCCGCCACGACGACCTCGGCGCCCTGGCCACCCAGCACCAGGGCGAAGCGCCGGCCCAGCCCCGACGACGCCCCGGTCACCAGCGCGGTCCGCCCGCTGAGATCGACCTTCAGCATGACCGCCGCCGCCTTTTCGCGTCGGCGCTTCGGGAGTCGGCGGGAGGCCCGCCGGCGGCCTCCGGCGGCGCCTCCCGGAGGGCGCGCCTCGAGACCTTTCCGGTCGCGGTGCGCGGGAGGGCGGCGACGAACCGCACCGACCGCGGGTACTTGTAGGGCGCCAGCGCGCGCTTCACGTGATCCTGCAGCGCCCGCGCCATGGCCGGGCCGGGTGTGGCTCCAGGCCCCAGGACCACATAGGCCGTCGCGATCTGGCCCCGCTCGGCGTCGGGCGTCCCGACGACCGCGCACTCGGTCACGTCCGGATGCGTCGCGATCGCCGCCTCGACCTCGGGTCCGGCGATATTGTAGCCGGACGAGATGATCATGTCGTCGGCTCGGGCGACGTACCAGTAGCGCCCCTCGGCGTCCCGGCGGAAGATGTCGCCGGTGACGTTCCAGCCGCGCTGGACATACTCCCGCTGGCGCGCGTCGGCGAGATAGCGGCAGCCGACGGGCCCGCGCACCGCCAGCCGGCCCTCGCCCGGCCCCGGGATCTCCCGACCGTCGTCGCCGAGGAGGGCGATCTCGAAGCCGGGGACGGGACGGCCGCAACAGCCCGGCTGCGCGTCCCGGGCGGTGGCGGACAGGAAGATGTGCATCATCTCGGTGGCGCCCAGGCCGTCGAGCAGCGGCAGGCCGGTCGCCTCCCGCCAGGCGTTCCAGGTCGCCGCCGACAGGTGCTCGCCCGCCGAGACGCAGGCCCGCAGGCTGGCGAGCTGGCCCGGCGCCGCGGCGGCCAGGAGCTGGCGATAGCCGGTCGGCGAGGTAAACAGGTGCGTGACTTGGTGCGCCGCGATCGCGTCGGCCAGGCGCGTCGCGCCGCCCGGTTCGGGCAGCACCACGGGCGCCCCGAAGAAGAGCGGGAAGACGAGCAGCCCGCCCAGGCCGAAGGTGAAGGCGATCGGCGGCGTCCCGCTGAAGACCGGCGCCTCGCCATCCGCCAGCACATGCGCGCCGTAGGTGTGGCACATCGAGAGGACGTCGCGATGGAAATGCGCGGCGGCCTTCGGCTCTCCCGTCGTGCCGGAGGTGAAGGCGATCAGGCAGACGTCGTCCTGGCTCGCGCGCCGGGCGCGGAAGCTTCCGGACTTTGTCGACGCCCGCCGCTCCAGTTCCGCGCCCGGCTCACCGAAGGCGACGAGGCGCAGGTCGGGGGCGCCCGCGACCAGCTCGTCAATGAGGTCCTGATGGCACAGGGCTAGGACCGGGCGGGACTTTCCCACGATCCCGGCGAGCTCGGCGCTCCGCAGCATGGGCATGGTGCTCACGGCCACGCCCCCGACCTTGATCACCCCCAGCCAGGCGGCGAAGAGCTCAGGCGTGTTGCCGCCGCGCAGCAGCACGCGCCCGCCCGCCTCGAGGCCGAAGTCCTCGACCAGGACACGGGCGATACGGTCCGTGGCGTCGATCAGGTCGGCGTAGGACCAGACTTGGTCGCCCGCCAGGATCGCGACCGCCGCCGGCCCTCGCTTCGCGACGGCGCGCTCCAGCAGGGCCTCGGCGCAGTTCATCTCGTCGGGATAGGCCAGCGCCGGCAGGCGGAAGACGAGCTCGGGCCAGAGCTCCACGGGCGGAAGGTGCGAACGCGTGAAAGTGTCGGTGTGACGCGACGGCCGAAGCATGACGCTGAACTCCCGGAAGCCCGGAAGTTATTTCATACTTAAACTAATTGCGTCAAGGGACAGGCAGGCTCAGGCGCCATGGCGCTTCAGGGAAGCGCGCACCTTGTCGAGCAGCGTGATGAGGACTTCCATCTCGGCGGAGGTCATGTCCGAGAACATCGAATCGATCAGGTCCTCATGCAGCGGCAGGACGCGCTGGAGATCGGCCTCGCCTGTAGGCGTGATCCGGGTCACATAGGTGCGGCGGTCGGTCTCGAGCGGCTCGCGGGCGACCAGCCCCTCCTCTTCCAGGCGGGTGATGATCCCTGTGACGTTGCCGTTGGAGACAAGGAGGCGGCGCGAAAGCTCTCCCATGGTGACGCCTTCGGGATTCCGCGAGAGGGCGGCCAGGGCGTCGAAGCGCGGAAGGGTCGTGTCCTGGTCGCGCATCAGCGCCTGGATGCGCTTTTCCACGAAGCGGGTGCTCGTCAGCAGGCGCAGCCAGAGCCGCAGCGCCTGCCGGCTTTTGCGGGACCGGTTCGCCGGCTTCTCCGAGACCGAATGGCCTGTGGTTCCCACGGGATTCTCCACCCTTCCGCCCGCCGGACAGGAGGCGCGCTGACCGCTCGACCATAGGGCGGATGCCTGTCGGAGCGCCAGCGCCGGCGCAAACCAGCTTGCCATATGGCGGAATATATTTTATACATAAAATAAATAGGCGGAGGTTCAATGGGCGGGCGCATACTGATCGTGGGCGGTGGAATCGCGGGGCTCACCTTGGCGGCGGCCCTTTCCGGCGGATCTCACGAGGTCGATCTGATCGAGCGGGCTCCGGGCTGGGCGCTGGTGGGCGCGGGAATCGGGATCGGCGTCAACGGCATGACCGCCATGGCGAGGCTCGGCCTCGCCGACGCGATCACCGCGCGAGGCCAGCCGTTGAGCGCCTGGGAGATCCTGACCCTGGCCGGGCGACGGCTCCACCGGTTCGACTTCGGGCCGATTGCGGCCCGCCACGGCGTGAATTCCGTCAGCATCCACAGGGCGCATCTGCACGAGGTCCTGCTGGCCGCGACGGGCGGCGCGCGCATCCGGATGGGAACCAGCCTTGCCGCGCTTGATCTGCTGGACGACGGGGTCCTGGCGCGGTTCACTGACGGGATGGAAGCCCGCTACGACCTGGTCGTGGGGGCCGACGGGATCCGCTCCCAGGTCCGCGACCTGATCTTCGGCCCGTGCGCCCTGACCTATTCCGGGCAGACCTCGTTCCGCTGCCTCGTGGAGCGGGCGCCGGGCCTGGAGGGCCTGGTCGAGATCTGGGGCGTCGACGGCCGGATCGGCGTCAGCAGCATCAACGACGCCGAGACCTACTGCTACGTCACGCTCCTGGCCGAGGAGGGGGAGGAGCTCTCGCCCGAAGGAAACCTGGACCTCTTCCGGCGGACGTTCGCCGAGTTCGGCGAGCCGTTCCGCCACGTCTACGATCGGGTGCTGCGCCCCGAGCAGCTCATCCGGACCGACATCCACGAGCTCATCGACCATCCCTGGACGCGGGGGCGGGTGGTCCTCATCGGCGACGCCGCGCACGCGATCACGCCGAACCTGGGGCAGGGCGGGGTGATGGCGATTCTCGACGCCGTGGCCCTGGCGGACAGGCTCGGGGCCGACCCGGACTGGGATGCGGCGCTCGAGGCGTTCGTGGCCGCGCGCCTGGGGCCGGTGCGGGCGACACAGGAACGGTCGCGGTTGTTCGGGCAACTCGCCCACATCGTCGGCGAACCGGACCTGGCGACCTTCCGCGACACCCTCGTCGGCACATACGGCTACGACCTCATGCGGCGGATCGTCATGGGCCAGTACGATTGAGGGACCCGGCGCAATGACCTCCGACGTCGACGAACATCTCGCCCGCCTGCGCGCCGCGCCGCAACCGCCCATGACCCTCAAGGCCCTGCCGGCGATCCGGCGGCGTTTCGCCGCGGCGCTGGCCGCCGGCTATCCGCCCCGGCCGCTGGCCGATGTGGCCGAAGCGCAGGCCAGTCCCGGGGCGAGCGGGCCGCGCGTCCGCACCTATACGCCCGGCGGCTCCGGCGGTTCGCCGGTCATCCTGTTCTTCCATGGGGGCGGCTTCGTCCTCGGATCGCTGGACAGCCATGACGGGCTCTGCCGCGACCTGGCCCTCAGGACGGGATGGCGCGTGGTCGCCGTGGACTATCGCCTCGCGCCGGAGGCGCCCCATCCCGCCGCCCTGGACGACGCGCTGGCGGCCTACGACGCGCTCCCCGCGCTGACCGACGGTTGCGGGCCGGTGGTCGTCATGGGCGACAGCGCGGGCGGCTGGCTGGCGGCGCAGGTGGCGTTGCGGCGGCCCGCGGCGCTCCAGGTGCTGCTGTATCCGGCCCTGGACCTCAGCTGCGGCGGCGCGAGCCACGCCGAGTTCGGGACGGGCTACGGGCTCGAGAGCCCGGCCATCGCGTTCTGCTACGACTGTTTCGCCCCCACGGGTCCCCGTGAGGACGGCGAACTCTCGCCCGCGCTCCGCACCGACCTGGGTCACGCGCCGCCGGCCCTGCTGCTGGTGGGCGGCCGCGATCCCCTGCGCGACGAAGCGATCGCCTATGCGGGCCGCCTCGCCGCCGCGGGCGTCGATGTCCAGCTTCGGGTGGTCGCGGGGATGATCCACGGCTTCATGACCGCGCCGCTCGTGTTCGCGCGTGCGGCGCCCGAACTCGAGCGCCTCGTCGACGACATGTCGCGCGCGCTCGCAGTCCCGCTTTTGACGCCCACGGTCGGAGTCCGAGATGCCACAGTCCCGCTCGGCTCCTGACGTTCACGGCGTCGGGAGTCTGGGCGACCTCATCCGCCTGGCGACCCTGCGGTTCGCGGACCGCGAGGCCGTGGTGTGCGGGGAGGACCGCTTCACCTACCGTGCGTTCGCCGAGGCGACTGGTCGGGTGGTCGCGGTCTTCAAGGCGGCCGGTCTGCGCCGTGGCGACGGCCTGGCGATGATCGCGGCGAACGGCCCGGAAGTGCTGTTCGTGATGGCGGCGGCCCACGCCATGGGCCTCCGCTACAGCGCCCTCCATCCCATGGGGTCGCTCGCGGACCATGCGTTCATCCTGGAGGACGCCGAGATCGCCGCCCTCGTGGTGGACGCCGAGGCCCATGCGCAGCGCGGCCGCGAGCTGAAGCACGGGGCCGGGGCTGCGTTGCGCTGCGTGTTCGCCATCGGCCCGGCCGACTTCGCGCCCGACCTCCACCGCGCGATGGCCGACGCTGGCCCTTCGCCGCTGGAGGTCGAGGCCTCGGAGGCCGACATCTGGTCGGTGATGTACACTGGCGGGACGACGGGCCGGCCGAAGGGCGTGGTGCACTCGCACAGGACCGCCGTCGTCGGGGCGCTGCTGCAGCTCGCGGAGTGGGAGTGGCCGGCCGAGTGTCGGTTCCTCGCGGCCACGCCCGTGTCGCACGTGGCGGCCGGCATGCTGCCGCCGACGCTGCTGCGGGGCGGCGCCTTCCACATGATGCGGGCCTTCGATCCCGAGGCGTTCCTCGCCGCGATCGAGCGCGAGGCGATCACGGCGACCTTCCTGGTGCCCACGATGCTCTACCGCCTGCTGGACCATCCGCGGCTTCGGGACTTCGACCTCTCCAGCCTCCAGATGGTGATCTACGGCGCCGCGCCGATGTCGCCGGCCCGGCTGCAGGCGGCGCTCGATGTGTTCGGGCCGGTCTTCTGCCAGCTCTACGCCCAGTCGGAGTGCCCGTGCTCCATCACCTATCTGCGCAAGGGCGACCATGCGCCGGCGCGCGCGCACAGGCTCGCTTCCTGCGGTCAGCCCGTCGCGGGCGTGAACCTGCGCCTGCTGGACCCGCAGGGCCGGTCCGTCGCGCCCGGGGACGTGGGGGAGATCTGCGTCCGCGGGCCCACCGTCATGCAGGGCTACTGGCGCCGCCCCGAGGAGACCGCGGAGGCCCTGCGGGAAGGCTGGCTGCACACCGGCGACCTGGCCCGGCAGGACGAGGACGGGTTCCTCTACATCGTGGACCGCGCCAAGGACATGGTCATCTCGGGCGGCTTCAACGTCTATCCCCGCGAGGTGGAGGATGCCCTGATGGCGCATGAGGCGGTGGCCGCCGCCGCCGTGATCGGCGTCCCCGACGCCGTGTGGGGCGAGGCGGTCCGCGCGCTCGTGGTCCTGCGGTCGGGCCACGAAGTCGACGCCGACGGCCTGCGGGCGTTCGTGCGCGAGCGCAAAGGACCGGTCGCCTGCCCCAAGGAGGTCGAGTTCGTGAGCGGCCTGCCCACCACCTCGGTCGGCAAGATCGACAAGAAAGCCATCCGCGCCCGGTTCTGGGCGGACGCCTCGCGCCAGGTGTCCTGACGCCGCTCACGTCCCGCCCTGAAGGGCCCTGATGCGGTTGCGGGCCGGCGCGGCGGCGATCGCCAGCAGCACGGACGCCAGCGCCAGGGAGACGCCCGCCGTCAGCGCGATCGAGCGCCCGACGCCGGTTGCGCCGCCGAACAGCCGCTCGGTGCCGAGCGCCGTGAGCGTCGGCGCGATCCCGAGCCCGATCAGGTTGGCGAGGGTCAGGTAGATCGCGCCGATCTGGCCGCGCATCCGGTTGGGGGTGAGCGACTGGACCGCCGCCGCCTGGAGGCCGCCGAACATGCTGCCGAACAGCATCGCGAACACGAAGGCGGCGCCGGCCAGGCGGGTCTCGGAGAGCAGGCCGAACCCGACCACGAACGGCGCCTGGAGCAGGATCGACCAAAGGGTCACGCGCAAGGGCGCATCCGTCCGCCCGCGTCGGACGGCGGCGTCGGACCAGGCGCCGCCGGCCAGGACGCCGACCGTGCCCGCGACCCCGAAGGCCACGGCGAAGAGCTGGCCGACCTGAAGCGGGGTCAGGCCGTGGACCCGCATGAAGTAGCTGGGACCCCAGACGTTGAGCGAATAGCTCGCCGTGACCACCGCCGTGAAGCCCAGGAAGAGCGGCGCGAACAGCCCCGCATTGCCGCGCAGGTAGGCGAAGACCTCGGCGAGGCTGGGGGCGTCCGCGTCCGCCCCCGGCTGGACTCGCCGCGGCGGTTCTCGCACGGTCAGGGCCACGAGGGCGGCGACGAGCAGGCCGGGGGCGCCCACCACGAGGAACGCCACCTGCCAGGGCCGCAGATGCGGCAGGCCCGGGACGGTGAGTTGCAAGGCCGTTGCCCACTGGACGACCATCCCGCCCAGGAGCATGGCCAGGCCGCCGCCGATCGTCAGGCCGCAGGTGTAGAGCGACATCGCCAGGCCCAGACGCCGTGGCGGGAAATAGTCGGGGATCAGGGAATAGGCGGCCGGGGTTAGGGTGGCCTCGCCGACGCCCACGGTCATGCGGGCCAGGAACAGGCGCGCGAAGCCGTTGGCCAGGCCGCAGGCGATCGTGGCGAGGCTCCAGAGGGCGATCCCGAACGCGATCAGGTTCCGGCGTCCCCGCGTGTCGACCCATCGCCCGAAGGGCAGGCCGAGCAGGGTGTAGAACATGGCGAAGGCGAAGCCCACGAGCAGGCTGACCTGCGTCTCGCTCAGCCCCAGGTCCTGCCGCACGGGATCGATGACCAGGCTGAGGATCATGCGGTCGATGAACGAGAACATGTACGCGACCATCAGCACGGCCACGACGTAGTAGGCATAGCCGGAGGCCTGGTCGGCCGATGGGTTGGGGTCGGGGGACATCAGGCCTCGGACTTCAGGATCGGTGGGAGGGTGAAGATGCGGACGGCGGGCGCCGGCGCGGCGGGCTCCACCTTGACCAGGCAACTGTGCGCCGCCGGTCCCTGCGAAAGGGACGAGCAGCCGATGTCGGCGGTCACCGCGTTGGGGTTGCCGTGCAGGTCCAATGGTTGGGGCGAGGCCGGATCGAGAGGATCGTACCAAGCGCCTGTCGAGAGCTCGACGACGCCCGGCGTCACCGCGTCGGTCAGGACGGCGCCGGCGAGACAGGCGCCGCGGGCGTTATGAACGCGCACGAGGGCTCCGTCGTTGATCCGGCGAGCGGCGGCGTCGCGGGGATGGATCCGCAGGGGCTCGCGGCCGGCGACCTTCGCCTGCCGGCTGGTCCGGCCGTGGTCGAACTGGCTGTGGAGCCGTGTCCGCGGCTGGTTCGAGATGAGGTGGAGGTCGTCCGGCGCCGCGCCTTCGGCCCCCAGGATCTCCCGCTTCGGGTACCAGGCGGGGTGGCCGCGGCAGTCGGCGTAGCCGAAGGCGGCGATGCGCTGGGAGGCGATCTCGATCCGGCCCGAGGGCGTGCCCAGCGGGGCGCCGTCGGGGTCGTCGCGGAAACGCTCCAGCCGGAAGCGGCGCGGCCTGATCTGGGGACCCAGATCGATCGGCCCGCCCGCGAAGAACTCGGCGAAGGGCGGCAGGGCGACGCCTTTCCCAGCCGCGCCGGCCCGGGTCTCCTCGTAGAGCCGCTCCACCCACGCAAGCTCCGACAGCCCCTCGGTGAATTCCGCCTCGAAGCCGAGGCGGCGGGCGAGACCGGCGAAGATGGCGAAATCGCTTCTCGCCTCTCCGAAGGGCGGGACCACGCGCGGCATCGGCGTGACGTGGTGGTCCAGCCCCGCCGCGGCGAAGTCGTCGCGCTCAAGGAAGGTCGTCGCCGGCAGGACCAGGTCGGCGTGCCTCGCCGTGGCCGTCCAGACCGAGTCGTGGACCACGACGGTGTCCGGCCGCGCCCACGCGGCGCGGAGCCGGTTCAGGTCCTGGTGATGGTGGAACGGGTTGCCTCCGGCCCAATAGACGAGCCGGATGTCGGGATAGGTCAGGGTCGCGCCGTCGTAGGCGCAGACGCCGCCCGGATTCAGGAGCATGTCGGCGATCCGCGCGACCGGGATGAAGTCCTCGACCGGATTGCGTCCCTGCGGCAGGGCGGCGACCCGGAAGTCGGGGATTCGCCGGCCCAGCGTCGAAGGCCCGTGGATGGCGCCAACGCCCAGGCCGATCCCGCGGCCGGGCAGGCCGATCTGGCCCAGCATCGCCGCCAGTGCGATGGCGGCCCAGTAGGGTTGCTCGCCGTGTTCCGCCCGTTGCAGCGACCAGCTCACGTTGATGAAGGTCCGCGCGTGGGCCATGCGGCGGGCCAGCGCCGCGATGGCGGCCGCAGGGACCCCGGTGAGGCCTGACGCCCAGGCCGCGTCCTTCGGCGTCCCGTCGGATGCGCCGGCGAGGTAGGCGGCGAAGGTCTCGAACCCCGAGCAGCACCGGTCCAGGAAGGCGCGGTCGTGAAGCCCTTCCGCCAGCAGCGTCTGGCAGAGGCCCAGCATGAGGGCCACGTCCGTCCCCGGCCGGATGGGGAGCCAATCCGGAGCCAGCCCGGGGGCGACGTCATCCTGCAAGGGACTGATGTTGACGATCCGCAGGCCTCGCTCCACTGCGGCCGCCATCTGCGCGGCGGACGTGTGCGCCGCCACGCCGCCGTTGTTGACCTGCATGTTCTTGGCCGCCATGCCGCCGAACGCGACGACCAGGTCCGCGTGGTCCGCGATCTCGGACCAGGGCGGGTTCTCGGCGAGGAGCGTCCGGAAGTCGGCGCCCAGCACGTGGGGGACGATCACTTCCGCCGCGGCGAACGAATAGGTGTTGCGCGACGAGGTATAGCCGCCGAACAGGTTGAGGAACCGGTGGAGCTGGCTCTGGGCGTGATGGAAGCGGCCCGCGCTGGCCCAGCCGTATGAGCCGCCGTAGATCGCCCGATTGCCCCCCTGCGCCTGCGCGCCTCGCAGCGCCTCCGCCACCAGCCGCTGGGCCTCGTCCCAGGAGACTTCGACGAACGGCTCCTGCCCCCGCCGGGCCCCGTCCCCGCGGCCTTCGAGGTAACCCTTCCGCACCGCGGGGCTGGCGATGCGCACCCCGGGGTCCTGTGCGTCGAGCAGCGAGCGGCCGATCGGGCTGGGGTCCGGATCGTGGGCCCAGGGCCTCACGGCCGCGACGCGGCCGCCCTCGGCTCGGACCTGATAGACGCCCCAGTGGCTCGCCGCCGATGTCCAGCCCCGCCGTGGCGGCATTCGCGTCCCCCTTTGCAAGTCAGGTATTTTATGTCTAAAATAATAGAATGGTCAACGCGGGAGCGGGCATGGGCGACGAAGGCATCGGGCGCGGGGCGCATCTGGTGGGCAGCCTGAATGTTCCTGACGCCGAGGCTGCCTTCCGGCTCGCCGCCGACGCCCTGGGCGAACGCTTGGCGCGCTTTCCTGACGGCGAGACCGGCGCGCGCCGCGAGTGGGTGGGCGCCCAGATGGCGGCGTTCCTCGGGCTCCCGGACCTGGAGCTGGTTCCGCCCGCCGCGGGCTCCTACCCGCCGACACCACAACTCCGCCTGGCGGCCGGGGCGCAGCCGGCCGACCTGGAGATCGGCGACCTCGGGATCGCCGACGCCGCCCTGGCGTCCTTCCGGGTCTTCCGCCGACTCCAGGCGGAAGGCGTGCTGCCTGGGCGCGCGCGCTTTCAGGTCGGCGTCCCCAGCCCGCTGGCGTTCCTCGCCACGCGCGTGGCGCCGGAGAGCCGTGGTGCGCTGGCCGGCCCCTATCTCCGGGCGCTGCGCGCGGAACTCGGCCGCATCTTCGAGGCCGTCCCGGCGGCCCTCCTCGCAATCCAGTGGGAGCTGCCCGTCGAGGTGGGAATGATCGAAGGCGTCTTCGATCCCGCCTTCGTCGGCGGGACGGCAGGGCTTCCGGCGCAGGTGGCTCGCCTCGTGGACCTGGTTCCCGAGCCGGCGGAGGTCGGCCTGCATTTCTGCTACGGCGACGCCGGCGGGCGGCCCTTCATCCGGCCGACAAGCCTGAGGGTGCAGGTCGACCTGCTCCGGGGCGCCCTGTCCGCCGCCGGCCGGAAGCTGACCTGGGCGCACCTGGCGGTCCCGGCCGGCTGCGCATCCCCGGCCTTCTTCGCGCCCCTCGCCGACCTCGCGGCGTTCGATGGGGAGCTCTTCCTGGGGCTGATCGACGCCGACGCCCCTGGGGGAGCCGAAGACGCCATCCGGCAGGCCCGGGCGTATCGCGCGGATTTCGGCGTCGCGACGTCCTGCGGCCTGGGCCGGCGCGGCGCGGGGACCCTGAGGGCCGTGCTGGAGGCCCATTGCGTTCACGCCGCCTGACGCGGCCGATCATCGACGAAGGAGGACATTGGATGAGCACCACGGACCTGGAACTGGGCAAGGCGCTCGCGCGTCGCGCGCTCGAATGCATGGAGACCGGAGACCTCTCCGAGATCGATGCGGTGCTGGCCGACGACTATATCCAGCACAATCACCTGGGTCCCGGGCGGGAGCCCGTAAAGGCCATGATCCGCAACCTGCGCCAGGGCATTCCGAACCTGCAGATGAGGGTCGAGAGCCTGGTGGCCGAGGGCGACATGGTGGCGGCGCGCTTCGTCATTGCGGGCAGGCACGAGGGCGTGCTGAACGGCGTCTCGCCGACCGGCCAGCCCCTGGAGATCCGGGGCATGGACATGTGGCGGGTCGAGGACGGGCGGCTGAAGGAGCACTGGGACGCGGTCGACCGCCTCGGCTTCATGCGCCAGCTCGGCCTGGTGAAGTGAGCGCCCCGCATGAAACCCTTGCCTACGATGTGGACGAGGGCGTGGCGACGATCACCCTGCGGCGGCCGGAGCGGCTGAACGCCTTCAATTCGCAGATGATGCTGGACCTCATCGACGCCTTCGACCGCGCGGACGCCGACGATGCCGTGCGCGCGGTCATCGTGACGGGCGACGGGCGGGCGTTCTGCGCCGGCGCGGACATCGCGGCCGGCGCCGACATCTTCGATTTCGATGGCGCCGGGGCCGGGGCGCCGGGCGACCAGAAGGTCGCGGGCGTCCAGCGCGACGGCGGTGGGCGGGTTGCGCTGCGCATCTTCGCCTGCCTCAAGCCGGTGATCGCCGCCGTGAACGGCCCGGCCGTCGGAGTCGGGGTCACGATGCAACTGCCGATGGACGTGCGCCTGGCCTCGTCCGACGCCCGTTTCGGCTTCGTCTTCACCCGCAGGGGGCTGACGCCGGAAGCCTGCTCCAGCTGGTTCCTGCCGCGCCTGGTCGGCCCGTCCCGGGCGCTGGAGTGGATATGCGCCGGCCGCATGGTGTCCGCCCAGGAGGCCCTCGAGGCCGGCCTGGTGCGTGCGATCCATGCGCCGGCCGACCTCATGCCCGCCGCGCGATCCCTGGCCCGTGAGATCGCGGAGAATGCCGCGCCCGTGGCGGTGGCGCTTTCGCGTCGCCTGGTTTGGAGCATGATGACGGCCGACCATCCCATGACGGCCCACGCGCTGGAAAGCCGGGCGCTGCACGCCCTCGGGGCGACCGAGGACTGCCGCGAAGGCGTGGCCGCCTTCAAGGCGCGTCGCTCTCCGGCCTTCAGCGGGCGCGTATCCCGCGATCTTCCGAATTTCCATCCTTGGGAAGGCGAGCGAAGGTTCCTTTGACACGCGAGTGGGCGACTTCGCTCAATCAGTTATTTTATACTTGAAATAATTTAGCCCCTGGGCCAAGAGCCCCGCGACGGGTGGAACGGAGCATCGGATGCGGATCGCGTGTGTGGGCGGAGGCCCGGCGGGCCTCTACTTCGCCATCTCCATGAAGCTGCGGAATCCCGAGCACGAACTCGTGGTGTTCGAGCGCAACCGCGCCGGCGACACGTTCGGCTGGGGCGTCGTGTTCTCGGATCAGACGATGGAGAACCTGGAAGCGAACGACCCCGTCAGTGCGAAGGCCATGCGCGACGAACTCGCGCACTGGGACGATATCGACGTCCATGTCGACGACGGCGAACGGCGCGCGAAGGTCACCTCCTCGGGACACGGCTTCATCGGCATCGGCCGCAAGCGCCTGCTCCAGATCCTGCAGGCGCGGGCGGTGGAACTGGGTGTCGAGCTCCGTTTCGAAGTCGATGTCGAACCCGATGACGCCCTGCTCGGCGCGTACGACCTCGTGATCGCCGCCGACGGCGTCAACAGCAAGCTGCGCGAGCGCTACGCCGAACACTTCGACTGCGACGTCGAGGTGCGCCGCAACCGGTTCATGTGGCTGGGCGTCCGCCAGCGGTTCGACGCCTTCACCTTCATCTTCGTGAAGACGGAGCACGGCTGGGTCTGGGCGCACGCCTACCCGTTCGACCGGGAGACCGCGACCTTCATCGTGGAGTGCGCGCCGGAGACCTTCGCGCGCTTCGGCTTCGATGAGATGAGCCAGGACGAGACCTGCCGCGCCTGCGAGCGGATCTTCGAGCGCTACCTGGGCGGCCATTCCCTGATGACCAACGCGGCCCATCTGCGAGGCTCCGCGTGGCTGAACTTCCGGCGGATTCTCTGCGGCGCCTGGCGCTACCGGAACTGCATCCTGCTGGGCGACGCGGCGCACACGGCGCACTTCTCGATCGGCTCGGGCACCAAGCTGGCGTTCGAGGACGCCATCAAGTTGTCCCAGGTCCTGAACGATGGAGACCTGCCCGCCGAGGCCGCGCTCGAGCAGTACCGCGAGACACGCCAGCTCGAGGTCTTGAAGCTCCAGAGCGCGGCGCGCAATTCCACCGACTGGTTCGAGGACCTGGAACGCTATCTGCGGTTCGAGCCGCCACAGTTCGCCTACGCCCTGCTGACGCGGAGCCAGAGGGTCAGCCACGAGAACCTGCGGCTGCGCGATCCCCGATGGTTGGCCGATGTCGAGCGCTGGTTCGCGGAACGCGCCACCGGCGTCGCGCCGCCGCGGCCCACGCCGCCCATGTTCACCCCCTTCCGCCTGCGCGACCTCGAGCTCAAGAACCGGATCGTCGTCTCGCCGATGGCCATGTACTCGGCTCGCGACGGCCAGCCCGGCGACTTTCATATGGTGCATTACGGCGCCCGTGCGCTCGGGGGTGCGGGGCTGGTCTACACCGAGATGACCTGTGTCTCCCCCGAGGGGCGCATCACACCGGGCTGCCCCGGGCTGTGGAACGACGCGCAGGCGGCGGCGTGGGGACGGATCGTCGACTTCGTCCACACCCACACGGACGCCCGCCTTTGCGTCCAGCTTGGGCACAGCGGCGCCAAGGGCTCGACCCGGGTGGCCTGGGAGGGCATCGACCTGCCGCTGGGCGTCGGCGACTGGCCGCTGCTGGCGCCTTCCGATGTGCCGTGGTCAGACGACAACGCCCGGCCGCGACCGATGACGCGGGCCGACATGGACGCCGTGCGCGAGCAATTCGTCCAGGCGACGCGCCGCGCGGACCGGGCCGGGTTCGACATGCTGGAGTTGCATTGCGCGCATGGCTACCTGCTTTCCGCGTTCATCAGCCCGACACAGAACCATCGCCGCGACGCATACGGCGGGTCCCTGGAGAGCCGGCTGCGCTACCCTCTGGAAGTCTTCCGTGCGATGCGCGCGGCCTGGCCGGAACGGAAGCCGATGTCGGTCCGCATCTCGGCGCACGACTGGGTCGGCGAGGCGGGGGTCACGCCTGCGGAGGCGGTCGAGATCAGCCGCGCGTTCGTGGAGGCCGGCGTCGACATCATCGACGTCTCCTCGGGGCAGGTGACCAAGGCGGAACGTCCCGTCTACGGCCGCATGTTCCAGACGCCGTTCGCGGACAAGATCCGCAACGAGCTGGGCGTCGCCACCATGGCGGTGGGCAATATCTACGAGATCGACCACGTGAATTCGATCCTGGTGGCTGGCCGCGCCGACCTGTGCGCCCTTGCGCGGCCCCATCAGATGGATCCCAACTGGACGCTGCGCGCCGCGGCGCAGCAGGCCTTCGCCGAGCCCCCGGTTCCGTCCCAGTACCACAGCGGCTACCGCCAGCTCGCTATCAATCTCGAGCGTGCGGGTCAGATGACCCTGCTGGCCTAGGCGGGATCGGCGATGCGGCACGCGCTGGTGACGGGCGGAGGGAGTGGGATCGGCCTGGCGGTCGCGCATGCGCTGTCGCGCCGCGGCTTTGCGCTGACGCTCGCCGGACGTGACGCCGGCCGGGTGTCGGCCGCCGCCGCCGGGTTGGCGCATGCCCAGGCCCTGGCCTGCGATGTGACGGACACGGCGCAGGTGGGGCGCATGGTCGAGGCGGCCGTCGAGCGCGTCGGCCCGGTCTCCGTGCTGGTCAACAACGCCGGAGTCGTGTGCCCGGCAACGTTCGCCCGCCAGTCCGACGCGGACTGGGAAGCCATGTGGCGGACGAACGTGATGGGCGCCGTCCATTGCATTCGCGCCGTCCTGCCGGCGATGCGGAGCGACCCGGGCGGCGGACGGATCGTCAATATCGCCAGCACGGCGTCGTTGAAGGGCTACAGCCAAGTCTCGGGCTATGTGGCGACCAAGCACGCCCTCCTGGGCCTCACGCGCGCCCTGGCGCTGGAACTCGCGTCGACGGCCGTGACCGTGAACGCCGTATGCCCGGGGTACGCGGACACGGAGATCATTCGCGAGGCGGTCGGCTCGATCGTTCGACGAACCGGCCGGACGGCCAGCGAGGCGCGCGCCGTGTTCTCCGGCGCCAACCCCCAGGGCCGCCTGATCGACCCGAAAGAAGTGGCGGATGCGGTCTGCTGGCTGGTCGGCGACGGAGCCCGGTCGGTGACCGGACAGGCGCTCGTCGTCGCCGGCGGCGAGGTCATGTGATGGTCCGGCCCCCCGTGGAAAAACTGGGCGGCGCGCCGCACAGCAAGCAGTCGCTGCGCCTGTGGTTGCGGCTGCTGAGTTGTTCGATCGTCATAGAGAAACGCGTGCGCACGCGGCTGGCGGAGAGCTTCGGCACGACGCTCCCGCGCTTCGATGTCCTGGCTGCGCTGGACCGGAACCCCGACGGCCTGAAGATGAGCGAGTTGTCGGACTGGCTGCTGGTCTCGAAGGGCAATGTCACGGCCATCGTGGACCGACTGATCGGCGATGGGGCTGTGGAGCGGCTGCAGGACGAAAGCGACCGTCGGATCCTGCGGGTGCGCCTGACGCCACCGGGCCGGGCGCAGTTCGTCCGGATGGCCGCGGCCCACGAGGCGTGGCTCGATCATATCATGGCCGGGCTCTCCGCCCCGGAGGTGGAAGACCTTCTCGCCAGCCTTCAGCGCCTGCGCCAATCCATCGAGGAAAACCCGATATGACAGACCTGGATCCCGGCGCATTCGCGCCGCGCCATTTCCGCTGGGCGTTCGAGGAGGGCGTGGCCACCGTCACGCTGAACCGGCCGGAGCGGAAGAATCCGCTCACCTTCGAGAGCTATGCCGAGCTGCGCGATACGTTTCGGGCGCTGGTCTACACGCCGGCGGTCAAGGCGGTCGTCGTCACCGGCGAGGGCGGCAACTTCAGCTCCGGCGGCGACGTGTTCGAGATCATCGAGCCTTTGACCCGTCGCGACATGACCGGATTGCTCGCGTTCACCCGGATGACCGGCGACCTCGTCAAGGCCATGCGAGCCTGTCCCCAACCCATCATCGCCGCAGTGGATGGCGTCTGCGTCGGCGCGGGCGCCATCATGGCTATGGCCTCGGATCTGCGCATCGGCACACCCCGCACCAAGACCGCCTTCCTGTTCACGCGCGTCGGGCTGGCCGGCTGCGACATGGGCGCGTGCGCGGTCCTGCCCCGCATCATCGGCCAGGGCCGGGCGAGCGAGCTGCTCTTCTCCGGTCGGGTCATGTCGGCCGAGGAAGGCGAGCGCTGGGGCTTCTACAACCGCCTCGTCCCGCCGGACGAGGTGGTCGCGGCGGCGATGGGGCTGGCGCGGGACCTCGTCGCCGGGCCGACCTTCGCGCACGGCGTCACCAAGACCCAGCTCAATACCGAATGGAGCGTGAGCCTGGAGACGGCCATCGAGATGGAGGCGCAAGCCCAGGCCATCTGCATGCAGACGAAGGACTTCCGGCGCGCCTTCGAGGCGTTTCGCGACAAGCGCCAACCCGAGTTCCAGGGCGACTGAGATGCCGGACAAGACGTTCCTGGATTGGCCGTTCTTCGAGGCGCGCCATCAGGCGCTGCACGCCGGGCTCGTGTCCTGGTGTGGGCAGGGCCTGGCCGACGCGCGCCACGACGATGTGGAGGCGGCTTGCCGGGCCCTTGTTGCTCAGCTGGGGGGAGGGGGGTGGCTGCGGTACTGCGTCCCGGCCGCCTATGGCGGCATGTCCGAGACCCTGGACGTCCGGGCGCTGTGCTTGGCCCGCGAGATACTAGGCTATCACTCGGCGCTCGCGGACTTCAGCTTCGCCATGCAGGGCCTGGGCTCAGGCGCCATAAGCCTGTTTGGAAGCGAAGCGCTCAAGCAAGCCTATCTTCCGGGCGTTGCGGAGGGGATTTCCATCGCCGGTTTCGCCCTGTCGGAGCGAGAGGCGGGTTCGGATGTCGCCGCCTTGACGACGCGCGCCGTCAGGGTGGACGGCGGCTATCGGCTCTCCGGCGAGAAGACCTGGATCTCGAACGGCGCCATCGCCGACGTGCTGACGGTCTTCGCAAGGGTGGGCGAGGCGCCAGGAGCCGAAGGCCTCGCCGCCTTTGTGGTCCAGACGGCGACGGCCGGCTTTGAGATCGTGGAGCGCATCGATGTGATGGCGCCGCACCCCTTGGCGACGATCCGGTTCAACGACTGCTTCGTGCCCGACGATCATCTGATCGGGGGACCGGGGGAGGGGTTCAGGATCGCGATGGCGACGCTGGATGTCTTTCGCTCCACCGTGGGCGCCGCCGCACTCGGCTTCGCGCGACGGGCCAATGACGAAGCCCTCCGGCACGCCCTCGGCCGCAAGCTGTTCGGGAGGCCGCTCGCCGATCTGCAGATGACCCAGGCCAGCCTGGCCGACATGGCCGTGGCGATCGATAGCAGCGCTCTGCTGGTCTACCGCGCCGCCTGGGCGAAGGATCGCGGACAGCCCCGCGTCACACGCGAGGCCGCCATGGCCAAGCTGCACGCCACGGAATCCGCCCAGAGGATCATCGACGCCGCCCTGCAACTGTTCGGAGGGCAGGGCGTCGTGAGCGGTGAGATCGTCGAGCGGCTCTATCGGGAGATACGCGCCCTGCGGATCTACGAGGGCGCCAGTGAGGTCCAGAAAGTCGTGATCGCGCGCCAGGCGCTGGCCGCCGTCGCCTAGGGATCGAGTTCGAAGGGGAATGTCGATGCGTATCCTGCAGCCGCCGGGGTGGCCTCGGCCCAAGGGCTACAGCAATGGTCTTGAGGCGAGCGGCCGCCTCGTCTTCGTGGCCGGGCAGATCGGCTGGGACGAACGCGGCTGTTTTCCGGGGGACTTCGTCGGCCAGTTCAGCCAGGCCCTGCGCAATATCGTTGCGGTCCTGGAGGAGGCCGGTCTGGGGCCCGGGCACGTGGCGCGCATGACTTGGTACATCACGGACAAGGCCGCCTACCTGCGCGATCTGCCAGAGATCGGCCGTGCCTACCGGGAGGTCATGGGACGGAATTACCCCACGATGTCGGTGGTGGTCGTGGCGGGACTTGTCGAGGACGAGGCCCTGGTCGAGATCGAGGCCACGGCGGTGGCGCCGTCCGAGACCGACCATGTGGCGACCGCCTGAGGGTGCGTCCCGACACCCGCGCCGTCCGGCGCCGCTATGATCGCGTGGCGCGAAGCGAGGCCCATTGGGCGTCCGTCCAGCCGAGCAGATCCTCGGCTCCGGAGGCGCGAAGATGTTGCCCTCCGTCGATGGTGACCACCTCGCCGTTGATGTAGCCGGCGGCGTCGGAAATCATGAACGCGGCGAGGTTGGCGAGCTCCGCATGCTCGCCCACGCGCCCCAGCGGATTGCTGGAGGCCGTATTGCCGCCGGCGGCGCGCGGGCCGGGCCGCAGGCGCTCCATCGCACCCGGGGTGGGGAAGGGGCCCGGCGCGATGGCCACCGTGCGCACGCCCCGCGGCCCCCACTCGACGGCCAGGCTCCGGGTCATCGCCAGCAGGCCCGACTTCGCCATGGCCGAGGGGGTCGTGAAGGCCCGGCCCGTGAAGACCGAGGTCGAGAGGATGCTGAGGACGGTCCCGCGCCGCCCTTCCTCGATCCACCGGCTCCCGGCGGCCATGGTCGCGTAGAGCGCTCCATGGAGCGTGATGTTGAGGATGGAATCCGCGGCCCGGTAAGACATCTTGTGCGTCTGGGCGATGAAGTTCGCCGCGGCGTTGTTCACCAGCACGTCCAGGGGGCGACGCCGCCAGGTCTGCGCCATCATGGCGTCGACCGCCTCGGGATCGCGGAGGTCGCAGACCTGGGTCTCCACATCGACGCCGCCGGGCCGGAGCCGGCGTAGCTGGCCGGCGGCCTCTTCGAGCACGTCGGCGCGTCGGCCGCAGATCACGAGATCGGCCCCGAGCTCGGCGAACCGCGCGCCCATACTGCGCCCCAGCCCCGTGCCGCCGCCGGTGACGAGGACGCGCTTGCCCTGAAGCAGGTCGGTCTCGAACATGGTCTCATCTCCAGGTTTCCGCTTGCGAGCCCAGCCCAGCCCAGCCCGACCCGGCCGCCCTGTGACGGCCCCGCGTGGTGTGATCGATCGGCCTGGGATTGATTATAAACTTGTTATATAAACAGCAAGATGATAAGCGCGACTTCGGAGACTTGTCGCCTTTGATGGCCTTCGCGCCGTTCCTCCACGGCCCTACCTGCCGCCCGGAAGACGTCGAGCCTTCCGGGCGGCGCTTTCCGTCGCGCAAGAACAGCTTTCTTGTCATATAGCAAGCAATGTGTATTGATCCGCTGGATGACGCGGATCGCCACCCATGGCGGTGAAGCCGCGCGACGTCCGGACGACCGCGGAGAACCGGCGACGGACACGAATGGAGGAAGGCTCAGATGACCGCGGACAGCCCGCCGTCGGCCGGGACGAACGCTGCCACGCCGTCGCGTCGCCTCAGCTTTCTGACGAAGACGCTCTACGCCTCCGGGTCCGTGGGCAACGCCATCAAGAAGGGCGGTCTCGCGGGGTTTCTTCTGATCTACTACAATCAGGTGGTCGGCCTGGACGCGGCGATGGTCGGCGCGGTGCTCGGCTTCGCCGTGATCCTCGACGGCTTCCTGGACCCCATCATCGGTTATTGGTCGGACAACACCCGTTCGCGCCTGGGTCGCCGCCACCCCTTCCTGTACGCCTCGATCATTCCGGTCTCCATCGGTTTTGCCCTCCTGTGGATGGCCCCGCAGACCTGGTCACCGGCGATGCTGCTGGTCTACATGACGGCGCTCGTGGTCGTCGTGCGGGTGTTCGACACCTTCTTCGAGGTGCCAGCGGCGGCGCTGCTGGCCGAGTTGACCCAGGAGTACGACGAGCGCACGGCCCTCACCAGCATGCGCTACATCTTCGGGGTCATCGGCGCCTACGGCATGCGGATTCTGGCCTATGGCGTATTCCTCGCCCCGACCCTGGCGGATCCCAGCGGGATAACCAATCGCGAGGGTTTCGCGACCTACGGCCTCGTGTCCGGAATCGTCATCTTCACGGCCATTACCTGCTGCTGCCTCGGGACCCACGGCCAGATTCACCGCCTCCACACGCCGCCGCAGCGCCGTCACGGCCTTCTGTCGGTCCTGAAGGAGGCGGCGGTCATCTTCACCAACCGCTCGATGCTGTCCGCGGCCGGCGCGGCGATGTTCATGACCGTGGGGCTGGGCTCCCTGGCCGGTCTTCAGGTCTACCTCAAGATCTACTTCTGGGGTCTGACCGCCAAGCAGGTCGCGGTCATCGTGCCGCTGGACATGGCCGGCGGTGTTCTGGGCGCGCTCTCGGCGATGCACATCTCGCGCCGGCTCGGAAAGCGCAACGCGGCCGTGCTGGCGTTGCTGCTGAGCTATGTCGGCCTGGCCGCGCCGCTGCTGCTGCGCTTCGCCGGCCAGGCGCCGCCGCCCGACGATCCCATGCTTCTGGTCCTGCTGGGCGCGGGCAACTTCGTCATGGAAAGCGGTCGGGTGATCTTCTCCATCCTGCTCGTCTCCATGATGCTGGACGTCGTTGAAGAGGCCCAGCTCAAGACCGGCCGGAGATCCGAGGGTCTCATCCTGTCGGCCGACAACGTGCTTCAGAAGGCGGTCGCCGGCATGGGCGTCTTCATTTCGGGGCTCATCCTCACCTTCGTCGACTTCCCGCGCGGCGCGAAGCCCGGCAGCGTCGCGCCGGAGGTGATCGACTCCCTGGGCGCCATCGTCCTCGTCGGGCTCGCGCCGTTCTACGCGGCCGCAGCGATCACCCTGATGGCCTACGTCATCGACCGCCGCCGGCACGAGGCGAACGTGGCCGCCCTGTCCCGCAGCCGGGGAGAGGCTTCCTGAATTGCGCATCCGCCGGCTGCTCGGCGGCGAAGGCTCAGCGCAGGGCGCCTTCCGCATCCAGAGCATCGATCTCGGCGTCGCTGTAGCCGGCGACCTCGCGCAGGAGATCACGGGTCGAGTCGCCCAGCCTGGGGCCGGGCCGAACGGGCGGGTGCGGCGTGCGGCTGAAGTTGACCTGAGGCCCGCGGGTCATGGTCGAGCCGATCTCGGGGTCGTTGATCAGCCGATAGTAGCCCTCGGCCTGGAGGTCTTCGTCGGTGGCGAAGTCCGCAGCGGTGCAGACCACGTGCGCCGGAGCGCCCGCCGCCTGCAGCATGTGTTCGACCGCGTCGGCGGACTTGTCGCGGGTGAAGGCCGAGATGGCGGCGTCCAGGGCGTCCCTGTTCCGCAGGCGGCCGACCAGCGTGTCGAAGCGCAGGTCGTCGAGCGCGGGGCCGACGATCGTCCGAAGCGCGGACCAGGCGGGCGCGTCGGAAGCGTCTATGGCCACCCAGCGGTCGTCGCCCGCGCAGGGGTAGACGCCGCACGGCGCCCTGAGCGGCGAGCCGGCCGAGCCGCGCCGCTCCGGCGAAACCCCGTTGACGGCATAGTCGAACCAGGCGGGCATCAGGAAGTGGATCCCGCACTCGGCCTGCGATGCGTCGATGAAGCAACCCTGGCCCGTGCGCTGCCGGCGGTGCAGGGCCGAGAGAATGGTCGAGGTGATGAAGCGGGGGGTCACGGAGTCGGTCCACGGCCCGTTGGGGCCTTCGGGCGGTCGGTCCGGCCAGCCCACCAGATACTTCGCGCCCGCGAAGGCCAGGCCCGTGCTGCCGGTCCCGCTCAGGCCCTGCGAAGCCGGCCCCTTCGAGCCCAGGATCGACGTCGAGACCATGATGAGTCCCGGATTCAGTGGCTTGAGGTGCGGATAGGAGACTTCGAGGCTGTCCGCGACGCCGGGCGTGAACGCCTCGATGATGACGTCCGCCCATCGCACGAGGCGCAGGAAGGCCTCTCGCCCGCCCCGGGCCTTCATGTCCAGGGTCAGGCTTCGCTTGCCGGCGTTGATCGCATGATAGCTGAGGGAGCGGTTCGGCCCGGGCACGCCGTCCTTGTAGTTGCCCAGGCTGCGCAGCGGGTCGCGGCGGACGCCGCTCTCGATCTTGATCACATCCGCGCCGAGGTCCGCCAGATAGCGGGCGCATTCCGGCGCGGCCATGAGCCAGGCCATGTCGATGACTTTCAGGCCTTGAAGGGGCGGACGCGCCATCTAGATCACCTCGTGGACGTAGAGGGCCTGGATCTCGGTCTTGGTGAGCCCGAGCTCCTGGGCCAGGACTTCGGTCGTATGCTGGGACAGGCGGGGGGCGGGCGACCGGATCTCGATCTCGTCGTCCTCGAGCTGAACGAACCGGGCCGGCACCTCGATGGGTCGGCCGTCGGGCCCGGCGGTGGACGCGACGAAGAGTCCGCGTTCGCGATAGTGCGGGAACAGGTCGATGTCCTTCATGGTCATGACCGGCGCGGCCATGAACCCGTGCTTGCGTGACGCCTCGACGATCTCGAACTTCGTCAGGCGGCCACAGAGCCGCCGGAGGGCGGCCCCCAGTTCCTGCAGGGGTTCGGGGGGCGGCGACCCTTCCGCGCCGCGGGCGTAGCGGGACCAGTCGGTCGCCGCGATGTCCGGCGTGAGCTCGCCCTCGTCCCGGACCCAGCCGATGAGGTTCGCGGACATGGCCGCGAACGCCCCGGCGAAGGCGAGGGAAAGGACCACGTAGCCATCGGCGCAGGGTATGTTCGACGTGGCCAGGGGCGACGTGTTCTCGCTGGCGGGCGGCATCCGGCGAGACATCGTGTCGCCCGAGAAGCCGCTGACGATCCGGCCCATCGCCCCGGCCATGGCCGCGATCCGCGCCGGCGTGTCCACGATCTGGCCTTCGCCGTCGCGCTCGCGCGCGATCAGGGCGCTCAGCGTGGCCACGGCCGCCTCGGCGCCAGCTTCCATCATCGCCTGCGGTATGGGGAAGAAGAGCGGCGGGCGATCGCTTTCGCCGGCGAGGGCGGGTGCTCCGCCGGCCGCCATGAGGATGAGGTCGGTGGTCCGATAGGCCGCCTTCGGCCCGTGGGGCGAGAACGGCCGCACCTGGACGCGGATAAGCTCCGGCCGCAGGGAGATTTCCTCCAGGGGCGACGGCTCCGACGGTGACGTCGCCTCGATCACGATGTCGAAGCGTTCGAGCAGGTCGGAGAGAAGCGCGCGCCCGTCTGCCGAGGCCGTGTCCAGTGTCATCCCGCGCTTGTTGTAGTTGAGCGCCTGCCAGGTGAGGCTGCGCTCCAGCCCCGGTTCGCCGTCGGCGAACGGTTCTATCCGCCGCCCGGGCGCGCCCCTGGGCGGTTCGATCGCGACCACGTCCGCGCCTAGGTCCCCGAGGATCCGCCCCGCGAGCATCGTAGGCGGCGAGGAGATCTCGAGCACACGTACGTCCCTCAACAGTCCCATATCCCGCTCCGCTCGCGTCGCATGCCATGCGCCGCGCTGATGTAATTAGTTATACAAATAGCAATTATATGTGTCACCCGGATCGCCCGCCCGGTGGCGAAATGGCTCGCGCCGCGGCGCAGGGGATGGCCGGCCAGTCATGCGGCCGGCGTCCGCGGGCGTCCCATGACCCGACGTGCGATGGTCTGGCGATGGACCTCGCTCGGCCCCTCGTAGATGCGCATGAGGCGGGCGCGGAGCCACATGGGATACAGCGGCGTCTCCTGCGTCATGCCCAGCGCGCCCAGGGTCTGCATGGCGTGGTCGACGGCGGCGTAGGCGGTCTCGGTGGCGAAGACCTTCACTATGCTGATCTCGTGACGCACGTCCTCGCCCGCATCGGCCTTCGCGGCGGCGTCCTCGATCATCAGGCGGCAGGCATGCGCCTTGATCGTAGTGTCGGCGACCCACCACTGGATCGCTTGGCGATCCGCCAGCGCCACGCCGAACGTCACCCGCTGGCGCGCATGCTCCGAGAGCAGCGCCACGGCCCTCTCCGTATAGCCGAGCGCCGTTGCGGCCATCTGAAGCCGCCGCGTCTGCAGACGGAGCTGCATGGGCCCGTAGCCCTGGCCGATCTGGCCCAGCACGGCGTCCTCCGGCACGCGGCATTCGTCGAAGACGATCTCGTAGGTGGTGGCCGCGCCCAGCATCGGAATTTCGCGTTCGATGATGAAGCCCGGCGTCCCGCGTTCCACGATGAAGGCAGTGACGCCTTCCTGGCGCTCGCCCTCGCCCACGCGCGCCATCACGATCGTGAAGTCGGCGTTCCTGGCGTTGCTGATCCAGATCTTCCGGCCGTCGATGACCCAGCCGTCCGCGTCGCGCACGGCCCGGGTCTTCATCCCGGCCGGATCGCCCCCGGCGCCGGGCTCGGAGATCGCGATGGCGGAAGTCAGCCGGCCCTCGATGTAGGGCTGCAGGTACTTTTCCTTCTGGGCCGGGCTACCCACGGCCTGCATCATGCGCAGGTTGGGGGAGTCCGGCGGGATGGTGAAGGGCGTCATCGTCTTCGCGAGTTCCTCGGCCACGCCCATCATCACGGTAGCCGGCAGGTCCATGCCGCCCATGTCGGTCGGCGCGTCCAGCCCCCAGAGGCCCAACTCCTTCGAGACCTTTCGCAGGCGCTCCGATTCCTCGGCGGTCAGGCTGGGTTCGTTCCGCGCCTGTCGGGCGAGCACCTTTGGCTCCAGGGGTGCGAGCTCCCGGACGACGAAGCGGCGCACCAGGTCCCGGATCATCGAGGCTTGTTCATCGCTCGCCATAGGTTGGGTCTCCATGCCTGGGTTGCGCGCGGGCGCTCATCGGTCGCCGAGAATACCCGGCGACACCTTCGCCATGCCAGATATTTGCTTGCTATATGACAAGCTATAAAGGCCTCTTCGGAGCAACGTCGGGGGGCGGGGGCCGTGGCCGCCGCAGAAACGAGAAGGTCGGGCCTGCGCAGCCCGACCTTCAATTCCGTGCCGAGGGCGATCGCCTCAGAACTTCAGGCGGAAGCCCATTTCGTAAACCCGGCCCAGCGCGCTGCCGAGCGAGAGGTCCCGGTTCGGAGGCTTCTCGTTGAAGATGTTGAGGACGGAGCCGATGAGGACGACGTCCTCACGCACCGCCCAGCGGGCCGTCATGTCGTTCTGGAAGTAGGAGCTGATCTTCACGGGCCTCTGGACGAAGTCCGTGCCAGACGGAACCCACCGGAACTGAGGGTCGCTGACCTGGGGCTTCGTGGCGGACGCGAAGCGCGCCTGCCAGCGAAGGCTCAACGGCCCGCGCGACCAGGCGGCGTAGGCGTTGGCGCGCACGCGGGGGAAGTCGCGCTGGCCGGCCAGGCGCTCGGCGTCCTGGATGATGACGCTGTCGTCCCCCGGCAACGTCTGGGCGGCGACGTTGAAGTTGATCAGGTAGGTGACCTCGGCGCCCAGCCGGATATCGCCCTCGAAGACCTGCCCGATGGTCTCGGTGAGGTCGTAGTCGAAGCGCAGGTCGATGCCCGAGGTCTTCAGCCCCTCGCCGTTGACGCGGTTGGTGTCGACGGTGATGAAGTTGGTCGCGCTACAGACGCTGTCGAACACGAAGCGATCGAGGAGCGCCTGCGGCGAGGCGCAACCGGCTGCGCCGGGCCCGAACGTGGCGTTGTAGACGTCCGCGACGGCCTCGGTCGTGAGCACGTTGCGGAAGCGATAGCGCCAGTAGTCCGCCGTCACGCGAAGCGCGGGAAGCTGGATGATGGTCCCGATGTTGTAGGTCGTGGCCGTCTCGGGCTTGAGGTCGGCGTGGCCGAACAGGCGGCCCTGGCGGAACTGGCCGCCGATGACCCCGGCGCCGCGGGTGAAGCCTTCGACCACCCAGTACTGGGGCGGCGCGCGGAAGGAGGTGGTGTAGGAGGTGCGGAACGCCAGCCAGTCGGTGGCCTCCCACCGCAGAGCCACGCGCGGGTCCGTGGTTGAGCCCGTCTGCCGGCCATAGCGCTCGTGCCGCAGGGCGAGGTTCGCTTCGAGCCGGTCGGTCAGCGGCAGGCGGAGTTCCGCGAAGACGCTACCCACCACACGGTCGAGGTCGTAGGCGTCGTCGGCGCCGATGAAGATCATCGGGCCCGAGGGCGACGTACAACCCGGAATGCCGTCGTCGATCGAGTCCACGCAGGGATAGCGCGACCGATCGGCGAAGCCGCCGGGAGTCTGCTGGCTCCGGTCGTAGCGCAATTGCCCGCCCACGGCCCAGGCCACGGCGCCGCCGGACAACTGGATGGGCGCTTCGCCCGAAAGCACGGCGTCGGCGACCGCCATCTGGTTCGTCCAGTCCCCCGTCCAGGAGCCGTACATGTTCGCGACGACGAGCGGGTCGTTCGCGACGTTCGGCCGGAAGAAAGGATTCTGCTGGTTCGTGACCGGGCTGACGTTGATGCTGTTGGAGAACGGGTTGAAGTAGTAGCAGCCCGCTGCGGCGTTCCCGGCGTTGGCGGGATTACGCCGCTCTTCCGCCGTGCACTGGTTGGCGTCGCCGAGGCGGCTGCCGAAGCCGTTGAGCGCGTCCTGGACCCGATTGACCAGCATGTCGTCCGCGTAGTTGACGGACCGCATTTCGTGGAAGGTGACGGCGCTGTCGAAGCGTATCCCGTACGGCAGTTCGCCCGAAAGGCCGGCGGAGATCCGATAGCCCGTGTTCTCGGTCTTCGCCCGGCTCGTCCCGTCGGGATGGAGCGGATTGCCCGCGAACGCGGCGGGACGCCACGTCGTCTGGCCTATGTCCACGCCGTCCACGCCCGAGCCGAACGCGTTGGCGACGGCGGCCTGGCGGATGTAGCTGCATTGGGCCGCCGAGAAGACGCCGAAGACGTTGCCGTTGGCGGCGCAGTCCGCCGCGAGTTGCTGGAAGCCGGGGTTGCGGCCCGGGACGTGGAAGGGGACCCAGTTGTTCAGCGCGAGCGGAGGCACGGCCGAGTCCGCGGTGCCGCCGAGGCCGCTGGGTGTCGGGAACTGGCCCGTCACGTTGGAGGTCGAGGCCCGCTGGTCCGGCACGCTGGACCGGAACCAGGTGGCCTCGGCATGGAACTGGAGGCCGTCGCCCAGGCTCTGGTTGATCTCGGCGTGCAGGTGGTAGTCGTCCTGCCGGCTCACCAGGTCGCTGACCCTGGCGGCGTTCGGGAAGCGGCAGATGTTCCCCGTGGTGGGCGCCGCGGTGATGGGCTTGCCCCAAGGCTCGCCGTTCAGCGTGCTGGATTCGACCAGCACGCCGCCGAGTTCCTGACAACCGTTGTCCCGGAAGATGGTGCTGAAGGGCGCATTGGCGCGGCGATAGAAGGTGATGTCGTGCGCAGCGGTCCAGTTCGCCGACTGCGGATGGTCATAGGAGAGGTTGGCGAACCACTCCCGTTCCTGGCCCATGAGCTGACCCGCATGCCGATACTGGGCCGCGAACAGCAGGTTGCCCCCGTCGGTCTGTTTGCCCCAGGCGACGCTGACGTTGTAGTCGCCGCCGGAGTCCTGGATGCTCGAATACTCGAACTCGGCCTCGAACCCTTCCAGGTCGCGCCGGGTGATGAAGTTGACCACGCCGCCGACGGCGTCCGACCCGTAGGTGGCCGAGGCCCCGTCGCGCAGGACCTCCACGCGGTCGACCACGGAGAACGGAATAAAGCGGAGGTTGGCGCCCAGGCTGACGCCGCCGTTGGCGCCCTCGGCCATGCGCCGGCCGTTCATGAGCGTCAGGGTACGCGCCGATCCGAGGTTGCGCAGGTTGATCGTCGCGTTGCCCGCGGGCGCGCGGCCCTGCCCGCGGTTGGCTTCGCCGATGTAGACGCCGCCCGTGGTGATGGACTTGATGAGCTGCGTCGTGTTCGGACCACCCTGGGCCTCCAGGTTCTCCCGGGTCACCACGTCGACCGGCTGGGCCAGGCTCTCCCTCACCTGCGGAAGGTAGGAGCCCGTCACCACCACTTCTTCCACCTCTGCGGATTCCGGCGGGCGCGTCTGCGCATGGGCAAGCGCGGGCGTAAGCAGGCCGGCGGCGGCCACGAGCGCGGCTTTGGAACTCTTCATGTCCCCTCCCCAGGGTTTCGTGTTGCCGAGAGAGTCGCGAGGCGAGGCCCGCGACGTCGCGGAGAGCCGCGAAGTCAAGTCCGCGACCGGGGCGGACGGTGTCACCATATTTGCTATCTAGCAAGTAATATAAATACAGGGCTGTTTTTCCCAAGCGTTCGGACCGGACTTGGATCAAAGTAAATACATGAAATATATAGATATTATTGGTGATCACCGGATTCTGGGATGGAGTGGGAGACTGTCGGGAAGGAGAGATAATTAGCTTGTGAGATCATAAGCAACCGGAGTCACCTGTCTCGAGCGTCAGGATTCAACCGGCGGACGTCGGATGAGGGCCGAGGATCTGTTCGAGATGGCGCACGAACGCTTCCATCGTCGCGTTCACGTCGTAACCCGGGTCGAGGTCGGCGAATGTCGATTGTCCCCGCAGAAACGCATGGATCATCGAGCCGATCGCCACGGGATTGATGTCGGCCCGCACATTGCCCGCCTCGACGCCCATGCGGATCTCGTTCTGCCAGCGCTCCCGGGATCGTTGATTCAACTCCATGATCGTGCGCCGCAGGGCGGGGCGGAACCTCGCCTCTGCGATCAGGACGTTGAGCGCGCGATTTGGACGCGTGCCGAAACCTCTGACGTAGGCTCTGATGCGCGCGAGCACGAGTGGGAGGCCGCGGGCGTGGCCCCCGTCCACCGCCACCGACTCGCGATAGCCGGCGACGATGAACATGGCGACCTGCGACAGCAGATCCTCCTTCTTGCCGAAGTAATGGCCCGGCAAGCCGCGGCTGTAGCCTGCAAGATCCCCGACCTCAGCCAGCGAAAAGCGATCGTAGCCCTTCTCGACCAGGAGGCGTATCGCCGCCTGAAGGATGCGCCGCTCGGCCTCTTCCCGCCGTTCGGCCTGGGTTCTCGCTGGCTTCGTGGCCAAGATGGCTCCAGTCGTTCAATCGTTCCCCGGCGATCCGGAGATTTCGCTTCCCCACATCGAAAGGCGCAATGCAAAAAATTTGCTATGCAACAAGTCAGTTGTCGACATAATTCTCCTGGGCGGGCGCGCCGCGTCCCTGCCTGACACCCCGGGAGGATGCACATGGCCATGACCCAGATTCCGCAGAGGTTGCCCGCGCGCATCTCCGAACGCCTGTCGGCGCCGCTGATCGTCGCGCCGATGCTTCGCGTGTCCGGGCCCGACCTGGTCATCGCGACCTGCCGCGCCGGGGCGATCGGCAGCTTTCCCACGAAGAATGCGCGCTCGGTCGAGGAACTCGACGCCTGGCTCACCCGCATCGACGAGGCTGCACGCGCCGCGGACCGTCCCTTCGCGCCGCATTGTCCCAACATCATCATGCGGAGCCCCGACGTGCAGGAGCACGCGGCGTGCGTGAACCGGCACGGCGTCGAACTGGTGATCACCAGCGTGGGATCGCCGGCGCCGGTCGTGCAGACGTTTCATGACCACGGCTGCCTCGTGTTCGCCGATGTGGCCACGGTGCATCACGCCAGGCGCGCCGTCGAAGCGGGGGCCGACGGGCTGGTCCTTCTGACCGCGGGCGCCGGCGGCCAGACCGGCTGGCTCAACCCGTTCGCCTACGTCCGGGCGGTCCGCGCCTTCTTCGATGGCCCGATCGTCCTGGGAGGCGGGATGATCGACGGCCATGCCCTGTGGGCCGCACAGGTGCTGGGCTGCGACCTGGGCTACATGGGGACCAAGTTCATCGCCACGGCCGAAAGCATGGCGGCCGACGCCTACCGCGACCTGCTCGTCGACTCCTCGATGGATGATGTGATGCTGACGCGGAACTTCACCGGGTTGCAGACCAACGTCCTTCGCCCGTCCATCGTCGCGGCGGGCATCGATCCGGCGGCCCTGGACGAAGGCATGACGGTCGCCCGCTCGCGGGAGGTCTACGGCGGGGACGCGGCGGGCGGGGGGCCCAGGCGGTGGACCGATATCAAGAGCGCCGGCCACACGGTCTCGGGCGTCCAGGGCGTCCTTCCGGCCGGCGAAGTGGTGGAGATCACGCGTCGCGAGTACGAAGTCGCGCGGTATGGCGCGCCGGTTCCGGCCTGACGATCCGGCGGAGCGCCGCCTTCCCGGCCGCGCCGGTCACTTCAGCAGGGATCTCGCGACGACCTGGTAGCGCTGCACGTCGGTGGGGCCCTCGAAGATGCGCATGGTCCGCACGTCGGTGTACCAGTGGGCGAGGGGGGAATCGAAGGCCGCCCCCGCGGCCCCGTGAAGCTGGAGGGCGCGGTCCACCACGCGTCCCACCATCTCGCTGCCGAGGAACTTCACCAGCCCCGCCTCCACGCGCGTGTCGAGCCCGCGATCCTGCTTCCAGGCGGCGTGATACGTGACCAGCCGCGTCTGGTGGACATCGACCCACGAGTCGACGATGGACGCCTGGACGGCCTGCTTGCTCGCGAGGAGTTCGCCGAAGGCCACCCGGGCCTTGGCGTGCTCGATCATCATCTCGACGCAACGCTCCGCGACGCCCAGCGCCCTGGCCCCGATGTTCAGGCGGGCGCCCGAAAGGAGGCCCTGAGCCGAGGCGAATCCCGTGCCCTGACGGCCCACGACGGCGTCGTCGTCCAGCTCCACGTCCTCGAAGAACAGCTCATGGGTGGTGCGCGCGCCGATCATTGGAATGGCGCGGCCGATCCGGACGCCGGGCGCGTCCCTGTCCACCAGGAAGAGCGTGATCCCGCCATGCTGCCGCTTTTCCAGGTCGGTGACCGCGACGACGATGAAGAAGTCGGCGCGGGCGACATTGGAGATGAAGATCTTGGACCCGTTGAGCACCCAGCGGTCGCCCTTCCGCACGGCGTTGGTGCGGATCTGGCCGCCGGGATCGGATCCGCCGCTGGGTTCGGTCTGGGCGAAGGCATAGGATTTCTCGTCCCTCAGGAGCGGATGGAAATACTTCTCCTTCTGGCGGTCGTTCAGCCGGCGCACGAAGGCGGGCACGCGCCCTCCGAACGCCAGGGGGACCAGGCACCTGGCGTTCTCCTCGGCCACGGCGACGTTGTCGACGGTCGACAGGTCGGCGCCGCCGTACTCCTTGGGAAGGCTGAGCCCCCACAGGCCAGCGTCCTTGGCGGCCTTGCGGCCAGGCGCGAGATCCTCGGCGGTGATGGCCTCGCCCTGGAGAAGCTTCCGCTCCAGGGGCATCTGGTGCTTTTCGATCAGTTTGCGGACGAGATCCTTGAGCGCCTTGGTTTCCTGAGAGAGCTCGAAATCCATCACCGTCCTCCCGATGGTATTTGCTGTTCGACAAAGATCATAAGATGCGCTCGAAGGGCGACGCCTGGAGCCCGCGCTCTGGCGCTCTGTTACGACAGAGCTACGCGGTCGGGGGTTACGCAGAGCCCAATCGCCATAAATTTGTCAACCGAAAAGCAAATTAATCGTCGCGGCCTGAGCCACTGGCGGCGAGCGTTTCGGATCGGCGAAATCGGACCGCCACGTCGGCATGCGCCCCCTCGCGCGCCGAGCGTAAGACAGGCGGGCCCGCCGGGGGCCGCCGCCGATTGTTTTGCTTGACGATGAGCGATGCGTCAGCGAACAGTGAGCCACTTTATTTGCTTGTGAAATGACAAGTTTATGGAATTTCGAGTATTGCGTGAGGGTGTCGGCGCGTCTGGGGACATCCGTTACGGCGCGGGCGGAACCGACGCCGCCGGCGGGACGATGACATCAAAAAAGAATCCGGCGCGTCGCGCGTCGCCTGTCGAAGCCGACGCGGGCCGGACGAGGCGAAGATTGGATTGGGGAGCGTCCCATGCTTGCTGATGTGCGTGTTCTGGAAGTCTCGGTTCCGGAGACGATGCTGGCTGGCCAGATCCTGGGGGACCTAGGCGCCGACGTCATCGCCCTGGAGCCGCCGTCGGGCGCCGCGGGACGCCGGCTGGGTCCCTATGTGGACGGCCAGCCGGGCCTGGAGCGCAGCCTGAGCTGGCATGCCCTCAACCGCAACAAGCGCGGAGCGACGCTGGCGCTGTCGACGGCTGACGGCCGGGCGATCTTCAAGGCTATTCTCGACAAGGTCGATGTCCTCATCGCGCCGGCCGAGATCGAGCCGCTGCTGAACGAGGCCGGCCCGCCCGAGGATCTCGTGGTCTGCCTGATCTCGCAGTTCTCGCGGGATGGCCCGAAGGCGGCCTACAAGGCGACGGATCCGGTGATCATGGCCGCGAGTTCAGCGCCGTCCCTGGCGGGGCCGCCGGACCGACCGCCCACGTTCTTTCCGACGCCACAGTCGATCATGGAAGCCGGCGCCGAGGCCGCGGTGGCGGCGCTTTCGGCCCTGGCGGCGCGCGACCGCCTGGGCGGCGGCCAGACGGTGGACCTGCAGGCCCGCATCGCGGCGATGCCGGCGGCATTGGGGCGTCTCGTCTCGGGTCGCGCGGGCGACAAACCGTCTTCGCGCCAGAGGCCTGGCCCGATCGGCCTGTTGCCGCCGATCCCCGCCATGTACGCCTGCAAGGACGGCTTCGCCTACGTCAGCCTCTCGTTCTCGGCGGCCTTCGCCCCGATGACCCAGCGCATGGTGCAGTGGCTGGCCGACGAAGGCGCGCTGGCCTCCGACCTGGCCGCCGTCGACCTGGCCGCCGTGGCGCGCGAGGCGAGCCTCGGTCGGTCCCCGCCGGATCCCATCCCGCGCATTATCGAGGTGCTGCGCGAGACCCTCGTGGGCAAGACCAAGGCCGAGATCGCCGAGATCGCGCATCGCTACCGCTTCATGGCCGCCCCCGTCATGACCATGGCCGACATCGCCCACTTCGCGCACTTCCGCGAACGCGGCCTCTTCGCGCCCCAACGCGTCGGAAGCGCGACGGTCGACGTTCCCGCGCGGTTCGCCCAGTATTCCGACTATGAGATCGAGGTGCGGCGGCCCGCGCCCGCCCTCTCCGAGCACACGGTCCAGGTGCTCTCGGATCTCGCGGGCCTCAGCCGCACCGAGGTGCAGGCGCTCTTCGAACAAGGAATCGTCTGATGGCTGCGCCGCTGGAAGGCCTGAAGGTCGTGGACATGGGCTGGATCATGGTCGGCCCCGTGAGCGCCCGCTATCTGGCGGAACTCGGCGCGACCACGATCAAGGTAGAGACCGCAAAGCGACCCGATCCACTGCGTGCGATGGGGCCGTTCCGCAACGGAGAGCCCGGGCTCGGACGCTCCATGTCCTACCACATGACGAACGCCAACAAGCGCAGCCTGGCGGTGGATATCAAGTCGGCCGATGGCCTCAGGATCGTCCGGGAGTTGTTGGCGGAGGCCGATGTTTTCGTCGAAAGCTTCACGCCCGGCGCCATCGACGAAATGGGCCTCTCCTACGCCGAGGTTTCGAAGCGGAACCCGGGCCTGGTGATGGTCTCGACGGGAATTCTCGGCCGGAAAGGTCCCATGGGCGTCGGCACCAGCGGCACCGGCATGTCCGGGGCGGCCTTCGCCGGCGCCACGGGACTGGTCGGTTGGCCCGACCGGGTTCCGAACGGCCCCCACGGGCCGTGGACCGACGCCGTGGCGCCGCGTTACATCGCGGTGAGCGTGCTTGCGGCGCTCCATCGGAGGCAGGCCACCGGCAAGGGCGTACACATCGACCTCGGCCAGGCCGACGCCGGTCTCCAGTTCCTGACCCCGGCCTACATGGACTACGTCGTCAACGGCGTGACGACCGAGCGGGACGGGCGCGCGGGCTCGCCGCTGCGCGCGCCCTGCGGCGCCTACCCGAGCCAAGGGGAGGATCGCTGGGTGGTCGTCGACGCCGCGCAGGAGGCCGCCTGGTCCGCCCTGCGGGAGATTGTCGGCGAGCCCCTGTCCGACGACCGGTTCTCGACCCTTGTGGGACGGCTGCGCGCCAGGGAGGACCTGGACGCCCGGATCGCGGCCTGGACCGCGCGCCGGACCGCGGAAGAGGCCGAAGCGACCCTGCAGGCGGCGGGCGTGCCCGCGCACGCGATCCATCGGGATGTTGACCTTTCCGAGGACCCGGACCTCGAGCACGTCTCGTTCTTCAAGCCCGTTTCGGACCCCCTGATCGGAGAGTCCTGGATTCCCGGGCCGCAGTTCGCCCTGCGCCGGACGCCGCATGCGGAAACCCGGGCCGGGCCGCGGATCGGGGATTCGACCGACCAGATCCTCGAGCAGCACCTAGGCCTTTCGCCGGACGAGATCGGTCGCCTGAAGGCGTCGGGCGTCCTGACGTAGACCCGTCTGAGCGGCCGACGCGCGCCTGGATCGGGGGCGTTCCGGAGGAGGACAAAGCAATAAAATTTGCTTGTCAGATAGCTAAAACAAGGTTCTGATCTTCCAGCGCGAAGGCGCGGTCTTGCGGAGCGGTCCGAGACGTCGCGGGGCCGGCAGGCGACGCGCCGGTCCCCGGGCCTGGCGATATCGCGCGTCGGGGCCTTGGAAGAGGCGGCGGGACGTGGCGCCGGTGGCGGTGTGGTGGAGTGAAGTGAATGCCGATTCAGGCGCATGCGGCGCACCATCCCGACAAGCCCGCGCTGATCTTCGAGCCGAGCGGCGCGGTGGTGAGCTATCGGTCCCTGGAGGAAAACGCCGCGCGCCTCGCCAATCTGCTGCGCGCCGAGGGATTGAAGCGCGGCGACCACATCGCCCTTCTCATGGAGAACCACCCGCGCTTCCTCGAGGTGGTGCTGGCCGCGCTCAGGTCGGGACTCTACGTGACGGCGATCAATCGCTACCTGCCGGGCCCGGACGCCGCCTACATCCTGACGGATTGCGAGGCTCAGGCGCTGGTCGCCTCGCCGAAGCTGGCCGCGGTGGCCGAAGAGGCCGTCCGGTCGGCGCCCCGCTGCCGGATCCGCCTGATGGTCGATGAGGCGTCCGGCGTGTTCTCGAGCTATGAGCGCGCCATCGCGGCCTACCCGGCGGACCCGCCGCCCGCCGCCGCCGGCGACACCATGCTCTACAGTTCCGGCACCACGGGGCGGCCCAAGGGAATCAAGCGGGCGCTGGCCCAGGGCGTCTATGGGCAGGGGGCGAATGCGCCTCCGACGGCCGCCCACTACGGCTTCGATGCGCAGACCGTCTACCTTTCGCCGGCGCCGCTCTACCACGCTGCGCCGCTCGGCTTCGTCCTCGCCACCCTGGTCCAGGGCGGCTCTGTCGTCGTGATGGAGAAGTTCGATCCGTTGGAGGCCCTGGAACTGGTGGACCGGCACAAGGTCACGCACAGCCAGTGGGTGCCGACGATGTTCGTCCGGATGCTCAAGCTGACGGAGGCGGAACGCAGCCGCTACGATCTCTCCAGCCATCGGTGCGCCATCCACGCCGCGGCCCCCTGTCCGGTGGGCGTGAAGCAGCAGATGATCGCCTGGTGGGGGCCGATCCTGGAGGAATACTACGCCTCGACCGAGCGGATCGGCTCGACCCGGATCAACAGCGCCGAGTGGCTCGCCCACCCGGGCTCGGTCGGCCGCGCCGGCGGCGAGGCGAAGATACACATCTGCGACGAAACCGGCCGGGAGCTGCCGATCGGCGAGACCGGGATCATCTATTTCGAGCAGCCGGGCCTGCTCTTCACCTATCACAACGACACCGACAAGACCGCCAGCTCCCGGCATCCCCAGCACGCCAACTGGGCCACGGTAGGCGACATCGGCCGACTGGACGAGGAGGGCTACCTCTATCTGACGGACCGCCTCTCGTTCATGATCATTTCGGGCGGCGTCAACATCTATCCCCAGGCGATCGAGGATGCCCTGATCATGCATCCGGCCGTTCAGGACGTGGCCGTCATCGGCGTCCCCAACGCGGAGATGGGGGAGGAGGTGAAGGCGGTGGTCGAGCTGAGGCCGGACGTGCAGCCGGCGGAGGAACTCGCCCGGGAACTCCTCGATTTCGTGCGCTCGCGCGTTGCGCGCTACGCCGCGCCCCGGTCGCTGGATTTCGTCGACCAGTTGCCGAGACTGCCCACCGGCAAGCTCTACAAGAAGTCCCTGCGTGATCGGTATTGGCCGGCGGGCGGGCAGGCGTCGCTCTCGGGTTGAGGCGCGGCGCGAAGGTGGAAACTTACGCGGCGCGTTCGCACACATGACGCGGCGCAGGGAGGTGAAGGCTTGCGCAACGCGAAGCATGAGGTCCCGGCTGCGCCCCTCGAGGGTATCCGGGTGGTCGACCTGACCTCGGTCATCATGGGGCCCTTCGGGACCCGCATCCTGGCCGACATGGGCGCCGATGTGATCAAGGTGGAGCCGCCCGAGGGCGACGGCCTTCGGCCGGCCACCGGCGGCCGGATCGGCGCCAACATGCTGAACCTCTACCGGAACAAGCGGAGCATCACGCTCGACCTCAAGACGGAGCCCGACCGCGAGCGGATGCGTGCGCTGATCCGCACGGCCGACGTGCTGGTCCACAACCTGCGGCCTCAGGTTATGGCCCGGCTCGGGTTCACCTATGCCGAGGTCCGCCGCTTGAATCCGGATATCGTCTACTGCGCGGCCCACGGCTTCGGAAGCGACGGCCCCTATGGCCACAAGCCCGCCTACGACGATCTGATCCAGGCGTCGTCGGGCTACGCGAGCACTGCCGTTCCTCTGACGGGAGAGCCCGCGTACGCATCGGCGGTGATCTGCGACAAGCTTGCCGGGCAGGCGATCGCCTACGCCATCCTGGGCGCCCTGCTGCATCGCGAACGCGGCGGCGGTGGGCAGGCGGTCGAAGTGCCGATGTTCGAGACGGCCATCGACTTCAACCTCGTCGAGCAGTTCGGCCAGGCCACCTATGTTCCCGCGCGCGGCCCGCCGGGCTACCCGCGGATACAGAGCCGCGAGCGCCGTCCCTTCCGCACGGCGGACGGCTATGCTTGCATTCTTCCGTACTCGGCGAAGAACTGGTTCGACTTCCTCGATTTCGTGGGACGCTCGGATTGGAAATCGGATGACCGTTTCCGGGAGCGTGACCAGCGCAACGCCCACATCGACATCCTCTACGCGATGATCCGCGAGGAGGCGCCGAAGCGGACCACGGCGGAATGGGTGGCCTTCTGCGACAGCGCGGACATCCCCTGTATGCCGGTCATTGGCCTGGCGGAGCTCGCCGACGACCCGCATGTGCAGGCCGTGGGGCTGATGCCGGTGGTCGAGCACCCGACCGAAGGGCCTTACCACGCGCTCCGATCCCCGATCCGCTTCAGCAAGGCGCCTTACCGGTTGCGGCGGCACGCGCCCGGTCCGGGCCAGGATACGGAGGAGATCCTCCGCGAGCTCGAGCCGTCGCGCCTTTCCGAACAGGGCGCGGATGCGGACTGACGCGCGCCTCGCCCTGAGTCCCGAAGCCTGATCTGCGATCAAGGACATTTCCGATGCAAACGACCTACGGCCCCAACGTCACGGTGGAACGGGTCGGCCATGTCGCCGCCGTCACCCTGAACCGGCCGCCTCACAACTTCGTCTCCGTCGCCCTGATGCGCAGCCTCGCCGACGCCTTCGCCGCCGTGGACGCGGACCCGCAGGCCCGGGCCATCGTGTTGCAGGCCGATGGCAAGAGCTTCTCGGCCGGGGCGGACTTCTCCGGGCCGAGCGAGACCGGCAGCGACGCCCCCGCCGGAGACGCCCCCGCCGGAGACGCATCGCCCGGGGCGACGCCGCTCTACGCCGAGGCCATCCGGCTGTATTCGGCCAGGACGCCCATCGTGGCGGCGGTCCAGGGCGCCGCCATCGGCGCGGGCCTGGGTCTCGCGTTGGTGGCCGATTTCCGCGTGGCGTCGCCGGAGGCCCGCTTCGCCGCCAACTTCGTCAAGCTCGGCTTTCATCCGGGGTTCGGGATCACCTACGCCCTGCCGCGCCTGATCGGCGAGCAGGGGGCCGCGCTGATGATGCTGACAGGACGGCGGATAAAGGGCGAGGAGGCGCTGGCCTGGGGCCTGGCGGACGATCTCGTGCCTGCGGAGGATCTCCGGGCCGCGGCGATGCGCCTGGCCAGCGAGATCGCGGAGAGCGCGCCGCTTGCGGTCGCCGCCACCCGCGCGACGCTCCGCGCGGGCCTCGCGGACAGGATCGCCATGCAGACCGACCTCGAGAACCGCGAACAGATGATCCTGCGGGGCACGGAAGATTTCCGCGAGGGCATACGCGCGGTCGCGGAACGCCGGGCCGGAGCTTTCGTGGGACGCTAGATTTGCGTCGGCCTGCGGAGCGGGCCTAGAAAGTAGCTTGTCATATAACAAGCTACGTGGCTCCTTCTTGTTGGTGGCGAGGACCACCGACGGCGCCAGGCGTCGATGAACAGGCGAACGCTGAACAATGTGTTCGGGAGGAGTTCCATGACCGCGGTATCACCCGGCGCCAGCCAGGCCTCGGCCGCCAGTCAGGCACGTGCGCCAGCGCAGCGGGTGCCGTTCGTCACCAAGCTCTTCTACGCCTCGGGCTCGATCGGCAACGCCATCAAGAAAGGCGGCTTGGCCAGCTTCCTCCTGCTCTATTACAATCAGGTCGTGGGACTGCCCGCGGCGAAGGTGGCGACCGCCCTTGGGGTCGCGCTGATCGTCGACGCCGTGCTCGATCCGCTCGTCGGCTACTGGTCCGACAACGTGCGCTCCCGCTGGGGCCGGCGGCATCCCTTCATGTACGCCTCCATCCTGCCGGTCTCGATCGGGTTCGTCCTGCTCTGGATGGCGCCGGAAGGCTGGTCCGATCTCCATCTGACGATCTACATGGTGACGCTGGTCTTCGTGATCCGCGTCTTCGACACCTTCTTCGAGGTGCCGGCGGCTGCGCTGCTGGCCGAACTCACCACGGACTATGAACAGCGGACCGCGATCATAAGCATGCGGTTCATCTTCGGCATATCCGGCGCCTTCGGCATGCGGATGCTCGCCTACAGCGTCCTGCTCGTCCCGACCGCCGCCGACGTCAGCGGCGTGCTGAACCGGGAAGGATTCCAGAAGTACGGCATCATCGGCGGCATGATCATCTTCCTGGCCATCCTCGGGTGCTGCCTGGGAACCCACAACCAGATCCGCCATCTGCACCGCCCGCCCGTCCGCAGGCCCGGCTTCATGGATTTCCTGCGCCAAGTGGTCGCGATCTTCAGGAACCGCTCGATGTTGGCGGCGGTCGGTGGTGGGATACTGCTGGCCTTGGGCGCGGGTGCCGTCTCGGGGCTCAACATCTACATCGTCGCCTATGTCTTCGGGCTCAAGAGCTCGCAGATCGCGATCCTCGTCCCGATCGACCTGGCGGGCTCGGTCCTGGGCGCGCTCGCGGCGATGCACATCGCGCGCTGGCTCGGAAAGCGGAACGGCGCGATCCTCGCGCTCTTCACGAGCTACGTCGGCCTCGCGGTGCCGCTGCTCGCCTTCGTCCTTGAGATCGCGCCGCCGCGGGGCTCCACGGAAGTGCTCTATCTGCTCGGAGCCGCGGGCTTCGTCGGCGACTTCGGGCGGGTGGCGTTCTCGACGCTGATGAGCTCGATGATGCTCGACCTGGTCGAGGATATGCAGCTCAAGAACGGCGGGCGTTCGGAAGGGCTGCTGCTGTCGGCCGACAACGTGCTTCAGAAGGCGGTCGCGGGCCTCGGCATCATCAGTTCCGGGCTTATCCTCGCCTTCGCGGGCTTCCCCGACAACGCGAAGCCCGGGAAGGTGGCTGAGGGGCCCCTGGACGCCCTGGCGGCGACCGTCGCATTCGGCCTCGCGCCCGTCTACCTCCTCGCCGCGATATGCCTGCTCGGATATCGGCTGACCAAGTCGCAGCACGAAGCCAACGTCGCCAACCTCGGAAACCAGCGGCCGCAAGCCCCGCAGGACGATCCCGACGGATCGCGCCGGCCCGCAACCTAGTCGGGAGGAGACGATCATGTGCGCCGGATGCGTCTTCCTCTCCTCCGGCAATGACTTTCTTTGCTTGACAGATAGTAAGTTTTATTTTCACCTTCCCGATGATCGGCGCTCGGCGCATCCGGGCTCGGGGGTTAACAGCCGCACCGCACGAGAGGCGGCCTTTCACGGAGCAAGTCATTGAGCAGCGACATCTTGAGCCTGGGCGGCCGCGTGGCGCTGGTGACCGGGGCGGGCCAGAACGTGGGCCGACAGATCGCGCTGCACCTCGCCCAGCACGATTGCGGGGGCGTGGCGGTCAACGACTACCATCTGGACCGGGCCGAGTCGGTCGCGGCCGAGATCCGCGCCGCGGGCGGCAAGGCGATCGCGGTGCAGGCCGACGTCACCGACCTTGCCGCCGTCAAGGCCATGAACGAGCAGATCCAGGCCGAGCTCGGCCCCGTGGGCGTCCTCGTCAACAACGCCGGCAATGGCGGGGCGAACCCGACGGCCGAGCGCGGCAAGCCCTTCTGGGAGAGCGGCCCCGACGTGTGGAACCAGTCGATCGGGGTGAACCTGTACGGCGTCATGAACTGCTCGGCCGCCGTCATACCGGGCATGATCGAGCGCAACGCCCCGGCCCGGATCATCACGATCATCTCCGACGCCGGCCGCTTCGGCGACGCCCGCATGGAGCCCTACGCCGCCGCGAAGGCGGGCGCCGCGGGCTTCATGCGCAGCGCCGCGCGGACCCTCGCCCGCTACCAGATCACGGCGAACTCGATCGCCATCTCCGCGATGAACACGGTCCGCGAAAGGCCGCGGGCCATCGACCCGGCGATCGAGAAGCGGATCTTCGACAAGTACATCGTGCGCCGCCGCGGCGAACCGGAAGACATAGCCAACATGGCGCTGTTCCTGGCCTCCGACGCGAGCTCCTGGATCTCGGGCCAGACCTATCCTGTCAACGGCGGCTTCATGCTGGCGCTCTAGGCCCGCCGCCTCGAAGTTCCCGCCGTCGCGCCCGCCCGCGACGGTGGTCCGGAAGGACGGTCGGCGGCGTGGATGGGGGAACAGAGACATGACCAGCCGACGGGTGCGGACTCCCATCACCGAGCTGTTCGGCATCGAGCATCCGATCCTGCTCGGCGGCATGATGCACCTGTCCGACGCCCGGATCGTGGCCGCGGTGGTCAACGCCGGAGCCATGGGTTTCATCACGCCGCGCTCGTTCGCGTCGCTGGAGGTCTTCAGGGACGAGCTGCGGCTTTGCCGGGAGCTGACGGGCGGCAAGCCCTTCGGCGTCAACCTGACCTTCGCGGGTCGTTCCGCGCACAACAGCGAGATGCCCGAGCACATCCGCGTGGCCTTCGAGGAAGGCGTCCGACACTTCGAATCCGCGGGGCGCTCGCCGGAGGACGTCGTTCCGATGATCCACGACGGGAACGGCGTCCTCATCCACAAATGCCCCAGCGTGCGCCACGCCCTGGCCGCCGAACGGCTCGGCGTGGATGCCGTCGCTCTGGTCGGCATGGAGGAAGGGGGGCATCCGGGCGCCAATCGCCTGTCCACCTTCGTGAGCGGCGCGTTCGCGCTGGAGCGCCTGGGCGACATTCCGTTCGTCGTCGGGGGCGGGATCGGGAGCGGGCGGCAGATCGCCGCCGCCCTGTCGATGGGGGCCGACGGCGTCGTCATGGGCAGCCGCTTCATGGCCGCTACGGAGATCTGGGCTCACGACGCGCTGAAGGAGCGCATCGTGCAGTGCGACGAGCATGCCTCGATCACCATCATGGAGCGCATCAGCACCTGGCGTGTGATGGCCAATGAAACGGCCCTGGAGGTCCGGCGGCTGGAGCTGGAGGGGGTCCGCGAACATCGCGACTATGGCGACCTGATCCTGTCTTCCCGCACGCGCGAGCGGGTCTACCTGAATGGCGAGACGGACGCCGGCATCGTCTCGTTCGGGCCCGGCGGCGCCTTCACGAAGAGCGTGGAGCCGGCAGGCGACATCGTCCGCCATCTGATGAGCGAAGCCATCATGGCGCTGGACCGCGTCGGCGGCCGCGTCGGGTCCGGCTGTGAGGGTGAGATTGTCACCCCGGCCGCTGGCGCCTAGCGTCTCGGATGTCGAGCATCGCCGAACTTTGTTGCGTACCCAGTCTCTGGATATCCAACCATCCAAGCTCGAGGAGTCCCACTGTGGCCGAAGACAGCTATTCGACGATCACGTACGAGCTGCAGGAGCGCGTGGCCGTGGTCGCGCTGAACCGGCCCGATCGCATGAACGCGTTCAACGGCGAGATGGTCACCGAGCTGAAGGCGGCCATGGCGCGGGCCGTCGAGGACCCCAAGGTCCGGGCGATCGTGCTGACCGGCGCCGGCCGGGCGTTCTGTTCGGGCGCGGACATGAGCTCCCTCGCCGGGGGCATTCCGCTGAGCGGGGATTCGGAGAAGATCGCGGCCCTCGACGCCGCCTTCGCCTCCGACCTGGGCCCTGACATCTCCAAGGCGGTCGAGAACGCACAGCGGTTCGGCTATCTGTTGCGCTGCAAGAAGCCGATCATCGGCGCGATCAACGGTTCCGCGGTCGGCCTCGGCCTGGTCCTGGCCCTGTATTGCGACGTGCGGTTCGCGGCCGAGGAGGCGTTCTTCATGACGGCTTTCGGTCAGCGCGGCCTGATCGCCGAGCATGGCATGGCGTGGCTGATGAGCCGGCTGATCGGGCCGGCGCGGACCACGGACATGCTGATCTCGTCGCGGCGCGTGCCCGCCGCCGAGGCGCACGCCATGGGCCTCGTCAACTTCGTCAGTCCCAAGGCGGACCTGGTCGCCGCGGCGGTGAGCTACGCCCAGGCGATCGCCACCACCATGTCGCCGCGTGCGGTCGCCGTGATGAAGGCCCAGGTCTGGCACGCCAATTTCGAGAGCTTCGACAGCGCCCTGATCACGGCCCTCGACGAAACGCGGATCAGCGTCCGCCACCCGGACAAGGACGAGGGTGTGGCGAGCTTCGTCCAAAAGCGGCCCCCGAATTTCGCGGACCTCTGAGCCCGGGGCGATTCAGCGGTTGTGATTGCGATATCCGGTCCCCGCGCGGCCGCGCGGGGGGCTAACCTCGGAGCCGAGGAAGCGAGGGCCCGATGCAGTTCAGTTTCACCAGCGAGCAGCAGGAGTTTCGTTCGATCCTGCGGCGCCTCTTCGAAGAGAGTTGCCCGACCAGCGAGGCGCGCCGGGCCATGGAGACGGACGCCGGTTGGGATATCGCGCGGTGGCGCAAGCTGAACGACCAACTCGGCCTGTGCGGCGTCCACGTGCCGGAGGCCTACGGCGGGCAGGGCTTCGGGCCGGTCGAGCTTTGCATCGTGCTGGAGGAGATGGGCCGGGCGCTCGTCTGCGCCCCCTATTTTTCGTCCGCCGTGCTCGCCACACACGCCATTCTCGCCGCCGCCACGGAGGAGCAGAAACGCGCGCTGCTGCCCGGGATCGTGTCGGCGGAGACGATCGCCGCGCTTGCCTTCACCGAGCCGAACGGCCGCTGGGACGCCGAGGGCGTCGAAACGACGGCGCGGGAGGCCGGCGGCGGTTTCCGCCTGGACGGGGTGAAGAGCTTCGTGCTCGACGGCCACACGGCCGACCTCGTGGTGGTGCTGGCGCGGGCTCCGGGGACGGCGAGCGGGGAGGGGTTGTCGTTCTTCGCCGTGAAGGGTGATGCGCCAGGCCTTCGGCGCCGGGCCCTCGCCGCGCTGGATCCGACGCGTCGCATCGCCCGGCTCGAGTTTCGCGACGTCGAGGCCGAGCTGCTCGGCGCGGCGGGCGAGGCCGGGGCGGCCTTCGCCCGGACCATGATGCTGGCGGCCATTGGCCTGGCGCACGAGATGGTCGGCGGCGCCGAGCGGCTGAGGGAATCGGCGCTGGCGTACGCGGGGCTCCGCATGCAGTTCGGCCGCCCCATCGCCAGCTTCCAGTCGATGAAGCACAAGCAGGCCGACATGCTGGTGGATGTCGAGCTCGCCAGGTCCGCCGCCTATTACGCCGCCGAAGCCGCGGCCGAGGATGACCCGGAGACGCCGGCGCTGGCGTCGCTCGCCAAGGCGGCAGCGTCCGAGGCCTATCTGCAGACGGCGATCCACACCATCCAGATCCACGGCGGGATCGGCTTCACCTGGGACAACGATACGCACCTCTGGTTCAAGCGCGCCAAGAGCTCGGAGGTGTTTCTGGGCAGTCCCTCTTGGCGCCGCGAACAGATGCTCGCGGCCTGGGGCCATTGAGGAGGGAACGACCATGAGCCGACCGAGCGAAGAGAGCGTCCGCGCCGAAGTCAGGGCGTGGCTCGAGGCCAACTGGGATCCTGAGCTGGGCCTGGTCGAGTGGCGCGACAAGCTGATCGATGCGGGCTGGGGCGCGCCGGCCTGGCCCAGCGCCTGGCACGGCCGCGACCTGCCCGCCGCCGTGGCGGCCGTGGTCGACCAGGAGATCCGGCGGATCGGCGCGGTCGGCGTCGCCCGTACGGGTATCCGTACGCTGGCCGCCGCGACCCTGCTGGCCCACGGCACGGACTTCCAGAAGACGAAGTTCCTGCGCCGCAGCCTGACCGGCGAGGACACCTGGTGCCAGCTCTTCAGCGAGCCCGGGAGCGGTTCGGATCTGGCGGGCGCGACGACCCGCGCCGACCTGAAGGACGGGCGCTGGATCGTCAACGGACAGAAGCTCTGGACCACCAGCGCCCACCACGCCGACTGGGGCCTGCTGCTCGCCCGCACCGACTGGGACAAGCCGAAGCATGCGGGGCTGTCCTACTTCGTGATCGACATGCGCCAGCCCGGCGTCGAGGTGCAGCCGCTCCGGCAGATGAACGGCCATGCTTCGTTCAACCAGGTGTTCTTCACCGACGCCGAAGTCCCGCAGGAACACCTGGTCGGCCAGTTGGGCGGCGGCTGGGCGGTGGCCACGACGACCCTGATGCACGAGCGCCGCAACGCGGGCGGCGGCGGGACCTCCGGCGCGGCGGCGGCGGAGGCGCGCAAGGGCCGCATCTACGACGAGGAGCGGGCTGAGACCGCCACGTCCCTGGAACCCTACAAGTGGTATCCCCAGCGGGCCGGTCGCGTGGATCTCATCCTGGAGCGCGCCAGGGCGACGGGTGCGATCCATGATCCGGTCGTCCGCGAGGAGATCGCCAAGCTTCTGATCCTCGCCAAGAGCGCCGAATGGACGGCGCGGCGGGCCCGGGCCGCCCAGGTGCTGGGCCGTCCGCAAGGCCCGGAGGGCTCGATCGGGAAGCTCGCCGCCAGCCATGTCGCCCGCGCCGCGGCCCGCGTACACACCATGATCTCGGGAGCGGACGCGATGCTGGCGGGCGAGGACGGTCCGCTGGATGGGATCGTCGCCGAGATCCTGGTTTCGGTGCCTGCGGTTTCGATCGCGGGCGGGACCGACGAAATCCAGCGCAATATCATCGCCGAACGGGTGCTGAAGATGCCGCGGGAATCGACCGCCGATCAGGAGGCGTCCTTCCGCCAGATCCCGAGGAACGCCGTCGGCGGCTGACGAGGGTTCGGCAGGCCGACGCTTGCATCCGGGGGGGCGCGTCGACAGGGCCCTGCCGTTCGGGAGCATCTCTCCCGAGGATCGCCCCGGACCGCGCATGCGGCCCGGGGCGGGATTCGCCACCCTATTTCTGGAGGACGTGGACGTAGCAGACGGCGCCCACGCCCACCATGTGGGCGAGGCCCGTCCGCGCACCCTTGTGCTGGCGGGCGCCGGCTTCACCGCGGATCTGGGTGACGATCTCGCCGATCTGTCCCACGCCCGTCGGCCCGATGGGATGGCCGCAGGAGAGCAGGCCGCCGGACGGGCTGATCGCGCACTGCCCGCCGATGTCGAACGCGCCTTCCTTCAGCATCGGGATGAACTGCCCTTCGGGGCAGATGCCGGTGGCTTCGGCGTAGAGCAGTTCCTCGATGGTGAAGGCGTCGTGGACTTCCAGCACGTCGAGGTCCTTGGAGGTGACGCCGGCCTCCCGCATGGAGCGCTGCATCACCTCGCGCGACAGGACGGTGTCGCGGTTCAGGGGATCCTCGGCGGTCTCTGTGCCCGCGGTCGACGACAGGACGCGCACGGCGCGGCCCATGTCGAGGCCCAGGCGCTTGATGCCCTCTTCCGACGCGACGATGGCCGCGGCCGCGCCTTCGCCCACGGGCGTGCATTGCAAGGGGGTCAGGGTGCCCGAGATCGGCCGTCCGCCCAGCACCTCTTCGAGGGTGCGGGCCTGCTGGCGCTGGGCGTTCGGATTGAGCGCGCCGTTGGCGCTGTTCTTAACCGCGACGAGGGCGATGTCCTCGGGACGCAGGCCGAACTGGGCGGCGTAGCGGTTGGTCAGGAGCGCGAAGGAGGTGAAGGGCACGATGGCGTCGTCGGCCAGGCCGCGCAGCCCGCCGCCCCGCGCCGGGCGGGCGCCGCCCCCCTCCGGAACCTTGTCGATGCCCAGGGCCAGCGCCACGTCACTGATCCCGCTGGCCACCTCGATGCAGGCGTGGCGGAACGCGGTCGAGCCGGAGGCCGAGGCGTTCTCGACATGCACCAGCGGCTTGCCGAGCGCGCCCAGGTGGCGCAGCATGGCCCGGCCGATCGCCCCGCCGAGCCGCATATGGGCAATGTAGGACGATTCGACCGCGGACCATTCCAGCCCGCCGTCGGCCAGGGCGTCGCGGACGGCCTTCAGCCCCATCGCCACATACGGCGTGTCCGTCGGGTACTGGTATTTGTGCCAGCCCACGCCCACGACGTAGACGGGACGAAGATCTCCAATCAGTTTCGCCATCAGCTTGCTTGCCTCGTAAAGCGCAGGTCGTAGGGGCCGCGGTTGGGACGGGTTTCGGGGATGAGCTTGGTGACGACCGTGTCGCCGTACTTCGTCTCGTCGGCCGTGGCGGCGTCGAGGAGGGCGCGCACCATGGGGCCGTCGTCCAACTGAACCGCGGCGACCGTGAATGGAGCCTCGCGCCCCGGGCCCTTGTGCTCGTGCACCTTGGCGAGGGTCAGGATCTTGCCGCGGCCGGTCAGGACGCACTCGGTCAGCTTGACGCTTCCGCAGCTCTCGCAGCCGTACTTCTGCATGGGGAAGAACATGAACCCGCAGTTCTCGCAGCGGCCGCCGAAGAGGGCTGGATGGTCCGGGAGCGCCCCGGTTCCGGCCTCCTGGAACAACGGTCTTGGCGTGGGTGACGCCTTCTTTTCCTCTTCCATCCTGTGCCTCCCTGCCGCCTAGCGGCCTTGACGATCCCGCTCGAACGCAGCGCGGCGAGGGACCGGCGCGACGAGTTCTACCCTCGGCAGTAGCAGACCCATACGCCTGCGCGCAATAAATTTGCTATCTATCTGACAAGTCAAGAATGCGGTTAGGTCCGGAGATGTCGGGCGACCGGAACGCCTCCCTCAGCTTGGTCTCGCACCGACGGCGAGGCGGCTCACCTGCCGAAAGGACGAGATTATAATCTTGCTTGACAACAAGTAAGATCGTGATTGTCTGTGAGCAACGACGGGATTTCAGGGCGGCAGCGCTCCTGGGGGGAACGAAATGCCGAGCCTGCGACGGCTCGCGGTTTCAGGTCATGTGGTCGTGCGGGTCCGTTGGACCTCCCGAGCGCCCTCGGAGGCCGTGCGCGCCGTTCGTGACCGCGGTCGCAACAGTTCGAACGAAGGAGCGCATCGTTGAGCAACGACATTCTGAGCTTGGGCGGGCGGGTGGCCCTGGTGACCGGGGCCGGTCAGAACGTGGGTCGGCAGATCGCGCTTCACCTGGCCCAGCACGACTGCGGCGGCGTCGCCGTCAACGACTATTATCTCGACCGTGCGGAACGGGTCGCCGAAGAGATCCGCGCGGCCGGCGGCAAGGCGATCGCGGTCCAGGCGGATGTCTCGGACCTCAAGTCGGTGAAGGAGATGGTCGCCAAGATCGAGGCCGACCTCGGACATGTGGGCGTCCTCGTCAACAACGCCGGCAACTACGGCGCCAACGCGACCGCAGAGGTGCGCACGCCGTTCTGGGAGACCGGGCCGGATGTCTGGAACCAGGCCATCGGCGTCAACCTGTACGGGGTGATGAACTGCGCCGCGGCGGTCATCCCGAACATGATCGCCCGCAACGCCCCGGGACGGCTGGTCACGATCATCTCCGACGCCGGGCGGTACGGCGACCCGCGGATGGAGGCCTATGCGGCGGCCAAGGCCGGGGCGGCCGGCTTCATGCGCAGCGCCGCGCGAACGCTGGCGCGCTACCAGATCACCGCCAATTCCGTCGCGATCTCGGCGATGAACACGGAACGCCAGACGGCCCGGCAGATCGACCCGGCCATCGAGAAGCGGATCTTCGACAAGTACATCGTCCGCCGTCGCGGCGAGCCCTCGGACGTGGCCAACATGGTGCTCTTCCTGGCCTCCGACGCGAGTTCGTGGATCAGCGGCCAAGTCTATCCGGTCAACGGCGGATTCACGCTCGCGCTCTGAGCTTCGCGTCCGTCCGACGCCGTCTCCGGGATCGCGCCGCATCGCCAGAGGCGATGGGGCGCCCCGCCTCCCTCTCCAACCGGTTGAACGCCACCCGTCTCCGGTATGCGTCGCCCCCAAAAAGCCAGGAGCCAAAAATGAGCGACACCGTCCTGTATGAAGTCCGCGAGCGCGTCGCCGTGCTGACGCTCAACCGGCCCGATCGCGCAAACACGCTCATCCCCGAGCTGATGGGCGCCATGCAGGCGCGCGCGCGCGAGGCGGCCAGCGATTCCAACATCCGGGCGTTGATCATCACGGGCGCGGGCCGGCATTTCTGCGGCGGCGCCGACCTTCGCACCGCCCGCGACCGTACGGGCGTCAGCCCCCCGGGACCGGGCCTCGGCTTCGACTGGGTTCCGAAGCCGGTGATCGCGGCCATCAACGGCGCGGCGATGGGCGGCGGCTGCGAGATCGCGCTCTCCTGCGACTTCCGGCTGATCTCGGACAAGGCGAACATCGGCCTGACGGAAATCCGCTTCGGGGCGCTGCCGGCCGGCGGCGGAACCGCGCGAGCGCCGCGGATCGTGGGCCTGAGCAACGCCAAGCGCCTGATCATGATCGGCGAGCCGGTGAGTCCCCAGGAGGCGCTGAGCATGGGCCTGGTCGACGAGGTCCTGCCGCACGACAAGCTGATGGAGCGCGCCTTCGAGCTCGCCGGAGTCCTGGCCACCCGCGCGCCCTTCGCCATGCGGACCGCCAAGCAGCTCCTCAACAAGTCTCTCGAGGTCGACCTGGCCACGGCGCTCGAATTCGAACGTACGCTCATCGGCAAGATGGCCACCGCCGAGGAGCGCGCGCAGGCGCGGGACGAGGCGGCGGAGCGCAGTGCGACCTACGCCAACATCTTCAGCAAGCGCGAAGGCGGAGACTGACGCGGCCGCGGCTCCGCGGGTTTCCGCGGAGCCCCGCCCTCACCATGGTTCCGGGGCAGCGGGCCAGGAGCGTCGTCTGCGGCGTGAATCCCCTATCCGGCAGGCAGGTGGCGCGTTCGCGAAAGCCTGCGCGCTCAGCCCGTGGAAGCGTGCGCCCGGCGACCGGCCGCGGTGGCGATCCTGGAGACGAGCGTGGCGATGAAGTATTCGGTCGTGCCGCTGACGTCGAACTTCGGGTCGATGGCCGCAAACCCGTTCTGTCCGCGCAGGAACGAGAAGATCACCAGGGCCTCGTGGCGCGCATTGACGTCCGGACGGATGTGGCCGGCGTCCATGCCCCGCCGGATCGCTTCCTCCCAGTTCTTTTCGCCCCGCAGGTTGAAGTCGATGATCGTCCGCTTGAGCTGGCGGCGTACCGTCGCTTCGGCCTGCAGGAGCAGGAGGGCGCGTCCCTGGCGGGTTCCCGCCGCCTCGGCGTTCGTCCGGATGCGCGCCACGAGGTAGGGAAGACCCGGCGCAACGGCGTCGATTTCCGCCAGGTTGGCGCGATAGTGCTGGATAATAAAGCGGACGACTTCGTTCAGCAGGTCGTCTTTCTTGCCGAAATAGTGGGCGGGGAGGGCGCGGCTGTAACCAGCCGCCTCGCCGACATCGGCCAGGGTGAAGCGATCGTAGCCTCGATCAACAAGCAACCTGATCGCGGCGTTCAGTATCTTCGCTTCCGCTTCCTCGCGACGCTCAGCCTGTTTACGCGCCGGTTTGACTGCCGCCATCTGTCCTGCTCAAACCATTCGGTAGCAAAACAGCCAATACGGCGGCCCGCGGGCTGACTGTCAAGACTCGGTGAAATAATTTTTTATCTAATCAACAACTTTACTCGAGTGCGCGCCGAGTTCGGGATGGCGACGGCGTCTTCGCGCCGTTCTCCGGCGGGGCGGCGGTCGGTCCGTCCGCTTTCGCCCGACAAGAGGCCTGAGCTTCCCGTAGCGCCTAGCCCACCACCCGCCGCCGGAACGCGGACCCGGTTTGGGTTCGATGCCATAGGCAGCCCGCCCAGGCCTAGTGTGGCGATTCAGAAATTCGCCGGCCCTCATGGCGGGCTCAAAGCGGATTTCTGAATTTCGAGCCACACTAGCTAGTCTATGTTTTCAAGTGTGCTTTTGAGATCTGAAGTTCGCTCCGCGCCCGGTCCAACAATCATGCGAACTTCAGATCCAGCACACTGGAATCGCGAGCGGAAGCCCAGGGTGAAGTAGCGTCCGATGACGTTGTACGGGTTCCCGTCGAACACTCGGCAGTTCGCCGCGGTGCACGAGGTGGTCGGTCCCACGCGAGGCGTTTGGTCAAACAGGTTCACCACCGACAGGAACACCTCGGGCTGCCGAGCCGCTCGTAGTCCCACGGACTGAATGGCGGTGGCCGCAGTCCGATGTGAACTTGTCTCTGACCTGGCCGTCGCCTGCCGCGTCAGCTTCGCCAGGGATCGACAAGCACAAGGCCGGTTCCCTCGAAGTCGCTAGTATTCCGCGTCACGATCAAGCCGTGAACCAATGCCGTCGCCGCGATCAGCGCATCGTCCACGGGCAAGATGCGCCTTCGAAGTCGGGACGGACGCGTTTGTCATTGCGGCCCCCCGTTCGGTCCGAGCATGGCGGCGCGATACCAGCGTCGCCGACCGGCTCCCTTCCGTCCCTCGGACGAAAACAGCAGCCTCTCCGTTTCGAAGCGGAAGGAAACCTCATGTCGACTCTGTCCCATACACGCCGCGTCATTCGGCAATTCCAGGCGTTGCCGGATCGGCATCTGCAGGGGCTCTATGCCCTGCTGGTCCTCTTCGTCGTGGATCAGGCGCGGCGAAACACGCCGGACGCCGGTCTTGTAATTTTTGTGGCCTTCTTCGTGGTGGGCGTCATCCGAGCCGTAAAGCATCCTGGGATCATTGACGCGGTCTGGTCGATTGGCGTCGGTTGCGGTGTCGGCCTTGCAGCGGCCGCATGTCTGCGCGCCCTTGAGCCACAGCTGACCTCGGCGGAGACTGGCAAGCTACTCGGGGCGACCGGTGTGTTCACCTTCATGATGGCGGCGGGCGTCGTCATCCCGATCCTCGCCTTTCTGCTCGACGAGCAACCTCTCAAGCCAGACCGCCGGAAGACGCCTTGGGCCAAGATGATGCGAGGCGTGCGGCGGGCGTTGCGTCGGATCAGGAAATGACGAGGCCGGTGGCGAAGAGGGCAGTCAAGGCGCGGAGTGTCTCCGTTTTCATCGGGCGTTGAAGTGCGCGGCGCTATTCAGCGTGCGCCGCGCCGCAGCGCGCTTGAATGCCACGCATCAAGCCCGTAGGTTGTCCGGACAAATCCTGAAACTGGGACAGTCTGGACGAGCGCATGGTCGTGGCCGCCGAGGAAGAAATCCGAACCATGCCCGACATCGTCCGGGCCCACGCGCGTTGGCGACCGCAAGCCACGGCGCTTGAATTCGAGGGGCGGTCGGTGACGTTCGCGGACTTGGACGCCGCGACGGACCGGCTAGCGGCTGGGTTGCGGGCGTTAGGTGTCGGAAGCGGCGACCGCGTCGCCTATCTCGGGCGGAATTCCGATCGGTTCTTCGAGCTGATGTTCGCGGCCAACAAGCTGGCCGCTGTGATCACGCCGCTGAACTGGCGGCTGGCGCCCCCTGAGATCGCCTATATCCTTGACGACGCCGAGCCGGCCGTGACCTTCGTCGGCGAGGCCTGCGACGGGCTGTGGGCCCAAGCTTCCGCGCTCGCCCGAACGACCACCCGCGTGCTCCCGCTGGGCGAGGCGACGGCCGGCGACTTGGCGGACTTGATCGGGCAGGCAGCCGCCGGGTTCGAGGCGACGCAGATCGATCCGGAGCAGGCCGCGATCCTCCTCTACACGAGCGGCACCACGGGACGGCCGAAGGGGGCCATGCTCTCGCATCGTTCGCTCGTCGAACTGCGGCGACGGGAGGCTGTCGGTCCCGACTGGCTCCGGTGGCAGCCGCCGGAGGTGTGCCTCGTCTCGATGCCCCTGTTCCACATCTCCGGCATCCGACTGGGGGTGGCCGCGCTGTTCAACGGCTGCCATGTACTGGTCATCCCCGAGTTCGACGCCGCCCGTGTGCTGACGATCATCCACACCCGGGACGTCACGCGTCTGCTGCTCGTGCCGGCCGCCATGCAGATGCTGGCTCGTCATCCCGACGCCGCCCGGACCGACTTCAGCCGGATCAAGTATGTCTACTACGGCGGCTCTCCCATATCGCCGGCCCTGCTCAGCGAGTGCATCTCGGTCTTCGGATGCGGCTTCGTCCAATCGTACGGATCGACCGAGACGTGCGGCCTGGCCGCCGTCCTGGGGCCGGAGGACCACCACCCCGTCGGCGGGCCGAAGATGAACTCGGTCGGGACGGGGCGGCTCGGCGTCGAGATCAGGATCACCTCGCCCGATGGACGGATCCTGCCGGCGAAGGCGTTCGGCGAGGTGAACATCCGCAGCCCGGGCAACATGAGCGGCTACTGGCGGATGCCGGAAGAGACTGCGGCGACCCTATCTGCGGACGGCTGGATCCGGACCGGCGACGGCGGCCTGATCGACGAGGACGGCTACCTCTTTCTGAAGGACCGCATCAAGGACATGATCATCACGGGCGGTGAGAACGTCTATCCGACCGAGGTGGAGAACGTGCTCGCGGCCCACCCGTCCGTCGCGGAGGTCGGGGTCTTCGGCGTTCCCTCGGAACGCTGGGGGGAGGAGGTCCGCGCCGCGGTCGTTCTGCGCCCGGGCGCCCGCGCATCCGAAGCGGACCTTGTCGCGTGGGCGCGGGAACGGTTGGCCGGCTACAAGACCCCCAAACAGCTGCGGCTGGTCGACGCCCTCCCGAGAAACGCCGGCGGAAAGATCCTGAAGCGCGAACTCCGTCGTCTGCACGCGGACGTCACGCCCGCCTGAGGCTGGGGGTTTGCGCCGTCGCAAGCGCGCCGGACGCCCTCGCCTAAATCGATGTCTTTCGCCCCAAAGACAGTCCCGGAAGGCGGCTGCTAGAGCCCCCGGGTCAATCGTGCACGAGGGTTCGATGGGGATCAGGGGCAAGGCATATGTGATGGGGGCCTATGAGCACCCCACGCGGAACGAGCCGAATAAGACGACCGTTCAGCTGCACGCCGAGAGCGCGAAGGGCGCGCTGGATGACGCCGGCCTGGCCTTCGACGATGTGGACGCCTACTTCTGCGCCGGTGACGCTCCCGGGTTCGGGCCGCTCTCCATGGTCGACTACATGGGGCTCCGGAACGTCCGGCACGTCGACTCCACCGAAACGGGCGGCTCCTCCTACCTGATCCACGCCGCCCATGCCGCCGAGGCGATCGCTGCGGGCAAGTGCCACGTGGCGCTGATCACCCTGGCGGGGCGGCCGAAGAACGGCGGCAGCCCGCCTGGCGCGCGCTTCGCGGCGGCCGGCGCCGGCGCGCAGCTCTCAGATGGGGCGCCGGAAGCCGGGTTTGAGCACATTTGGGGCGGCTCGACACACAACCTCTATGGCATGTGCGCCATGCGGCACATGTACGAATATGGGACGACCAGCGAGCAGCTGGCCTGGATCAAGGTGGCCGCAAGCCACCACGCCCAGCACAACGAGCACGCATTCCTACGCGACGTGGTCACCGTCGAGCAGGTGGTGAACTCAAGGGTCATCTCCGACCCGCTGCATCTGCTCGACTGCTGCGTGGTGACGGACGGCGGCGGAGCCGTGGTGGTGACCTCCCCGGAGGTGGCCAGGAGCTTGAACCGACCCAAGGTGCGTATCGTCGGCGCGGGCGAGTCACCGAAAGGCGTGCTGGGCGGCGTGGGCCTCGACCTCACCCATTCCGGCGCCGTCTGGTCGGGACCGCGGGCGTTCGAAGAGGCGGGCGTGACAGCGGCCGACATCAAGTACGCTTCGATCTACGACAGCTTCACGATCACCGTCCTGATGACCCTGGAGGACCTGGGCTTCTGCGCGAAGGGCGAGGGCGGCAGGTTCGTGGCCGACGGTGGGCTGATCTCAGGTGTCGGCAAGCTGCCGTTCAACACCGACGGCGGCGGCCTCTGCAACAATCATCCCACCAACCGCGGGGGCATCACCAAGATCATCGAGGCGGTGCGCCAGCTTCGCGGCGAGGCGCACCCGAAAGTGCAGGTTCCAAACTGCGACCTCGCGCTTGCCCACGGCACCGGCGGCCTGCTGGGCACGCGCCACGGGTCTGCGACGCTGATCATGGAACGGGAGGGCTGAGGATGTCCGGGACCAACACCACCCTGTCGCGGCCGATCCCGTCGCCGGCGATTACGCTTGAAACCCAGGAATTCTGGAATGCGGCGCGGGAAGGACGCTTCCTCGTGAAGCGCTGCACGGCCTGCAAGGAGGCGTTCTGGTACCCGCGCGCCATGTGCCCGCACTGCCACTCGCCCGAGACCGTGTGGGAGGACAGCCCAGGGACCGGCGAGGTCTACACCTTCTCGATCATGCGCCGCGCCCCGACCGGGCCGTTCGCCATCGGCTACGTGAAGCTGGACGAAGGTCCGTACATGCTGACGAACCTCGTCGACGTCGGTCCTGACGACCTGCGGATCGGCATGCGCGTGAAAGTGAAGTTCCAGCCGACGGAAGGCGAGCTCGGGGCTCCCGCCCCGGTGTTCGCCCCCGCCTAGGCGGGGATTACGCCGCTCGCAGCCAGCGCCGCGACGCGGGCGGGCGGGACGCCCCAGCCGGCGAGGATCTGCGCGCTGCTCGCGCCGGGCGCATCCGCCGGCCCGGGCTTGCCGGCTGGCGTCCGCGAGAATCGTGGCGCAGGCGCGGGCTGCATGACGCCCCCGATGTCCAAAAAGGCCTGGCGGGCCACATGGTGTGGATGGTGGGGGGCCTCTGCTGCGTCCAGAACGGGGGCGAAGCAGGCGTCCGTGCCTTCCAGCAGCTCGCACCATTCGGCGCGGGTCCGTTCGGCGAAGCGAGCCTTGAGCGAGGCCTTGCCGGTGGGCCACTGAGCCGGATCACGCACGTCGGGGAACTCAGCCGGTGCGAACCCCATCCGTTCCAGCAGAACCTCGCGGAACCTGGGCTCGATGGGCGCGACGGACACCCACTTGCCGTCCAAGGTCTCGTAGACCTCGTAGTGCGGCGCGCCGGAATCCAGCAGGTTGGCGCCACGCTCCAGGCTGTGAAGGCCGGCGGCGATCAGGCCGTAGAAAGGCGCGAAGAGCGTGGCGGCGCCTTCCGCCATGGCCGCGTCAACCACCTGGCCTTTGCCCGAGCGGCCCGCCTCGACCAGGGCGCAGGCAATGCCGAACGCGACCAGCATCGCCCCGCCCCCATAGTCGCCGATCAGGTTGAGCGGAACCGCGGGCGGCTCGCCCGCACGGCCCAAAGCGGCCAGCACGCCGGTTAGCGCGATGTAGTTGAGATCGTGGCCGGCGGCCTGGGCCAGCGGGCCGGTCTGGCCCCAGCCGGTGATGCGTCCGTAGACGAGCCTCGGGTTGCGCGCGTGGCAGGCGTCGGGACTGAGACCGATGCGTTCCATCGCGCCCGGCCTGAAGCCTTCGATCAGGGCGTCGGCCTGGGCGATCAGGTCGAGGGCCGTCGCCAGGCCGTCCGGGTGCTTCAGGTTCAGGGCAAGCGACGGGCGGCCGCGCCGGTAGACGTCGTACTTCGGCGGGCGTGGGATGCCGAGGCCGCTGGGTTCCAGCCGATCGAGCGTGATGACCTCCGCGCCCAGGTCGGCGAGCAGCATCGCGGCCATGGGCGCCGGGCCGATGCCGGCGAACTCGACGACCTTCAGGCCGGCAAGCGGCCCTTGCCCCTTCATCGGCACGCCTCTGCAAGCGCCTCGCGCGCAGAGGGCGGGGCGATGGCGATCAAGGCCTCCGCGCGGCCGCGGCGACCAAGCCCGCGCAGATCGGCGACGCCGAACTCGGTGACCACCACATCCACGTCGGTCTTCGGCACGGTGACGGCCGCGACCCTGGGCACGATCCGATTGACGGCGCCCGTGCGATCCGTCGCGCGCAGCACGGTCACGGCGCGCCCGCGGTCCGCGGCCCGCGCGCCACGCGTGAAGTCCAGCAGGCCGCCTGTCCCGCCCAGCATCCGCCCCTCCGACACCTCGCAGTTCACATTGCCCTCCAGGTCCACCTCGAGTGCGGCGTTGATGGCGACGATGCCCGCCTGACCCGCGACCGCCTCGAAGCTATGGGTGTAGGCGGCCGGCGCGAGCCGGACCTCGGCATTGCGGTCGACGAAGTCGAACAGCCGCCGCGTGCCGAACGCGGTGTTGGTGACCGTGACGCCGCGGTCGCGTGACTTGCGCGCGTTGGTGACGACGCCGGCTTCCAGCAGCGGCACGAGCCCGTCGGCGATCATGCCGGAGTGGACGCCGAGGTCACGGTGGCCCGTCAGCGCCTCCAGGATCGCATCTGGCAAGGCGCCGATCCCGAGTTGCAGGGTCGCGCCGTCCGGCACGAGGCCGGCCACGTGCCGGCCGATGGCGCGCTCTGCGTCTCCGAGGGGCGGGCTGTCCAGTGCGACGAGAGGCCGGTCGGTCTCGATCAGCCGGTCGATACGGAGGTCGGGGTCGAGCTCTGCGCCGCAGCACCAGGGGGCCTGGGCGTTGATCTCGGCCAGCACGACCCGGGCGCTGCTGGCGGCGGCCAGGGCATAGTCGTTGGACAGGGTGGCGCCCAGACGGCCGTCCGGCGCCCTGGCCAGCTGCAGCAGCACGACGTCCGCACGAATCCGGCCCGTGGCGAAGGCTTGCGAGACCTCGCTGTAGTGCAGGGGCCAGATGTCCAGCCTGCCGGCCCGCGCGAGCCTCGCTGCGCGGCCCATGGCGCCGTAGCTGGCGAACTGCATCTGCGCGCCGTCGAAGGTTTTCGAGAATAGCGGCCCCACGAAGGTCTCGAAGGGGCCGGTCTCGGCGGCGGCCGCGACCAGCGCTTCGCAAAGCGTCTGCGGCTCGGCGCAGCCCTGTGAGATCACAACCCGGTCGCCCGGTCCGATCAGGCCCGAAAGGTCGATGTCGCCGGCCACCTGCCTAGTACGACTTCGGCAGGCCCAGGACCCGCTCGGCGATGAAGCAGAGGACGAGCTGTGGGCTGATCGGTGCGATGCGGGGGACCATGACTTCCCGAAGGTAGCGCTCGACGTGGTATTCGCGCGCGTAGCCGAAGCCGCCGTGGGTCATCACCGCCTGCTGGCAGGCGTTGAAGCCGGCCTCGCCAGCGAGGTACTTGGCCGCGTTGGCGCTCGCGCCGCACGGCAGGCCGTTGTCGTACTCCCAGGCGGCCTTGCGGATCATCAGCCAGGCCGCCTCCAGCTCCATCCAGTTGGCGGCCAAGGGGTGCTGGATCGCCTGGTTCTGACCGATCGGCCGGTTGAAGACGACCCGCTCCCTGGCGTAGGCGGTGGCCTTCTTCAGGGCCAGGCTGCCCAGGCCCACCGCTTCGGCGCCGATCAGCACCCGCTCCGGGTTCATGCCGTGCAGAATGTACTCGAAGCCCGAGCCCTCCTCGCCGATGCGATCGTCGACGGGGATCTCGAAGTTCTCGAAGAAGAGCTCGTTCGAATCGACCGCCTTGCGGCCCATCTTCTCGATCTCGCGGATCTGGATCCGGGTGCGGTCCATATCGGTGTAGAAGAGGCTCAGGCCCTGGGTCGGCTTCTTCACCTCCTCCAGAGGTGTCGTGCGGGCCAGAAGCAATATCTTGTTGGCGACCTGGGCCGTCGAGATCCACACCTTCTGGCCGTTCACTACATAGCGGTCGCCATGACGTTCGGCGCGAAGCTTCAGCTGCGTGGTGTTGAGGCCGGTGTTGGGTTCCGTCACGCCGAAGCAGGTCTTGTCCACCCCCTGCACCATGGGCGGCAGCATGCGCTGCTTCTGCGCCTCCGTGCCGAACACCACCACAGGGTTGAGGCCAAAGACGTTGATGTGCAGGGCCGAGGCGCCCGACATTCCCGCGCCGGACTCCGCAATGGTGCGCATCATCACGGCGGCCTCGCCGACGCCAAGGCCTGAGCCACCGTAGGCCTCGGGGATGCAGATGCCCAGCCAGCCCCCTTGGGCGAAGTCCTGGTAGAAGTCGTCGGGAAAGCCGCCCTTGCGGTCGCGCTCCAGCCAGTAGTCGTCGCCGTAGGCGGAGCAGATCTGGGCGACGGCGTCCCGTACAGCCCCTTCCTGCTCGGTGTCGTGGAAATGCATCGAAGCTCCTTAGGCGCCGGACGTGTCGGGGAGGATGAGAGCGCCGGCCTCGGCCATGGCGCGGACTTCGGACTCCGTGAAGCCGGCCTCGAGGAGCACCTCGCGTCCATGCTCGCCTTGCCGGGGCGCGAGGCGACGAACCTCCGCGGGCGTCTGCGACCAACGCATGGTGGGGCGCATGACGCGCATGGCTCCCTCGCTGGGGTGCTCGATGCGCTGGAAGAAGCCTGTAGCCGTGAGGTGAGGATCTTCCAGCAGGCTGTCCAGGTCGTGCATGGGCATCGACGGTATGTCAGCCGCTTCCAGCAGATCGAGCCAGTCGGCTGTGGAGCGCTCCAGGAATATGCGGGCGAGCTCGCCGTAGACGTGGTCGATGTTCTCGGCTCGCGCCGCGAACGTGGCGAAGCGGGGATCGTCCATGAGCTCGGCCCGGCCGATCGCACCGAGGAAGCTTCGCCACTGCTTGTCGTTGTAGACGAGGGCGCAGACGTAGCCATCGGAGGTCTGATAGGGGCGGCGGTCGCGGGAAAGCTGACGCGCGTAGCCCCCGCGGTCGAGCGGCGGCTCGTACGACAGACCGCCCAGGTGGTCGCCCAGCACGAAGTTCACCATCGTCTCGAACATCGGCACGTCCACGCGCTGGCCGAGGCCTGTCCGCTGGCGGTGCACCAAGCTGGCGCAGATGGCGCCAAGCGCGGTGAGGCCGACGATGCGGTCCGAGATCGCGGACGGCGCATAGCGCGGAACGCCGTCTCCGGCCCGGGCGAAGAGGGATGAGAGGCCCGAGCCGCCCTGGATCAGGTCGTCGTAGGCAGGCTTCGCTGCGTAGGGTCCATCCTGGCCGAAGCCGTAGAGGCCCGCATAGATCAGACGCGGGTTGGCTGCACTGACGGCCTCGTAAGCGAGGCCAAGGCGCGCCATCGCCCGAGGACGGACGTTGTAGACCAGGATGTCCGCGTCCTTGAGCAGCCGCAGAAGGACGCCATGACCCGCTGGATTCTTCAGGTCGAGGCAGACGCTGCGCTTGTTGCGGTTGGCGTTCATGTAGACCGCGCCCATCCCGGCGGAGCGGAAGGGCGCGATCTGACGGGTGACGTCGCCATCGGGCGCTTCGATCTTCACCACGTCCGCGCCCATGTCCCCCAGGAACTGGGTCGCGAACGGGCCCATCAGGACCGACGTCATGTCGATGACGCGAATGCCGTCGAGCGGACCCACTCAGCCTCCTACCTACAGATTACCCACAATATGTGTGGACAAATTGGCACGTAACCATGGCTGGCGCTAGGTGGGCTTTCGAAGCATCAGCGCGGCGCGCATGCACCGCGCGACCAGGACGCCGTCCTGGTTTCTGGCTTCATGCAGGAGCTCGACAATGCCGGCGTTGGGCCGCGATCTGCTCTCGCGCTTGGACGCCACGGTCGTGCGGATCCGGATTGTGTCGCCGTGGAAGACGGGGGCCGGAAATGCGACGTCAGTCATCCCCAGGTTGGCGACTGTGGTGCCGAGGGTGGTGTCATAGACAGTGATTCCGATCATCAGCCCGAGCGTGAAGAGGCTGTTGACCAGCGGTCGGCCGAATTCCGTGGTTGATGCGTAGTGGGCGTCCACGTGGAGCGGCTGGGGGTTCATCGTCAGCGAGCTGAAGAGGAGATTATCCATCTCGCTCACCGTGCGGGTGATGCGGTGGTCGATGACCCGACCGACCTCCAGTTCCTCGAAATAGAGGCTCATGCGCGCCGTTCCCTCTAGCGAATAGAGGCCTGCATCGCGCGCCGTGTGGGGCCGGGTCCAATGCGTGTTCGGCTCCGGCCGGGGGCGGAGCGTCCTTAAATCGCCGCGAGGCCGGCCGCCGCGCGACGCATGCGCCGAGGATGCGTCATCAATCGCAGAGCCTTACGCATTGGACGCCGGAAGGTTCGCGGCCGACCTTGCCGGGCAAGAGTTCTGGGTGCTCCGCAAGATGACGACACTCGGTCACGCGAGGGCCCTCCTACGCATCTGGATCAACGCATGAGTTTGCCGTCTCTACTGCAGGATCGCCTGCGCCTGCCGGTGATCGGCAGTCCGCTGTTCATCGTCTCCAGCCCCGAGCTGGTGATCGCGCAGTGCAAGGCCGGCATCGTCGGGAGCTTCCCGGCGCTGAACGCGCGCCCCGCCAGCCTGCTCGAAGAATGGCTGCATCGGATCACCGAGGAACTGGCCACCTGGGACCGCGACCATCCAGAGATGCCTTCAGCGCCCTTTGCGGTGAACCACATCGTGCACAAGACCAATGACCGGCTGGAGCACGACCTCGAGGCCACCACCAGGTGGAAGGTCCCGATGATCATCACCTCGCTGGGGGCCCGTGAGGACGTCAACGCGGCCGCACATTCCTACGGCGGGATCGTCATGCACGACGTGATCAACAACCGGTTCGCTCAGAAGGCGATCGAGAAGGGCGCGGACGGGCTCATCCTGGTGGCGGCCGGCGCGGGCGGCCACGCGGGTGCGTTGTCGCCATTCGCCCTTGTCCAAGAGGTGCGGGCCTGGTTCGACGGCCCCGTCGCGCTCTCAGGCGCTATCGCCAACGGGTACTCGATCCTCGCGGCTCAGGCGATGGGCGCCGACCTCGCCTACGTCGGATCGCGTTTCATCGCGACAGACGAGGGTAATGCGATCGACGAGTACAAGCAGATGATCGTCGATTGCTCCGCAAACGACATCGTCTACTCGAACATGATCACCGGCGTTCACGGCAACTATCTGAAGCCAACGATGGTTCGCGCCGGGCTCGATCCCGACAATCTTCCCGTCGCCGATCCATCGCGAATGAACTTTGGCGACGGAGGGCTGAACCGGGCCAAGGCCTGGAAGGACATCTGGGGCTGCGGGCAGGGCATCGGGGCGGTCAGGTCGGTGCGCTCGGCGGGTGAAGTCGTCGCAGAGATGGCCGAGCAGTACGCAGCCGCCAAAGCTGCGCTGGCGGCGAAGACGACCGGAGCGTCGCGCCGGACGCTGGCCTTCGGGTGAGTGAGCCCGGCATTTCTCACAGCCCATTCGTCGGCCGCCCGATCCGACGCGGCCAGGAGCGTGTGCGTACGTTGACGCCAGTCGCGGCCCACAATAGATTTGTATGGACAAATTAGTTCGAACCAAATGTATCGTTCACTCCTCTTCGTTCCGGGAAACCGACCTGATCGGTTCGAGAAGGCGATGGCGGCCGGCGCCGATGCTGTCTGCATTGACCTGGAGGACGCCGTTGCGCCTTCCGACAAGGGTGAGGGGCGTCGATCGGTTGTCGAATTCCTGGCCAGAGGCGGGCGGGCGGGCGTGGGCGTGCGTATCAACAGCCTCGACTCTCCGTACTGGCGTGACGACTGCGCGGCCTTGAAGGGCGCGTCCGCGGCCTTCGTAATGATCCCGAAGGCGGACTCGGCGGAGCAGGCGCTCGCCGTGCGTTCAGAGTTGGGTGCGCGATCGCTGCGCCTCTGGCCGATCGTCGAGAGCGTGCGCGGGCTCCGCGCCGTCTGGGATATCGCGTCGTCGCCCGGCGTCGAGGGCCTGCTGTTCGGCGCTTACGACCTCTCCGCCGACATCGGGTGTGAGCCGACATGGGAGTCCCTGCTCTATGCGCGCGGCCGCACTGTCGCCGCCGCGGCGTCTGCGCGCGTCGATCTACTGGAGGCCCCGTGGCTCGATGTGAAGGACGAAGCCGGTCTCAGGCGATCGGTGCGGCTGGCCAAGGCGATGGGGTTCACGGGGGCGTCCTGCATACACCCGGTGCAGGTGGCCGCGGTGAACGAGGCGTTCTCGCCCACGGCGGAGGAAGTGGGCCAGGCGCGCCGCGTGCTCGAGGCGTTCGACGCCGCCGGGCAGGGCGTGGCGCTGCTGGACGGCAAGCTGATCGAACTGCCCGTCGTCCGTTCCGCCCGCAACATCCTCGCGAAGGTCGGAGGCTGAATATGGTCCAGCGCTGGAAGGAGGTCGGCAAGCAGCGTTATCGCGAGACGTTCGGCCGTTACTTCGAGGATTTTGTGGTCGGAGATGTCTACGAGCACCGGCCGGGAAAGACCGTCACTGAGGCGGACAACCACTTCTTCACGCTCCTGACGCTCAACACCCACCCACTGCACTTCGATGCGGAGTTCGCCAAGGCCTCGGAGTTCGGTCGGAACCTGGTGGTCAGCCCTTACACCCTTGCGCTGCTCATCGGCATGAGCGTTACCGATACCTCACAGAAGGCGATCGCCAACCTGGGCATGCGGGAGGTTAAGTTCACCGCTCCCGTGTTCGCCGGCGACACGATCTACGGCGAGAGCGAGGTGCTGGAGAAGCGAGAGAGCCGATCGCGCCCGGGACAGGGCATCGTCGGCATCCGCACGATCGGCAAGAACCACCGCCACGAGGTGGTCTGCACCTTCATTCGCGACATGCTGATTCCGGCCCGCGGCCATGCCGTCGAGGATCGGATGGGGAGCTATTGATGAGCGCCGTCACACCCGTCCCCGATAGCGATGACGCCGCCATCCTCGGCGCCATAGACAAATGGATCGAGAAGAAGGTTCGTCCTGTCGCGATGGATCTGGAGCATGCGGATGCGTGGCCCGCGGATCTGGTCGACGATATGATCGAGCTCGGCCTGTTTGGCGCGCTGGTCGCGCCCGAGTATGGCGGACTCGGGCTCAGTGCTCAGACCTACGCCCATATCGTGGCGCGTATCTCCGAGGAGTGGATGAGCCTCACGGGCATCTTCAACTCCCACCTGATGATGGCGCTGGTCGTCCAGAAGTTCGGGACGGACACACAAAAGGAATACTGGCTGCCGCGGTTTGCATCCGCCGAGATGCGCGGCGCCTTGGCGCTCACCGAACCCGATGCCGGTACGGACCTCCAGGCGATCCGCACGACGGCGGTGCGCAAGGGCGACGTCTATGTCGTCAACGGCGCCAAGACCTGGATTTCGAACGCCATCCAGGGGCAGGTCTGTGCGCTTCTGGTGAAGACGGACCTGAACGCCCAGCCGCGGCACAAGGGTATCAGCATGCTGATCGCTCCCAAGGTCGATCCAGAGACGCGCGAGCCTCTGAAGGGCGTCCGCAACGGCAAGAAGCTGGAGAAGCTGGGCTACAACGGGATCGACTCCGGCGAGTTCATCTTCGAGGACTACGAGTGCTCGGCCGACCTTTGCCTGGTGGGTGGCGAGGAGGGCCGCGGGTTCCTGATGGCGACGGGTGGATTGGAGATCGGCCGCATCAACGTCGCCGCCCGCGGCGTGGGAATCGCCCGGCGGGCGCTGAGCGAGAGCGTCAACTACGCTCAGATCCGCCAGACCATGGGAAAGCCCATCGCCGAGCATCAGGCGATCCAGCTGAAGCTCGCGGAGATGGCCGTGCAGGCCCGCGCGGCCGAACTGTTGGTCGCCGACGCAGCGCGCGCATACGACGCGGGAGGCCGCGTCGACCTGGAAGCGGGAATGGCCAAGTTCTTCGCGTCCGAAGCGGCGCTGTCGCTGGCCACGGAGGCGCTGCGCATCCACGGGGCCTACGGCTATTCCAAGGAGTTGGTCCTGGAGCGCCTCTATCGCGACGCCCCCCTGCTCTGCATCGGCGAGGGTACGAATGAGATGCAGCGCCTCATCATCGCCCGACAGCTCGTGGCCCGGAATCCGGCATGACCCGCCAACCTCTTGAAGGCCTGCGTATCCTGGCGCTGGAACACTACGGCGCAGGCCCCTATGGCACGCAGCTCCTCGCCGAGCTGGGGGCGACGGTTGTCAAGATCGAGGCGCCGTCCATGGGGGGCGACATCAGCCGGGTGACCGGCTTCTACAAGCTCGGCGATGGAGACAGCCAGTTCTTCCAGACCTTCTCGCGATCCAAGAAGTCTGTTTCACTCGAATTGAAGACGCCCGAGGGCCGCGCGCAGTTCGAGGCCCTCGTGCAGGATGCCGACGCGGTCGTGAACAATCTCCGCGGTGACCAGCCGGGCAAGCTGAAGGTCACCTATGGAGACCTAAAAGCCATCAATCCGAGGATCGTCACCGCGCACCTCTCAGCCTACGGACGCAACAACAGCCGGGAAACCTGGCCAGGCTACGACTATCTGATGCAAGCCGAGGCCGGCTTCATGACGGTGACCGGGGAGCCGGACGCGCCGCCGACGCGGTTCGGGCTTTCCATGGTCGACTTCATGACAGGCGCCGTCTGGGCGCTGGGCATCGTGTCGGGGGTGCTGTCGGCGCGCGCCACGGGCGAAGGTTGCGAGATCGACGTATCGCTCTTCGACGTCGCCCTGCACCAGACGTCGTATCCCGCTGTCTGGGCCATGAACGAAGGCTACGACACGGGACGGCTGCCGCGTGGCGCACATCCATCGATCGCACCGTCCCAACTGGTTCGCACCCTGGACGGCTGGGGCTTCCTGATGTGCCAGACCGAGAAGTTCTGGACGCTCCTCTGCGAGCTGACCGGGCGGGACGATCTCCCACGGGATGCGCGTTTCGCCACCATTGCCGATCGGCGCAGGAACATCGGCGAACTCACCTCGATCCTGGACGTCATGTTCGCCGAGCGAACCAGCGCGGATTGGCTGGCGCTGCTGGCCGGGAAGGTCCCGTTCTCGCCGGTGCTGGACCTGCAAGGCGCCCTCGACAATCCCTTCGTCGCCGAGGTTGGCATGCGCGACATCATCGACCATCCGGACCGGCCGGGCGGGCTGCACATGCTGGCGTCCCCCATCAAGGTCGACGGAGAGCGGGCTGTCGGCGTGCGCGGACCGAAGCTCGGTGAAGACACCGACACGTTCCTGCCCCGAACGAAGGCTCGAAGCCTGGCGATCTGACGCCGCCCACGGGTCGGTAATCTTCGGCGGATCGCTATTCCGAAGCGCCGAGTTCCCGCTTCAGGGTGATCGAGTAGCTGAAGGTCTCGGCCGGGTAGTAGCTGAACGAGATCTCCACCAGCTTGCGATCCGATGTGGTGAACGAGCGCTCCATCTCGAACACCGCATCGTCCGGCGCGATGCCAAGCGCCGGCGCAGCGACCTTGGGCAAGGCGCCGACGCGGATCGTCTGCGTGATCTCCGAAATCGCCACGCCGAAACGTTCCTCGATCTGCGTGAACAGCGGGCCGCGGATCTCGGTTACGTTCTCCGCGAGTTCCTTGTAGGCGCTGGCCAGATAGACCACGACCCAGCAGATCGGCCTGTCGTCCGGCTGGCCGTACCGGATGCCTTCCATCCTCAGCCATTCGCGTCCCGGGCTGCAGCCGAGCCGGGCGGCGAGCTTGCCGGTGGCGTGGATGACTTCACAGCTCACGAGCTGCAGCCGCGTCTCGCTGGTGTACTGGAAGAGGTCGACCACCGAGGAGACCGAGTGCACGTACTGGCGCGACTGCCCCGTCGCAGCGACCACCCAGCCAGACCCTTGGCGCGACTTGATCAGGCCCTCGTTTCGGAGATGGCGGAGCGCCTCGCGGATCGTGTGACGGCTGACGTTGAAGCGGTTCGAGAGGTTGGCTTCCGGCTGTAGCCGGGTGCCGACCGGCGTCACGCCGCCGGTGATCTCATCGGTAAGGGCGCGCACGATCCGCAGGTACAGCGGGCCGTCGGCGGGGCCAAGTTCGCGGGACTTCGTGACCGGCATGCGGCTCCTATTGAATCAAAGAACACCGTCATGGCGTTTCGATAAAACTGCCCGAAGCCGTCCTGCAGCGCCAGCCATGGTTGCAACATTTTGTACGTACGACGTAGCCGCCCGACATCTGCCTGAGCGGTTCGCGAGATTGTCTTCGACGCTATTGACAGCCTACACACCCGCACTAATTTGTCCGTACAGCTCGCTGTTGTCCACCGGTATTGCCGTGATGATGGCCGGGCTTTCTTCAGCCCAATGCTATCGCATTTGAGGGGGACTACGTGTCGGTTGAACTTGAAGGTAAGGTCGTACTCGTCACAGGCGCGGGTCGCGGAATTGGCCGGGCGATCGCGCTCGAGCTGGCCAGCCATGGCGCGAAGGTCGTGGTGAACGACCTCGGCGTCAGCACCAAGGGTGAGGATGACGATCAGACGGTCGCGGAGACCGTGGTCGACGAAATCCGCAAGGCCGGTGGCGAGGCCATCGCCAGCGGCGCGTCGGTATCGACGTGGGACGGCGCCAACGAGATGGTCGGCGAGGCGATGAAGACCTTCGGGCGGCTGGACGCGGTGGTGAACAATGCCGGCATCCTGCGCGACCGGATGTTCCACAACATGGATCCGGAGGAGTGGCGCGCCGTCATCGATGTGCACCTCAGCGGCACCTGGTACGTCAGCCGCGCGGCGGCGCCGATCTTCCGCAGCAACAACAAGGGCGCCTACGTCCACTTCACGTCCACCGCAGGGCTGATTGGCACGGTGGGCCAGACGAACTACGGCGCCGCCAAGGCCGGCATCGCGGGCCTCTCCAAGCAGATCGCGCTCGACATGGAGCGCTTCAACGTCCGGTCCAACTGCGTCTCGCCCTGGGCATGGACGCGAATGATCGACGCCATCCGCGTCGATACGCCGGAGCAGGAAGAGCGGGTGCGCAAGCTCCAGGCGATGTCGCCGGACAAGATCGCGCCCCTGGTCGCCTTTCTGGTCAGCGACGCGGCTGCGGCAGTCAACGGCCAGATCTTCGGCATGCGGAACAACGAAGTCTTTCTGATGAGCCAGTCGCGGCCGCTGCGATCGATGCAACGGACGCAAGGGTGGAAGGCCAACGACTTCGCCGAGCACATGCTGCCGGCCTTCTCGAGCTCGCTCTACGGGCTGGAGACATCCACCACGGTGTTCAACTGGGATCCGGTCTGATGCCCTTCGACTACGAGCGCATTCTCAACTGGCCCATTCCCGAACGGCGCCAGACCTACACCGAGCGCGATACGATCCTCTATGCGCTGGGTCTGGGTTTCGGGGACGATCCCACGGATAAGCGCCAGCTGCGGTACGTCTACGAAGGCGGGCTGATGGCCTTCCCGACCATGGGGAACGTGCTTGGCCAGCCCGGCTTCTGGATGAAGGATCCCGCGGCCGGGGTCGACTGGGTGCGCATCCTGCACGGTGAGCAGGAGCTAACCGTACACAAGAGCCTGCCGGTGGCAGGGACGATCGTGGGAAAGTCCCGCGTGAAGCAGATCGTCGACAAAGGCGAGGGGCGCGGCGCCGTCGTCCTGATCGAGCGAGTCGTCGAAGACGCAGACACCGGCGAGGCGCTCTGCACCGTCCTGCAGTCGACCTTCTGCCGAGGCGACGGCGGATGCGGCGGGCCCGGCGGTGAACTGCAGAAGCCGCCGGCCATGCCGGATCGCGCGCCGGATCATGTCGTGTCGATCCAGACACTTCCGCAAGCGGCGCTCATCTACCGGCTCAGTGGGGACTACAACCCGCTGCATGCCGATCCGGACGTCGCCACGGCGGCGGGCTTCCCCCAGCCTATTCTGCATGGCCTCGCGACCTTCGGCATCGCGGCAAGGGCTCTGAGCAGCGTGGCGCCGGAGCATGCGGAACTGGCGGCGCTGAGCGCCCGCTTCACCTCGACCGTGCTGCCAGGCGACGTCCTGGAGACCCGTATCTGGCAAGAGGGAGACGACGGCTATCTTCTACAGGTCCGGGTCCAAGATCGCGTCGTGCTTGACGGCGCACGGGCACAGGTGCGTCGCGGGTCTGAGGCGTCACTCGGCCGCGTGACGGAGGTGGTCGTCTGACCATTGATGCGGAGAGGGTCATCGCTCGGACCGATATTGCCCTTGGTGCTGCTCGGGTCGCATCGCTAGCGTCGAGCACCGGCTGCCCAGATGCCGCCAAGCGGCGTCGATCTCGGCATGCGGGCCTCGCGGTCCGTCATGGATTGCATTCCTCCCCAACTCGCCCGCCAGCGCGCCTGGCGGGCGTATTTCCTGAGACGGGCTGCACCACGGAGATAGGAGGGGCGTATGAACGGATCGCCGAGCGAGGGACGGGGAGACTATGGCGGACTTCCCGCAACCGAACTTGCCAGTCTGAAGGCGCGCTGGCGCGCTGAAGGGCTGCACGCCGACGAAACCATCCCGCAGATGCTGGCGCGCGCAGCCCGCGAGCGAGGTGACGTCTCGCGCGCGTTCCACTCCGATGAGCGGGAGACCCGCACGATCACGCTCGCGGAAGCGTACGAGCTGAGTCGCGACTGGGCGGCGCGCTTGCAGGCGTTGGGCGTAGGCCCAGGCGACACGGTCGCCGTGCAGATGCCGAACTGGTGGGAAGCCTGGGTGTTCGGCTACGCGGTGCTGACGACTGGCGCGCGGATTCTTCCGATTCACTTCACCTACGTCGGTCCCGACCTGGACTACGCGCTGCGGGAGTCGCGGGCGAAGGTTCTATTCATGGCGGAGCGGTCCCGGGGACTGGACTGCCTGGATCGCATCCCTGCTCTGGAAAGCCTTCCTGCGCTGGAGACGATCCTGGTCCAAGGAGAGCGTGCTGCCGGAAAGGCGAAGCTCTGGCGGGACGTCCTCGCTGGACCCGCGCCGGACTTCCAGGAGCCGCAGCTTCATCCGGACGACGTCTGCATCCTGCTCTTCACATCCGGGACCACCTCGCGGCCGAAAGGGGTGCTGCATACCCACAACACCATGCTGGCCGAAGGACGCACCTTCTTCACCCGCCGGCGGGTGGATCCTGATAACCCGACGTTGCTGACGGCCGCGGTGTACGGCCACATCGGCTGCATGATCGACCTGGTCCGGGGACCATTGTCCGGCTTCTGTGACGCCGTGCGCGACCGTTGGGAGGCCCGCGAGTGCCTCGAACTGATCGGGCGCTACAAGGTGAGCGGCATGAGCGGCACGCCATTCCACCTTCTGGGCTTGCTCGACATGGTGGATCGCGGGCTCGGCGACATCTCCAGCCTGAAGTATTTCAGCATGGGGGCGACCACCATCAGCCCCACGCATATTCAGACGCTCGAGGACCGAGGCATCCGCGCCACGCGCGTGTATGGTTCTACCGAGCATCCCACCGTCTGCTCCGGTGATCCCAACGATCCGCTACAAGTGCGGGCCACGAACGAAGGGCGGGTGCTTCCCGGGATCGAAGTGCGGATCGTCGATGACGATGGATCAGACGTCGCTGGCGGCGAGGCAGGTGAGCTGGTCACGCGCGGGCCCGAACTGTGCGTGGGCTACATGCATGAGGATCACAACCGCAACGCTTGGCTGCCCGGCGGCTGGTTCCGCACCGGCGACATCGCGACGATGAGCGCCGGCGGCTATATCACCATCGTCGATCGCAAGAAGGACATCATCATCCGCGGCGGCGAGAACCTGTCGTCGAAGGAGATCGAGGACGCGCTCGTCCTGCATTGCGGGGCGCGCGAGGCCGCGGTCGTGGCGTTTCCCGACGAGCGTTACGGCGAGCGCGTCTGCGCTTTCATCATCCCGCACAGCCCCTCGGAAATCTCGCTGGAGCAGATCCGCGCACAGTTCGCGGCGGCCGGCCTCGCCAAGCAAAAGGCCCCGGAGCGCGTCGAGGTCGTCGAGGACTTCCCCCGCACCGCGCTCGGCAAGATCAAGAAGGCCGAGCTACGCGACTGGCTGAAAGCTACGGCGGAGGCGGAGGCCGGCTAGGTCCCGGTGAAGTTGCCCTTTCGCTTCTCGACGAACGCGCGGGCCGCTTCCCGGCAGTCGTCCATCGTCATGGTGTAGGTCTCATAGGCGAGAGAGGCCTCGAAGGCCGCGCCCGTCATCTGGCGCATCGCGATGTTGAGAGAGGCCTTGGTGTAGTTCACCGCGTGCGGCGGCAGGTCACGCAGCTTCTCGGCCATGTCCTGGACATGGGCGTCGAGCTGGTCGTCCGGCAGGCAACGGTTGATCAGGCCGATGCGCTCGGCGACGTCGGCGGGCACCGGCTCGCCGGTCATCAGATACTCCTTGGCCCGGTGCATCCCGATCAGCAGGGGCCACATGAGGACGCCGCCGTCGCCGGCCACCATGCCCGCCTTTACGTGGGAATCGCAGATCCGCGCGCCCTCGGCGGCGAAGACCATGTCCGCCCCCATGGCCAGATTCGCGCCGAAGCCGTAGGCGACGCCTCGAACCTTGGCGAGGATGGGCTTCTCGCAATCGAGCATAGCGTAGATGTGTTTGCGCGCCGCCCGCGTGACGCGGTTGGTCGGCCGACTGGCCACGGGCTGGTCCGCCTGGGCCGCGCGTCGGGAGAGGTCGGCTCCCGAACAGAAGTCGCCGCCTTCGCCGGTGATCACGATGACCCGGACCTCGTCGTCGAGCATGAAGTCATCCCAGACGGTCGTGAGTTCCTCGCTCATCTCCGGCGTGACGGCGTTCTTGCGCCCCGGGTTCGAGAGCACCATCGTCATGATGCCGTCGGCCAGTGACATCTTCAGGGCCCCATACCGGGAGTAGTCGTACGTCGTGGCGCTTTGGGACATTCGGAGCCTTCCTGAAACTGGGCGCAACGCGATCGCAGCTTAGCCCGCGCCGAGTCCGCCTGCTTAGGCGTAAATGGCCCGTGTCGATGCCGAAACCGCCGGATTGCTCCACGAGGAAGCCGACAGCCAGGTCGCCCGGTTCACCGCCCTTCAGGGCGTCGCCGATATCTTCCACGGACAAGCCGGCGCGCCGCAGCTGGGCGACCCGGGTCAGACGGCGGCGCGCAACAAGGTTCTAGTGGCGCTGCGCCGTCATGCCGATCCCGATCGAACCGAGCGTCTCGTAGCGGCGCAGCGCACGCCGCGTCAGGCCGAACATGTCCTGAGCCTCGCCGATCCGAGTTTGGCGCTCGCCGTCATCAGAACGTGCGGGCGATCAGCTCGAGCATGGTTTCGTTGGAGCCGCCGGCAATGCGCGTATAGCGGCCGTCCACAAATGCGCGGCAGACCGGATACTCCCACATGTAGCCGGCGCCGCCGTGCATCTGCACGCAGTCGTCGAGCGCCCGCATCATCAGGTCCGTGCTCTGTTTCTTGGCGATCGCAGCGACCGCCGCGTCGAGTTCGCCTCTCGTCACCAGTTCGATGCAGCGATCGATGAACACGCGCGCCATCTCGGTCTGAGCGCGCAGCTCAGCCAGCTTGAACCGGTTGTATTGGTGGTCGAAGAGCGGCTTGCCGAAGAGCATTCGATTGCGGGCGTATTCGGCAGTCTCGACCAGCGCCTGTTCGGCGCCGGCCACTGCGCGGATTGCCACCAGCATCCGTTCCCAGGCCAGCTCCTTCATCATCATGTAGAATCCGTGGCCCTCGTCGCCGAGGCGGTTCTCCATGGGGATGCGCACGTCGCTGAAGAACAGCTCGGAGGTGTCCTGGGCGTGGGAACCCATCTTCTTGAGGTTGCGGCCGCGCTCGAAGCCAACGCGCTCACGCTCCACCAGGAAGAGGCTTACGCCACGCGAGCCTCCGGCGGGGTCCGTCTTGGCCGCCACGACCACGAGGTCGGCGAGCTGGCCGTTCGAGATGTAGGTCTTTTGGCCGTTCAAGACGTATTCGTCGCCGTCGCGCACCGCCACGGTGCGCATGGCCTGCAGGTCGGAGCCCGCGCCCGGTTCGGTCATGGCGATGGCGGCGATGATCTCGCCGCGCGCCATCGGCGGCAGCCAGCGCGACTTCTGGGCCTCGGTTCCGTAGCTGTCGATGTAGGGCGCAACGATATCGGAGTGCACGTGGAAGAAGGGTCCGCTCAGGCCTTGCCGCGCGATCTCCTCGATGAGCACCGCGGAGTAGCGTCGGTCGACGCCAAGCCCGCCGTACTGTTCAGGGATCGTCATGCAGAGGAGCCCCTGGCGACCGGCCGCCGCCCACGCCTCGCGATCGACGATGCCGGCTTCCTCCCACCTGGCATGGTACGGTGCGATTTCAAGTTCGAGGAAGCGGCGGACGGACTCGCGGAAGGCGACGTGATCCTCGTCGAAGACCGTCCGTGGCAGCAGGGACTGTGACGACATCAGACGCAGCCGTTCACGACGAAGCTGGCCACTTGATGGAGAAGGTTCATCAGGAATCCCCTGCGAATTAGCAGGAGCGGAAGTAGGTCGGACGCCAGTTCCGGACAATGAACACATTCGCATAGGTAAATGCCTATTCGACAACTTGAGCGGTCTTGGCGCGGGCTATAGCGTCCATTGGAACAGGGACGCTCCCATGATCGGAATACGCGCCGCCGGAGCCTACGTGCCGCGCCTCCGGCTTCAGCGGTCGTCGATTGCGGCGGCTCACGCTTGGTTCGCGCCGGGGCTGAAGGCGCTGAGCGGCGGCGAGCGGGCCATGGCCAACTGGGACGAGGACGCGATCACCATGGCGGTGGAAGCCGCCCGAGACGCACTGCATGGCCGCGAACGCGACCTGGTGCGCAAGGTGATCCTCGCATCGACCAGCCACCCGTTCCAGGATCGCCTCAACGCCGGCGTTGTGAAGGAGGCGCTGAACCTGCCGGACGGCGTGGCGGCGCTTGATATCGGCGGCAGCCAGCGGGCCGGAACCTCGGCGCTCCTGGAGGCCCTGGAAAGTGCGCGCGCGTTCGATGGCGATGTCCTTCTCCTGGGCGCCGAGAAGCGCCGCACCCAGCCCGGCTCAGAGCTTGAGCTCACTCACGGTGACGCGGCGGCGGCCTTCGTGATCGGGCAAGACGAACTTGCCGCAGAATTTGTGGGTGGCCACAGCCTGACGATCGACTTCGTTGACCACTTCCGCTCGGAAGGGCAGGACTTCGACTATGTCTGGGAAAGTCGGTGGTTGCGCGAGGAAGGCTACGCGAAGATTGCGCCACGCGCCCTGAAGGAGGCCCTGGCGCGTCACGGCCTGGCGGGCGCCGATGTCAGCCGCTTCATCATGGCCGCGCCTCAGAAGGGCGCCGCCGCGATGATCGCCGGGGCCGCCGGGATCAGCGCCTCGGCAGTTGCCGACGACCTGGCCCAGCAGATGGGTGGAGCGGGCGCGATCCAGCCGCTGATCCTGCTGGCCCGCGCCCTCGAAGATGCTGACGCCGGGGAACTGATCACGGTGGTGGGATTCGGCCAGGGCTGTGACGTGCTGTTCTTCCGCGCCACAGGAAGCTCCGCTGTGGCGGGGCTTGGGGTTTCGGGTTGGCTCGCCCGCCGCACGCCGGAAGCCAACTACGTAAGGTATCTGACGCTGGCCGGGCATCTGGCCATCGACCGGGGCATGCGGGCGGAATTCGACCAGAAGACGCCGCTCGCGGCGCTCTACCGCAACCGCAAGGCCGTCATGGGTCTTGTCGGCGGTCGCTGCGCCAAGACCGGTGTCGTGCAGTTTCCGAAGACCGCGATCAGCGTCGCCCAGAACGCCAGGGCTCAGGACACCCAGGAGGATTATCCGCTTGCCGACCGGCTGGCGCGGATCGTCACCCACACGGCCGACGGCCTGACCTATTCGCCGGACCCGCCTTGCTACTACGGAGCCATCGAGTTCGAAGGCGGCGGCCGGCTTACGGTGGAGTACGCCGATGTCGAGCCGGGCCGGATCGAGGTCGGCGCGCCCGTGCGGATGATGTTCCGCGTCCGCGCGCACGACGAGACCCGCGGGTTCATCAAGTACTTCTGGAAGGCCGTCCCGGACTACCGGGCGGCGATACCGGCCACCTTGGCGGCGGAGTAGGGCGACCGAAATGGCGAACGGGATCCGTGATCGAGTGGCCCTCGTCGGCATGGGGTGCACCCGCTTCGGTGAGCGGTGGAGCGACGACGCCGACGCCCTGATGGTCGAGGCTTTCGACGAGGCCATCGCCGACGCGGGTGTGGACGTCACGGATATCGACGCCGCCTGGCTGGGCGTGGGCTTCGACACTCAGAACATCGGTCCCAGCGGCATCCCTCTGTCCATGGCGCTCCGGTTGCCGAACATCGCGGTGACCAAGGTCGAGAACTACTGCGCGTCGGGGACGGAATCCTTCCGCGGGGCGGTCTACGCGGTGGCCAGCGGCGCCTGCGACATCGCTCTCGCGATGGGCGTCGAGAAGCTGAAGGACACCGGCTACGGCGGTCTCCCCGTGCGGACGCGCGGCGTCAGCTACGACATGTTCAATGTCACCGGCTCCGCGCCTGGCTACTTCGCCCAACTTGCGGGAGCCTACTGCGCCCGCCACGATGCGGACCCGTCCGAACTGAAGCGCGCCATGGCTCATGTGTCGGTGAAGAGCCATGCGAACGGCGCCCGAAATCCAAAGGCCCATCTGCGCAAACCCATCACCGTGGAGCAGGTGCTGAACGCCCCGATGATCGCGGAGCCGCTTGGCCTGTTCGACTGTTGCGGCGTCTCGGACGGGGCGGCCTGCGCCATCGTCACCACGCCTGAGATCGCCCGATCGCTGGGGAAGCGGGATCTGGTCACGGTCAAGGCGCTCCAGGTCTCGATGTCCAACGGCTGGGAGCTGCAGGGCTCGGGCTGGGACGGCAGTTACTTCCACACCACGCGCGTCGCCGCGCGGAAGGCGTACGCCGAGGCTGGGATCGAGGACCCTCGGCGGCAACTCTCTCTCATGGAGGTGCACGACTGCTTCTCCGTCACCGAGCTGGTGACGATGGAAGATCTCGGCGTCAGTCCCGAAGGCGGCGCGATCCGCGATGTCCTCGACGGGTTTTTCGATGCCGAGGGAAGCTTGCCGTGTCAGATCGACGGCGGTCTCAAGTGCTTCGGCCACCCCATCGGCGCATCCGGCTTGCGGATGATCTACGAGAACTACCTGCAGCTGCTTGGACGCGCGGGAGAGCGGCAACGGGGCGTGCCACCGTCGCTCGCGCTCTCACACAATCTCGGCGGCATGCCGAACCAGAACGTCAGCGCCGTCGCGATCGTGGGCCTTCACAAAGCCTAAGGGGCGAGTCGGCGCGGACGCGGAGCCGAGCTGTGCGGCGACCGAACGCGCACGACAGCTCCGAGCCTACGCGGCCGCCTTATCGATAGCCTGCTGGTCTGCGATGATCTTCGCGGCGGCCCAGAACTTCCGCACGACTTCCCGGTCGTCGTTTGCGTTGCGGACGGCGGCGGTCTCGATGAACGCCGCGCAGTCGATCACATCGCGGCTCACGAACGTCGTGCTGGAGTGGTGTTCACCCTCGCGGCCAAGCATGAACAGCCGCTCCATCGTCGCGAAGTGGTAGATGGCTGGGCGTCCATCCGTCAGGGGTCGAAGCCGGGCGCCCGCTTCCTCGAACGGCCGGTACTCAAGGTCGTAGGCCAGAGGATTGCCGTTGCGCATCGGTGTCAGCAGCTCGATGTCCCTGAGATCGGCCATGCGGATCTGCGGCTTCGTAGCCAGGGGGTGCTCGCGGGGAACCATGAGTCTCGGCCGCGAGCGGTGGATGGGCAGGTAGTCGAATCCCTCGACTCCATCGCTGATCGCGATGATGCCGGCGTCGATCTTTCGGCGTTGCAGGGCGAGCAGGATTCTGGGGCTCAGCCCACCCACGGCATCGACGGAGGTGCTGGGATAGCGGGTGCGGAAGGTTTCGATCAGTTGGCCGCGGGCGGAAACCCAGAACGTGGCCCGGCTTACGCCGAGGCGGAGGGTCTGACGGCGCTCCTGCGACAGCGACTGTGCGACGGACCTCGTCTGCTCCGCGACGCCCGCGAGTTCCCGCGCTGCGCCGAGGAAGATTTCGCCTTCGGGCGTGAGCGCGATCCGCCGCGTCGTCCGCTCGAACAGCGCGAAGCCCAGCTGGCCTTCCAACTGCTGCACCTGACGAGACAGCCAGGGCTGATCGACCTGCAGGCGCTGCGACGCGCGCGTGAACGAGAGTTCCTCCGCTACCACGCAGAAGCGGATGATGCGCTCAAGGTTTAGGTCCATGCGTAACTCCTCCCCTACCATGCTATTCGGGTCATCTTGTGCAGACAAATTGTTTCGGTCAAGACTGAGCCCATGGGGCGGAAGCGTCGCGAGCAGGAGGAGGCCCAAGGTGAAGCTGGAGGGATTGAAGGTCCTGGACCTGTCGCTGTTTCTCCCTGGCCCGATGCTCACGCTCGCGCTGGCGCAGCACGGCGCCGACGTCATCAAGCTGGAGCCGCCCGGAGAAGGAGACCCCACGCGCGAGATCGGCGAGCGGATGGGAGACCTGAGCGTCTATTTTCGCAACGTGAACCGCGGGAAGCGGTCCATCCAGCTGGACCTCAAGTCGGAGTACGGAAGGAAGGTCTTCTGGGAGCTTGCCAAGGAGGCGGACGTCCTCATCGAAGGCTTCCGGCCCGGCGTGGCGAAGCGCCTCGGCATCGACTACGCGGCCGTGGCCGCGGTGAACCCGCGCGTCATCTACTGCGCCATCTCCGCGTTCGGTCAGGACGGCCCCGATCGTGACCGGCCGGCTCACGACCTGGCTGTCCAGGCGCTCATGGGGGTGTTGTCGCTCAACCTGGGCCGCGATGGCGCGCCGGCGCAGCCGCACCTGGCCGTCGCGGACGCCCTGGCCTCGCTGTGGGGGCTGTCCGGGGTGCTGATGGCCCTCTTGCGACGGGAGACGACCGGGGTGGGCGACTATCTCGACGTCGCCATGGCGGAAAGCCTCATGAGTTGGACCGTGAACATCACGCACACGGCGTTCGGGCGCGGCGCGCCGCCCGAGCCGCAATCCGAGCGGACGCTGGGAGGCAACGCCATGTACCGCTTGTACGAGACCGCCGACGAGGGCTGGATCGTGCTCGGCGGTTCGGAACCGAAGTTCGCCCGGGAGCTCCTCAGCGGTTTGGGACGCGAGGACCTGCTGCCATTGGCGCATCTGCCGCCCGGCCGCGGTCAGGATCCATTGCGGGCCTTCCTGGAGGAGACGTTCCGAACCCGGACGAAGGCCGATTGGGTGGCCTGGTTTGCAGGGCGGGACATCTGCTTTGCGCCCGTGCAGAACCTGGTGGAGGGCCTGGGTGAACAGGGATTGTGCGACCGCGGGTTCATTACAGTGGATGACGAAGGCTATCCGGCGTTCGGAAGCCCGCTGCGTTTCCTGCGCGAGGCCGGGAGGCGCGCGGCGCTGGCGCCGGCCCTGGACGAACACCGCTCCGACATCGAGACGCGCGGTTGGGGTTGACGCCAGCTCTGAAGACTGCGCCCGCAGGAGGCCTGCCGGACTAGGGGCGAACGGTCCGCATGGATGTCAAAACGTACATTTTTGCCCGACAGGTCGGGTCCTATCCTAGACCGTGGAGCCGCCCGTCGGGTTCGGAAACGAGCTTATGCCCATCGCGTCGGTGAGCTGCCCCGCTGAGCGATTGACCTGACCTGGTGATCAACGTGGCTTCAACTTCTCCCGTAACGACGGCGCAAACCACTGAGCGAACGAGCTTCGCCGCCTGGTGGATGCTGGCGGTCCTCTTCTTGTTCTACTTCATAGCTTTCATCGACCGATACGCGCTCACGGTCATGGTCGAGCCAATCAAGGCTGATTTGAAGCTCACTGATTTCCAGATGAGCCTGATCCTCGGTCCTGCTTTCTCATTTACCATGGCGGCCTTCGGAGTTCCGCTTGGTTATGCGGCGGATCGCTACTCCAGGCGCTGGGTCATCTACTTAGGCATGACGGCATGGTCATGTGCGACGATGGCCTCGGTCTGTGCAAACAGCTTCGTCACGCTTCTCGTCGTTCGGATCTTTATCGCCATAGGTGAGGCCTCACTCGTGCCGGCCGCTTATTCGTTACTGGCCGACGGGTTCGAGAAGCGACGGCTCACGACCGCCATGTCAATTTTCGCCACGGGTCAGAAGGCCGGCACGGCGGCGGCCTTGACGCTGGCTGCGGTCGCGATGGCGTCCGCCAGTGTGCTTCACGGCTTGCATCCGCGACTCGCGGAGACTTCCGAGTGGCAAGGCGCCTTCGTGTTGCTGGGCGCTCCGGGGGTGGTGCTGGCGCTCCTGGCATTCACCTTTCGGGAGCCTCCGCGGCGAGGAGCTCGCAAGGCGAAAAGCGCGTCCGACGGTCAACTCCTGTCTTTTCTCAAGAACCGTCGCGACGTCATGTTGCCTCTGGCCATCGGCGCGTCGCTGCTCGCGATCGTGAGCGCGGGGCTCAGCGCCTGGGCGCCCAGTTTCGTGAGCCGGCAGTTCGGGTTGGCGCCCCTGCAGTATGGGCCCGTCCTGAGCTTCATTTCCCTGCTTGGCGTCGGCACCGTGATCGCCAAGGGTGGCGTCATGGACTGGCTGTTCGCCCGCGGCATGAAGGACGCACACATCCGCTTCTATAGCTGGCTCCTGATGGCCGGCGTGCCGCTCTTCCTGGTCGCCTTTTCCCTGCCCGAGCCATGGATGTTCTTCGTCGCGCTGGGTCTTCTTCAGGCGGTGATCATCCCGTTCATCGTCTATTTCATGGCCACCATCCAACTGGTCGCGCCGGCGCATCTGCGTGGTCAGGTGACCGGGCTCTACTTCGGCATGTGCGCGCTGGTCGGCAGCGGTCTTGGGCCGCTGTTCATCGGCGCGCTGAACGACTTCTGGTTCCGCGACCCTGCCAAGCTCGGCTGGTCGCTGACGATCGTGACCACGACCTGCGCGGGCGTGACCCTGCTGGTTCTGCGCCTCCTCCTTCGCCGTCTGCGATCGGCTATCGAAGAGCGTGAGGCGGAAGAGCAGTCCGTGGATGTACCCGCTCCAGCTGGAGGCTAGGCGTCGAGCGGACCCGGTAAGCGCCGGCGGACGCGCGAGCGTTTGACCCGACAAGCGCGTTGACCAACCGGAATATGTGCGTACAATTATGTCCATACAGAAGACGGTCCGCGAGAGCGCCAGGACGCCGCCGCGGGTGGGAGCTGCACCGTGAAGTACACGTTCGGGGAGGAGCATGAGGCCTTTCGCGCAGAGGTGCGAGCCTTCATCCGCGAAAACCTTCCCGAAGACCTCAAACGCCGGCGCGCCGCGCTCTCTTACGGGGGAGGGCACTACAAGGGGGACACGCTTCGCTGGATGCAGATCCTGCATGAGCGGGGCTGGTCTGTGCCGGCCTGGCCAGTGGAGCACGGCGGGCAGTCGTGGGATCCGCTCCGGCACTTCATCTTCCAGGAAGAGCTCAGTCTCGCCGACGCGCCGACCATGAACATGCAGTCGATCGCGCTCGTCGGGCCGGTGATCTATACGTTCGGATCGGACGCGCAGAAGGAGCGCTTTCTCCCGCCCATTCGGGAGGGTCGGTCCTATTGGTCGCAGGGGTTCTCGGAGCCGGGAGCGGGCTCGGACCTGGCCAATCTTCGCACCCGCGCGAACCTGCAAGGTGATCATTATATCGTCAACGGCCAGAAGATTTGGACCAGCGGCGCCTACGCCGCGGACTGGGGCTTCTTCTTGGTGCGGACCAATTCTGACGCCAAGCCGCAGGAAGGCATTTCCTTCCTCCTGATCGACCTGAAATCGCCGGGGCTGACCGTTCGCCGGATCCCGCAAATCAATGGGCAGGCGTCCCTGTGCGAGGTCTTCCTGGACAACGTCCGGGTTCCTGTCGAGAACCTCGTCGGCGAGCCGGGATCGGGGTGGCAGGCGGCCAAGTCGCTGCTCAACCACGAGCGGACGGGTAGCGCGTTCATCTTCGCCACCAAGCGCGAACTGGCTCGGCTGCGGGAGATCTCAGAGCAATCTCCGCTGGGCGCCGATCCCGTCCTGCAAGCCAGGCTCCGGCGAGCCGAGGCGCAGGCGAGGGCCCTGGAATGGTCGGTGCTGCGGGTGCTCGCCAACGACATGGCCGGGCGAAACGCGACAGCGGTGGCCTCCGCATTGAAGGTCAGGGGGGCGGACATGCAACAGACGGTGATGCAGCTGCAGATGGATGTGCTGGGCGAGTCTGCGATCCGTCTGTACTCGCCCGAGGAGATGGCGGAGCGGCCGGCGGCTACGGCGGACTGGCCGGACTATATGCCCGGGCGCGTCGCGTCGGCCCTGCTCACCCGTGCGGCCACGATCTACGGCGGCACCAAGCAGGTGCAGTTCAACATCATCGCGAAGAACGCGTTCGGGCTGTAGATCGTGAACTTCGACCTGACCGAAGAGCAGCAACTGCTGAAGGACTCCGCCGACCGCTTCGTGCGCGAGGCGCTGTGCCTGAAGCCCGTCGACCAGCGTCCCCATCACGCCGAGATCTGGGCCCGGATGGCGGAACTCGGCTGGCTCGGCCTGCCGCTCCCGGAGCGCGCCGGAGGGCTGGACGGGTCGTTCGAAGACGTGCTCGTCCTCATGACCGCGCTCGGGCGCGGCGTCGTGTCGACGGCCTACGTCAGCAACATCGTACTGGGCGGACATCTGCTCGCCGGGAGCCAGGGAAACCCGCTGGCCGATGAGCTCCTGGCCAAGCTCGCCACGGGTGAAGCGCGGGTCGCGTTTGCGGACACGGACAGTGTCGACGGCAGTGTCCGCGCCTGCCGGACGCCGGACGGCGGTTATGTCTTGGAAGGGCGCAAGGTCCTCAGCCATGACGCGCCGCATGCGTCGGCGGCGCTGGTCACCGCCGATCTGGCCGGAGGGACGGATCGGGCGCTGTTCCTGGTTCGCACGAATGCCGATGGCGTCTCGCTCGACGCGTATCCCGTGATCGACGGTGGGGCGGCCGGCGACCTCAGCTTTCGCGGCGCGAGCGTCCCGGGGACGGCGCTCCTGGCGCGGGGCGCAGCGGCGGCGGGCCTAGTGGGGGAAGCCAAGGATCGCGCCGTGCTCGCCAACCTTGCCCAGATCGTGGGCGCCGCCGAAGCCTGCCTGGACGTGTGCTCCGAATACTTGAAGGTCCGGGAGCAGTTCGGCCGGCCACTCGGCAAGTTCCAGGCCCTGCAGCACAAAATCTCGGCGATGTACGTGGAAGCGCAGGAGGCGCGATCCATCCTGTACTACGGCGCGGCAAGCATAGATGGCCCCTCCGAGGTCCGCGCGGGCGCCGTGCGCGAAGCCCACCTGGTCATCGCCGAAGCTGGCAAGCTGATCTCTGAAGGCGGCATTCAGCTCCATGGCGGATATGGCGTCACCGACGAATTCGCGATCAGTCACTACTACCGCCGCATCATGACGCTGACGCGGATGTTTGACGGTCGCGGCGAGAGCGTGCGGCCGGGACTCGTCCCGGTGTGATCCGCCGCCGTCGGGCGGCGAAAAGAAGATAGCTGGCGTCGCTCGGATATGCCGAGCTGACGTGCACGCACGACTCTATCTGATCAGATTGTGACGAAAGAAACCAAGAATTAGAACCCTATGAACAAAACAAGATTCGACCAATGAGAAATATCTCTGATTGATGTGAAATGCTCCAGTTGTAAACGCACGAGCGGAGCGGCACGCTAGACATAAGAAGCGATAAAGCCATCGGGAGTGGAACTATGGGGAATGCAGGGGTTAGTAGGCTAAAGATGAGCCTGATCTGCAGCGTGGCCGCAACTCTTGCAGGTTTTCCGACGGCTGTACTCGGTCAGGCTGTCAGCCAGCCGGCGAACGACGCGGCCCAGCCGAGTGAAGTGAGCGAGGTCATCGTCACTGCGCAGCGGCGGGCGGAACGGCTCGAGGACGTGCCGATGGTGGTGACCACCGTCGACGCCGCGTCCGCCGCGCAGCGCGGCGTCCGCAACCTTCAGGACCTGACCCAGATCACCGCTGGCGTGCAGATCAACAACAGCGGCTTCCAGACGGCGCCGGCGGTCCGCGGCGTTTCATCCCTCAACGTGGGCGTCTTCTTCGAGAACGCCATCGCGCTCTACATCGATGGATTCTATCAAGACGACGCCGTCACCATTAATCAGGACTTCGCCAACCTCGAGAGCATCCAGGTTCTGAAAGGGCCGCAGGGCACGCTCTACGGCCGCAACGCGACCGGCGGCGCCATCCTCATCTCCACGCTGCGCCCCTCGGCGGATTTCACCGGCAAGATCGGCGCGGCCTATTCCTCGTTCAATACGCGAATGCTGAGCGGCTATCTCTCGGGGCCGCTCAGCGACCGCTTCCGCTTCAGTCTCGCGGGATACGGCCGAAAGTCGGACGGCTACTACGATCTCCTGAATGCCCAGGGTGCGGAGATCGGCCACGCCGCGAAGACGCATTCCTATTCGTTCCGAGCGAAGCTCGAGGCCGACGTCACCGACAATCTCAACGTCACGCTCGGCTACAACTTCACTGAGCTCAGTGACCCTACGGGTCTGATGTTCACAATCGACCAGTATAGGGCGCCGACGCTCCCCCCCAAGGTGGGTAGGCTCTACGACCGCCGTACGTTCGCAACCAATCGGAATTCCCTTCAGCGGAATACGGTCGATGAGGCAACGCTCACTCTGAGATGGGATGTCGGCATCGGCCAGATCACATCGTATACGGGAGCGGCGAAACGCGATGTGAAACAGAACTTCGACTTTGACGGATCGTTTGCGGATATTTCGTACACGGAAGCTGTTTACAGTCAGAAGAACTTCCAGCAGGGAATCGATTTCAACATCGATACGATCGATCGACTTAATCTCATCATTGGCGCAACTTACTGGGACAATGACGTCGATCAACCAGGCAACAACGCGTTCACCAACAACGCGCCATCGTCGCGCGCAACGCGTCGTGATTTCACCAAGTCCGTGGCGGCGTTCATCGACGCGACCTACGAGCTCACCGACAAGCTCTCCGTAAACGTGGGCGGGCGCTACGCGGAGGAGAAGCGGGAGAGTCGGCAGCAGGGCTTCATCTTCACGAACGGCGTGGCGACCCCAAGTTCGCCCTTCGCGACATCGAAGCTGAAGTTCAGCAACTTCAGCCCTCGTGGGTCCATCCGCTACGAGGTCGCGGAAAACACCAACGTCTACGCGTCCTATTCGCGGGGCTTCCGCTCGGGTCTTCCGCAGATCGTCGTGGCCATTGGCCAGAACATCCAGCTGCCGCTCCGACCCGAGAAGATCCGCGCCTTCGAAGTCGGGTTCAAGACGGCCCAGCGCGGTCTGCAGTTCGACATCGCGGCCTACCATTACAAGTACACCGACGTGCAGACGTCGCTGCAGCGGCCCAACCCGCTCAACCCCAATACCGTGCTGAGCATCACCGCCAACGCGAAGGGCGCCGAAATCTACGGCCTCGACGCGCAGACGACATGGCAGCCCATCGACGGGCTCACGCTGCAAGCCTCCGCGGCCTACACCCACGCGCAGTACGAGGACTATTCGAACGCCACGGGCACCGGCCTGAACTTCGGCACGCAGCGTAACGTCGGCGGTCAGCCGCAGGACTGGACAGGGTTGGACCTGGCCCGCTCGCCGCAGATCACGGCGACGTTCGCCGCGGACTACAAGATCATGGACGTGTTTGGCGGCGTCCTGATCCCCAACGTGAACGTGAAGTACACGTCCTCCTACGCCCCCAACAACCCCTCGGTGTTTGGCCCGCTCGGTGCGTCAGGCCAGACGCGGGTGCAGCGCTACCGGCAGCCCGCGTTCACGCTCGTCAACGCCGGCCTGACCTGGCGGGACGCCGACGAGAAGGTCTCGCTCGGCGCGTTCGTGAACAACGTCTTCAACACCGACTACCGGCTGGCCTACACGGGCAGCGCAACCGGCGACTACGCCTTCTGGGGCTCGCCGCGCGTCGTGGGCATCCGCGCCGGCTACGACTTCTAGCGGCTGGACGGCGGGGCGGCGTCGATCGGACGATCGCCCCGCCGCCCAGGCCAGATGAGAGACCAGGGCGCGACGAGCTGGAGAGTCAGCCTGCGTCCTCCGGGTAGCGGATCGGAGAATGGACTTGGAACAGACCATCGAATTCACGACGGAAGACGAGGATTTCCGGCGCGAAGTCCGCGACTTCCTGGACCAGAACCTGTCCCACGATTGGGACAAGGGCGGCAAACCCTGGACCACGCCGAAGGAGCGCATCGAGTACCTGCGTGCGTGGCAGCGGAAACTGAACGCAGCGGGACTGGCCGCGATCTCCTGGCCGGTCGAGTACGGCGGCCGCGGCGCCGGCCTCGCGCAGCAGATCATCTACAACGAGGAGATGTCCCGGCGGAGCGTGCCCGACGTCCTCAATCGGTCGTCGATCCTGCAGCTTGGCCCGGCGTTGATCCAGTGGGCGAGCCAGGAGATCAAGGACTACTTCCTCCCCAAGATTCTCGATGCCGACATCCTGTGGTGCCAGGGGTTCAGCGAACCGGGCGCCGGCAGCGACCTCGCGGGAATGACGACGAAGGCGGTCGACATGGGCGACCACTTCCTGGTGTCGGGATCCAAGGTGTGGACGTCAGGCGCCGAGCGGGCGGACTACTGCTTCCTGCTGGCCAAGACCGACACGAACGTCCCCAAGAACCAGGGCATCACGGCCTTCATTCTGGACATGAAGGAGCCTGGCATCACCATACGCCCGCTGCGGCAGATCACGGGCGTGGCCGGGTTCAACCAGGTCTTCTTCGACGAGGTGCGAGTACCTCGCAATCGGGTGATCGGAGAGGTCAACAACGGCTGGCAGGTAGCGACGAACACGCTGCGGTTCGAACGGGCGGGCACTGCCACCGTGCGCGCCGAGCGTCGTCTCGACATCCTGGTGAAGGTCGCGAAGGACACGAAGTTCGACGGACAGCGCCGGCTCGACGACCCCGTCGTCCGCGACAAGCTCGCCCGCTACTCGACCATCGTGAGCGCGCTCGGCGAGATGGGCTGGAGCAGCATCGTCAAAGGGCTGAAGGGCATCCCTCCGGGGGCGGAAACCTCGATCGCGAAGCTGATCTGGTCCGAGGTCGACCAGTCCATGGCCGACTTCGGAATGGAGCTGCTGGGACCCTATGGACCCCTTCAGGCCGGATCACCTCACGTCGTGAAGGGCGGAAACCCGGCAACCGGCTACCTGCTCATGCGGGCCGCCACGCTCGGCGGCGGGACCTCCGAGATACAGCGCAACATCATTGGCGAGCGTCTGCTCGGCCTGCCGAAGGAAAAGTGATGGACCCGACCAACCTGAGCTTGCGGGACGCTCTCGACGAGCGCGCCAGCCTCGTAAGGGACAGCGCCACGTCGCTCCTGAAGGGCGAATGGTCGACCGCGCGCTTCCGCAAGCTGATCGACTCCGGCGACGGCTACGATCCGGCGCTCTGGGCGCAGATGGGTTCCCTCGGGTGGCCGGGGCTCATGGCTCCCGAGGAAGACGGGGGCTCGGGGGCGACGGTCAGTGAGCTCGTGGCGATCGCCGAGGAGTGCGGGCGGGCGATCGCGCCGTCCCCGCTGATCGCGCACATCGTCGCCGGCGAACTCGTCCGGGCGGCCCCTCCCAAACTGCGGGCCGGCCTCAACGACGCCGTGACCGGCGGCGCCCAGCCGCTGACGCTTGCGGTGCTCGAGCGGGAGCTGGGTCGCGACAGGGCGAAGGTCTCGCTTGCGGCGACGTCCGAAGGGCAGGCGTGGGTGCTCCGCGGAGAGAAGCTGTTCGTGACGGCGGCCCGCCATGCCTCCACGATCATCGTCGCGGCGCGGACGGACCGTGCGGGCGTCGCGCTCTTCGCGGTCCCACGGTCGGCCGCGGGCGTCGACGTGAAGCCCATGAAGCCCCTGGACTGGTCGGCGGTCGACGCCGTGACGTTCACGGACGTGCACGTGCCGGGCGACGCGCTGATCGCCGAGGGGGCCGACGCCGAGCGGCTCCTGCGCGAGGCCCTGCTGCTCAGCGACCTGCTGATCGTGGCCGAGCTATGCGGCCTCGCCGAATCCGCGCTGGACCTGGCGGTCGAATACGCCAAGGTCCGGGAGACCTTCGGCAAGGTTATCGGCCAGTATCAGGCGATCAAGCATCGGCTGGTGAACATGCGGGCCGACATCGAGATCGCGAAGTCGCTGGTCCGCGCGGCGACCGCGAGCGTGGCCTCCGACGATCCGGACAAGCAGGTTCATGTCTCGCGCGCGGCCTACTGGGCGATCGACTCCCTGAAGAAGGTTCCGGAGAGCTGCATCCAGGTCTTCGGCGGCATTGGCTTCACCTGGGACCACGACATCCACCTCTTCCTGCGGCGGTCCGCGACGCTCGCGTCCCTGCTCGGCGATCGCTCCGAGCATCGCGAGGTCATCGTCAATGCGCTCGACATGCAGACGTCCGGCGCCGGCGAACGCGCCGAGGCTGCGGCGTGACGTCGTCGCGGCCCGACGGCGGCCGCGAGGTCGCGGGGGATGACGGCGCCGCGCCGCGCGAGGGCGCGCCGGTGTTCGAAAACCCCCTCGCCATGTTCGAGTGGCGGGTCCGGCACGACCCCGACGCGCCGTTCCTCGTCAGCGTCGACGGCGCGGCGCAGAGCTATGCCGAACTCGCGGGCCGCGCGGCGGCGCTGGCCGATGTGCTCGAGGCCCGCGGCGTCGGTCGAGGGGATGTGGTCGGGGTCTATCTCGGCAACGACCGCGCCTGGGTCGTCGCCATGCTCGCATGCTGGCGCCTCGGCGCGACGGCCGCCTGCTGCGCCGACATGCTGCCGCCCGTCGAGGCGGCGGGACGCTTCGAACTGAGCGGCGCCACCCACGTCATCGCCCGCGGTTGGCCGGAGGCCGGGGAGCGGACGATCATCGTCGACGCCGAGGGGGCGGCCGAAGGCGCGCCACTTCCGCGTCCGGGCGACATTCCCGAGCCCAGGGCGCACCTGCTGACGCCTGAGTCTCCGGCGGTGGTGCTCTTCACCTCGGGTTCGACGGGCCAGGCGAAGCCGGTCTGGCGTCCGCATTCCGCGCTCGCCGAGGGCTCGCGGATGACGGCGGGCGCCTATGCCAAGGTCGCCGGTTTCCGGCCCCGCACGGCCCCGCCCACCAGCCCGCCGGCCATCAACTTCAGCCCCTTCGGGCACTCCGCGGCGTTGGGGCGCGTCCTGTTCCGCATCTACGTGGGCCGCCGGCTGATCCTCATCCCCAAGTTCACGGTCGACGCCATCGAGCAACTGGCGAAGAACTACGAGGTCGACACGCTTCAGCTCGCGCCGGCGATGATCCACGACCTCGCCTACACGGATCGGGACATCCGGTTCCGGAACCTGAAGTACGTGAACAGCGGCACCGCCCCGCTACCGATCTCGACCCGCGACAAGTTCGAGGCGCGTTACGGCGCGCCCGTGCTCCAGGCCTACGGGTCCACGGAAGGCGCGGTGATGAGCCTGGAGCGGTACGAGGACGTCATCGCCGGGCGCCGAGGGCCCGGATCGGTGGGGCGGATCGCGTCCGGAACGCCACACCGCATCGTCGATCCACAGGGCAAGGACGTCGCGCCGGGCGAGACGGGCGAACTGGTGGGGCGAATGCCGTCGGCCGAGGGCGCCGAGCCCCATCCGGGCGTGGACGCCGAGGGCTGGTTCCACACCGGCGACCTCGCGCGGATCGATGAGCACGGCATCCTCTACATCTGCGGGCGCATCAAGGAGATGATGATCGTCGGTGGCTTCAACGTGTATCCCGGCGAAGTCGAGGAAGCCCTGCGAACGGCGCCCGAGGTCCGCGACGCGGTGGTGGTTCCGATGCCGGACCCGCGCCTGGGCGAAGTCCCGGTCGCCGGCGTGGTTTGGGCGGACGATCTGGCGGGGCCGGCGGCTGAAGAAGCCTGGCGGCGCGTCGCCGCCGCTGTCCGCGGGCTGTTGGAACCCTACAAGACGCCGAGGCGGTGGTTCACGCTCGCTGCGATACCGCTCAATCCCAACGGCAAGGTCGACAGAAAAGAGGCTCTGGGTCTCGCGACTGAGGCGTTGCGGGATCTTGCCGAGACTTGATGTGGAGGAGATGGGTCGATGAGTGAAGCTTCGGCGGCGGAAGCAGCGACGGCAGGCAGGATCACCGACGAGGGGATCGCCAAGATGCGCGAGCGCATCGGGGTGGTGGTGCCGCGCGACGCGCCGTTCAACACCGAGGCGAGCATCGACGGCATCCGTCATTTCACCGCCGCCTACGGCGACGAGAACCCGCTCTATTCGGATCCCGAATACGCCGCCTCGACACGCTGGGAGGGGTTGATCGCGGCGCCCCCCTTCGTGCTGACGATGGGGGAGAGCGAAGTGAAGACCATCCGTCCGGAGTTGCGGGCCCGGGGGGCTCACGCGCTGGCGGGAGTGCATGAATTCTTCACCGGCGATGACATGCAATTCTTCAAGCCGATCAGGCCCGGCGATCGGCTCACCAAGCGCTATTACCTCTGCGCGGTGAACGAGAAGGCGGAGAGCAGGATGAGCGGCGGCCGGGCCGTTCATACCCACTACCGCTCCGACTACATCAATCAGCAGGGCGAGCTGGTCGCGATCGAGCGCTTCAACTTCATGCGCATGGAGCGCGAGGGTGCGCGGGAGTCGGGCAAGCAGGCCAAGATCTCGCCCGCCGTCTACACCGACGAACAGCTCGCGGAGATCGACGCCGCCTATGCCGCCCAGCCGCCGCCCCGTGGGTCGGATCCCCGGTACTGGGAAGACGTGACGGTGGGCGATGATGTCGGAACGATGGTGAAGGGCCCGCTCACGACGACCGACGTCATCGTCTGGATGCGCGGCTGGGGCGGCGGCGTGCAATCGAACCGCCGGGCGTGGAAGCATCGGCAGCGCGCGCCGAAGTTCTTCACCAAGAACGCGAACAACGCCTGGGACGTGGTGCAGCGGGTGCACTGGGACGACACCATGGCGCGCGCCGTCGGCAATCCGGCCGCCTTCGACTACGGACGGATGCGCAGCTCGCACCTGACCCATCTGGTCACGAACTGGATGGGCGACGACGCCTGGCTGTGGCGCTTGGCCTGCCAGCACCGGCAGTTCAACTTTGTCGGCGACGTTCAGTGGGTGCGCGGGACGGTGGTCGCCAAGTCCGTCGAGCCGGAAGGCCATGTCGCAGACCTGGAAGTGAGCTGTACGAACCAGCGCGGCGAGCGCGTGTCGCTCGGAAACGCCCGGGTGATCCTCCCGTCACGGGCGGCCGGGCCGGTGGCGCTTCCGGCGCCCGACGGCGAGGACGACGTCCCGCTGCTCTACTAGCCGCGGAGAGCGCCTTGACGCCCGAACAGGAAGAGATCGTCCGGAGCCTCAGGCGCCTGGTTCCCGACCGGGCGGCCGCGCGCGGGTGCGCCGAGGGCGGGGAGCCCGTCGACAGGGCGCTTTGGCGCAAGCTGGGCGAGCTGGGCCTGACGGCGGTCTCTGCGCCCGAGCAACTCGGCGGGTCGGGGGGCAGCCTCGAAGACGAGACGGTCGTCGCAGCGTCGCTGGCTGAGATGGTCGCGCCGGTCCCCGTGGTCACCGGCTTCGTGGCCGCCCACGTGCTGGCGGCGGGCGAGGGGCCGGCCGCGAGCCCGCTCATGGGAGAGCTTGCCGCCGGCCAGCGCCTGATCCTGGCCTGCCTCTCGGCGAGCCGTGGGCTTCCGGAGGGGCTGGTCGTCCAGAGCCCGGACGGCCAGGCGCGCCTGACCGGCATGGTCGCCGACCTGCTCGACGGGGGTGTCGCCGACGTGCTTCTCGTGCCGGTGGACGGGCGATGGTGGGCCGTGGACGCCACCGGCCCCGGCGTCGAGCGCGTCGCACTGCGATCCATCGACTTCACCCGCCCGATCGCCGCGATCACCTTCCGGGACGCGCCCGCTCAGGCCGTGTCCGGCTTGCCGCCGCAGGGCGTACTACCGCTTGCCTGGACGCTGCTGGCTGCCGAGGCGTCCGGCGTGGCCTCCGCGGCGCTGGGGCTCTCGACCGACTACGCCCGCGAGCGCAAGCAATTCGGCCAGCCGATCGGCCGTTTCCAGGCCATCAAGCACAAGCTCTCCGACGGGCTGATCGCGGTCGAGGGCGCGCGCTCCGGCGTCGTGGCCGCGGTGGCGTCCCAGCAGAACGGCCTGCCCGACGTCCGCTCGGCCCGTCTGGCCAAATCCGTCGCGAGCGCGGCGGGCACGGCGGTGGCGTGCGAGGCGGTGCAGATCCACGGCGCCATCGGTAACACCTGGGAGCACGACCTGCACCTGCTGCTGCGGCGCGCGAAGTTCTGCCAGCTCGCGCTCGGGTCCTCGGACGCCCACCTCGACGCGCTCGCCGCGGACCTCATGGAGCGACCGCCGGAGAAAGGGCGAGGGCGGGTGAGCGCCGACGCCGGCCTGCGGCTGGAGCCTGCGGACCGACAGTTCCTGCAGGCGCTGCAGGCCTGGCTGGACGAGAACGCCACGCCGGAGCGTCTGCGCGAGGTGCAGACCGGCGGCGTCCCTGCGCGCCGCGCATGGCAGGCGCAGATGGCGGAAGCCGGCTGGGTCGGCATCCATTGGCCGAAGGCCCACAACGGACGCGGCGCGACCTTCGTGCAGCAGGTGCTCTATCACAGCGAACTGGCGGCCCGGGGCTTGCCGCCGCTGGTCGGCAACCGAGGCCTCAGCCAGGTCGGACCCACGCTGATCGCCCACGGCAGCGACGACCAGCGGACGCGGTTCCTGGAGGCTACCCGCCGCGCCGACATACTCTGGGCCACAGGCTTCTCCGAGCCGGGCTCGGGATCGGACCTCGCGTCGCTGCGTACGCGCGGCGTGGTCGATGGCGACGAGATCGTGATCAGCGGCCAGAAGACGTGGACGACCTCGGCCCACTTCTCGGACTACCTCTACACCCTCGTGAGGACCGGGCCGCTGACCCCGAAGCACGCGGGGATCAGCTGCGTGCTCGTGCCCCTGGGCTCGCCCGGCGTGACCATCCGGCCGATCCGTCGGATGAGCGGACCGGCGGAGTTCAACGACGTCTTCCTCGACGACGTGCGAGTCCCTATGGCCAACGTCGTGGGCCAGATCGACCAGGGCTGGCAGGTGACCCGGACAACGCTCTCGCACGAGCATATGACCAACTTCCTCGGCAGCCAGCTTCGCCAGACCTATTTCGTCGAGAGCCTCGTAAGGAAGCTCGCGGAGCGCGAGGGGCAGACCGGGCTGAGGGACGTGTCGTTGCGCCGGCGCGCCGCGCAGGCCTGGACGAACACCCAACTGCTCCGCCTGCACGGCCTGCGCAACATCACCAAGGTGGTGGAGGGGCAGGACCCGGGCGCCGAGGGTTCGATCATGAAGCTGTTCGGCCAGGAGGAAGAACGGCGCATCTACGAGCTGGCCCTCGACCTCCAGGGTGCGGCCGGGCTGTACGACGAGCGCGCGAGCAGGAACTTCCTGGGCGCGCGGGCGGCCACCGTCGGCGGCGGCACGAGCGAAGTCCATCGCAACAAGATCGCCGAGCGCGTTCTGGGCATGCCCCGGGATCCGTGGTCGGACCAGGAATCCTGACCGGCGCCACGGGCTTCCTACTGAGCCGTTGAAGCGGAGGGTGCTGACAATCTAAGGGCAAGCTGTCTCCGGTCTGGGCCCAAGAGGCCTTTTCGGGAGCCACGTCGATGCAGCCGATCTCGTTCAAGCGTCACCGGTTCCCGGCGGACGTGATCCGCTAGGCGGTGTGGCTTTATTTCCGGTTCACGCTGAGCATCCGGGACGTCGAGGAGTTGCTGGCTCAGCGGCGGTCCGTACGCGAGGAGGCTTGCTTGGGGGAGAACAAAGTACGTACAAAATGAGTGTGTCTGACGTAGCTCGCCCAACAACCCCTTCAGATGCCGGCTTCTTTGATCGCCGGCTGATGATCGATATTCTTGCCTGGGATTGGAATTGCGCCTTTGGATGAGCGACCCCATGGCGCCTGAGCCAAAGGCTAGGTTGCCGGGACTGAACTATGGCCGCGACCTCTTAGTCCGAGGTCGAGTACGTCCGCCCCGCGAGTTGCGCGGCAAGACGATGGAAGTGATCCTGTCGCCATTTGGTCCGAAAGTCCGCTTTGGGCGCAGCGGGCTTCATCAGGTGGGAGAGGTCAAGGCGGCACTCGACGGCTCTGACTTTGACTTTCAGGCGACCCTTATGCTCCCGGAGGACGCAGTCGCGCCCTCGATCACTTCCCTGGCCTCAACTTGGAAGTACATCCAGATTCAAACGAGCGATGACGATCTGTGCGCGGCGAGAATTCTCGCCTATTCTTTCTACGTCCACATCCATCCAAATCTAAAAGCCTGGGCGGATGCTGACTGAGGAACGACAAGATTTTATCATCGAGTTGCGGCGAAGTGACGGTGGGCTAGGCATTATGCCTTGCCCACCGTCAGTTCCGAAGGACCACCGCTTCCAGGGTGGCCTTATCTACTCCAGAATGATCGATATCGAGGGACGGGTAACAGCGCCGCCGTTGCTGGCCGATCGCCGGATACGTGTCTGGCTGGACCAACTCGAAGAGTGGCGCCTCAGCCGGCATTCGCCTCCGATCATCGGTGACCTTTTTGATCGAACCGGTGAGCTGCCTGGCGGCGGCTTGGAGGCATCTCTCTACATTCCGAAGGATACGGGGCCGGCCGCGGTTTATTGCTTGGGCACGACTTGGCGACATCTCAGGCTGACAGGTGTCAACGGCGATGGCCACAGAATGACGCTCATCGATTTCTCATTTTCCTCGAGCGACGCGCATCTTGTTTGACGACCGCGGGCTATCGGCCGGGCGCGCCCGTTACGCCTGTATCCCAAGACGGTGGCCAAATGGCGCAAGCGGAAGACGACCTCCGATGCGCCGATGGGACCCAAGGCGCCGAAAGCACGGTGCTGACGTCAGCTAAGCAAACCTTATCATCCTTGGACCAAGGACCGATCAATTCTCAAGATCGATCCGCATCACCTCGTTCCGGGACCAGACATCTAGGCGGCGCGGGTCGTTGGACCGCCGGAGTTCGCCGCCAGCCGGCCTCGTTGACGCGATCGAGTGTGTAGGGTCTCCTGGGTTTGGGGAGAGGGCGGTGCGGTGACAGTCCGCCTCGGGTGTGTGGGCGGACTATCTTGCGCTGGCTGACGGATTACTGGGGCAAGGCACGGCCGATCCCGGCCTTCGGTCCGCGATGGCATCCGCTCGCCTACCATAGTCTCGACGTCGCGGCCTGCATGCTCGCCATGCTGGCGGCGCGGCCGGCTTGGCTGGAAGCGGTCGCCGCGGCCAGTGGGTCCCTGGCGCGGGAAGAGGCGCGTCTGAGACTGGTGGTGGTCGCGGCGCTTCACGACCTGGGCAAGTTCGCGGACAACTTCCAGCAGAAGGTCCCCGAAGTGCGGGAGGCGCTCCAGCCGGACTTGGCCCAGAAACGAAGCCTGGACGGTCACGGCGACGTCGGGGCGGCCATGCTGGACCAGTGGAGCGGCCGGCCGAGGCGGCTACAGACCTGGTTGCTGGCGGCCTTCGCCCACCACGGGGCTCCGGTGCGCGATCCCAGGGTTCCCACTCAGGCCATCGCCCTGGACGACGCCATGTCTGAGGCGTCCCGGAGCGACGCCTTTGCGTTTGCCGACACGATCCTCGACCTGATCGGTCAGCCAGATGACTCGCGCGCTCGAGGGGGTGAATGGCTGGTCGCTGGCCTCGTAGTCCTCGCCGACTGGATAGGGTCGAACCAGGAGGCGTGGTTTCCCTACGCGGACCCGGTTCTGGACCTCGCGGCTTACTGGGATCTAGCGCAGGCGAGGGCGCGGAAGGCCGTCAGCGAAGCCGGCCTGGCGGAGGCCGCCGTTGCGACGGGCCTCGATCTCGACGTGCTCCTGCAGACGCCGTCCATTGCAACGCCGCTTCAGGCGTGGGCAGCCGCCGAAGCACCGGACACCGGCCCGCACCTCTACATCCTCGAGGACTTCACGGGCGCGGGGAAGACCGAGGCGGCGTTGCTGCTCGCGCATCGGCTGATGCGGGCCGGTGCGGGCGAGGGGCTCTATTGGGCCCTGCCGACCGTGGCCACATCCAACGCGCTCTACGGCCGTCTCGAGCATGCCTACCGTCGGCTGTTCGCCGAGGGCTCCGAGCCTTCCCTCGCGCTGGCGCACAGCGCGCGCGACCTGCACGCCGGCTTCCAGGCCTCAATCGGTCGCGCCGGCGACAGCCTCTACGGGCCGGATCGTCCGGCGGGCCTCGATGGTCAGGACATCAGCGCCGAGGCCGCCTGCGCGGCCTTCGTCGCCGACGACCGGAAGAAGACATTCTTGGCCGAAGTCGGTGTCGGCACCGTGGATCAGGCGCTGCTGTCCGTCCTGCCCGTGCGCCATCAGAGCCTGCGTCTTGCGGCTCTGTGCCGACGCGTTCTGGTGATCGACGAGGTCCATGCCTACGCGCCCTACGAGGCGAGGGCGGTCGAAAGACTGCTGGACTTCCACGCCCGGCACGGCGGCTCGGCGATCGTGCTGTCCGCCACCCTCACGCGGGCGCAGCGGCGTCGGCTCGCCGGCATCTACGACAGGTCGTGCGCGGAGGCGGTCCTGGAGGCGGCCTACCCGCTGGTCACCCGCGTTTCCGGCGGCGCGGTCTCGGAGCAGCCCCTTCAGGCGGCCCCGCGCGGCGGGCGGCGCGACCTGCCCGTCCGGCGGTTCGACACGCCCGAGGACGTGGAGGCGGAGTTGCTCGCCCGGGCGCCGACGGGCGCCTGCGGCGTCTATGTGCGCAACACGGTGACCGATGCGATGGAGACGTTCGGCCGGCTGCGCGCCATGGCGCCTGAGGGCGTGAGGGTCGATCTCTTCCACTCGCGCTTCACGCTGGGCGATCGCGAAGCGATCGAGCGGAGAGTTCTGGCGGCGTTCGGCAAGTCGAGCGCCCCGGCGGATCGGGCGGGACGCATCCTGGTGGCCACACAAGTCGTCGAGCAATCGCTCGATCTAGACCTGGACTATATGGCCACCGACCTCTGTCCGATGGATCTCCTGATCCAGCGGGCTGGGCGGCTGCATCGGCACGTTCACCGACCCGCCCGCCCTGGGCCGGAACTGTGGGTGGTGGGGCCGCCGGCCGCGGACGACGCCGACCGGAGTTGGTACGAGCGGGTCCTTCCCAAGGCCAGCCGGGTCTATCCGGACGCCAGCCAGCTCTGGCGGACCCTGCGGCTGCTCGAGACCGACGGCCTGCGGCTCGCCACCAAATCGCCGCGCGATCTGATCGAGGCGGTTTTCGGGGAAGATCCCCCGGCCTCACCGGAGAGCCTGGAGCCCACCGCGGACAAGGCCGCAGGCGACCGCCTCGCCCACCGGGCCATCGCCGACCTCAACCTCCTGAAGCCCGACCGCTTCGACCGGCAGGGCGGGCGATGGGAGCCCGAGGACCGGACGCCGACCCGGCTGGCCGACCCCAGCCATACCTTCCGCCTCGCGCGCTGGGTCGAGGGTCGTATCACGCCCTGGTGCGAGGGCGGGCCGCACGCCTGGCGGCGCTCCGAGATCCAGGTTCCGGCCCGCCTGTTCGTCACGGCCGAGCCCCCGACGCCGCAGGCCGCGGCTGCGGTCGAGACTTTGGTCGCGGGTTGGCCCGAACGCTACGAGGCGCCGGGCGTCCTGCTGCTGGAAGCGGAGTCCGAGGCGGGCGTGTGGCGGGCGATGGTCTCGGGTCAGGACGGGCAGGCGAGGGCGGCGGCCTACTCGCGCGAGGCCGGCCTTCAGGTGGAGAAGGCGTAGGGGTTGTGTGCGGCGTTCTCTCTGCTCCGAGGAATGAACCGCCTTTCTAGCCTGTAGGACGCCGTGCCCCGCCGGCACGGGCAACGTCACGGAAGGCTCTAATCGCCAGGCTCAGGACCTATTAAATGGTTTGCGCAGTTGGCGGTCTTCTGATTCCAGGTTGGGATCAGGAGAGGTTGATGAGCGATCTTTTGTGGTTGTCGGACAGGCGGATGGCGGTGATCGAGCCGTTCTTTCCGTTGGCGCACGGGGTCCCCCGAGTGGATGATCGGCGGGTGCTGCCGGGGATCGTGTTCGTGATCCGCAACGGGCTTCGCTGGTGCGACGCGCCTTCTGCCTATGGGCCGCACAAGACGCTGTATAATCGGTTCGTGCGCTGGAGCCGCCTGAGAGTGTTCGACCGCATCTTCGCGGCCCTGGCGGGTCAGGCGGGCGAACCGGACGGCATCATGATCGACAGCACGCATCTGAAAGCGCATCGCACGGCGGCGTCCTTGCTCAAAAAGGGGATGTTCCCCGCCGTATCGGGCGGACCACGGGCGGCCTGAACTCCAAGCTGCACACCGAAGGCCAGATGAGCGACCACAGAGGTGCGGCCCTCATGCTCGACGCCCTACCGTGAGTCCACATCCTCATCGGGGACCGCGGCTACGCAGCCGCGCCTTCCGCGACGCCCTCGCCGCCCGGGGAACAGCCGCCTGCATCCCCTCAAGCTGCAGCCGCAAGCTCCCCATCCCCCACGATCCAGCCATCTACCGACATCGCCACAGGATCGAGAACTTCTTCGCCAGGCTCAAGGACTGGCGCCGCATCGCCACTCGCTACGACCGATGCGCCCACACCTTCATGGCCTCAATCACCATCGCCGCCATCATGATCTTCTGGATCAATGAGTCCTGAGCCTAGCCGCTAGTCTGAGTGTCCCGAGCCAACCTTGACCTACGCCAAGCTTGACCTTGGCGAGCGCGCCGACTCGGCGCTCCCTGTCTCTGGGAGGGTGTTCGCGTGTCCTTCAACCTGGTCGCGAGCAAGTGGCTGCCGGTCCGGCGGGCGTCGGGCGCGCGGCAGATCATCGCGCCTGCTGAGGTGGCGGACGGCTTCGCCGACGACCCGATCCTCGCCCTCGACTTTTCGCGGCCGGACTGGAACGGCGCCGTCACCGAATGGCTAATCGGCCTGACGTTCCTCGCGATGCCGCCGAGGGACGTCTACGCCTGGGCGGACCTCTTCGAAACGCCGCTTGGCGTTGACGACCTGGACCGGGCCCTTTCGCCACTCGTCCCGTGGTTCGGTCTCGACGGTGAAGGCCCGCGTGCCTTCCAGGACCTCGATCCCCTGGCGGACCAGGATGTGAAGGCCCCCGACGGCCTGCTGATCGACGCCCCCGGCGAGAACACCCTGAAGAACAACGCCGACCTTTTCGTGAAGCGCGGGGCCAATCCGAGCCTCGGGCTGGCCGAGGCCGCCGCCGCGCTGATCACCCTCCAGACCTACGCCCCGTCGGGCGGGGCCGGGCACCGGACCTCTATGCGGGGCGGGGGGCCGCTGACCACCCTGGTCGCGCCCGTGCGCCCGGGGCCGCTGCGGACCTCCACCCTCTGGGATCGGATCTGGGCCAATGTCCCGCCCGACGGAGACGTCGGCGAGGCCCGCGACGCCTTGCCGTGGCTTCGCCCGACCCTGACGTCCGGCAAGTCGGACCTGCCGGTGACGCCCGAAGGCCGCCACCCGGCGCTGGTCTTCTTCGCCTGTCCCCGCCGCATCCGCTTGGTCTTCGAGGATCAGAGAGGCGAGCGCCGGGTCGTCGGGTACCGGACGCAGAACTACGGCGCGAACTATCTCGGCTGGGAGCACCCGCTCTCGCCGTATCGTGAGGACCCGAAGTCGGGGAAACTGCCGATCCATCCCCGATCCGGGGCGTCGAACTATGGCGACTGGACGGCCTGGTGGGGGTTCGGCGGGGCGCCGGCGGCCGTGACCGTCGCGTGGGCGGCCCGGTCGCGTGAGCTGAGCGACGATCTCCGCATGGAGATGCACGCCTTCGGCTACGACATGGACAACATGAAGGCCCGCCAGTGGGTCGAGGCGAGGCTCCCGTGGGTGGATGTGAGCGCGCCGGCGCTGGAGGCGGCCGTCACCAAGGCCGTCGAGGCGGCCGACGCCGCGGCAAAGGCGCTTCGCCGGGCGGCCAAGCTGGCGATCTACGGCCAGCGGCGCGGCGAGGTCTACAACCTACCAGAGGGCCTGCCGCTCGACTCGTTGCCGGAGTCCTACGACAGGCTCTGGCGCGAGACGCAGGGTGCGTTCGAGCGCCTCCTGCGGGATTTGGAGGCGCGTCTGCACGCTTCGGGCGCCGAGACTTCGGACCTCCTGCTCGGCTGGGCCGGTGTGCTGCGGGCCGCCTGCGGGAGGATCTTCGCCGAGACGGTCGACGTGGACGCCTTGGGCGACGCCGAGCCCCGACGGCTCCTGATGGCCCAGTGGCAGTTGTGGCGCGACCTCGCGAGCCTGGAGACCAAGACGATGAAGATCGCGCCCCTGGACCGGAGACGGGCATGAGCGAGACCCCGGACTGGACCCTCCGGCGCGACCTCGCGAGGACCTTCTGGCTCTGGTGGGAGCAGCTCCGGAATCCCAAGGACGCCCGTGGTCCCGATCGCGCCGCGCTGGCCAGGCTGCGCCGGATCGACAGGGTGGCGACGGTCGATGGTCGCCCGCCGGATGTCCTGGCGGCGCTGTGCGAGCCGGCGTTCCGCGACCTTTGCGCGGCGGTCGAGCCGCTGCGGAGTCTCGGGCGCTTCGAGGACGAGAGGGTGGAGGAGCTGGTCGCGGCGGCGGCGGCGGTCGTTCGCGTCCGCGAGCGGGCGTCGGGACCCGTGGCTCGGGCCCTGGGCGGCGCGAAGGTCGAGGAACGCCGGATGAGCGAGGGCCGTTTCCTGACGCTGCTGCGCGTCGAGACCACCGGCGACCTGTTCGACCAGGCCTGCCGGCTCGGCGACCTTCTGGAAGGCGGCGCCGACGTCGGCGACCTGGGCGCCTCGATCTTCCTGTGGCGGAGTCGGCGTTCGGTCCGCAGCGCCTGGGCGCGCGACTACTACCACATCCACCCGGGCGGCCCGCCGACCAAGGAACCGCCCACCAGGGAGCCGCCGGCGGGGCCGGCCGGCGCAACCGGAGACGACCCGCCATGACCCGTTTCGTCCAGCTCCATATCCTCACGGCCTACGGCGCCGCCAACCTGAACCGGGACGACACGGGGCGGCCCAAGACCCTGACGTTCGGCGGCGCCGAGCGCCTGCGCATCTCGTCCCAGAGCCTGAAGCGCGCCTTCCGCGAGTCGGAGGCCTTCGCCACGACGCTGGCGGGGGCCATCGGCAGCCGGTCTCAGCGGTTCATGGGTGAGTTGATCGCAGGGCTGGAAGCGCGCGGCCTGTCTCGCGAGGACGCCGTGGCGCGCGCCGGCGTCGTTGTCACCGACAACAAGCTCGGCAAACTCAAGGGAGAAGCCCAGACCGAGCAACTCGTTCATCTCGGGCCGGACGAACTGGCGCGCATCGCGGCGCTGGTCGATGAATTGGTGGCCGATCCGTCCCTGAAGGGGCCGCCGGTGCTGTCTGAAAAGCCGCGCGCGGCCGACATCGCCATGTTCGGCCGGATGCTGGCCGACAACACGCGCCACAATGTGGAGGCCGCCGTACAGGTGGCGCACGCCTTCACTACCCACCGGGTGGCGGTGGAGGACGATTACTACACCGCCGTCGATGACCTGAAGGACCCGGATATCGACGCCGGCGCGGGCTTCATCGGTGTACAGTACTACGGGGCCGGGCTGTTCTACCTCTACGTGTGCATCGACGCCGACCTGTTGCTCGCCAACCTGTCGGGAGAGCGGTCGCTGGCGGCGGACACCATCGAGGCCCTGATCCGGGCGGCATGCACCGTCGGCCCGACCGGAAAGCAGAACGCCTTCGCAAGCCGCGCCAAGGCCCTCTACGTGCTGCAGGAGATCGGCGAGGACGCGCCGCGCAGCCTGGCTGCGGCCTTCCAGCACCCGGTCGGCGCGCGTCGCGGCGAAGCCGACCCGCAGGCAGCCTCGATCGAACGTCTCGGCAGCCTCAGAGCGGGATACGCCCAGGCCTATGGCGAGGCGTTCGCGACCCAGGAACTGGATGTCGCGGCCGGCAAGGGCTCGCTGGCCGACCTGATCGCTGCGGCCCGCGCCCTATACGCCGGATGATCGCCGTGCCGGAGCGCGCCTTCCTCATCTTTCGCCTGTCAGGCCCGATGGCGGCGTTCGGCCGGATCGCCGTGGGCGAGCGGCGCGACGTCTGGGGGGAGCCGTCGAAGTCGGGTGTCCTCGGTTTCGTCGCCGGCGCCCTGGGCTTGCGGCGCGACGACGCCGAGGCCCAGGCGGAGCTGGCCGCCGGACTGGGCTTCGCGGTGCGTGTCGACGCGCCTGGCCGGCCGCTGCGCGACTACCATACGGCCCAGGCCCCCAAGGCGCGCCGGGGCGGCGTCTGGACCACGCGTCGCGAGGAACTGGGGCCGGGGGAGAACCTCAACACCGTCCTGTCGGAGCGCATCTATCGCATCGAGGCCTGCGCCACCGTCGCGCTGTGGCGGACAGGGGAAGCAGGCCCAGGTCTGGAAGCCCTGGCGGCGGCGATCCGGCGGCCGGCGTTCGCGCCCTTTCTCGGGCGCAAGTCTTGCCCCATGGGCGAGGCCGCGTGGCCCGAGGTCGTGGAGGCTACGGGGCTCGCCGCAGCGTTCGAGGCCTATGACGCACAGCGTCCGAAGGTCGAAGGCGCACAGCCTCCCGGACCGGCGACGGAGGTCTGGTTCGAGCTGGGCGCCGGCCTCGCCGAAGAGGACGCCGCCGCGCGCCACATCCGCGAGCGCCGCGATGCGCCGGGCGACCGCCTGCGCCGCCGTTTCGGCAACCGTTCGGAGGGGCGTCTCGACCTCGCGCCCGATCCCCTGCCCGATCCCCTGGCGGATATTGTTACATGACCTGGATCACCCATGCCGAACTTCGGCGCGACACGCCGCAGGCGCGGCAACTCGCGGCCTGTCTCGTCCAGGGCTCGGGGTCGGCGGGCCACAACCTGGTCTGGAACCTGTTCGCGGACGATCCCGACGCGACGCGCGACTTCCTGTACCGCGAGATCGCGCCGGGCCGGTTCATCGTGGTGTCGGCGCGCCCGCCGGCGGGCCTGCCCGAAGTCTGGACGATGACCTCCAAGCCCTACGCCCCGCGGATTTCCGCCGGCGACGATTTCGCCTTCATGCTGCGCGCCCAGCCGACCGTGGCGCTGTCGCAACCCGGGCGCGCGCGCAGCCTGCGCCGGGATGTGTTCATTCACGCCAAGAAGCGCAAAGGCGGCCCGCTTTCGGCCTGCGAACGCCAGGCCGTGGCGCTGGAGTGGCTGTTCGCCCGCGAGGATCGCCTGGGCGTCGCGTTCGACCGGGAACGATGCGGCATGATGCGCGACGACACGCTGACGCCGAAGCCGGCCACGGCGCCCAGAGCGCGGATGCAGGTCGCAGACTTCGAGGGCCGGCTCAGTGTTCGCGACCCCGCGCGGCTGACGGCGGCGCTCACCGCGGGTGTCGGGCCGGGCAAGGCCTACGGCCTGGGCCTGCTGTTGCTGAAGCCCGCCGGCTGAGCGATGGCCGAGCCGCCGTACATCCCCTTGCGGCCCATCCCGCTGAAGGACCGCTCGGCGATCGTCTTCCTCCAGTACGGCCAACTCGACGTTATCGACGGGGCTTTTGTCCTGGTCGATCAGCATGGCGTGCGCGTGCAGATCCCCGTCGGCGGCCTCGCCTGCCTGATGCTGGAGCCGGGCACACGCGTCAGCCACGCGGCGGTCATGCTCTGCGCCCAGGTGGGTTGCCTGCTGATCTGGGTCGGAGAGGGCGGGGTCAGACTCTACTCCGCGGGCCAGCCGGGCGGTGCGCGCGCCGACCGTCTGCTGTTCCAGGCGCGCACGGCCCTGGACGAGACGGCGCGCCTGAACGTCGTGCGGGAGATGTACCGTCGTCTCGTGGGCGAGCGGGCGCCGGCTCGCCGGTCGGTCGATCAGCTACGGGGCATCGAAGGCGTGCGCGTGCGCGAGCTCTACAAGCGTCTGGCCAGTCTGCATGGCGTGCCCTGGAGGGCGCGGCGCTACGAGGTGCAGCAATGGGATGCGGCGGATATCCCCAATCGCTGCCTCTCGGCGGCCACGGCGTGTCTATACGGTCTGTCCGAGGCCGCGATCCTGGCGGCGGGATACGCGCCGGCCATAGGTTTCCTTCATCGCGGCAAGCCCCAGAGTTTCGTCTACGACATCGCCGACATCTACAAGTTCGAGACGGTGGCGCCCGTCGCCTTCGCCACGGCCGCGCAGGTGGCCAAGGGCCGGGGGGAGGGACCGCCGGAACGGCAGGTGAGGATCGCCTGTCGGGAAGCCTTTCGCAGTTCGAAGCTGCTGGAACGCATCATTCCCGACATCGAGGCCATCCTGCGCGCCGGTGGTCTCGCGCCTCCGGACGACGCGGAAGACGCGCCGGAGGCCGTTCCGCCCGCCATTACCCGAACCCAGGCGTCCGGCGATGATGGTCATCGTGGTTGAGAATGCGCCGCCGCGCCTGCGCGGGCGGCTCTCGCTCTGGCTCGCCGAGGTGCGGGCCGGGGTCTATGTCGGCGTCTACGCCCGGCGAACGCGGGAACGGATCTGGACCGAAGTCCGCGAGTTGATCGGACCGGGCAACGCGGTCATGGCCTGGACCGCGACCACCGACTCCGGTTTCGCCTTTGACGCCGTCGGTGAGAACCGTCGCGAACCCGCCGACTTCGACGGCCTCACGCTCGTGAGATTTCTACCTCCGTCCGCACCCGAGTAACCCACTGGCCCGCGAGGGAACGTTTCGGGAACACGCTGGTGCGATCTTTGACATCGTGAATCTATATGTTTTCATGGGCTTGTGCTGAAGAGTGTCCCCCGCCTGCGCGGGGATGAACCGCTCAACCACGTCCTGGGCGCGTCGGTCGCGATGTGTCCCCCGCCTGCGCGGGGATGAACCGGGATGACCATGACGCCTCTTTTCGCGGTCGGCGTGTCCCCCGCCTGCGCGGGATGAACCGGGCTTGGGACGGCTCTATGACCGCCTCATCGTGTGTCCCCCGCCTGCGCGGGGATGAACCGCCGGTCACCCGGCCGGCCCGGTGCGTCGCGGCGTGTCCCCCGCCTGCGCGGGGATGAACCGAGGCCGAGGCCGATCTCGCCCTCGGGGCAGAGGTGTCCCCCGCCTGCGCGGGGATGAACCGCCTTCCTCGCCGTCCACTTCGCCCCGGACATAGTGTCCCCCGCCTGCGCGGGGATGAACCGGGCCTGGAGCGCTTCTGGACGAAGGGCGACACGTGTCCCCCGCCTGCGCGGGGATGAACCGTCGGTGGACGAGGCCCTGCTGGCAGTGACCCAGTGTCCCCCGCCTGCGCGGGGATGAACCGATCGTGGGACTGCTCATAGGCGCCTCGTCCAGGTGTCCCCCGCCTGCGCGGGGATGAACCGACGTCCGGCAGGTGCTCGTGGACCATCATGGCGTGTCCCCCGCCTGCGCGGGGATGAACCGCTCCACGTCGCGCCGGAAAACGCCCGGTTCGGGTGTCCCCCGCCTGCGCGGGGATGAACCGCCACTGTCCGAGGTCGAGGCGGCGCGCCGTTGGTGTCCCCCGCCTGCGCGGGGATGAACCGGTCGTCGCGGTGCCGATCGGCCCCTTCGTGGCGTGTCCCCCGCCTGCGCGGGGATGAACCGCCTTGCCGCCACCTCTCGATAAAGAGCCTGAAGTGTCCCCCGCCTGCGCGGGGATGAACCAAGCGACGGTACGCCGCCAGCTCAAGCGGACGATGTGTCCCCCGCCTGCGCGGGGATGAACCGACAACATGCGCCACCTTCTGACCGCCGCTGCGGTGTCCCCCGCCTGCGCGGGGATGAACCGCTTTCGTTCTACCTCGCATCCGTTCCGGGCTAGTGTCCCCTGCCTGCGCGGGGATGAACCGGTCTCGACCGCGGCGGCCCGGTGAGACGCGAGCGAGTTCGATTTAACGGCGGCGGACAACGGACAATTCTTGGCCCGATCGCCGGCTATCAGATCCCACTCGCAGGGCATCTCTTCGAGTTGGGCGCCCGCAGAAAGCGGCATGGATCCGACATCCTACCGAGGATGTCATAACATATGGTTATATATATTTATAAATTACTTAATATTTTGAGTATATTTTCCCTTTGAGATAATATTTGTCATCGAATAAATTAGAGATGTCTGATGACAAAACTCACACTCGCACAGGTCAAGGATATGGCCGACGACCCGGCCGCCACGCTGGAGGACGTCGCCATCGCGCTCCGGGAGGTGGCAGGGCTGACCGGCTCCCTGAGTGAGAGCGACACCGCGTGGTCACACATGTTCGTCAGCACCCTGACGCACCGCCCGCATCTGATCGCCCAATTGTTCAGCTCGTCTGAAGTTCGATCGGGCGGCATGCGTTGGGCCGCAAGTTGGGCTCGATTGCATCCGATTCAAAAGAAACTCGGAGGGAGGCAGCGCGTCGCTGACACTGTGGCGCCGCGCATCGGCGCGGTCTCTGGCGATACCCGCGACTGGCCGCCAGAGACCAGCCATCGCGAAGTCGCGCTGAACGCGGACTGGTCGCTGGCGACACCTGAAGATCTAGTCGGCGCCGAACCGCCTCCCGGGGCCGGACGGCATACCGATGGATTCGGACCCAATCGCCCCGACTCAGGGCGGTAGCGAACCGACGCAAGTGCGGGAGCAGAACGCACCCCGCGCCAATTTTCCATGTAAAAATCAAAATTCGGTGGCGGTGGGGGCAGGCTTGGGCGAACAGGTCTCCACGGTGACGCTCAGACGGCCGTCTGCTCGAACGCGATCACGCCCGGCTCAAATGCACCACGCGGGGTTCGCAAGTTTCGGCGTCGAGCGATGTCCTCGCGGACGAACAGCCCATTGCTGTTGACGATGAGCGGCCTGCCGATGACCGTCGGATCGGAAAAGTACTCTCGTCCGTGAAGAGCGGTGTAGGAATCGTTGCAGAGGGGGCAGGTCTTCACGTGTCCCTCGGTCGCCAGCAGGATGGGCGGCCGGCGTTCGTGAATCGTCGACCATCCTGGAATCACCTCCCCGTTCCGCCGAAGTACCCCCAGACCGATCCGGTCTCTGTCAATGAGATCGCGAATCTCGTCGAGCCAGCTGTGCGCGATGAGGCGGACCACGTAGTCGCACGTCCAACTGACTTCGTCATGGGCGCTTGGCGGCCCGGCGACGTCCACGTCCAGCCCGCGAAGGCCGGCATTCTTGTGAAGGCCACCATCGGGCGCCCTGCAGACCCATTCCGGCAGCGGAACGGTCCTGCCGTCGAAAATAGTCTCGGCATAGGATCCTCGATCCAGCGAGACACAGTCGGCTGTCTCGATGTCGTACCATAGCCAGCTGTGAACCGACGGGTCTGCAGGGGTCAAAGGACGAAGCTCGACTACTGGGAAGGAGGGGAGGCGGAAGGCTTACCCTTCGCGAGAGCCTCGTCTAGGTACTTCGAAACCTTCATCCCATTCTTGCGGTCGAACTCCCGGGTCACCCTTTGCAGGATCGCTATCGCCTCATCCTGCTTTCCTGGGTTCTTCGCGAAGTATTCCGCCCAGTTTGGTATGCCACCGCCGCGACCGCCGACGCGCGGAAAACCAGCCTCCTTCAGCGCTGCAGCCAGGTCGCGATGGAACATCGTGTGCAGGCTCTGGTGCAGTCGCGCCAGCTCCTGCTTGGCGGGGCCTCCCAGGAACTTCGCCCAGGCATGGTGCCCCTGGACCATGCCACGCACGACGGAGGGGCCGATCTCGTACCCGAGGTGTTTCACCAGCGACCCTGCGAAGCCGCCGCCGGCCATGAAGTCGATCGCACCGGTCGTGATGTCGGTCAGGTCGGTCGCGACGCCGCCCCAGTCGATGTTGTCCGACCAGATCTTGAAGTCGAACGGACCGGTCGTGCGCCAGCCCGGTATCGGGTGCAGTTTGCCGTCCGGCCCGCGTTGAAACACCTCGGTACGCGATGGGTCCGGCCTGCCCGCGTGGCTGCGATCCGAGGCGCGGGACCGCTGCATTCCAAACTGCGTGGCTGGCTGGCTCACCGCGTCGGCGGGCTGAAGTGAGGAACCGAGAGCCCTGTCTGGTCTGAACGACACTGGCTCTGCCATGCCGGCCGGACGGCCATCCAGCGGTGCCGGTCGGAGCGGAACCGCGCGTAGGCCATCCTGCGGCGAGTGCGGCGACGGGAGCGGAACGGGTCGGCTCCACTCGTCCTGCGGTCCGAGAGCCGGAGATGGCAGGGGAACCGGCCGCGACACGCCTGCCGGAACCTGAGGATCAACACGTCGCCAGAGGCCCGGAGCCGTCGTGATCCAGCTGTAAGCCGGGTCGATGTCAGCCGCCGCGGGCTGCAGACTTCCTCCGAAGTCCGAAGACGGGTCTCGCTGCAGCGGCCGGAAGGCGCCGCCGACGTCCGGTTCCGGATCGAGGATCCTCAGGTCGCCAAAGAAGTCGGCGTGCCGGCGCGCCGCCTGCACCTGCCGCTCCCGTTCAATCTCCCCGGGGCTCCGCAGGTACCATCGCCTGAGCGCCTCGCCGCTCAGGCGTGCGGGATCCATCTGGCGGGAGTTATAACGTTGAGAAAGCAGCCCGCATGTCAGGTGATTCGAGCCGACAGGCTGGCGCTCTGACTGAGATCGAAGTTACCCCCGGCATGATCGAGGCGGGGATGGCCGCGATCCGCCCGTTCATGGATCAGAGGGGCGATCTGCCTTGCTTAGATATTCGTGAAGCCCTGGGGGCAGCTCTGGGTGCTGCACTTTCAGCTCCTTCTGGATTTGAAGCAGGAGCTTCCAAGCGTCGTAGTTGAGACGCGCGGTTTCGCGGATCGCCGATGCGATCTCGTTGAGTAAGCCCTTCGTGAGGGGTCGAGCGTCGACAGCCAGGGGTTCGTAGGCGTCGGTGAGGCTATAGCCACGGACGGTCTTGATTGCCCCATCGCCCAGCGCATCGGCTTCGTAGTAGGCGTGACAGAAGAAGTTGCGGACTTTCGTGACGGAGCGCATCCGTTTGCAGGCTGCTGCGACCTCCCTCTCTGTCTTGGTCGAGAGGGCTCGCGCCTTCGAAAGGTGAACGATCAGATCTATTCGGTCGCGGTTGTTGCGGCTGGAGAACCAGACGACGACGCCGATGCCGGTATTTGACTGGCCAGCAAGCGCGTCGAGGATGCCGTAGAATACGCTCTCGCAGATGCCCCACTGCATCACCAGCACCCCGACGCCATATGCAAGCTGCCCGCTCATATCTAGGTTGTCGGGATACTCGAACTTGCTGCTGGGCGAATCCATGACTGCGAAAGCCCCTCCCAAGGCCAAGACGCGCAAACCTAAGCCGTCCGACGTCGAGCTCGAACCCGATGCCTGGGAACGGTTCGAAGCGACCGTGGACAAGGTCGTTCAAGCGAAAGAGCCGGTGAAGCCGCCTAGACCTGGCTAGCAGGTCATGGAGGCGACTGGTGTCCATCAACCGGCGTCTCGGCGTGCCCATGAAGACGGGAGCCGAGAACGATGCGCTGAGCGCGCTACAAGCGTTGCGTCAACTGGCGGGCAGGCGCCCGCAAGGCGATGAAGAAGCTGTTCAACCGCCGCGTCCGGCATGTACCGGTGGAGGCGGATGACGAGGGTTCGGGCCGTCCTCCCCAGGACGAGATTTGCGAAGCCAAGTCCTAATCGAAGGGCAGTTGCATCTGGTAGGGCTGAGATCGCCAGTGGGAGCGAACATGCTCCCTCCGCTGAAAGCGGACGCCATCATAAGCCCGCACATGCACTGTCTTCGGTCGTTCCATGCGTTGGGGCATGGGGTGCTCCTTCACAGCGAGGCGGAGAGGGTCCGCCGCCCAGATGCGAGCGGCTTGCGCGTGGGCCCCGGTTTCCCGGTGCTGTGATGGGGCTGAGGACGGCCCGAAGTCCCTGGCTAGTCGGATTCCAGCTTTGCTTTCAAGCGCATGCGCTTGATGCGGCGGGCCTTCTGCCTAGGCGTACGCGGCTTCACGAGTCCGCCGATAGGTAAGGCGCTTGCCGACGATGCCTTCGGCCACGGCCTGGGTGCGCTCCATGTCGGTCACGCCCCGCGTGTTGTAGCGGAAGTCGAACTCGACAAGGTAGCGAGCGAGGTGGGCTTCGCTCACGTGGTGGTACACGCCGTACACGCCGCGCTTGAGGATCGAGAAGAAGTTCTCGACCGTGTTGCTGTGGTGGAAGCCCGCGCGGACGTACTCCCCAGCGGCGTGATCGACGGCACTGTGAGCGGCGAACTCTTGGCCCACCTTGGGGTACATGCGGGCGCCGTCAGTCATGAGGTGCGGGGCGCGGTGCGCGGTCTGCACGATGATCGGACGCAGGGTGCGCGCGGTCACGCGCGGCACGTGGAAAGAGCGGGCCTTCCCGTCGCGCTCCACCAGCGTCAGGACGGCTTGCTTGCGGCCGAACATGTCGCGGCTGTTGCGCTTGTTGGCGTGCTTGTTCTTCTCCTTGCCGCCCATGTACGTCTCGTCGGCCTCGACCACGCGGCCCGGCCCACCGAGCGGGCCCGCCGTGCCCTTGTCGTTCATGGCCTCGCGGATGCGGTGCATCATGAACCACGTGGACTTGTAGGAGACGTCCAGCATGCGGCTGAGCTGGAGCGCGCTCATGCCCTTCTTGGACGCCGAAAGCAGGAACATCGCCAGGAGCCACTTGGTGAGTGGAATCTTCGAACGTTCGAACAGCGTGCCGACCGTGGCCGTGAACTGCTGGCGGCATTCGTTGCACTGATAGAGGCCCGCGCGGTGGGCTTCGCCCTCCAGCTTGCGGGTGCGTTCCTCGACCGCGCCGCAGTGCGGGCAGTGCCGGCCATCCTTCCACACGCGGGCTTCAAGCCACTCGCGGGCCTTGGCTTCGTTGTGGAAGATCGGGTTCTGCAGTTGGGCGGTCATCGGAGGATTCCTCTAATGAATCCAATCTTATGCCCGCAACGTGCTTTGTCAACGTTATAACTGCCTCGGAGTGTCGAGAATATTGTCGAACCCGATGGGGCGCCGATACCGCCGCCAGGCCACCCGCATACCCCAGGCCGCCGATATCGCGGCCACGACGACGCCTAGGCTCACGAGCAGCCCGATCGGCCAGAGTGTCTGGACCAGGTTCGCCAGGGTGTCGAGTTCGTCCCCGCTCAATCCATCGAGCGGATTGACGCCGTACGTCGCCATGGCGACCCAGATAGCGAGAAGCAGGCCGATGAGGCTCGTCAGGAGGGGCAGCAGCAGCGTGTCGAGCAGCCGGCGCAACAGGTCGCCGGTCACGAGGCAGTCCCTGCTGCTTCGCTTGCGACACCCCTGCGCGCTGCACCATCCACCGGGCGTCCCCCGACCCCAGACGGCAAGGCCGTCGGGAGCGAAGGTGGCGGACGCGGCCAAGTTGTCAACACTCGAGCTTGTGGCTCTGGGCTGTGATGGGCTGAGGCTGTCTTCCGGCGTGGGCGCGGACTCGCTTGCGCCGCACCATGGGCAGACCCCGGTGCGGCTGGGAGCGCCCTGTCGACACGCAGCTCCAATGTCCGCTTTCCGGTGCGATCTGAACTTCCGCTCATGGCGCAAGTTTGCCGCTGATCCCAACCGTCGCTCCTACGCGGCTCGGTTCAGCCCTTCGTCATCGCGAGGTAGGAGCGGTTCCAGGTGGGGCTGATGAGGATCTCGTTCACGCATACGCTGGGCGGCATCTGGGCCACGAACAGGATGGTGTGGGCGAGATCCTCCGACTGCAGCATTCGGGCCTGGTCCTCCGCGCTCACCGGAACGGGCCGGTTCTTCAGGATCGGCGTGGCCACCTCGCCGGGGCAGATGCAGCAAGAGCGGATCCCGTGCGCGCCCTCCGCTTGGTTGAGGCTCTCGCTCAGCACGTTCAAGCCGGCCTTGGCCGCCGTATAGGCCGGCCCCGTCACGGGCGAGACGTAGCGACCACCCCAAGAGGAGACCTGGATGATCAGGCCGCCACCTTGCGCCCGCATCGCGGGCAGCACCGCGCGCGAGGCGTAGAAGCAGCCGTTGAGATTGGCGGCGATCACGCTGTCGAAGCCCGGCGCGTCGACCGCATCCCACGCGCGCTGGCGGATGTTCAGGCCGGCGCTGTTTACGAGGACGTCGCAACGGCCGAACGTTTTGAGGACCTCGGCGGCGACCGCCTCAACCTGCGCCGCGTCCGCGACGTCGGCCGGCAGCACCCGGCATTTGCCGCCGGCCGCGTCGACGCGCGCGGCCGTCTCCTGCAGGCCTTCCGGGCGGCGGCTCGTCAGCGCCACCCGCGCGCCGGCGCCCGCCAGCGCGACGGCCGCCGCCTGGCCGATGCCCGAGCCCGCGCCGGTCACCCAGACCACCTGTCCATCCATCGTCTTCTGCATGTCGAGCCTTCCGAGTGTGACGTGCGGGCGAGAGCTGGCGGCCTATGCGCCGCCAGCGCCCCGAGCCGCGTCCAGGAACCGCGCCACACCGGCGTTGGCGGCCTGCGCCAGCTGACCTTCCAGCATGTGGAAGCCGTGGACGCCGCCCGGGAAGACCGCGAGCTCGGCCGCGTTGCCCGCCGCCCGCCAGCGCGCGTGCATGAAGAGGCTGTCGTCGATCAGGGGATCCAGGGTCCCCACCGAGAACAGCGCGGTGGGCAGTCCGCTCAGGTCGGCGTAGAGGGGCGAGATCGCCGGATCGCGCAGATCGAAGGGGCCTGCGACCCCGGCCACGAGCGCCTCGACCCGGGCGCGGTCCAGGATCAGCGTGTCGCGGGCCCGCCGCATGCTCGGCGTGAGCGACAGGTCGTAGCAGCCGTACATCAGGTTGGCCGCCCGGTATGCGCCGCCGACGCCGGCGTCGCGCATCCGGACTAGGGTCGAGGCCGCGAGGTGCGCGCCGGCCGATTCCCCGCCGATCGCCAGCCAGGCCGCCCCGAACTCGGCTTCGGCGCGCTGGACCAGCCATTGGGCGGCCGCGAAGGCGTCGTCGAGGCCGGCCGGGAAGGGGGCCTCGGGCGCCAGGCGATAGTCCACGCTGACCGCGACGAGGCCCGCTTCGCGCCCGATGAGCTCCAGCGGCCCGTCCCACATGTCGTTGGTCCCGGCGGTCCAGCCCCCGCCGTGGAGATGCAGATAGGCGCCGCGCGGCCGCTCCGGCGCCAAAATGCGAAGCCCGATGTCGCCGGCAGGGCCGGGAATGGCCAGGGTCCGCGCTCGCGGCGAGCGCGGCGAGACCGGCAAGCTCAGGTGTCCCGCGGCATAGGCCGCGCGCATGGCGGCGACATCGGCTGGCGGGACGACCGCGGCCAGCTTCGCCGCCAGCGCCGCGTTGACGGCCCGCGTCTCGGCGGAGATCGCCTCGGGGCGGAACGGGTCGTCCGGCGACCCGCCAGGGGAGCTCTTCGACATCATCAGGCCGGCCTAGCGCGCCCAGAGGCTGGGAACAAACTCCTGCAACGTCGTCATCCGGAACTCGGGGTGGAGGTCCGCCACCGTCGGGCCGGAGCCCACGCAGTCGTTGTCGACGAACCAGTCGATCAGCGGCGTGGACGACGAGCGCTTGTGGTTCGACAGCCAGTCCAGCGGCAGGCGTGCGAGTAGCCCGTAGTGACCCGGGAACTTACCCAACAGGCCCACCGGTGCGCCGCGCGCCTTGGCCAGCACCTCGCAGACCTCGCCGATCGTGAAGGGGCCCGGCGCGACGAAGTCCATCGTGCGGCCCAGGTAGTTCGGCCGGGTCGTCAGCGCCTCGACGGTGTAGCGGGCGACATCGGGCTGCGAGGTGAAGGTGAAGCGCCGGTGCGCGGGGAAGGGGAACGGGAAGTGACCGCGGTCGATCTTGTCGACGTGGTTGCCCAGGATGTCCTGCAGGAAGCCGCCGCAGCGTAGGACCGTACACGTCAGGCCGCTCTTCGCCAGCAGCCGCTCGACATAGTACTTCGCGTCGAGGATCGCCGGCCCCTTGAGCCGATCGGGGCTCAGCACGGACGGATAGATCAGGTGCTTCAGGCCGCCCTGGCGCGCGCCGGCGATGATCGCTTCCGCCGCCGCGACCTCCAAAGAGACGTCGTTGCGCGTCCCCGCCGGTGTGATCGCGAACGCCGTGTCCGCGCCGGCCACCACGGCGGCGACGTCGGCCGGGTTCAGCAGGCTGCCGCCCACCACCTCGGCAGTCGGGTAGCGCTGCGCAACGCCCGCGGCGTCCCGCGCCAGGATCCGCAGATCGAGCCCGCGGTTCAGGAAGTCGCGCAGGAGCAGGTCCCCCACCGGGCCGGAGCAGCCGATCGCGGCCAGCTTGATCTTCGCCGTCATTGTCCGTCCCTCCCGCAGCCGTCTTGTCGACGGTTCCATTCTGTCTAATACGAATGATATTCTAGAAGACAACAACAAATATGCGAGGGTGAGGCGAGGAAATCGATGCCGCTCGCCCTGGTGGCGTTGCGCGCAGCCCCTGAACTTTGCCTCTTGCCAATATGCGAACGCAGAACTAGAACGCTATCCTATTATCCGGTTGCGGCAAGCCGCCGGCGCACAAGAAAATCGACATCAGGGGAGGGTCTGCGGCATGCGCAGGGCGCTATTTCTTTCCGCCGCCACGATGGTGGGCGTGGGTCTGTCTTCCGCGGCCTGGGGTCAGGAGGCGCGCGCGCCCGACGCCCAGCTCGAGGAGATCGTCGTCACCGCGCAGAAGCGGTCCGAGTCGCTGCAGCGGACCCCGGTCTCCGTCACCGCGCTCGGCGAGGGCGCCCTCGAGGCGCGCGGGATCACGAGCGTCGCCGACCTGCAAGCGTCGGTGCCCGGCCTGATGATCGGCGGCAACATGAACTTCGGGGGCATCAACTCGATCGTGCTGCGCGGCGTCAGCAGCCCCAACGTCGTCATCGGCGCGGAGGAGGCGGTCGGCGTCTACATCGACGGGGTCTTCCTGCCCCGCTCGGACGCCGCCTTCTTCAACTTCGCCGATGTCGAACGCATCGAGGTGCTGCGGGGACCGCAAGGCACGCTCTACGGCCGCAACTCCACCGCCGGCGCCATCAACATCCTGACGCGCTCTCCCGAGGACGCGTTCGAAGGCAAAATCAACGCCAGCTACGGCTCCCACGACAAGTTCGAGGTCAAAGGCTACCTGGGCGGGCCGCTTTCGGAGACGCTCGCCGCCAGCCTCTCGGCGGTGAAGTCGGGCCACGGCGGCTACTTCCGCAACGCCAACACCGGCAACCGGGTGGGCGAGCAGGACGACCTGACCACCCGCGCCAAGGTGGTCCTGCACAACGACCAGTTCCGCGTCACCCTGGCCGGCGACTACTCGCTGCTGAAGTCCGACGACCAATTCAAGAACCTGAAGAATCCGGCCGGCGTCTTCGTGGGCATGGGCGATCCCGATGTCGTGGCCACGGAGATCGAGGACCAGATCTACACGCGCCGCAAATCCTATGGCGTGAGCTTGCACGGCGCCTACATCGCCAGCGACGATCTCACGCTCACCTCGATCACCAGCAAGCGGTGGTACCGCGGGCGGGTGAACGCCGACACCGACGGCCAGGGGCTGGCGACGCCCTTCGTCCATACCTTGAGCGCGCTCGGCAACACCGACTTCAGCCAGGAGTTCCAGGCGAACTATGTGTCCGGGCCCGTCACGATCACCAGCGGCCTGAACTACTTCCAGGATCGCTCCTACGTCGACATCCGTATCTTCACGGCGGCCGGCCAGACCGGCTTCAGTCAACCGCGCAGCTTCACCAAGGCCTACGCCGCCTTCGCCCAGGCCGAGTGGTCGGTCTCCGACCAGCTGAAGCTCATCGCGGGCGCCCGCTACAACATCGACAAGAAGCACTACTCGGTGACCATGCCGGCCCTGGGCGCGCTCGGCCGCTCCTTCGTCGAGGATCGCCGGACCGACAAGGCATTCATCCCGAAGGTCGGCCTCACCTATCAGGCGACGCCCACGGCCTTCCTGTTCGCGACCATCTCGCGCGGCTACCGGGCCGGGGCCTACTCGGCCGGTCCGGCGCGGTTTAGCCAGGTGGCGCCCGGGGCGGATCCGGAGAAGCTCTGGAATTACGAAGCCGGGGTGAAGACTGAGCTGCTTGATCGGCGGCTGCGCCTGAACGCGACGGCCTACTACACAACGGTGAAGGGCCTGCAGGTTCGCGAGACGGTGGCGGTGGGCGACGCACAGGTGAACAACGCCGGCAGCGCGCGGGTCTACGGCGTCGAATTCGAGTCGACCGCCCTGCTCGGCAACGGCTTCTCGATCGACAGCAGCCTTTCGCTGCTGGACGGCGAGTATGAGATGCTGTTCGAGCGCGGGTTCGTGGGCGTCGTGGTGAGCCTCGACCGCTCCGGCAACCGGATGATCCGCTCGCCGCGCATGCAGTTCTCCATCGATGGCCGTTATGAGGCCGAGCTCACCGGCGACCTCGGTCTGAAGGCCAACGTCCGCTACTATCGGGAATCCAAGTCGTTCTACACGGCCGCCAACGAATCCGGGGTGGGCAACGACGGCTGGCACACGGTCGATGCCCGCGTGGCGTTCACCTACAAGGACGCCTGGGAGTTCTACGCATACGGCAAGAACCTGACCGACAAGCGCTACACCAGCGCCGTCATCACCCTGGGCGCCTTCTATCCCGCCTCCGTCAACGACCCGCGCACGGTGGGCGTGGGCTTCCAGTACGCCTTCTGAAACCGGGTCGGCCGGCTTCCCGGCCGGCCGCCCGTCCACGCTGCCCGTCGGCGTTCCTCCCCTGCCGCGCGCACCCTC
>NZ_JBBCIT010000027.1:0-111820 GCF_037189685.1 Phenylobacterium sp. | reverse complement strand
CAAGACCGTCACCGCACGATGGCCAGACGGCGACGCCCACGACTCCGCCTTCGTCATCCCCACCATGAAGTAGGCCGCGGGTGATGCCCAAGGCCTACGGGAACGTGACCGAGCGTCTGCTCAAGCTCGAACCCGGACGCTAATGCGGATGGTCCGCGTGCGCCGGTCCGATCGTCGGTCAACGTGAAGTCGCCCTGGGGCGCATCATCCTGAGCCGCGGGCCTTACCTGAACCAGGCCCGGAGGCCCGCCATGACCCGCCAGCCCAGGACCAGCAGGGCCGCCGCGACAATGACGAGGGCCAGCGCGACGACGCCTGCAACCGCGGGGGTGGTGAGCGCCAGCCACAGGCTGCCGAAACTGAGCACGTCCTCGGCCGTGCTGACCGCGACGTTGCTGGCCGGCTCGGGGCTGGTGTTGACGACCGCGCGGGCCCCGGCCTTTGCGCCGTGGCTGAGAAGGGCCGCGCTGCCGCCAAGGAGGAGGGACACCACCTGCCAAACAGGGTCGGAGGCGTCGACCACGGCCAGGGCCAGCAAAGCGCCGCCCACAGGACGAATGAGCGTGTGAACGCCGTCCCACAGGCTGTCGAGCCAGGCGATCTTGTCGGCGAACAGCTCGGCGAGCGCGCCAACGATCGCGACGCCGATGACCCAGGGGTTTCCCAGGGCTTCGAGGCCGTGGACCTGCGCGGGAAGCTGCAGCAATCCGAACCGCATCGCCAAGCCGGCCGCCGCGACGGTGGCGTAGAGCCGCCATCCGGCCAGAAGGCTCAAGCTCGCCGCGACGCCGATGAGCTGGAGCGGGTCCAAGCTGCCCTCGTGAGGTTACCGGCGCAGGAGCTTGCCCGCCATGCCGAGGATGTCGTTCAGCGGATCTCCGTCACCGTCCTGGTCGAGCAGGCTCAGCATGCCCGCGAGGCCGCCCTGCGCCGCCGGAGCCGCTCCCGCGCGGGGCGCGGCCAGGGCGCCCGCGCTCAGTGACGCCAGAAGCGGCAGGAGCGCCTTGAGCTGGTCGACGCCGATGCCCGTCGAGGTCGCGGCGTTGGCCGCCACGGTCCGGCTGACGTCCTTGGAGCCAAAGACCTGGCCCAGAATCTGGTTGCCCAGGTCGGGCGCAGCGCCGGCCGCAGTCGCGGGGGAGAGGCCCGCGAGCAGGCCGCCTAGGTCCGAATTGCCGGATTGCCGCTTCAACCCCCCGGCCAGCGCTGGAAGCAGCGCTGCCGCTGCGGCCCGTGACTGGGCCGGAGTGAGTCCGACCCGTGCGCCCACTTGTTCGATGGCGGCCGACCCCGCAGCCTGGCTGATGATGTCTAGAAGCGCCATGGTTGAACTCCTCCGTCGCGCCCCGACCGGCGCCTTTCCGTTACGCGTCAGATATTATCATCCAACGGCTCCGGCATCGCTACGCTTCATCCGAGATGCAAGCCTGACGACTTGGGCCGTCTATGTAGGTGTCGGTGACCCAGAGGAGCCGGCGCAGCCGCGAGGCGGCCCCTCGGTAGCATGTCCGTCAGAACAGCAGCCAGCCATGGGCCCCGGCCATGGCGCCGAAAACCGTCACCATGGCGAGCGTCAGCAGCACGACGTGGACGCGGTGCAAGGCGGCGAACGCCCGTTCCGGATCGCGCCGCGCCCAGGGCGGGAAATAGCGGTGCAGCACCAGGGGTTCGCCGACGAACAGGATCAGGAAGAACAGTGACCAGACAAACACCATCGCGTGCATCCACCAGAACCGGCCGTCCGCGAAACGGCTCCAGAGGTCCAGGCGGTCTGTCATGTAGAGGCCGGTGAGCCCGACCACGAGCACCGCCGTCCGGGCGTGCCAGACGAAGCGCCGCTCGATCGCCTGGAACGCCGCCAGGCGGTCGGGGCCCAGCGCGCCGCGCCGCATGGCCGGCAGCGCCACGGTGGTCGCCATCCACACGCCGCCGATCCAGACGACGACGCCCAGGACGTGCAGCACGCGCGCCAGCGCCAGGCCGTCGACGCCGGTCACGGCGCGGCCGCCTCGGGCGCAAGCGCCCCGTCCCCGACGAGGACGCCCTGGAGCAGGACGTCGTCCTTGCGCGCCGCGGCCCAGTGCTCCCCGCCTTGCGCCAGTACGACGATGATGCTGCCGGGACCGACGGCACGCTCGGCCGCCGCGTCCATGTCGCCGTCGCCCCAGGACAGGGCGCCCGAGAGCATGGTCAGCACCCGAACCCCGCCGCCTGCGCCGTGCGACGGCAGGACCTGGCCCAGCGCCGTGCCGGGCATGCTCCGGCCCGTGGCCGAGACCATCAGGGCGTCCAGCAACGACAGGGCGCACGGCCGGTCGAGCGACGGAGTGGTCGGCGAGCGAGCGAAGGAAGAAGGCATGAGCGGCCGCCAAATTACTACTGCAAGTCGCTCGCATATAATCCCGGGCAGCGAGGCCAGGTTTGTTCCAGCGCAAATCGCGTGACGATTGCCTGGCCGGCGGCGTCCTGGCCTTGCGCCGCCATCGCCGTCAGTGACGCGGGGCGCGGCTTCATGACGGCCTGAGCACGGCGTTGGAGATTTCCCTTCACCAGATCGGCCGCCTCGAACTCTTCCGGCCGCTTCCGGACGACGCGCTCGAGGCGTCCGCCAGTCGTCGTACCGCGTCAGGTACCAGAAGCCGTGCCGGGACCAGTGCGCGGGATCCTCGCGTCGCAGTCGGCCAGCGTCTCGGCTGGATCGTTCTCGAAGTCGTAGTCGTAGAGGTCGGGCGCCAGGGCGCCGCCGGCGATGGTCATGGCCGGTCTTCCTCCCCGTGCCGCGGACCCGCGATCTCGACCGCAGCGCGGGGCGGAAGTAAAGCCACGGCCCTATTCCGCGGCCGCCCGGGCCTCGGGGAAGAAGCGGTTGGCGGGCCGCGGCAGGCCCAGGTTCTCGCGCAGGGTCGCGCCCTCGTACTCGGCGCGGAACAGGCCCCGGCGCTGCAGCTCGGGGACCACCTTGTCGACGAAATCGTCCAGCCCCTCGGGCAGGTAGGGGAACATGATGTTGAAGCCGTCCGACGCTTCCTCGTCGAGCCACCGCTGCATCTCGTCGGCGATCGTCGCGGGCGTTCCGACGAAGGCCTGGCCGCCGTAGCTGCCGACCCGGGCGGCGAGCTGCCGGATGGTCAGGTTCTCGCGCCGGGCCATGGCGACGATGCGGGCGCGGCCGCTCTGGCTGGCGTTGGTCTCGGGGATGTCGGGCAGCGGCCCGTCGGGATCGAAGCCCGAGACGTCGTAGCCCAGGCCGCTGTTCAGCGACCCGATCCCGCTGTCGTAGTGGACCAGGCTGTCGAGCAGCGCCCGCTTCGCGCGCGCCTCGTCCACCGTGTCGCCCACGACGACCAGGGCGCCCGGCAGGATCTTGATCCCGTCGGGATCGCGCCCCGCCGCCCGGGCTCGGCCTTTCACGTCGGCGTAGAAGGCCTTGGCCGCCTCCAGGCTGCCGCCCGCGGCGAAGACCACCTCGGCCGTCTCGGCGGCGAGCTGGCGCCCGGCCTCGGAGGCGCCGGCCTGGATGATCACCGGCCAGCCCTGGACCGGGCGGGCGATGTTCAGCGGCCCGCGGACCGACAGGTGCCTGCCCTTGTGGGCGAGCACATGCATGCGCGCGGGATCGAAATAGACGCCGGCGTCCACGTCGCGCACGAAGGCGTCGTCGGCGAAGCTGTCCCACAGCCCCGTCACCACGTCGTAGAACTCGCGCGCGCGGCGATAGCGCTCGTCGTGGTCGACGTCCTCGTCCAGCCCGAAGTTCAGCGCCGCGTCGGGATTGGCGGTGGTGACGATGTTCCACCCGGCCCGGCCGCCCGAGATGTGGTCCAGCGACGCGAACCGGCGGGCGATGTGATAGGGCTCGTCATAGGTGGTGGACGCCGTCGCCATCAGGCCGATGCGCTCGGTCACGCCGGCCAGGGCCGACAGCAGGGTGAACGGCTCGAACGACGTCACCGTGTGGCTGCGCTTCAGGGCGTCGACCGGCATGTTGAGCACCGCCAGGTGGTCGGCCATGAAGAAGGCGTCGAACTTCCCGGCCTCCAGCTTCCGGATGAAGCGCTTCATGGCCGGGAAGTTGAAGTTGGCGTCGGGGATCGCGCCCGGATAGCGCCAGGCGCCGGTGTGGATGCTGACGGGGCGCATGAACGCCCCGAGCTTGAGTTGCTTGCGTCCGCTCATGGGGAGGTCCTCGCCAGGGTCGCTGTCTCAAGTATGAAGCCGGAAGGCCGATAGCCACCGCAGGGTTTCTGCAAGCGGACGACGGCCTTGCTGAACCCCATGATCGTGGGTGCAGGCCGGGGGAGCGCTTGTAGAAGTCCGGTGGCGATCGTCAGAAAAACTCATAGCCGTGCGACCGCCCCAGCTCTGTTGCGCCGCGTCGGCCCGCCCATATCGAAGGCAAGGATCGCAACAGCAGGTGACTCATGGCCGCGACCGCCGCCCTCGCCCGGGATCCCGCCCCGCTCCGCGAGGTGGACGCCACGCTGGGGTTCACCCGGCGCAGCGATGAGACCCTCTACACCTACGCCTACGACCCGCCGGTGGGGCAGCCGCGGACCAACGTGGAGCCCGACGAGCGCCAGGTCCGGATCGCCGACGCGCGCCCGGTCGCCGATACGCTCTCGCTGGACGTCGAGGGCTTCGCGCTGGTGCGCCACCGGACCGCCGTCCGCGACTTCTGGGACGAGGCGCAGACCCTGGCGCTGGGCCATCCCGAGGCGGCCGGGATCGTGAAGGCGGCGACGGGGGCGTCCCGCGTCGTCGTCTTCGACCACACGCTCCGGCGTCGCCTTTCAGGAACCGAGGACCGCACCGCGGGCCTGCCGCGGCAGCCGGCGGGCCGCGTCCACGTCGACCAGACGCTGGCGTCCGGACCGCAGCGGATCCGCGACCTGATGGGCGACGAGGCCGAGGCCCTCCTGCGCAAGCGCAACGCGATCATCAACGTCTGGCGGCCGATCGCCCGGACGGCGCGCGACTGGCCGCTCGCCCTCGGCGACGCCTCCAGCATCGCGCCGGAGGACCTGTTGCCGTCCGAGCTGCGCTTCCCGCACAGGACGGGCGAGATCTACCTCGTGGCCCACAATCCGGCCCAGCGGTGGCTCCACATCCCCGATCTCGCGCCGGACGAGGCCCTGCTCATCAAGTGCTGGGACTCCGCCGAGGGCGTCGCCCGCTTCGCGCCGCATGGGGCCTTCGAGGACCCGACCACGCCGCCGGGCGTCCCGCCGCGCGAGAGCATCGAGTTCCGGACCATCGCCTTCTTCGACTGACGGACGCCGACGCAACGGCGAGGAGACCCCATGTCCAGCCCATCCCTGCCCGGCGGTCCTTCGGGCAGCGTCCTGGTCGTCGGCGTCGGCTCCGAACGGGGCCTGGGCGCGGCCATCGCGCGGCGGTTCGCCCGCGAGGGCTTTCCGGTCGTCGTCGCCGGGCGAAACGCGGCGAAGCTGGAGGCCACGGCCGACGCCTTCCTCGCCGAAGGTGTCCAGGTCACGGCGGTGGTCGGCGACGCCTCCCGGGCCGAGGACGCCCGCCGCTTCGTCGAGGCCGCCCAGGCCCTGGCCCCGCTGGCGGCGGCGGTCCACAATGCCGGGAGCAACCGGCCTGCGCCGTTCCTCGACCTGACGGAGGCGGAGTTCGAGGCCCACTGGCGCGAGCACGCCCTGGGCGGCTTCCAGGTCGCCCAGGCGGCCCTGCCCGCCCTCCTCGAACGCGACGGCGGCAGCCTCTTCTTCACCGGCGCCAGCGGCAGCCTTCGGGGCAAGGCCAACTTCGCGCCCTTCGCCGCCGCCAAGGGCGCCCTGCGCAACCTCTCGCAGAGCCTGGCGCGCGAGTTCGGCCCGCGGGGCGTGCACGTCGCCCATGTGGTGATCGACGGCGGGATCGAGGGCGAGCGGCTGCTGTCGCGCGTCCCGCACCTGAAGGACCAGCGCGGGCCTGACGGCCTCCTGAACATCGACGCGATCGCCGAGGCCTACGTCACCCTGCATCGCCAGCACCGGAGCGCCTGGACCCTGGAACTGGACCTGCGCCCCTGGGCGGAGACCTTCTAGCGGCGCCCGCGTCGTCCCCGCCTGGTACGCTTGGCGGCGGTCGCGCAGGGCCGCGGCCATGAAGCATCATCGCGACGGCGCCGAGCAGATCGGGTTCGAGAAGCCGGACGTCCTGCGGCGTGAGGTTCCGGACAGATCTCCTGGCGCTCATGATCCACGGCTCCATGCGCTGTCGATGCAACTATATCCTATAAATCTTATAGGATATAGGCGCCGCCGAACCAACGCACGAAACCCCGACCTTCACGCCAGTTCGGCGAGCGTGGCGGGAGAGAACCCCTGCAGCTCCTGCACCCGGCCGGCGACCACCTTGGGCAGCCAGGCAGGATCGGCCAGCAGAGCCCGGCCCACGGCGACGAGGTCGAATTCCTCGCGATCCAACCGGCGCAGCAGGTTCTCCAGACCGGTGGGGCTGGATGTCTCGCCGCCGAAGGCGCCGAGGAAATCGCCGGAAAGCCCGACCGAACCCACCGTGATCGTCGCCGCGCCCGTCAGCTTCTTGGCCCAGCCGGCGAAGTTGAGGCCGTGTTCGCCGTCGATCTCCGGGAATTCCGGCTCCCAGTAGCGGCGCTGGGAGCAATGCAGAACGTCGATGCCCGCCTCGACGAGCGGCGCCAGCCAGTCGGTCATGAGGGCCGGCGTCTCTGCCAACCGGAAAGCGTAATCCTGCTGCTTCCACTGGCTGACCCGCAGGATCAGGGGGAAGTCCGGCCCGACGGCGGTGCGGACGGCGGCCACGACCTCGGCGGCGAACCGCGCGCGCTGCTTCAGGGTCGCGCCGCCGAAGCGGTCGGCGCGTCTGTTGGTGCCCTGCCAGAAGAACTGGTCGATCAGGTAGCCGTGGGCGCCATGCAGTTCGACCGTGTCGAAACCCAGCCGCTTCGCGTCGGCGGCGGCGCGGGCGAAGGCGGCGACGGTGTCGGCGATGGATTCCTCGGTCATGGTCTCCCCCCGAGCAGCGTCGGGCGCCGCCAGCCCGGAGGGGCTCTCGATCGGGTCGGGCGGGGTCCAGTCGACTCCAGGCGCCGCAACCGACCCCACGTGCCAGATCTGCGGGCCCATCCGGCCCCCTGCGGTGTGGACGTCGTCGATCACGCGGCGCCAGCCGTCGAGGGCGGAGCCGTGGAAGAACGGGATGCCGGGGCTGTTCCGCGCCGCCGGCCGATCGATCACCGTGCCTTCGGAGAGGATCAGGCCCACGTCGTGCTCGGCGCGCCGACGGTAGTAGGCCGCCACGTCCTCGCCGGGCCGGCCGTCGGGAGAGAAGTTGCGCGTCATCGGCGCCATGACGACGCGATTGCGCAGGTCCAGCGACCGGATGCGGAAGGGGGAGAGAAGGGGGGCGAGGGGCGTCTGTGTCATGGCGGCTTCCGGATGTGAGGACGAAACGCCGTAGACAGGTATATGATGTATACCTGGGATCAAGAAGGCACTATAAGTAGCTCAGGTATATATGAGGACACCTGCATGCCGGACGGGTCCGAAACGGTCTTCAAGGCGGACTGCCCCAGTCGCGCCATACTGGACCAGGTGGCCGACAAGTGGTCGGTGATCATCCTGGGCGCGCTCTGCGATCGCCCCCTGCGGTTCAACGAACTCCGCCGCCGGATCGACGGCGTCACCCAGCGGGCGCTGACGCAGGCCCTGCGCCGGCTGGAGCGCAACGGCATCGTGACGCGGACGGTCGCGCCCGGCCCGCCGGTGGCGGTCTCCTATGCGCTCACCCCGCTCGGCCGGACCCTGGAAGAGCCTTTCGCGGCGCTCTACGCCTGGACCCTGAAACACCTCCCGGAGCTGGAGGCGGCGCAACGCCGCTTCGACGCGCCCTGAGGCGCGTTCAGGCGACCTCCTCGCGCCGCAGCGCGGCCAACAGTGCGCCGGGCGCGCCGCCGGGGAGCGGCGTCTCGGCTTCTCGCAGTTCGGCGATGCCCAGGCCGGTCGCGCTCTTCAGGGCGCGTCGGAAGCTGCGACCGTCGGAGTAGCCGAGCGCTTCGGCCAGGTCTTCGACCCCGCCCCCGGCCAGGAGGTGAGGCCGCGCCCGCGCGACCAGCGCGGCCCGGCGCAGCCGCCGGAAGCTTGCGCCCTCGAGCCAGAGCCCGCGGCGCAGCTCGCCGGGCGTGAGCCCCAGCGCCTGCGAGCAGTCGTCGAACGGTCGGTCGCGGTCGAGCAGGCTGCGGTAGACCTCGCCCGACAGGTTGTCGGCGTCCTCGGCTGCGAGCGCGCCGCCGCGCGCCTCGGCGTGGCGTGCGATCCAGGCGAATTCACCTTCGAGCCGCGGCAGGTTGCCGACGGGGGCCCGGCACGGAAAGGCCAGGTAGTCGGCCGGGAAGGCGAAGCCGGTGACGTTGGATCTGACGACCAGGCCGAGCAGATAGGGATGTTCCCCGCCCAGCCGGGGGTGTCGGGGCGAGGTGGTCCCGAACCGGCTTACCGGCAACATGAAGCCCAGCAGATGAGAGAGCTGGATATGGAGGAAGGTCATGAACATCTCCTCCACGACCGGCTGGGTCTGGAGGTCGTCGCTGTCGGAGCGGATGAGAAGGCTGGCGACGCCGTCGTCGGTGCGCAGTTCCAAGCGGCAGTAGGCGCCGGCGATCACGAAGAAGCGCGCGGCCGTCGCGATGGCTTCCTCAAGATTGCGCGACGTCGCCATCGCGCGGACCACCATGTTGGCGGTGCCCGGCAGCATCCGGCTGCGGGCCGCCCCGTGCATCTCGTCCTCGACGGCGTTGATGATCAGCCGGCACATCAGGAGGAACTCGGCAGGATCCAGCGGCGCGCCGTCGTCCACCAAGCCGTCGCCGGTCCGGATCCCATCCTCGGCCAGCCGCGGTCGGACATCGCAGCCGGCAATCGCCGTCAGCTTGGCGGTGCGGCCGATCCAGCCGAAGGGCAGGGCGTTCGCCTGCGGATTTGAGCTCGCCAGCCGTCCCGCCACGTGTCCGTCTCCGCCGCCGCGTGCGCGCCGCGAGGGTGGGATGCGGCCGTGGCGGCGTCAAGCCGAGGCGATTTCGTGGACACTTCGGGAAGGAACTGTCCTCTCGCCGGCCAGAACCTGTCCTCGACCGTGCCGGAGTTCGAACGGAAAACCCGGCCGAAGCAGCGGCGCCGAGATCGCTGCCAGGACCTCCAGGGGGAAACACATGCTCTCGTTCTTGCGCACGACCGTCTCTCGCGCGGTGCTCGCCGCCGTCATCTGGCCCGCGGCCGCGTTGGGTCAGACGCCGGAACGCACCGACGATGCGCGGATCGAAGAGGTGGTCGTCACGGCCCTGCGCCGCGAAACCACGCTGCAGAGTGTTCCGCAATCCATCGCTGTCCTGAACGGGGAGACCCAGCGCGAGCGCGGCCAGCAGCGGCTGGAGGATCTGCAGACCAGCGTGCCGAACGTCAGCTTCACCAACACGAGCAACTCGTCGCAACTCTACATCCGCGGCGTCGGCAACACCTTCATCAACGCCGGTGGCGACCCGGGCGTAGCCTTCTACCAGGACAACGCCTACGTCTCCGACCAGCGGACGACCAACACCAGCATGTTCGACGTCCAGCGGGTGGAGATCCTGCGGGGACCCCAGGGCGCGCTCTATGGACGCAACGCCGTGGGGGGCGCCGTCAACGTGATCTCCGCGAGGCCGACGGCGGCGTCAGAGGGCCGGGTCGACGCGGTGGTCGGCGACTATGGGCGGCTCGAAAGCGAGGGGTATGTTTCCGGGCCTCTCGGGGCCGGCCCCCTGGCGGGGCGGCTTTCGTACCAGGTGCGCAAGCTGGACGGCTATGTGAAGAATCAGCTCGGCGGACGGCCCGGCGCGCCGGAGCGTTTCGACGATCAGGACAGCTATGCGGTCCGCGGTCAGCTCTCGGCCGACCTTCCGGGCGACGGGCGCCTGAACCTTCTGGCGTCGTGGTACCGCGAGGATCCGGCCGGGCCGTCGCTGGCCGTCGTGACGACGCCCGGCTTCATCTACCCGGCCCAGGCGTTGTTCGGCCAGGTCCCCACCGACGACCCCCGCTCGATCAAGGCCACCGTAGGCTCGACCGAGCTGGAAGTGGCGACCTTCAACGTAGGACTGGTGCAGCCGGTCGGACGTAATACGCTCACGGCGACGCTCAACTATCGCGACGGCGTGCAGGACTTCCTGAACGACTGCGACGGGGTCGAGGCTGAGGCCTGCCGCTACTCCACCCACACCAGCAGCCAGGACTACTACGCCGAGGTCTATCTCGCCTCGCCGGGCGAGGATCGCGTGCGCTGGATCGCCGGGGCGTCCTATGTGCGCTTCAACCAGTCCCAGAACGTCCAGGTCCCCTGGCAGACGCAGGCGGCCTATCTCGCGCCGGGGGTTCCGACCGACGTGCCGTTCTTCATCCACTACAACGGCGGCGGCAAGCTCGATGTGGAGTCGTTCTCCGCCTACGCGGACGTCCGGGTGGCCCTGAACGAGGTTTGGGCGCTGTCGGGCCAGATCCGCTACAGCGAGACGACCAAGCGATCGCGCGAGTACCAGTTCATCCCGTCCTTCGGTGTGAACGTCACCGGATTCCAGAACCGCCTGAAGAACAGCCATACGCCGTTCAAGCTGGCGATCGAAGGCAAGGTGGCGCCCGACGTCCTCGTCTATGCGAGCTACGCGACCGCCAACAAGGACGGGGCCATCAACATCGGCGCCCTGCAGGCGTCGCCAGTCAGGTCCGAAGAGGTCCAGACCTGGGAGATCGGCGAGAAGGCGTCCTTCTTCGACCGTCGTCTGCAGGTGAACGCCGCGGTCTTCTCCAGCCAGTACGACAACCTCCAGATCAGCCAGGTGATCGGGACGATCGCGGCCCTGGCGAATGCGCCCAAGTCGACCATCCGGGGCGCCGAACTGGACGTGGTGGCGCAGCCCGCCACGGGGCTCCGGTTCGGCCTGGGCGTCGGCTACCTGGACGGAGAGTTCGACGAGTTCGTCAACAGCCGGACGATCCCGGGTCCGCTTCCGGCGCCGCCCTCCGACCTCTCGGGCACCCAGGTCCCGAACATCTCCAGATGGTCGGTGAACCTCGATGCGCAGTACCGCTTCACGCCGGCGGCGGGCTACGAGCTCACCCTGGGCGCGCAGTATGCATGGCGCTCCCGCGTCTACTTCAACGAGTTCAACGACCTGAACAATTCCCAGGGAGCCGGCGGAATCGTCAACCTGTCGGCCGCCCTGGCGCCCGAGGGCGGGCGCTGGCGGGTCTACGGGTACGTGAGCAACCTGTTCGACCGAACCTACCAGCTCGGGACGACCATCTACTCGGGTCTCCTGGGCGCCGAGAAGGCCGTGAACTACGCCCCGCCGCGCAATGTGGCGGTGGGCCTGTCCTACACCTTCTGAGGCGCGGGATGACGCAGATCCATGGGCACTGCGCGCCGCCGTTCGCGGCGGTGCGCGAAGCGTTCGAGCGGAACTTCGCCGAGCACGGGGAGCGCGGCGCCGCCGTGGCCGTCCGATACCGGGGCGAACTGGTGGTCGATCTCTGGGGGGGAGACGCGGACGCCGCGGGGCGACCGTGGGGCCGCGACACGCTGGCGGTGGTGTTCTCGACCACAAAGGGGCTTGCGGCGATCTGCCTGCATATCCTCGCCGACCGGGGCCTCGTCGCGTTCGATGCGCCGGTGGCCCGCTACTGGCCCGAGTTCGCCGCGCGGGGGAAGGCCGGGATCACGGTGGCGATGGCCCTGAGCCACCAGGCCGGCCTGCCGGTGTGGCAGGCGCCGCTGCCGCAGGACGCCTTGCTGAACTGGGACCTCGCCGCGCGGCGCCTGGCCGACGAGGCGCCGCTGTGGGAGCCCGGGACGGCCCACGGCTATCACGGCCTGACCATCGGCTGGCTGGAGGGCGAACTGGTGCGGCGCGTCACGGGACGGACCATCGGCGCCTTCTTCCGCGAGGAGGTGGCGGCCCGCCTGGGCGCCGACGCCTGGATCGGCCTGCCGGCGGCGGAACATCACCGCGTGGCCGACATGGAGCTGCCTGCGGCGGACCCGGCGTCCGATTTCTTCCGCAAGGTGGTCGGGGAGCCGGACTGGTACGGAGCCAAGCTGGTGACCAACGACGGGGGAGACATCGCCGGCGTAAACGGCGCGCCGCGCCGCGCGATGGAGCACCCCTCCGCCGGCGGGATCGCCAACGCCAGGGCGCTCGCCCACATCTATGCGCCGCTGTCGCTGGACGGCGCCCTGGGTGACGTGCGTCTGGTGAGCGCCGACCGGCTTCCGGGGATGCGCAACACCCGCTCGGCCTCCGGGTGCGACCTGATCCTGCGGCTGCCCACCACATTCACCCTGGGTTTCTCCAAGAGCTGGGGCGCGCGCGGCCTGGGGCCGGGCAACCACGTGATCCTGGGCGAGCACGCCTTCGGGACGCCGGGTTTCGGCGGCAGCCTCGGCTTCGCGGACGGGGAGGCGGGACTGGCGTTCGGCTATGTGATGAACCGGATGGGCGGAGGGGTCGGTCTCAACGACCGGGGGCAAGGCCTGGTCGACGCCGCCTATCGGTCGGTGGGGTATCGTACATCCGAGCCGGGCTTCTGGGTGCGATGAGCCAGCCGGTGCGGCGCCTGCCGGGGCGGGGCCTAGAACGCCGGAGGGTGGCGCTCGCCACGGGCGTCGGCCTCGACGTCACGCTCGGAGGACCCGAAGGCGCGCCGCCCATCCTCTTCCTGCACGGCTTTCCCGAGTCGGCGCGCACCTGGCGCCACCAGCTTGCCGATCTTGCGCGTGAGTATCGGGTCGCCGCGCCCGACCAGCGCGGCTACGCGGGTTCGGACAAGCCGTCGGAGATCGCCGACTACTCGGTGGACCGCCTCGTGGCCGACGTCTTCGCGCTGGCCGACGCCCTGGGTTTTGGCCGGTTCGTCCTAGCCGGCCACGACTGGGGCGGGGCGGTGGCCTGGGCGGCGGCCCTGCGTGATCCCGGCCGGCTTCGCGGCCTGGTCATCGCGAACGCGCCTCATCCCTATGTCTTCCAGGACCGGCTCTGGCGCGACCGGGCCCAGCGTGAGGCGTCGCAGTACATCAGCGCCTATCGAAGCCCCGGCGCAGCCGCGGCGATCCGGGCGCGGGGCCTCGAAAGGTTCCTGGACGAGGCGTTGGCCCCGCACCTGCCGCCGGGCCGGCTGACGGCCGCCGACCGGAGGGCCTATGTCGAGGAATGGTCACGTCCCGGCGCCCTGGAAGCCATGCTGAACTGGTATGCGGCCAGCCCGGTGGTCGTGCCGCCGGCCGACGATCCCGGCCCGCGGCCCGCCTGGCTCGCACGGGCCTTCCCCCAGGTCGCCGCGCCGGTCCTGGTGATCTGGGGCCGGCGGGACCGCGCCCTGCCGCGCGCGCAACTGGCCGACCTGCCGGCGCACGCGCCCGACCTGACGATCCGCGAGGTGGACGCCGGCCACTTCGTCACCTGGGAGCGGCCGGAGCCGGTGACGGACGCCATCCGGACTTTCCTGACGCGCCTCGCCTGAGGGCGGCGGCCCCGCTCTCAGGCGACCGCGCGGCCGGTGCGGGCGAGGGTGTGGCGGTTGGGCGGCGCGTCCAGGCCCAGGCTGTCGCGGAAGGTGAGGCCCTCGTAGTCCTCGCGGAAGATTCCGCGGGCCTGCAGGATCGGCACGACCTGCTCCACGAACGCGGCGAACTGACCGGGCAGCGACTGCTGGACGACGAAGCCGTCGCTGGCGCGCGTGTCCAGCCAGGCCTGGAACTTGTCGGCGACCTGCTCGGGCGTTCCGGTGAAGTCGCCCCTGGGCGTGGCGAAGCGCAGGGCGACCTGGCGCAGGGTGAGCGTCTCGCGCTGCAGCGCCTGGGCGATCTTCTGGGTCGAAGACTGCTGGCTGTTGAGGCCGAGAGCGATCACGTCCGGGAAGGGGGCGTCGGGATCGTACTGGTTGAAGTCGTGGTCGTTGAAGCTTCGGCCCAGCATCCGCAGCGCCGATTCCAGGGAGACCAGGCCGGCGCGTTCCTCCCACTTCGCCTGGGCCTCGGCTTCGGTGCCGCCGACGATCGGCGAGACGGCGGGCAGGATGAACAGGTCGTCGGGGTCGCGGCCGAATCCCGCGGCGCGCGCCTTGACATCGGCGTAGTAGGTCCGCGCCTCGTCGATGTTCCCGTGTCCGACGAAGATGGCGTCGGCCCGGCGCGCGGCGAAGCTGCGCCCGTCCTCGGACGCGCCGGCCTGGAAGATGACGGGCTGGCCCTGGCGGGAGCGGGCGATGTTCAGGGGGCCCTTCACCGACAGGAACTCGCCCTTGTGGTTCAGGGCGTGCAGCTTGGCGGGATCGAAGAAGACGCCGCTCTCCTTGTCATGGACCAGGGCGTCGTCCTCCCAGCTGTCCCAGAGGCCCTGGACGACGTCGAGGTGCTCGGCGGCCAGGCGATAGCGGACGTCGTGGGCCAGGTGCTCCTCCTTGCCGAAGTTGGCGGCGGAGCCTTCGAGCCACGAGGTGACGACGTTCCAGCCGGCGCGGCCGCCGCTGATGTGATCGAGCGAAGCGAGCTGCCGGGCCAGGTTGAACGGCTCGGTATAGGTGACCGATACGGTGGCCACGAGCCCGATATGCTCGGTCACGGCGGCCAGGCCGGAGAGGATCGTCAACGGCTCGAACCGGTTGAGGTAGTGCGGGCTGGAGCGCTCGTTGATCGACAGGCTGTCGGCGATGAACACGAAGTCGAACCGGCCCCGCTCGGCAAGTCGGGCCGCGTCGCGGTAGTAGGCGAAATCGGTGCTGGCGCCGGGCTGGGCGTCGGGGTGGCGCCAATCGGTCCAGGTGCGCCCCGCTCCCTCGATCATGTGGCCCAGCTTGAGTTGGCGGCGGCGCGTGGTCGGCATGGCTCGGTTCCCGTCTTGGCCGCCGGCGTTTAACGCGACCTCGACGGACACTGAAACGAGCATTCCAAATACAGCTTATGACTTCTGATCATCTTGTCGTTCGAACTGACCTGCCAAGGCTGGAGAGTGAAAGAAAATCTGACACCGTATCGCGGCTCGAACGCACGAAAATGAAAGATTTTTCAGTGGATCGGGAAGGCGTTTCCATATCGGATATATGAGAGAGGCTAAATCCGGATGGCCCTTGGTGTGCATCGCGAAGCGTCTCCGCCGAGAGGAGATGTGGTGAATATCATGACGGATTCTCATAATAGATTTGGTAGAAAACCCTCATATTTGATTGTAAGATATACAAATAGCTAAATAAATTCTCAGAATTACTAAGTGGCCGGGACGGGCCATGTTCGATTTTTTCTGCGCCTCCGACGGCCGCCGCCGTCCAGCGAGGAGAACGGACATGACTGTCGCCACATTGGAACGGGCCGCGACCGTGGGCCTGACGGTGCAACTGCTGAATCCGACCATCGGGGCGGAGGTCGCGGGCGTCGACCTGGCGCAGCCGCTGACGACCGACGTCCGCGAGGCCCTGAAGGCGCTGTTGCTGCGCCACAAGGTGCTGTTCTTCCGCGATCAGGAGATCACCCGCGACCAGCAGGTGGCGTTCGCGCTGAACTTCGGCGAGCTCTACGCCCACCCGACCGGCGGCACCGACACCCATCGGGTGATCCAGCCCATCGCAGCCGAGAACTTCAAGAAGTACGACGCCCGCGAGAGTCACTGGCACACCGATACGAGTTGGCGGATCGATCCGTCGTTCGGGGCGGTGCTGCGAGCGGTCGACATCCCGGATGTTGGCGGCGACACGATCTGGGCGGACGGCGGCGCCATCTACCGCGGCCTGCCCGAGGACCTGAAGGCGCGGATCGACGATCTCTATGTGATCCACGACTACCAGGACGCCCTGCGCCGCTCGGGCGTACGCTATCCCTTGGTGGCCCATCCGATCGTGCGGACCCATCCGGAGACGGGCGAGGACATCTTCTGGGTCAACTACAGCCTGAAGCCCCGCATCGTGGGCCTGGATGGCGCCGAGAGCGAGGCCCTGCTGGCCAGGCTCTATGACGAGGTGAAGCGGCCCGAGCATCACGCCCGCTTCCGCTGGCGCAGGAACTCGGTCGCCTTCTGGGACAACCGCGCCGGCCTGCATTACGCCGTGCGCGACTACGGCGACTATCCGCGCGTGATGGAGCGCGTGCTGATCGCCGGCGACGACATTCCCCATCGCATCAGGCCTTCCGCCTGAGCGGATGGCGGCGCCGGGCGTTCCCTCCTTCCGGCCGGCGCCGCCGTCAATTTCCGCGCGTTCCGAGGCCCCAGTCTGCGCGGCCGAGACGGTGCGCCTGACCCTTCCAAGAGACCGATCATGATCCGCATCCCAGGCGCCCGCGTACGGCGTCCCCTTCGTCCTGTCCGGCTTCGCCCTTTCCTGGGTTCCGCGGCATCGATCCTGGCGTTGGCCCTGGCCGCGCCGGGGCGCGCCGCCGATGTCGCCGACGCCGCGGCCACCGTCGCCGACAGCAGTTCCGACCTCGATGCGGTGATCGTGACCGGCACGCGCGGCGGCGTGCGGCGCACCGTTCTGGAGAGCCCCGCGCCCATCGACGTGCTGAGCGGCGCCCAACTCGCCGAGAGCGGCAAGATCGGCCTGAAGGAGACCCTGAACAACCTGCTGCCGTCGTTCAACCTGCCGGGCATCAACGGCGGCGGTACGTCCTGGACCGTGCGGGCGATCACGTTGCGCGGGCTGCACGGCGATCAGGCGCTGTTCCTGGTCAACGGCAAGCGGCGCCATACCACTTCGCTGATCAACAACCTGGCGCGGGTGGGTCGGGGCGGCGTGCCGGTCGATCTGGACATGATCCCCTCGGCGGGCATCGAGCGGATCGAGGTGCTGCGCGACGGGGCGGCGGCGCAGTACGGCTCGGACGCCATCGCCGGCGTCGTGAACATCATCCTGAAAGGGCGCAGCGAGGGCGGGTCCGTGGTCGCCCAGGTGGGGCAGAACTACCTCGGCGACGGCGAGGCGGCGAGCGTCGCGCTGAACTACGCCCGTCCGCTCGGGTCCTCGGGCGGTTTCATCGACTTCGGCCTCAACTGGAAGAACACCTGGCGGGCGACCCGCTCACGGCCTTCCCAGGCGGCCTTCATCTATCCGGCCATCGCCCCCGGCGTCCCCGACCCGCGCGACGCCGCGGTCGACCGCTATCAATGGGGCCGTACCTATGGGCCGGGCCAGGAGCAGATCGTGGCGGCGTCCTACAACGCCGAGCTGCCGCTGGAGAACGGGGCGACCTTCTATTCCTTCGGCACCTTCAGCTACCGCTCATCGCACAAGAACACCGGCAGTTTCCTGCCCAACAACACGGTCCGGCCCAACACCACGACGGCCCTGCCCGAACTGTATCCCGAGGGCTTCGCCGCCTTCCGCCGGATCACCCAGCCCGACGGCCAGGTGGCGGCAGGCCTGCGCGGCGAGGCCCGGGGCTGGAGCTGGGATATCTCGACCACGGGGGCGCGGGATCACGCGATCCTCGACGGCTACAGCACGCTCAACGCCACCCTGGGGCCGTCCAGCCCGACGGACTTCCATCTGTCGAGCCACGTCTTCGACCAGTGGACCACCAATCTCGACGTCAGCCACGACTACGACGTGGGCCTCTTCTCGCCGCTTACGGTGTCCCTGGGCGCCGAGCACCGCTACGAGCGGTTCGTCATCAAGGCCGGCGATCCCGAGGGCTATGTGATCGGCCCCTATGTGATCCCGGCAGGCCAGCCGTTCGCCGGGCGGCCGCCGGCTCCGGGCCTGTCCTCCTATGCCGGCACGACGCCCGACGACGCCGGGAAGATCCGCCGGCACAGCTTCGCCGCCTATGTGGATGTCGGCGCGAACGTCACTTCCAACTGGTACCTCGGCGCCGCTGGACGGTATGAGCGCTACACCCAGAACGTGGGCGACACCCTGAGCGGCAAGCTCTCCACGCGCTGGGAGTTCGCGCCGGGCTATGCGCTGCGGGCCACCGTCTCCAACGGGTTCAGGGCGCCGTCGCTGGCCCAGACCATCTTCGCTTCGTCCACGTTCACCACGATCCAGTGCCCGCCGCCCTCGGGCGTGGTGGCCAACTGCATCCCCGGACAACCGTTCGTCTCGACGCCCACCAAGGTGCTGCCCACGTTCAGCCCGGCGGCCATCGCGCTGGGCGCGCAGACGCTGAAGCCCGAGACGTCGCTGAACTACAGCGTAGGCTTCACGGCCCAGCCGGCGCCGCGCCTGCGTCTGACGGTGGACGCCTACCAGATCGACATCGACAAGCGGATCATCGACACGGGCACCATCCGCGGCCCCGTGGTGGGCCAGATCCTGGCGGACAATGGCCTGCCCAGCGACCTGTCGGTCTCGTACTACACCAACGCCGTCGATACGCGGACGCGCGGCGTGGACGTGGTGGCCGAGTACGGCGTGGGCCTGGGCGACTATGGCGACCTGCGCCTGAACGCGGCCTATGCCTACACCAAGACCAGGATCACCGACATCCAGGCGACGCCGGCGGTTCTGGCGAACCTGGGCTACGCCCTGATCGACCGGACCAAACAGGCCGACCTCACCGTCGGCCAGCCCCGGCACAAGCTGTCGCTGTCGGCCAACTGGACGCTGGGGCCCTGGACGGTGGTCGCGCGCCAGACCCGCTACGGCCGCTACACCGAGGCGGGCGCCCAGGCCGTCAATGACCGGACCTATAGCGCCAAGTGGGTCGCCGACCTCGACATCGCCTACGACATCGACGACGCCACCACCCTCGCGATCGGCGCCAACAATCTGTTCGACGAGCACCCGGACAAGATCGGCATCGTCAATCCGGACACGGGTTCAGGGCAGTTCGGCAGCTTCTCGCCGTTCGGGATTACCGGAGGCCACTACTATGTGCGCGTCAGCCGGCAGTTCTGAGCCGGCTCGCGCGCCGCTTCCGACGCTGCAAGCGGCGCCAGGAAATCTCGGGTCGCGGACGTCCCGCCTGGCGCCTACTTGAGCCGGACCATTCTCGCCTTGCCCGGGAGGGGCTGATGCCTTCGCTCTTCGATCCGCTTCAGGTCGGCGACCTGACCCTCAGGAACCGCATCGTGATGGCGCCGCTGACGCGATCGCGGTCCGGCGCCGAACGCATCCCGGGGCCATTGGTGGCGCAATACTACGCCCAGCGCGCCTCGGCCGGCCTGATCCTCAGCGAGGCCACCTCGGTGACGCCGCTGGGCGTGGGCTATGCCGACACGCCGGGCATCTGGTCGGACGAGCAGGTGGCGGGCTGGAAGGGCGTGACACGCGCGGTCCACGACGCCGGCGGCCTGATCTTCCTGCAGCTCTGGCACGTGGGCCGGATCTCGGACCCCGGCTTCCTGGGCGGGCAGGCGCCCGTGTCGGCCAGCGCCGTCGCCGCCCGCGGGGACGTCAGCCTGCTGCGGCCCAAGCGCCCCTATCCGACGCCCCGGCCCCTGGAGCTGGACGAGATCGCCGGCGTGGTCGAGGCCTATCGCCGGGGCGCCGAGAACGCCGAGCGCGCGGGCTTCGACGGCGTGGAGCTGCACGGCGCCAACGGCTACCTGCTGGACCAGTTCCTCCAGGACAGCGTGAACCGGCGGACCGACGCCTACGGCGGGCCGGTCGAGAACCGCGCGCGCCTGATGTTCGAGGCGGTGGACGCCGCCGTCTCGGTCTTCGGCCCCGGGCGCGTGGGCCTGCACATCGCACCCCGCGGCGACTCGCACGACATGGGCGACAGCGACCTGCCCGGCACGTTCGGCCATGTGGCCCGCGCGGCGCGCGAGCGGGGCCTGGCCTTCCTCTTCGCCCGCGAGCGGGTGGCCGCCGACAGCCTCGGGCCGCAGCTCAAGGCGGCCTTCGGCGGGGTCTACATCGCCAACGAGGGCCTCGACGCGGCCAGCGCCCAGGCCTTGCTCGACGCCGGCCATGCGGACGCCATCTCGTTCGGCAAGGACTTCATCTCCAATCCCGACTTGCCCGAGCGGCTGCGCCGGGGCGCTCCGCTGACGCCGTGGAATCTCCAGACCTTCTACACACCGGGCCCCGAGGGCTACGTCGACTACCCCAGCCTGGAGGCGGCGGAGGCGTGACCCCGCGGCTTCGACGACGGGCGTTGCTGTCGGGTGCGCTGGCCGGCGGTCTCCTGGCCGCAGGCTGCGCCCGTACGCCTGTCGGCGCGGAGGCGATCCGGATCGGATACCAGCGCAGCGGCGTGCTGCTGCTCGCCAAGGCGAGGGGCCGCCTGCCGGAACGACTCGGTCGGCCGGTCCAGTGGATCGAGTTCCCGTCAGGGCCGCCGCTCATGGAAGCCCTGGCCGCGGGGGCGGTGGATTTCGGCGCCGTCGGCGATGCGCCGCCGCTGTTCGCCCAGGCGGCCAGGGTGGCGTTCGTCTATGTGGCCCGCCAGCCGGTCACCGGCGCCGGCTCGGCGCTGCTGGTCCCGCCCGGTTCGGCCGTGGGATCGGTGGCGGACCTGCGAGCCCGGCGCATCGCCTTCACCAAGGCCACCTCGGCGCACCTCTTCACGCACTTCGCGCTCAGGCAGGCCGGCCTGCGCCTCGCCGACGTGACGCAGGTCCACCTGAGCCCGGGCGACGCCGCCGCAGCCTTCCGGTCGGGACAGTTCGACGCCTGGGCGACCTGGGACCCCTACTATGCGCTGGCTGTGCGGGACCAGGGCGCGAGGGTGCTGCTGACGGGCGAGGGCCTGCCGCTCACCAACGGCTTCTACCTGGCGTCGCGACGCTTCGCGGAACATGCGCCCGACCGGCTGTCCGCCCTGCTGACCGCGCTGAAGGGTGAGGCCGAGTGGGGCGTCGCCCATGTGGACGAGGTGTCCGGCGTGGTTTCGGACGCCACGGGCCTGCCGCGCGACATCGTGCAGGCTGCGCTGCGGCGGGGGCCGTTCGCCGTCGCGCCCCTCGACGCCGAGACGATGGCCGCGCAGCAGGACGCGGCCGACGCCTTCCTCGAAATCGGCGCTCTGCCGGCTCGGATCGACGTGACCGAGGCGGTCTGGTCCGGATGGGACGGCTGATCCCGAGCGCCCAGATTTTCTGATATGGCCTTGGCTTTGGCTGGTGGCGTCGATCCGGCGATATTCCTTCCGGATCATGCAACTCCATGCAGGAATTCAATAAGTTCTATCGTGACGGGGGGCGGCTTTCGCGCCGGCAGGCTCTTATGAGCGTCGCTGATATGCTGCTTGACGACTTCTCCATTGTCCCAGGGCGGTGGGCGGCCGACGAAACCGGACGGTTTCCACATGCCGCGAGGCGCGATGTCACGTTCCGAAGACGCCGTCAGGCCGTTCTGGTTCATTCCCTCCCACGGCGATGGCCGCTGGCTCGGCTCGGGTGAAGGCGCCCGATCCACCGAGTTCTCCTATCTGGCCCAGGTGGCCCAGGCGGCCGACCGGCTGGGCTTCGAAGGGGTCCTGCTGCCCACGGGACGGACCTGCGAGGATTCCTGGGTTCTGGCGAGCGCGCTGGCCCCCATCACCCAACGGCTGAAGTTCCTGGTCGCCGTTCGACCGGGCGTGACCTCGCCGCTCTTCGCGGCGCGTCAGGCCGCGACCCTCGACCGGGTGAGCGGCGGGCGTGTGCTGATCAACGTCGTCGCCGGCGGAGACTCCGCGGAGCAGGCCGGTGACGGCGTGTTTCTCTCGCACGACGATCGCTACGCTCAGGCTGACGAATTCCTGACCGTCTGGCGGCGTCTCATGGGCGGCGGGAAGGTCGACTTCGTCGGCCGGCATATCCGTGTGAAGGACGCCGAGCTTCTGTTCCCACCTGTTCAGCCGGGCGGACCGTCCCTCTATCTCGGGGGCTCGTCGGCCCCTGCCATCGACCTGGCCGGCCGTCACATCCAGCACTACCTCACCTGGGGCGAGCCGCCCCAGGCCGTGGCCGCGAAGATCGATGAGGTTCGCCGCAAGGCCGACGCCGAAGGTCGCGAGGTTCGCTTCGGGGCGCGCTTCCACATCATCGTGCGCGAGACCGAGGCCGCCGCGTGGGCGGAGGCGGAACGGCTGATCAGCCGCGTGGACGACGCCACCATCGCCAAGGCCCAGGCCCGCCTCGCCGCGACCGAGAGCGTGGGACAGGCGCGGATGCTGGCGCTGCACGGCGGCCGGCGCGACCGCCTGGTGGTCTATCCGAACGTCTGGGCGGGCGTGGGTCTGGTCCGCGGCGGCGCCGGGACGGCGCTGGTGGGGTCGGCCGAGCAGGTGGCCGAACGCATCCGGGAGTATCGCGCGCTGGGCGTCGAGACCTTCGTCCTCTCGGGTTATCCGCACCTGGAGGAAGCCTACCGCACGGCCGAACTGCTGTTCCCGCACCTGAACATCGCCGCGGGCGAGGCGCCGCCTGCGCGCATCGAACCGGGCCGGGCGGGCGAAGCCGGCGCCCACTATGGCCGCGGTGGCGGCGCTGCGCTCGCGACGGGCCCGTCATGAGCGTGGGCCTGTCTCGACGCGGCGTTCTGGCCGGCGGCTTCGCCGCCGGGGGGCTGGCTCTCGGGGCCTGTGCGCAGGGCGGAGGCGATGTGCTGCGCGTCGGCAGCCAGCGTGGGGGCGCGAAGGCGCTTCTGCTCTCGTCGGGCGCTTTGGAGGGCGCGCCCTATCGGGTGGAATGGAGCGAGTTCGCCGCCGCCCAGCCGTTGCTGGAGGCCCTGGGCGCGGCGGCCGTCGATCTGGGCGCGGTGGGCGATGCGCCGTTCCTGTTCGCCTACGCCGGGGGCGCAAAGATCCGGGCGGTGCATGCGTCCCGCTCGTCCGGCGGGGGCGCCTCGACGGCGTTGCTGACGCCTGCAGGCAGCCCGATCAGGACACTGGCCGACCTCCGCGGCGCCCGGATCGCGACGGGGCGGGGCTCGATCGGGCACTACCTGGTCCTGGGCCTGCTGGACCGCGCCGGCCTGCAGCCCTCGGACGTGCGGCTGAGCTTCCTGTCGCCCGGCGACAGCAAGGCGGCCTTCGCGACCGGAGCGGTCGACGCCTGGTGCACCTGGGGCTCCTATGTGGCCTTGGCGCGCCGCGACGATCGCGCAACGGTGCTGGCGGACGGGCAGGGCATCCTGTCGGGTTATGGATTCAAGGCCGCCAGTCTGAGGGCGGTGGAGACGAAGCGCGACCAGATCGCCGACTTTCTCGCGCGCTACAGCCGCGCCCAGCGGTGGGGCGGGGAAAACCGCGAGGCCTACGCCGCCGTGCTCTCGCGTGAGACCGGCCTCGACCTGGATATCGCCAGGGAGACGGTCGCGCTGTCGCGCGGCGAGCCGGTTCCCATCGACGAGGCGGTGATCGACGAGGAGAGCCGGGTCCTCCGGCGTTTCCGCGACGCCGGCGCCATCACCAGCGCACCCGACCTCCGTGCCGCCTTCGACACAAGCTTCAATCACGCGGCCCGCGCCTGACGCGCCGCGCCATCCCGGGAGATGACCATGAGCGAAAAGACACTCCGCGAGCGGCTCGCCGACCTGCATGCCGAGCGCGAGCGCAGCTGGGACCCGGCAGCCCTGCAGATCAACGTCGACCAGCGGCGAGAGCTGGTGGAGGCGGCCGATGCCTCCGCGTGGCTGGCGGTGGGTGCGACGGTTCCCGATTTCGAACTGGAGGAGGTGGATGGCGCGCGGCTGACCCTGGCCGGCCTGACCGCGGATGGTCCGGCGATGCTGGTCTTCTTCCGCTTCGCCGGGTGTCCGGCCTGCAACATCGCGCTGCCCCACTACGAGCGGACCCTGGCCTCCGGCCTGCGCAGCCTGGGCGCGCGGCTGGTCGCGGTCAGTCCTCAGGTTCCGGAACGGCTGGTGGAGATCAAGCGTCGTCACGAGCTCAGCTTCGAGGTGGCCACGGATCGCGACAACCGTCTCGGGCGCAAGCTGGGGATCCTCTACGCCGCCAACGCCGCCACCCAGGCCGCCAGCCGGGCAAAGGGAAGCTTCATCGGCGACACCACCGGGACCGGGACGTGGGAGCTGCCCCAGCCCACGCTGATCGTCATCGGCCAGGACCAGCGCGCCCACTTCGTGGACGTCAGCCCCGACTGGCTGGTGCGCACCGAGTCGGATGTGGCGCTGGCGGCCGTACGCGCGCTCGCGCCGGTCGCCGCATAATAGCGGGCGTCCCCTCGCCCGACGCGCAGCAGGCGGTCTGACGGAATCGCACGCATGTGAGACACGCGAAGAGGCTCGACCCAGGGAGCTCTCGGGAAGCCGCGACGGTCGGGCGCGGGCGGGCCTCTCCGCAAAGGACCGTCATCGCCGGCCTTGCGCCGGATCATAGCCGGGGCGTGCTCTAGGCTGCGATCGAGCGGCCCGTGGGTTCTGTGACGGGTGGCTGGGTCAGCAGACGGACGTCGGCGTCGCGCCAGGGCTCCAGGCCCAGTTCGTCCATCTTCCTGCGCAGCGTGTTGCGGTTGATGCCGAGGAGTTCGGCCGCGCGCATCTTGTTGCCGCGGGTCGCCTGCAGTGTCGCCTCGAGCAGCGGCGCCTCGACCTCGCGGATGATCTGTTCGTAGAGGGCCGCGGGCGGGTCGGCGGTCGCTTCGGCGAAATAGGTGCTGATCGTCAGGCTCACGGCCTGGGCCAGGGCGCCGTTGCGCCGCGTCCCGCCTGCCGCCAGCGGCGACCGGGCCAGCTCCCGCTCGACCAGGGCGGCGGTGATCACCTCGTCGGGATAGAGCGCGCAGATTCGCCGCAGCAGGTTCTCCAGCTCGCGGACGTTGCCGGGCCAGGCGTGGCCCTTCAGGCGCTCGGCCGCCCAGGGATCCAGAGCCTTGGCGCCCAGGCCCTCGCGCTGCGCCTTGAGCAGGAAGGCGTGCGCGATGTCGGGGATGTCCTCGGGCCGCTCGCGCAACGCCGGCACCTGCAGCGGCGCCACGCCCAGGCGGAAGTAGAGGTCCGGGCGGAAGCGGCCCTCCTGCACGCGGAGCGGCAGGTCGCGGTGTGCGGCTGTGACGAGCCGGACGTCCACGGGCCGCCCCGTGGCGGGGCTCCGGACCGGCGCGCGGCCGTCCAGCGCCGCCAGCAGGCGGCTCTGGGCCTCGGGCGGGAGCTCGTCGACGGCGTGCAGGAACAGGGTCCCGCCGTCGGCCTCCACGAACCGGCCCAGGCGGTTGGGGTCGCCGAACAGCTCGGCCTCGATCCGCTCGGCCGGCGCCGCGGCCAGACTCACGGCGACGAGCGGCTCCTCCCGGCGTGGTCCCATTTCGTGCAGGGCGCGGGCGATCAGGGCCTTGCCCGACCCCGTCTCGCCCAGCACGAGGACCGAGAGGTCCGAGCCGGCCAGCCGGGCCGTGGCGCGATACAGATCCTGCATGGCGGCCGAGCGGCCGATCAACGGCGTCTGCTCGTCGCGGCGGGCGCGGGCGACGGCGCGCGCCGACTCGTAGCTGCGGGTGGTGGCGATCGCGCGGGCGGCGATGCCGGCGATCTCCTCGATCCGATAGGGCTTGGCGAGATGGTCGAAGGCGCCGGCTTCCACCGCCCGGATCGCCGCGGTGAGACTGCCGTCGGCGCTCGTGAGGATCACCGGCAGCCTGGGCCGCGCGGCGCGCAGGCTGGCCAGCACCTCGAACGCCTCGTCCTCCGTGCGGCGGGTGTCCAGGACCACCAGGGCGACCTCGGGATCGTCGCGCCATTTCAGCAGGGTCTGGGCCGTGGCCGTCGCCCGGACCTGTGGGCCCAGCGCGGCGAGGGCCTTTACCACGGCCAGCCTGAGGGTGGGGTCGGCCTCGGCCACCAGGATCTTCATGGCGTTCAGGTTCGCGGCGCCCAGAGGTGAGGATGGCATGCGGGCGTCCTTTGCCGGCGGGTCAGGCGAGCTTGCGGAAGTCGCGTTCGAAATAGAGCAGGGGATCGCCCGACCGCGCATGGGCGCGGTTCACGTCCAGTATGAAAATGGTGTGGGTGCCGCCGTCGATACGGCTGCGGACCGGACCGGCGAACACGGCGAGCGATCCCAGTCGTTCGGGCGCGCCGCCGCCATCCAGCCGCCAGCCGCTACGGTTGAAGCGTTCGTCCGCGCGGGCCGAAGTGGCGAACCGTTCGGCCTCGATCCGATCGGCCTCGTCCAGCAGCGAAACGCTGACCGCCTCGGCCCGCAGCAGGGCGTCGTGGGCGCCGGCGGCCTTGCGCACACAGAACAGCAGCCGCGGGGGCTGGGTGGACAGGCCGGTCAGCGAGCTGACCAGCAGACCCCGTGGCCGGCCCTCGGCCCAACAGGCGACGATCGCCACGCCGGAGGCGAGCTTGGCCAGGCCATTGCGGAAGGTGACCTCGTCGGCCAGCGGCGCCGGCGTCAGCAGGTCGGCGTCGGTGTGGGCGGACATGCCGGTCATGTCTGCGCCCGTCAACTCGCCGCGCGGACCCGGCGGATGTCGCGTTCCGCCACCCGCTCGCGCACCAGGGGGATGAGGTCGCGGCCATAGGCGATGGCGTCGTCCAGCGGATCGAATCCCCGGATCAGGAACGTGCTGACGCCCAGGTCGTAGTAGTCGAGCAGCGCGTCGGCGACCTGTTCGGGCGTGCCGACGAGGCCTGTGGAATTGCCGGACGCGCCCGTGGCGGCGGCGACCCCGGTCCACAGTCGCTTGTCCAGCCGCGAGCCCTGGGCGGCCGCGTCCAGCAGCCGTTGAGAGCCGGCGTTGGGCGGCGCGTGACCGCTGATCTTGAGGCCTGCCTTCTCCCGCAGGGCGATGGTGCGCGCCACGATGTCGTCCGCCCGTTTCCAGGCCGCTTCCTCCGTGTCGGCGAGGACGGGCCGGAGCGAAAGCGAGAACCGGATCTGCCGCCCGTGGCGCGCGGCGGCGGCGCGGACGCGCGCGATGGTCTCCCGGACCTGGGCCTGGGTTTCCCCCCACAGGGCGTAGATGTCGGCGTGCTTGCCGGCGACCGGGATGGCCTCTTCGGACGAGCCGCCGAAGTAGATCGGGATGTGCGGCGCCTGCACCGGCTTCACCGCGCCGAACGCCTGGACGACGTTGTAGTAGCGACCCTTGTGGTCGAAGGGCGCCTCGCTGGTCCACTCCTGCTTGAGGATATCCAGGTACTCGTCGGTGCGGGCGTAGCGTTCGGCCTTGGACAGGTGGTCGCCATCCTTCTTCATCTCGTCGTCGGCGCCGCCGGTGATGATATGGACCGCGATGCGGCCGCCGCTGAAGACGTCCAGGGTCGCCAGTTGCCGCGCCGCGACGGTCGGCGCGGTGAACCCGGGCCGGTGGGCGATCATGAAGCCCAGCTTGCGGGTCACGCTGGCCGCATGGGCCACCACGAGCTGGCTTTCGGGCGAGGTCGATCCGAACGCGACCAGGGCGCGGTCGAAGCCGCCCGCCTCATGCGCCTTGGCGATGGTCTCGACATAGGCCACGTCGATGACCGGCCCGGTGTTGGGATGAATCTCGGACGCTCCGTTGACGCCGATATATCCGATGAACTCGACGGGCATGGCTGTCTCCAGGCTTTCGGACGCTGAATTCAGATCATATTGATAGGATTTAAGCGCGACGAACGAGGAGTTCTCAACAGCCCTATCAGCGGACCTGAACGGTCAGGCTTCGACCAGAAGCCGCGGCGACGTCTCCAGGGCCAGCGCGCGGGCGACGGCGGGACGTGCGCGCACCCGAGCGGCGTGGGCGTCGAAGGCGGGGTAGTCCGAGGTGGCCACCTCCAGCCGCTCGGCCCAGCGGTGGAACACCAGGGCGTAGGGGTCGGCCAGGGAATAGGCCTCGCCCAGCAGCCACGTGCGCCCGTCGCCCAGGCGGGCTTCCAGTTCCGCGTAGGCGGCCAGCATGTTCTCGCGACCTCCGATCCCGAGCGCCGGCCAGGCCGTGGCGTCGCGGGTATAGCGCTCGGGCCGGCCCACCTGGGCGAACGAAACATGGACGCCGCTCGCGAACCAGGCCAGCAACTCATAGGCGCGGCCGGTGATGACGGCGTCGTCGAACGGCAGGAGCCGCGCGGCGGGAAACAACCGCGCGATCGTCGTCAGCACCGCGACGTTCTCGGTGATCCGCACCCCATCCACCTCCAGGGTCGGGATCCGCCCGCGCGGGTTGACCGCCAGATATTCCGGCCGCCGCTGGTGTCCGTCGGCCAGGACAAGGCGGACACCCGCGTAGTCGGCGCCGGCCTCCTCCAGCCCGGCGAGTGCGGGCAGGGAGCACGACCCTGCCGCGTAGTAGAGGACGATGGGCATGGGTTCCTCCCTCAGATCACATGGAAGCCGTGCGTGGCGTCGCGGCGAAGCTGTTCGACCAGCCCGAACTCCCAGTCCAGGTAGGCCTGCATGGCGGCCGCGGCGTGGTCGGCGCCCTCGTACGGCCGGCGATAGACGTCGTCCGGCTCGGACGCCGTGCGGGTGAACCCCGTCTCCAGCGGCAGGCCGGCCGCCGCCCACGCCGCGGCGCCCCCCTCCAGCACCAGTGGGAGGCGGCCGGTCAGCGCCTCGACCTCGGGCGCGGCGAACCGCGCCAGGGTGTCGTCCGGCGAGACGAGGACGACGGCCTCGAAGTTCCGCGGAACCACCTTCCCCAGCGCCTCGGCCAGCCGGCTGCGTATGGTGAACCAGGCGCCCGGCACATGGCCCTTGCGGTGCGCCGGGCTGGGGCCGAGATCGAGGATCACCGTGCCGCCCCAGGCCGAACGTAGGCTGAGGTCGGCCGGCGAGATCGTCTCCACACGGGGCGCGCGCGGTCGCGCGGGCGATGAGGGACCTGTCTCCAGTGGGCGGTTGAACCCCCCGTCCAGGACGTAGGTCTCCCAGCCCATCTGGGCCAGCCACGAGGCGCTCATGTCCGCACGCACGCCGCGGTCGTCCGCCAGGACGATGCGGGCGCCCCTGACGGGGGCGAAGACGTCCGTCTCCTGCACCAGTTGACCGCCGGGCGCGTTGCGGAAGCCGGGGATGTGACCGGCGGCGAACTCCTCGGGCGTGCGGACGTCGAAGCGGTAGAGCGTGCGCTCGGTGTCGCGGGCCAGGATGTCGAGCCCTCGCGCGTCCAGCCGGCGCACCCCGGCGCGATAGGACACGTCGCGCGCCGCCGCCAGGGCCTCGGCCTCGCGGGCGGCGTCCACGTCGGGAAAGCGGGCGTCGCGGCCGTGTTCGAGCGCCTGGCCGGCCAACGTCCAGCCGATCGTGCCGTTGCGCAGGGCCATCACGCGGTTCGGGACGCCGGCGTTGATCAGCGACTGGGCCCCGATGATCGAGCGGGTGCGTCCGGCGCAATTGACGATGATGGTCGTCGACGGATCGGGCGCGAGGGCGCGGGCCCGCAGCACCAGTTCGGCGCCCGGCACGCTGACTCCGCGTGGGATGCTCATGGTCCGGTATTCCTCGAACCGCCGGGCGTCGAGGACCACGAGGTTCGGCTCGGTCTCGATCAGCGCCTTCGCCTCGGGCGCCGGGATCGAAGGCGTGTGGCGTCGCGCCTCCACCAGTTCGCCGAACGCCTTGCTGGCGGAGTTCACGTCCTGGAACAGCTCGTAGCCCGCCAGACGCCAGCCATGCAGGCCGTCGGCCAGCGCCGAGACCCGCGTGTAGCCCAGGCCCTTCAGGCGCTCGGCCGCGGGCGGGACCAGGCCCTCGCCATCGTCGTAGAGGACGATCCGCGTGTCCTTGCGCGGGATGCGGTCCAGCACCTCCAGTTCCAGGCGGCTCAGGGGCAGGCTGGCGGCGAACAGCGGGTGCTCCCGGGCGTAGGGAGCTTCCTCGCGCAGGTCGATCAGGGCGATCTCGCGCCGTGTGATCAGGTCGAGCCGGACGTCGGCCGGAGCGGTTGCGGGGATCATGCGGATTGCTCCTGCGAGGCGTCCCACAGGTTGGGCAGGGTCGCGTTCGAATAGCCGGAAACGAAGGGCTGCGGCCGTCCGGCGCCGTCGTAGGTCGCGCGGCGGACGGCGCCGATGTTCGCCCCGTAGACGTGAATGCTGATCGAGGTCCGGTCGTCGAAGGCGTTGGCGACGCGGTGGATGTCGCCCACGCGCGGGGAGACGGCCTCGATCCGGCCCGGCTCCAGCCGGCGGACCGGACCGGCTGGAACCAGCCGGCCGCCCTGCCGTGCATAACCCTGGGAGAGTTCCGCTCCCCGCAGCACGCCGACCAGGCCCCAGACCGTATGGTCGTGGACGGGCGTGGCCTGGCCTGGCCCCCAGACGAAGCTGACCACCGAGAACCGCTGGAGGCTGTCGCAGTGGAGCAGGTACTGGCGATACCGGGTCGGGGACGGCGTGGCATAGGATATCGGCAGCCAGTCGTCCTGGGCCACCAGCCGCGCGAGAAGGTCGCCGCCCTCGCCCAGGATGCGGGGCTCGTCGTCCTCCGCGGCGTCCAGCAGCGCCGCGAAGTCGACCACGAACGACCGCAGCCGGGGGAGGTTGGGCCAGGTCACAGGGCGTACCTCAACGTCACCAGCCAGGTGCGCGGATCGGGATAGTTGCGATAGTGGACCCCGGTGCTGGGCGTGAAGGTGGCGCTGACCGGCTTGGACGCGTTGGTCAGGTTTCGGCCCGAGAGGGTGACGGCCCAGCGCGGATCGGGCGCGGTCCAGGTGGCCACCGCGTTGACGAAGCCCTGAGCCGGGATCTCATGCTGCCCGCCGGCCGCCGGGATGGCGTTCGAGAAGGTCTTGGTCTGGTACTGGGCGTTAACCCCCAGGCGGAGAGACCCTGGGATCTCGACCGGGACGCTCCAGTTGAGGCCGCCAGACAGGCTCCAGCGAGGACTGTTGGTGAGCCGGTTGCCATCCGCATTCACGCCGGCGCCGCCGGCCCCACGATACTCGTCGTACTCGGCGAACAGGTAGCCGATAGAGAACTGAAGGTTCAGGGCCGAGGTGGGCTGGGCCTCCGTTTCCAGTTCGACGCCATAGCTGGTGGCCTGGCCCGCGTTGCCCCGCCGGCTGCCGACGTAGGCAGGGTCGAAGAACGAGACCTGCAGGTCCTTGTAGTCGTTGTAGAAGGCCGCCAGGTTGGCGCGCAGCCTGTGGTCGAAGAACTCGGTCTTCAGGCCCCCTTCGTAGCTGATGACCTCCTCGGGCGCGAAGGGAAGGGTGGCCAGGTCCAGGCGCGTGGCGCGGTTGTCGAAACCGCCTGACTTGAAGCCCTGGGAATAGGTCGCATAGGCCAGGATGTCCGGCGTCCAGGCGTATTGCACCGAGACCTTGGGAGTGATCTTCGACCAGGTCTTCTCGGACACGCCCCGGATGGACGGGGCGGTGATCTGGCCCGCCAGGTTGAGGATCGAATTGTTGAAGCGGAATTCCTTCGTCTCGTTGGTCCAGCGCAGGCCGGTGACGAGGGACAGTCGATCCGAGACCTTCCAGGTCGCCTCGCCGAATACGGCGTACGCCTCGGTGTTGGTGATGTTGTAGGCGCGCAGGAAGTTGTAGTTCCCGGGCGTGACCGTCGGGTCGGTGTTCTGGGTGTTGCGGCGGCTGTAGCCGTCGCGCCGCACGAAGAAGCGTTCGTGCAGGTAGAAGAAGCCCGTGCTGAACGTGACCCGGTCGTACTCGCCGTTGAGCTGGAGCTCCTGGGTCACGTACTGGTCGTTGTAGCGGATGAGGTTCTTCTGAATGAGCGCCGCCTCGCCGTCGTTGTCGTAGTAGACGGGGTCGAGGTTGAAGCCGCCGTAGGCGGTGATCGACTTGATCTGCAGGGCGTCGTTGATCCGGTAGGCGACCCGCAGCGAACCCGAGATCTGGTCGAGGTCCTGCGTCGGCGGCACTTCCGAGAAGGTCTGCCGCTTGGAGAAGCCGCCGCCGGGCTGGCGCACGGGGACGTAGCCGCGCGTATCGCTGCGGTCGCGGAGCGCGTTCACCGTCAGCAGGACGTCGAGGGCGTCGGTCGGCGTCCAGCGCAGCTTGGCCCGGTACGAATCCAGGTCGATGCGGTTCACGTCGTGGTTCAGCGTCGGGTTGAACGTGATCCCGTCCCGCTTGTGCCGGATGTAGGACAGGCTTCCGGACAGGGTCTCGCTGATCGGCCCCTCGACCAGCGCGCGCACGTCGACGGCGCTGTAGTTGCCCAGCCCCACCTCGGCCTTGGCCCGGAACTCGCGGCCGGGATCCCGGGTGATGATCCGCAAGGCTCCGGCGCTGGAGTTGCGTCCATACAGGGTGCCCTGCGGCCCGCGCAGCACCTCGATGCGCTCGAGGTCGTTGAACTCGATCATCGAGCCGATCTGGCGGGGGATGTAGACGTCGTCGACGTAGACCGCGAGCACCGGTTCCTGGATCGGATCGGGTTCGCCGACCCCGCGCAGAGAGTAGGTCTGGGTCGTGTGGCTGATCGTGACGCGGCTGATCGACAGGTTCGGGATCTGGCCCGCCAGGTCGCGGATGTGATCGACCTTGCGGTCCGCCAGCGCCTGGGCCGAGAACGCGGTGATGGCGATGGGCGTGTCCTGGAGGTTGGTCGCCCGCCGCTCGGCGGTCACGACCAGTTCCTCCACGGCGGTGGAGCCGCCGTCGGCGGCGCCGGACGTCGCCTCGACCCCGCCCTGCGCCAACCCCTGCGCCACGCCTTGGGCCGCCGCCGCGCCGGACCAGGCGACGCAAGCCAATAGGGCCGATGTGGATCCCAGGCGTCGCCTCAGGCGAGTGGACTTCGTGGAAGCGTTGGTTCGAATATTCATCTGAACGCCCTCTCTGTGTTCGGGCGTCTTAGATTTCCCTTTCTCTCTATCGGCAAACAACATTGGCTGATTCTGATTGAAGCTTATCTATTATCGAGATGCGAAATATATTGAATTTCTAACTTCAATATTTTGATTGATGAACATTCATATTTTGATTTCTTCATCAAACTCACGGCTCCACATCGGGCGAACGTCGACGCGCGCTGGAATGACCTTCAGGTCGGCGAATGCGTCGGCGACCGCCTGCTGCGAGGCGATGGCCTCGGCGTCGACGGCGCCCAGCACGCTGGGGGCGCTGCGTTCACGATGGAGGGCCTCATAGATTTCCGCCGGGACGCCCGTGGCGGCGGCCTGGGCCGCGGCCCAGGACTCGGGGTGGGCGTTGGCCCAGGCATAGGCCTTGCGCAGCCGCTGGAGATGGTCGGCGATCGCCGCGCGCCGGGCCGGATCGTCGAGCGCGTCGGCCAGGGCCGACTGCACATAGTTGCCCGACAGCCGCCCCAGGCCGGTCGCCAGCACCCGCGCGCCCAGCCGCGCGCGTGCGAGGTTGCCCTGGACCCCGTAGATCACCCAGGCGTCGAGCGCGCCCTGGGTGAAGGCCGAGAGGCCGTCCTGGGGCGACAGCGCCACCGCCTGGATGTCGCCCAAGGTGAGGCCCTGTTCGGCGAGCAGCCGGGCGAGAAAGTACTGCGACGTGGTCGCCCGGACATAGCCGACCCGCTTGCCCTTCAGGTCGGCCGCCGTGCGGATCGGCGAAGCCTTGGGGACCAGGGTCACCTGGGCGTTCACATCGCCCCGCTGCACCGCGACGATCCGCAGTCGGGTGGGCCGCCCGGCGACGAAGATCGGCGGGATCTCGCTCATGGAGCCGATGTCGACGGCGCCCGCCTCTATCGCCTCGGTGATGAGGTTGCCGCCGGCGAACTCCGACCATTCGATACGGTAGGGCGTATTCGCCAGCCCGGCGGCGTCCAGGAGCGTCCGCGCCCCGCCCTTGTAGCTGGCGATCCGCAGCGCGCCCCCGGCCGACGGCGCCGGCTCGCGGGCGCAGCCCGACAGGGCCCACCCGGAAAGCGCGCCGGCGCCCGCCAGGACGCTGCGCCGGTTGAGCCGCAGGGGACCGGGCATCAGTCGAACAGGTCCGGCTCTTCCTCCGAGACCACGTCCCAGTAGGGCTGGAAGGCGTAGACGCCCCCGATCTCGCTGCCGACCTGACCCGCGGTGTGGCGCGCGACCTCGGGCGGCATGGGTCGGGTCTGTGCCGCCGCCTCGGCGAGGAGTTGCACCTGGCAGGCGTTCTCCAGCGCGAGGTAGCGCCAGACGGCGGCCTCCACCGTCCGCCCTACGGTGAGGATGCCGTGGTTCTGGAGGATCACGGCCTTCCGCCCGCCCAGCGCCTGGGCGATCTTCTCGCCCTCGCTGGTGTCGAGCACCACGCCCGAGAATTCGGTGAAGATCGCGTGGTCGTCGTAGAAGGCCGCCGCATCCTGGGTGAGGGGATCGAGCAGGCGTCCCAACGCCGACCAGGCTTTGCCGTAGAGCGAGTGCGAGTGGGCGGCGGCCACCACGTCCGGTCGCGCCTTGTGCAACTCGGAATGGATGGCGAAGGCGGCGCGGTTGAGGCGTGGCTTCGCCCTGGCGGGCGGCTCGACGATGTCGCCGTGATGATCGACCAGCATCAGGTCCGAGACCGTGATCCGGCTGAAGTGGACCCCCGCCGGGTTGACCCAGAAGCGGTCGGGAAACTCCGGGTCGCGCGCGGTGATGTGTCCCGCGCCGCCCATGTCGAAGCCGGCGCGGGCGAAGAGCCGATAACCTGCGGCCAGCCGTTGCTTGCGATACAGCCGCTCCTCTTCGACGGACGGCTGCTGCGGGATCGCCGCCGGGCCGCCGCCGAAACCGCGTTCGGGCAGGACGGTCTCGATCTTGGCGGGATGGGGCGATGGAACGCCCGAGGGGCGTGGAAAGGCCAGGGTCATGGGACGATCCGGGTCATGGGAAGCTCCGTCAGTAGCCGCGGGCGGGGTCGACCACGCCGTCCAGGGGCGCGCCGTCCTGGAAGCGCTTGAGGTTCGCCGCGAACTGCGCCGCCAGGTTCCGGCGGGTGTCGGGGGTGTGGACCGAGGTGTGCGGCGAGAGCCGGACCCGCGGATGGCTGTAGTAGGGATGGTTGAACGGCAGCGGCTCAGGGTGGGTCACGTCCAGGCTGGCGAGGCCGACACGGCCGTCGTCCAGCGCCGCCAGCAACGCCACGTCGTCGATCAGCGCGCCGCGGGCGATGTTGATCAGGTGCAGGCCGGGCCGGGCATGGGCCAGAAGCTTCGCGTCCACCAGGCGGACCGTCTCGGGCGTGGCCGGCGCGGCCAGGACGACGTCGTCCGAGCGGGCGAACAGTTCGCAGTAGTCGTGGACCCGCTCCACCCCCGGTGTCGGGATCGGCGTGTCCGAGCGACGGATCGCCAGGACCTTCATGCCCAGAGCCTGGGCGCGGGGCGCCAGCGCCTCGCCGATGGAACCGAAGCCCACCAGGCCCAGGGTGCGGCCCTGGACCAGGCCGAGCGGCGTGGGCGCCCACTGCTCGAAACGGTCGATCCAGATGTCGGGTAGCTTCTTCGTGGCGGCCAGGATCGCCGCCAGCGCGAACTCGGCCAGCGCCACGGCCGACGAGCCCCGCGCCGAGGTCACCACCGGGCCGTCGAACAGCCATCCGGGATAGAAGTCGATCCCGACCGAGACGAGTTGCACCCATCGGAGGTCGAACGGCCAGCCTGGTGGCGGGACCGGCGGCAGCGAGCCGCCGGCCTTTCGGAACGGCGCGGCGATCAGCACCTTGGCCGCATGGGGCAGGCCGGCCGGCGGACCTGCAGGGACCGGCAGGATGTCCACCTCGGGCAGCGCCTGGGCGAACGAGGTGTTGAAGGCGTCGTTGAGCTGGCTGGCGACAATCAGGCGGCTCATGACCTACTCCGCCGCCAGCACCCTGGGCGCGCCCCGCGCCGCCACCGCCGCGCGCAGGGCGGGCAGGAGTTCGTGGCCGTACTGGATGGCGTCCTCCAGCGGATCGAAGCCGCGGAACAGGAACTTGGTGATCCCCAGGTCGTAGTAGGCGAGGAGCGACTCCACGACCTGCTCGGCCGTGCCGACCAACGAGGTGGAATTGCCCTGGGCGCCCGTCAGCGCCGCGATCTCGGTCCACAGGCGCGCATCGCGCACGGCGCCGCCGGCCGCCGCCTCCAGCAGCCGCTGGCCGCCGCGCGCGGACGAGTAGCGGCTCTGGCCGCCACGGCTCGCCTTCAGCGCCTTGGCGTCGTCCAGGATGCGCGCCGCGCGGTCCCAGGCCTCGCCCTCGGTGCGCGCCAGGATCGGCCGCAGCGACATCGAGAACTTCACCTCGCGGCCGTTCGCGGCCGCGGCGGCGCGGACCCGGCCCACGATTTCGCGCGCCTGCTCCAGGGGTTCGCCGAACAGGGCGTAGACGTCGGCCTGGCGGCCCGCCACCTCGACCGCCTCGTCCGACGCGCCGCCGAAGAAGATGGGCAGGTGCGGCTGCTGGAGTGTCTTCACCGCCGCCGGCGCACCTTTGACGCGGTAGAAGGGACCTTCGTGGTCGAACGGGCCCTCGCTGGTCCAGGCCTTGCGCAGGACGGCGATGTAGTCGTCGGTGCGGGCGTAGCGCTCGGCCTTGGTCAGGAAGTCGCCGTCGCGCTGCTGCTCCTCGTCGGAGCCGCCGGTGATGATGTGGACGGCCAGCCGACCGTCGCTGAGCTGGTCCAGGGTCGCGAGCTGCCGTGCGGCGACGGTCGGCGCAGTGAAGCCGGGCCGGTGCGCGAGCAGGAACTTCAGCGTCGTGGTCTGGGCCGCCGCATAGGCCGCGACCTGGAATCCGTCGGGAGAGGCCGAGTTGTAGCCGATCAGCACGCGGTCGAAGCCGGCGTACTCGTGCGCCTTGGCGTGGGCGGCGAGGTAGGCCTTGTCGATCCAGCCGCTCTTCGCCGCGTGGGTCTCGGAGGCGTATTGCGTCGAGATCAGGCCCAGGATCTCGAGGTCGGGCGTGTCGGTCATGTCAGGCTCGGGTGTTCGGTTGCGGGGAGGTTTTCGCGAAGGCGGATTTGCCGGCGGCGGTCAGCACCACGTCGGCCTGTGGCGTGTGGATCCGGCCGCAGAGGACATCGCGGTAGTGGCGCTGGAGGGGATTGTGGCGCGACAGGCCGGGGTTGCCGGTGGCGGCCACGGCCTTCTCGACGGCGGCGATCGCGTTCTCGGTGACGAGGTGCTTCACCAGTCCGCCCTGCCCGGGCCCAAGCCGTCCGTCCGCCGCGGAATCCAGCAGCACGCGGTTCTGCAGCAGCAGGCCGTCTATCGTCCCGACCAGTTCCTGGAAACGCGGCAGGGTCGATAGCGGGGCGCCCAGGTTGGCCGGCGTCCGCTCGGTCAGCCAGCGGACGAACCAGTCGCGCGCCGCGCCGGCCACGGCGTTGTAGATGGCGGCCGTGAGCACGGGGGACCAGACGGCCATTGCCGGATCCGGCGCCGGCGGCGCGCCGGGCAGGGTGGGGGCGAGCGCATGCTCCAGGGGGACCGGCGTGTCCTCGAAGACCACGTCGTGGCTGCCGCTGGCCCGCAGGCCGGTATGGTCCCAGGTCTCCTCGATGCGGCGGCCGGGGGCGTCGCGATGCACGAGGAAGCCGCCCACGCGGGGCTCGGGCTCGTCGGTGCGCGCCCAGACGATCATCCAGGTCAGGGCCGGCGCGCCGGTGGAGTAGATCTTGCGGCCCGAGATGCGCCAGCCGTCCGCCGCCCGTCGGGCCACCGTGGCCGGCAGGCCGCCTCGCGCCGGCGTGCCCAGCTCGGGCTCGACGCGCAGGGCGTTGATCAGCGCGCCGTCCTCCAACGCATCGCGGACGACGCGGGCCTTCAGCGCGTCGGTGAAGCCGGCCCGGCCCTCCAGGGAGGCGTGGAACAGGTACTGCATGGTGAGCACCAGCGCCGTGGCGGGCTCGCCGCGGGCCACCGCCTCGATCACCCGCAAAGCGGCGGGCAGGTCGGCGCCGCCGCCGCCCAGCGCGGCGGGGGCGGTCAGCGCCAGCAGGCCGGCCTCGCGCAGCCGCTCGAAGTTCGCGAACGGAAAGCTGGAATCGCGGTCATGCTGGGCGGCCGTCTCGGCGAACGCCGCCGTCAAGCCGGGCAGCAGGGCGTCCAGGTCGGGCGCCGCCGTCGCGCGCGGCGTGACGGGCAGGGCGATGGCCGCACTCACGCGACGATCTCGCCGCTCGGGAACGACACCAGAGCGCCTTCCGCGGCGCGGCGGTGGCCGGCGTCAACGCCCAGGTGGCGCAGGAGTCGCGCGCGGATGTCCTGAAACGCGCCGTCGGCGGCCCGGGGGCGTGGCAGGGTGATGCGCTCCTCGGCGGCGATCCGCCCGGCGTCCAGCACCAGGACCCGGTCGGCCAGCGCGACGGCCTCGTCCACGTCGTGGGTGACCAGCAGCACCGCCGGCGCATGGCGGCGCCACAGCGACAGCACCAGCTCGTGCATCCGCAGGCGGGTCAGGGCGTCGAGCGCCGCGAACGGCTCGTCCAGCAGCAGGAGGCCGGGGTCGCGGACCAGAGCACGGGCCAGTGAAACCCGCTGGGACTCCCCGCCCGACAGCGTCGCCGGCCACGCGTCCAGCCGATGGTCCAGGCCCACCTCGGTCAGCGCCGCTTCGGCGCGGGCGCGGATGCCGGCGCCCCTCAGTCCCTCGCCCTTCAGTCCCAGAGCCACGTTCCGCCACACGCGCTTCCACGGCAGCAGGCGCGCGTCCTGGAAGACGACGGCGCGCGTGTCGGGCGCCAGCACCTGCTGTCCCGGCGCCGGGTCGATCCCGGCCAGCGTGCGCAGCAGCGTCGTCTTGCCCGAACCGGAGCGACCCAGGAGGGCGACGAACTCGCCCTGGGCGATCTCGAGGTCGAGGTCCTCCAGCACGGTGACGTCGCCGAAGCGGCGGGTGAAGTTGCGGACGCGGACGGCTGGGCCGTCGTCCGCCAGCCGCCAATCCGACGGCGAGGCGTTGTGCTGTTGCGGGGGCGGCTGGTGCGGTGCGGCTTGTTGCGGGCGGGCGAGGGGCGTGGCCATGACGCGGGCTCCGGGACTTAGGACTTGATGATGCTGGGACGCCAGGCGAGGGCGCGGGTTTCGAGGGTGCGGACGAAGAGGTCCGCCGCCAGGCCGAGGCTGGCGTAGACGAGCAGGCAGACGACGATGATGTCGGTGCGCATGAAGTCGCGGGCGTTGTTGATCAGGTGACCCAGGCCCGCCGAGGCGTTGATCTGCTCGGCCACCACCAGCACCAGCAGCGACACGCCCAGCGCATAGCGCAGGCCGACCAGGAACGAGGGCAGGGCGCCCGGCAGGATCACGTCGCGGATCAGCTCGGCCTGGGTCAGTCCGAAGCTGCGCCCCGCCTCGATCAGGCGGGCGTCCACGCCGCGGATGCCGGAGAAGAGGTTGAGGTAGATCGGGAAGACCGTGGCCGCGGCGATCAGGGTGATCTTGGGCGTCTCGCCGATTCCGAACCAGACGATGAACAGCGGCGTGAGCGCCAGGGTCGGGATGGTGCGCTTGATCTGCATCAGGGGATCGACGGCGACCTCGCCTGTTCGCGACAGGCCGGCGATCAGGGCCAGGACCACGCCGGCTGCGAGGCCGAACGCCAGGCCCACGAGCGCGCGCGCCAGCGAGACGGCGAGGTTGGAGGACAGTTCGCCGCTGACGCTCAGGGCCCAGAACGTCTCGGCGACGGCGGAGGGCGCCGCCAGGATCCGCTCGGGTATGATCCCCGTACGTGACCCCAGCTCCCACACGAGCAGGAGCAGGACCGGCGAGACCCAGCGGCCGCCGCGGATGCGGAGCCGCGGCAGCCGGAACCGGACGGGTTTTCGATCAGCGGCGACAACGGACAACGGAGCGGCTCCTGCAGGATGGCGCGGCAAATTGCGCTTTGCCTCGCCGCAGAAAGCGCTTAATTCCTATCAACTCAATAGACATTACCTCAACGGTGTGTTTAGCGATCCTCATAGGTCCGGGGAGCTCATGGCCGTGAACCTGCCCACGGAGCTGCTGCGCAGCTTCGCCGCTATCGTCGACTCGGGTTCGATGCTTCGGGCGACCGAACGCGTCTTCGTCACGCAGTCGGCGCTCAGCCTGCAGATGAAGCGCCTGGAAGAGACGGTGCAGGCGGCGCTGTTCCAGCGCGAAGGACGACGGCTCAAGCTGACGCCTGCGGGTCAGACCCTGCTGACCTACGCGCGGGATATCCTGGCCACGAACGACCGGGCCGTATCGGCCCTGAACGGTGACGCCCTTGCGGGTCCCGCGCGCGTTGGCCTCGTGCAGGACTTTGCCGAGACGCTGCTTTCGGGTGTCCTGGCGCAGTTCGCGCAGTTGAACCCCGACACCCAGCTCCAGGTGCGCGTCGGCGGTTCGCCCCAGCTCCTCGATGACCTGGCCGCCGACCGGCTGGACGTCGTGCTCTGCATGGGTGCGGCCGACGACGTGGCGGCGATCCGCGTCGCGCCGATGGTGTGGCTGGGCGACGATGACCTGGCGCAGGAGGATGTCCTCCCGCTGGCGATCCTGGAGCGCCCGTGCCGCTTCCGCGACGCGGCCCTGGCGGCGCTGGACGCCACGGGCCGGCCCTATCGCGTGGTGCTGGAGACGCCCAGCCTCTCGGTGCTGCGCGCCGCGGTGGATTCCGGTCTCGGCGTGACCTGCCGCACGCGCATCTTCTCGCGCCGCACGGTGGGCGCGGCCGTGCTTCAGCGGCTGCCCGCGTTGCCGCGCGTCGCTTATGTGCGCCACGCGCGCGCGCAGCCGCACGCCACCATCCTGCGCCTGGCCGAGCTGATGCGCACGGCGGTCCTCGACCTCGATCCCGAGGGGTGAGGTGTCCATGTCCTCGGCGGGCGCGCCGTGCATCGCGGTGGTCGGTGGCGGTTTCAGCGGACTCCTGACCGCGATCCATCTTCTGGAGCGCATGCCGGCCGCCGTGGTGCGCCTGGTGGAGAAGGCGCCCAGGTTCGGACTGGGGCGTGCGTACGCCGCAGCCAATCCCGACCATCTCCTCAACGTCCGGGCCGCGAACATGAGCGCGTTCCCTGACCGTCCGGACCACTTCAAGGCCTGGCTGGAGGCGCGCGACGTCGCTGGCGACGGCTTCGTGAGCCGGGGACTGTACGGTGTCTATCTCCAGGAGCTTTTGCGCGAGGCGATCGGACCCGAAGGACATCCCGGCAGGCTTCTCCTCGAACAGGACGAGGCGGTGGACGTCGAGCCCCGTGGCGGCCGGGCGATCCTGCGCCTGGCGATGGGCCGCGAGATCGAAGTCGACGCGGTGGTGCTGGCCGTGGGCCTCGCGGCGCCGGCGTCGGAAAGCGGCGAGGCCGGAAACCTCTATGTCCCCGATCCCTGGACGCTCGATCCCGCAGCGGCCCCCGAGGGCGAGATCCTGCTGATCGGGTCCGGCCTGACGATGGTGGACGTGGCCCTGAGCCTGGATCGGCCCGGCCGGCGCTTCCTGGCCATCTCCCGCCGGGGGCTCCTGCCCCGGCCGCACGGCCCGGCTCCGGCGGTCGCGGCGCCGGAGGGCCCCTTCGCCACGCCGCGGGAGGCGATGACGCGCCTCAGGGCCCACGCCGCGCAGGTGGGATGGCGGTCGGCCGTGGACAGCGTACGGCCGCTGACGCCGTCGATCTGGGCAGGCTGGGACCTGAAGGCCCGCCGCCGCTTCCTTCGTCACGCCCGGCCCTGGTGGGACGTCCACCGGCATCGGATGGCCCCGCGCGTGGCCGCCCGGATCGACGAGATGACGGCGTCCGGGCGCCTCAGGATCGTCGCCGGGCAGGTCGTCCGGCTGCGGGCCGAGGGCGAGGCGCTCGGCGTGGTGCTCCGGCCGCGTGGCGGGACGCGGACGATCCGCCTCTCCGTCGCTGCCGCCGTCGACTGCACGGGGCTGTCGGGCGACCTGACCCGCCTGCCGCTGCTCGCGCGCCTCGAGGCTCGCGGCCTGCTGCGCGGGGACCCGCTCGGGCTCGGCCTCGACGTGGACGGCTCGCTGCGCGTCGTCGGCTCCGACGGCCGGCCGACGCGGGGTCTGTACGCGGTCGGTCCCCTGACGCGGGCGGCCCGCTGGGAGACCCTCGCCGCGCCCGACTTGCGCAATCAGACCGATGAACTCGCCGCGACGATCCACGCGGACCTGGCCACGGGGGCCGACAGGGCTTCCAGCGGCCGGATCTGCGTTCCCTGACCGAGGCCCATCGAGGCTCAGGGCGTCCGGGTTTCGGACAGGAAGGCCGCGATGCGGGCGATCGCCGCGTCGGCCTCGGGCAGCGCGCCGGCGAACATCTGCCAGACATGGATCATGCCCGGCCAGACCTCCAGCTCCACCCGGACGCCGGCGTCGCCCGCCCGCCGCGCCAGGGTGAGGGCGTCGTCCAGCAGGACCTCGTCGTCGCCGACCTGGACCAGGAGGGGCGGGAGGCCCGCCAGGTCGGCCTCGCCCGGGGAGGCCAGGGGCGCACCGGGATCCTGGCCGGCAAGGTACTGGTCGGCCATCTCGAGCAGGACATGGCGTGTGAGCAGGGGATCGCATCCGGCGCGGGTCTCGTAGGAGGCGCCCGTGCAGGCCAGGTCGGTCCACGGGCTCATCGCCACGGCGCAGGCGGGTCGGGGCAGGCCGGCGTCGCGGATCGCCAGCAGGGCCGCCACCACGAGGCCGCCGCCGGCCGATTCGCCGGCGAGGGCGAGGCGCGAAGCCGGGACGCCGTCGTCCAGCAGGCCCGCGTAGGCGGCCAGCGCATCGTCCACCGCTGCCGGGAACGGATGGGCCGGCGCCAGGCGGTAGTCGAGGCTGACTACCCGCGCCCGTGTGGCCAGCGCCAGGGCGGTGGTGAAGCCGCGGCTTGCCGCCGGATCGCCCATGACGTAGCCCCCGCCGTGCAGGTGGAGGACATGGTGGGGCCCGGCGCCGTCCTCGACCTCGACCGTCTCGGCCGGGACGCCGCCCAGCGCGGTCGGCGTGATCCGCAGCCCCGGCGGCGGGGGCGGCTGGCTGGCGGCGAACACGGCCGCCTGCGCGCGGCGGTGCTCGATCGAGGCGTCCGGGCCGCCCAGCAGCGCGGTCAGCATGGCGCGGACGGCGTCGATGGGCCGCTCGGCCGGGCCGCTCATCCGTTCGGCCCCGCGCCCAGGCGGAAGCCCTCGTAGCCTCGCTCGGCCACCTGCCGGCAGCGCTCGCGATAGGCGCCGAACCCGCCCACATAGACCCCGAAGCGGCGCGGCTTGCCGGGGATGTTCGCGCCGAAGTACCAGGAGTTGGCCTTCGGATAGAGCGTGTGGGCGACGGCGGCGTCCGACTCGGCCGACCAGGCGGCCTCGGCCGTCTCGGTGGCCTCCAGGGTCGCGACGCCGCGGGCGCGCATGTGGTCCAGGCAGTCGGCGATCCAGTCGACGTGCTGCTCCACCGCCGTCGGCATGTTGGCGAGCACCGAGGGGCTCAGGGGACCGGTCACCGTGAAGAGGTTGGGGAAGCCGGCGACGCCCAGGCCCAGGTAGGTCTTCGGCCCCTCGGCCCAGCGGTCGGCCAGGCGCACGCCGCCGCGGCCGCGGACGTCCAGCGCCAGCAGGGCGCCGGTGATGGCGTCGAAGCCGGTGGCCACGACCAGGTCGTCCAGCTCGTACGCGGCCTCGGCGGTGCGCAGGACCTGGCCCGACACCTCGCGGATGGGCGCGGCGCGCACGTCGACCAGGGCGACGTTCGGCCGGTTGAACGTCCCGTAGTAGTCGTCGTCGAGTGGCGGCCGCTTGACGCCGATGGGGTGGTCGTTGGGCGTCAGGCGCCGCGCCGTTTCGGGATCGCGCACGGTCCTTTCGATGTGGGCTCGCACGAAGGCCTGGGCCGTCGCATTGGCCGCCTCGTCGGTGAAGAGGTCGGTGAAGGCAGTGAAGAACCGCATGCCGCCCTGATCCCAGAACCCCTGGTAGATCGCCTGCCGCTCGTCGTCGCCCACTTCCAGGGCCGAGCGTTCGGGCGGGTCGAAGGGCACGGCCCCGCCCGAGGCCAGGCAGCGGGCGCGGATCTCGCCGTAGTTGGCCTTCACCCAGGCGTCGAAGTCCCGGTCTGTGGCCCGGTTCCACGCCGGCAGCACCCAGTTCGCCGTGCGCTGGAAGACGGTGAGCTGCGAGGCCTGCTCCGCGATGCGGGGAATGGCCTGCACCGCCGAGGCGCCCGTGCCGATGACGCCCACGCGGCGGCCTGCGAAGTCCACCGGTTCGTGCGGCCACTGGGCGGTGTGCAGCAGCCGCCCCCCGAAATCCCGGAGGCCCGGGATGTCGGGCCAGTTCACCTGCGACAGGCAGCCCATGGCGGTGACCAGGGCCCGCGTCGTCGTCTCGAACCCGTCGGCCGTCCGCAGCCGCCAGCCGCCCAGCGCCTCGTCGAAGTGCGCGGCGGTCACGCGGGTCGAGAACCGGTAGCGCCGGCGCAGGTCGAACCGGTCGGCCACATGGCCCAGGTAGCGGAGGATCTCGGGCTGTTCCGAATAGCGCAGGCTCCAGGTCCAGTCCTGCTGCAGCGTCTCGTCGAAGGCGTAGCTGTAGTAGTAGCTCTCGCAGTCGCAGCGGGCGCCCGGATAGCGGTTCCAGTACCAGACGCCGCCCACGTCCCCGGCCTGCTCCAGGCCCAGCACGTCGAAGCCCTGCTCGGCGAAGCGGTGGACCGCGTAGAGGCCGCCGAAGCCGGCCCCGATGACGACGACGTCGTGCTGCGGCAGCTCGCCCATGACCTGGCTCCATTCCGTAACGGACGTTACGCGGACGCTATCGACAATCCAGGGGCTGTGTAAAGATAACGATCGTTATGATGGGAGGGTCGCATGGGCCGGATGGCGGGGAAGGTGGCGCTGGTCACCGGGGCGGCGAGCGGCATCGGGCGCGCCTGCGCCCTGGCCCTGGCGCGGGAGGGGGCATGGGTCTTCGCCGCCGACGTGGACCTGGACGGCCTGGCCGAAGCCTGCGCCCTGGCCGAGGCGCTGCAACGGATGGAGCCGGCGCGGCTCGACGTGACGTCCGAGGCGGAATGGGCGGGCGTCGTGGCCGAGGTGGAGCGCCGCGCCGGCGCCCTGCACGCCCTGGTGAACAACGCCGGCCTCTGCATCGGCGCGCCCCTGCTCGAGACGACGACCGAGGTCTGGCGGCGGCAGCAGGCGGTGAACCTGGACGGCGTCTTCTTCGGCGTGCGGGCGGCCCTGCCGCTGCTGGCGCGGGCCGGCGGCGCATCGATCGTCAACGTCTCGTCGGTGGCGGGCCTGACCGGCGTGCCGGGCCTTTCGGCCTACTGCGCCACCAAGGGCGGTGTGCGGCTCTTCACCAAGGCGGTGGCGCTGGAGTGCGCGGCGGCGCGCAACGGCGTGCGGGTGAACTCGGTGCATCCCGGCGCGATCGAGACGCCCATCTGGGCGAAGATGCAGAATGACGGCCGGCTGGACCCCGGCTCGAACTCCACGGAGGCGCTGATGGCCGGCACGCGCCAGGTCGCGGCCGAGGCGACGCCGCTGGGGTTTCCCGGCGCGCCCCAGGATATCGCCGAGGGGGTCCTCTACCTGTGTTCGGACGCCGCGCGCTTCGTCACCGGCGCCGAACTGGTGATCGACGGCGGAGTCACTGCGGCCTGAGAACATAACGAGCGTATTCCCGCCCGCGCCCCTGTGGTAACGCGCCGTCTCCGAGAGGTGGGGAGGAGAAGCATGGCCCGGCAGGCCGACCACGACCAGAGGCGACGGCAGTTCGCCGCCGCGGCGCTGGCGGTCATCGCCCGCGAGGGCCTGGAAGGCCTGACCATGCGCGACGTGGCCAAGGAGGCGGGCTTCACGACAGGCGCCCTGACCCACTACTTCAAGTCCAAGGACGAGGTCCTGATCGCCGTTTCGGAGCAGGGGGCCGAGATCGTCCGCCCGATGATGGACGAGGCGGCCACAGGCATGTCCGCACGGGCCGCTCTCCGCGACCTGCTGCACACTATCCTGCCGACCAGCACGGCGATGAAGGCCCAATGGCGCTGCTGGCTGGCCTTCTGGGAGCGTGGCGTCCACAGTCCGCAGGTCCAGCGCGTGATGCGCGAGCGCTACGTCGAATACATGGGACGCGTCTCCACCGTGATCCGCCGGGCCCAGGAGCAGGGCGAGGCGCCGCGCGACATCGACGTGGACCACGTGGCGCGCGAGATCATCGCCCTCATCGACGGCCTGAGCGTCCAGGTGCTGCTGGGCGCGGGCAAGTTCACCAGCACGACGCAGCGTCAGTTCGTGGACTCTCTGCTGGACGCCCGCCTGGGTCCGGTTCCCGAACCGGTGCGGAAGACCTCGCGCGCCGCAGGCTGAGAGGAAGCATAACGACTGTTACACCTCGGGATCGCCTCTCCCGACGCGCACCGTGGCGGCGGGGCTGGCGGCAAGGCGAACTGAATTTCCAGAACGACCGTTATACTATTCCTTTGCGGAATCTACAGAACCAGCGTTATGCTTTCCCATAAGATGAGCGTCGGACGGCCGTGTGCAACGCGCGGCGCGCCGGGGCCGCGATACGGGGAGAAGCGGACGTGTCCGAACCGGCGTGGGCGCTGTCGCGCCTCTATCACACCGTCGTCAACTGCCGGGACCTGGACGAGTCGGTGGCCTTCTACGGGCTACTGGGGTTCGAGGTCCTGAACGATCGGCGCGACGTGGTCTGGCCCGACTTCGTGGGTGGCATCTTCGGCCTGGACAGGGCGCGGGGGCGCGGGGTGCTGATGGTCCTGCCGTCGGACCCGGACGGCCCCATGATCGACCTCATTGAGTGGCTGGAGCCACAGGCCGCCTTCCCCGATCCCGCGGCGCGCAGGCGCGCGGTGCCACGGATCATCGCCTTCCGGACGCGCAACGTGCATGCGGCCTACGAGGCGCTCACCCAGGCCGGCGTCGTCTTCACCCAGCCGGTGCATGCGCCGGACGCGGCCCTCGGCATCGTGGGGACGGCCTGCTGCTACGACCCCAACGGCAACATCATCGAGATGATCGAGCTCCAGCCCGGCGTGCGTCACTCGCGCGCGAACGAGGCCCTGGGCGGCGACAAGGCCCGTTGACGGAACGGCGCGACAGGAAGCGGTCCGACAGAGCGAGAACACCACAGAGCCGGCAACAACAGGGCCGGAACAACAAAGGGGAGGGATCGGGAGATGACCAGGATGACCGGGCGCCCGGCGCGCCTTCTGGGGGGCGCGGCCGCGGTCGCGCTCATGGCGGGCGCGGCCCAAGCTCAGGCCCAGACCGCCGACAGCACCGTCAGCGAGGTGGTCGTCACCGCCCAGTTCCGGGAGGAGAACGTCCAGCGCGTGCCGATCCCGATCACCGCCGTCGGCGGCGAGGACCTGGAGCGGCAGGGCGTGATCGGCTTCAAGGAGCTGGGGTCGCGGGTGCCGTCGCTGCGGTTCGGCGCGGGTGTGACCGGCGGCGAGAACGTCATCACCATGCGCGGCCTGGGCAGCCAGAACACCACGCCCGGCGGCGACTCGCCCGTGGCCTACAACATCGACGGCGTCTATGTGCAGCGCACCACGTCGATCGACCCCGAGTTCTACGACATCGCCCGCGTCGAGGTGCTGCGCGGGCCGCAGGGCACGCTCTACGGCCGCAACTCGGTGGGCGGCTCGATCAACGTCATCACCAACAAGCCGACGGGCGAGTTCGCCGCCGGCGTCGACGCCATGCTGGGCAACTATGACGCCCGCACCTTCCGCGGCTTCGTGAACCTGCCGCTGGTGACGAGCGGCGACCTGCAGATCGCCGCGCGCCTCACCGCCGTCTCGGCCGAGCACGACCCCTACACGAAGAACCTCTCGACCAAGCCCGCGGCGACCGACAACCTGGACCGGCTGGACTACCAGATGATCCGCGGCCAGCTCGCCATCGACTTCAACCCGCAGGCCCGCCTGCTGCTGGCCGCCCACCGCACCTGGAGCGAGGGTGTCGCGGCCACGGCGACGGCCTGGTGGCAGACGCCGGCCCGCTACATGACCCCGCCGCTGGGAATCCCGGCCGGCTCGGCCTGCGACTTCAGCACGGCGGCGAGGTTCGACCCGCGCCGGGTGTGCCACGACTATCCGGACGTGGGCAGCAACGATACCGAGCTCTATTCGGCGACGCTGGATCTCGAGCTGCCGTTCGCCAACTTCACCTCGGTGACGGCCTACGGGAAGAGCCACGTCGACCAGATCAGCGACGGCGACGGGTCGGACCTGCCGATCTCGATCGGCTCGGCTTGGCGGCTCGACGCCGAGCAGTTCTCGCAGGAGGTCCGCTTCGCCTCGAACGGCGACGGCGCCCTGACCTGGGTGGTCGGCGGCATCTACTTCCGGGGCAAGAACTTCCAGGACTTCGCCTACAGCGACCTCGGCTACAACAACTTCGGCCCGACGGTCCCGTTCGACCAGTTCAACTTCCTGAGCTTCGGGACCAGCAAGACCCGGGCGCTGGCCGCCTTCGGGCAGTTCGACTACGACTTCGGCAAGACGGGCGCGGGCGTGCCCGTGATCCTGACGGTCGGTCTCCGCTACACCAACGACCGGAAGTCGGGCTTCAACTCGCTGGACTACCAGCTCCCCCTGGCCTGCGGCGGAAGCTGCGGCGTCATCTCCGGCCCGTTCAGCAACACCTGGAACCGCGTCACCGGCAAGGTGGGCCTGAGCTATCAGGTCAACGACAGCACGATGGTGTTCGCCTCGGTCGCCCGCGGCTATCTGGCCGGCGGCAACATCACGGGCCTGGGCAACATCTACGATCCCGAGACGCTGACGTCGTTCGACGCGGGCGTGAAGTCGCGCTTCCTCGACGATCGGGTGCAGCTCAACGTCGCCGCCTACCACCAGAAGATCAAGAACCTGCAGGTGTTTATCCAGAGCGCCACGCAGTCCGGCATCAACAACGTGGACGGCACGACCGACGTGAGCGGGCTGGAGGTGGAGTTCACGGCGGTGCCGGTCGACAACCTGCGCCTCAACGCGACCGGGACGCTCACCGACGCCAAGTACGGCCGCTACATCACCACGGCGGCGCGGTTCGGCGGGCCGGGCCCCGGTTGCGACCCGGTCACCCGGCTCTGCGACTTCAAGGGCAACAACCTCAACCAGACGCCGCCCTACACGCTGAACCTGGGCGCGGAGTATCGTTTCCAGACCGCGTTCGGGACGATCACGCCGCGCGTCGACGCCTATTTCTCGGGCCGCGTGGACTTCCTGGCCGACAACTACTTCACCTCGCGCCAGAAGGCCTACCATACGACCAACGCCCGGGTGACGTGGGAAAGCCCGGACCGCAGATACCGGGCCGAGGCGTTCGTCGCCAACATCGAGAACGACGACATCATCTCGAACGACGGCCTGCAGTCGATCTCGCTGGGTCAGCAGGTGCTGCAGCCCGACAACTTCGTCTACTACCCGCCGCGGACCTACGGGCTGCGGATCGGCGTCAGCTTCTGAGGAGGAGGGCGGGAGCCTCAGGGGCGCCCGCCCGCGTAGCCGCCGATGTCCCTCGAATGGCCCGTTCGTGACGACTGGCTGGCCCAGGTGCGGGAAGCGCCCCTGGAGCCCGACCTGCCGATCGTCGACGCCCACCACCATCTGTGGAAGCTTCCGCACGACACCTATCTGCTGGACGAATTCCTGGCCGACGCCGATCCCCAGCGGGGCGGGCACAACATCGTCGCCAGCGTGTTCGCCGAATGCGCGGCCATGTACCGTCCGGACGGCCCGGCCGAGCTGCGCTCGATCGGCGAGGTGGAGTTCGCCAACGGCGTGGGGGCCCAGGCCGCCAGCGGCGCCTTCGGGCCGGTGAAGGCCTGTGCGGCGATATTCGGCTCGGCCGACCTGATGCTGGGCGATCGCGTCGGTGCGGTGCTGGACCTGCACATGGCCCGCGCGCCCGAGCGGTATCGCGGTATCCGCCCCATCGTCTGCGCCGATCCGCACGGCGCGCTCGATCCCTGGCCCAGCGCGCCGGCCGAGATGATGGAGAGCGCGGCGTTCCGCGCCGGCGCGCGCGAGCTGCAGCGGCGCGGCCTGTCGCTGGACCTCTGGGTCTTCCACCACCAGCTCGACCAGGTGGCCAGTCTGGCCGCCGCCCTGCCGGACCTCACGATCATCCTCGACCACATCGGCACGCCCCTGGGCATGGGCTGGTACGCGGGGCGCCGCGACGAGGTGTTCGCCGCCTGGCGGGCCGGGTTGGCGGCGGTGGCCGAACGGCCGAACGTGCGGCTCAAGCTGGGCGGCCTGAACATGCACTTCAACGGTTTCGGCTGGCATGAGCGGTCCAGGCCGCCGACGTCGGACGAGCTGGCCGCGGCCAACGGGCCCTACTACGCCGCGGCCATCGACCTGTTCGGACCGGCGCGCTGCATGTTCGAGAGCAACTTCCCGATGGACAAGCGCGCCTGCGGCTACGACGTGCTCTGGAACGCGCACAAGAAGATGACCGCGGGCTTCAGCGCCGACGAGCGGCGGCTGATGTTCCACGACGTCGCGGCCCGGACCTATCGCATCGAGGGGTCGGTCGCCGCGTAGGAAACATATCGATGGTTATGTGATTTCTGCTGGAAAATCCTGTCGTTCGTTCTTGTGGCGGTTGACTCGCTCTCATATGGATCGATACATAACAACTGTTATAAAATGAGGTGAAGGGGCGCAGCGTGAAGTTCGATATCTTCTGCGAGATTCAGCGAGCGTTTCCCTGGCATGGGGAGGACGAGGCCAGCCTGTTCCAGGAGATCCTGGCGCAGGCCCGCGCCGCCGACGCCGCCGGCTTCACCGCCTGGTGGCAGGTGGAGCACCACGGCTCGCCCGAGTTCAGCTATTCCGCCGCGCCAGAGCTGGTGCTGACCGCCATCGCCATGGCCACCCAGCGGCTGCGCGTGGGCCACGCCGGCGTGCTGGCGCCGTTCAACATCAACTCGCCCCTGCGCGTCGCCGAACGCGGCGCCACGCTGGACGTCCTGTCCGGCGGCCGGTTCGAGATGGGGCTGGCCAAGTCGGGCGGCAAGGAGTGGGAGACCTTCGGCGTCGATCCCGAGAAGGCCCGTGACCAGGTGCGCGACGCCATGCACATCATCCCGCGCGTCTGGACCGATCCCGAGTTCTCGTGGGACGGGGCCGACTACCGTGTGCCGCCGCGCGAGATCGTGCCGAAGCCGGTGCAGACGCCGCACCCGCCGCTCTGGCAGACCTGCGGCTCGCCCGAGAGCTTCTACATGGCCGGCGAGATGGGCGTGGGCGCGCTGGGCACCACCCTGCTGAGCCCCGTGAAGTTCCTGGGCGAGATGCTGCGCGAGCACGACCGCGGGCTCTCGGCCTGCCAGGCGCCGGCCGGCCGGTTCATCAACCGCCAGAAAGGCTGCTTCACCTTCGTCCACGTGGCCGAGACGCGGGCGGACGCCATCGCCAACGGCGCCGCCTGGTCGGCCCTCTGGTACGTCAACGCCGCGCCCCGGGTGTTCAAGGTGCCGCGCCGGGTCTGGTACGACATGATCAAGGCCGGCCTGCACCCGAATTCGGCCCGCGACACCGCGGCCCTGGCTCAGCTCGATCCGGACGAGACGGTCATCCACGACGACGACCCTCCCGTCGTCGTGCTGCTCAAGCGCATGGCCCAGGGGGAGGAGATCAGCCGGGAAGAGGCGCACGAGGTGCTGGAGCCGCTGGACTGTGTTGTCATCGGCGACCCCGAGCACTGCACCGGGAAGCTGCGGGGCTATGAGGCGATCGGCGCCGACCGCATGATGTGCATGATGCAGTTCGGCTCGATCCCGCCCGCCGCGGTGCTGAAGAGCATCGAGCTGACCGGTCGTTTCCTGGCTCCGGCGTTCGCCCGCGCCGCCTGACGCTTCGCCAGGGGTTCTTTCGCGACGGGGCCGGCTCCCGGTTGACTGACGTTGCGCCTATCCTCTCTCATGGTCGTCGCGGCGCCCTGGACGGGCCGCCAAGAACGCAGTGGCGCGTAAGCCAGGAGGGACGCATGCCGGCCAAGAAGTTTCCTGTGGAGGCGGGGCATATCCTCATGTTCGCCCGATCGATCGGCGACGAGAACCCCGTCTACACCGACGAGGAGAAGGCCAAGGCGACCGAAGCCGGCGGAATCATCGCCCCGCCCACCTTCGTCCAGGCTTCGGCCCAGTTCGATCCCGACTATTTCCTGCGGCCCAAGGTGGGCCAGCCGTGGTTCGGCTCGGGCAAGAACCCGACCGGTGTCGCCCGTACGGGCGGCGGTGGCGGTGGTGGGGGAGGCGGCGGTCTCCACGCCGAGCAGCACTACGAGTACCATCGTCCCCTGCGCGCCGGCGACGTGCTGGTCGCCGAGACCAAGCCCGGCAAGACCTGGGAGAAGGAGGGCAAGCGCTCGGGCAAGCTGGTGTTCTCCGAAAGCGTCACCGAATACCGCAATCAGGACGGCGAGCTGGTGGTCACCGCCCGCGGCGTGGGCGTGCGCACCGAACGCCCCGTGGAACAACCCGCGAAGAAGGAAGCCTGAGCGATGGCGCTTTCCGCAAGCAAGCTCAAGGTCGGCGACGAGCATACCGCGCGCCTGGTCGAGGACCTGAAGCGCACTCAGATCGTCCAGTACGCCGGCGCCTCGGGCGACTACAATCCCCTGCACACCGACGAGATCTTCACCACCCAGGTCGCCGGCTATCCTAGCGTGTTCGCCCACGGGATGCTGACCATGGGCATGACCGGCAAGATGCTGACCGATTGGGTGGGCGACACGCGCCTGACCAAGTACGGCGTCCGCTTCACCAGCCAGGTCTGGCCCGGCGACACCCTGGAGGCCAAGGCCACGGTGAAGGCGCTGACCGAGCGCGACGGGGTGAAGCTGGTCGAGCTGGACGTCTCCACCACCAACCAGGACGGCGTGGTGGTGCTGAGCGGCTACGCCGAAGCTCGCGTCGACGCCTGAGGGCGGTCGCGCCGCAAGCCGGGGACGGCCCATGCATCCGTACGTCCACGCGGGATTGACGCCTGAAAAGCCGGCCTTCGTCATGGCCGGGAGCGGCCATGTCGTCACCTACCGCGAGCTGAACGACCGGTCGAACCAGGGCGCGCAGCTCTTCCGCGCCCTGGGCCTCGGCGTCGGCGACGGGGTGGCGATCATGATGGAGAACCACCCCATCTACTACGAGGTGCTGTGGGCGGCGCAGCGGGCCGGGCTGCGCTACACGGCGATCTCTTCGCGCCTCACCGCGGGCGAGGTGGCCTACATCCTCCAGGACTCGGGGGCCAAGGCGTTCGTGACCTCTCGGGCGATGGCGGATGTCGCCGCCGAGGCCGCCCGGGCGGTCGGAGGGCTGGCCCTCTTCATGGCCGACGAACCGGTCGCGCCCTTCGCCGGCTTCGAGGCCGAGCGGGCGCGCCATCCGGCGACTCCCGTGCCCGACGAGACGCCGGGCGCGGCCATGCTCTATTCCTCCGGCACGACGGGCCGGCCCAAGGGCGTCAAGCGCGCGTTGAGCGGCGGCTCGCTGATCGAGGGAGAGGCCCTGACGGCCTGGGCCCGCGAGGGCTACGGCATGGACGACCAGACCATCTATCTCTCGCCGGCGCCGCTCGACCACGCCGCGCCCCTGGGCTGGTCGATGAACGTCCAGCGGCTGGGCGGGACCGTGGTCCTGATGGAGAAGTTCGACGCCGAGGACTGTCTGAGGCTCATCGAGCGCCACGGCGTCACCCACGTCCAGTTCGTGCCGACCCACTTCGTCCGCATGCTGAAACTGCCGGAGGACGTGCGGGCGAGGTACGGCCACGATTCCCTGAAGGTGGTGTTCCACGCCGCCGCGCCGTGCCCTGTCCCGGTCAAGGAGCAGATGATCGCGTGGTGGGGGCCGATCATCCACGAATACTATGCGGGCACCGAGGGGAACGGCCGCACGGTGATCGATTCCCATGAGTGGCTGGCGCACAGGGGTTCGGTCGGCCGCGCGACGGCGCCTGTGGAAGTGAAGATCTGCGGCGAGGACGGGGAGGTGCTGCCGCCGCGCGCCGAAGGCCTGGTCTATTTCGCGGGCGGCGGCCGCTTCGAGTACCACAACGCCCCCGAGAAGACGGCCGAGAGCACCCATCCCGAGGGCTGGACCACGCTGGGCGACGTGGGCTGGCTGGACGAGGACGGCTATCTCTACCTGACCGACCGCAAGAGCTTCATGATCATCTCGGGCGGCGTGAACATCTATCCGCAGGAGATCGAGAACCTGCTGATCACCCACCCCAAGGTCGCCGATGCGGCGGTGGTGGGCGCCCCCGATCCCGAAATGGGCGAGCAGGTGGTCGCGGTGATCCAGCCGATGGACGGGGTCGAGCCCGGCGACGACCTCGCGGCCGAACTGACGGCCTTCTGCCGGGCCAACCTGTCGGCGGTGAAGCTGCCCCGCCGCATCGACTTCATGGCCGAGCTGCCGAGGCACCCGACGGGCAAGCTCTACAAGCGCCTCATCCGCGACGCCTATTGGGGCAAGGCCCCGGCCGGCGCCTGATCGCCCGCAACCGGAGCCCCCATGACACCCAACGAACTCTTCGACCTGTCGGGCAAGGTGGCGCTGGTCACCGGCGGCAGCCGCGGCCTGGGACTGGAGATGGTGCGCGCCTTCGCCGCCGCGGGCGCCGACGTCGTCGTGGCCAGCCGCAAGCTGGAGGCCTGCGAGGCGGTGGCCGACGAGGTGCGCGCGATGGGCCGCCGCGCCCTGGCCGTCGCGGTCCACGCCGGCCGTTGGGACGACATCGACCGGCTGGTCGAGGCCGCCTACGCCGCGTTCGGCCGCATCGACATCCTGGTGAACAACGCGGGCATGTCGCCCGCCATGCCCAGCCACGAGGTGACCGAGCAGCTCTTCGACAGCGTGCTGAACCTGAACTTCAAGGGACCGTTCCGGCTGGCCTCGGTGGTCGGCAAGCGGATGTCGGACGGGGAGGGGGGCGTCATCATCAACGTCTCGTCGTCGGGCGCGCTGAATCCGCTCCCGCGTGTGGTGCCCTATTCGGGAGCCAAGGCGGCGCTTAACGCCATGACCGTCTCGCTGGCGCACGAGTACGGGCCCAAGGTCCGGGTCAACACCCTGTCGGCCGGACCCTTCCTCACCGACATCGCCAAGGCCTGGACCGAGGAGGCGCGCGAGCACGCCGACAACGCCCTGGGCCGCCCTGGCCGCCCCGAGGAAGTGGTGACCACGGCCCTCTACCTGGCCAGCCCCATGTCGTCGTTCACGACCGGCGCCATCGTGCGCGTGGACGGGGGCGCCCAGTAGCGGGGCGCGCCCAGTCGCGGTCAGCGTCGCCGGCCGCCCTGGGGCGCGGACATCGCCTGGGCGGGCGTCGGGCGCAGGTCGGTCGCCAGCACGATCCCGTCGCCGTCCAGGTCCAGGAGCCGGAAGCGGCGGTCGGCCGCCGCCAGCCATTCGGCGCGGCTCACCCCCATCGAGAAGTCGGCGTCCGCGCCGCGGATCGGGTGCGGCTCGTTGATGAGGCTGTAGAAGGCCGCGCCCTGCCGGCGGCTGCCCGCGTTCCCGCCGCGCGGTGATGGCCGTCGCCCGCTGCCGGGGCCCGCGGCGATGTCCTCGCGGGTGATCTCGGGAACCGCCTCCTCCTCCCACCAGGTCACCTCGGGCATGCCGATCTGGCCGTCGCCGTTGCGGTCCAGAACCGCGAACCAGGCCAGGGCGTCGGCGCGGAACTCGTCGCGTGTCAGGCGGCCGTCGCCGTCCCGGTCGGCCCCTGCGAACCAGGCGGCGCTGGGATAGGGCCGGCCGGGCGGCGCGCGGAAGGGCTGGCCCGACGGGCTGATGAAGAGCTGTTCGCGGGACCGCATCGGCCCGTCGCCGCCCAGCCCGCCACCGCCCGACCTGTCGCCCGGAGGGCCGAAGCCGCCCGGCCCTCCCGGCCCACCGGGTCCGCCGCGGGGCGGTCCCCCCATGCAGCCGGCAGCCAGCAGCGCCAGCCCGGCGGCGCCTGCGACCCGTCTCCAGCCCATCCCGTACCTCCGTGTCCGATCCTTGCGGCATCCTGGCCGGGGATCGCGGCGGCGTCGTTTCGGACGCGTCACGATCACGGCGGAATTCCATAGTCCCTGGCTATCAGGGCGTGGCGGCTTAGGGCGTCTCGCGCATGGCGGCGCGGGAGAGTTCGGCCATCGCCTTGACGAGGGGGGAGCGCCAGCGTTCGGCGGTGGTCAGCATCCAGCAGGCGTAGGGCACCGCCAGCGTGGAGCGCACCTGCGCCAGCCGTCCGTCGCGAAGGTGCGGTTCGAACAGGAACGAGGCGCCCATGGCGATGGTGTCGGTGTCGAGCGCCCGCTGGATGATCAGCGAATAGTCGTCGCTGACGAAGGCGCGCAGGTTCTCGGCCTCCTCGCGCGTCAGCTCGCCGGCCCAGAGTTCCACGCCGGGCAGCACGTTGGGCAGGGCCATCGGCCAGGCCAGAAGTTCGCGCGGGCCCGCCTCGGCCAGCGCCAGCGCGGGGTGCCCGCGACGCGCGACCAGGATGATCTGGTCTTCGAACATCTTCTTGCGGATCAGTTCGCCGTAGCGCGCGGCGTGCTCGGAATAGCCGAAGGCGATATCGACCCGGCCGTCCTGCAGCGCCGTCATCACGCCCGGGCCCGTCTCCTGGATGGTTTCGACGTGCAGCCTGGGGAACCGCACCGCGACCTGCCGCAGGAGCTGGGGCAGGGGACGCAACCGCGAGGCGGGGCCGACGGCGATCCGGATGCGGCCCTCCTCGCCGCGGGCCAGTTGCTCGAGGTCGCGCGACAGCGCCGCCACCCCTTGCAGCAGGGCTTCGGCCCGCTGGGCGACGAACGCCCCGTAGGCCGTGGGTCGCGCCGCGCCGCCGCTCCGCTCGAACAGCTTCACCGAAAGCTGGGTCTCCAGCCGCGCGATACTCTTCGACAAGGTGGGCTGCGAGATCTCCAGCCGGCGCGCGGCGCCGCTGAATCCGCCGGCGCGACAGATCTCCAGAATCTGTTCGAGGTGCCTCAATTCCATGCCTGGGGGCTATAGCACGGTGAAGGGGCCATGGGCAGATCGGTGGCGAGGTTCGGACTAGTCTCGGCGGCGAAACCTGGAGAGTCCGGAACGATGCGAAAGTCCCTCGTCGCCACCGCCGCCCTCGGCCTCGTCCTGGCGGCGGCCCCGGCTCACGCCGCGCCGGCGCGCAAGCCGAACGTCATCGTGATCCTGGCCGACGACCTGGGCTACGGCGACACCGGAGTCTACGGCAGCACGTTCGTGAAGACCCCTCACATCGACGCCTTGGCGGCGGACGGCGTGCGCTTCACCCAGGGCTATGTCAGCCATCCGGTCTGCGCGCCGTCGCGGGCGGCCCTGCTGACCGGGCGCTACCAGACCCGCTTCGGCTACGAGTTCAACCCCGTGGGCCGCGACCGCACCAGCGGGGTCTCGCTGGACGAGGTGTTCATCGGCCAGGTGATGCAGAAGGCCGGCTATCGCACCGGCATGGTCGGCAAATGGCACCTGGGCGAGTCGGGCGGCTACCACCCCGTCGCCCGGGGCTTCGACCAGTTCTTCGGCACGACGGCGGGCGCGAACGCCTTCATCGTCGAGACGAAGCCGGGCGACGAATTCCATACCCCCCGGGGGGCCGAGGGGTCGTACGGTACGGTGGAAGGCGGGGCTGGCCTGGGGTCCGGTTCCGAGGCCGAGCAGATGGTGAGGCTGCGCGAGAGAGCGCCCATCACGCGCGGCCGCGAGGTCGTGGAGGTGAAGGAATATCTCACCGACGCCTTCACCGACGAGGCGGTGCGGTTCATCGGCGCCAACAAGGACAAGCCGTTCTTCCTGTACCTGGCCCACACCACGCCGCACACGCCGCTGCAGGCGCCGGCGAAGTACGTCGACCGCTACAGGCACATCGAGAACAAGGGCCAGCGGGTCTACGCGGCCATGGTCTCGTCGCTGGACGACAGCGTGGGCGCGCTACGGGCCAAGCTGAAGGCCGAGGGCCTCGAGAAGGACACCGTGATCATCCTGCTCTCGGACAACGGCTGCGCGGGCTACATCGGCGACGCCTGCACCAATGCGCCGCTTAACGGATACAAGGGCATGCACCTGGAGGGGGGCGTCCGCGTGCCCTTCATCATGGCCTGGCCGGGCCACATCGAGCCGAAGGTGGAGACGCGGGTGATCTCCAGCCTGGACATCGCCCCCACGGCGGCGGCGCTGGCGGGCGGCGCGATGCCCAGGGGGGCGGACGGCGTGAACCTCATGCCCTACCTCACCGGCAAGGACGCCGGCGCGCCGCATCCCACGCTCTACTGGCGCTCCGGCGTGAACTTCGCGATCCGCGACGGGGACTGGAAGATGTGGATGATCAATCGCGCCGAGCCGTCCGAAGTGGCCAGCAACGCAGCGCGCGTCACGCCCGAAGGCGTGAAGGCGGAACTCTCGCCGCGCGGCCACTTCGTGATGCTCTACGACCTGAAGGCCGATCCGGGCGAGACGACGAACCTCGCTGCGACACGCCCCGACGTCGTGGCGAAGCTCAAGGCCAGGATCGAAGCCTGGGACAAGGGCAACGTCCCGCCGCAATGGACCAGCATGCGCCAGTCCGTGCGTGAGGTCGAAGGCGAGCTGGTCAAGCTCTATCCCTGATTTCGCATCGCCGATGCGCGTTCATAGCCTCCGGCTATCCGTCGATGGCGTGGCGGGGGCGGCGTGGCTGTGCAAGGCTGGCGACGCACCTATGGAGTTCGACCCTGCCTCAGCCGCTTGCCGCGAACGACACCGATCCGCCGGTCACGGAACGCGAGGCCGTGCGGCGGCAGCAGTTCATGCGGGTCGCCGCCGCGGTGTTCCGCAAGCACGGGCTGGCGCGGGCCACGATGGAGCAGGTGGCCGCCGCCGCCGGCGTCACCAAGGTGGTGCTCTATCGCCGCTTCCCCTCCAAGGACGCCCTCATCCAGGGGATCTTCGCCGAGACCATCCATCGGCTGAAGGAACAGGACGCCAAGCCCTGGCGTGGCTATGGCGGCGGCATGCGCAAGGCGCTGCTGGCCGCGCGGTCGTTCGAGGACGGGTTCATCCTCCTGGTGCGCCACGGCAACCAGAACCCCGCCTACCATGCCGCGCACCAGGCCCTGCGCAAGCGCACCGGCCAGCGCCTGCGGGCCCTGCTCTGGCATCCCGAACGCCCGCCGCCGCCCGCGGAGCGCCCGCCGCTGCTGGAGCTGTCGCTCGATCCGATGATCTCGTTCTGCAACGACGCCCTGGCCTACTGGGTGGAGAAGGGCGACCCGGCCCGCGACGAGATGTTCCTGCGGTGGTGCGGGCAGATGATCCGCGCCTGGCGGCACAACGCCGCCGAACTGCTCAATCTGGATTCGCCCGAACAGGAGTGGCCCTTCGACACCGAGGGGGCGCTCCCATGACGAGAGAACGCAAGGAGAAGACTTCATGGTCAGCCGTCGGGACGCCCTGCTGGGCGCCGGTTTCGCCCTCGCCGCCGCGGGTCCGGCGCTGGGCCGCGGGGTCGGAGCGCCGCCCGTGAAGCCCGAGCACGCCGAGTTCGCCGCCGAGATCGCCGCCGCGCAGGCGCGGCTCGACGCGTTCATGACGGCCTTCAACGCCCGCGACCTGAAGGCCTTCGAGGAGACGTTCAACTTCCCGCACGTCCGCTTCGCGTCCGGGACCGTCACGATCATCAACCCCGGCTACCACAAGCCCCAGATGTTCGGCACGGGCGCGCTGACCGAATGGGATCATTCGGCCTGGGAACGGCGCGAGGTCATCCATGCCGGCGCCGACAAGGTGCACATCGACACCCGGTTCAGCCGCTACCGCAAGGACGGCAGCGTCATCGGCGGCTTCGATTCCATCTACATCGTGACGCGGCAGGACGGCCGCTGGGGCATCCAGGGCCGATCCAGCTTCGCGCCCTAGAGCGGCGTCAGCAGCGTGCTGGCCGCCCAGGTGTCGACCGTCAGCTTCTGGCGGCGGCCGAAGGCGGCCATCGCCTCGGTGGAGGGATCCCGTGACGTCTCCCACACGCCGTGGCCGCCGTAGCGGGTCAGGAGGAGCAGGCGCGTGAGTCCGCCGGCCTGGTCCCCGGCGCTCGGCGCGGCGCGGAACAGACCGAAGATGTTCGTGTCGAACTTGGCCTCGAAGTCCTTCCATCCGAGGGTCGAGAGCGACACCACCTCGTCCAGCGACGGCGTCTCGATAACGAACCAGCGGTGGACGTAGATGCCGCCCGCGCGCGGGCGATCGCCGGCGGCCGGGCGGGCGGTGGCCTCGAGCCGGTCACGCCGCACCGAGCGGACGCCCGGAAGGGCCGAGAGTTCGTTCACCACCGCCTCGCGTGACGCCGCGCCGGGCGCCCAGCCCACCAGCAGCGCCGCCTGGCCCGCATGCCACCCGAGCTGCGGGGTGAAGAGACCCAGGAGCTGGCCGCCCGCGCCCTGCACCTGGGCGGCGCGCGCCGAAAGCTGCTTGGCGTAGTCGGCCGCGGGCCGCGCCGACGGCGGCGCCTCGAAATCCAGGAACAGATAGTCGTACACCGGGCCCTCCCGTCCGTTCGCCGCCTGTGCGTTCGTGGCCTTTCCGGGCGCGACCTTTCCGGATGCGGCCTGCGCCGCCGAGGACGCGGCCAGTGATCCGGCGAGGGCGGCGCCCGCGCCGACGATCCATCCCCTGCGGTCGATATTCGTCATGGCGGCACTGTCCGGCAGCGGTCTCGCGCGCGTCAAGCGGACAGGGCGGCATGGTTCCAGACCCTGCAGGCATTGGCGGCGCGCCCGGCGGCTGGAGTAGCGTGGCGTCACTGTCACCGCCCGGTAACGGGACATGAGAGGCGGATCAGGGGAGGGCGCGGCCGGCCGTCTGGGCGTGGCGGCTTCGATCCCCTGGGCGACCTGAAACGAGGGGATCATGAACGCGCGTAGAACCATCCGAGACGTCTCACTGGCCGTGCTGTGCGCGGCGATCGCCGCGCCTGCGTGGGCGCAGGGCCAAGGACAGGGCCAGGGCCAAGGACAGGGGGCCGTCGAGATCGACGAAATCCTGGTCACCGCGCGCAAGCGCGAGGAGAGCCTCCGCGAGATTCCGGCGGCGGGCACCGCCATCGGCGCCGAGCAGATCCGGGCGATGGGCGGCATCGCCAACACCCAGGCCTTGCTCAGCAACGTGCCGGCGGTGAACTTCGCCAATACGTCGAACCCGGTGACCTCCGAGGTCTCGATCCGCGGATCGGGCACCAGCCGCGCCACCTCGGCGGACGCCGCCGTGGGCCTCTATCGCAACGGCGTCTATGTGGGCGGCGGCTACGTGGGCGGCCGCACGTTCTCGAAGCCCGACTTCTTCGACGTGGGCGCCATCGAGGCCCTGCGCGGCGTGCAGGGCGCGCTGAACGGCCGCAACGCCGTGGGCGGAGCCATCAACATCGTGTCGGCGCGCCCGACCCAGCGGCAGGAGGGCTATGCCCTGCTCGAGGCGGCGAACAATTCCCGCTTCGAGGGGCAGCTCGTCGTCAACCAGCCCATCAACGAGAACTGGGCGGTCCGCTTCGGCGCCAACCTGATGAAGCAGAACAAGGGCTTCTACTACAATCCCGTCCGCGACGAATACTTCGACCGGCAGGAGACCGAGATCTATCGCGGGCAGGTCCGCTACGACAACGGCCCGTTCAGCGCCAACCTGCTGCTGGAGCATGGCCGCGACCAGCTTCCGGGCCTGATGTACCAGCTGCTCATCCCGGCCGGTACGAATGCGACCTACCCGCGCGGGGTCTTCCAGGACAAGTACGACGTCGAATGGAACCACCCGTCCTCGGCCAAGCAGCAGATCAACTATGCCGAACTGGTGCTGGAGTACGACCTGGGCTGGGCGTCGCTGACCTCGACCACGGCGCTCCGCGAGCGCCGGTCGCAGAACGCCTACGACCGTGACGCGACCTCGCCCGAGTTCATCGCGCGCATCCGCGCCCAGGGCCTGATCGCGCCGGGCGGGGCGCCGGGCTCCACCGATCTGGGCGGTTCGCAGAACGACTATGCCCGCATCCTCTTCCAGGACGTCCATATCGTCGGCGAGAAGGTGGGTGGCTTCAACTGGCTGGCCGGCTTCGAGTACTACGACCTCAACGACAAGTACCAGAACACCCTGGCGGGGCCGCCCACCGCGGCCAACGGGTTCTCGTTCGGCACCGTCGGGGTCAGCCGCCTGGATTTCGTGTCCTGGGCCGCCTACGGCTCGGTCGGCTACGACGTCACCGAAGCGTTCAACGTCACGGCCGAGGGCCGCTACACCCGCGACGACAAGGAACTGCTGTCGAACAGGTTCGACTTCGGCACCGGCCGGGTCTCGGGCGCGGGCTTCGCCATCGACACCCAGCGCGAGACGGACGACTTCAGCTACAACGTCACCGCCTCGTACAAGCTCTCGGGCTGGCTGGCCTACGGCAAGATCGGCACGGCCTACCGCGCCGGTGGCTTCAACCTCGCCCTGGGCGACCCGCGGCAACCGATCCCGATCCCGCCGACGTTCGGCGACGAGAAGGCGATGTCGTACGAAGTCGGCCTGAAGGGCGACATCGCGCCGCGCGTGTTCCTCAGCCTCGCCGCCTACAGGACCAACGTGGACGACCTGCTGGTGCAGGGCGACAACGGTTGCCGCGTCGGTCTCGTGTCGTGCCCGGTCCAGGCGACGCCGTTCGCGTTCAACGCGGGCAAGGCCCGCCTCTGGGGCTTCGAGGCCGAGCTGACGGCTGTCCGCGAGGTGCTGGGCGGCGTGGCGCGGCTCCAGATCGGCGGTTCGCGCCAGGGCGGCGAGATCAAGTCCGGGCCTGACGCCGGCAAGAAGGGACCGCAACGGCCCGACTGGACCGCCACGTTCAACCTCAACTACCGGCGCGACCTGGTGAACGACTGGACCGGCTTCTTCAACATCAAGGGCAATGGTCGCTGGGGCGGCGTGCAGGAGATCGCCCAGACGCCGCTGCTGCACGACTACCAGATCTTCGACGTCCGCGCGGGCGTGCAGAAGGACGGCCTGGAACTGTCGGTGTACTCGAACAACGCGGGGAACGAATCCTACATCGTCTTCGATGCGCCCACGACGCGCCGCTGGAACCTTCCGCGCACCTATGGCGCCCAGGTCCGGTACGCCTGGTGATACGCGCCCTGGTCATCGCGGCGGCGCTTGCCGCCGCCGCGTTCCGGCCCGCCGTGGCCGCCGGCGTTGAGGTGCGCTACGGCGAATGGACAGATCCGGCCCGCGAGGGCCGGGTCGTTCCCTACAAGCTGTACCTGCCCGAGGGATCGGGGCCGTTCCCGCTGGTGGTGCATTCCCACGGCCTGGGCGGCAATCGCGAGGCTTCGGCATACATCCTGAACGCCGTGGCCGAGGCCGGCTATGTGGTCGCGACGCTCCAGCACGCCGGGTCCGACAGCGCCATCCTGTCCGGGGGGCGCCCCTCCACCGGATCGGGGGTCGTGGACGCGGGCCGGCCCGCCATCACGCCCGCCGCCGCCCGGGGACGATACGGCGACCTGCCTTTCGCCCTCGACCGCCTGGCCGCCGAGCCTGCGCTGAAGGGCAAGGTCGACTTCGCCCGCGTGGGGATGTCGGGCCATTCGTATGGTGCGCTTTCGACCCTCACGGCCGTGGGCCAGCGGCTGCCGGCGGCGCCGGGGGACACCCGCTATGCCGAACCCCGGATCAGGGCGGCCGTGGCCTACAGCCCCAACAAGCCGCGCGGGGACGACCCGCGCGAGGCGTTCCGGCGCGTGAAGACCCCCGTCCTGCACGTCACCGGAACCGAGGACGTGACGCCCTTCGACCTGGAGAAATCGCCCTTCGAGCGCTCCACGCCCTTCCAGGCCATCACGGGCGCGGACCAGTATCTCGTCATCCTCGACGGCGCCGACCATGCGCTGTTCGGCGGGCGCCGGGTGCGTCTCGGCGGCCTGAAGCCGGAAGATCCCGCTCAGATGGAGATCGTGAAGGCCGAGACGATCCGCTTCTGGGACGCCTACCTGAAGGACGACGCCGCCGCACTGATGGCGATGTGCGACCTGCCGCGCCGCGTCGACGCCGCCGGGGACGGCTATGTGAAGGCGCCGCGATGCGGGGCGCCCACGCCCATCGCGCCCGTCGACGGCTTGAAGTAGCGTGCGGGAATGCCGATGAAACGCCCGCTCTCCGCCACCCGCCGCGCCGTCCTGGGGACCGCGGCCTTCGCCGCCGCCGCGCCGGCCGCGGCCCAGGCGGCTTCCCGCGAAGCCGCCGATCCTGGCGACGAGGCCGAGGCGAAACGCATCCTCGAGCGCTACCACGCTTTCGGAGACAAGGCCTCGGGCGGGCCCGGGGACGACGCCTGCGGCGCCTGGATCGAGGCGGAGCTGAAAGCCCTGGGCTATGCGACCGGCCGGCAGGCCTTCCAGGCGCCCGCCTACGAGGGCGAGGCCACGCTCGGCGCCGGCGACGCCAGGGCGACGCTGATCCCCCAGGCCATCGTGGTCCCGACGCCTGCGGACGGCGTCGAGGGGCCGCTCTACCTCGCCGGCTCGGGACGGAACGGGCCCGGCATCGCGCTGCTGGTCCTGCCCTATGCGCGCTGGTCCACCGCCCTGGGTTTCGTGGAGGCGCGGGTCAAGGCGGCCATCGCCGCCGGCGCCTCGGCGGTGGTGGTGGTCACCACGGGGCCGACCGGCGAGGCGCTGGCCCTGAACGCGCCGGCCGATCGTCCGTTGTTCGACCGGCCTGTGGCCGTCCTGGCGCCGCGCGACGCCGAGCCGTTCCTCAAGGCTGCGGCCGCGGGCGCGCGCGGTCTCCTGCGGATGCCCGGCCGTTCGTTCCGCCGGCCGGCCTTCAACGTCACCGCCCGCCTGGACCGCGGCGCCCCGTCGTGGCTGGTGCTGTCGACGCCGAGGTCGGGGTGGTTCGGCTGCATGGGCGAGCGCGGCTCGGGCCTGGCGGTCTGGCGCCTGCTGGTCGCCTGGGCGGCGCGCTCGAAGCTGCCGGCCAACCTCGCCCTCGTGGCCACCAGCGGCCACGAGTACGAGTACCAGGGCGGCGAACTCTACATCCACGACCTGGCGCCCAAGCCGGGCGAGACGGCGCTCTGGGTCCACATCGGCGCCAATGTCGCGGCCCGCGACTGGCACGAACGCGGGACGATGCTCAGCCCGCTGCCGGGCGCCGATTCCCAGCGCTACCTGCTGGTCAGCCCGCCCCATGTGGAGGCCGCCCGCGCCGCCTTCTCCGGGCTCCCGGGCCTGGAGGCGGTCTATGCGGCCGACCCGAAGCTGGCGGCGGGCGAACTGGCCAGCATCCTCCAGGCCGGCTACCCCCGCGCCATGGGGATCTTCGGCTCGCACCGCTATCACCACGCCCGCAACGACGACCTGCGCTGCGTCTCCCCGGCCCTGGTCCCGCCCGTGGCCGAGGCGTTGAAGGCGACGATCGCGGCGGCGTTCAAGGGCGTCTGAGGCTGGCCGGGCGGGATGTTCCGACTGCGCTGACGCCGGCGCCGCAATCGGCCTAAGCTGGCGCGATGAACGCGCCGCCTGTTGTCCCGCCCGAACCCGTCACCCTCCAGACGGCCTCGCCGACCTACAGGCTGGCGTCGCTGGACCCCGACTTCATCCTCAGCCCGTCGATGCGGGGTGTCCGCTTCCTGCTCGAGTTCGCCAAGGCGGACGAGGCGCTGAAAGCCTGGGGCGTGCGCTCCACCATCGTCGTCTTCGGCAGCGCGCGGATCCACGAGGGCGGGCCTGAGCCCCATCCGCGCTGGTACGGCGCCGCGCGGGCCTTCGGCGCCCTGGCGTCGCGCGAGGGGGGCGCTCTGCTGGACGGCGGTTCGGAGCGCCACAACGTCATCTGCACGGGTGGCGGGCCGGGCATCATGGAGGCGGCCAACCGCGGGGCCCACGATGTCGGCGCGCCCTCCATCGGCCTGAACATCACGCTTCCCCACGAGCAGGCGCCCAACGTCTACTCCACGCCCGAGCTGACGTTCCGGTTCCACTACTTCGCCATGCGCAAGATGCACCTGGCCATGCGGGCCAACGCCCTGGTGGTGTTCCCGGGCGGCTTCGGCACCCTGGACGAGCTGTTCGAGATCCTGACGCTGCGCCAGACCGGCAAGGCGCCGCCGATCCCCATCGTGCTGTTCGACGAGGCCTACTGGCGCGGGGTGATCAACTTCGAGGCCCTCGCCGCGGCCGGCATGATCAGTCCGCGCGACCTCGAGCTGTTCCGCTTCGCCGAGGACGCCGAGGGCATCTGGCGCTGTCTTCTCGACGGCGGCCTCAATCCCTATGAGCCGCCGGACTGGACGCGCGGCCCCGACCTGCCCGGCTGGTAGCGCCCGGCCGCTGTTCGTGCGTAAGGCAATCGCCGTCACGCCCCTCGCGCGCGCTTGCGCCCGGAGCCGGCGCGGCGCCAACTGGGCGGCCGCGGAGAGGGGCGGCATGCATGGACATCGGCGTCTTCATCCCGATCGGCAACAACGGCTGGCTCATCTCCGAGACCGCACCGCAGTACATGCCGACCTTCGAACTCAACAAGGCGGTGGTCCAGGCGGCCGAGCGCCACGGGTTCGACTTCGCGCTCTCGATGATCAAGCTGCGCGGCTTCGGCGGGAAGACCGGGTTCTGGGAGCACAACCTCGAGAGCTTCACCCTGATGGCCGGCCTTGCGGCCGTGACCGACCGCATCAAGCTCTTCGCCACCGCCGCCACGCTCACCCTGCCGCCGGCGATCGCGGCGCGCATGGCCTCCACCATCGACTCGATCGCGCCCGGCCGCTTCGGGATCAACCTGATCACCGGCTGGCAGAAGGCCGAGTACGACCAGATGGGGCTGTGGCCCGGCGAGAGCCACTATCGCGACCGCTACGGCTACCTGGCCGAATACGCCACGATCCTGAAGGAACTGATGGAGACCGGCGTCTCGGACTTCAAGGGCCGCTACTTCCAGATGACCGACTGCCGGGTCAGTCCCCGTCCGACGCCCGGCGTGAAGATCATCTGCGCCGGTTCGTCCGACGAGGGCCTGGCGTTCACGGCGCAGCACGCCGACTATTCCTTCGCGCTCGGCAAGGGGACCAACACCCCGACCGCCTTCGCGCCCGTGAACCAGCGGCTGGAAGCGGCCGGGGCCAGGACCGGCCGCGACGTCGCCTCGTACATCCTCTTCATGATCATCGCCGACGAGACCGACGCCGCCGCGCTCGCCAGGTGGAAGCTCTACCGCGACGGCGCCGACCACGCGGCGCTGGCCTGGCTCACCGACCAGGCCGCCCCCAACGCCCAGGGCGGGACGTCCAACACCAACACCACCCAGCTCGCCGCGCCGGAGTCGGCGGTGAACCTCAACATGGGCACGCTGGTGGGCAGCCACGCGAGCGTGGCCCGCATGCTGGACGAGGTGGCCGACGTCCCGGGGACGGCGGGGGTGCTGCTGGTGTTCGATGACTTCGTGCCGGGCGTGGAGGCCTTCGGGACGAGGATCCAGCCCCTGATGAGGAGCCGCCGCCATGTGCGGGCGGGGAACGCACATGGATAGGTCCACCGTCCCGGTCCCCGGCGCGGTGACGCTGCCGGCGCGGCCCGAGAACCTGCCGCTCGATCCCGCGGCCACGGCGCTGCTGGTGGTGGACATGCAGAACGCCTACGCCAGCCTGGGCGGCTACCTCGACCTAGCCGGATTCGACATCGGGGGCGCCGCCGCGGTGGTCGAGAAGGTCGCCTTGCTGGTCGAGACGGCGCGCCGCTCGGGCGTGACGGTCGTGTTCTTCCGCAACGGCTGGGACCCCGACTACGTGGAGGCCGGCGGCCCGGGCTCGCCCAACTGGTGGAAGTCGAACGCGCTCAAGGCCATGCGCGAACGTCCCGACCTGAAGGGCAAGCTGCTGGCCAGGGGAACGTGGGACTACGCCCTGGTCGACCGGCTGACGCCCGAGCCCGGCGACATCGTGATCGAGAAGCCGCGCTATTCGGCCTTCTACAACACGGCGCTCGACTCGGTTCTGCGGGCCCGGGGCGTCCGCACCCTGGCCTTCTGCGGCATCGCCACGAACGTCTGCGTCGAGAGCACCCTTCGCGACGGCTACCACCGCGAGTACTTCGGCGTGCTCATCGAGGACGCCACCCACCAGGCCGGCCCGCCCTTCCTGCAGGCGGCGACCGTCTACAACGTCGAGTCGTTCTTCGGCTGGGTGTCCAGCACGGCCGAGTTCTGCGGCGCGGTCGGCCAGACGCCGCCCCCAAGCTGAGGAAAGACCGCCATGCCCAAGACCGTCGTCACCCCACCGGGGACCGGCACGCCCATCGCTCCGTTCTCGCCCGGCACGCTGGCCGACGGCGTGGTCTACGTCTCGGGGACTCTGGCCTTCGACAAGGACAACAACGTCGCCCACGCGGGTGACGCGGCCGGCCAGACCCGCCAGGTGCTGGAAACCATCCGCTCGGTGATCGAAACCGCCGGCGGAACGATGGACGATGTGACCATGAACCACATCTTCCTGAAGGACTGGGCCGACTACGCCGCGATCAACAAGGTCTATGCGGAGTTCTTCCCCGGCGATAAACCCGCCCGCTTCTGCATCCAGTGCGGCCTCGTGAGGCCCGACTTCCTCGTCGAGATCGCCTCCATCGCCCACATCGGAGCGCCGAAATGAGCACGCCCGCCGACGGCCGTACGGCCCTCCACGGTACGGACCCGATGTTCCTGGCGCGCTGGTCGCCGCGGGCCTTCACCGGCGAACCCATGCCGCAGGATCTGCTCCTGTCGCTGTTCGAGGCGGCGTCCTGGGCGCCCTCGGCGTTCAACGGCCAGCCGTGGCGCTTCGTCTATGCCCATGCGGGCACGCCGGCCTGGACGCCGCTGTTCGACCTGCTGATCCCCTACAACCAGGCCTGGGCGAAGCACGCCTCGGTGTTGATGTACCTCGTCTCCGACCGCTTCCGGCGCACGCCCGGCCGCGATCCGTCGCCGGTTCGCAGCCATTCGTTCGATGCGGGCGCCGCCTGGGCCTGCCTTGCGCTCCAGGCCAGCCGCATCGGCTGGGCGGCCCACGGCATGGCCGGGTTCGACGTTTCCCGATCCCATGACGTGCTGGGCGCGCCCGAGGCCGACTACCAGGTCGAGGCGGCCATCGCGGTGGGGCGGCCGACCGACGCATCGATACTGGACGAGCCGTACCGGTCGCGCGAGATTCCGAGTCTTCGGCATCCGGTCGAGGCCTTCGCGTTTGAAGGCCGTCTGGGCGGCTGAAGGTTCAAGGCGCCGGGGGCGCGCGCGGGGGAGGCCTGCGGGAAGCAGGCGGGGGAAGCGGGGATCATGAGCACGGACAAGGCGCCCGATCCGCGGGGTGGTTTCCCGCCGGATTCCGTCCACCTGATGCGGACGGCCATGCAGACGCAGTACCAGCTCAGCCAGATGGCCGACCAGAAGGCCAACATGCTGCTGGCGGCCTCGTTCGTCATCTTCACGGTGACGATCAGCATGGCCAACACCGGGGCCCGGCCGCTTCCGCTGCTGGTGCTGGGGGCGGCGGCCTTCGCGGCGGCCTGCCTGGCGGTTCTGGCGGTGCTGCCCTCGGTGAAGACGCCGCCGCGGCCCGAAGGCCCGGCCAATCTGCTGTTCTTCGGCTCGTTCACCCAGCTCTCCGAGCCGGAGTTCGTCGAGCGCCTGCTGAAGGCGGCCGGCGACCAGCGCACCACCTTCGAGACCTTCGCCCACGACATCTACCAGAACGGCCGGGTGCTCGCGTTCAAGAAGTACCGCTACCTGGGCTGGGCGTATCGCATCCTCCTGGCCGGGCTCGTCGGCTCCCTGACCGTCTTCCTGATCCCCTACGTCGTCAGCCTGTTCCGGTAGGGCTCCAGCCGGGCGGGGCCAGCTCGAAGCTTTCGAAGCGGAAGCCGGGCGAGACCGCGCAGGCGACGAGGCCCCAGCCGCGGTCGGCCTCGGCCGACTGCCACTCGCGGGTGCGGACCAGATGCTGCGGGCGTTCGCCGGGGCCCGTTCCCAGCCGCGTCTCGGTGATCGTTGCGCCCTGCGCCGTCAGCAGCCGGAGCGGCGCGCCGGCCTGGTGGATCCACATCTCCTCGGCGTCCACCCGGTGCCAGTGCGACCGTTGGCCCGGCTCCAGCAGGAACAGGATCCCGGTCGCCGCCGCCCGTCCGTCGGGCAGGGTCGCCGCCGCGCGCCAGGTCTCGCGGTACCACCCGCCTTCGGGGTGCGGCCGGAGGTCCAGGCGGGCGATCAGGTCTGCGGCGTCCATGCCGCATTGGAGGCCAATCCCGTGGGCCGCGCCACCGCAAGCTTGACCCTGCCCGCCGGCTCGGGCGGTCTGCGGCCATGAGACGATTCCTCGCGACCTTCGCCATCTCCGTCGGGCTGGGGCTGGCGACGCCGGCGGCTGCGGCCGCCCCTGACCTGTCGAGGATGGGGGCCGCCGAACTGGCCGTGTTCCTCAAGGCCTTTCCAAAGGGCGGCGAGTTGCACAACCACCTGGGCGGCGGCACGCCCGGCGAACTCCTCCTGGACTGGGCGGTCGAGGACGGCCTCTGCGTCGACGTGGCCGAGCTGGCCATCCGCCTGGCCTGCGGGGGCGAGACCCTGCGGCCCGCGGCGCAGGTCAAGGCCGACGAGGCGCTGCGTTCGGCGCTGCTCGACAGCCTGTCGACCCGCCAGCCGGGTTTCCGCGGCCGCTCGGGCCATGACCAGTTCTTCACCGCCTTCGCGCGCCGCGGGATGCTGCCGAAGCGCCAGGGCGACGCCCTGGCCGAGACCCTGGAAGGCCTGGCGCGCCAGAATACCTTCTACGCCGAGCTGATGGTGACGCCGCAGTTCGTCGCCTCGCGCGTCCTGGGCGCCCGCGTCGGCTGGCGAGGCGACGTGGCCGCGACCCGCGCGGCGCTGAGCGAGGCGGGGCTGGAGAAGCTGGTCCCGGCCGCCATCGCCGACACCGACGCCATGCTGCGCCGCGCGCGCGAGGTGATGCGGTGCGAGACGCCGCAGGCGAAGCGCGGCTGCGAGGTGACCGTCCGCTTCCTGTTCCAGGCCATGCGCCAGGGGCCGCCCGAACAGACGATGGCCCAGCTCCAGCTCGGCGTGGCCACCATCGCGGCCGACCCGCGCTGGGTGGGCCTGCAACTGGTGGCGCCCGAGGACAGCCCCGACGCGGTCGCCCACTACGACACCCACATGCGGATCGTGGCCGAACTGACCGACCAGGGCCGCAAGGTCCCGGCCGCCCTGCACGCCGGCGAACTGACGCTTAAGCTGGTGGCGCCCGAGCCCTTCGCCCGCCACGTGCGCGAGGCGGTGCGCACCGCCGGGGCCCGGCGCATCGGCCACGGCGTGGCCCTGCCGCACGAGACCGGCGCCGTCGCCACCGCCCGCGACATGGCGGCCCGCGGCGTGCTGGTCGAGGTGAACATGGTCTCGAACGCGACGATCCTCGAGATCGCGCCCGAGGACCATCCCTACGCCTGGTTCCGCAAGATGGGGGTGCCCGTGGCGCTCTCGACCGACGATTCCGGCATCACCCGTCACGAGCTGTCCGGCGACTATGCGCTGGCGGTCCGCAACGGGGCCACCTACGCCGACCTGAAGACCGCCGCCCGCAACGCCATCGCCTTCGGCTTCCTGCCCGGCGAGGGGCTCTGGAGCGATCCCAACGTCTACCGCAAGCCGGTCCGCGCCTGCGCCCGCCAGATCGGCGCCGAGACGCCCAGGGGCGCCTGCGCCGATTTCCTCGCCGGCAGCGAGAAGGCCCGCGAACAGTGGCGTCACGAACGCCTGCTCAAGGCGTTCGAGGCGGGCTTCTAGAGGCCAGCGTCTCAAGGTCCTCTCCCGCATGGCGGGGGAGGTGGCCGGCGACGCCGGACGGAGGGGGCGCCGCTATCCCTCCGCCGCCATGTAGGCGAAGCGCACGATGAAGAGGGCGGCCAGGGCGAACAGCAGCCAGTCCGCCTTGCCCACCCGACGGGTCGCCACCTTCAGGACCGCATAGGCCACCACGCCGAAGGCCAGGCCGTTGGCGATGGAGAAGGTCAGCGGGATGCTGATCAGCGTCAGGAACGCGGGAATCCCCACGACGGGGTCGTCCCAGTCGATCTCGGCCAGCGGAGCCATCATCATCCCGCCCACCAGGATCAGAGCCGGCGCCGTGGCGGCGGCCGGGATCGCCTGCGCCCAGGGCGCCACGAACAGCACCGCCAGGAACAGGAGGCCGGTGACCACCGCCGTCAGGCCCGTGCGCCCGCCGGCCGAGACGCCGGAAGCGCTCTCGATGTAGCTCACGACGGTCGAGGTGCCGGCCAGCGAGCCGGCGATGGTGGCGCCGGCGTCGGCGAACAGGATGCGGTTCAGCCGCGGGATCGTCCCGTCGGGCCGCATCAGCCCGGCCTTCTTGGAAACGGCCACCAGGGTGCCGACGTTGTCGAACAGGTCCACGAACAGGAAGACGAACAGGATCTCGATCAGGGCCAGGGTCAGCCCGCCGCCGCCGATGCCCAGCGCGGCCGGGATGTCGAGGGCGAAGGCCGTCGCCGTCATCTCGTCCAGGCTGTAGGGCTGGGGCTTCCACTCGGCGAGGCCCAGGGTCCAGCCCAGCGCCGCCGTGGCGACGATGCCGATCAGGATCGCGCCCTTCACCTTCAGCGCCGTCAGCGCGCCCAGGATGGCCAGGCCCAGCAGGGCGAGCAGCACCGTGGGCTCGCGGATCTCGCCCAGTCCCACCAGGGTGGCCGGATTGTCCACCACGATCCCGGCGCCGCGCAGGCCGATGAAGGCGATGAACAGGCCGATGCCGGCCGCGATGGCCGAGAACAGCGCGCGGGGGATGGCGTTCACGATGAGCTGGCGCACGCCCGCCACCGTCAGGATCACGAACAGCACGCCCGAGATGAAGACGAGGCCCAGCGCCGTCTGCCACGGCACGCCCATCCCCTGGACCACGGTGAAGGCGAAATAGGCGTTCAGGCCCATGCCGGGCGCCAGCGCGATGGGATAGTTGGCCAGGAATCCCATCAGCAGGCACCCGATCCCCGCCGCCAGGCAGGTGGCCGCCGCCACGCCCGCCACCGGCATGCCGGTGGTGGACAGGATCGCCGGGTTCACCAGCACGATGTAGGCCATGGTCAGGAAGGTGGTGGCGCCGGCCAGCACCTCGGTCCGGACGCTGGTCCCGCGGGCGCCGAGCTGGAAGGTGCGGTCCAGCAGGCTCATTGCGGCGCGCCGGGCAGGCGCCGCGAATAGGTCGGCCAGCCGTCCACCAGCGCCCGGACGACGGGCGAGCCCACCCGGTACGCGGCCTCCACGCCGGCCTCCAGCCCGCCGGGGGCGAAGGCGAACACGGGATCGGCCCCCGGCCGGGCGTGGGTGAAGTTGCTGGCCGTGCGCAGGACCAGCACGCGGCGCGGATCGACCCGGCCGCTGGGGGCCAGCAGGATCAGGGCGTCCATCACCTGATGGTCCTCGCAGTTGCTCATGGCGAAGACGCCCGCGTCGTCGGTCCACATCCGCACCCAGTCGCGGGCCCAGCGGTTGCGCGCCTCGCCATGCCAGAACCGCGCCGTCCCGAGGGACTCGCCCAGGAACACCTTCGGGGGCGCCAGGCCCGCCACCGCCGTGTAGCCCGCGCGTGCGGCCTGCAGCCGGTCGTTGTCGGGCAGATCGGTCTTCGCGGTCAGGCCGTAGGCCCAGCTCACCAGCCCCATGTCCAGCGGCCAGACCATGCCGGTCGCCCCATCGGTCGAGCCCTTCACCCCGGGCTTGCGGGTGCGGAGCGAATAGATTCCCCAGGGCCAGTCCTTCGGGATCTCCCGGTCGTCCATCTCGTGGGCCGCGTCGGCGTCGACCACGTAGCGGGCCCAGGCGGCGCTGCCGATCGAGCCCGCCTCGGGGTCGACGCCCGCGATCCCCGCCACCAGCCAGTAGGCGCGCCGCGTGTCGAACCGCGGGTCCAGCGCCAGCGCCGTGATGCTCTGCCGTACGCGGGCGTTCATGCCGGCCAGCATCAGCACCACGCCGTCGTCGGTGACGCGCAGCGGCTTCTCGATGCCCGGGACCGTCATCTCGGTGCGGAACGGGTAGCGCTCGGCCCAGAGCTGGAACTCGCCGGCCATGTCGCCGGTGGGCTGGCCGACCTCGAACATGGTCAGGACCACCACCTTCACCTCGATCGGCTTGGCGGCGGCGGCGAGCGGCGCCGCGACCAGGGCGGCGATGAGAAGGAACAGACGGATCATGCGACTCCCCCGAGTTCAGCCGTCCCATAGTCCGGCGCAGGCGGGGCCGCGCAAGCCCTCAGTGCGCGCCGCGGGCGTAGGCGGTCTCGCCCATGAGGCAGGTGCGCTCGATCGCCCGCTGGTCGGCCAGGATCGCCAGGAGGAACAGCAGTTCGCCCGCCGTGCGCGCCGCCGCCGTGCGCCGGGCCAGCAGCGGCGTGGCCGAAAGGTCCAGCACCACGAAGTCGGCCTCCTTGCCCGTCTCGAAGTTGCCGACGCGGTGGTCGATGTGGAGCGCCCGCGCGCCCGCCAGGGTGGCCAGGTAGAATCCGTGCAGCGGGTCCAGGGTCTCGCCCTGGAGCTGGCCCGTACGGTAGGCCTCGCCGATCGTGGACAGCATCGAGAACGTCGCCCCGCCGCCCACATCGGTGGCCAGCGCCGTGCGCACGCCGCAGCCGCAGGCCCGCTTCAGCGGGAAGAGGCCGCTGCCCAGCATCAGGTTCGACGAGGGGCAGAAGGCGACGGCCGACCCGGCCTCGGCCATCCGCCGCAGCGCGCGGTCCCCGGCATGGACGCAATGGGCGAACACCGAGCGCGGCCCCACCAGTCCGAAGCGGTCGTAGACATCCAGATAGTCGGCGGCCTCCGGAAAGGCGCGGGCCACCTCGGCGACCTCGGCCCGGTTCTCGGACATGTGGGTGTGGACCAGCATGTCGGGGTGCGCGGCCGCGACCTCGCCCGCCATCGCGAGCTGCGCCGCCGACGAGGTCACGGCGAAGCGGGGCGTGACCGCATAGCCCAGCCGGCCGCGCCCCCGCCATTCGCGGATCAGGCCTTCGGTGTCGGCGCGGCCCGTCTCCACGGTGTCGAGCAGGCTTGGCGGGGCGTTGCGGTCCATCAGCACCTTGCCGGCGATCAGGCGCATGTTGCGGTCCAGCGCGGCGGCGAAGAGGGCGTCGGCCGAGGCGCGGTGGACGGTGCAGAACGCCAGCGCGCTGGTGGTCCCGTGGGCCAGGAGCTGGTCCAGGAACAGCGGCGCCATCGCCCGCGCGTGGCCGGGATCGGCGAAGGCCGCCTCGGCGGGGAAGGTATGGGTTTCCAGCCAGTCCAGGAGCTGCCCGCCCCAGGCGCCGATCACGTCCACCTGCGGGAAGTGGACATGGGCGTCCACGAAGCCGGGACAGATCAGCCGGCCGGGCAGGGCTTCCACCGCCACCTCGGAGCCCAGGCCCGGCGCGATCTCGGCGTGGTCGCCGCAGGCCGCCACGTGGCCGTCCTCCACCACCAGCAGGCCGTCGGGATGCCAGGCGACGGCCTCGGGCGACCGGGACGGATCGTCCCGCACATGCAGGATGGCGGCGCGGTAGGCGCGGCGGGTCATGGGCGAACGGCGATCCAGTCGGCGGGGGCCAGCTCCACCTCGTCCAGATTGTCGCCCGGCCCCTCGCGGTCCACCACCAGGAAGTCGCTCTCGGCCTCCAGCGCCAGCAGGAAATGATGCCAGGTCCCGCGGGCATAGTTCACGCCCTGGCTCGCCTGCGCCCGGAAGACGCGCACCGCCGCCGGGTCGAAGTCGCCGGGCGGCGCCACCGCGACCAGGAACGGCCGGCCCTGCAAGGGCACGAACGCCTGGCTGCCCAGCGGGTGGCGCTCGAAGACCTTGAGCGTCGGCGGCTCCAGCGGCCGTGCGCGGAAGAGGCTGAGGACCGCGTGGCCGTCGCCCACGGCCACGTGCGACAGGGCGTCGAACCGCGTCGCCCAGCCGGCGTTGATCGGGATCGCCTCGGCGTGCGGGCCGGCCTCGATCACGTCCCCGAACGGGGCGAAGGCGTCGGCGGTCAGGGGTTCGGGGACGAGGTTACGCATAGGGGCCTGTCGTGGCGTCGTGATCGTTGCGGATACGCTGATCCGGCGGCCTCACGCCCCCTTCGTCCCGGCCTGCCAGGCCGATCCACCTCCCCCGCTTCGCAGGGGAGGACCTGGAGACGCCAGGCTCTTCCCCCGAAGGGAATACTTCGGGGGAGGGGGACCGCGGAACGCGGTGGAGGGGGTGCGTGTCTCCCGCGCGGCGATCGCTCATCCGCCTACCTTCGCGCCGGCCTTGATCCAGGCGCCGAGCTGCGCCCGCTCGTCGTCGGTCATGCCGGTCTCGTTTCCCTGGGGCATGGATTTCGTCGCCACCGTGCGGGCGTAGATGCGCTCGGCGTGCTTCGCCAGGTCCGCGTCGGTGTCGAAGGCCGCGCCGTTGGGGGCGACCGGCACGCCGCGATGCGTGGGATGCGCGGCGTGGCAGGCGATGCAGTGCCGGTCCACGATGGCCCGCACGGTGGCGAAATCCGGGACCACGTCGGTGGTCGGCGGCTTCGGCCGCGCGCTGGCGTTCAGGACGGCCACGGTGACGAAGGCCAGCGCCCCGGCCGCCAGCACCTGGGGCTCGAACCGGCCCGCGTTCTTCAGGTTGAAGAAGTGCCGGATGGTCCAGCCCGCGATCCCCAGGCCCGCCAGCCACAGCCAGTTGAGGGGCGCGGCGTGGATCATCGGGTAGTGGTTGCTGATCATGATGAACAGCACCGGCAGGGTCATGTAGTTGTTGTGGACGCTGCGCTGCTTGGCCTGCTTGCCGTACTTCGGGTCGGGCGCCTGGCCCGCCAGCACCTGGGCCACCACCTTCCGCTGGTTCGGGATGATGATCATGAAGACGTTGGCCGCCATCACCGTCCCGATGATCGCGCCCACGTGCATGAAGGCGCCCATGTCGGAGAACACGCGGGTCAGCCCGTAGCCTGCCGCGGTCAGCAGGCCGAACCAGATCGCCGAGAACAGCTTCAGGTTCTGGCCCACCGGCGAGCGGCACAGCCCGTCATAGACCAGCCAGCCGGCCACCAGGCTGCCCAGGCCCAGGCCGATCGCCTGCCACGTCGCCAGGTCGGCCTTGGTGCGGTCGATCAGGTTGAGGTCGGCGCCGACGTAGAAGATCAGGCCCAGCAGCAGGAAGCCCGACATCCATGTGGTGTAGGCCTCCCATTTGAACCAGTGCAGCTCCTCCGGCATGTCGGCCGGCGCCACCATGAACTTCGTCTGATGGTAGAAGCCGCCCGAGTGGACGCTCCACAGCTCGCCGGCCACCCCGTCCCCACGGGCGACCTTCGGCGCCTTCAGATGGCTGTCCAGCCACATGAAGTAGAAGGAAGACCCGATCCAGGCGATGCCGGCCACGACGTGCAGCCAGCGCAGCGCCAGGTTCGCCCAGGCCTGGAGTTCCGCCATCATGTCGCGTCGATCCCGGACAGACCGTCGTCCTGGGTGAGCCGGAGAAGCTGGGCGGCCAGCGAAACCGCGATCACCGCCGGCGCCTTGCTCTTGAGGTCCGGCACGCCCAGCGGACAGGCCAGCCGCGCGAGGTCGGCGTCCCCGAAGCCGTCGGCGCGCAGGCGCTTCTCGAACCGGACCCGCTTGGTGGCCGACCCGATGAGGCCCAGGTAGGCGAAGTCGCCACGGCCCAGGATCGCCCGGGTGAGGCGGTAGTCCAGGTCGTGGCTGTGGGTGAAGACCGCGAACAGCGTCCCGGCCGGCGCCGCCAGCGCGGCGTCTTCCAGCTCGTCCTCCGGCAGGATCTCCGCCCGCGTCCCGCCGGCCTCGGGGCGCAGGTCCTCGCGGCTGGCCAGCCAGTCGAGGTGGAAGGGCAATGGCGCGAAGGCGCGCGCCACCGCCTGGCCCACGTGCCCGGCGCCGAAGATCGCCAGGCGCGGCAGGGCTGGGCGGATCACCTCGCTCACGCGGCGCACCTCGGCCAGGGGCGTGCGCGGGCCGTCCGGCGGCGGCGCGCCCGAGGATTCCACCGCGCGCCGCAGGACGCCGTCCTCGAACCGGGCCGCCAGGGCGAACGGCGCCGTGCGGCCGGCCGCGTCCTCGAGCCAGGGCAGGCTTTCCGCATCTATGCGCTCCACCAGCAGGCGGACATGGCCGCCGCAGCACTGGCCCAGCAGCGGGCCCAGGGGATAGTCCTGCAAGGCGTGCCGTCGGGCCGCCTGCGTCAGCAGCCGCCGCGCCTGGTCCAGGCCCTGGCGCTCCAGCGATCCGCCGCCGATGGTGCCCGTGAACCGGTCGGGCCACACCAGCATCCGCGCGCCCAACTCCCGCGGGGTCGAGCCCTGGACGCCCACGACGGACACCATCGCCAGCGTTTCGCCGCGCCGGGCGGCGGCCAGGGCCTGGGCGATCCATTCCGTCATGCCCCGACCCGCCTCCGCACGTCGGCCACCGCCGCCAGGATGCGTTCGGGCGTCGCGGGCGCGTCCAGGTCGGGCATGACGCGATGGCCGCCCACGCTGGCCACCGCGTCGGTGAGCGCGCAGAAGGCCGAGATGGCCAGCATCAGCGGCGGCTCGCCCACGGCCTTCGAGCGGTGGATGGTGTCCTCGCGGTTCTCGCCGCGGTCCCAGATGGCGATGTTGAACACGGGCGGCCGGTCGCCCGCCGTGGGGATCTTGTAGGTGGACGGCGCATGGGTCCGCAGCCGGCCCCGGTCGTCGAAGACGAGTTCCTCGGTGGTCAGCCAGCCCAGTCCCTGGATGAAGCCCCCCTCGATCTGGCCCAGGTCGATGGCGGGATTCAGCGAGCGGCCGGCGTCGTGCAGGATGTCGGCGCGCAGCACCCGGCTCTCGCCGGTCAGGGTGTCGACCGCCACCTCGGAACAGGCCGCGCCATAGGCATAGTAGTAGAAGGGCCGGCCGGTATGGGTCGCCCGGTCGTAATGGATGTCGGGCGTGCGGTAGAAGCCCGCGGCCGACAGCGAGATGCGGGCCATCCAGGCCCGGTTCACGAAGTCGCGGAAGCTCAGCCGCTCGTGCCCCACCCGGACGCCGTCGGGCGCGAAGACCGGCGCATGGCCGAACGCCTCGCGCGCCCACGCCGCCAGCCGCGCCTTGATCTGCTCGCAGGCGTCCAGCGCCGCCATGCCGTTCAGGTCGCTGCCCGACGAGGCGGCCGTGGCCGAGGTGTTCGGCACCTTGTCGGTGCGCGTCGAGGTGATCCGCACGCTGCCGAGCGGGACCTGGAAGGCGTCGGCCGCCACCTGGGCCACCTTGATGTTCAGCCCCTGGCCCATCTCGGTCCCGCCGTGGTTCAGGTGGATCGAGCCGTCGGTGTAGACGTGGACCAGGGCGCCGGCCTGGTTCAGGTGGGTGGTGGTGAACGAGATGCCGAACTTCACCGGCGTCAGGGCCAGGCCGCGCTTCAGATGGCTCCCGCCGGCGTTCCACGCCCGCACGGCCTCGCGGCGGGCGCGGTAGCCGCAATCCTCGGCCAGCTCGGTCATCAGCTCGTGCGCCACCGCGTCGGTCACGCGCTGGCCGTAGGGGGTCAGGTCGCCCGCCACGCCGTAGAGGTTGGCCAGCCGCACGTCCAGCGGGTCGCGGCCCAGGTCCAGGGCGACGGCGTCCAGGGCGCGTTCGATCCCCATCATCCCCTGCGGCCCGCCGAAGCCCCGGAAGGCCGTGTTCGACACCGTGTGCGTCCGCGCCCGGTGCGAGACGATCTCGGCCGTGGGCGCCGCATAGGCGTTGTCGGCGTGGAACATCGCCCGGTCGTTGATCGCGTGGCTCAGGTCGGCCGAGAAGCCGCAGCGCGAGGCCATCTCGAACGCCGCGCCCCGCAGGCGGCCGTCCGCGTCGTAACCCACGGTCCAGTCGGTGACGAAGTCGTGCCGCTTGCCGGTCATCACCATGTCGTCGTCGCGGTCCAGCCGGATCTTGGCCGGGCGGCGGGTGAGGCGCGCGGCCAGCGCCGCCATGGCCGCCCACTGCACCGACTGGGTCTCCTTGCCGCCGAACCCGCCGCCCATGCGCCGCACCTCGACCGTCACCGCCGCGTCGGGGCAGCCCAGCACGCGGGCCAGGATGTGCTGCGTCTCGGTCGGATGCTGGGTCGAGGTCCAGACGTGCAGGTCCTGGCCCTCGCCGGGGATCACCAGGGCGACCTGCCCCTCGAGGTAGAAGTGTTCCTGCCCGCCGATGCGCAGCCGGCCCGAAGTCCGCCGCGGCGCCGCGGCGATGGCGGCCCGCGCATCGCCCAGCCGCATGGTCTGCGTGGGCTCGATCAGCGATCCCGCATCCACGGCGGCCTCGGCCTCCAGCAGCGCCGGCAGGTCCTCGTACTCCACCACGGCGAGGGCGGCTGCGGCCCGCGCCTTGGGCAGGCTCTCTGCGGCCACGCAGAACAGGGGCTGGCCGTGGAACATCGCCTCGTCCCCGGCGAACAGCGGGTCGTCGCCGGCGAAGGGGCTGATGTCGTTCCGTCCCGGCACGTCGGTGGGCGTCAGCACGGCCACGACGCCCGGCGCGGCGCGCACCGCCGACAGGTCCAGGCCCACGATCCGCGCGTGCGCCCGGTCGCTGCGGCCCACGGCCAGGTGCAGCAGGCCCGGCGGCTCGGGGATGTCGTCGATGTAGAGCGCTTCGCCGCTCACGTGGCGCGGCGCGCTGTCGTGGCCGATCGCGGCGTGGACCGCGCGGGTGGGGGCGGCGCCGGAATCAGCCATGCGGGCCGCCTTCGCGTCCGCCTTCGGCGGCAACCTTCGCCCGCAAGGGAAGAGGCGTGAGGCGCGGGGCGGTTCTCATGCCGACACCGGCCGAAGGTCGTGCAGGCGCGCCGCGCCCGCGCTCTCCAGCACCGCCCGGCGGACGAGGTTGCGGGCGGCCTCCAGGCGATAGGCGGCCGAGGCGCGCATGTCGCTGATCGGCCTGAAATCCTGGGACAACGCCTCGAGGGCCGGCTCGACGCCCGCCTCGGTCCAGGGCCGGCCCGCCAGCGCCGCCTCGAAGGCGCCGGCGCGCTTCGGGATTGCCGCCATCCCGCCGAAGGCCACGCGGGCGTCCGTCACCCGGCCTCCCGCCAGGCCGACCGACAGGCCCAGGCAGACGGCGGAGATGTCCTGCTCGAACCGCTTCGACAGCTTGGCGAGGTGGAATATCCGGCCCCCCGGCGGCTTGCGCACGATCACCGCCTCCACGAACTCGCCCGGCCGCAGGTCCTGTTTCCCATAGGCCAGGAAGAAGGCCTCCAGCGGTATCTCCCGCCGCGCCTCGCCCTGCCGCAGCGCCAGGGTCGCGCCGGCCGCGATCAGGGCCGGCGGCATGTCGCCGATGGGCGAGCCGTTGGCGATGTTGCCGCAGACCGTGCCCAGGTTGCGCACCTGCCGTCCGCCTAGCCGCCGCAGCAGTTCGCCGAACGCCGGGTGCAGGGCCGTCAGCACCGGCTCGGCGTCGGCGTAGCGCACCCCGGCGCCGATCCGGACGCAGTGCCCGAGGTCGTCGATCCGCGCGAGGTCGGCCGCCTCGTTCAGGGAGATCACCGTCTCCAGCATGCGGTGCTGCTTGGTCACCCAGAGGCCGACGTCGGTGCCGCCGGCCAGGAGGGTTGCCTCGGGATTGTCGGCCAGCGCCGCGGCCAGTTCGTCGGCCGAGCGCGGCGCGAGGAATCGGCGGCCCCTGTGGTCCAGCACCAGCATCTCCGCCGGCCGGATCGCCTCCAGCGTCCCGGTCAGTGCCGCGTCGTCCGCATCGCCTCCAGAGCGCCCGGTGTCGAGACACGTGTCGAGCCCCGCGTCGAGGATCGGCCCATAGCCCGTGCAGCGGCAGAGGTTGCCCGCCAGCGCGTCCGCCAGTCCCGCCCGGTCCAGGACTTCGCCCCCGCGCCGGGCGGCATGGAGGCTCATCACGAATCCCGGCGTGCAGAAGCCGCACTGGCTGGCGTGACGGTGGACCATCGCCTCCTGCACGGGATGCAGCGCGCCCTCGCGCCCCAGGCTCTCGACGGTGAACAGGGCGCGTCCGTCGAGCATCGGTGCGAACAGGATGCAGGCGTTCACCGCCCGCACGCGGACGCAGCCGTCGGCCAGTTCGCCCAGCGCCACGGTGCACGCGCCGCAGTCGCCCTCGGCGCAGCCCTCCTTCGTCCCCGTCCGTCGCAGGTGGTAGCGGAGCAGGTTCAGGACGGTGAGGGTCGGGTCGGTGTCGTCGGGAAGCTCCCGCACCTCGCCGTCCAGCAGGAATCGAATGGGCCGGCCCATCTAGCTCCCCCGATAGGTGGAGTAGCCGTAGGGGCTGACCAGCAGCGGCACATGGTAGTGCGCGCCGGCGTCGGCGATCCCGAAGTCGACGATCACCGTCTCCAGGAAGGCGGGGTCTGGAAGCTCGACGCCCAGGTCGCGGAAGTATTCGCCGACCTCGAACTCCAGCCGGTAGGCGCCGGGCGTCATCGTCTGGGCCGAAAGCAGGGGATGGTCCACCCGGCCCTCCAGGTTGGTGACCGCCCGGGCGAGCAGTTCGTCGCCCCGGCGCAGCCGCAGCGCCAGGCCCGCGGCCGGGCGGCCGTGCATGGTGTCGAGGACGTGGGTGGTCAGGCCGCTCATGTGGCGTTCCGGTTCACGGCCGTCCAGAATCCGCGCGCGGGCGCGGAATTGCAACTGCGGCGCGGGCTTGCGACGCTGCGTGCCCCTGCAAAGCCCGATATGCGGTCAGCCATGCCCGAGCCCGACTATCCCCGCGACCTGATCGGCTATGGCCCCCGGCCGCCGCGCGCCGACTGGCCCGGCGGCGCCCGGATCGCCGTGCAGATGGTGCTGAACTACGAGGAGGGCGGCGAGGCCTGCGTGCTCCACGGCGACCCCGGCGCCGAGGCCTTCCTGTCCGACATGATCAACCCGCCCGCCGTGCCGGGCGCCCGGCACATGAGCATGGAGCAGATCTACGAATACGGCAGCCGGGCCGGCGTCTGGCGGCTGCTGCGACTGTTCGAGCGCTACGGCCTGCCGGTGACCGTTTTCGGCGTCGCGATGGCGATGCAGCGCAATCCCGCGGTGGTGGAGGCCTTCCTCCAGGCCGGCCACGAGATCGCCAGCCACGGCTGGCGCTGGATCAACCACCAGGACATGGACGAGGACGTGGAGCGCGAGCACATGGCCCGCGCGATCGAGATCCACACCCGGCTGACGGGCGAGCGGCCCCTGGGCTGGTACACCGGCCGCACCTCTCCGAACACGCGCCGCCTCGTGGCCGAAGAGGGGGGCTTCCTCTACGACGCCGACGACTACTCCGACGACCTGCCGTTCTGGACGCGGCCGCAAGGCCGGCCGCACCTGATCGTGCCCTACAGCCTGGAGACCAACGACATGCGGTTCTCGGGGACCGGCCTGAACACCGGCGAGCAGTTCTTCACCTACCTGCGCGACACGTTCGACGTGCTCTACGTCGAGGGCGCCGAGCGGCCTAAGATGATGAGCGTGGGCCTGCACTGCCGCCTGGCCGGGCGGCCGGGCAAGATGGCCGGGCTGGAACGCTTCATCCGCCACGCGCTGGACCATCAGGACGTCTGGTTCTGCCGCCGCATCGACATCGCCCGCCACTGGCGCGCGCGCCATCCGTACAAGGCCTAGGCTCATGGACTTCCGCACCTGCTACGTCGCCTTTCCCACCCGCGCCGAGCCCGCCCTGACGGTGGCGGCCCGGCTGGACGTGCCGCTCACCGAAGCCGGGACGCCCGGCCCGCGTGTCCCGGCGGTTGTGATCTGCCACGGCTCGGACGGGATCGACGCCCGCGGCCGTTTCCACGCCGCCGCGCTCCAGGCCGCCGGCTTCGCCACCCTGGAACTGGACATGTGGTCGGCCCGCGGCGTGACGCGCGGCGCCGCCGGCCGACCCCGGACCACGCCCGAGACCCTGCCCGACGCCTTCGCGGCGCTGGCGTTCCTGGCGCGCCAGCCCGAGGTGGACCCGGCCCGCATCGCCATCATGGGCTTCTCGTGGGGCGGGGTGGTCAGCCTGCTGTCGGCCACCCGGCGCTACGCCGACGCCCTGGCCGAGCCCGGGACGCGGTTCGCCGCGCATGCCGCCTTCTATCCGGTCCTGTGGAGCTACAACCGCGCGCCCGGCCACGAACTGCGGGGGCTCACGGGCGCTCCGGTCCTGATCCACGCCGGCGGCGCCGACGCCTACGACACGCCCGAGGTCTGCGCGGGATTCCTGGCCGGCCTCGACCCGGCCGATCGGGCCCACGTCGAGCTGGCGGTCCATCCGGGCGCCACCCACGCCTTCGACCGCGACATGCCGGCCAAGACCATCCACGACCCCTACGCCCACAACGGCAAGGGCGGGCCGGTGCGCTTCGCCTTCGATCCGGCCGCCGCGACGGCGGCGCGCGCGCGCGTCGTCGAGGTGTTCCGCGACGCCTTCGCCGGGGTTGCGGCGTGACACGGCCCTCGGCCCTGTCGGAGGCCGCCTTCCTCGCCCGCTTCGGCGCGGTCTACGAGGACTCGCCCTGGGTGGCCGCGGGCGTCTGGCCCGATCCGCCCGACGACCTGGACGGCCTCGCCGTGGCGATGGCGGCGGTGGTCGATGCCACGCCCGTCGAACGCCGGCTGGCCCTCATCCGGGCGCATCCCGAACTGGCCGGCCGCGCGAAGATGGCCGACGCCTCGGTGCGCGAACAGTCCGGCGCCGGCCTCGACCAGTGCAGCCCCGAAGAGTTCGCGGCGTTCCAGCGCCTGAATGCGGCCTACGGCGCCCGGTTCGGTTTTCCCTTCATCGTCGCGGTGAAGGGCCTGACGCGCACCGACATCCTGTCCGCCTTCGAGGCGCGGCTGGCCAACGCCCCCGAGGCCGAGTTCGCCGGGGCGATCGCCCAGATCCACCGCATCGCCCGTTTCCGGCTCGCCGATCTCCTGCAAGGCTCCTGACCATGTTCGACGACCTGCGCCGCCGCTACGTGGACCTGGCCCAGCCGCGGCTCGGGTCCGAGGTCGTCTTCGCTACCGACGACTTCTTCGCCGACAAGGCCCGCCTCATCTCGCCCGCCGAGCCGGTGTTCATCCCCGGCCGATACGACGACAACGGCAAGTGGATGGACGGCTGGGAGAGCCGCCGCAAGCGCGTCCCCGGCCACGACTGGTGCGTGGTCCGCCTGGGCGTCGCGGGCGTGGTGGCCGGCTTCGAGGTCGACACCCGCCACTTCACCGGCAACTACCCTCCGGGCGCCGAGATCGAGGTGTGCCGCTCGGACGAAGCCGTCCCCGGCGACGATGCGGGCTGGGTGAAGGTGACGCCGCGCCTCGACCTGAAGGGGAACGACCGCGTCTATGTCCCGGTCTCGCACGACGCGGCGGTGACGCACGTGCGCCTGCACATCTTCCCCGACGGCGGCGTGGCGCGCCTGCGGGTCTGGGGGCGTGTCCAGCCTGATTTCTCGGCGGTCGGCGAGGGCGAGGTCATCGACCTGCTGGCGATGGCCTGGGGCGGGCGCGGGATCGTCGCCAACGACGAGCATTTCGGCCGCGTCGAGAACCTGACCGCCCCCGGCCGCGGCGCCGACATGGGCGACGGCTGGGAGACGCGCCGCCGGCGCGAGCCGGGCCACGACTGGGCGGTGCTGGAACTCGGGACGTTCGGCCGGATCGCCGAGGTCGTCGTCGACACCGCCCACTTCAAGGGCAACTACCCCGATCGCTGCGCCCTCCAGGCCAGCGCCCGCGCCCACGGAACCCCCGAGGAGATCGCCGCCCAGGCGGAATCCTGGCCCGTGCTGCTGCCCGAAACGAAGCTCCAGGCCGACCACGTCCACATCTTCCGCGAACTGGCCGACCTGGGCCCGATCCGCTTCGTCCGCCTGAACATCTACCCCGACGGCGGCGTCAGCCGGCTGCGCCTGAGGGGGACCGTGGCGCGATAGTTCACTTTATGTTCCGGTCGTGGTGGGCTCGCATCATGGCGAGATCGTCACCGCCCGCCACGGCGCGCGGCCTCTCTAAGCCGCCCGCGCCGCCGGCAGCCCGCCTGCCTGCGCCAGGAAGCCGATCACGTCGTCCACCCCCGACAGCCGGGTCAGGTCGGTGAAGACGTAGGGCCGCTCGCCGCGGGCCGCCTTCGCGTCGCGGTCCATGACGTCGAGGTCCGCGCCGACGTGGGGGGCGAGGTCGGTCTTGTTGATGATCAGCAGGTCCGAGCGCGTGATCGCCGGCCCGCCCTTGCGGGGGATCTTCTCGCCCTGGCAGACGCTGACGACATACAGCGTGAGGTCGGCGAGGTCGGGGCTGAAGGTGGCCGCCAGGTTGTCGCCGCCGCTCTCGATGAAGATCACGTCCAGGTCGGGGAACCGCCGGTTCATCTCGGCGATCGCCGCCAGGTTCAGCGAGGCGTCCTCGCGGATCGCGGTGTGCGGGCAGCCGCCGGTCTCGACGCCCAGGATGCGATCCTCGGGCAAGGCCTGGAGCCGGGCCAGGATCAGGGCGTCCTCCTGGGTGTAGATGTCGTTGGTCACGACGGCCACGGACCAGTCGTCGCGCATGGCCTTGCAGAGCTTCTCGACCAGGGTGGTCTTGCCCGAGCCGACCGGGCCGCCGACCCCCACGCGCAGGGGGCCGTTCCTGGAAGGGTGATGCAGGCTCATGATCCGAACAGCCTCCCGTCCAGGGTCTCGTGGCGCAGCGAGGCGATGTCCGAGACGATCGCGGCCTGGCCCAGGTCGTCCAGGCCGGACTCCGCCGCCAGGGTCGCCGTGCGCAGGATCACCGGCTCCAGGGCGGCGATCACCGCCACCGCGTCCGACTGGCCCAGCGGCACGGCCCGCACCGCCACGCTGACCAGGTTCGCCGCGAAGGCGTGCAGCCAGGCGGTCAGGGCGGGTCGCAAGGGGATTCCGGCCGCGCCCGCCGCCGCCCCCACGGCGACCGCGTACGGGGCCCGCAGGATCGGCGGCGGATGCCAGGCGGCCACGGCGTTCAGGAACGCTTCGCCCTGCGCCATGGCCTCGCGGCGACGCTCGGCCGAGGGCGCCAGCGCCTCGCCCAGCTCGGCTATCTCGTCCAGGGCGGCGTGGTCCTCGGCGGTGACGGCGGTCCAGGCGGCGCGCGCCAGGACCGCGTCGGTCCAGCCCGAGCCGTGCTCGATCAGGAGCGCGATCCAGCCCGTGAGCGTGCGGGCGTCGGTCACCTTGCCCTCGCGGATCGCCGTCTCCAGCCCGTGGGAATAGCCGAAGGCGCCGACGGGGAACGCCGGCGACAGCCAGGTGAGCAGCCTGAGGAGCCGGCCTTCAGTGGGCATGGTCGTGCGCCCCGTGGAGATGGTCGTGATAGGCGCCGCCCTCGGGGTCGAAGGGCGCCTCGACATCAAGAACCCGGGCGCCCAGGTGTTCCAGCATGTGGGCGATGACGTGGTCGCGGCGGATCAGGATGCGGTCGCCGTCGATCTGGGCGGTCAGGTGGCGGTTGCCGATGTGCCAGGCCAGCCGGACCAGATGCGCGGGCGTCTCGCCGCGCACTTCCATCAGGGGCTCGGGGCGGGCCTCCACCCGCACCACGCCGCCGCCGGGCAGCAGCAGGCCGTCGCCGTCGTGCAGGTGCGTCGCCTCGGCCAGGTCCAGCAGGTACGAGGCGCCCGAGACCCCCGTGAGCACGATGCGCCGCCGATGGCGGCCGTCATAGTCCAGAACCACCCGGTCGGCGGGGACGCCGGTCCAGGCGCCGGCGGGCAGGATGTCGGTGATCGTCGCCATCAGAACAGGAAGTACCTCTGGGCCATGGGCAGGACGTCCGCCGGTTCGCAGGTGAGCAGTTCGCCGTCGGCGCGCACCTCATAGGTCTCGGGATCGACCTCGATCACCGGCGTCGCGGCGTTGTGGATCATCGCCGCCTTTCCGATGCCGCCGCGCACGTTCTCCACGGCGATCAGCGCCTTGGCGACGCCCAGCTCCCCAGCCAGCCCGCGCTCCACCGCCAGCTTCGAGGTGAACACCACCGACGAGGCCGTCCGGCTGCGCCCGAAGGCGCCGAACATCGGGCGGTAGTGGACCGGCTGCGGCGTCGGGATCGAGGCGTTCGGGTCGCCCATCGGCGCGGCGGCGATCACCCCGCCCAGCAGCACCAGGTCGGGCTTCACGCCGAAGAAGGCCGGGCTCCACAGCACCAGGTCGGCCCGCTTGCCCGGCTCCACCGAACCTACGTGCGCCGAGAGGCCGTGGGCGATGGCCGGGTTGATGGTGACCTTGGCGATGTAGCGCTTCACCCGGACGTTGTCGGCCGCCCCGTCGCCGGGCAGGGCGCCGCGCTGGACCTTCATCTTGTGCGCCGTCTGCCAGGTGCGGATCAGCACCTCGCCCACCCGGCCCATCGCCTGGCTGTCGGACGAGATGATCGAGAGCGCGCCCAGGTCGTGCAGGATGTCCTCCGCTGCGATCGTCTCGCGCCGGATGCGGCTCTCGGCGAAGGCCACGTCCTCGGGGATCGACGGGTCCAGGTGGTGGCACACCATCAGCATGTCGAGGTGCTCGGCCAGGGTGTTGGTGGTGTAGGGCCGGGTCGGGTTGGTGGACGACGGGATGACGTTGGCCAGGCCCGCCACCTTCAGGATGTCGGGCGCGTGCCCGCCGCCGGCGCCCTCGGTGTGGAAGGCGTGGATCGTGCGGCCCTTGAAGGCGGCGATGGTGTCTTCGACGAAGCCGCTCTCGTTCAGGGTGTCGGTGTGGATCATCACCTGCACGTCCAGGTCGTCGGCCACCGACAGGCAGCAGTCGATGGCCGCGGGCGTCGTGCCCCAGTCCTCGTGCAGCTTCAGCGCGCAGGCGCCGGCGGCCACCTGTTCCACCAGGGCCTCGGGCAGGCTGGCGTTGCCCTTGCCCGCGAACGCCAGGTTCATGGGGAACGCGTCGGCCGCCTGGATCATCCGCGCCAGGTGCCAGGGGCCGGGCGTGCAGGTCGTGGCTTTGGCGCCCGTCGCCGGCCCGGTGCCGCCCCCCAGCATGGTGGTGACGCCGCTGGTCAGCGCCTCCTCGATCTGCTGGGGGCAGATGAAGTGGATGTGGGCGTCGATGGCGCCGGCGGTCAGGATCTTGCCCTCGCCGGCGATGATCTCCGTCCCCGGGCCGATCACGATGTCGACGCCGGGCTGGATGTCGGGATTGCCGGCCTTGCCGATGGCGGCGATGCGGCCGTCGCGCAGCGCCACGTCGGCCTTCACGATCCCCCAGTGGTCGACGATCAGGGCGTTGGTGATCACGGTGTCGGCGGCGCCCGCCGCGCGCGTGGCCTGCGACTGGCCCATGCCGTCGCGGATCACCTTGCCGCCGCCGAACTTCACCTCCTCGCCATAGGTGGTCAGGTCGCGCTCCACCTCGACGAACAGCTCGGTGTCGGCCAGCCGCACCCGGTCGCCCGTCGTGGGGCCATAGGTGGCGGCATAGGCGGCGCGGGACATCCGGGCGGGCATCAGAGGCTTCCCATCACGTCCTGCCGGAATCCGTAGACCCTGCGTCCGCCGGCCAGCGGGACCAGCCCGACGTCCCGCGTCTGGCCGGGCTCGAAGCGCACGGCCGTCCCGGCGGGGATGTCCAGCCGCTGGCCCCGGGCGGCGGCGCGGTCGAACCTCAGCGCCGGGTTGGTCTCGGCGAAGTGGTAGTGGCTGCCCACCTGGATCGGCCGGTCGCCCGTGTTGGCCACGCGCAGCACCGTCACGGGCCGGCCGGCGTTCAGCTCGAGGTCGCCCTCGGCCGCGATGACCTCGCCTGGGATCACGGTCCGACGCTCACTTGCCCGCGCGCCGCCGCGCCCAGGTCCAGCCGCCGGCGGCGATCACGGCGACGAGGGCGGCGAAGGCCAGCAGGTGGTCCGGCTCGGACACCAGGTGCCAGGCCTGCTGCGCCAGGGTCAGCTCCTCGTGGTGGCCGGGATGGGCGAAGGCCAGGCCCGGCGCCGCCGCCAGCGCCAGCCCGCGGGCCAGATGCGCTCGCCATGCCGTTGGGCGAAGGGTGGAGGGCGCAGGTCCTCCCCCGCCTGCGGGGGAGGGGGACCGCGCAGCGGCGGAGGGGGCGTTGCGATCAGGTCCGCGCATGGGAAACCTCCGTCAGCGGATGGGGTGATGGACGGTCACCAGCTTGGTTCCGTCGGGAAAGGTGGCCTCGACCTGGACGTCGTGGATCATCTCGGCGACGCCCGCCATGACCTCGCCGCGCGCGACCACATGGGCGCCGGCCTCCATCAGGTCGGCCACCGAGCGGCCGTCTCGGGCGCCCTCGACCACGAAGTCGGTGATCAGCGCCACGGCCTCGGGATGGTTCAGCTTCACGCCGCGGGCCAGGCGCCTGCGCGCCACCTCGGCGGCCATGGCGACCAGCAGCTTGTCCTTCTCCCGCGGCGTCAGGTTCATTCAGAGCCTCCAGACCCGGGGCAGGGGCGCGCCGCCGCGCAGCGCCTCCAGCGCCGGGATCAGCGCCCGGCGCAACTCGAAGCCGTCGGGCGCCGTCACCCGCGCGAACAGCCGGCCGTCGAACGCGCTGGCCCCCCCGCCGGGGCCCAGGGCCGCGCGCACGGGGGCCAGGAAGCGCTCGGGCTCGCGGCAGACCAGCAGCAGCGAGGCGAAGGCCCGCGCCCCGCCCAGGGCCGCCGGCCGGGCGCCGATCTCGGCGATCGGGCCGCAGAGGCGCAGGTCGTCGGCGAACACCAGCCGCCCGCCCCGCCGGATGCGCCAGCGGTCGCGCACTTCGCCGTAGCGGACCGTCTCGTCCCGCGCCGTGCGGCCCAGGACCACCGCTTCGCAGGCCAGGAGCTCGGCGGTCTCGTCCAGGTCGGCGTCCAGCCGGCGGCGCACGCCGCCGCCGTCGAAGACGATGGTCTCCTGCGGCAGCCAGTCCAGGCGCGCGCCCGGTCCGGCCACGAGGTCGGCCTCGATGTCCGCCGAGCCGTCCCGCGCGCGGTAGACCTTCTCGCAGGCCTGGGTCGTGAGCGTCAGCCGCGCCTGCGCGCCCGCCTCCGCAATCCACGCCAGCCGGTCGCCGCCGGTCATGCCGCCGGCCGTGTTGATCAGCACCGCCTCGGGCCCCGCCGCCGCCGGGTCGTCCGGCAGGCGGATCTTCGCGCATCCCTCCTGGTACAGCCGCGCCAGGCGGGTGCGGCCGCCTTCGGCGCGCACGGCGATCCGGCCGCGGCCACGCGCACGCTGGAGCGCGGGCAGGTCGGGCAGCGCGGCAGGACCCTGAATCATCGGCACACCCTGCGGTGGTCCTCGGAGGTGTCCAGACAACGCCGCGTGGCCGGGGGCCGTCAACGGCCGGCGCCCAATTTTTGGGCGTCGCCTTTCGGTGTCAGGCCGGCGGCGGCGTCCCGCCGGTTGGGTCCCGCCAGGCCCGCTCGCATCTCCACCGTCGCGCCTCCGCCGTTGCGAAGACGCCGGGCGATCCGCGTCAGGAACGAGCTTTCGGCCGCTTCAGGCGCTTTCGTCGTGGATGGGCGCGAAGCCGCCGAAGATCATGCGCGCGCCGTCGAACGGCATCTCCATGCCTTCCATGCGCGGGTCTTCCATCATCTTCCTGTTGGCCGCATCGCGGACCTCCCTGGACGGATATTCCACCCAGGCGAAGACTACCACCTCGTCGTCCTTGGCCTTCACGGCGCCCTTGAAGTCGGTGACCTTGCCGTCGGGCACGTCGTCGCCCCAGCACTCCACGTGGCGGATCGCGCCGAATTCCTTGAAGAGCGGCCAGGCCTTCTGCGCCATCTCCAGGTACTTCGCCTTGTTGGCCTGGGGGATCGCCAGGACGAAGCCGTCGACATAGCTCATGTGATCATCTCCTGATGAGCCTCCCGGCGCCTGGCCGGACCTTATGAAGACGCGGGCGCGCGGCGCGTTCCGACAACGTGCGCAGAGGAAATGTTGCCAACTCGCACGACTAGGATCAGTGTTCGCTCTCAAAGGCTCTGCGCCGGCGAACCCGGCGGGGGCCTTTTCGATTCTGGAGGTTCGTTCCGCCATGTCCGGCAACAGGACATCCCATATCCGTCTCACCTCCCATCCGGGCGGAGGGGCGCCCAGCCGCTTCCCGATCCGGTGGGACGCAGCCACGGCGCGCGAACGCGGCCCGGTGGTGGCCACCGCGAACGCCGGTCCCGACCGCAACGCCATCGGGGCCCACGGCGGCGCCTATTCCGTCTACCGCGCCCTGGCCGTGGCCTCCGGCGCCATGGACCCGATGGTGCGGCCCGAGCTGGTCAACACCCATCCGGTCGTCCCGATCGGGCCGCATCCCCAGTGGCGCGAGGCCGGCCGCATCGTCTCGCTCGATCCCTGGGGCGCGCGCATCGCCGAGGACTTCGCCGCCGAGATCGCCGAGGGCGTCGACATCCGCCCCACCATCGCCGTCACCAAGGCCCGCATCGACCTGCCCGAGATCCACGAGGCGATCCGCGCCGGGCGGCTGAAGCCCGACGGCGAGGTCCTGCACGATTCCGGCGACGTGGCCGTCACCAAGGCGGCCATCGACCCCGTCTGGCATCTGCCGGGCGTCGCGGCCCGCTTCGGCGTCGAGGAGCAGCAGCTTCGCCGCACCCTCTTCGAGCAGACCGGCGGCATGTATCCCGAGCTGGTCACGCGCCCCGACCTCGCGGTCTTCCTGCCGCCCATCGGCGGGATCACCCTCTACATCTTCGGTGATGCGACGAGGCTGGGCGACAGTCGTGTCCCGCTCACCTGCCGCGTCCACGACGAGTGCAACGGCTCCGACGTCTTCGGCTCCGACATCTGCACCTGCCGCCCGTACCTGACCCACGGCATCGAGGAGGCGACGCGCCAGGCCCAGGCCGGCGGGACCGGCCTGATCGTCTACAACCGCAAGGAGGGCCGGGCGCTGGGCGAGGTGACCAAGTTCCTCGTCTACAATGCCAGGAAGCGCCAGCCGGGCGGCGACCAGGCGGCCACCTATTTCGAGCGCACCGAATGCGTGGCGGGCGTGCAGGACGCCCGCTTCCAGCAACTGATGCCCGACGTGATCCACTGGCTGGGCGTCCGCCGCATCGACCGCTTCGTCTCCATGTCCAACATGAAGTACGACGCCCTGGCGGCCGGCGGCGTCGAGATCGGCGAGCGCGTGCCGATCCCGGACGAGCTGATCCCGCCCGACGCCAGCGTCGAGATGGAGGCCAAGAAGGCCGCCGGCTACTTCACCCCCGAAGGCGCCCCGTCCGACGACGACCTGAAGCGCATCGTGGGCCGGGACCTGAAGGATTTCTGAGCCGATGTCCGAAGCCCAGGCCCGATCCCTGCTCACCGCGCGGGCGGTGCGGGATCGCGCGCACGAGATGCTGGGGCTGGCCGAGGCGGGCGGCCTTGCCGGATGGCGGCTGGACCTCTCGCGTCTCGACGCCGCCGCCGACCTCACCGCCGAGGTGGTGCGTGCGAACTATCCCGACCTGAAGGTTCCCTTCCATGCCCGCTGGCGGCACTTCGCGGCCGGCGGCCGCGACCTGTGGGCCGGCTTGGAGACGCCCGCCGATCGGGCGGACCTCGGCCGGGCGGCCTTCGATCTCGTCATCCCCTCGGTGCTCCTCGACGCCGGGGCCGGGATGGCGTGGCGCTACCGCGACGCTCCCACAGGCGCCGTCCTCGCCCGATCCGAGGGCCTGGGCGTCGCCTCGCTGCGCCTGTTCGAATCCGGCGCCCTGTCGTCGAACCCGGCCCGCCCGCTGCGCGCCGACGCCCTGGAGGGGGTGGACGCCGCGATGCTGGCCCGGGCGTTCCAGGTGGCCGACGACAATCCGCTGGTGGGCCTGGAGGGGCGCGCCGAGCTGCTGCGCCGCCTGGGCGCCGCCGTCGGCCGCCCGGCGGTCCTCTTCGACGACCTGGCGGCGCAGGCCGCGGGCGGGCGTCTGCCCGCGCCGGCCATCCTCGAGACGTTGCTCGCGCGCCTCGGCCCCATCTGGCCCGGCCGACTCAGCCTGGGCGGGGTGTCGCTCGGCGACTGCTGGACCCACCCCGACGTCGACGGCTTCGTGCCGCTGCACAAGCTCAGCCAGTGGATGAGCTACTCTCTGATCGAGCCGCTCCAGTGGGCGGGGATCGAGGTCGTGGAGATCGACGGCCTGACCGGGCTCGCCGAGTACCGCAACGGCGGCCTCTTCGTGGACATGGGCGTGCTCGCTCTCGCCGACCCGGCCGACGCGGCGCGGGCGCATCCGGTCGACGGGCCGCTCGTCGTCGGCTGGCGGGCGCTCACCGTCGCGCTGCTGGACCGGATCGCGCCCATGGTCCGCGAGCGCCTGGGCGTATCGGCCGCGGCCTTTCCCCTGGCGCGCGTGCTGGAGGGCGGGACCTGGTCCGCCGGCCGGCGCATCGCGCGCGAGCTCAGGGCGGACGGCGGGCCGCCCATCGCCGTGGTCAGCGACGGTACGGTTTTCTGAGGGGAGTGGGCATGAAGGGCGTCACGGTCGTCGATCATCCGCTGGTGAAGCACAAGCTCACGCTGATGCGGAAGAAGGAGACCTCCACCAAGAGCTTCCGCCAGCTCCTGCGCGAGATCGGCGTCCTGCTCTGCTACGAGGTCACCCGCGACCTGCCGCTGGAAGAGGTGACGATCGAGACGCCCCTCCAGCCGATGGCGGCGCCGCTGCTGGCCGGCAAGAAGCTGGTCTTCGCCCCGGTGCTGCGTTCGGGCATGGGCATGCTGGACGGCATGCTGGAGCTGGTCCCCGCGGCGCGGGTGGCCCACGTCGGCCTGTACCGCGATCCGGCCACGCTCCAGTGCGTGGAATACTATTTCAAGGCGCCCGCCGACATGGCCGAGCGGACGGTGGTGGTGATCGACCCCATGCTGGCCACGGGCAACACCGCCATCGCCGCCGTCGACCGGCTGCAGGAGGCCGGCGCCCGCGACATCCGCATGGCCTGCCTGCTGGCCTCGCCCGAGGGGCTGTCGAAGTTCCACGGCCACCACGCCGGAGTGCATGTGTGGACGGCCGCGATGGACGAGCGGCTCAACGACCACGGCTATATCCTGCCGGGCCTGGGCGACGCGGGCGACCGCATGTACGGCACCCGCTGACGCCGCGCCGGGAAACGCCCATGCTGCGGTTTCGGGCGCCGTGGGGCGTCCATGCCGCGATCCTGGGCGATCATCGGCATAGTCCGGTCGCGATGTGGACCGCCGTTGCCGCCAACTGATCGTCGGTCAGATTGGGGAAGCCCTCTCGGGGCGTTCTCCTTCCTCGAACTTCAGAGCCGCGCGGCTGGTCTGCGCGGCTCTTTTTCGTCCGGTCCCGCCGGCCGCCTGCGCGGCAAGGGCGTTCAGAGCACCGCGGCGATCTCCTCGGGCGTCAGGCCGGCCGCTTCCAGCACCTCGCGGGTGTGCTCGCCCAGCTTGGGGGCGGGGCGGTTCACCGGCGGCGCGCCCTCGGGGAAGCGGGCCGGCGAGGCGGGCAGGGGGAACATCCGCCCCCAGCCGTCGTCGACCATCTCGAAACAGCCGGCGTCGCGGGCGAAGGGCGCCTCGGCCAGATCGGCGAGCGTGCCCATCGGCGCCCAGGCCAGGTCCGCCGCGGTCAGGCGTGCGCCTACCTCCTCCAGCGTCATGCCGCCGAACGCCTCGTCGCAGATGGCCCGGATCTCGCGCACGGCCTGCTGGTCGGTCACCGGCGGCTCGTAGCGCGGCTCGGCCAGGATCTCGGGCCGGTCCAGGGCGATCATGAGCTGGGTGAAGCAGTCCAGGGTGCGCGGCAGCAGCAGCAGCCATCGGTCGTCCTTGGTGCGGAAGAAGCCCGTGATCGGCCCCGGGCGGTCGTCCCGCGGCTGGGCGGTCACCACCTCGCCATAACGGAGCTGGATCGCCAGGTCCCAGCTCACCGTATAGGCGCCCGCTCGCAGCAGGCTGCTCTCCACCAGCCGTCCGCGCCCGGTGGCGTGGCGCTCGTGCAGCGCCGCCAGGATGCCCGACACGGTCGCCAGCGCGGTCACGTGATCGCCGAAGCCGGGGCGCGAGGGAAAGGGTTCCTGGTCGGGCGGGATGGTGGCGTGGGCCACGCCCGACCGCGTCCAGAAGGCGGTCATGTCGAAGGCCGGCGTGTCGGCCTCGGGGCCCACCAGCCCGTATCCCGTGACCGCGCCGTAGATCAGGGTCGGGCATTCGGCCTTGAGCGTCTCGTAGTCCAGCCCCGCCCGCTTCAGCGAGCCGGGGCGGACGTTGGTGATGAAGATGTCGGCCTGGCGCAGCAGCGCCTTCAGCGCCTGGCGGCCCTCGGGCTTCGAGATGTCGAGCTTCACGCCCTTCTTGCCGCGGTTCTCGTTGGTGAAGATCGGGTTCGGGGCCTCGGGCGTGTCGGGATAATAGACGCGCGTGGCGTCGCCGATCGGGCTTTCAACCTTCACGACGTCGGCGCCCCAGTCGGCCAGCACGGCGGCCGCGCTGGGACCGGCGACCCAGGTGGCCATCTCCACCACCTTCAAACCCTGGAGCAGCATGTCCGAAACCTCCCGCCGACGCTGTGGCGCGTCCTGGCCCGTCCCACGCGCCACCTAACCGAGCCCGTACCGACTATTCAACTGACGTCGCGACACGGGCCGTGGAGGCCGGCGGCGAAGCGCGGTAAGACTGCGACATGGTGATGACCGTCGACGAGGGGGACGCGCCCGGCCATGCGACGCCCCGCCGCCAGCCCACGCGGCGGTTCGAGGCGCGGCGCAACGCGATCGTCCGCTCGGCGATCGAGGAGATCAACCGCAAGGGCGTGCGCGGCATGACCCTGGGCGACGTCGCCGCGCGGCTCGACCTCGTGCCCACCGGCGTCATCTACTACTTCCGCAACAAGGAGGAACTGGCGGCCGCCGTCTTCCTCAAGGGCCTGGAGACCTACGAGCAGCTCATCGGACGGGCGGCGGGCCACGAGGCGGGTCACGAGGCGGGGCAGGAGGGGGGGGCGGACGCGGGCGAGGCCCGGCTCCCGGCCTTCATCGAGGCCTGGTTCGAATACGCCCGCGCGGTGCAGGAGGGCCAGGCCGATCCCCTGCCGGTCTTCAACGATGTCCGCGCCCTGAAGTCCGATCCGGTCAACGACGCCTACATCGGCATGTTCCGGCGGTTCCGCGACCTGCTGCCGGGGTCGGGCGCGTTGCCCCGGCGGCACCGCAACGCCCGCGCGCACCTGCTGCTCAGCCAGGTCTTCTGGATCATCGCCTGGCAGAATCAGGCTGCGCCGGCGGACTATCCCCGCACCGCCGCGCGGATGGCGGCGATCCTGGCCCGCGGCGTCATCGCCCCCGGCGCGGCCTGGCCCGACCCCAGGCCGCTGGACCTCGCGCGGCCCGACCCGAACGCCTCGGCCGAGATGTTCCTGCGCGCGGCCACCGGCCTCATCAACGACGAGGGCTATCACGGCGCGTCGGTCGAGCGGATCTCCGCGCGGCTCAACGTCAGCAAGGGCGCCTTCTACCACCACAACGAGACCAAGGACGACCTGGTCCTGGCCTGTTTCGAGCGCACCTTCGAGACCATGTGGCGGGCGATCCGGGCGGCCGAGCAGGCCGGCGGCTCGGGGCTGGAGGTGCTGGTCTCCATCGTCGCGGCCCTGGTGCGCCACCAGATGAGCGGCGAGGCGCCCCTACTGCGCACCTCGGCCCTGACCGCGGCGCCCGAGGGGATGCAGGCGGGGCTGATGCAGCAGTTCCATCAGCTCTCGTACCGGTTCGCGTCGATCCTCTGCGACGGGATCGCCGACGGCTCGATCGCGCCCGTGGACGTCAACGTGGCCTCCCAGATCGTCTCGTCGGCCGTGAACGCCGCCGCCGACCTGCACTTCTGGACGCCCGGCCTGGCGCCGGACGACGTGGTCGCCCACTACGTCCGGCCGATCTTCGAGGGGCTGACGTCCGCGCCCAGCAGCTGACATCTACTTCAGGTGCTGGCGGAACCAGTCGATGGCCAGGTTCACCGCCTCCTCCCGCTTCTCGCCATAGACGCCGTAGTGCTTGATGCCGGGCAGGCTGACCAGCTTCGACGGCCCCTTCACCCGCTCGCTGGCCAGGACGCCGTGCGGGCCGTTGTCGAACAGCTCCTCCTGCTCGGCCACGACGAACAGGGCCGCGGCCGTGACGAAGGGCGCGTCGTCGCCGGGCGCCCAGCGCAGCAGCTTGTCGCCGATGGGCGCGCCGATCAGGGCGCCCACCACCTGGGCGCCGGGCTCGGGATAGCGGGCCTCGCCGCGGGCCAGGCGCGCGGCCTGGGCGTGGGCCGCGGCGGCGGCCGGCCCCTCCACCCCGCCGGGCGGCCGCGACGGGATGGACGGGACCTGGGCGACCAGCGCCTTCACCCGCGGGTCGTGGGCGGCCACGTGGACCACCAGCCCGCCCGAGAAGCTGGAGCCGCGGACGCCGATCCGGGCCGGGTCGACCGTCGGGTCCGCGGCTGCCCAGTTGATGACGTTGAACCAGTCCTCGGCCTGCTCGGTCGGGTCGACGTAGCCGCGCACCGCCTCGACCTCGCCGGTGAAGCGCCGGTTGGCCGGCAGGGCGGGCTCGGCGCCCGTCAGCACAACCCGGCTGCCGCTCTCGCCCCAGCCGCGGTAGTCGAAGGTCACCACCTGGAAGCCGGCGCGGGCCATCTGCACGGCGTCGGCCCGGAAGCTGGCGGCCACCCCGCCCCAGCCGTGGGCCATGACGATGGTCGGCAGGCGCTGGCCCGCCGGCGCCGTCTCCGGGCGGAAGACCTCGGCGTGCAGCGGCACGCCTTCGCTGACGATCCGGGCCGTGCGGAAGGCGACGCCCGCGGGCGCGGCATATTCCGCCGCACGGCCCGTGGTCCAGGTGGCGGGGTCGGCGGGATTGCGCCGAGGCGTGGCGGGCTGGGCGAGCGCCGCGCCCGCAAAGGCGGCCGCCGCCAGCCCGATCACAGAAATCCGAAACAAGGTCATGCATGCCTCCCGCGCCCGCTCTGGGCGGCGGGCGTCGCGAGGCAGTCTAGAGGCGCGCCAGGCCCCGTACCAGTCTTTCAAAACCAACCCGCTTCGGACCGGATCAGCGGTCCGGCGTCAGATCTCTTCGGCCACCACGCGGACGAGCTCCACGATCTTGCGGCGAATGGCCGGTTCGCTGATGCGCGGGAAGGTGGCCATCAGCTCGATGCCCTCGGGCGACAGCATGAACTCCTGGGCCGTGTCGCGCTGGGCCGACAGGGCTTCCTGGTCGCCCAGGCCGTCGTAGAAATAGGCCACCGGCGTCTTCAACGCCGCGGCGATCTCCCACAGCTTGGAAGCGCTGACGCGGTTCGCGCCGCGCTCGTACTTCTGCACCTGCTGGAAGGTGATGCCCAGGGCTTCGGCCAGTCGCTCCTGGCTGACGCCCATTTCCTTGCGGCGCATGCGGATGCGCAGGCCCACGTGGCGGTCCACGGGGTGCGGGCCGTCGCCGCGCCCCTCGCTGCTGCGTCCGATCTCGGCGGCCGGTTGTGCGGCGGCGCCTTCGACCTCTCGTTCCAATGCCTTCGTCATCGCCCCCAGTCCGGTGACGCGGGGGCCGCGCCACCCCCCGATGGAGCAGCCCCCGCCTCGGTACCTCCCCCGAGGTACGTCCTTAAGTTGCGGCAGCGTGACATGGTTTGAAAACCTGTGACTACCCATTTTGGGGTCGCGGCGTGTTCTCGTTTCGGTCAGGCTGCGCCGCGGACTCCCGATTCCTCCGCTTCCCATTGGGAAAGAACGCCAAATTCGGCCAGGGCGGTGAACAGCCGGTTCAGGTGCGACTGATTGTCTGTCATGAAGCGGACGAACTTCTCCCGCGCGAGGACGCGGGCCGGGACCAGATATCCGTCCCCGTTTCGTTCGCACACGTCCTCCGCCGCCAGACGGTTCAGCCGCCGGCGGATGGTCTCGCCCGCCACGCCCAGCCGGCTCGACAGCGCGGCCGCGCGGATGGGGCGGCGCATCGCATCGGGGACGAAGCCATCGACCGTCCACTCGGGGCCGGGCGACCCGCCTTCGTCGTCGCCCAGGTGTTCGGTGTTGGCGTTGATGATCTCCATCAGGATCAGGCCCGAGACCATGTCGCCGATATGCGTGCTGATGGGCTCGGCCAGCCGCAGGAGGTAGTCGGACGACAACCTCACGATGAGGCGCACCGGCGGGTCGGCGGGGTCGAACGCCGGCCCGGTCGCCGCCGGCAGGTCGGCCAGCAGGTCGATCCGGCGCAGGCGCATATAGAGGTCGCGCACCAGCGCGGCGTGGGCCGCGGCGAAGGCGCGGTAGCCCTGCGAGTTCATCGGCGCCGTGGGGATGACCACGCCGCGCGCCGTCTGGACGACTATGCCTGTCGCCGCCAGCGCCGTGATCCGCCGCCGCGCGGTCTCGAAGGGAACCTGGAGGGAATTGGCGATCGCGCTGACGCTCACGGGGCGGCGGAGTTCGTCCGGCGGCGGCGCGTTCAGGGTCGCGTAGCGCCTCTGGAGGTCCGGGCTGCGCGACACCTGGGCCAGGTTGGCCTGGCTGATCGCCGACAGCAGCAGGCCGTCCACCACGTCGCGGCCGAACCCCGTCAGCTTTATCAGGTCGAGGGCGAAGCGGTTGGCCAGCCGGGCGGCCACGCGGATCGCGGTGTTGGGAGCGTCGCGGCTCATCAGTCGGTTCGACCCGGGGGGTTGGTGTCGCCGGTCCGACTAAATCACGATCCTGCGCCGATGGGCGCCCCCCGGCGCGCGAGGCCGGTCGGTGATGTCGGGCGTGTGGCGCTCGAACCACGCCGCCGCGCCGCGCCCTTTCGCCGGGCGCCGCGCCTCGCTACATCGGCGGCATGGCCGAAGCCTTCAACGAGATCGTGCTGCCGTCCGTCCGGGCCGAGCGCTATGCCGCCGTGGCCGCGGAGATCGCCGCCGTCCTGGACGGCGAGCCGAACCTGACGGCGCGCATGGCGACCGTGGCCTCCATGCTCGCGGCCAGTTTCGACCACTACTTCTGGACCGGTTTCTATGTGGTCGACCCGGCGAAGGGCGACGAACTGGTGGTCGGCCCCTACCAGGGCACGCTCGGCTGCCTGCGGATCGCCTTCGGCCGCGGGGTCTGCGGGGCGGCCGCTGCGACGCGGGAGACCCAGGTGGTGGCCGACGTCCACGCCTTTCCCGGCCACATCGCGTGCGACAGCCGCTCGGCCAGCGAGATCGTGGTCCCGGTGTTCGACGCCGGCGGCGGCCTCATCGCCGTGCTCGACGTGGACTCCGAACAGCCGGCCGCCTTCGACGGGACGGACCGGCTGTGGCTGGAGAAGATCCTGGCGGAGACCTTCGCGCGTTAGGCGGGGACCAGCCGCCGGCGGCGGAGGACCGCCCCGGCCATGCCGAAGCCGCAGATCATCATGGCCCACGTCGCCGGCTCGGGAATGGCGCCCGGGCCAGGGCCGGGGCCGTTGCTGGACACCTGGTAGCGGAGCTGGAAGCCGTAGGCGACGAATGGCGAACTGTCGTCGGGATCGAAGGGCGTCAGGTTCTCGACCGTGATGTTGACGAGGAACTGGCTGACGTCGAACGCCGGGCCCGGCGCCAGCAGAAGCGTGCCGGCGAGGCAGTTGCTGCAGGCGCTGCCGTAGACGCCGCCCGCTAGGCTGCCGTCCAGCAGCGTCACCGAGCCCGAGCTGATCATGCCGTCGTCGGGCGGAAACCCGAACTGGCCGCTGGTCACGACGTCCACCCCGAAGAAGGTGATGGCCGAAGCCGGCACGCCGAGGAGTTCGTCCAGCGTCACGGTCAGGTTGAAGACGTCCCCGACTTGGAGTTCGAAGGGGGAGAAGTCGTCGGCCAGCAAGTCGAGGGTATAGAACTGGATGTCGCCCGCCGCGCCATGCGAGCCGCTGGCCACGACGCCGGTGAGGTCCAAGTCATAGGTGTCCGCGTACGCCGCGCCCGCGCCCAGGAGGACGGCGCCGGCCGCCGTGATCGCCCCCAAGCGCTGGAATAGATCGCCTTTCATCGAGTGCCCCTTTGCTGTCCGCGCGCGACCTGGCCGCGCGCTTGCCCCCGCCCCGGCGCGCGCCGTAGCGGTCTTGAGGGTTAAGGCGCAATTTACGGCTCCCACGGGTCAGTGCGGCGCAGTTAATCTTTGACGGGGGCGGCGTGACGCCTTCCGTGACGCCCCCGTCATCCGCCCCGTCACCCGCCGTTGTCTTCCGCAAGGGCGCCCGCCTACATCTCCAGCGACGCGCCGAGAGGGGCGCAGGACCAATGGAGCATTGAGATGGGCGAGGCCTATATCGTCGCCGCCACCCGCACCGCCGGTGGCCGCAAGGGCGGCCGCATGCGGGGCTGGCATCCGTCCGACCTGGCGGGCCAGGTGCTGGACGAGCTGATCGTCCGCACGGGCATCGACCCGGCTGCGGTCGAGGACGTGGTCATGGGCTGCGTGGGCCAGGTGGGCGAGCAGTCGACCAACATCGCCCGCAACGCCGTCCTGTCGTCGAAGCTGCCGGAAAGCGTGCCGGCCACCTCGGTCGACCGCCAGTGCGGCAGTTCGCAGCAGGCGCTGCACTTCGCCGCCCAGGGGGTGATGAGCGGCACCCAGGACATCGTCATCGCCGCCGGCGTCGAGAGCATGACCCGCGTGCCCATGGGCCTGTCGGTGATGCTGCCGGCCAAGGAAGGCTTCGGGGTGCCCAAGAGCCCGAAGCAGGAAGAGCGCTACCCCAACATCCAGTTCAGCCAGTTCATGGGCGCCGAGATGGTGGCCGAGAAGTACGGCCTGACCAAGGACCAGCTCGACGAATACGGCTACCTCAGCCACCAGCGCGCCATCGCCGCCACCCAGGGCGGCGCCTTCAAGGATGAGATCCTGGTGCTGGACGGCCTGGACGCCGAGGGGAACACCGTCCGCCACGACTCCGACGAGGGCATCCGCTACGATGTCAGCCTGGACGGCATGAAGGGCGTGAAGCTGCTGCGCGAGGGCGGCCGCATCACCGCCGCCACCTCCAGCCAGATCTGCGACGGCGCCTCGGGCGTGCTCGTGGTTTCGGAGAAGGCCCTGAAGGAGCACAATCTGACGCCGCTGGCCCGGGTGCACCACCTGACCCTGCTGGGCCACGATCCCGTCATCATGCTGGAGGCCCCGATCCCGGCCACCGAGAAGGCCCTGAAGAAGGCCGGCATGAGCGTGGACGACATCGACCTCTTCGAGGTGAACGAGGCCTTCGCCTCGGTCCCGGTGGCCTTCCTGCAGAAGCTGGGCGCCGATCCCGAGCGTCTGAACGTCAACGGCGGCGCCATCGCGCTGGGCCACCCGCTGGGCGCCTCGGGCACCAAGCTGATGACCACCCTGCTGCACGCGCTGAAGGCCCGCAACAAGCGCTTCGGCCTGCAGACCATGTGCGAAGGCGGCGGCCTCGCCAACGTGACCATCGTCGAGCGCCTCTAGGGTTTGTACGACAGGACACCGAGGGGCGCTTCGGCGCCCCTTTTCTTTCTAGCCACGGAAACACGGAAGCCACAGAAGGGTGGTCGGGCCGGCGGCCTCATGGCCTTCTGTGTTTTCCGTGCTTTCTGTGGTTTCCAAAGCGCCTGCGGCGCGGTTGAGGAGACGTCATGGCCGGACGGGTGATCGCGATCACGGGCGCCTTCGGGGTGCTGGGGGCGGCCGTGGCCCGGGCCGCGGCGGCGCAGGGCTGCTGGCTGGCCCTGATCGACTACGCCCAGGATGCGCCCGCCGGCCTGCCGTCGGGGCCGGACGTGCTGGTGCTGGGCGGCGTCGACCTGACCGACGCCAACCAGGCGGGCGCCGCCCTCGACTCCGTCGCCGACCGGTTCGGGCGCATCGACGCCTTGCTCAACATCGCCGGCGGCTTCACCTGGCAGACGCTGCAGGACGGCTCCATCGACCAGTGGCCGGCCATGTACCGCCTGAACGTGCTGACCGCCGCCAACGCCAGCCGCGCCGCTGTCCCGCACCTGAAGCGCAGCGCCGCGGGCCGGATCATCAACGTGGGCTCGGCCGCGGCGCTGAAGGCCTCGCTGGGCATGGGCGCCTATGCGGCGGCCAAGGCGGGTGTCCACAGCCTGACCCAGGCGCTCGCCGAGGAGCTGAAGGCCGACGACGTCACCGTCAACGCCGTCCTGCCCTCGATCATCGACACCCCCGCCAACCGCGCCGACATGCCCGACGCGGACTTCGCCGCCTGGGTCGCCCCCGACGACCTGGCCGCGGTCATCCTGTTCCTGGCGAGCGAGGCCGCCACGGCCGTCACCGGGGCGCTGGTGCCGGTCACGGGCCGGGTCTGACCCGCTCCTGTCCCACGCAGTGGGCGAGGGGGCCGCTCGCCGGGCGCAGCGAAGAGCGGGTGGTACAGAGGGAAGCCTCCTCCCCGGAACGGCGATCTGACCTGCTGAGCCGTCGCGCGGATGGCCTTTCCGCCCTGCGGCCGTCCTCCCTTCCCACCCCTCGTCCCGTGGGGCGGGAGGGACGGGTCATCGCGCCCCGGCTCCGGCCTCCAGCTCGCGCAGCCAGTCCAGGATGCGCGGCGCGGCGGCCAGCATGGAGGCGTCGTGGCCCAGCGGCCCCACGTCGACCGCCGTCACGTCCGCCCCCCGAGCGCGCATGGCCGCCGCCGTGAGGCGGGACTCGTCGGGAACGACGTCGACATCCTCCGACCCGTAGTACATCCGCACAGGCGCCTTCGGCGTCATGTCGTGGACGCTGTTGGCGGCGAACGAGTCGGCCAGCCAGTGCGAGCCGCGCCCCTCCACGGCCTCGGGGAACCCCGGGCCGAACATCCGCCGGGGGTCCCGGGACAGGGTCGCCACGATCTCCTTCGGCGGCGCGCCGTCGAACAGGCGCTCGGCGGTGGCCGCCATCTCGGGCGTCAGCGCGCTGTCCAGGCGATGGCCCAGGTAGGGGGCCTGGCCCCAGGCGGCATAGGCCAGGTAGCTCGAATGCGAGGGCGCGCCGCCCTTGAGCGCCGCCGGGACCGCCAGGCCCATCAGGTCGAACGCCCCGGCCACCGGTGCGGCGGCCAGCACCGGTCGGCCCTCGGCCTCCAGCAGCCGCAGGGTCGCCATCGTCGCCCAGCCGCCCTCCGAGAAGCCGGACAGGAACACCGGCCCATCCGGGACGCCCTCGATCCGCTGCGCCGCCGCGATCATGGTCGTGACCGCCGGGGCGATGGCCTCGGCGATGTAGTAGGGGTGCCGCCCTGGCGAGGCGCCCATGCCCGGATAGTCGGGGGCCACCAGGGCGTAGCCGTTGCCGGCGAACAGGATCGCCGCGGCCAGCCCCGTGGTGTCGGGCTTCGAGGGAACCGCCGAGCGCGTGGTCGCCGTCCCGTGCAGGAAGGCCGCGACCCGCCGCGCGGGCGCCCCTCGGGGCACGGCGAACAGGCCGCTCTGCGGCCGGAAGCGGTCGTCCGGCCCGGCATAGGTCATCCGGTAGCAGTCCACGGGATGCTCGATCGTGACGCCTTTCACCCCCGCCAGGGTCAGCAGGACCCGCGCCTCGAGGCGCGAGATCGTGCGGATGGGTTGCAGCTCCACGCCGTCCGGCGCCGCCAGCGCCGGGGGCCGCGCGCAGCCCGCCAGGACGAAAGCCACCGCCACGGCCATGCTCAACAACAGGCTGCGATCCATGCCCCGGCCCCCCAAGCCCATGACGGCGCCATGATGGACGCCATGCGCGCCTTGGGCAAACAGCGTTCCCGCGAAGCAGACGCCGCCCGGCGCCGCCGGCGGCATTGAGGCGCAACCCCGCGCCAGGGAGCTGGCGCGCCGCTGTTACGCGAAAGCCGCACCGCAGTTTCGAAATTCGTCGCCCGGGTGAACGCCGATAGCTTGAGCCCCGAAACCACGCGAGACTGAGGGCCTGGGAGGGAACCCCCGAAGATGGGTCCTTGGATTCTGCTCGCCGCGGCGGCCGCGTCGCCGGGGGTCGAGGCGGTCGCGCCTGCGCCCGCCGCCACCGCGCCCGCCGCCACCGCGCCTGACGCCACCGCGCCTGACGCCGCCGGGCGGGGCGTGATCGCCTATCCGCCGTCGTTCTTCGCCGAGTCCCGACCGGTGAACGCCTACGACATGGTCGTCCGCCTGCCGGGCTTCACCTTCGACAAGGGGGCGGCCGTGCGGGGCCTGTCGGGCGCCGGCGGCAACGTCCTGATCGACGGCCAGCCGCCGGTCTCCAAGAACGACGCCCTGGACGAGATCCTGAAGCGCATCCCGGCCGGCGCCATCGAGCGCGTCGAGCTGATCCGCGGCGGCGCGCCCGGCATCGACATGGAGGGCCGCACCGTCCTGGCCAACATCGTGCGCAAGCAGACCGCCGGCTTCCGCGCCTCCGTCATGCCGGGAATCTACCAGATCTACGATGGACGCCAGCTTCCCGGGGTGCGTCTCGAAGCCCAGTGGCGCTGGCCCGGCGGCCGCTCGGCCGAGTTCGGGCAGGTCTACGGCACGGGCCCCAACGACGAGTTCGGCGACGGCCGGCGCACCCGCTACAATCCCGACGGCTCGGTGCGCCTGCGCTCGAAGGTGGAGGCCGACGCCTACGGCCTGCGCGCCTGGACCACCGGCGCCTACGAGACGCCGCTGTTCGGCGGGCGGGCGCGGATCAACGGCGCCTTCATGCTGACCCCCGCCGAGGTCGAGATCTACGACCGCTACCAGACCGCGAACGGCGGCGAATACGAGAAGAACGAGATCGACCGGCTCCAGGCCGAACTGGGCGGCCGGTTCAACCGCGGCCTGACCGACCGCCTGTCGCTTGAGGCGGTGGGCTTCCACCAGTGGAACAACCAGGAGACCACGGTCGTCTTCGAGGCGCCCGGCCTGACGCGCGACTTCCTGCTCGACCGCAAGACGACCGAGGCCGTCGGGCGGTTGAATCTCCGCTACCGCGCAGGCCCGGCCCTGACCCTGGAGGCGGGCGGCGAGGGCGCGCTCAACAACCTCGACAGCGAGACGCGGCTGGCGGTCGACGGCCGTCCCGTGCCCGTGCCGGCGGCCAACGTCCAGGTCGAGGAGAGGCGCGGCGAGGCTTTCCTCCGCGGCTCTTGGCGGCCCATGCCGACGCTCACCCTGGAGGCCGGCGTGCGCCAGGAGGTGTCGCGCGTGACGTCCGAAGGCGACGTGACGCTGGGCAAGACGTTGACGTTCACCAAGCCCCGCGCCGCCCTCACCTGGGCCGCGGACCCGTCCAGCCAGGTGCGCCTGCGTGTCGAGCGCGAGGTGGGGCAGCTCAACTTCGACGACTTCGTCGCCTCGCCCAACGTGGCGTCCACCGGCGTCGTGGTGGCCGGCAATCCCGACCTGACGCCCCAGCAGGCCTGGGTCTTCGAGGCCGCCTACGAGCGCCGGTTCTGGGGCGCGGGCGCCGCCGTGCTGACCGTGCGCCACTTCGAGATCCGGGACACCGTCGACCGCGGCCCCGCGCGCGACGCGGCCGGGAACGTCATCCGCGACCCCGTCACCGGCCAGCCCGCCGCCGACCGGCCGGACAACATCGGCAAGTCGACCAAGGACGAGGCCCAGGCCAGCCTCACCGTGCCCCTGGACCGCCTCGGCGTCCGCGCCGCCCAGCTCCGCGGCCAGGTCACGAAGCGCTGGACGAAGGTGGACGATCCCCTGCTGGGCGGGACGCGCGAGGTCTCGGCCCTGCGCCCCATCGACTGGGAGGCCCACTTCAGCCAGGACCTGCCCCGTTGGAACACCACCTGGGGCGTCGACGTCTTCGGCGGCTTCCGCGAGCGCTACTTCCGCCTGTCCGAGATCGAGACGCGGAAGTTCTCGCCCTTCGTCGTGGTCTACGGCGAATACAAGCCGCGGCCCGACTGGATCCTCCGGCTGGAGGCGATGGGCGTCACCAGCCGCAACGTGCGCCGCATCCGCGAGGTCTACAGGGGGCCCCGCAACGCCTTCCCCCTCGACTACACCGACGTCCGCAGCCTGGAGTGGGACGGCAGCCTCTACCTGCGCGTCCGCAAGACGTTCGGAAGCTGAGTGGCGGACCCTACCGCACGGGCGTCAGCGTCATCACGACGCCGGCGTCCGCCTCGACCGCGGGCCGGGTGTAGCGCAGCGGGAAATAGGTCCCCGCGGCCCACAGCGGGAACAGGTCGCGGTAGTGCGGGCTCATCGGGTCCCCCGACTGTCCCGGACTGTTGATCGCCACCGAATTGTCCCAGGCGCCCACGTCGAAGACCATCCGCACCGAGGCCCCGGCCGCCTGCCGGAAGTCCGACGCGCGCCACGAGGCCGCCCGCGGCGTCGACGCCGAGCCCGGGACCTGGAGGGGACCCACGGTCATCTGCTTCGCCAGTTCGGGGTCGGCCAGGACGGCGACGGCCGGCTCGAACAGGGCGACGTGCAGCCGGCCCCAGCTCCAGCCCGCCATGTCGGGGCCGAGGCGGCCCTTCAGCTCGCCCACCGCCGCGCCCAGGCTGTCCAGGATCAGCGGCGCGCGCACGCCCTGGGGCGCCGCCTCCAGCCAGGTGAGGACGGCGTCGGTCGAGCCGTTCCCGATCAGCCGGCGCGCCGCCTCGGGCAGGGTCGCCGCCGCCACGGCGCGGCCCAGGTGCTTGCCCGACCACGTCTCGTAGATCGCCGCCGCGGCGCTGTCGGTGGTCTGGTTCGCGTCCCAGGCCTGGAGCAGGGCCAGCGCCCGGCCCGTGTCCGGGTCCGCGGACGTCAGGCCCTGGACCAGGGCGACGCCCCGGCGCGCCTGCGGGCTCACGCTGTCGACCTGGAGCGCCACGGAGTCGGCCAGCGTCGACTTGGGCAGGCTGTCCAGCACCTCGTGGATGCGCACCGCGCGCGTCGGGTCGGCCCACTCGTAGCCCAGCTTGCGCCGCGTGCGGGGATAGGCCGGCTCGGCCGGGATGTTCATCTCGTTGGCGGTCGCGAAATAGCCCGCGGCCGGGTTGCGCACGGTGGGCAGGCCCCCGTCCGCCAGGAACCCGGCCCATTCGTAGCGCCCGTCGCCGGGCACGGGCGTCAGGCCGTCCCAGTTGGGGCGCACGGGCGTCCGCGCCGCCGCCGACCAGCCGATCTCGCCGCGGGTGTCGGCATAGACCAGGTTCAGGGGCGGCGCGCCCCAGCGGTCGCGCGCCGTCTGGAACTGCTCCCACGACTCCGCCCGCCACAGGGCCGAGGAGCCGTAGTAGCCGGCGACGCCCGGCTCGTTCCACACGGTGCGCACCGCGAAGGCCCGGCCCTTGCCGGCGTCCTCGTGGACGACCGGGCCGTGGCGGGTGTAGCGCAGCTCGACCGTCTCGGGGGCCGCGCCCTTCACCTCGATGGTCTCCCGGACCACCGTCATCGGCTCCCATCGGCCCTTGTGGCGATAGGCGCCGTCGCGCGTCTCGTAGACGTAGAGGTCCTCCTGATCGAGGTTGAAGATCGTCAGGCCCCAGGCGATCCGCCCGTTGTGGCCGAACGACACGCCGGGCAGCGCCGGCTCGCCCGCGCCCACGATCGACAGGCCCGGCGCCTCCAGGTGGGCGATGTAGCGCAGCGCCGGGACCCCGACCGCCCGGTGCGGGTCGTTGGCCAGGATGGGGCGGCCCGTGGCCGTGCGTGCCCCTGCGATCGTCCAGTTGTTCGACCCCTCGGCCGCCCGCGCGTCGATCACCTGCGCCAGGTCCTGCGGGCCGGGCGAGGCGGCGGCCGCCGCCGTCTTCCGCGCCAGCGGCGCGAAGTCCACCGCCTGGGTGGCGAGGACGTAGTCGGACAGCACGCCCTCGGGGACGTTGCACGGGTCCAGCCCGCGGGGCATGACCGGCTTGTGCGCCGGCTCCAGCTTGCGCCGCAGCGCGTCGGCCGCCGGGCCGCCCGCGCAGATCGCCCGCGCCCGCGCCACCTCGGACGTCACGTTGTTCACCAGTGCGTGGCTGCGGATGCGCAGGATGTCTTCCGGCGTCCAGTCCTCGGGCTGGCTGTCGGTTAGCCTGAATTCCACCGGCAGCGGCCGGCGTCCCGCGCGCACGTCGGCCACATAGGCGTTCACCCCCGCCGCGAACGCCTCGGCCGCCTCGCGCCCGCCGGCGTCATAGGCGGCCCACTCGGCCTCCATGTCCCCCCGGTACAGGAACAGCCGCGCCGCCCGGTCCTGGGCCACATAGGCCGGGCCGAAGCTGGCCGAGAGCCGGCCTAGCCCCCGCTTGCGCCACAGGTCGATCTGCCACAGCCGGTCGCGCCCGGCGTTCCAGCCCTGGAGGAAGAAGGCGTCGCGCGCCGAGGCCGCATAGATGTGGGGCACCCCCCACCGGTCCACGATGATCTCGGCCGGCGCCGCCAGGCCGGGGACCTGCGCCGCCTCGCGCCGCACCGCCGTCGAGATCTCGGCCTGCGCCGCGCCCGCCGCCAAGGCCGCCCCCAGGATAGCCCCAAAGGCCGTCCTTGCGACCAACGTCAGCCCCAACCCCATCGCCCGCATCGCCGCCTCCCGCTCGATACGGGGATACTGGACCCGCCGGCCCGCCGCCGTCCATGCGCGGCGGGCCTTGCGTTGCCGCGGACGTCATCCGCTAAGCTGTGCGCTCTCATTGGGAAGGGGATTCACATGATCGGCTATGCGACCATCGGGACGAACGATCTCGACCGCGCCACGAAGTTCTACGACGCCGTGCTGGCCACCCTGGGCGGCAAGCGCACCTTCGCCAACGGCGACCGGATGCAGTTCTACGGCGGCGGCGCGGCGCCCGGCATGCTGGCGATCAGCAAGCCCTACGATGAACAGCCGGCGACGGCGGGCAACGGCTCGATGTTCGGCCTTCCGGCCGCCAGCAAGGAACAGGTCGACGCCGCCCATGCCGCCGCCATCGCCGCCGGCGGCGTCTGCGACGGCGCGCCGGGCCAGCGCCTGCCCACCTTCTACGGCGCCTACTTCCGCGATCCCGACGGCAACAAGGTCTGCGTCTTCAAGATGGGTTGAGCCGTGATCGGCTACACCACCGTCGGCGTGGCCGACCTCGAGCGGGCCCGGGCGTTCTACGACGCCGTGCTGGCCCCGCTCGGGGGCCGCCGAACCCTCACCTACGAACGGTCGCAGTACTACGGCGGGCCGGGCCGTGGCGCGATGCTGGGCCTGACCCTGCCGTTCGACGGCGCCCCCCAGAGCGTCGGCAACGGGGTGATGGTGGCCTTCGCCGCCGACACGCCCGAGGTGATCCACGCCGTCCACGCCGCGGCCCTGGCCGCGGGCGGGACGTGCGAGGGTCCGCCCGGCGACCGCGGCGGGAACTTCTACGGCGCCTACTTCCGCGACCTCGACGGCAACAAGCTCTGCGTCTACCGCCTCGGCTGACGGCGGCGACAAGGGGGCGGGCTCGGAAAATCGCCGTGACGCCGCCGGCCTACGTCCGCTTCTGACGTAGCGGGGTGGTTGGATGTCCCTCATGTCCGAGGGACCCGACATCGACGTCGAGGCGCTGGCCGCGCTCGACCGGCTGGCGGCGCTGGACCTCTCCGCCGCGGAGAAGGCCCACGGCGCCCTCATGGCCGCCGAACCCGAGGACGTGCCTGCGCTCGCCATCGCCTACCAGCGCCTGGCCAGGTGCCTGCGCCAGACCCTGGCGCTCAAGGACCGCCTGCGCCGCCAGCGCGCCGAACGCGTCCAATCTCGTTCCGACCCCGACCGCATGGCCCGCGCCGGGCGGCTCGACGTCCTGGCCGACGCCGTCCGCGCCGCCGCCGCCGGACAGGGCTGCGATCCCGCCGAGCAGGACGACCTCGCCGAGCGCTTCCACGACGAGGCCTGGGACTGGATCGAAAGGCCCGACTTCCTGGACGAGGACCTCGACACCCAGATCCGCCGCGCCCGCACCCTCATGGACCTCCATGACGAGGCCCCCGACGACGGCTCCGGGAACAACCCCCAGGACGACCCGGAAGGCGGCCCCGAAGGCGACGCCGACCTCATCGAAGGCGAAGCCCGCGAGGTTTCGCCGCCCGAACCCCAGCCGCCGCAGGCGCCTGAACACCCCCCTCAGTCGGTCCACGGATGCACACCGATCCACACGGATGACGCCGACGCTCCCATCCGTGTGTCTCCGTGTGCATCCGTGGACCCTGCGAAGCACGAGCCGGCCTCACCCCCCAGCCCCGACCCCTTCGCCCACTGGCCCAGGCGCATGGTCCCGGACCACCCCTTCAAC
>NZ_JBBCIT010000026.1:0-139924 GCF_037189685.1 Phenylobacterium sp. | reverse complement strand
CCGGCCGCGCGCACCCGCGGGTGCGCGCGGCGTCCTCTATCGTCGCGGTCACGCACGAACCCCGCGCCTGATCCGCGCCAGCGTGTGATGCTTCGGCAGGAGACCGCAGATGCCGCTCACCCTGCTTCACGACGCCGCCGAGCCCGCGCCCACGCCCCTGCGGCCGCTGCATCTGCTCGTCGTGTCGGTCTGCATGCTGGTGGCGTTCCTCGACGGCTTCGACGTCCAGATGATCGCCTTCATGGCGCCCGCCATCGGTCGCGAATGGCAGGTCGAGAAGGAGGTCTTCGGCCTGATCTTCTCCTCCGGCATCGCGGGCATGCTCGTGGGCATGGTCGGGCAGGGGCCCCTGTCGGACCGCTTCGGTCGCAAGCCCATGACTCTGATCTGCGTCGCGACGTTCGGGCTCTGCACCCTGGCCTGTGCGGCGGCGCACTCGACCACGGAACTGCTCCTCCTGCGCTTCGTGGGCGGCGTCGGCATGGGCGCCGTCCTGCCGAACGTCATCGTCCTCGTCAGCGAGTTCGCACCCGCGCACCTACGCTCGCGCATGGTCGTCGTGCTCGGCGCGGGCGTTCCCATCGGCGGGCTCGTCGCCGGCGCGATCAGCGCCTGGCTTCTACCGGTCACCGGCTGGCGACCCCTCTTCGTGGTGGGTGGCGTCGCGCCCCTCCTGATGCTCCCAGTCCTGGCGCTCTGGCTGCCGGAATCCCCGCTCTTCCTGATGGACCGCGCCAAGCGCCGGGTCGGTCCCGGGCGCGACAGTGACGAGCGGCGGATCGCCGCCCTCGTCCAGCGAGGTTGGCGTGCGCCGCCTGCCGCCGAGCCCGCCGTCGCCGCCCAGGGCGTTGCGGCCTTGCTGGGCCCGGCTTTCCGCCGCAGCACGCTGCTGCTTTGGCTGATCTGCGCCGCCAACATGGTGCTGTTCTATTCGATGCTGAGCTGGATGCCGCTCATCCTCACCTCGGCGGGAACGCCCGAGTCGCTGGCGGCGCTGTCCGGCGCGATGCTGAACTTCGGGGTCATCGTCGGCAGTTTCCCCTTGGGCTGGGCCGCCGACCGGTTCGGGATGGGTAAGGTTCTCCCGGTCACCTACGTCATCGGCGCAGGCCTGTTCGCCGCCACCGGCGCCTTGTTGGGCGCGCCGTTCGCGGTCGTGCTCGTTCTCTGCGCCTTGCTGGGCTGCGTCTCCGGCGGCAGCCAGCTGCTCCTCAACGCCTTCGCCGGCGGCCTCTACCCGACGGCGATGCGCGCCACGGGCATCGGCTTCGCCGCGACCGCCGGGCGTGGTGGGGCGATCGCCGGGCCCGCGCTGTGCGGCTTCCTGCTGGCCGGGGGACTGCCGGAAGGCGCGCTCCTGGCCCTGCTGGCGACCCCCGCCTTGATCGCCGCGCTCGCCTGCGCGGGCTTGCGCCGCGCCGCCGAGGCGCCGGTGCCCGCACGATCCGCGCCCGGCCAAGCGGCCTGACATGTCGCTGGAAAATAGAACGCCATTCTTGATCTTGCGCGCGGAATACGCGACCAAGTGGTCACGCGAGTCCTCGCGCGCTTCGCGAGGGCCTCAACCCCCGATGGATCCCTGGGCGACATGATTGATGTGATCCGCGCACCGGCGCAGGCGCGAAGCCAGCGGACCATGGACGAAGTCTATCGCTCGCTGGACGCGCTCCTGAAGACCAAGCCCTTCGACGAGATCACCATCTCCGATCTCGCCACCCATGCCGACGTGGCCGTGGGTTCGATCTACGCGCGTTTCAAGGACAAGAAGGCCCTGCTTGCGGGACTTCACCTGAAGGTCTCCGATCAAGCGATCACCTGCATGGGACCGCTCAGTGCGCCCGCCAAGTGGGAGGGACGGACGGACGACCAGATGGTCCGCGCGATCATGAAGTCCGTCGACCGTTTCTACCGGCGCGAGGCCCACGTCCTGGGCGCCGCCTACCTGGCGGACACCGGCCACATCACCGAGATGAGGACCAAGGTCTGGGAAGCGGCGGTCGAGAACTTCACCGCCTTGCTCGTCGCGCGCGACCCCGAGACGGATCCCGCTCAGCTGCAGCTGGCCGTGCGCATCATCGTGCGGCTGACGACGGCGGTGACCATGCAGTCGGTGCTGATCGACTGGATCAGTCGCTGGAAGGGGGCGGTGCCCAACGTGGTCGCCCTCGAGCATCTCTCCCGCTTCGCGGTCGACACCATCGTCCGGGCCCGCACCGGCCGACTGAACACGGGCGACGCCGATGTCGGGGCGCTCGACGAGGGCGGCTGAGCCGTTCGGCGACCCAAAGGAGTTCGGGGCATGAGGATCGGCTTCCTGGGCCTCGGCCGAATGGGGGCCGCCATGGCCGCCAACCTCGTGGCCGCCGGTCACGAGGTGGCCGCGTGGAACCGGACGGACGGCCGACCTGGCCGCGATGGGCGCGCGGATCGCGCCTTCGGTTGCCGCCGCCGCGGCCGGGGCGCAGATCGTCGTCAGCATGCTGGCCGACGATCGCGCCGTGGACGCCGTCGCGTTCGGCGACGGCGGGCTGTTGGCGAGCGGCGCCCCGGTCCACGTCTCGATGAGCACCATAAGCGTCGCCTTGGCCGAGCGGTTGGAGGCCGCACATCGGGCGCAGGGCTCGACCTTGGTGTCCGCGCCGGTCTTCGGCCGGCCCGAGGCTGCGCGAGCCGCCAAGCTCGCCATCGTCGCGGCCGGTCCGTCGGGCGCGATCGAGGCTTGCCGACCTATCTTCACCGCGCTGGCGGACCGGCTGTTCGTGGTGGGCGAGCGACCCCCGGCCGCCAACCTTCTCAAGCTCTGCGGTAACTTCATGGTCGCCTCGGCGATCGAGGCGCTCGGCGAAGCCATGACCCTGGCGCAGAAGGGCGGCCTCGCGCCGGAGACCCTCGTCGATCTGCTCACGGAGGTCCTGCCGCACCCCGTCTACGAGACCTACGGTCGTCTCATGCAGACGCGCCGCTTCTCGCCGCCGGGCTTCGCCGCACCCCTCGGCCTCAAGGACGTCGATCTGATCGCGGCCGCCGCCGCGTCGCTGCAGACGCCGATGCCGCTGCTGGGCGTCGTCCAGGGCCACCTGCTTTCGCTCCTGGCCCAAGAGGGCCACGACATCGACTGGAGCGCGATCCTCCTGCCGATCGAGCGCGCCGCCGCCGTCGGGCCGCCGGCCGCACACATCTGATCTCAGCCCTCAGGGCGCTTGCACCTCTCGCAGCCCGCCGACGCACGCGGGTAAGGCGCGGGCCATGCAGGCTTGCAGTGATTCGAATAGAATTCTAGAATATAATTCGCGTTCATACAGCGGCGTCGAACGACGCCTTTGCGGGAGGGAGAGCCATGGGCGTCAGTTTCGTCGTGGACGAGCCGTTCGAGAGCTACAGCAAGCGGTTCGCCGAGCATTTCGTGATGACCCGCACCGACGGGATCATCGAGGTGCGGATGCACGAGAACGGCGGCACGCCGCGCTGGAGCTACGAGCTGCACCGCGCGTGGCCACAGATGTTCGCCGCGGTGGGGGCTGATCGTGAGAACGAGCTCCTGATCATCGGCGGCACCGGCGATCGCTGGCTGGCGCAGGGCTTCAATGAGGAGAGCTTCGGGATCAGCCACGCCGAGTTCCTGCGTCGCTGCTACGACATCTGGTACGTCGACGGCACCAAGCTGCAGGAGAACCAGCTCTGGTCGGTCGACATCCCTGTCATCGGGGTCATCAACGGACCCGGCCATCACCTGGAGATCGCGCTCCTGGCGGATCTCACGATCTGCGCCGACGACGTGCGCTTCATGGAGGCGCACATCCCGCTGGGCATGGTGCCCGGCGACGGCCAGTTCCTGGTCTACCAGGAGCTTCTGGGCATGAAGCGCGCCAACTACCTGGCGCTCGCCAACGGCGGCGTCGACGCCGACGAGGCCCTGCGTCTGGGGATGGTGAACGAAGTGATGTCCCGCGAACAACTCCTCCCGCGCGCGCGGGAGCTGGCGGCGCAGATCATGCAGAGCAGCCGGGTCGTCCGGCGCTTGACGACGCAATTGGCGCGCCGGCGATGGAAGCGGCTCTTCACCGACGACTTCAACATGCACTTCGGGTTCGAACTCTTCGCCTCGACCGTCTCCGAACACTCCCATGACAGCGTGAAGCTGGGGAACATCGTGAGATGAGCGCGGTGTCGGACAGGATCGATCTGGCCGGTCGAGTGGCGATCGTCACCGGCGCGGGCGCGGGCCTGGGCCGCGCCCATGCCCGGCTGCTCGCGCGCCGTGGAGCCAAGGTGGTGGGAACGATATGACTGCCGCGGCCCAGGCGGTGGCGCGTGAGATCGTGGCGGAAGGCGGCGAGGCGCAGGCGGCAGTCGCATCGGTGACCGATGTCGAGGCCATCGAGGCGATAGTGCGTGGGACGCTGGCGCGCTGGGGGAGGGTCGACATCCTCGTCAACAACGCCGGGATCCTGCGCGACAAGTCGTTTGCGAAGATGAACCTGGACGACTTCCGGCTCGTCCTCGACGTTCATCTCCTGGGCGCGGCCATCTGCACGAAGGCCGTCTGGGAGATGATGCAGCGGCAGAGGTACGGCCGCGTCGTGATGACCGCCTCCTCGTCGGGGCTCTACGGGAACTTCGGCCAGGCCGGCTACAGCGCTGCGAAGATGGGGCTGGTGGGGCTGATGAACACGCTCGCCATCGAGGGCCGGAAGCACGATATCCGGGTGAATTGCCTGGCGCCGACCGCCTCGACCCAGATGCTAGACGGCCTCCTGCCTCCGGAGCATCTCGCCCTCCTGCAGCCGGACCTGGTCAGCCCCGGACTTCTCGCCCTGGTGCGGGACGACGCGCCGAGCAAGACCATTCTGGCGGCCGGCGCGGGGAGTTTTGAGGTCAACTACGCCACGCTCACGCGGGGCGTGCATATCGGCGACGGCGCCGACGCCGCCGAGCAACTGGTCGACAGATGGGCGGACCTGCTGGACCGGGAGGGCGAGTTCGTCCCCACGGAGTGCTTCGCGCAAAGTCGGCTGGAGCTCATCAAGGCCGGTCTGGAGCTTGAGGGCGCGCCCTAGACGCACGGCGAGTGGCCGCGCCCGTCTCTGTCCGCTCGCCGCCGCGCCCTCAAGGTCCGCTCTTGGCGCAACGGGGCCGCCAAGTCGCCTGATGCGCGTCGCTTTGCCAAGCAATCTGCCGATGTCGCTGCATCTGTGATGCTATATACCGTCATATACAGCGTGGAGCGGCAGGTGAGGCGACGTGGCGCGCAAGGTCCGGATCGACATGGTGGGGTTGCGGTTCGGTCGCCTGCTCGGCGTCGCGTACCACGACACCCCGCGCCATCACGCCTACTGGCGCTTCAAGTGCGATTGCGGGGAGACCACGATCGCCAACGGCGCCGCGGTGCGGGCCGGGCGGACGCAGAGCTGCGGCTGCCTGCATCGGGAGATCTCGGCCGAGCGGCTGACCTTGCACGGCCATCGCGCCAAGAAGCGCCACGACCCCACCTACCGCGCCTGGCAGCAGATCAACACCTACTGCACGAATACCGCTTCGCCGCGGTTCCGGGACTTTGGAGCGCAGGGGATCGCCGTCGCCCCCCGTTGGGCCGAGAACTACGAACTCTTCCTCGCCGACATGGGTGAGCGGCCGCCAGGCAAGATCCTCGTGCGCCTCGATCCGAACCGCGACTTCATGCCCGGCAATTGCCGCTGGGCGACGGTCCGGTCGCGTTCGCTCCGCGCGATCGAGGGGCGGCGACGGGAGACGGTGATCGCCCCGCCGGAACGCATCCTACGCCGCGCCTGAGCGCGGGACCGGATCGGACCGAAGGCCGGCCTGAAGCCGGTCGAGCGCCTCGCTGCGCGCGGCCCTGACGAGCGCGGCCTCGACCGTGCGGTAGGCCGCCAGGACGTCCCGCCCCTGGGCGGTCAGCCGCGCGCCGCTCAGCTCACCGCCACCCGATCGGGCTTCCACCAGGCGTCCGGACCAGCACCGGTTCATCTCGTCGACCAGCATCCAGGCGCGACGATAGCTCATGCCGAGGTCGCGGCCGGCGGCCGAGATGGAGCCGGCGCGATCGATCGCCTCGAGCAGGTCGGCCTTGCCGGGGCCCATGGCCGGCACGTCGCCGCAAAGGATCTGCACCTTGAGTTTCAGCGGGCCGATGGTCGGCATGGATGCGCCTCCTGGGCCACGGCGCGGAGCCTACGCCTGATATCAATCACGGCGCGGCGCCGCCCGTCCATCGCGCGTCCGCGCCGGATCACTGGCCGGGGCGCCTCGCGCTCGCCACGGCCCGCTATATACTGGCGGATATCGCGCCCGAGTGGCGACGCAGAAGCCCAAGGGAGCACGACATGCAATACCGCCAGCTCGGTGCGAGCGATCTCAAGGTGTCGGCGATCTCGCTGGGGTCTTGGCTGACGTATGGCGTCGGCGTGGAAGCGGACAAGACCCGCGCCTGCGTCGACCGATCCTTCGACCTGGGGATCAACTTCATCGACACCGCCAACGTCTATGGCCGGGGCGCGGCCGAGACGGTGCTGGGCGAGGTGCTGAGCGGACGCCCGCGGGACAGCTACATCCTGGCGACCAAGCTGTGGGGCGACATGGGCGGCGGCGACCAGGGCCTCTCGCGCGCCCAGGTGCTGAAACAGATCGATGCGTCGCTCCAACGCCTGCGGACGGACTACGTCGATCTCTACCAGTGCCATCGCTACGACCCGAACACGCCGCTCGAGGAGACCCTGGAGGCGCTGAGCGAGATCGTGCGCGCCGGCAAGGTCCGCTGGATCGGCTTCAGCGAATGGGCGCCTGACAAGATCGAGGCGGCGCTCGCGATCCCCGGCGTCGAGCGGTTCGTCTCCAGCCAGCCGCAGTATTCGCTGCTCTATCGGCGGCCCGAGCAGAAGGTGATCCCGATCAGCGCCGCCAACGGCGTCTCGCAGATCGTCTGGTCGCCGCTGGCGCAAGGGGTGCTGAGCGGCAAGTACGCGCCGGGCGCCCAGCCGCCGGCGGACAGCCGCGCCGCCAGCGACAGCATGGGACGCATGATGGACGCCTGGATGAAGCCCGAGGTGCTGGAGGCCGTGCAGCAGCTGAAGCCGATCGCCGCCGAGGCCGGGTGCACGCTCTCCCAGTTCGCGCTGGCCTGGGTGCTGCGCGAGCCGAACGTCGCGTCCGCCATCGTCGGCGCGAGCCGTCCGGCCCAGCTCGACGAGAACGCCGCGGCCGCCGATCTTACCATCGAGCCTGAGTTGTTCGCGCGCGCCGAGGCGATTGTGGCCGGCGTCGAGCGGGTGCGCTGATGGCGAGCGCCGCGGCCGATCCCCATCGGGCCCGCGAGGCGGTGGGCGCGGCCTTCTCGCTGCCGGCGATGCTGCGGGCGCAGGACCTCACCTTCCAGGCCGTCCGCCGGATCGCCGAGACGGTCCGGCCGGGCATGACCGAAGGCCGTTGCCACGAGATCGCCGATGAGCTCCTCGCGGAGATGGGGATGGACCGCCTCTGGCACCGCAACGTCATCCGCTTCGGCCCCGGCACGCTGGAGACCTTCTTCGCCGACTTCCAGCCGGACTATGTGCTGCAGGCGGACGACCTCTTCTACGTCGACCTGGGGGTCGTGTGGGACGGGCACGAGGGCGACGCCGGCGACACCTTCGTGGTCGGACAGGACGCGGAGATGCACGCCTGCGCCGCGGCGGCCCGCACGCTTTGGCACGAGGTCGCCCGCCGCTGGCGCGACGAGGGTCTGAGTGGCTCGGCGCTCTACGCGTTCGCGAAGGCGCGCGCCGAAGCGATGGGCTGGGTCCTGAACTGGCAGGTGAAGGGCCATCGCGTCTCGGACTTCCCGCACGCTATCTACAAGGGTGGCAAGCTCGGGGAGTTCGACGCCAGGCCCGCGCCGGGCGTCTGGATTCTCGAAATCCAGATCGCGCACCCGACCCGGCCCATCGGGGCCTTCTACGAGGACCTGCTGGTAGGCGAGGCCGGCGCCGCGACGACCGTCGAGGACGCGCGATGACTGTCAGACCGATCCTCGACATCCTCGATCCGGCGCTTCGCCATCCCTCGGTGCCTGTCCCGGCGATCGGCGAGGATGTGCAGATCCTGGTCCGGGATATGTTCGAGACCATGGCGCAGGCGCACGGCGCAGGACTCGCCGCCATCCAGGTCGGCGTCCCGCTGCGGATCTTCACGATGAAGCCGGACGACGACCGCCCCGGGTTCGTGCTTATCAATCCGGTGGTGATCCCAAGGTCGAACGAGGAGATCGAAGTCGAAGAGGGTTGCCTCTCGATGCCCGGCCTTTTCTTTCCGGTGCGGCGCGCGGCCCGGATCGCGGTCGAGTTCGAAGACCTGGCCGGCGTCCGCAGCGGCCTCGGCCTGGAGGGGTTCGATGCCGTCTGCGTGCAGCACGAGACGGATCACCTCGATGGGGTGCGGTCGATTGATCGCGTGAGCCGGCTTCGCCGCGAGAGGCTCATCAAGCGCCATAGGGCGGGCCGCGCCGGCGCCTGATCAGGCCCGAACGTAGACCCAGGCGTCCAGGCCGGATCTCAATTGGACCGCCACGCGCTTGTAGTCCGAGACCTCGTAGGTGTCGGCGGCCGCGAGCTCAGCCTCGGTGATCTCGAAGACTGTCCCCCGGACCTCGTCGATGGGGTGGTCGCTCGGCGTGACGATCGGATGGTGGTCTGAGCCGCTGGTCGCGATCACCGCCGGGTCGGTGATCCGCACCATAGCGCGGCGAAAGCCCGGGAGCGCGTCGGGCTGGCCGTCGAGGCGTCGGCCGAACGTCTCAAGCTGCACGTTCTCCTGTTGCAGAGTGCCGTATGAGAACAGCCGGGGCATGACGGTCATCCGAAGGTGAAGGCGTAGGCGTGCACGCCCGCGTCAAGGAACTCGATCTCGAAGGTCCGGTCGCGTAGGGGGCCGGCCTGGCGGACGAGCTGATAGAGGCGCTCGCCGCCCACCTGTCCCGCGCCGGTCGCATCCACGTCGACGCCGTGGTCGCCGCCCGGCGGCCGGCCATCGATTCGGATCCGGAAGCGTACGGGACGGCCGTCCGCCGCTGGCCCCAGCACGAGGTTCAGGTCGCGGGCGTGGAAGCGGAAGACAATGCGGCCGCCCGGCGCGGCCAACGCCGCATCCTCATGGCCGACCGTCCAGGCGCCGCCGATCGACCAGTCGTTGAGCTTGGCGGGCGGGGTGAGCGTGTAGTCGTGACGCACGTCCTTCGCCCACGGGCCTGGGTTGGTGTTCCGGCGGGCCTTCTCGTAGCCGAGGTAGGTCTCGGGCGAGCGGATCGTCTTGAGGTTCGACTGCACGCTGGCGCCTTCCGTCGCGACCTGCGCGATGTCCTGCGCGACCCCGCGGCGGCCATTCTCGGCCAGCAGCCGCTGGATGACGCGCTCGGACTGGTCGTACTGGCCTTCGCCGAAGTGGTGGTGGCGGATGCGGCCCATGCCGTCGATGAAGTAGTGCGCGGGCCAGTAGTTGTTCCTGAAGGCCCGCCAGATCCGCCAGTCGTTGTCGACCGCGACTGGGTAACCGACCTTGAGGTCGCGGGTCGCCTTGCGGACGTTGCCGATGTCCCGCTCGAAGGCGAACTCCGGCGTGTGGACGCCGATCACCACGAGGCCCTGACCCTTGTACTTCTCCGCCCAGGCGCGGACGTAGGGAAGGGACCGCAGGCAGTTGATGCAGGAGTAGGTCCAGAAGTCGACGAGCACGACCTTGCCGCGGAGCCGCTCGGTGGTGAGCGGCGGCGAGTTCAGCCAGGTGACGGCGCCGTCCAGCGACGGCATCTGGCCCTCCACCGGCAGGACGCCGTCCGGTGCGATCGGCGTCGCCGCCTTCGCCCCCTTCGCCCGGTCGAGCAACGATTGCTCCAGGGGCGCGGTGGTGGCGAGGGACAAGCGCGTGAGCAGTCCGGTGTCGAGGCCTAGCGCGATCGCCGCGACGCCCGCCAGCACCAGCAGGCCCAGTCCGCGCCGCATCCATTCGACGGCGCCGAGCGAGCGCTTCATGGCGGCGAACACCCGTCCGCCCACCAGGAGCGCGAGCCCCAGCGACGTCGCGGCGCCCAAGGCATAGGCCAGGAGCAGCAGTGAGCTCGCCGCGTTCGCGCCCTGCAGGGCCGCCCCGGCGAGAACGAGACCGAGGATGGGGCCGGCGCACGGCGCCCAGAGCAGCCCGGTGGCGGCCCCGAGCAGCAAGGACGATCCGATCCCGCCCGATCCGCGGGTCTCGGAGATCCGGGCGCCGAGGGCGACGAGCGGGCGGGTCGCCAGGTCGGCGAGCTTTGGAAACAGCAGCAGCAGTCCGAGCCCCGCAAGCACGAGCAGGGCGATGTTGCGGCCCCAGGCGTTGGCGTGAACGGCCCAGCCGCCGCCGACCGCGGCCAGGCTCGCGACGCCGGCGAAGGTCAGCGCCATGCCGATGAGCAGCGGCAGGCCGCTACGCAGGAAGGGCTGCTCGGCGCGGGCGAAGACGAAGGGCAGCACGGGAAGGATGCACGGCGAGACGATGGTGAGTGCGCCACCGAGATAGGCGAGGGCGAGGAGCAGCATGGGCCTAGCGGGCGGTCAGGTAGGCGGCCACCGCCTGCTTGTCCTCGGGCGTCAGGTCCTCGGCCATGGGCGCCATGGGACCCGTCGTCAGGGCTGTGACGATGTCGCCGGGCGCCTTCGCGGCCAGCTGCGCCCGGGTGGGGGCCCGCTCGTCGCCGGACTCGTGACATTCCTTGCAACGCTCGGCGTAGAGCGCCTCGCCGCGCGAGGCCGGGGCCAAGGGCGTCTGGCTGGTGGCCGGGCTCGCAAGCGCCACGGCGATCAGGCCGGCGCCGACCCACGTCGATCTCATACCCATTTTTGCAACTCCGCCGCGCCGATGGACCTTCCCGCCGCCAAGGAAGGCACGTTAGGTAGTACGACTACATAACGAGAGGGAAGGACGCGTTCATGAAGGGCGGATTTGGGGCCATCCTCGTGGCCTTGGCGCTGAGCGCGGCGTCGGCGTTTTCGGTCCAGGCGCAGGTGGTCCGATCGACCCCTGGGCAGCCGGAGGCGCGCACCGCCGTCGAGCTGATGCCGGCGAAGGGCAAGCTTACGGTGACGACCCCGGCCTTCAAGGATGGCGGTGATATTCCCTTCGAGAACACCCAGTATCGTGGCAACGTCTTCCCGGGCCTGACGTGGACCAAGGGGCCGGCGGCCACGAAGTCGTACGCCATCATCATGCAAGACAGCTCGCTGCTGGTCCGTGGGGCGCCGGTCCTGCACTGGACGATGTTCAACATCCCGCCGAACGTCACGAATCTGGAGCCTGGCATGGCGCCCGACGCCAAGCCCCCCGGCTCGGCCTATGGTCCGAACTACATGGGATCAGCCAAGCCCTACACCGGACCCCGCACCCCGCCAGGACCGAAGGACAACTACCACTTCGCGGTTTTCGCCCTGGACGTCGTCCTACCGCCCGAGGCCGGCGCCACCTATGACGCCCTGACCGCGGCGATGAAGAACCATATCCTGGCCAGCGGCCAGGTCGTGGGGCTGGGCGAGAAGGACCCGCAGGCGCCGCCGCCCGCGCCCCGTCCTGCGCCGGCTCAGTAGGAGCGCCCGATGACCTCGATGCGCCTGGCCCTGGCCGCCGCCGTCCTCCTGTCCGCCACCGCGGGCGCCGCCGCGGCCCAGGTCGAGACCCGTCCGCCGATCACGCCTTACAAGCCGGCTTTCGCCGGCCAGACCCGCGCGCCGGAGCAGAAGCTGGGCGTGGCGTTCGAGACCACGACGGTGACCCAAGGGCTGCAGTTTCCCTGGGCGCTCGCCTTCCTGCCCGACGGCCGGATGCTGGTGACTGAGCGCCGCGCCGGCAAGCTGCGGATCGTAGCCAAGGACGGGACCCTGACAGAGACGGCCGTCGAGGGTGTCCCGGCGGTCTACTCGGGTGGGCAGGGGGGCCTGCTGGATGTGGCGCTGGACCCTGCCTTCAAGAGCAACCGGCTCGTCTACATCAGCTATGCCGAGCCCAACGCCGACGGGAAGACCAACAACACCGCCGTCGCGCGCGGCAAGCTGGTGGACGGCCCGACGCCGAAGCTCGACGGCCTGACGGTGATCTATCGCCAGACGCCGTCGCTGGCGTCGCCACTGCACTTCGGCTCGCGACTGGTCTTCGCCCGCGACGGCAAGCTGTTCGTGACCCAGGGCGAGCGCTCGATCCTGGAGGGCCAGCGTCAGGCCCAGGACCTGGGAAGCGGCCTGGGCAAGATCATGCGGATCAATCCCGATGGCTCGGTCCCCAAGGACAATCCGTTCGTCGGCAAGGCCGGGGCGCAGGACAAGATCTGGAGCTACGGCAATCGCAACGTCCAGGCTGCGGCGATCCACCCGCGGACGGGCGAGCTGTGGGAGGTCGAGTACGGCCCTCAGGGCGGCGACGAGGTCAACGTCATCCGCAAGGGCAAGGACTACGGCTGGCCGACCATCAGCTACGGCGTGAACTATGGCCCGGCGAAGACGCCGATCACGGGCGGCGAGACCCAACGGCCCGGCATGGAACAGCCGCTCTACTACTGGGACCCGGTGATCGCGCCGTCGGGCATGATCTTCTACACCGGCAAGCTGTTCCCGAAGTGGCAGGGCAGCATGCTGATCTCGGGCAAGCAGCCGCAGGGCCTGCCGGGCGGCTTCATCACGCGCCTCACCTGGAAAGGCGAGAAGGTGGTGGGCGAGGAGCGGATCGAACTGCCCGGCCCGCTGAACCTGCGCGACATCCGCCAGGGGCCGGATGGGGCAGTCTATGTGCTGAAGGATGGCCCTGCGGGCGCGATCCTCAAGTTGACCCCCAAGAGCTAGCCGGCCGCGCGCGGCCCGCGATCGTTCAGGAGACGTCGTCATGAAGTACAAGCAGCTCGGCCGGACCGGCCTCTACGTCTCCGAGATCTGCCTCGGCGCCATGACCTTCGGCGGCGGCGAGCAGGCCGGCCTCTGGAAGGCGATCGGCTCCCTGCCGCAGGACGAGGTCGACGCGATCATGGAGAAAGCCCTGGCGGCCGGCGTTAATTTCTATGACACGGCGGACGTCTACTCGTTCGGCGCCTCGGAAGAGCGGCTGGGCCAGTCGCTGAAGAACCTCGGTGTGAAGCGCAGCGACGTGGTGCTAGCCACCAAGGTGTTCGGCCAGATGGGGCCGGGGCCGAACGACCGCGGGGCGTCGCGCGGCCATATCATGGACGCGGTCTCCGGCTCCCTGGAGCGGCTGCAGGCCGACCACATCGACCTCTACCAGATCCACGGCAACGACACGGTCACCCCGATCGACGAAACGCTGCGGGCGCTGGACGATCTGGTGCGCCAGGGCATGGTCCGCTACGTCGGCGTCTCAAACTGGGCGGCCTGGAAGATCGCCAAGGCGCTCGGCCTCTCGGAGGCCAGGAACTACGCGCGGTTCGAGACCCTGCAGGCATACTACACCATCGCCGGCCGCGACTTGGAGCGGGATCTGGTCCCCATGCTGGAGAGCGAACAGCTCGGCCTGATGGTCTGGTCGCCGCTGGCCGGCGGCCTGCTGTCGGGCAAGTTCGGGCCGGGGTCGAACAATCCCGAGGGGTCACGCCGCACGACGTTCGATTTCCCGCCGGTGAACCAGGACCGCGCCTGGGCCTGTATCGAGGTCATGCGCGAGGTGGGCGAGGCGCACGGGGTGTCGGTCGCGCAGGTGGCGCTGGCCTGGCTTCTGGCCAAGCCGCACGTCATGAGCGTCATCATCGGCGCCAAGACCGTCGAGCAGCTCGACGACAACCTGGCCGCCGTCGGCCTCACGCTGACGCCGGAGGAGATGACACGGCTTGACGCGGTGAGCGAACTGCCCGCCGAATATCCGGGCTGGATGTTCGCGCGGCAGGGCAGTGGGCGTGTGCCCGCGCCGTTCAAGCCCAAGGCTTGAGCGCATGGGGTCCGGGACCACGGCGCCCCAACAAGCCGGCGACGCCGACTACGGGGCGATCAGCGACGCCTATGTCGACTATCGGCGGCCTGACCCCCGCATCGCGGCGGCCATCGAGCGCGCCCTGGGCGACGCCCGGACCGTGGTGAACGTGGGCGCGGGCACGGGGTCCTATGAGCCCGTCGGCCGGACGGTCACGCCGGTGGAGCCCTCGGCCAACATGCGGGCCGAGCGGCCTGGCCACCTGCAGCCGGCGGTCGATGCGGTGGCGGAGGATCTCCCCTTCGCGGACGGCGCGTTCGACGCGGCAATGACCACCTTTTCGGTTCACCAGTGGCCCGACCTCGAGAAGGGCCTGGCCGAGGTGCGGCGGGTGACGCGCGGCCCGATCGTGATCCTGACCTGTGACCCAGTGCTCGTAGAGGGCTTCTGGTTGGCCGAATACGCGCCGGAAGTGCTTGCCGTCGAGGCGAGGCGCTATCCCGGCCTGGACCGCATCGCCGCCGCCCTCGGGGGGCAAGTGAGCGTCGACACCGTGCCGATCCCGCTGGACTGCTTGGACGGCTTCCAGGAGGCCTACTACGGCCGCCCCGAGATGTTCCTCGACGCCGACGCCCGGCGCGCCTGCTCGGCCTGGAGTTTCGTCGATGACGGCGTCGTCGTCCGACTCGAGGAGCGCCTCGCCGAAGACCTCCGGAGCGGCGAATGGGATCGCAAGCATGGTCATCTGCGCGCCGCGCCGCTTTTCGACGGGTCGCTACGGCTGATCGTCGGGCGCTAGCAGAGCCGCCTTCGACGGCTCGCGGTCACGCCCACAGCCCCAAGGAGCCCGAACTCGCGCATCGCGGGTTCGAACTTGTCGTTGTCGTGGCCGGGCCGGCTGAGTTTGAAGAGCGCGAAGCGCTGCAGAGGGCTGAGGCTCGCGCAGGCCGAGGTCTCCGGAGGCGGCAGGCCCTGGTCGATTGCATGCGCCTGCAGGCGGGTCGTCGCCCACGGGTCGAGATATCCGGCCGCGGGGAAGGTGGGGCAATCCCCCGGACCCTGGACGCGCCGCGGCCTGCGTCGGGGCGCCATTGAGGCGCCCCGACGCCGCGTTGTTGGTCAGCGAGGACAGCGGTGTAGTCGAGGTTGTTCTTGATCGTCGGGAACATTGTGGCGCGCGATCGAGGTCGCTCCGGTGAAGAATCAGGTGGTCGAAGGCGAGGTCGAGAATGCCTGGGCGATCTCGTCCTCGTCGAACACCTTGGCCAACATCGCTGCCATCAGCTCGGAGGTGGCGGGTGTGAACTCGGGGGCTTGATCACCGCCCGGTTTCCGAAGTCGCTATTGAGGGTGCGGACGATCTCCGCCTCATGGTCGATCAGCAGGCCAATGCAGCGATCAAGGCGGTCGAGATGCAGGCCGAGGCTGGGCGCACCGTTGCGGATGTGGGCTGCAGTCTGTTCGTTCCAGCCGAAACCGAATTCGGATTCGACAATATCCTGCGACCGTGTGAGTTTCGTCAAATAACCGAATACGACGTCACATTCGAATTATGGAGGAGGCGCTGATGCGTTGGATGTGGGGCCTGGCCGCTGTCTTCGTGTTGGCGACTCCCGCTCTCGGGGCGGACGTTGGATCACGTGCGACCTGGCTGTCGCCGGATCACAACGCCGCCGCGTTCCAGGGGATGGAGGAGTTGTTCCCATCCCGGCGGGTGAGGGCTTCGGCCGAGGTGTTCCCTCTGCGCGTCGCGCCGAAGCCCATCGCACCGACCTACCGGTTTGACGGCCAGGCCCGCAGCCTCGAAGACTTCATCGCCCGCAACCATGTCAGCGGCCTGCTGGTGCTCAAGGGGCAGGACATCTTGCTGGAGCGCTATGCCCTGGGCGCCGACCCGGACACGCGGTTCGTGTCGTTCTCCATGGGCAAGTCGGTGGTCTCGACCCTGGTCGGCTTGGCGCTGGCCGACGGCAAGATCGCCAGCCTGAAGGACCCGGTGGCGAAGTACTTGCCTGAGGTGAAGGGCGCCGCCTACGAGGCCGCCTCGATCGAAGACGTGCTGAACATGTCGTCGGGAACGAGCTTCCAGGAGGCCTATACCGACGCCAACTCCGGCATCGCGAAGTTCATTGGTGTGTTCTCCCGCAACCAGGGCGGCCTCTACGACTTCGCCCGCCAGATCCCCTCGGGCGGCGCGCCGGGCCAGGTGTTCAACTACGCCAGCGCCGACACCGAGGTGCTGGGCATGCTGGTCAGGAGGGCCACGGGAGAGCCCCTGGCTGACTACCTGTCCCGCAAGGTCTGGGCGCCGATGGGGGCTGAGACCGAGGCCCGCTGGATGCTGGACGGGCCCGGCGCGGCCGGGGCGGAGGTCGCTGCCGGTGGCGTGTTGGCGCGGCTGCGCGACTACGGCCGCTTCGGCCTGCTGTTCGCGCGCGGCGGTGAGCTGTCGGGACATCGGATCGTGCCGCGCGAGTGGGTCGCCGACGCCACGCGTCCGCACCGGCCGAACCTGGCGCCGGGCAAGCTGGGTGGGCGATCGCAACTCGGGTATGGCTACCAGTGGTGGTTGGCTCCGGACCGGCCCGGCCGGGAGGGCCTCTTCATGGCGATCGGCATCCACGGTCAGTACATCCTGGTGGATCGCAAGCGCGACCTGGTGATCGTCAAGACCGCCGCCTGGCCGACCGCTGGCGACGCGGCTTTGGCCGAAGAGACCTATGCGTTCTTTGACGGCGTCATCGACGCGGTGGATCGCGGAACGGCGCGTTGAAGGCGGCGGGCGACGATCTGGCCTTACGCAATGCGCCGCTGCAGAAGCGGGCGCACGAGCGGATGGCGGCCATCCTGGAGGCCGCTCATGCGGTGCTTCGGCGCGATGGCGCCGAGGCCGCGACGGTCACGGGGATCGCCCAGGAGGCCGGGATCGCCGTCGGCTCGTTCTACCACTACTTTCCCAACAAGGAGGCGGCCTTCCTGGCACTGTACGAGGGCAAGCTCGCGGCGTTGCGCGAGTTCGCCACGGCCACCGAATTGCCGGCCGGCGACCGGCGCGAGGCGCTGCGCGCGTGGATTGTCGCCCTGAAGGAGGAGGAGCTCAGGATCGGCTTCGACTTCGCCCTGTTCGACGCCGTCCATCACTACAGCCGTCTGGCCGCCATTGCGGCCCGCCACGCCGAGGCCATGGCCTTGGCCACGGCCGCCCGCCTGCGAGCGCTGGGCTCGACCTGGTCGGAGGCCGCCCTGTTCGACCTCTGCCTGAACGCGTTCTTCATGAACGCCAGCTCCTGGCTCTACTGGCGCGCCTCGGGGGGCTATGCGCCGCGCGCGATCACCCGGCTGGCCGACGCGGTGGTCGCGGTCGTGGAGCCTGCCATGGACGGCTCGCCGGAGCCGCTCGGCCCGCATCTTCGCCCGCAGGGAAGCCAGCCGTGAGCGGTCCGTCGTTGTTCGTCCCGCCCATCTACGCTGCCGCGCGGCCAGAGGAGATCGTCGCGGAATACCCCTTCGCGTCCCTGGTGACCTCCGCCGCCGATGGGATTCACGTGACATCCGCGCCGATCTTCTTCGAGGACGACGGTGCGTGCGAGACGCTGGTCGGGCATATGGCCCGACGCAATCCCCACGCGGCGGCGCTCGAGGCCGGGCAGCCCGCCCTGGCGATCTTCTGGGGACCGCACGCCTACGTCTCGTCGCGCTGGTACGTGGAGAAGCCAGAGGTCCCGACCTGGAACTATGTCCAGACCCAGGTTCGCGGCCGCCTCGACCCTGTCGACGACGAGGACGGCCAGCTCGCGATCCTGAGGCGTAGCGCCGACATACTGGAGCGCAAGGGCGAGCCACCATGGACGGTGGACGGCGCCCGCGAGCGCGTGGCGTTCCTGCTGCCTTACATCCGCTCTTTCCGGATCCATATCGAGCGCATCGAAGGCGTGACCAAGCTCAGCCAGACCCACCCGCCCGCCGATCGCACCCGCGTGCATGACGCGCTGTTGGTTGAAGGTGAACCGGGCGGGGTCGAGATCGCGCGCTGGATGCGGATGTTGAATCTGGCCTGAAGGGCGGCCAGCCATCGCCTCCTGCATCGGCCAAGCAGGCGCCCCCATCGAGATCGGATCGGCGACGCGCACACGACGAAGCAGGCCAGGGAAGACGACCCAGCTCGCACTTGCGAATTATTCGCAACAACGCGATCATCGAGTGATGAAGCCCGAGATCAGACCGTATCGCCTGTTCGACGTGACGCTGCTCCGCCGGGAGGCGCTGACACCGCATCTCAGCCGGCTCACCTTCACCGGTCCACAGGTCGGAGAGATGACCACCCACGCGCCGGACCAGCGGATCAAGATGTTCTTCCCGCATGGTGAGGGGGAAGCCGAGACGCTGCCGGACGTGGCGACCTGGTACGCGCTCTACAAGGCGATGCCGGCGGCGACGCGGCCGGCGATGCGGACCTACACCATCCGCGCCGTGCGCCCCGAGGCGCGCGAGGTCGACATCGACTTCGTCATGCACGGCGACGAGGGGCCGGCGTCACGCTGGGCGGCCCGATCCAAGCCCGGCGACCGGCTGCAGATGACCGCGCCCGACGCGCGCTATTCGGGCGAGGTCGGCGGCTACGAATGGAAGCCTCCGGCCGGGGTCCGCCACGTCCTGCTGATCGCGGACGAGACGGCGCTGCCCGCGCTGGCTGGCATCCTAGAGGGCCTCGCGGAGGCGCCGTCACCACCGGCCGTCCAGGCGTTCGTCGAGGTCCCGGAAGCGGCGGACATCCTCGAGCTGCCGCACTGGCCCGGCCTTGATCTCGTGTGGATGCCGCGGGACGCTGGCGACGCGGCCCTGGGCGGCATGGCGGCGGCGGTGCAGCAGGCCCGCCTGCCCGCGCTCGCCGAGGCCGGCGCCGGGACGGCGCTGCCGGAGGTCGATGTCGACGCGCAGGTGTTGTGGGATCGCGCCGCGCCCCTCGATGGATCGTTCTATGCGTGGGTCGCCGGTGAAGCCGGAGCCGTGCTCGCCATCCGCAAGCACTTGGTCAAGGAGCGCGGCCTGGACCGGCGGACGCTGAACCTGATGGGGTACTGGCGGCGCGGGATCGCCCTGGACGAAGTGGCGTGACGTCAGGCGCGCGGCCGGTTGAAGCGACCGCGATCACCCGCGACGGCCGCGAGCTCTTCTACGTGGAACTTGGAGTGTCCGGCAGTGGCGCGCCGACCGTCGTCTTCGAGGCTGGCATGGCGGCGACCCGGTCTTGGTGGGCGCTTGTCCAGCCCCAGGTCGCCCGAGGGGCCCGAACCGTCGCCTACGACCGTGCCGGTCTCGGGCGCAGTCCGCGCGATCCGCAGCCGCGGTCCCTGCAAAGGATGGCGGACGACCTCAACGACCTGCTCGATCATCTGGGTTCCGGGCCGTTCGTGCTGGTGGCGCACAGCGGCGGCGGTCCTATCGTCCGCGCCGCGACCGCCGATCGGCCGGACCGTATCGCCGGGCTGATGCTGGCTGAGGTCACCGACGAGGCCTGCGACGCGCTCTTCGATCCAGCGTTCCGACGGTTCGAGCGCAGGGCGCAGCAGATCACCGCCGTGTTGGCGCGCCTGGGTCTCCTGCGAGGTCTCTACCGCGGGCTGATCGCGCGCTTCCCGCCGGAGGCTCAGGCCGATCTACGGCGCGAGGGCTTTACGGTCGCGGCGATCCGGACCCGCGGCGCCGAGCTCACCGGCCTCGTCGCCGGCATGAACCGGTTCCGGGAGCGCTCTCCCGCGCTGCCCGACGTTCCCGTCACGCTGATCTCGGGCGCCCTCGCCGACAGTGGCATGAGCCCGCAGATCCGGGCGGCGGCGAACGCCTCGCACCTGCATCGGGCGGCGCAGGCGCCTCGGGGTCGGCACGTGATCGCCGAGCGGTCCGGCCACATGGTGCCGGTGACCGAGCCGGAGGTCCTCGTCGAGGAGATCCGGCGCCTGCTGGACGCCGCGCGGTCGGCCACGGCTTGAGGGCGCCGGCCACTTACTTGCGCACCGCCTCGCCGTAGGGCGGTCGCAACGCCTTCATCGGCCCCAGATCCTTCTTCTGCTGGCGGTAGACGGACTTCCGGTGGCTGAACTCGCGGAAGCCATCAACGCCGTGATAGCTGCCCATGCCAGAGGGGCCGACGCGGTCCTCCATGGCCACGTGGAAGATCACGTCGTTGACGGTGACGCCGCCGGAGGTGGTGCGGGCGAGCACCGTCGCCTCCTCGGCCGCGTCCTGGCCGAAGTAGTAAGCCCCAGCGGCCGATCATGGGCGTTCACGTAGGCGGCCTCGTCCAGTGTGCTGTAGGTGACCACGGGCAAAACCGGTCCGAAGATCGCTTCCTGCATCACCTTCATCTCGTCGGTGGCGCCCAGGATCAGGGTCGGCGGGATCTTTTGGTGCTCCTGCTGGCTGAAGTCCTCGCCGGCCGGGTTGATCTCGACGATCTCGGCGCCCTTGGCGCGGGCGTCCTCGACATAGTCCTTGATCCGCTCGAAGTGCCGCTCGGCGATCACGGCGGTGTAGTCGGGGTTGTCCTTGATCGTCGGGAACATCGCGGTGACGGCGGCCTTCGCCTCGCCGACGAACGCGCCGAGCTTGTCCTGCGGCGCCAGCACGTAATCGGGCGCGAGGCAGATCTGGCCGGCGTTCAGGGTCTTGCCGGCCATCACCCGGGCCGCGGCCGTCGATAGGTCGGCGGAGCGGCCGAGGATCACCGGGCTCTTGCCGCCCAGCTCCAAGGTCAGCGGCACGAGGTTCTTGGCCGCGGCGGCCATCACATGCCGGGCGATCGAGGTCGCGCCGGTGAAGATCAGGTGGTCGAAGGCGAGTTCCGAGAAGGCCTGGCCGACCCCCGGACCGCCGGTGAACACGGCGATCTCCTCCTCGTCGAACGCCCCTGCGAACATCTTCGCCATCAGTTCGGAGGTGGCGGGCGTGAACTCGGACGGCTTGATTATCGCCCGGTTGCCGGCCGCCAGACGCCGGCGAGCGGCCCGAAGGTCAGGTTCACCGGGGAGTTCCAGGGGCTGATGATCCCGACCGTGCCTTTGGGCTGGAACTGCACCTTGGCCTTGGCGCCGAACAGTCCCAGCAGCGCCGGCGTGGGCTTGCGCTTCTCAGGCCGCATCCATGTCCGCAGGTGAGCCTTGGCGTGCTTCAGCGGTCCGATCGAGCCGGCGATGTCGAGAATTCGTCGTGCGTTCAGCCGCTTGCGCGCCTGCGGCTCCGACGGCGCCGGCCGAATTTTGCGAATCATCCCTGATCTTTCCCGGAGAACAGGGAAACCGCACCGTCTCCCAGGCCGGCAGAGACGGCGGCGCGAAAGAGGGCCGTTTCGGCCCGTTTTCGGGTCACTTTTGCGGGTCGTCGCGACGGTTTCGGTGGGAATAGGCGCGCGTCGTCCGTGGGTTGTGCGCGGAGACGCCCGCAGAGCTGATTTTCAGGGAATTTAGTGGCGGTGCGCGCAGTCAGGTGCCCACAAGTCTCCGTGCTCGCCGATCCAGAAGGGGGAGGAGGGGACTATCCTCTGGCATGGCGCCTGCGGCGTGCGCGCTGCCGCGAAATCGGCAGGGTCGCTGCCACGGGCCCTCGTCGCTCGGTCGTCACCGCGCGGCCTTGCGCCCTCCCGAGCCTCCGCGATCCATCGTCTCGTCGAAGAACCGGATCATTAGGTCGAAGGCCTCGCGGGATTCGGGCGGTTGAGGGTTGTAGGTGAAGCAGTGCTCCACGCCGTCCCAGAGGTAGAGACGCGCGTCAGCGCCCGCCTTTGCCAGCTGGATATGAGCGTGAACTGATGAACTCATGTCCGCAGCGCGGGTACCTGTTGCGATGAAGGTCGGAGGAAACTTGGCCAGTAGTGCCGGAGAGACTAGCGGCGCCACCGCGGGATCCTGCCGGCTGGCCCCCGCGAAGTACGGGTGAGGAATAGCGGGCGTGATCGGAGCCGGCACCGCGAAGTAGCCCCCCAAGTGCGGCGTAATCTGTGCGGAGTCACCACCGTAGGCTGGGGCAAGCGCACCCGAGATTATAGCTACGGCCCCGGGCTGCGGCAGGCCGACCTTGTCGAACCATCCTACCGCCTGACCTGTGAGAATTCCGCCGGCCGAGCATCCATAGATGCCGATGTCCTTCGGCCGATAGGTCTTCAGCAGCGTCCGATAGACGTTGGCGATGTCCTCTGAGGCGTCCGGGTATCGCCCCTGTGGCGGCATCCGGTAGTTCACGCTGACGACCTTGATCCGGCCCCTCGACGCGATCGGGACCGATTCCAGCTGACTGAAGTAGGGCCAACCCGTGCTGAACCCTCCGCCGTGGAGATTGATCAGCACACGTCGGGCATTCTTCGGCAGCACGCCCTGGCGTGGCATGACCGTCATGACTTCGACGCCGCCGAGAACCTCGTTCGCGATCGTCACGGGATGCATGCGCCGATTGGCCTCCAGGAAGTCCCGATACGGCGGGCCGGGGTCGCTGGGATCACGGGGCGGCCGTGGCCCAGGCGGCCGCGATTGCGCCCGGGTGAGCCGTTCGTTCTGCTCGTCCCGCGCTTCCGGGCTCGCGTACTCCGACCACGGCAGCCGAAACCCGGGCACATCCAGCGAACCGTCGGCATTCAGGATCGGCTGCGGGGGTGTCTGAGAGCGGGCGCTATCGACCGCCAGCAGTCCAGCGACCGCAAGCGCGACCGCGGCAGGCCATACGAGCCCGCCGACACTGGAAGTTGAGCCCATTACGCGCTTGCGATGGTTGGGTTCCATAGTCTCCCCGGATACTCGACCGGCGTTGTCTCGCCATTGAGGCGCAGGATTTGCTCTACAAGGTGGCGCGTCCAATTCATTGTGGGTGGCTGCATGCCTTGAAGGCATGGCGCTCACCTACGCGAGAGCGTCCTTCTGATCGCGACCGATGGATTGGGCAGCCAAGAGATGGGCCGCGACGGCCATGACGACGATCGGGATGAGAGCGCCGAGCCCGACAGTCAGCGACTGGTCCCCGTAGGTCGGGCGCGCCCAATCTGAAATGCCGCCGACATAGATTGGACCGATGCCCAGACCCATGAGGTTAAGGAAGAACATAAGGATGGCGCTAGAGACCGTCCGGCGATTGGGAGCTACTTTGTTCTGGACGACGGCGAGGGCCGGAGCCAGGGCGCTATGGTTGAGCAGGGCCGGAACGGCCAGGAAAATCAGCGCAAGCTGCCAGTTGGGCGCCCACATCAGACCGACCCACGCGGGCAGCGTAAGCGCAAACCCGAGGGCCGGCAGCCACGCGAACCAACGCCTATCCAGTCTGGCTAGCCGGTCGACCAGCCAACCTGCCCCGAATGTGCCGATGATACCCGTCACCCCGACTATGAGGCCGTAATACGCTGCCACCTCTGTCAGGCTCATGCCCTTGGTTCTCATGAGGAAGGGCGCGGCCCATGAAGAGACGCCGTAGGCCACGATAGCCGACAGGCCCAGGGCAAGCGCCGTGAGGACCAATGTGCGGTCGGAGAAGTAGCCCGCGATGACGGCAAGGAATGCCGGCGGAGCACCTTGGCGGGTTGCACCGACGACGGGAGGATCCAGGCCTCCGCGAGGCGGCTCCCTCACGAACAGGAGGAGCACCGCGGCCAGTAAGATGCCGGGAACCCCCATCGCCACGAAGGCCATCCGCCATCCGTACTCCGCGGCGATCCATCCGCCCAGGGCGATGCCGAACATGGAGCCGACGGGGATGCCCAGCGAAAACAGCGCCAGTGCGGTGCCGCGCTCTTCGGGTCGGAAGTAATCCGAGATGAGGCTGTGGGAGGGCGGTGAGCCGCCAGCCTCGCCAATACCGACGCCCATACGGAACAAGGCTAGTTGAAGGAAGCTGCTGGCGCTCCCGCAGAGGGCGGTGAAAAGGCTCCACAGTGCGCACCCGCCCGAAATGATCCAGATGCGACGGGTACGGTCCGCAAGGTATCCCACAGGGATACCGAACGTCGTGTAGAACGCAGCGAAGAAGATGCCGCCCAGAAGGCCGAGCTGGGTGTCGGTAAGACCAAGATCCTCGCGGATGGGCTCGGCCAGAACCGAGATGAGCTGCCTGTCGAGGAAATTGAACGTGTAGGCGACAGCGAGCAGGCCGACCACGACGTATCGATAACCCGGGAACGGGCCAACCCGCGCAGCCACTTCCGTCATTGCGCGGACCCTTCGATCAGTCTCATGGGCGTTCCTCCCCGGGATCGCGCTTATCGGCGCTTGAATCTCACCGTCACGGGGCGCGGTGGCACCCGTCCAATTCATTCTGGGCGGCGACTATTCTTGCGGGGAATTGGGGCGACCCGGAGTGGGCGAGCACCGCAGAATACCCGCTCGGTGTTCGCAAGCTCAGGCTATTCGCCGCGGGCAGGGGCTCGGACGAGAAGGAATTGTACGTGGGCGCGGGGGCGGCCTAACAGCCCGCGACCAAGCCCAGTGACGCATGAAGCGAACCGGCATGGTCGCTGGGCGGCCGGGCGCCCCCCGGCGCACACCGAGAAGACGCAGGGGGCGACAGTGAGTACTTTCAGGGACGGACTGCTGGCGGGGAAGACCGCATTTGTCGCGGGTGGGACGAGCGGCATCAATCTTGGGATCGCCATACGCTTCGCGCAGTTGGGCGCGCGGGTCGCCGTAGTGGGGCGAGACCCTGCCAAGTCCCAAGCGGCCGCAGCGAGCATCGGCAGCCACGCCCTCGGACTCGCCGCGGATGTTCGAGACTGCGCGGCGATCCGGAGCGCGCTGGAGCAGGCCGCTGGCGAACTGGGCCCACTCGACATCGTGGTGTCGGGCGCTGCAGGCAACTTCGTCGCTCCCGCCCTCAGGATGTCGGCCAATGGGTTTCGCACCGTCATCGATATCGATCTCAACGGCACCTTCAACGTATTCCGCGGCTGCCACGATTTGCTCGTGCGCCCCGGGGCTTCCCTCATCGCGATCTCAGCCGGCCAAGCGGTCAATCCCATCACGATGCAGGCTCACGTCTGCGCGGCTAAGGCGGGCATCAACCAGCTAGTGCGGGTCCTCGCGATGGAGTGGGGTCCAGACATACGCGTCAACGGCATCTCGCCGGGTCCGATCGGTGGTACCGAAGGCATGAGCCGCCTTGCGCCGGGCGCACCGCCGGATGGTGGGATCCAAGAATGGATCGCGCTGAAGCGCTGGGGGCGTATCGAAGAGGTCGCCGAGTCAGCCGTCTTCCTAAGCAGTCCGGCCGCCTCCTACGTCACTGGGATCATCCTTGACTGCGACGGTGGCTCTCAGCTTGGCGATGCGACCCGACGCGACCCGACGCAAGGCGTGAAGAGCTGATCCATATTCGCCGCGCTCATGCCTCCAGCCGACTAGGAATTGGACGCCAGTCGGTCTCGCCGTCAGCTTCCGCAACGAGGCAGGCAAGAGCCTTGAGGTCGCGAGCTCGTGAACGCGCACGCCGGCTTGGCCTCGAGGCCAGGCTGGCGACGGCGCGACGGCCGGACTCCCTGGGGGAACTGAAATGACGGACAGTACGAAGGCTACCTCCAAAGACATTGAGATTGAGCGGGTCGAAGGCGGTGTGGGGGTCATATTTCTGTCCCGCCCAGACCAGAAGAACATGATCCGCACGGAGACGCTGGAGGCGCTGGCCCAGGCGCTCGACGAACTCAACGCGGACCGCGACGTGCGGGCGATCGTCCTCGCAGGCCGCGGCGCGCACTTCTGTGCGGGCGCTGACCTTCAGTTCCTCACAGAGACACGCAAGCTGCCGCCTTTGCTCATCCAGGATCTTGTCTACGGCAAGGCCCAGGAAGCGGCGAAGCGGCTCTACAACGCGCGCAAGCCGACCGTGGCGGCGGTGAGCGGCGCGGCGATCACGCTGGGCTGTGAACTCAGCCTCTGCTGTGACTTCCGCGTCGTCTCCGACACGGCGTTCTTCCAGGAACTCTGGGTCCGGGTGGGCCTGCTGCCGCCCTTGGGGGGACTCTTCCTGCTCCCTCGCATCGTGGGCTTGGGGCGCGCGGCTGAGATCGCGCTCAAGGGGCGGCGGGTCGATGCCGTTGAAGCGCTCGACTGGGGGCTCGCCAACGAACTCGTGGCGGGCGAAGGCTACCTCGGTCGTGCGATCGCGCTCGCCCGCGAACTTGGCGAGCTCCCCCCGCAGGGCTATCGCCTGGCGAAGCTCGGCCTGCATCGGGGCCTTGAGTCCACAATCGACCACGAATGGACCGCGAACGCCCTGGCTCAGCCGATGCTGATCACTAGCGAAGACTTCCGCGAAGGTCTGGCCTCGGTCATGGAACGTCGGCCAGGCCGCTATCAAGGCCGCTGACAAGAACCATGTTTGGGCGGCGTGGGCATCATGCGCGCCAGGGCGGTCCGTGCATCGGCGGCATCCGTAGCGGAGGTGACGACTTTGCTTCCGGCGGTGGCGTACCGCTGATCACGCTTCGTCTCTTGCGCGCCACCTGGGACGCTAGTCGGATCGCCGCCGTGCAAAGCCAAGCTCCTCCGGCCAGGTCCATGCGTGTGCCCTTCGGTGTGTATCTGGGCCGACCACCCTTCAACCAAATGCCGCGCCATTCCTTCTAAGAATGTGCGGTCCCAACAATGAATTGGACGCGAGACCGTCCCCGTCCGAATGCTTCGATCAGGCTGCGCAATACGTCAGCCAATAAGAAGAGGACTAGGGGGAAATGCATTCAGATCGCCTGAAGGTAGTATTGTGCTTAGCCACAAGCGTCGCGGCTATATTGCTCGCCGCGCCTGCGCTGGCGCAAACCGCTACGTCGGCCTCCGCAGGCGCCAAAGCGTCCGCGCGGGAGGGTGAGGATCCGGTCGCGATCGAAGAGGTGGTCGTGACCGCCCGACGCGTGGAGGAAAACCTTCAGGACGTGCCGATTCCAATCACCGCGTTCACGCGCGATCAGCTGGCGCGCACCGACGTGAAGGACCTGTTCTCGCTGGTTCGGCAGATTCCGGGCGTGCAGCTGTGCTGCAACAACGCAGCGACCTTCGTAAACATCCGCGGGATCACGAACGGCGCGCCAACGTACTTCGCCGATGTGCCGGCGCCTCCCGGCGGCTTCTTCAATTTCTTCGACATTCAGAACGTGCAGATCCTGAAGGGCCCGCAAGGGACCCTCTTCGGCCAAGCTTCGAACGCTGGCGCGGTGGTGTATGAACCGACGCGGCCGGGGTCCGAGTTCGGCGGCTATGTGCAAGCCTCGGTCGGCGGCTACAATCGTCGCGAGCTGCAGGGTGCGCTCGATGTGCCGCTGGCAGACGACAAGGTGCTCGTTCGCCTGGCCGGACAGACGTACTATCGAGACGGCACGCTCGTCGACATCTCCAACAAGAACGACTACGGCGAGCAGGACTTCTACGTCGTGCGGCCCTCGCTGATCCTCCGACCCACGGAAAATCTCGAAAACTACACGCTCTTCCAATACGCCAAGACAAAGGGCCGGCCGATCGGCTTCGCCCTCGGCGATTTCAACATGCGCTCGGTCGAACAGGCGATCTCGGCGACGCCTGGCGGCACCTTTGCGGCTTGCGTCGCCGCGGGGCAGTTGGCTTGTGTGCAGGCGGCCTTCAATGGGGGCAGCCCTGCGGCCTTCAACGCGCTGCGCGACCAAGTCCTGGCCCGCCAGATCGAGCTGGGACCGTACAAGATCGATGGGCTCTCCACCAGTTGCTCGGTGCCCGGTAATCCGACGGGCCTCCCTGGCCCGGCGGGAGCCGGCGGCGTGACAACCTTGAACTACCCTCGCGTCGCCTGCCCCTACAGCGCCTCCAAGAACTATATGTTCGTCAACCAGACGCGGTGGAATTTCACCGACGGCTGGTATGTAAAGAACATCCTGGGCTACCGCTGGAGTTCGACCTTCAACCAGCCCAGCGATCTCGATGGCACACTGTTGGTGCTGGGGGATGGCGGCAGTCCGCGAAACAACCGGTGGCTGAAGCAGCCGACCACGTTCAGTGACGAGCTCCAGTTGCACGGCAAGATCGGATCGTTGGTGGACCTGACGGTCGGCGGCTTCCACACGATGACGTGGAACCACCCCGCGCTGAGCTACGGCTTTAACTTCGGCTCCTCGAGCCTCTCGCTCAGCAAGACCTCGTCGTTCACCTGGGCGGGCTACGGCCAAGCGGACATCGATCTATCGGGGATCTTGCCGGGTCTCTCCCTCACCGCCGGCTATCGCCGGACCTGGGACACGGTCAATTCCCTGTCGTTCGCCCTGAACCCCGCGACAAGCGCGGTCATCCGGACGGTGGGCGGGCGCGACTCTGCGGCCGGCCACGGCGAGTTCAAGTCCGGAAGCTATACCCTACAGCTGCAGTACAAGCCTACGGACGACATTCTTCTGTACCTGAACAACTCGAAGGGCTTCGGCACGGGCGGCCTTCAGAACGTCGCGGGTTTCGAGACCTTCGAACCCGATTCGCTCAACAATTTCGAAGTGGGGGTGAAGTCCATCTTCGACATCGCCGGCATGCAGGCGCGGTTCAACGGCAGCGTCTACTATGGCAAGTTCGACAACGTGAAAGCCAACGTGGTCACCCAGATCACGAACTCTGTCACCGGTGTAACCACCACTGGCATCATCACCCGCAACGCCGCGGCCGCCCTTATCAGAGGGGCCGAAGCGGAAGGCGATCTGGTCGTGAATTCCCGCCTGCGAGTGGGCGGCTGGGTGGCCTACAACGACGACAAGTACACCAAGTACCCTTCACTGCGGCAGGTCTCGCCCGGGGTCTTTGTGCCGCTCGACCTGTCGGATACCCCTTTCAGCTTCTCGCCGAAGTGGAAGTGGAACCTGCGCGCCGCCTATCGCCTGCCGCTAGCCGATGAACTGGGCGACCTGACGGCGTCCGGAACGGTGACTTGGCAGGACGTGCTGATCAACGCTCAGAAGCCACCGACGCCCAGCGATCCAAGGCTCCCCGAGGCCACCGGCCTAATCTGCAGTCACACGCGCACGATCGCGAATGGATACGGTCCGCTCAGCGCAGACGGGAAGACCGTGCCGGTAGACTGCAACCCGTCCTACTACAACGTCGACGTCAGCCTCGATTGGCGCAATGTACTGGGCTACGACGGCCTAACCGCCAGCTTCATCGTGACTAATGTCACCAAGAACAAAATCAACGACGGTGGGGGCACCCAGAACTCGGTCCTGCACTTCACGTCAGTGACCGGCGCCACGCCGCGAATGTGGGTGCTGAAGTTCGGCTACAACTTCTAAGTCTGAACACCGCAAGTCCCGTCCCTGCGGCGAGCCCCGTCCTGTCTCTGCGACAGGACGGGGCTTCGGCATGCCTCAAGCGACAACGACTTCTCCTCATGCCTCATGAGAATGTGAAGCCCCGATAATGAATTGGACGACCGGGACCCTGCCTCGCAGTCTCCTGCGGCAGCGGTTCGCGATCGCGGGCTTGGACTTCCGTCCCGGCCGCCGACGCGGCCGCGTCGACATGAACACGAGCGGCTCAGAACGCCGCCATGCCGCACGGCTACGCCGCGACGCTTAGGGGGATGCAAGTATGACTCAACGCAGCGCATTGCTGTTCGGCGCCGCGGCGACGTTGGCGCTCCTTGCAGGGCAACCGGAGAGAGCGTGGGCGCAGTCGACATCCGCGGATGCGACGATTGCCGGCCCGACCCTTGAAGAGGTCGTGGTGCAGGCGCGGCGCGCCGAGGAGAATCAGCAGGATGTCCCTCTAGCGGTCTCCACCGTCTCAAGTGCTCGGCTCGAGGCCGCGACCGTCAGTTCGATCGCGGACATCCAGCGCCTCGTGCCCTCCCTTCAGATTTCGCTGGGTCCGACAGGCCAACAGAGCTTCACGATCCGCGGATCGTTCACCGGCCTGCTCGCCGATCCGGGGGTGATCACCTACCTGGACGAAATCCCGATCGATTCCCGGACGCTAGTGTACAGCCTGTTCGACCTCAGCTCCGTTCAGGAGTTGAAGGGCCCGCAGGGAACTCTGTTCGGCCGCAACAGCACCGGCGGCGCCGTGCTTTTCGTCTCGAAGAAGCCGAACGCTGATGAGTTCGGCGGCTACATCAACGCTCGCTATGGAAACCTGAACGATCGACGCATTGAGGGTGCGATCAATGCCCCACTGAGCGACACGCTGGCCTTGCGGGTGGCCGGGGCTATTCAGCGCCGCGACGGGACCGTGGAGAGCGTCACGGCGCCGGGCCTGGACTTTGAGAACCGCCACAACCAGGCGGTCAGGGCCACCTTGCTCTGGACTCCGGCCGATGCGATCGAAAATGCAACGCAGGTGACGTTCTACAAGGTCCGGGAGAACCGCTACCCCCAGGTGCCTATTAGTCTGGTCGGACCTTGCACAGGGCCCACGACCCCGGCGCCGGCTTGCCTTTACCAGCCGCCCTTCAACGCCTTTCTCGGGACGGGGAACTTACGGGCTTTCGTCGACCAACAACTCGCCCTGCCGAAGGGCAAGACGGTGACGTCGGACCCAACCACCGACAATGTCGACCGGCGGTCCGTCACCAACACCCTCTCGTTCAGTGGGGAGCAGTTCAGCCTCCGCAACATCGTGTATCTGGGCGAGACGAAGATCGGCTTTAGCCGGGACTACGATGGGACGCCCGCTCACGTTATCGAGGGGGCCAACATCTATGATACGAGGACGCTCTACACGGAGACCTTCGCCTTCGGGTCGCTGCTCGACGACAAGTTGGATTGGCGGTTGGGGGGCGTCTACAGCCACGACGATGGAGACTTTGCCCAATCGCAGGAGATCTTTCCACTTCCCAACACCCTGACCAACCCCGAGTACTTGAGCTCGGCCACGAAGTACAAATCAAGTGCGCTCTATGCGCAGTTCACCTATGACCTCTCACAGTATGTCCGAGGGGTCTCGCTGACGGCGGGCTATCGCTACACGTGGGACAATCGCAAGGTCACCACGCGGGTGTTCTCTGGGTCGCCCGTTCTGGTCTGCTCGCTGCAGACCCTGCCCATCCCGGCAGCCGGCCCGCGTCCGTTCCCCAACACGGACCTCGCCACTTGCACGCGGCGGCTCTCGGCCAAGTTCTCAGACGACAACTACAACCTGACCACCAACTGGAAACCAACGGATCAGATCCTGATCTACGCCGCGACGCGCAAAGGCTACAAGACGGGCAGCTTCAATCTGCAGGAGACGGATCCGGCGCTGAGCGCGTATTCCCCTGAAGAGATCAAGGACGTCGAACTAGGCTTCAAGGCGGATTGGCGGATCGGATCCGTTCCCATCCGCACGAACTTGGCCGCCTTCAGATCGCGTTATTCGGGCATTCAGGTCTCGACGGTCGCCATCAACCCCGCCACGGGAGGCTTCCAGGTTCTCGTCTTGAATCAGGACATTGTGACCGGCAAGCCGAACAAGGCGACGATCAAGGGCTACGAGATCGAAGTGACCGCAGCGCCGACCACTTGGCTTGAGGTGTCGGGCTTCTATTCGAAGGTGACCCCCAAGTACAAGAGCTTCGTGGTTCCGGGCTCACGCGAAGACTTGGCTGGCGAACCGATCTCCGGCCTCACTCCCAAGACCTTCGGCTTGACTGCGCAGGGGACGTTCCCGCTTTCCGCGTTCGCCGAAGAACTGTCCCTCACCGGGAGCTACTACCGCACGGGCGCGCCAACCACGAATGTCCTCTCCACAACGTTCGGATCCTCACGCAGCAATGTCGATCTGCGCGGCACGCTCCGCAATGTCTTCGATACCGGCGCCGACGTCGCGGTCTTCGGGAAGAACCTGGCTGACAAGGTGGTCTGCGGGCGCAATCCGCTGGTCTCCGGTGAAGTCACGCAGACCTGCAGTGACGGCAGGATCTACGGTGTCGAGTTGCTCTACAGGTTCGGCGCCGACCGGCCGTAACCGGCACCGAGGGATAGGAGGGTGAGGGAATGAAGCCTCGCATCGCTCTGGTCGCCGCTGCCTTGGCGACCGCCGCTGCTCCTGTGAGTCTGGTCGGTTTGGACAGGGCCCGTGCTCAGGCGGCTCCACGGCCGGTCGTCAACCCGGATGGGTCGATCGATGTGCCAGCTTCCGCCTGCCCTGGTCGGTCTTTGCCAGTCCCGAAGCGCTCGCGGAGCGGGACGAGTGGATCAAGCGCGTAGGATCGCGAGGCGCGGCGCCAGCGTCAGCGCGCGATCCCAGCGATCCCGGCCCGCCCTACAAGGCCTTCCTGGACGCCAACGCGCGCATGCATCCCGTAACCATTACCAACGGGACCGTCGGCGGGGTCGAGGTGATGACGGTCTTGCCGCGGCAGGGTGCCAGTCCGAAGAATGCCGATCGGGTCTTGATCAATCTGCACGGCGGCGGCTTCAGCTCCGGCTGGCCGTTCTTCAGTCAGCTGGAGTCGATTCCCATCGCGGCCCGCGGTCGCATCAAGGTCATCAGCGTAAACTATCGGATGCCGCCGCAGGGGCGCCATCCAGATGCGTCAGAGGACGTCGCCGCCGTCTATCGTGAACTTCTGAAGACGCACAAGGCGCGGGACATCGGCATCTATGGATGCTCGGCCGGCGGAATGCTGACGGGCATGGCCGTGGCATGGTTCGACCAGGTCGGGCTTCCGCAACCCGGCGCAGTGGCGATCATTTCAGGCTCGCTGGGGGCCGCCTTCCAGGGCGACTCGGCCCAGATCACGCCCTACCTCGGAGGGAAACTCGGGGTTCCTGCGCCTCTTACCGAAACGATCCCGCACCCCTATTTCTCCGCCGCGAGCCGTCGGGATCCAACGGTCGCGCCGGTGGTCTCTCCCGCACTGTTGGCCAAGTTCCCGCCAACCTTCATCGCGACGGGTACTCGGGCGGCGGACATGAGTTCATCGGTCCACGCCCACATTCAGCTCCTCAAGGCCGGCGCCGACGCACGCCTCCACCTTTGGGACGGCCTTGAGCACTGCTTCACGTACAATCCGCAGCCGCCGGAATCTCTTGAGGCGTTCGACCTGATGATCCGCTTCTTCGACGCGCAGATGGATCGCACCGAGAGGCCACTGAGCTCGGCTCGCAGGTGAACGCGCCGGCGTGGACGTACACCTGCTCGCACGCCGCCATGCGATGGCCATTCCTGTCGGGAATTCCGTGCGTCGAGAATGAATTGTCCAAGGTCAAGCGCTGCCGCCTATCTACGGCGCCGGCCCACTCCAGACGATAATCAGGGGAAGAGCGATGCGCCTCCGAGTTGCCGACTTGTCCAGCTCAGGTCGACGCGGCCAAACGTTGGGTCTGATCGGCTTGGCCACCATTGCTGGCCTGCTGCTTTCAATCCCTGGCGCCGCTGCTGCGCAGGTCCCGAAGCCGTTGGATCGGGCGGCCTGCGCGGGCCTTGCAGGCTTCAACATCCGAGCCGGTATGATCGGCCTTCCGACGCTAGGGGCGAGCGTGACCTCGGCGGTTGTGACGCCGTCGAGCGGCTCAGGGCCGGCCGCCATCCCGGAGCATTGCCTCGTCACGGGGGAGATCCGTCCGGTCGATCCCCAGGCCCCGAACATCGAGTTCAAGGTCGCCCTTCCGATCCAATGGAACGGCAAGGTGGTGATGTTCGGCGGTGGTGGAACGAACGGGGTCATTCCCAACGTCACCGGCGGCGCGCTGAACACTGACGGCGCGGTCACGCCCCTTGGTCGAGGCTACGCCGTCTTCGGCAGCGACAGCGGACATCAGGGCCCGGGCGCGTCATTCGCATTGAATCGCGAGGCACACCTCAACTACCTGGGGGACGCGCTCAAGAAGACCCGCGACGCCGCGATGTTCATCGTCCGGAAGTCCTACGGGCGCGCGGCCACGCGGGCTTACTTCATGGGCACATCCTCCGGTGGACGCGAGGCGCTGGTGGTGGCCGGCCGGTGGCCAACCGATTGGGACGGCGTGGTGTCGCTCTATCCCGCTCGAAACACCACGGTTCTGGACCTCGGCCTGGTGGCGGCTAACCAGGTGCTGGCGGCGCCGGGAGCCTTCCCCAATCCCGCCAAGCGTACGGTGGCCTACCGCGCGGCGCTGGCTGCCTGCGACGGATTGGACGGGATCAAAGACGGCATCATCAGCAACCTCGCTGGCTGCTACGGCGCCTTCAGGCTGGAGAGCAGCACGCTGGACGGTGCGCCGGTCCGATGCCCGAACGGCGCGGACACCGGCGACGCCTGCCTGTCGGACGCTCAGCTGCTGGCCCTCCGCAAGCTCGATGGTCCCGTTGAGTTCGGCTACACCCTCGCGAACGGCGAGAGCAGCTTCCCGGGGGCCAACGTCCTGACGTCGGACAGTGGCACGCCGGCCTCCTCGCAACTTTCTTACGGCTCCGCGCCACCCAAGGGGGCGACGCCCTACCCAGGCATGTCGATCCTCACGGCCCTCGCGTGGGAGTGGGCCCGGCACATGGTGACGCGCGATGCCTCCTACAACGCACTCGAACTCGATGTCACCAAGCCCGGACGCTTCGCAGAACGTCTGCAGGATCTCTCTGCATTCGATACGGCGGACCGCGATCTCACCGGCTTCGCCAAGCGGGGCGGCAAGGTGCTCCTGCTGCACGGAACGGATGACCTCCTGATCAGCGCCAGGCTCACAGAGCGCTACTATGGACAGCTGAAGGAGACCCTTGAGCCTGCGGCCCTGGCGGAGATGGTGCGCTACTATCAGGTGCCCGGCTTCGGGCACTCGCGAGGCGCCACCTTCGTCATGGCCTGGGACCAACTGACGGCGTTGGAGAACTGGGTCGAGAAAGGCGTCGATCCCGCCAACAGCCAAGTCGGCGTTGATACGGTCGGCGTTCCGGGGCGCACCCGGCCGCTTTGCGTCTATCCCACCTGGCCCAGGTACCGAGGCGCGGGCGATGTGAACAAGGCCGCTTCCTTCAGCTGCGCCACCAAATAGGGCCAAGCCGGCGCGCTGTCGCCACACCCTGGAACACCTTCTCGTGCGCGAGCCGCCGCCGCGGCCGCACCGCGCGCGATGTTCTCAATCATCAGGAGCGTGAAATGCCGAGTTCAGATGCTTGTTGGTCGCTGGTCACGGGGGCTTCGAGTGGACTTGGCATGGAACTCGCTCGCCAGCTCGCCGCGCAGGGAACCGATGTCGTCCTGACCGCGCGCAGCGCCGAGCCGATGGAGACGCTGGCGGCCGAGCTTCGAGCCCGACATGGCGTGAATGTCGAAGTCCAGCCGATCGACCTGGGACGGCCGGGCAGTGCGGCAGAGCTGAAGCGGCGGTTGGACGCACGCGCAATCGCGCCAGACATCCTCATCAACAACGCTGCCTTCGGCATCAGTGATCGCTTTGTGGATCAAGAGCCCGATCGCCTGGCCGCGATGCTGCAGCTCAACATCGTGTCGCTGACCGAACTGGCCCATGCATTCGGTCGCCAGATGAGCGCGAACAGAAGAGGCCACATCCTACTGGTCGCGAGCATGGCGGCCTACCTGCCGACGCCGATGCTCGCGACCTACGGCGCGTCCAAGGCTTACGTCCTGTCGCTGGGCGAAGCGCTCAATGTCGAGCTGGGCGGCGAAGTCGGGGTCACAGTGCTATCTCCCGGCCTGATGGACACCGGATTCGCAAGCGCCTCAGGCTACCAAGCGCCGAAGTCGGCCTATGAGAATGTCCTTCCGCCCGCTGCGGTCGCGAAGATTGGCCTCGAAGCAATGTTCGCCGGCAAGTCCAGCATCGTTGCTGGCCATTCAAACCGGATCATGGCGCTCGCCACCCGCTTCGTATCGCGGCACCACTTGGCCAGGTCGGTCCTCCGTATGGCCAGATGATCCTGAGCGGCCTCTGCAGCCGCTCTTCGATCTCAGCTGGCCCGGGCGTCGAGCGCGGGCCGATCTCCGGGCTGAAACTTCTATCCGGCGACAAAGCGCCGCCCGAAAGCTGACCTTTCGGGCGGCAGTCATTGCGACCGTGCGAGGGCCGCATCAGGGAGGAAGCGCCCGAAGGGGACGCCCCGCGCGTCAAAGTGTCAGACCCAGGGGCTGCGTCCAATTCATTCTACGTCCAAAGCATGAATTGACGGCATGGGTTCGGCCGCTTCTTGTCCACGCACGCTATGAGCCATGCTCATCGGTGGTCTGAATTAGGAATTGGACGCCTGGGCGGCCGCCCCACACCTTGTGGCTAGGACGCCCGCAGAGCGGCCTTGGGCGCCATACCCGCGCAAAGGTGTGCGGCTGCGGCCGAGACGCTCTCGGTGCGGGACTCGGTTCGCGTCCGCCCGGCTGGTTGCTCGGCCGCCCGAGTTACCTGAATCGACTTGCCGAGGACTCATGTTGCTGCACGAACCCTTCGACTTCCACGGGCTCAGCCGACCCGACAGCGACTTCGCGATCTGCGACGGGCAGCGTCTCTCCTACGGCCAGGCGAAGACCCGTTCCGAACGGATGAGCGCCGCACTTCACGCCGCCGGCGTGGGTGAAGGCGGGCGGTTCGGCGTGCTAATGCGCAACGCTCCCGACTTCCTGCTGATCCTGCTTGCGGCCTCCCGTGTGGGTGCCGTGCCGGTCCCGCTGAACTACCGACTGGCGCCACGGGAGTGGGTGGACCTTATGGTGGACGCCGGGGCAACGCTGATCATCGCGGACCCGGAGTTTGCAGAGGCGTTTGACACGATCCCTGTGTCGGCGGGTCTGAAGCGTCTATGCGCGACAGGTCGGGCTCGGGGGTGGACGCCATTGGAGGATGCCCTGACGGCGGTAGCTGCCACGCCGCCCGCCGTGACGGTCAGCTCGGCCGACATCGCGTTCCAGATGTACACCAGCGGGACCACGGGCCGCGCGAAGGGCGCGTTGATCAGCCAGCGCGCAATCGTGAGCAATCTCATTCAGAGCAACCTGGCGGCGCCGCACAAGCTCAGTCCGGGCGAACGCGCTCTGCTGGTCCTGCCGCTCTTCCATGTGGCGGCGATGGTCACCGCGCTTGGCGCGGCCTGCAGCGGAGCCTGCCTGGTGATCCATCGTGACGTTGATCCGACGGCGATCGCCCGGGCGCTCGCCGAGGACGAGATCGTGCTCGCGATCTTCGTTCCCGCTGTCATCCAGTTTCTGCTGGTCGGCGTGCCAGGGCTCGACCGCATGCGATTCCCCCACCTGAAGGCTCTGGGGTATGGCGCGTCGCCGATCGCAGAACCGGTGCTCCGGCGCGCTCTCGAAGTCTTCGACTGCCATATCTACCAAGGCTTCGGCATGACGGAGCTCGCCGGCGGGTGCACGAACTTGAGTGAAGCCGATCACCGCAGGGCCGTGGCCGGCCGCCCTGACCTGCTGCTCTCCGCCGGCCGTGCGCTTCCCGGATGCGAAATCCAGATTGTCGGGCCGGACGATGAGCCCTTGCCAGCCGGCGTCACCGGGGAACTGATCGTACGCGGAGAGATCCTGATGTCCGGCTACTGGAACATGCCCGAGGCGACGACCGAGGCGCTGCGGGGCGGATGGCTCCACACCGGCGATGCGGGCTACCTCGACGCGGAGGGCTATCTGTTTATCCGTGATCGCATCAAAGACATGATCGTCAGCGGGGCGGAGAACGTCTACCCGGCCGAGGTCGAAGGCGTGCTTTACAAGCACCCCGCCGTCGCCGAAGCGGCCGTGATTGGAGTTCCGGACGCCCGCTGGGGCGAAATGGTCATGGCCGTCATCGTGGCGAAGCCGGATGCAGCCGTCACGCAAGACCAACTGGATGTCTTCTGCCGCGACCACCTGGGCGGCTTCAAGGTCCCTCGCCGCTACGAATTCCTGTCGGCGCTGCCGCGCAATGCCTCGGGCAAGATCCTCAAACGCGAACTGCGCGAACAGTACTGGTCCGGGCACGACCGACGCGTCAGCTGAGGCGGAAACCCCTCTGGAGTTCGAGATGCCCTTCGACAAGATCGAAATCGAGCAGCGTGGTGACGTTGGCGTGATCCGCCTCAACGTCCCGGAGAGCCTCAACGCAATCTCGGGTGAGATGGCTGAGGAGATGGACGCTGCGATCGACCAGTTGACCCCACGTTCGCGAGCTCTCGTGCTTACGGCAAACGGCCGCGCGTTCTGCGCGGGCGCCGACCTGACGGACATGGGCGGCGTGGTCGCTGACGCGGGGGCGGGGCGTGATGCCGGTGCATTGCTCGACAGCCATATCAATCCCCTAATGACCAAGCTCTCGGCCTTGCCTATCCCCTGGATCTCAGCCGTGAACGGTCCCGCCGTGGGCGTCGGCTGCTCCATCGCCCTGGGCGCGGATCTGATCGTCGCCGCGGAGAGCGCCTACTTCCTCCAAGCCTTCACACGGATCGGCTTGGTTCCGGATGGCGGATCCACCTGGCTGTTGACCCGCGCGATCGGCCGGGTGCGAGCGATGGAGATGATGCTACTGGGCGAACGCATTGCCGCGGCGCAAGCTCTCGACTGGGGCCTGATCAATCGTGTCGTGCCGGACGCGGAGCTTCAGGCGGTCGCGCTGGCCTTGGCCGACGGTCTCGCGGCCGGGCCGACGAAGGTTCTGGGGCTCGTGCGAAAGCTCTCGTGGCGCGCCGCCGACGGCGTGTGGAGCGACGTCTTGGCGGCGGAACGGCTCGCGCAGCGCGAAGCGGGACAGACCGACGATATGGCGGAGGGGGTGCGCGCCTTCCTGGAAAAGCGTCCGGCGAAGTTCCGGGGAGCTTGAGTCCGGTCGCGGCGTCCGAACGTGCGTCGTTGAGATCCGTCGGAGCCAAGGTGAAGAGGAGTGACGGGTATGAGCCCCCACGATCAGGCGGCGTTCACGCAGCTGCTTTATCAGCGGCCGGCGCCGCGTGTTGCGCGGATCGTCCTTAACCGGCCCGAAAGGCGCAACGCGCAAGGAACGACGCTTCTCTATGAATTGGACCGAGCGTTCCGCACTGCGAGCCATGATGACGAGGTTCACGTCGTCATACTCGCCGCCGCAGGTGAGCACTTCAGCGCTGGTCACGACCTTAGCGGCAGCGAGCCCTGGATGCCGGACGTCGCCCAGACGCTGGGGCTGTGGGGGCAGCTTGGTGGTCCGGGTTGGGAAGGTCAGTATGCGCGTGAGAAGGAAGTCTATCTCGAGCTGACGGAGCGGTGGCGCAATGCGCCGAAGCCGACGATCGCTGAGGTCCAGGGTTCGGTCATCGCGGGCGGCGTGATGCTGGTCTGGGCCTGCGACCTGATCATTTGCGCGGACGACGCGCGATTCCGCGACAACACCGCGGGCGACATGGGGGTGCCGGGTGTCGAATTCTTCCAGCATCCCTTCGAAATGGGTGTGCGCAAGGCCAAGGAGTGGCTGTTCACATCGGACTGGCTGACCGCGGCCGAGGCCGAGCGTCGCGGCATGGTGAATCACGTGGTCGCCCGCGCGGACCTGCCAGCTTTCACTTTGGACCTCGCCGAGCGGATTGCCGAGAAGAACCGGTTCACGCTCAAGCTCGTGAAGGAGCAGATCAATCACGCTCAGGACGTGATGGGGCGTAAGCTAGCGATGGACTATGCCTTCGCGCTCCACCAGATCGGTCATCTGCAGAACATGCTGGTCCACAACTATCTGATCGATGTCACGCGGCTCCCGCCCGCTTTGCGTGCGCGTCTGGAAGCTCAGAAGGCCGTAGGAGGATCCGCGCCTGGGCCCACCGCATAGCGGCTTCCAAGGCGGCCCGCGTGCGCTGCTGGACCGCGGGCCCGAGTTGAGCAGCGCGCGCCGCTATTTCTGTGGGGCTAGGGCCATCTCGATGCCCACGCGTTCCTTGATGCCGGACTTGGACTCGGCGACCGTCCTGGCGTGGCGGGAGGTGGCGAAGGACGTTGCCTCCGCCCAACGTCCCTGGAGATCGTCGGCGGTGAAGTCATCCTGGAAGAAGACGCCCTCAGTCTGTTCCCATCGCGTCTCGCTGACCCAACCTCCGCCGACTTCGAACAATCGCCCGGTGGCATGAGAGCTTTCGTGGCAGAGCAACACCACGGCGGGCGTGACGTACTCGGGCTTCAGGGCCTCGGTGACCTCCTTCGGCAGCGCGGTCTCTGTGAGGCGGGAGCCCGCAGTGGGACCCACCGTGTTGACGAGGATGTTCTTGCTCGAGCCCTCGATGGCCAAAGTCTGGGCCAGGCCGAAGAGGCCCAGCTTGGCGGCGCTGTAGTTGGCTTGACCGAAGTTGCCATAGATGCCCGCCACCGAGGTGGTCATGAGCACCCGTCCATAGCCCGCGGCGCGCATGTGCGGCCAGGCTGCGCGCGTCACGCACATGCTGCCGGTGAGATGGACCCTTAGGATCAGGTCCCAGTCGTCGTCGGTCATCTTGGCGAATGATGCGTCGCGTAGGATCCCCGCATTGTTCACCACCACGTCGATCCGGCCGTAGGTGTCCATGGCGCAGGCGACAAGCTTGTCGCCGTGCTCGACGCTGTCGGTGTTGGCCACGGCCTCGCCACCTTCTGCCCGGATCAGGTCGACAACATCTTGGGCGACGGATCCATCTGCGCCGCGGCCGCTCGGCGTCCCGCCAAGGTCGTTGACGACGACTTTTGCCCCGCGGCGCGCAAATTCGCGAGCGTGCGAGCGGCCAAGCCCCTGGCCCGCGCCAGTGACGATCACCACGCGACCGTCAAATCGAAGACTCATGGCTTTCTCCTAGATGCTTTGGGGGAGGCTGAGCTAGCTGAGCTGGACGATCGCCTCGCCCGCTAAGGTCTTGCGGCCATCTTGGGCCATCGCGGTGAGTGCGATCTTTGCATCTCGCGTGCCCGCCACTTCGAACACTTCGATGATCTCGCCACGGCAGGTGATGAGGTCGTGCACCTGCGTCATGGAGACGAAGCGCGCGCCGAAAGCTTTGAGCCGCTCGGCGCCGGCCCATTCGGTCGGCACCCGAGCCAGCACCCCGAAAGACAGCATTCCTTGGGCAAAGACATCCGGCATGCCGGAGGCCTTGGCCATGTCGAGGTCGATGTGGATGAGGTTGTGGTCGCCGGAGGCGCCGGCGTAGAGGGCCAGCATGCCCCGTGTGATGGGGCCAAACTCGATCTCGGGCAGCACGTCGCCGACCTGAGCGGCCGTCAAATGAGCAGGGGTCATGGCGATCTCGCTAAGGGAGGCGGTGGAGGAGGTTGCGGGTGGCGCGCACTAGGACGCCACGCTCGGCGTGGCGCAGCTCCGATATCAGGGTGACGAACTCCATCTCTCCGCCCTTCTTGTCGTAGAAGTCCGCAACCGTTGTGGTCAGCGAGACCTCATCGCCGGCGAAGATCGGACCAAAGTACTCGTAGGTCTCGTCGCCATGCAGGAGGTAGCGGTAGTCGACCTTCACGAGGCTGGCGGCAGAAGGCTCGCCCCGACGAGCTCGCTCTTCGTTGACCGTGGCGTCGATCACCGTGAAGAACGAGGGCGGTGCGACGATGTCGGAGTGACCTGCGGCGCGGGCGGAAGCCACGTCGAAATGGATCGGATCCTTCACGCCCAGAACCTGTGAGAAGAACTGAATACGGCCCCGCTCGACTTCGACGGCGACGCTTGCCAGCACCCGCCCTTTGGTGTGGCGGTCGAAGATTCCCTTTGGATTGACCCCAATCGCTGTCTCGCTCACGTCGTCACTTTCACCGGCGCATCGACCGCGTAAGCCGGGCGAACGCCGCGGCAAGCCGATGGTTTGCTTCACTACGGGAGTGTGAATCGCCGCACCTCCCTGCCGTGCGGTGACTGACGGGCGACCTTACTCCAGCACCGGCCGAGGCGGACGGCCTGCCAACCTTGGTTAGGGTGGCGAGTGGCGTCCAATTCATTCTGGGGGCGAATTATTCCATGAAGTTATTGGGGCATCGCTTCGACACAGGCCGAGATAAATGCCCGCACAGCCGGCTTCGGTTCCCAGGCCGCGCGGATTGCGCAGCAGAGCCCCGCTTTGGGGAAGAGGTCGAGCGCGTCCAGCGTTGCGAACCTCTCTTGGAAGGCTGGCGCATGTCCATGAGCAATGGCTACGACGCCGATCGCATCGGATTTGGCCACGATCCTGTGCACGATGGGGAAGTAGTCCACGACGTGTACGCGGCGTTGCCACTCCACGCCCTGATCTTCGTAGATGCTGCGAATGACTTCGCCGTAGGGGCGCGAGTCCGACGGGCTGATGAAGTCGAAGTCGGCAAGGTCGGCTACGGAGATCGTCGGACGATCAAGGATGGGATGGCCGCGCCGTACGAACACAGTGGCATTGTTCGGCGCGAGCTGCGTTCGCTTCAGGTCCGACCACACCGCGAACGCGGCGTCAAAGCCAAGCGCAACGTCGACACCGCCGGTGCGCAACTGCTGGACCATCCGTTCGAACGTCGCCCCGATGACCTCCAAGCGGATACTCGGATGGCGCGCCAACAGCCGTTCCAGCGGAGCAGCCAATCGCCACTCCAGGGAGGCCGGGCAAACGCCGATACGAAGCGTGCCCGCGTACACATCCTCCACACCGCGTTGCCTTTGCAGCAACTCCCCGGCATCGTCGAGCAGGCGCGCGACGCGCTCCACGAAATCGCGTCCCTGCTCGGTGAGCAGAGCGCCGCGCGAGGTTCGATGGAAGATCGAGTAGCCGACCTGCCGCTCAAGGTCCGCGACACTCTTCGTGATTGCAGACTGAGTGACGCCGACGATTTCCGCTGCGGCGGTGAACGAGCCACCGCGGGAGACAGCGACGACGTGGTTCAGGCGCGGGTCCAGCATACACTATGCCTACCAGGCATGTGAAGCGCGCGCAATGAATTGGACTTAAGCGTGGTGGGGCCCCAGAAACTCGGTGGAACGTGCCCACGAAAGGGTGACCGGGGTCGAGGATGCTGAACACCGTAGGGCGTGTCGCCTACACCGCCGACCACGAACAATTCCGCGACAGCGTCCGACGCTTCCTCGACCGCGAATTCGTTCCAAACCTGCCGCGCTGGGAGCGCGATGGGATCATGGACCGCAGCTTCTGGCAGGCCTGTGGCGAGGCCGGAATTCTCTGTCCTACCGTCTCTGAAGCCTACGGCGGCCTAGGGCTCGACTTCCGCTACAACGCCATCGTCGACGAGGAGATGGGTTACCATGGGCAGCTGACCGGGATGACGCTGCAGTCCGACATCACCGTCGACTACATCGTCCATTACGGCAGCGAGGATCAGAAGCGGCGCTATCTGCCGGCGATGATCGCCGGGGACGTGGTGAGTGCGATCGCCATGACTGAGCCCGGCGCCGGGTCCGACCTGCAGGGCGTGCGTACGACCGCGCGACGCGAAGGCGACGAGTACGTCATCAACGGCGCCAAGACCTTCATCACCAACGGCCAATCGTGTGACTTGGTGATCGTTGTGGCCAAGACCGATCCCACCAAGGGCGCCAAGGGGACGTCCCTGATTCTCGTCGAGGCGGAGCGGTCCGGCTTCAAGCGCGGGCGGAACCTCGACAAGATCGGCAACTGGATGGCCGATACTTCGGAGTTGTTCTTCGAGGACGTGCGCGTTCCGGTGACGAACCTCCTCGGCGCCGAGAACGCGGGTTTCGGCTATCTCATGGGGCAGCTCTCCCAGGAGCGGCTGTCGATCGCCATCGGCGCACAGGCGGCTGCGCAACGCGCATTCGATGAGACGGTCGCCTACGCGCGAGATCGCCGCGCCTTCGGACAGGCGATCCTGGAGTTCCAGAACACCCGGTTCACTCTGGCGGATCTGAAGGCGAAGCTGCAGATCGGCTGGGCGCATGTCGACTGGGCGCTCTTGCGCCACGTCGAGGGCAAGCTCACTCCCCAGGAGGCCTCCGCCGCCAAGTACTGGCACACAGAGACCCAGTGGCAGGTCGTCGATGCGGGCCTGCAACTGCACGGCGGCGCGGGCTACATGAACGAGTACGCCATCGCCCGCCTCTGGCGCGACGCGCGCGTTCAACGGATCTACGGCGGCACGTCCGAGATCATGCGTGAGGTGATCGGCCGTGCGCTCTGATCGCTACGGTCGACGGCCGAAGAGGCCGGTATGAGTGGTCCGCTGTCGGGTGTGCGAATCATCGAATTCGCGGGCATCGGTCCTGGGCCGTTTTGCGGGATGATGCTTGCTGACCATGGCGCTGAGGTCATTCGTATCGACCGCATCGGCGCCAAGGGGCTGGTCGCAGCTGCGGACAGGGATTTCCTGAACCGATCGCGCAAGAGTTTCGCCGTTGATCTCAAGGCGACCGAAGGGATTGGCGTCGTGCGCGCGCTTTGCCGCGGCGCCGATGCTGTCTTCGAGGGCTTTCGGCCAGGCGTGATGGAGCGCCTCGGACTAGGCCCCGAGATCCTCCTTGAGGCCAATCCGCGCCTTGTCTATGGGCGCATGACAGGCTGGGGGCAAACCGGCCCGTACGCCCACGCGGCGGGTCACGACATCAACTACATCGCGCTATCAGGGGCGCTGCACGCCACGGGACGTGCGGGTCAGCCACCGACGCCGCCGATGAACCTGGTTGGCGACTTCGGCGGCGGGGGTCTCATGCTAGCCTTCGGGATCGTCTCGGCCATCCTGAACGCTCGCGCCACCGGCCGCGGTCAGGTGGTCGATTGCGCGATGACCGAGGGCAGCGCTGTTCTGATGGCGATGATCTACTCGCTCCGCGCACAAGGGCTTTGGCGCGATGAGCGCGGCGCAAACCTTTTGGACTCCGGGTGCCACTTCTACGACGCCTACGAGACAGCTGATGGCGGGTTCATCTCGATCGGACCCGTCGAGCCGCAGTTCTACGCGCTGCTGCTCCAAAAGCTCGAGCTGGCCTCCGACGAGGAGTTCCGCTTGCAGAACGACCAGGTCCGCTGGCCGCGCCTGAAGTCTCGGCTCGCCGCGCTGTTCCGGACGCGCAGCCGCGCGGAGTGGTGCGAACTGCTCGAGGCCACCGATGTGTGCTTCGCGCCGGTCATGTCCCTCGATGAGGCGCCTCATCACCCTCACAACGTGGCGCGCCGCGCCTTCGTCTCCGTTGACGGTGACCTGCAGCCGGCGCCGAGGCCGCGCTTTTCGAGTACGCCCTCCCAGGATCCGGCATCCATGCGCACCGGCCTGGCCGAAGTCGCGCCAATCCTGTCCGACCTCGGTTACGACGCTCACCGGCTGGCTGAGCTCCGGCGTCGGGGCGTCTTGGCGTGACGGCGACATCGATTATTCAAAGGAGATCTGCCATGGCCAACGACAAGCGCGAGGTGCTGGTGGCGGGGGTCGGCATGATCCCTTTCAGGAAGCCTGGACAAAGCGCCGCTTACGACGACATGGGCGCGCAGGCTATCGGGTTGGCGCTCGCCGACGCCGGGGTATCGTACGACACGGTGGAGCAGGCCTACGCCGGCTACGTGTACGGCGCCAGCTGCGCGGGCCAGCGTACGATCTACAAGGCTGGGATGACCGGCATCCCGGTGATCAACGTCAACAACAACTGCTCGACCGGCTCCACGGCGCTCTTCCTCGCGCGTCAGGCCGTTGAGAGCGGCGCCGTCGAGTGCGCGCTCGCCGTGGGCTTTGAGCAGATGAATCCGGGCGCGATCGCAGACGCCTTCACTGATCGGGTGAGCCCTTTCCTGGAGTTCGACAGTGCGTGCGACGCTCTGGTGAACATCGAGCTGCCCCTAGCCTTGCGCTACTTCGGCGGGGCGGGCCAAGCGCACATGCGCAAGTACGGAACCACGCTGAACGACTTCGCCAGGGTTCGGGCCAAGGCCAGCCGCCATGCCGCCAACAATCCCCTTTCGGTCTTCCGCAACGTGATGACGGAGGAGGAGGTCCTGGCTTCGCCGGTGATGTGGCCCGGTGTGATGACCAAGACGATGGCCTGTCCCCCCACCTGCGGGGCGGCCGCTGCGCTTTTGGTCTCCGCCGACTTCGCGCGCCGTCATGGCCTCGCACCAGGCGTTCGCATCGCGGGCCAGGCCATGACCACGGACCTTCCCAACACTTTCGACTCCGCGGACATGATCCACCTCGTCGGCGCCGACATGACCCGCCGTGCCGCACAGGCCGTCTACGAGGCCACCGGGGTCGGCCCAGACGAGATCAAGGTCGTTGAGCTGCACGACTGCTTCGCCCACAACGAAGTGGTCACCTACGAGGGCCTGGGTCTGTGCCCTGAAGGCGGCGCCTCAAAGTTCATTGCAGACGGTGACAACACGTACGGCGGTCGCTTTGTGACCAATCCGTCGGGCGGGCTCCTCTCAAAGGGCCACCCCCTCGGGGCAACCGGTCTCGCCCAGTGCTTCGAGCTTACCCACCAGCTTCGAGGCAGCGCGGGTCCCCGCCAGGTCGATGGCGTGCGTAACGCCCTACAGCACAACCTCGGCCTTGGGGGCGCGTGCGTCGTGACACTGTACGAAAAGACCGCATAGCGGCTCCGAACGGGACGCAGCCTGGCTGCTGCCTGTTCGGAGCAAGGGGGCACAGGCATTGACGAAATCGCCCATTGAGGAAGCCGTCCTGGGCGACGCTGCCAGCCGGCTGTTTCGCGACATCTTCGATGTCGAGGCGGTGCGCGCGGCGAGCCGGGCCGAATGGCGCAAAGCGCTGTGGCGGGCGGTGGTCGACATGGGTCTACCGAGTCTCCTGCTGCCTGAGGCGAGGGGGGGCTTGGGTTCCCTGGCCGGTGGCTTCGAAGTGCTCCGGTTGGCGGGCTATTTCGGCTGCCCGACGCCGTTGGCGGAAGCGATGATCGCTCACGCCTTGCTCGAAGCCCACGGAATGTCTGCGCCTTCCGAGGCGCCTCTGACGGTTGCGCCGACCCGAGAGAGTCATCTTCGGCTCTCTCTGGAAGGACCAGGTTGGCGTTTGCGGGGGGGTGTCGGGCGCGTACCTCACGGGCGCTACGCAAGCTCCGTCGTCGGCGTGGCCTGCGGTCCGGAGGGAGAGCACATCGTCCGGCTTGACGCTAGGCGGATCACGTGGACGCACCTTGGCGTCAACCTCGCCGGGGAGCCGCGCGACACCGGAGAGGTGGACATCTTCCTGGGCGCCGAGCACTTCCGTCTCGCCAAGTCCTGCGCCGCCCGGATCGACGCTGCGGGGGCCGCAGCGAGAACCGCCGTACTGGCGGGAGTCACAGAACGCATCCTCGACGTTGCGGTAGCGCACGCCAGCGAACGGCGCCAGTTCGGGCGGCCGCTTGCAGCCTTCCAGGCCGTTGAGCATTCGCTGGCCAGCCTTGTTGGTGACGCAGCGGTGTGCCGCGCCGCCGCCGGTCTCGTAGGGGAAGGGCTGGAACAGAGCGACTATAGCCTCACCAGCGCGGCAAAGGCGCAGGCCGGCGAGGCGGCCACGGCAGCCGCCTGGCGGAGCCATCAAATCCTAGGCGCACTCGGTTACACGGAAGACCATGTGCTTCAGCTCTTCACCCGGCGCATCTGGGCTTGGCGGGAGGAATTCGGCGCCGAAGCGCAGCATCAGCTCAATGTGGGGCGAGCCGCCGTGGCCGGGCCGGACCTCTGGTTCTTCGTCACAGGCTTGGGTGTGGCGCGGTGACCGACATCCTGAACTTCCCCTCCGCGCGGACTGGTCCAGACCATGCGGCTCTCCGCCAGGAAGTGCGGAGCTTCCTAGAAGAGCGTCTCGTCGACCGGCCGCCGGCTGACCGCGCGACATCCTGGAGTGGCTACGACGAGGCGTTCAGCCGTGATGTCGGCGCGAGAGGATGGATAGGCATGACTTGGCCGCGCCAGTACGGCGGAGCCGCTCGGGGCGCGCTTGAGCGCTACGTCGTGATCGAGGAGATGCTCGCAGCAGGCGCCCCTGTAGGTGCGCACTGGATGGCCGACCGACAGGTGGGGCCCTTGATCCTGAACTGCGGGACTGAGGCGCAACGCGCGGAACTCCTGCCGGCGATGGCGCGGGGTGAATGCTGTGTCGCGGTTGGGATGAGTGAACCCGGCGCCGGATCCGACCTTGCCGCCGTGAGCACGCGCGCGCACGACGTTGAGGACGGGTTTCGGCTTTCGGGCGCGAAGATCTGGACCACCCACGCGCACCACGCCAGCTATGTGATTGTTCTTTGCCGCACCGATGCGGGAGACCGCCACACGGGCTTGAGCCAACTACTTGTGCCGACCGACACGCCCGGGATTACGATCCGGCCCATCATCGACATGACCGGGAGCCATCATTTCAACGAGGTGACCTTCGAGAACGTCTTCGTGCCACAGACCGCGGTCATCGGCGAGCGGGGACGGGGATGGGCGCAGGTCCTGCAAGAACTCGCCCACGAGCGCAGCGGACCTGAGCGCTTCCTCTCCTCCTTCCCGACCCTCAGCCTGCTGGCCAAGTCGGTGGCGCGCGAGCCCTCGGATGAGGCCGTGACGGCGGTTGGACGGCTTGTCAGTCAGCTTGTCATCCTTCGCCGCCTGTCGATGTCGGTCGCCGAACTCCTGGCCCGTGGCGAGAACCCGATGCTGCAAGCCGCCATCGTCAAGGATCTTGGCGCAGCATTCGAGCAACGTATCCCGGAAGTGGCGCGTCAGCTGGTCGCCATGCAGCCTTCGCTGGATGCGGCTGACGACTTACACGTCGCAGTGGCCGTCTCGCTCCTGAACGCCCCGGCCTTCAGCCTGCGGGGCGGGACGCGGGAGATACTGCGCGGCGTGATCGGGCGCGGCCTTCTAGGACCCGCGTGACCTCATGCGGCGGTGAAGCCGCCATCGATGACAAGCTCCGCGCCGTTCATGTGGCCTGCCGCGTCGGACGCCAAAAAGCGCACCGCCTTGGCGATATCGTCCGGAGCCGCAAGACCGCCCATGACGCGTCCCGTCCGGCGACGGCCTTCCTCCACGCTGGGGTAGATCCCCGCCTCCACGTAGCGTTCGAAGATGTGATCCACCATCGCGGTCTGTACGCCGCCCGGGTGCACGCTGTTGACGCGGATGCGGTGGCTCAGCGCAGCGAACTCAACCGCCGCCGCCTTTGCGAACAGACGCGATGCTCCCTTGGACGCCCCATACGCTGCGCAGAAGCGCGTGCCCACAAGTCCCGCCACCGACGAGATTACCACGACGGATGCTCCGAAGGGCGTCTGCGCGCCAGCGTCGCGCAGCAGCGGAAGCATCGCACGGGTTCCCAGGAAGGGACCATCCGCGTTTACCGCCATGATCCGCTTCCATTCGGCGAGCGAGGTCTCGGCGATGGTGTTGATCGCGACAACCCCCGCGTTGTGCACCAGGATGTCGAGACGACCGTGTAGCCGGCCGACACGATCTGCGAGCGCCCCCCAATCTGCCTCCCGCGTTACGTCCAACTGCGTGTAGGAGGCGCCCACGTCGCGGGCCCACTTGTCATCCACCTTCACGATGTCGGCGCCGACCACGATTGCCCCGGCCTCCGCCAGTCGGCGGCAGGTCTGCGTTCCCAGCCCCCCGCGGCAACCGGTCACGACAGCTATGCGTCCCACCAGGTCGGTCATGCGCGCAGGCTTCCATCAAGGTCGAAGGCGAAAGGGCCGCGCGCGAGAATCCGATTGGCGAGGGCATGGCGATGCACCTCGGACGGTCCGTCGTAGATGCGGAACGGTCGGATGTCGCGGTAGATGCGTTCGACAACCGTATCGTGGGTGATCCCGATGGCGCCGAGGATCTGCAGGCAGCGATCTACCACCCGCCCGAACACCTCCGAGCAGAAGACTTTGCACATGCTGGTCTCGTTACGCGCGAGCTCACCTTGGTCGAGCAACCACGCCGCCTGCCAGATGGCGAGGCGCGCGTGATGCAGCTCGATCTCGTTGTCCGCCAGCATGAAGCCCACGCCTTGGTGTTCGCCGAGCGTCTTACCGAATGAGTGGCGTCGGCCGGCATGCGCGGCCGCGATCGCATGACACCGGCCGGCGAGCCCGAGCCAGCGCATGCAATGGGTAAGTCGCGCCGGCCCCAGCCGCACCTGGGCGTTCCGAAAGCCCTGGCCCACGTCCCCCAACACCTGATCGTGGGGCACATGCAGATTCCTGAAGGTGACTTCGGCGTGACCGCCGGGTGTGTTCGAATCGATCGTATGAAGCATGCGTTCGACGCGGAATCCCGGCGCTTCGATCGGCGCCAGGAACATGGTGGCGCCGAGGTCGTAGCCGGATCGGTCGAAGGTGCGCGCCATGATGATGTTCAACTGGGCGCCAACCGCCCCGCTGATCATGTACTTGCGACCGTTGAGAACGTAGCCGTCGTCGACCTCATCGGCGCGGGTCTGGAGAAGCGAGGGGTCGGAGCCCGCCCCGTCGGTTGCGGTCTCGGTCATCGAGAAAACCGTTCGGATGCGTCCTGCTGCGAGATCAGGCAACCACCGCGCCTTCTGCTGGGGCGTGGCCTTGAGATGGAGGAGGTTGAAGTTGCCTTCGTCCGGGGCCTGAATGTTGAGCGCCAGCGCGCCGAGGGGAGACCAACAGGCGGCCTCGAACACGACCGCCATGCCGCGATGATCGAGGCCCAGACCGCCGTACTCGATGGGCGCGTGCGGTGACAGCAAGCCGGCGCTGCGCGCCAGCGCCACGAGCTCGGTGCGCAGCGACTCTTCAACCATGTAGACCCCGTTTCGGGGGTCCTGTTCGTAGGCGAGAACGCGTTCGACGACGAAGGCGCGCACCCGGTCGCGCAGGTGCTTCACCTCCGCAGGAATCTCAAACCCGATCAACGTTGTTCCCCGATCACAGCAAGGCCTTGCCCCGTTCAAGCATCACGCGAATGGACGGTGCGAATTTCTCCCAGACCGCGTCGCGTCGCCGGCCGCTGCGATGTAACTTCAAGTTGAGGCCGCTGATCGCGGCGAGCCGAAAGCAAGCGAAGGCCTGGTACCAGTTGAGGTCGGTCCGCTGGCGTCCGCCGGCCCGCCAGTATGCGTTCAACAAGTCGGACCTCGGCGGCGGCGCGACGGGCTTCCAGCCCTCGGCCCAGCTCTCTCGGTCCGCCATTAACAGAAGCCAGCCCACGTCGAGCCCCTGAGGGCCGATCCCCGCTAGGTCCCAATCGATCACCCCCGTCAGACGGCCATGCTCGAAGAGCACGTTTCCGGGCTGGAAATCCCCATGAACAACGCCGACTTCGCACGACGAGGGGATGTCTCGGCGTAATGCGGTGTGGAGCGTTCCCGCCAGATCGAGCCACGCGGGCTCATCTGTATGGTGAAGTAGAGCCGACCAGCGCTCCAGCTCCGCGGTAAGCGTAGTAGGCGCCTCCCAGTCTTCGAGATGCTTGCGCCAAGGAAGACGATGGAGTTGGCCCATCGCACGCGCAGTATCGATCCACATTCGAGGCAACTCGGCCGCCTCGCGTACGAGCGCGGGCGATGGCTCCCAGATGATGAATGTCCGGCCGGGAAGGCGCTCCATGACGATGAATGGCGCGCCGAGCGGCGCGTCTGCCGCGCATGCCCAAGGCACGTACGGCGCAGGGTAGCCCGCCTCCCGCAAGGTCCGAAGCAACTGCGCTTGCCGGAAGATGTCGGTGCTGCCGCTTCGGCGCACGCCCGCGGGCCCGAGCTTGAGCACGTAGGGCGTCAGGCTCCCGTCGGACGCGCAGGCCTTGAAGCCGTACGTCAGACCAGCGTGTCCATCGATCATCAACTCCACGCCGGAGACCCGAAGGTCAAGCAGACCGTCGGCACGTAGGTAGTTCTCCAGGCCTTGTATCCATGAGAGGGGCTCAGCTTCTGATCGCATAGGGCCCACACTGGCGTACCAACAGACAAACCTCGTTTACTCCCGCTGCCCGATCGGAAGCGGCCATGGACCCCAGCCTCAGCTTCAAGCCCTCCAGGCGTCCAATTCCTTCTCGGCGCTCGCTATTCGCCTGGGGCATGCTCGTCGTGTGCGGCCGGCGTGGCTGCCCACGAACGCCCCCACTGTCGGCAGTGCATGCGGCTGGAGCCACGCCTGTAACGCGGGGCAAGCATCCGATTTCAACCGACGCTTAGTGTCCGGCGTGGGCCGACAACACCTAGACTGGCGCGAGCCCGATTCATCCGGACAATGGCTGAGCCCCTCCGCAATCACCTTCGCGAACTCCGGGAAGCGCGCGGCTTGACCCTGGACCAGCTTGCGAAAGCTGTGGGCCCCACCAATCAGCAGATCAGTCACCTGGAGCTGGGAAAGCGGCAGCTGACGGTCGGTTGGCTTCGAAGGCTCGCTGTCGTTCTGCACTGCCACCCTGCGGCGCGATGCTCTCCACAGAGGGTGGATCGACTTTCTCCAGACCCACAGTTCCCTAAGCACGGGCGACAGCGTGGCGGTGGATGGCGACACCGTCTTCGTCGACGTGCAAACGGTCCTGCAGCGGCGGGGCGGAACCAAGCAGATGACGCGGCCCGACGGGTCGCCCGCCGTGCAGCACACGAAAGTGGATCGCACCCTGCTACGAGCCCTGGTCCGAGCGGAGACCTGGAAGCGGGACCTGCTGAGCGGCGAGGTGCGGATGCTGCAGGACATTGCGTCCGCGGAAGGCGTGCAGGTGTCCTACGCCCAGCGGGTCCTCCGGCTGGCGTTCCTCAGGCCCTCGCTGAAGAAAGCTATCCTTGATGGCCGGACGCCGCCGTGGCTGACGCTCCAGCGACTCATGGAGCGCGGCGTCGCCCTGGATTGGGCGGCTCAGTCCGCGGCTCTCATGGACTGACGCCGTCGAACGTAGGGGCGGCCCGTGTGCGGTTCAGAGTTTCCGAACATCTCGAGAAACTGGCTCACGCTGTCCACCTGATCGTCATACTTGGCCTGCGGAAAGCCAAGCAACTCGCGCTTGAGCTCCAGCAGCCAGGGCGCGGAGGATGGAAAGCGCGCTCGGCCTTCCTCCAGCTTGGCGACCTGGGCGGCGAGACGTGTGAGCTTGTCCGTCCTCGGCTGGTAGGCGCGCGGCATCCAGGTCCGGCCGCGCAGGGCGAGCGGTGGAGATCGGACGATCGCCATCAGGTCATAGAGGAGCGGAATTCCCGTGCCGGCGTGCTCGACCAGGATGATGTCCGCCCGCCATCGATGCGCTTCAGCGAGTACGCGCGCCTTGAGGTCCGGATAGTCGAGCCGGACGCGCACAAGGTCCAATAGCCACCACGCACCCTCCGCATATCCCCAGGTGGTGCAGACGGAGAAATCCGAGTTCGGCCCGCCGTGCATGGCGGTGTCCCAGCTCTGCACCACCTGCGTATAGGCCACGCGATGGTAGGGCTCTTCGTAGGTCTGGATCCGCTCCCAGCGGACATGGGCGCTGTCGAGGGAGACCGGGTTCTGCTGGTACTGCGCCGAGAACGCGGGCGCGCCGATCTCCAGCCGGATGGACTCCAGCGTGCCGATCGGCTCCCGGCTGGGAAACAGCGCGTCTCCACGCTTTCGGACGTGTCGGCGTCGAGGGCCGAGGGGAATCTGCTCGTCTTCCTCAGCGATGGCCGGCAGGTTCAGGTGGACCCAGTTTCCGCCCTTTTCGAGGAGGTAGCCCGCGAGGTCGTCTTCGTGGAGCCGCTGCTGGATGGCGATGATGCAGCCATCCTGTTTGTCGTCGAGGCGTGAGAAGAGCGTCTGATCGTAGAAGTCCCTCACGCGCTGACGTTCGACCGGCGAGCTCGCATCGGCCGCCTTCATGAGGTCGTCGATGATCAGGATGTCGGCGCCGAAGCCCGTGACCGAACCGCCGAGGGAAACCGATCTTCGGGACCCGTTCTGCGCGGTGGTGATCTCGGCGTCGGCCACACGCTTCAGCCGTCCGAAGTTCGGAAAGAACGTTCGGAACCACCCGCTCTCGACGACCGTGCGGAAGTCGCGCGCATGCTTTGTCGCCAGCTCGGCGCTGTAGCTTGCGACGAGGAAACGAAGCGTGGGGTCCCGGCCCATCATCCACGCCGGGAAGGCCACCGACCCGCAGATCGATTTCAGATAGCGGGGCGGTATGGTGATGAGCAGAGGGTTGATGTCGCCGCGTCCAACCTCGCTCAGCGCGTGCGCGATCGCCTCGATGTGCCAATTGGGCTGGAAGGCCTGGCCCGGATTGAGGGTGTCGAACGCCGGCCGGATGAAGGCGTGAAAGTCCGCCTGCAGCGCGGCCCGCAGCACCTGCGGGGTTGGACGCGGCGCCGTCATGATCCGCTCTCCGCGAGACGCGCGGCGACGAAGCTATCGAGGATCGCCGTCGCCTGTTCGTCGGTGAGCCCTCCCAGACCCGAGGCACCATCCGGAACGGCCGCGCGGTTGGACTGGTCGTAGGTGAGGAGGAGGGCGGCGGCCCGGTTGTCTCCACCCAAGGCCCGCTCGTAGAGCTTCTGGACCAGGACCTCCCGCCGGGTCATGCGTCTGGGCTTGCCGGCCTGGCGAACGGTCATTGCGCCATCGAGGTGGCGCATGACCGTATCGGTGACGTTGCGCGCGCCCTTGGGCCGGCCCTTCGCGTTGCCCGATTGCTTGGGTTTGAACCGAGGCGGCTTGCCGTAGCCGACCTCGTAGCTGGGCTCTTCGACGTCGGCGGGCGTCGGTCTCACGCGGACTCTGGTCATGGCTGCGAGTCCTGGCGAGCCGAGCGACGACGAACGCGGACGCGGGCGGCGACGCGATTCCCGGCGGTTGCGAGGCGGCTGCGGCGCGCTGGGCGCGCAGCTGACTGAAGGTCAGATCGTTCCCGACGAGCGTGGCCTGCCGGCCCGTGAACCCCTGCCAGCGCTCGACGATGACATCGACGTAGCGAGGATCGATCTCCATCAGGCGCGCGCGGCGCCCGCTGCGTTCCGCGGCGATGAGCGTGGTCCCGCCGCCACCGAACACATCCACCACGATGTCGCCCTTCTCCGAGCTGTCGAGCAGCGCGTCCTGCACCATGTCGACATTCTTCGGGGTGGGATGCGCCGCGTGCTGAGCGCGGCTCTCGCGGTTGAGGCCGCTGACCCCCGGATACTCCTACACATTGGTCCGGTTGCGGCCGTGCTTGCCCAACTGCACCCGGTTCAGATGCGGCTCCGAACCCGCCTTGAAGACGAACACGAGTTCATGGCGCGATCGGTAGAAGCTTCCTTGGCCCCGCCGCCCGGCTTCACCCAGACGCAGAGGTTGACTTGGCTCAGGCCGGCTTCACGCTGAGCTGTGAGCGTGTGGAAGGCATGGCGCCAGTCCGTGCAGAAGTAGATCAGGCCGCCATCGATCATGTGCGTCGCCACATTCCGCAGGGTGGTGGCGAGGAAACCCGTGAACTGGGCGTCGTCCATCTCGCCGACGCTCATCTCGAACTCGCGATGGTCGGGGTTGCTGGTGACGTGACCCTTGATAGGCACGTTGTACGGCCCATCCAGGACGGCGGTCCTGGCCTTCTCGCCCGACATCAGAGCGGCGTGCGCGAGGGGATCGGTGGCGTCCCCGCAGTAGACGCGATGGTCGCCGAGCTGGAAGAGGTCGCCGCGTTGGGTCACGGCCTGGATCGGAACCGCCGGTTCGTCGTCGGCGCCGTCGTCCAGCCTCAGATCGGTGAGGGCGTCGATTTCGACGCCCGTGAAACCGATGATCTCGAGATCGAAATCCAGGTCCAGCGCCGCCAATTCGCGAAGCTCCTCCCCGAGGATCTCGCGATCCCATTCGGCGAGTTCGGCCAGCTTGTTTTCGGCAAGCACGTAGGCTCGCTTCTCGGCCGCGGTCATGTGCGAGGCCACGATCACCGGCGCGAGCCGCATGCCGAGCCGCTTGGCCGCCTCTAGCCGGGCCAGGCCGGCCAGCACCGCTCCGCTCTCATCGATGAGAATGGGGTTGAGGAAGCCAAACTGCTTGATGCTCCCGCGGACCTTGCCGATCTGCTCGGGGGAATGACGCCGCGCCTTGCGTCCGAGCGGCCGGAGTTCTGCAACGCTTCGCAGCTCGACCTTCGGCGTGAACTCATTGGGAAGCAGCTGCTCGAGCGCAGAAGCCGCAGCCGGATTTTCGGGGGTCATGGTGTCCTCTCAGGTGCAAACACACACCCCGCCGCGGGATACGACGAGGTTCGTGAATGCCCCTGACGGGGACTGCCACAGCGATGATGAGAGGCGGCCCGGCGATGTCTGTCAATCACGTCGGTGGCTGGCGGACGTCGCGTTCATCGCTTCGGACGAGTGTTTCCCTGCTATCGCGCCGCAAATTCCCTGTTCCAGGGCAGCGATTTTTCCGGTTCGCTCCGAGAATTCGTCGTGCGTTCAGCCGCTTGCGCGCTCGCGACTCCGTCGGCGATGGCTGAATTTTGCGAATCATCCCTGATCTTTCCCGGCGAACAGGGAAATCGCACCGTCTCCCAGGCCGGCAGAGACGGCGGCGCGAAAGAGGGGCATTTCGGCCCGTTTCCGGGGCTCCGTCAGGCTCCGTCGGGACGGTTTCGGGGGGAATAGGCGCGCGTCTTCCGTGGGTTGTGCGCGGAGACGCCGGGAGAGCCGATTTTCAGGGAATTCAGTGGCGGAGAGAGAGGGATTCGAACCCTCGATAGGCTTTCACCTATACACGCGTTCCAGGCGTGCGCCTTCAACCACTCGGCCACCTCTCCACGCCCGCAGGGGCGGACCCCGGCGGAAGGCGGGCATATACCGTCAGGTGGGCGGGCCGGGCAAGCGGCGGTTCGTCCCGGCTCGAGCCTGTGTCGGATCGGGCGATTCCCTCCGGGCTCGACAGGTTCTAGGATCGCGACCCTGAAAACGCGGGGCCGGCGCGACTATCTGTGGCGTGACCCGCAATTCCGGAGACGCCCGATGTTCTTCGCCAGGAAGTCGCTCGACCTGCCGACCCCCGAGACCGCCCTGCCGGGCCGGACCCAGGCCATCCCCACCGCCGATACCCACTTCGTCAACGGACGTCCGCTGAAGGCGCCATATCCCGAAGGGCTGGAGACCGCCTATTTCGCCATGGGCTGCTTCTGGGGGGTGGAGCGCATCTTCTGGCAGATCCCCGGCGTGTACGTGACGGCGGTGGGCTATCAGCAGGGGCTGACGCCCAACGCCACCTACGAGGAAGTCTGTTCCGGCCGCACCGGCCACACCGAGTCGGTGCTGGTGGTGTTCGATCCGCAGGTGGTCAGCTTCGCCGACCTGCTGAAGGTGTTCTGGGAAAACCACGACCCGACCCAGGGCATGCGCCAGGGTAACGACATCGGCACCCAGTACCGCTCGGGTGTCTACACGACGAGCGACGAACAGGCCGCCGCCGCCGTGGCGTCGCGCGACGCCTATCAGGCTGAGCTGTCCAAACGGGGCTTCGGTCGCATCACCAGCGAAATCCAGCCCGCCGCGCCGTTCTACTTCGCCGAGGACTACCACCAGCAGTACCTGGCCAAGAACCCCAACGGCTACTGCGGGATCGGCGGCACGGGGGTCGCGTGCCCGATCGGCGTGGGTGTCGGCGCCTGAGCGGCGCCGGGGCTCCGAGGGCGTGGCATGACGCGGGAAGAGGTGGAGGCCTGCGCGCTGGCGCTGCCGGCGGCGACCAGGGTCGTCCAGTGGGGCGGGTCGGACGTCTACAAGGTGGGCGGCAAGGTCTTCGCGGTGTGCGGCCTGGCCGGCGGGCTGGCGTTCAAGGTGAGTCCCATCGGCTTCGAGGTGCTGACCACGGCCGGCGGCCCGGGCCGCCAGGCCCCCTACTTCGCCAAGGGGGGCTGGGTGCTGGTGGACCTGGACGGCCTGGAGGCGGACGAGGCGGCCGGCTGGCTGTCCACCGCCCATGAGCTGATCGCCGGCCGGCTCACGCGGGCGGTGCGGGCGGAACTGGGTCTCTAGATTCCAGGAGCAGCCGGAAGTCGTGGATCGCCTGTGCGGCGTTCGACCGGCGCTGACGCCAGACGAGGAGGACCAACGCGCCCGCCGTGGCGCTCGCGAACGCCCACGGTCCGAACAGCCACGCGGCGGCGGCCAGGGCGAAGTAGTAGCCGCGGACACCGGAGTTGAACGCCCCCAGCGCCGGATTGAGCAGCCGGCCCAGCAGGGCGCCGAAGGTCACCCGTTCAGCCGGCGCCAGGGGGTCAGGCGTCGCGCCCATGGCGGCCAGGCAATAGTTCAGCTGGCGAATGGCCCAGATGAAGTCGAGCAGGCCGCGCGACAGGGTGACGAGCACCAGGGCGAGTTGCACCTCGAACAGCAGGCGAGAGGAGGTCTTCACCACTTCCAGCGCCGAGACCGAGCGGAAGGTGGCGTCCCCGCCGAACAGGGCCCCGGCCGCCGCCGCGATCAGCAGCAGGTTTGACGAGGCGAAGAACGAGGCCGAGTTCAGCGCGTGGCCCAGGAGCTGGCCGTCCATCAGCCTGGGGTCGCGGCCTGTCATGGTGGTCATCCAGGCCGAGCGGATCACCGTCATGTCGGTGTTGAGCGTGCCGCCCCGACGCCCGGCGAAGGCCTTGAGCAGCGGCTCGTAGAACACCCAGGCGAACAGGAAGAAGGCCAGCGCGGCGATGTTGGGCGCCGACATGGGATCAATCCTCGAGGATCAGGCTGTGCTTGCGGTTGTCGGGGAGCAGGAAGACGATCAGGAAGGCCATCAGGAGGCCAAGGGCTACGTAGACATAGAAGCCGCTCTCGTTCCCGGCGTGCTTGAAAGCCAGCGCGATGGGCTCGGCGGTGCCGCCGAAGGTGGCGGTGGCCATGCCATAGGGCAGGGCGACGCCCAGGGCGCGGACGTTGGCGGGGAACAGCTCGGCCTTCACCACGGCGCTGACGGCGTTGTAGCCCGACATCAGGATCACCATCAGGGAGATCAGGGCGAAGGCCACCCAGGGGTTCTGGTTCACCGCCAGGATCGACAGCGCCGGGAAGGCCGCCAGCGCCCCGCCGCCGAAGGCGATGTAAAGCGTCGCCTTGCGGCCCCAGTGGTCGCTGAGCCAGCCGAAGAAGGGCAGGGCCAAGAGATAGACCACCAGCGCTCCGGCCGTGACCGCCGTGGCCGTGGGGCCCTCGAAGCCGGCGGTCCCGGTGAGGAACTTCGGCATGTAGGTGGTGAAGGCGTAGAAGGCGAGCGAGCCTCCGGCCGTGAAACCGAAGATGGTCAGGGTCTGCTTCGGGTAGTTCAGGAACAGCATCATGGTCCGGGCGCGCTCGGCGCCGGCGGCCTTGGCGTTCTCGTAGGACTGGCTCTCCTCCATCCGGCTGCGGATCCAGAACACCACCACCGCCATGGCCGAGCCGATGAGGAAGGGGATGCGCCAGCCCCATTCCTCGAGGGCGGCCCGATCCATCGTGAGCTGGAGCAGCGCCAGCAGGCCCACGGCGAGGAGCTGGCCCATGATCATGGTGACGAACTGGAAGCTCGACCAGAAGCCGCGGCGGCGGCGGCCCGCCATCTCGGAGAGATAGGTGGCGCTGGCGCCGTACTCGCCGCCGACCGACAGGCCCTGAAGGATGCGGGCGACCACCAGGAGGATGGGGGCCGCGACGCCGATGGAGTCGTACCCGGGCAGGATCGCGATGATCAGGGAGCCGCCGCACATCAGCGTGACCGCGGCCGTCAGCGCCGTCTTGCGGCCGGCCCGGTCGGCGTAGAGGCCCATCAGCCACGCGCCCAGCGGCCGGGCGAAGAAGCCCACGGCGAACACGGCCATCGTCTTGAGCAGCCCGGCCAGATCGTCGCCGCCCGGGAAGAAGTGGCTGGAGAAATAGACCGCAAAGGCGGAGTACACGAACCAGTCGTACCATTCGACCAGATTGCCCGCCGATCCGCCCAGGATGGCCTTCACGCGCTGGCCGGCGGTGAGGCCGGGGGCGACCGCGCCGGGCGGGATCTGGGCCTCGGCCCCGGTCTCCGTCGCGGTCATGCAGTGGTCCCCCCAGTCCCCATTCCGCCCGATGCTAGGGGGCCGGCGGCCGGACGGCTAGTGTGGCGATTCAGAAACGCCGGCGCTCGTGGCGGGCTCAGAGCGGATTTCTGAATCTTGAGCCACACGAGCAAGTCTATGTTTTCCAGTGTGCTTTTGGATCTGAAGTTCGCTCCGCGCCCGATCCGACAATCAGGCGGACTTGAGATCCGGCACACTAGAGGCTGTCAGGGACCGGGCTGTCGGGGCTGGGGGCTTGCCCCTCCCTTCGAGGTCGTCATCTCCGATCTGAACAACACGCCCGGCGATGACGATCTCAGGTGGTTCAACGCTGTATCGGGACACCGTCCCTGACAGCCTCCAGCCGTCAGAGCCGGCCCAGGAGCACAAGTATGATGATGATGACCAGAACCAGACCGAGGCCGCCGCTGGGGAAATAGCCCCAGCCCCGCGAATAGCCCCAGCTCGGCAGGGCGCCGATCAGAAGCAGGATCAGGATGATGATGAGGATGGTCCCCAGGGACATGCGGCTCTCCTTCCGTTCCCCGACCGGCGTAGCGAACGCCTGCGGCCAAGCCGGGGTTCCGGAATCTGGGAGAAGCCGTCAGTCGGCGGCGTCGGCGGTGTGCAGCTTCTGGTCCTTGTCGGTGACCTGGAGCGAATACATCAGCCCGATCCACAGTCCCTTGATGCGGGGCAGGGCGACCAGGGTGATCCCCGTCAGCGCGCCGAGAATGATGGGCAGGGAGTAGTAGGGCGGCGCTTCCCACACGATCGGGAAGATCAGCAGGGGCGCCACGATCAGGTGGCCGACCAGCAGGATGGTCAGGTAGGCCGGCCCGTCGTCGGCCGGATACTGTTGCAGGGGGTGGGCGCAGGCCGCGCAGATCGGCTCGACCTTCAGGTACCGGCCGAAGAGGCGGCCGTCCCCACAGCAGGGGCAGCGCTGGCGCAGACCTCGCCCGATCGAGCGGAACAGCGGATAGGCGATCTCGGCCATGCGCCCATATGACCCGTCGCGGGCCGTCTGGAAAGGCTTTCGGACGTCTCTCAAGCCTCCGCCGGGGGCGGCGCGGCGCCGCAGGCCGGGTCAGCGCTTGGCGTCTTCCGCGGCGCCGGTGACGGCGCGGCCCGCGGCCTGGGCGTCCTTGCCGAGGCCCGAGACGGTGTTGCAGCCGGCGACCAGGAGGGCGGCGGCCGCGGCGGTGAAGACGATCAGCTTGCGCATCGAAGACTCCTTCGAGGTCGGGGCTGCGCCCGAGGGGCGCGGTCGAGCTTAGGTCGGTCACGCGGCGTTTGCCGTCAAGCCTGGGCGTATTTGCGGCGCCTGTGCCCCGTTCGGGACCTCCGCCTCGCGTGGCGGGTGAATCTCGAAGGCTGTCATTGCGCTGCAACAGAAATTCGTAGAATGGCTTTTGCAGTGCAGCGCCCGTGGGTCGGCCACACGACCCATACTGGAGCAGAGTGATGATCGAGTTGCGTACCTTTCCGGGCCTGTTCGTGGGCCGCCGCACCCTCCTCCTCGCCGAGGAAGCGCCGCGAGACGGCGAGGGCTCGGCCTTCGCCTGCGGCGCCTGCCGCACCGAACTGATCCGGGCGGACCGCACCTTCCTGAACGACGTGGTCGTGAAGTGCAGCTGCGGCGAGTTCAACCAGCTCTGAGCGCCTGACCCGCGGCCGGCGGCTGCGCCGGCCGGTCGACAGGTCCATACTGCGGGGATGGATCCCGCCGCCCTCGGCCAGATCGTACTTGCGGTCCACCTGGCCGTGATCGCCTTCAACGTGGCGGGCCTGATCCTCGTGCCCGCAGGCGCGGCCCTGGGGTGGCGCTGGGTGCGGAGCCGCTGGCTGCGCGCGCTGCACGTCGGGTCGCTCGCCGTGGTGGCGTTGCAGGCGGTGCTGGGGCGGGCGTGTTTCCTCACCGACTGGCAGGCCGCGCTCACGGGCGGCGGCGCGTCCGACCCGCTGATCATGCGTTGGCTGAACGGCCTGATCTACTGGCCGCTGCCGGCCTGGGTGTTCGCCGCGGGCTATGTCGCAGCGCTCGCATACGTGGTCGCGCTCTGGCGATGGGTCCCCCCACGGTGACCGCGGGCCGGTCGGCGGCCGACAGGCGGCGCGCTAGCGTGCGGCGCGGGGTGTGCTAGACGGGCGCCACAATGACCACGCCCCTCGACAAGATCCGCAACTTCTCGATCGTCGCCCACATCGACCACGGCAAGTCCACGCTCTCCGATCGCCTGATCCAGGAGACCGGGGCCCTGACCGCACGCGAGATGTCCGAGCAGGTGCTCGACAACATGGAGATCGAGCGCGAGCGCGGGATCACCATCAAGGCCCAGACCGTCCGGCTGCACTATCACGCCGACGACGGCGAGACCTACGTCCTCAACCTGATGGACACGCCCGGCCACGTGGACTTCGCCTACGAGGTCAGCCGGTCGCTGGCCGCCTGCGAGGGCTCGATCCTGGTGGTGGACGCCTCGCAGGGCGTCGAGGCCCAGACGCTGGCGAACGTCTACCAGGCCATCGACAACAACCACGAGATCGTCCCGGTCCTGAACAAGATCGACCTGCCGGCCGCCGAGCCCGAGCGGGTGCGCCAGCAGATCGAGGACGTGATCGGCCTGGACGCCTCGGACGCCGTGGAATGCTCGGCCAAGTCGGGCGTGGGCATCCACGACGTGCTGGAGGCGATCGTGCATCGCCTGCCGCCGCCCAAGGGCGACCGGGATGCGCCGCTGAAGGCCCTGCTGGTGGACGCGTGGTACGACCAGTACCTGGGCGTGGTGGTGCTGGTCCGCGTCTTCGACGGGACACTGAAGGTCGGCCAGAAGGTCAAGATGATGCAGACCGGCGCCCAGTACCAGATCGACCGCCTGGGCGTGTTCCGGCCCAAGCAGACCGACGTGGCCGAGCTGGGTCCGGGCGAGGTGGGCTACATCACCGCCTCGATCAAGGAGGTGGCCCACGCGGCGGTGGGCGACACGATCACCGACGAGAGGAGGCCGACCGACAAGCCGCTGACCGGCTTCCGCGAGGTGCAGCCGGTGGTGTTCTGCGGCCTCTTCCCGGTGGACGCCGCCGACTTCGAGGACCTGCGCGCCGCCATCGGCCGCCTACGCCTGAACGACGCCAGCTTCACCTACGAGATGGAGACCAGCGCGGCGCTGGGCTTCGGCTTCCGCTGCGGGTTCCTGGGGTTGCTGCACCTGGAGATCATCCAGGAGCGTCTCAGCCGCGAGTTCGACCTGGACCTGATCGCGACGGCGCCGTCGGTGGTCTACAAGATCCAGCTGGCCCACGGCGGCGGCGAGATCGAGCTCCACAACCCGGCCGACCTGCCCGACCCGGTGAAGATCGAGAGCATCGCCGAGCCGTGGATCAAGGCCACGATCTTCACGCCGGACGACTATCTCGGCGCGATCATCAAGCTGTGCCAGGACCGCCGCGGGCAGCAGCGCGAGCTGAGCTACGTCGGCAACCGCGCCATGGTGGTCTACGACCTGCCGCTGAACGAGGTGGTGTTCGACTTCTACGACCGCCTGAAGTCGATTTCGAAGGGCTATGCGTCCTTCGACTACTCGATCGAAGAGTACCGGGTCGGCGACCTTGTGAAGATGTCGATCCTGGTGAACGCCGAGCCCGTGGACGCGCTCTCCATGCTGGTCCACCGCGACCGGGCCGAGAGCCGCGGCCGGGGCATGGTCGAGAAGATGAAGGAACTCATCCCGCCGCACATGTTCCAGATTCCGATCCAGGCGGCCATCGGCGGCCGGATCATCGCCCGCGAGACCGTCCGCGCGCTGCGCAAGGACGTGACGGCCAAGTGCTACGGCGGCGACGCCACCCGCAAGCGCAAGCTCCTCGACAAGCAGAAGGAGGGCAAGAAGCGCATGCGCCAGTTCGGCAAGGTGGAGATCCCGCAGGAAGCCTTCATCGCCGCCCTGAAGATGGACGCGGACTGAGGGGCCTCAGCCCCGGCCGGGCCGCAGCATCCAGTGGATCGGCGGGGCGGTGGCCGTCTCGGTGCGGCCGATCACCTCGAAGCCGTGGCGCTCATAGAAGGGGATGTTCCGCGGGTTCGGGGATTCCAGCCAGGCGGGCAGGCCCGTTTCGTCGACGATCCTGAGCGAATGCTTCATCAGCCGCGCGCCCAGGCCCGCGTTCTGCCGCGCCGGATCGACCGCCAGCCAGGGCAGGTACCAGTGCGGATAGTCCGGATGCGCCCCGCCCACCTGGGTGGCGATCTCGAACATCTCGGGCATCTTCTCGGGCGCGACCTTGTCCTGGATGGCGGCGACGACGCCCTCCGAATCGCCCGCCACGCCCGGCGGCAGCCAGATGGCGACTCCGGCGTGATCCTCGACCTGAAAGGTCATCCCGTGGTCGAAGGCGGGGCCATGCATGGCGGCCGCGAACCGGGGGAAACCCGTGAGGTACTTGCCTGGCGTGTCGAAGATCCAGCGCATGACCGGGTCGGCCATGAATCCCGCTATCAGCGTCTCCGCGGCGACCTGCGCGTCGGTCGCCCGCTCCACATCCGGGCTTTGGCTCATCGTCCCCTCCTCGCGAGCGCAGGAGAGATTCCTGACGCCCGTCTCATCTTTGCCGTCATGGGCGATGAAATTGAGGGAAGGGGCAAGTCCCTGAGACGACGACAAGGAAACCATCGCGTCTGCCCGACGTGGTTAATCGGCCGTTAAGGCAGGGCCGGCCATCCAGGGCAGGGCGGACAACTGATTCAACTCGGAGGCGGAGAAGCGCCCAATGGACCGACGCACACTCATCGTTTCGGGGCTGGCGGCCGCCGGCGCACCGGGCGTCCTCGCGCCGGGATCGGCCTGGGCGCAGCGCGGGGCCGAGGCGCCGCCGCCGCCCAACAGCTCGCCGTCCTACGCGTCGGGCGGACCGACCGAGACCTACAGCCAGGACGAGATCGTCCGCAGCGTCTCGGACTTCCTGGGGGTCACGGCCGAGGCCGCCGGCGCGGCGGTCGAGCGCCTGTTCGCCAGCAACGGCCGCCCCACCGCCTACATCGCGGGCGAAGAGGGTTCGGGCTCGTTCGTCCTGGGTCTGCGCTACGGCCGTGGCCTCATGTACATGAAGGACCGTCAGGCTCAGGAGGTCTTCTGGCAGGGTCCTTCGATCGGCTGGGACTGGGGCGGCAACGCCAGCCGGGTCTTCACCCTTTGCTACAATCTCCATGTCCCGGAGATGATCTACCAGCGTTTCCCCGGCGTCGAAGGCTCGGCCTACCTAGTGGGCGGCCTGGGCGTGAACTACCAGCGCGCCGAGGAGATCACGCTGGCGCCGATCCGCGCGGGCGTCGGGCTCCGGCTCGGCGCGAACGTGGGGTATCTGGCCTACACGCGGAAGCGGAACATCATCCCGTTCTGAAGCCTGCGCAGACCCGTCCGTAGACGCTGTCCGAGCTCGCGCGTCAGGCGAGTCCACATTGACTTATGGCCGCGGTGGCGCTCTGTCGATCCATAGTCGGCGAACCTGGTTCGTTGAGGGGGCCCATTTTCTGAACGTGGAGTGGGCTGATGAGACTTTCGATCGGGATGGTCGCCGGGCTGGCGTTGTCCGGCGTCACGGCCGGGGCCGTGCAGGCGACGGCGTATACGGATGAGGCGGCATGGCGGGCCGCGGTGCTGAACGTCTATGCGCTGGAAACCTGGGATACGCCGGCGACCCCGACGTACGGCGATGTGGGCGCCATGCCCTCGCTGGGCATCCGGTTCCTGCCGCTGAACGACGGGACGCAACCCACCGTACAGCCCTATGCGCAGACGGGCGGCGTGGTGCGCTCAGGGCCCAACAACCTGTTGAACGACCGAGACTATTCGCTGCCCGCCCGTGGACCTCTGAACATCGTGCCGCTCAACAGCGGTGACTATTTCTTCGGCCTGGGAATGTGGAACGTGGGCGGGGACGACACCCTGACCCTCACCTTCTTCGACGCCGACGACAACATCATCGAGAGCGTGACCTCGGCGGCGTCCTACGGCTTCTTCGGCCTGGTCAGCACCACCCAGGGCGCGGTTCGCGCCCAGGTGGCCTTCGCCGGCGGCAACGAATATTCGCCCACCGACGACTTCCAGACCGCGGTGCGGGGAACCTTCGTGCCGACCGATCCCGGCGTCGTTCCCGAGCCTGGAGCCTGGGCCCTGATGATCGCCGGCTTCGGCGCCGCCGGAGCCATGCTGCGCCGTCGTCGCCAGGGTTTCTCAGCCGCCTGAACCCCCGTGTGCTTGCCGCCGCCCTGCTTGCCGCAGGGCGGCGGCCTGCGCCCTTCGCGGCGACCAGGGGGCGTGGCGTCGGTCCGGGGGACGCAGGCTCAGTGCTTCTCGGCCTTGCCGGCCAGCCAGTCCATCAACGCCAGCAGCACGCCCGAGACCACGAACACGACGTGGATCGTCACCAGCCACATCAGGTGGCGGTCGGGGATTTCCTTGCCTTCGGCCAGCTCCATGAACGCCTTCAGGAGCGCGATGGCGCTGATGGCCACGATCGAGGCGATCAGCTTCATCTTGAGGCCCGAGAAGTCGACCGTGCCCATCCAGCCGGGCCGGTCCTCGTCGTCGCCGGTGTCGATCTTGGAGACGAAGTTCTCGTAGCCCGAGAAGATCACGATCAGCAGCAGGTTGCCGGCCAGCGACAGGTCGATGAGCGCCAACACCATGAGGATCGCCTCTTCGGCGCTCATGGTCATGATGTTGGACAGTTCGTGGATCGCCTCGTTCGTGAAGACCACGAGCAGGGCGCCGAGGGCGACGACCAGGCCCACGTAGAACGGCGCCATGAGCCAGCGCGAATGGAAGAGGCCGAGCTCCAGATAGTGCTCGAGCAGCGGCTTGATCGGCCGGGGGCGTTGCGCGGGGGGCTGGCTCATGGCCGCCTAGATAGCGGCTGGCGCGCCGTGCGCAACGGGCCTCCGGCTACCCGCGCAGCTTCGCGCCCACGGCCTTCTCGGCGGCGGTGACGATGCGGGCGGAAAGGGACTCGATCTCGCCTTCGGTCAGGGTCTTGTCGCGCGGCTGGATCACCACCTCGACGCCCACGGACTTCTGTCCTTCGGGAACGCCGGCGCCGGCGTAGACGTCGAACACGCGAGCTTCGGCGATGAGCGCCTTGTCCACGCCCAGCAGTGGCCGCACAAGATCGCCGGCCGGCGTGTCGGCTCCCACCAGGAAGGCGAAGTCGCGGCTGAGCGGCATGAGCGGCGAGAGCTCCAGCGCGGGCTTGGTCTTCACGCCCTTCTTCTTGGGCTCGGGCAGGGCGTCCAGCACGATCTCGAAGGCCAGCATCGGGCCTTCCGCGTCGATCGTCTTGAGCACCGCCGGGTGCAGTTCGCCGAACTCGGCGACCACCACCTTGGGGCCGAGCTGGAGCCGGGCCGAGCGGCCGGGATGCCACCAGGGGGCGTTCTGGCCCTGGACGATCTGGAGGGACGGCGCGCCCAGGTCGTCCAGCAGCGCCAGCAGGTCGGCCTTGAGCGTGAACAGCGCGTCGTCGCCGGACTTCGCCCAATGCCTGGGCCCATGCGGCGCCAGCAGCGCGGTCACCGCCGTCCACTGGTCGGCCGGCTCGTCGCCGCGGAAGTTGGGACCCACCTCGAAGAGGGCGGCGTCGGGGAAGCCCTTGCGGGCGTTGCGCGCGGCCGCCTCGATCAGGTTCGGCAGGGCCGAGGGGCGCATGGTCGACAAGTCGGCCGCGATGGGGTTGGTCAGCACCAGCCTGGGGTCGCCGCCGCCGAACAGCTTCGCCCAGTCCTCGCGCAGGAAGCTCCAGGTGACGGCCTCGGCGTAGCCCCGGGCCGCCAGCGCCCGGCGGGCGTCGCGCATCCGCCGCTGGCGCAGGGTGAGCACGCCGCCCGGCGCGCGCGGCATCGGAGGCAGGGGCGTGGACGGCAGGGCCTCGAAGCCCTCGATCCGGGCCACCTCCTCCACGAGGTCGGCCTTGCCCTCGACGTCTCGCCGCCACGACGGTGGGGTCACGGCGTCGCCGTCCACCGCGAAGCCCAGCCGGGTCAGGATCTCGTCGATACGCGCGGGCGTCACGTCCAGGCCCGACAGCTTCTTCACATAGGCCCGGTCGAAGACGATGGCCTCGGGGGGCGCGGGCGCGTGGCCGGCCACGCGGATCTCGGACGCTTCGCCGCCGCAGAGGTCCAGGATGAGTTGCGTCGCCTGTTCCAGGCCCGGGACGACCGACTGGGGATCGACGCCGCGGGCGAAGCGGTACTGGGCGTCCGAGGCGATCCCCAGCGACCGCCCGGCCTGGGCCGTGCGGATCGGGTCAAACCAGGCGCATTCCACGAAGACGTCGGTGGTCTCGTCCAGCGACTTGGTGGACTCGCCGCCCATGACGCCGCCCAGCCCGATGGGGCCGGAGCCGTCGGCGATCACGCAGACCTCCGGGCCGGCGGCATAGGTTTCGCCATCCAGCGCCGCGAGCGTCTCGCCCTCGCGGCCCAGGCGGGCCTCGATGACCGGGCCGGTCAGCTTCTTCGCATCATAGACGTGCAGCGGCCGGGCGCGGTCGTAGGAGATGAAATTGGTGACATCGACCAAGGCGTTGATGGGGCGCAGGCCGATGCTGGCCAGCCGCTGCTGAAGCCAGGCGGGCGAGGGGCCGTTCCGCAACCCCCGGATCAGCCGGCCGGCGAAGACCGGACAGGCGTCGCCGTCGACGCGGATCTCGATGGGGCAGGCGAAGGCGCCCTTCACCGGCTGGACCGGGTCGGGCTTCAGCGTCCCCAGGCCGGCGGCGGCCAGGTCGCGGGCGATGCCGCGTACGCCAAGCCAATCGGGCCGGTTGGGCGTGACCTCGAAGTCGATCACGGCTTCCAGGCCGAAGGCCTCGGCGGCGGCGGCGCCCACGGCCAGGCCCTCTGGGAGTTCGACGATGCCCTCGGAATCCTCGGCGACCTCCAGCTCCTTGGCCGAGCAGAGCATGCCGTTGGAGACCACGCCGCGGACGGGGCGGGCCTCCAGGGTGATCCCGCTGCCGGGCACATAGGCGCCGATGGGGGCATAGATGGTGGTCAGGCCCGCCCGCGCATTGGGCGCGCCGCAGACGATCTCGAGCCGGCCGTCCTTCGTATCGACCTGGCAGACCCGCAGCTTGTCCGCATTGGGATGCTGGACCGCCTCGACGATCCTGGCGACCGTGAACGCCGCCAGTTTCTCGGCCGGGTTCTCGACATGCTCGACCTCGAGGCCGGCCATGGTCATCGCGGCGACCACCTCGTCGACGCCGGCGTCGGTGTCGAGGTGCTCCTTGAGCCAGGAGAGGGTGAACTTCATCGTGCGAGCTCGCTTGAGCCCTCTCCCCCTTGCGGGGAGAGGGTTGGGAGTGGGGGGGTCGGCGCCGGGGCTGGTTGAGCATCTCGCGCCGCCGGCGCGAGCACCCCCACCCCCGACCCCTCCCCGCAAGGGGGAGGGGAGGGCGCTTCAGTCGTTTCGACCAGGCGGAAGCGTTCGCACCAGAGCATCATGTCGGGCGAGAAGCCGCCGTTGCGGGTGAAATAGGCCTGATGGCCGTCGCGCCAGTCCTCGAGGCAGGTGTCACCCTCGCCTTCGGCCTCGGCGAACGCCCAGGGCACGTCGCAGAAGCGCATGCGCTCCAGAGAGGTCGTCTCGACCACGGCGCGCGGGCGGCCGGCGCCATCCCTGACGACCATGCGCTTGCCCACATGCGTCTGCTCGCCCTCGGCGACCGACCAGCAGGTGGCGGTCTTGGCGCCCGCCAGCACGAAGCCCAGCAGGCGGTCCGCCATCTCCGGGCTGTCGCCGAACGCGAAGCTCTCCAGCGACCGCCAATCCTGAACTGGGGCCTGAGCGGCGGCCTCGCTCATGACAGCCCCGTCGCCGGGTTCGGCGCCTGGAAGGCCGAGAAGCCGAAGTGCTCGAGCCAGCGGACGTCGCTGGCGAACATGTCGCGCAGGTCGGGCATGCCGTACTTCAGCATCCCCAGCCGGTCGACGCCGAAGCCGAAGGCGAAGCCCTGCCAGACGTCGGGGTCCAGGCCGCAGTTGCGCAGCACGTTGGGATGCACCATCCCGCAGCCCACGATCTCCATCCAGTCGGCGCCCTGGCCGATCTTCACGTCTCCGCCCGAGCGGTCGCAGCGCACGTCCATCTCGGCGCTGGGCTCGGTGAACGGGAAGTGGTGCGGGCGGAAGCGCGTCTCGACCACCGGCGTCTCGAAGTAGCGGGCGATGAACTGGTCCAGCGTCCACTTCAGGTGGCCCATGTGGATGTCGCGGTCGATCACCAGGCCTTCGAGCTGGTGGAACATCGGCGTGTGGGTGGCGTCCGAGTCCGAGCGATAGGTGCGGCCGGGCACGATCACGCGGATCGGCGGCTCCTGCCCGCCTGCGATCCAGGCGGGCGGCTTCTCGTTCGTCCGCTGCATCACGCGCACCTGCACGGGGCTGGTGTGGGTGCGCAGCACCTTGCGCTCGCCGCGCTCGTTCTCGGGCAGCCAGAAGGTGTCGTGCATCTCCCGCGCCGGGTGCTTGGGCGGGAAGTTGAGCGCGGTGAAGTTGTGGAAGTCGTCCTCGATGTCCGGGCCTTCGGCCAGGCTGAAGCCCATCTCGGCGAAGACGGCGATCATCTCGTCCATCACCTGCATCGTCGGATGCACCCGCCCGCGCCGCTCGGGCGGCGGCGGGAGCGAGAGGTCCACGCGCTCGGAGGCGAGGCGCGCGTCCAGTTCGGCGGCTTCCAGCGCGGCCTTGCGGCGGGCGACGTGGGCGGCGACCTCGTCGCGCAGGCCGTTGATCTTCGGGCCCAGCTCGCGCCGCTCGTCGGGGCTCATCCGGCCCAGCGACTTCAGCAGCTCGGAGATGGTCCCGGACTTGCCCAGCGCCTCGACGCGGACGGCGTCCAGGGCGGCCAGGTCCGCGGCGGCGGCGATCCGCTCGTCCAGCGTGCGCGAGAGTTCGGAATAGTCGGTCATGGGAGGCTTGTCCTAGAGGACGTTGGTAGGGAGTGGAACCCGCTCCTCCCCCGAACCGAAGAGTTCGGGGGAGGGGGACCCCGAAGGGGTGGAGGGGGCGGCGTCCGGCGGCGGACGCTGAGCTCCCGGCCTCGCGCCGCCTCCGTCGGCTTCGCCGCCACCTCCCCCGTCGTCTGCGCGACGGGGGAGGAGCGAGCAGCAAAAAGCCCTCCGGCGGTTCGGCCGGAGGGCTTTTCAGAAACAGTCGGATCGAATGATCCGCAGCTCCTTAAGCCAGCGCGGCGCGAACCTTGTCGGCGATGGCCTTGAAAGCGGTCGGATCGGCGCCGGCGACGTCGGCGAGGACCTTGCGGTCGATCTCGATCCCGGCCTTCTCAAGGCCGTGAATAAACTGCGAGTAGGTGAAGCCTTCCAGGCGCGCCGCGGCGTTGATCCGCTGGATCCACAGCGAACGGAAGTTGCGCTTGCGGACCTTGCGGTCGCGGTAGGCGTACTGGCCGGCACGGTCCACGGCCGCCTTGGCGGTGCGGATGGTGTTCTTGCGGCGCCCGTAGAAGCCCTTGGCCTGCTCGAGAACCTTCTTGTGCTTGGCGTGGGCGACGACGCCCCTTTTGACGCGAGCCATCTGTCAGTTCTCCTTAGAGGCCGTAGGGGAGCCAGAGCTTGATGATCTTGGCGTCGGCCTCGCTCATCACCTTGGTCCCGCGGTTCTGACGGATGTACTTGCCGTTGTGGCTGATGAGGCGGTGGCGCTTGCCGGCGACGCCGGCCTTCAGCTTTCCAGACGCCGTCATCTTGAAGCGCTTTTTCACGCCCGACTTGGTCTTCAGTTTCGGCATTTCACTCGGGACCCGGAAGTCCCGTCCTCTGGTCGTGTTGATGAACCGCCCTGGCATGCCTTGGGGCCAGGCGGTTCCGAAGGGGCGGGCTAGTAGCGGAAAGGCCCCAGAAAGGCAAGGCTCGGGAAAGAAAGGCCGGGCGCCAAATCTGCGGCTCAGGCTGCGCCGACGGTCCCGAGCACCTGTTGCAGGCGGGTGAGCTCGTCGGCGTCGGGCAGCCAGGGCTGTTCGCCCACCTTCTGGGAGCCGGGCATGGCCTCGTCGAGCACCAGGGAGCGGACCCCCCAGGTGTCGTGCAGTTCGCGCGCCAGTTCCTCGGCGTCGCGCCGGCCGGTCAGCGGATGGGTGACGATGGCCATGCTGGGCGAGGTCTGGGCGGCGAGCGCCAGGGCCATGCTGGCCTGGGTGACCGGGCCCACCACGCTGGCGCCCTTGTCGTGCAGCTTGCCGATGAGGTCGCTGGCATAGGCCTCGTCGTTGCAGACCACGAGAATGGCGCCCAGGTTGTTCATCCGATGTCGTCTCCCGATCGATGGGCGCAGTAGATAGCGTCCGGCCGCGGGCCTGCGCGAGGCCTGCGGCTTGACGATTGCGTGAGCGGGCGCGGCTCAGGCCAGGCGTGGCGCTCGCCGGATGACGCTGAGGGCCAACCACAACGCCGGCAGGATCAGCAGCGCCGAAGCCGCAAAGGGCGCGCCGGGCGAGACCGTGGAGAAGAGCTGGCCGGCGCCCACCGGACCGCCGATGCGGGCCAGCGCCATGCCGCTCATGTTGAGGCCCAGCATCTCGCCCTGCCGGTCTGCGGGCGCGGCGCGCGAGATCAGGGCCGAGACGTTCGGAAAGCAGATCGACTGGCCGATGCAGACGAAGGCGAACCCCGCCATGGCCACCGGCCAGTCCGGCGAGAGCCACTGGGTCAGGAGCCCGACACCCATGAGCGCGAGTCCGGCCGCCAGCGTCCGCGCTTCGCCGAACGCCCGCGCCATCCGGCCGCAGAGCCATCCCTGGCACACGGCGCCCAGCAGGCCGATGACCATGAAGGCCATGCCGATCTCGCGCGGACCCCAGCCGAACCGCACCTCGGTCCAGAGCCCGTAGGTGGCCTCGATCCCGGCGAACCCCGCCACCACGATGAAGCTGATCAGCAGCATCCGGCTGACGATCGGGTCGGCCTGGGCCTCGCGCAGCCCCGCCAGGCGGCCGCGGCGCGCATGGGGGCCGGTCGGGGCCGCGCGATGCTCGCGCACGAAGACGAGGACCGCCAGCGCCGAGGCCAGGGCGAAGCCGGCCGCCGCCAGCAGCGGAAGCTGGAAGCCCAGCGCCCCCCGCTCGGGCTGGGCCAGCAGGCCGCCGATGGCCGGGCCCATGACGAAGCCGGCGCTGAACGCCGCGCCCATGATGCCCATGCGCCCGGCGCGCTTCTCCGGCGGGGTGATGTCGGCCAGCGCGCCCTGCAGCGTCGAGATGTTGCCGGCGAAGACGCCGGTCAGGAACCGGATGGCGAAGGCCCAGCCGATGTTGGGCGCGAATGCCAGGGCCGCGTAGCTCAGCCCCACGGCGGTGATGGTGACGAGCAGCACCGGCCGCCGCCCGATGCGGTCCGACAGCCGGCCCCAGAACGGCTCGCCCAGGAACTGGCCGAACGAGAACGCCGAGAACAGCAGGGTGATCTGCCAGGCCGGCGCGTCGAACGCCTTGGCGAAGAACGGCAGGAGCGGGATCACCAGGCCGAAGCCGGCGATCATCAGGAAGATCACCGTCAGGAGGACGGCCAGCGCCCGCCGTTCCTCGGTGCGGCCCTCCCCGCGATGGGGCGGGCTCACGGCGCGGAGCCGGGCTGCGCGGCCTCCGCCGTCCGCCAGGCCTTCGCGCGCTGTCCCGCCGCCAGGGCCAGCCAGACGGCGGGCAGGACGACAAGCGCGCCCTGGAAGAACGGGGCGTGGATGCTGACCCCGGCGAAGCTCAGGCCCGCGCACAGCGGTCCCACCACGCGCGCCAGGGCGCCGGTGGCGTTGTTGAGGCCCAGGATCTGGCCCTGCCGGTGCGGGTCGGCCGTCTCGGAGATCATCGCGCTGACGTTCGGCCAGGCCACCGACTGCCCGATGGCCGACAGCGACATCAGCACGATGGTCATGGTCCCGCCGGTGGAGAAGGGCTGCAGGCCGATGCAGACCACGGTGATCCCCATGCCGATGGCCAGCATCACCGACTGGCCGAAGCGCTCGGACAGCGGCCCGGTCAGCAGGAGCTGGGTGAACGCCGAGGCGACGCCCACGAACATGAACGCCCAGCCGATCTCGCGCGGGCCCCAGCCGTAGCGCTCCTGCGCCCAGAGGCCGAAGATCGACTCGATGCCCGTGAAGGCGAAGCCCACCAGGAAGGTCACCAGCATCAGCCGCCCGATGACGGGATGGCGCACGGCCTCGCCGGTCGCGGCCCAGCGGTTGGGCCGGTGGGTGTTGGTCAGGTCCCGCTGGCGGCTCTCGCGGATGAACAGCGCGATGAACACTGCCGAGGTCAGGAACAGCCCGGCCGAGATGAAGAGGGGGAGCTGGAAGCCGATCGGCCCCAGCGACGGCTTGGCGAACACCCCGCCCAGGAACGGCCCCACGATCAGGCCGACGTTCCAGGCCGCGCCCATCCAGCTCATGGCCCGCGTCCGCCGTTCGGGCGGCGTCACGTCGGCGATGTAGCCCTGGATGATCGAGCCGTTGCCGCTGAAGAGGCCGCCCGCCAGCCGGATGAGGAAGGCCATCCACGCGTTCGGCGCGAACGCCAGCGCCAGGTAGCAGAGGCCGTTGGCGCAGATGGTCATGATCAGCAGCGGCTTGCGGCCGTACTTGTCCGACATGCGGCCCCAGAACGGCTCGCCGATGAAGGTGCCGACCGAGAAGGCCGAGAAGATCAGGGCGATCTGCCAGGGCGAGGCGTCGAACGACTTCGCATAGAAGGGCAGCAACGGGACGATGATCCCGAAGCCCAGCATGTTCAGGAAGATGATCCCGATCAGCGCCACGGCCGCCCAGGGCGGCGGCGTCGCCTCCCGGGGTTCGGACGTCGACATGTGAACGGTGTTAAGCCGCGTCCGGGGGCGCGGGCAACTGCGGCGGCTCTCCCGGTGTCAGATGTGACGCCGACGTGGGGGCGACGACACAGTCACATCGATGGCGTTGGCGGCTGCAGGTGCGAAAGTGGTCCTTCTGCGCGGAAGAATCCGGGATAGAGATCGATCCAGTAGGGGTTTTCCCGTTCGATGAGATTGATCTTCCACTGTCGCGGATATTCCTTGAGACGCTTCTCGCGACGGATCGCGTCTCCAATGCCGTCGTGCTCCTCGAACCAGACGAGGCGTTTGACGCCGTAGCGCTTGGTGAAGCCGTCGAGGACGCCCTCCCGGTGCTGGGACGCTCGCCGCAGCAGATCGCTTGTGACGCCGACGTAGATCGTCCCGTGCCTGCGGCTCGCCATCATGTAGACCGCGTTCACCCATCCACCTCCCCGACGTCATCCCGCGACTTGTTCGCGGGACCCATAGGCTCCGTGTGCGCTGGAAGCATGCGGGCCGATGGACCGTGGGCAGTTCGGCTCCGCCGTGTTCATGGGTCCCGCGAACAAGTCGCGGGATGACGGAACATATATGGAACTTGGGAGCGGAACGCTACGGATTCTGCCGCTTGAGCTCCGCGCGGAACGCGGCTTCCTGCTGGGCGTAGAACGCCTTGCAGCCTGCCGGGTCGACGAAGGCGTCCGCCTTGCCCGCGGCCAGGGCCTCGCGTTTCGCGTCCATGCCGAAGAAGCGGCCGTGGGAGCCCAGGAAGACTTCGCAGGGCAGGGCTTTCCAGGTGGCGAAGCTCTTTTCGTAGGCCGCCGTGATCCCGGGATATGTCTCGACCTTGCCGAGCCTGTAGCCGGGCAGGACGCTGGACGAGCAATGGACCAGGGCCTGGCGCACCTTGCCCGCCACCGTCACCGGAAACGTCCAGGTGGTGCAGCCCGCGGTGTGGCCGCCGGTGACGTGGGCCGTCAGCGTCCATCCGCCCAGCGTGACCTTGTCGCCGTCGTTCAGCGTGCGGGCCACGGGGACGGGCTCGTACTCGAACGGCTTGCCCTTGAGGAACGGATCGCCCTTGCCGCCGGCGGCTATGATCGGGCCGTCCGCGGCGCTCGCGTGCAGCCGGGCGTCGGGGGCGGCCTTGCGGATCTCGGCCAGCCCCGCGGCGTGATCGAAGTGCTGGTGCGAATTGAGCAGGATCTTCACCTGCGCCGGGTCGAAGCCCAGGGCGCGGATGTTGCCGACCACCTGGCGGCCCACGGCCTGGTCGCCGCCGTCGAGGACGATCAGGCCCGCCTGGGTGGCGATGAGATAGGCCGCGTAGTCGCTCCCGCCCACATAGTAGAGTCCCTCGCCGATCCGGAAGGGCGAGACGGGCGCATTGCGGGGGGCTTCCCGGGCCTGGGCCGACGCCGGGGAAGGGGCGGCGGCGCAAACGAAGACGGCCGCTGCGAGAGCGGCCGTTCCGGAAACCCCAGACGGGAGTGCGCGCACTACCGCGGCGCCAGGATCATGATCATCTGGCGGCCCTCCATCCGGGGCTCGTACTCCACCTTGGCCACGGGCTCGAAGTCGGCCTTGACCTTTTGAAGCAGCTTCATCCCCAGTTCCGGGTGGGCCAGTTCGCGACCGCGGAAACGCAGGGTGATCTTCACCTTGTCGCCTTCCTCGAAGAACCGGTGCATCGACCGCGCCTTCACGTCGTAGTCGTGATCGTCGATGTTGGGGCGGAGCTTGATTTCCTTGAGCTCCACGACCTTCTGCTTCTTGCGCGCCTCGTTCTTCTTCTTCTGCTCCTGGAACTTGAACTTTCCGTAGTCCAGGATCTTGCAGACGGGCGGATCCGCGTTGGGCACGATCTCGACCAGATCGAGGCCCGCCTCCTCGGCGGCTTCGATGGCGGCGGACGTGGGCATCACACCCTGCTTCTCACCGTGCTGGTCGATGAGGAGGACGCGGGGCACGCGGATGTCTTGGTTCATGCGCGGCCCTTCCTTGACGGGCGGCGCTTGCATGGGGCGGCGAATAGGCAGGGCTCCTAGGTCGTTACAACGCAAAAACGCCGGGACGCTTCAAGCGCTCCGGTCGCTCCGTGGAATATGAGCCAGCCGCGGTCCACTATCAAGGCGCGAGCGCGCCTTGCCGGGCGAGGGGCGGAACAAGGGCCTGCGCGGCCTGGGCCACCTGGGCCACGGCGAGCTCGGAGAGGTCGTCGGCCCGCAGGATCGCCACGCGCCCGCGCGGCGCGGAGAGGGCGGGATCCGAAGCCTTCGAGAACAGCACGATCGTGGGGGCGCCTGCCGCGGCGGCGAGGTGGAGCGGCCCCGTGTCGTTGCCGACCGCCAGGGCGGCGCGGGCGCCCAGCGTGGCGACCGCAGCGAAGTCGGTGCGGCCGGTCAGATCGCGCGCCCTTGGCGTGGCGCGCTGGATCGCATGCGCCAGTCCGGTTTCCTGCGGTCCGCCGACGATTACGATGTCGAAGCCGCGGCCGTAGAGGATGCGCGCCAGCTCGGAATAGCGTTCCACGGGCCAGCGCTTGTCCATTCGGTGCGCCGACCCCCCGGGGACGAACAGCACGTAGGGCCGCGGCCGGTTGGCGCCCGGCACGGATCGCTCGGCTCCGGCGCCCTTGAGTATCCACGACAGGTCCGGCGGCGGCGCGGCGCCCGGTTCGGTCGGCGCGTCGGGCCAGATGCCCGCGTACATGAGCTGGTCCGCCTGTCGCTCGAGGGTGTGCATCCTGTCGCGGTGGGGGTTGCGGTGCGGCATCGAGCACCCGAAGGCGATGCCCGACCAGGCGGGCGGGCCGGGGCGAAGGAGCTGGAAGATGCGGTTCGACTGCGAGGAGGTCTGCAGGTCGTAGACGCGCTCGAAGCCCGCAGCCTTCAGGCGCCGCCGCAGGTCCAGCCACGCCGAAAGCCCCTCGGGCCGCCCGCCCGTGTCGACGGCGTTGAAATAGGGACAGCTTCGGGCGAGAGCCTCGAACGGCGGGGTTGTGAGCAGCGTGATGTGCGCCTTGGGATGGGCCCCGCGAATCTTCTTCATGGCGGCCAGGGCCAGGACGAAATCACCCAGGGCCGACAGCTTGATCACCAGGATGCGCGCCATGTTGCGGGGCATCAGGCGCGGGCCTCCAGGACCTGGCGGTAGGCGGCCAGGGTCTGGTCGCACATGGCTTCGACGGAATAGAGCTGCCGCGCCCGTCGACGCCCGGCCTCGCCCATCTCGAGCCGCCGGGTCGGACCGATGTCGATGGCCTGGGCGATGGCTTCGGCCCAGGCTTCGGCGTCGCCGACGGGCGCGAGCCAGCCGGTGACGCCGTTCTGGACGGTCTCGGTCACCCCGCCGTGGTTCGAGGCGATGACGGTGCGCCCCATCACCTGCGGCTCGACGGCGGCGCGGCCGAACGATTCGGGCACGGTCGTGGGCAGGATGGCGAAGTCGGCCAGCAGGTAGGCCGCCGGCATGTCGTCGCAATGGCCGACCAGGCGCACCGTGTCCTCCAGGCCCGCCGTCCCGATCGCCGCTTCGAGTTCGGCCGAGTAGCCCGTGCGTCCCTGGTCGTCGCCGGCGAACAGGATCAGGAAGTCGCGACGGCCCTGGGCGCGAAGGCGTGCGGCCGCCTCGATGATCGTCAGGTGGCCCTTGATGCGCGTCAGGCGGCCGGCCAGCAGGATGCGCGTGCGATGCTCGCCGGCCTGGACGCCCCACGCCTCGCGCAACGCGTTCAGCCGGCTCTCGGTCACATACGCGGGCTCGAAGCGTTCGAGGTCCACGCCGCGGGGGATCGTCACCAGGCGGTCGGGGGCGACCGCATGCTCGGCCAGAACATGGTCGCGGGTGTAGTCCGAATTGGCGATCACCAGGTCGCCGCGGGTCATGACGGCGTTGTACCAGCGCTTCAGGCCGGACTGGGCCTTGTAGACGCCGTGGTAGGTGGCGACGAAGGGCGTGCGGGTCGCGTGCGCCGCCCACAGCGCCGAGAACGCCGGCGCGCGGCTGCGGGCGTGGACGATCGACACCTTCTCCTGGCGGATCAGCCCGACAAGGCGCGCGGCGTTGCCCAGCATGGTCAGGGGATTCTTGGTCTGGACGGGCATCTGCGCCAGGCGTCCGCCGTCCGCTTCCAGCCGCGCCGCCATCCGGCCGCCGCGCGTGGCGACGAGCGCCGTGCCGCCGGCCCGCACGACGGCCCTGGCCACGTCGATCGTGCTCTGCTCGGCGCCGCCGGTCTCGAGCTCCGGCACCACCTGCAGCAGGGTGAAGTTGGGGGGCAGGCTCACGCGGGCTTCTCTAGACTGTTTCGCCCGCACGAAGAACACCCGGCCCTAAGGACGCCCCGCCCCGGGAACACCGGGGGAAGCGAGGCTCGCCGGCCTCAGTCGTCGAGGTAGCGCCAGGTCTCGGCGCCGTCGAACCGGCGCACCCGGAGGGTCGACCCGTCGAGGCCGTCCACGAGCCGTGCATTGATCGCCATGCGGTCGCGGGCGCCGTTCAGGCTCTGCCAGTGGGTGGCCACGCCGCAGGCCTTGCAGCGGTGGAACGCCAGCATGCGGTCGCCCCAGACATAGACCTGGGTCGCGGACGGGGCGGGCAGACCGATCTCGGCCGGCGGATAATAGGCCCAGAGCGCCGCGAGGCGCCGGCAGATCGAGCAGTTGCACTCGGTCACTTCGGTGGGTGCGGCCGGCGCCGTCAGGACGGCGGCGCCGCAGTGGCACGCGGCCGTGATCATGCTGCCTCTCCCTTGAAGCCGGCTCTGGCGGCCGGCTTGCCGGAAGGCTGGGCCGCTTGGCCGCCCAAGTCCAGTCCCGGCGAGTTCGCGCCTAGCTGATGCGCTTCCAGTTCTGCGACTTGCAGCCCAGGCCGGCGATCAGGCAGCCTCGGGCCCGCAGCGTGTTGTCGTCCACGAGCTGGGCCGAGCCCGAGAACGTGGCGTTGAGGTCGGGGACGAACACCCGGCCCCGCCACGAGCCGCTCTTGCTGGGGGAGAAGTTGCGCAGGAGCTGGGAGCCGACGAGGTTCGCCGTTCCGCCCTTGCGCGCATCTTCCTTGGCGTCCTCGTTGGCCCAGACCACATAGCCGCACAGGTGCTCGCCGCAGGGCTGGATGCGGATGTGGACGGAATTCTTGGGATTCCGCCACACGCCTTCCACGCCTGTGGGCTGGGCGGCCGAGGCTGCGGGCGTGGCCAGCGCGACGGCGGCGAGGGCGGCGGAGAGCAGGGTTCTGCGAAGCATGGTCGCGTCTAGGTCGCCCGGGACCTCGGCTTTTTCAAGACCGGTCCGAGATGCCGCACATCCTGTGGCGCCCGTGCATCAGTTGCGAAGGCGCGTCTTCTTGAGCGAGGCCGAGAAGCTCATCAGGGGTTCGCCGCCGGTGGCGATGATCCCGCGGACGAACACCAGGCTGCGGCCTCCCTTCACCACCTCGCCCGTGCATTCGATGAGGTCGCCGACGCGCGCCGCGCCCACCATCTCGCAGCTGAACGTCGCGGTCACCGAATGGCTGTCCTGCAGATGATCGCGGGCGATCACGAACAGGCAGAAGTCGGCGAAGGTCATGTAGCAGCCGCCGTGCATGAACATGCCGCCGTTCATGTGCTTGTGCTCGGCGCGGAAGGCGCAGACCGGCCGGCCGTCGTCGCCGGTGCGGAAGTAGAACGGCCCGGCCAGGTCTTCGTAGGGGTCGCCGCCGGGATAGCAGGACCAGCCCGCCCACTCGCCCTCGGTGATCTGCGTCAGCTTCGACGCGTAGCTGGTCTGGTTGTCGCCGCCGTCCATGCCCGGCCATCCCCGTTTTTCTGTTCTGTTCGTGCCTGGCGGCCTCTAAGCACGCGAGGGAGAGATGGGAAAGGGGCGGGCGCTTACCGTTTGCCCCACGACGGTCCCCCCACTAGGTTGCGCGCCCGCACCAGCCGAGGATGAATGCTCGCGCCCTTCATCGCCCTGTTCGCGCTCGCCGCCGTCCAGCCCGCACCCGCCGGACTGCCCGGCGCAGCGTCCGACGACGGCCCGGTCGCCACCGCCCCGCGCGACCGGCCGGTCGCGACCGAGGCGCCCGGTCTGGACGAGCGTACCGTCGAGGCGTCGGCTCCCGAGCCGGACGCCGCGAAACCCGGGGAAGAGATCGGGGCCGGGTCCGGCTCGCAGTCTGAGGCGACGGGTGCGCATGGGATGACGGGGGCGCATGGCGGCGCGGCGGAACAGGAGGCCGACGATGCTGCGTCCGCCCGGGCGACGCTCGACGTGGAGGCCCGCACCAAGGCCGACGGCGAGACGCTCCAGGTCGTTCTGGGCCAGCGTGCGCTCTTCCGGCTCGACGACCGGGGCTGGCCGGTGCTGGTCGGCGTGGAGGATGGACGGCTCGCCGCCGCTCATCCCGCCGGCAAGGTCACCGAAGCGTTCGATGCGCCTCCCGACGGCCAGGTGGCCGTCGCCCTCGACGGCTCGGCCGAGGTGCGCGCCACCCTGCTGAAGATCTGGAACCAGACCGACAAGGCCCTCGACTACCGCGCCATCGCCCTCGTCTACAGCGGGGGCAAGGTGATCGCCGCCGAGGCGCCGGTCTGCGCCGTGGCGGCGCGGTCGGTCCGCACCGAGACCTGGCGCCGGCCGGTCGTCGGCGTCGGCCTGAGCCGCTTCAAGACATCCACGACCACCCGCGCCTGTCCTTGAGGCGCTGAAGACCGAGAGGGGACCAGCCCATGGCGCTCGACGCCGAGACCCGCGACCAGCTCATCGAAACCGTGCGCCGCTTCGTGACCGAGCGCCTGCGCCCGCTCGAGGCGAAGGTGGCCGAAGACGACGCCATGCCCGACGACGTCATCGAGGAAATGAAGGGCCTGGGCCTGTTCGGCCTGTCGATCCCCGAGGCCTACGGCGGCCTGGACCTCTCGATGGAGGACGAGTGCCTGGTGGGGATCGAGCTGGGTCGCACCAGCCCGGCGTTCCGGTCGGCCTTCGGCACCAACGTGGGCATCGGCTCGCAGGCCCTGGTGATGTTCGGGACCGAGGCTCAGAAGGAGAAGTTCCTGCCCGGCATCGCCTCGGGCGAGATCATCACCTCGTTCGCCCTGACCGAGCCCGAGGCCGGGTCCGACTCGGCCAACGTCCAGACCCGCGCGGTCAAGGACGGAGACCACTACGTGCTGAACGGCGCGAAGCGTTTCATCACCAACGCCAACAAGGCCCACCTCTTCACCGTCATGGCCCGCACCGATCCCTCGAAGCCCGGCGGCGGCGGGGTCTCGGCCTTCCTGGTCGAGCGCGACAGCCCCGGCCTGACCGTGGGCAAGTCCGAGAAGAAGATGGGCCAGCAGGGCGCCCACGTCTCGGAGGTGTTCTTCGACAACGTCCGCGTGCCGGCTGCGAACATGATCGGCGCCGAGGGCGAGGGCTTCAAGGTGGCGATGCAGGTTCTCGACCGTGGCCGCCTGCACATCTCGTCGATCTGCATCGGCGTGGCCGAGCGCCTGATCGCCGACTGCGTGGCCTATGCCTCCGAGCGCAAGCAGTTCGGCCAGCCGCTGTCCAGCTTCCAGCTCCTCCAGGGCATGATCGCGGACAGCAAGACCGAGGCGCTCGCCGCCAAGGCGCTGACCTTGGAGACCGCCCGCAAGCGTGACGCCGGCCAGAACGTCACGATGGAGGGGGCGGCGGCGAAGTACTTCGCCTCGGAGATGGTGGGCCGGGTGGCCGACCGCGCGGTGCAGATCTTCGGCGGCGCCGGCTATATCGCCGACTACGGCATCGAGCGCTTCTACCGCGACGTGCGCATCTTCCGCATCTACGAGGGCACCAGCCAGATCCAGCAGGTGATCATCGCCCGCGAGACGCTGAAACGGGGCGGCTGATGGACCCTGTGGAGACCGTTATCTTCGATCTCCTGGGCAGGCTGCCGGCCGGCAAGTCGGTCTCGCCCGAAGAGGTGGCCCGGGCCCTGGACGAAACCGGTTGGCGGCGGGAGCTGGGCAAGGTCCGGGCCGTGGCGGTCGGTCTGGCCCGCGGCGGTCGGCTGGTGATCCTGCGTCACGGCAAGCCCGCGGACCCGGACGAATTCAAGGGGGTGTGGCGGATGCGTCTGCCCGAGACCGACGGGACCGGCTGACCCACGCCACGACACCGCCTTCTTCCGATGGTCGAGGGCTTTTCCCGAGGTTAACGGCCGTAGGGTATAGTCTGTCCCAGAGATGACCCGCCTGGCCCTGATCCTGTTGCTGTTCGCGCTGTCGGCCTGCGCGCCGATGCTGCGCCAGCAGCCGGCGACGCCGCCGGCCGGGTTCCAGGGGCCGCGGATCGAGGCCGACCGCGTCGTCAGCTTCGACGGCGCCGCTCTGGGCCTGACCACCTGGGCCGCCGACGGCGAGCCGTGGGCCGTGATCGTGGCGGCGCACGGCATGAACGACTACGCCAACGCCTTCAACCTGGCCGCGCCCGAATGGGCCAGGGCGGGCGTCACCACCTACGCCTACGACCAGCGCGGCTTCGGTCGCTCGCCGCAGCGGGGCGTGTGGGCCGGCGAGGGCCTGATGGTCGAGGACCTGCGGGTGGTGACGGCGCTGGCCCGCGCGCGGCACCCCGGGGCCGTCATCGCGGTCGTGGGCGAAAGCATGGGCGGCGCCGTGGCCGCCGTGGCGTTTGCGGGCGACAATCCTCCGGCCGCCGACCGGCTGGTGCTCCTCGCGCCCGGCGTCTGGGGCTTCAGGACCCAGCCGCTGCCCAACAAGACCCTGTTGTGGCTGGCGGCCAACTTCACCGCTTCCAAGGTCTATACGCCGCCACGCTGGGTGACCGACCGCATCAGCCCGACCGACAACCGGGAGGAACTGATCCGCATGGGGCGAGACCGCCTCATGATCTGGGGCGCGCGGTCCGACACCCTCTACGGTCTGGTGAAGCTGATGGATCGCGCGGCCGACAGGGTGGGCGACGACGATCTGCCGACCCTCTATCTCTACGGCGCCAACGATCAGATCGTGCCGAAGAAGGCCGCCTTCCGAGCGGTACGGAACCTGAATTCTTCCGATCGCACAGCATACTACGCTCAGGGCCATCATCTCCTGACCCGCGACCTCCAGCGGGCGTCGGTGATCGCCGATGTCCTGGCCTTCCTCCGCGATCCGGAGGCTCCGCTGCCGTCTGGAGCGCCCCCCATCCCGGGCTCGCCCGGGGCGCCTGCCGAGGCGGGCGGGGCACGGCATGCGGCGGGGTTGTGACGTGCCTTCGTTGGGCGTAAATCCGGAGAAAATCATCCCCATGACTGGAGGTTTTCCGGCATGACCTTGTTCGATTCCCCGGCCTTCGAGGGCCATGAAGGCGTCCACGCCTTTGCCGACGAGGCGTCGGGACTCAAGTGCGTCATCGCCCTACATTCCACCGCCCGCGGCCCGGCCGCCGGCGGCTGCCGCATGTGGCCCTATGCGAGCGCCGAGGAGGCGCTGACCGACGCCCTGCGGCTGTCGCGGGCCATGTCCTACAAGAACGCCATGGCCGACCTGGAGCTGGGCGGCGGCAAGAGCGTGATCATCGGCGACTCGCGCACCCAGAAGACTCCGGCGCTGTTCGAGGCCTTCGGCCGGGCGGTGGAGGACCTGGGCGGCCGGTACTGGACGGCGGAGGACGTCGGCGTCTCGCCAGCCGACCTGGCGCACGCGCGGCGGCGCACCCGCTATGTGGCGGGCCTGGACGGCCATCCGGCGGCTTCGGGCGATCCCAGCCCGGTGACGGCCGAGGGCGTGTTCCGCGGCGTGCGCCTGTGCGTGCGCCGGGCTCTGGGGCGCGACCTGGACGGCGTGCGCGTGGCGATCCAGGGCGTGGGGCACGTGGGCGAACACCTGGCGAAGAAGCTGCACGCGGCCGGCGCGAAATTGATCCTGACCGACGTCAACGGCGAGACGCTGCGCCGGGTGGCGGCGGAAACCGGCGCCGAGACCGTGGCCCCCAGCGCCATCTTCGGCGTGGACTGCGACGTGTTCGCTCCGTGCGCAATGGGCGGCGCGGTCAGCCTGGACACGATCCCGCACCTGAGGGCCAGGGTGGTGGCCGGCGCGGCCAACAACCAGCTCGCCGGCCCCGAGGCGGGGCAGGAGCTGTTCCGGCGCGGCGTCCTCTACGCGCCCGACTACGTCATCAACGGCGGCGGGATCATCAACGTGGCCGGCGAGATCCGGGCCCTGGAGCGCGGCGAGGCCTTCGACCCGGCCTGGGTGGACGCCAGGCTGGACCGGCTGATGTCGACCCTGGAGGAGGTGCTGGACCAGGCCCAGCGCGAACGCCGCCCGACCCATGAGGTCGCCAACACCATCGCCAAGGCCCGCCTCGACGGCGCGGCGGCCGAGCGGGCGGCGGCCTGACCACCCATGCCCCGGCTGATCGTGCTTGCCGGTCTGCCGGGCTCTGGAAAGTCCACCATCGCCCGCGAGCTGGCCCGCCGCATCGGGGCGGTCTGGCTGCGCATCGACACCATCGAGACGGCCATCGCCGACATGGACACGCCGATCGCGGACGCCGGCTATCGCGCGGCGTGGGCCCTGGCCCGGGACAATCTGCGCCTGGGCCTCGATGTCGTGGGTGACAGCGTGAACCCCTGGATGGAGACCCGGGACGCCTGGCGCGCCGCGGGACGGGACGCCGGAGCCCGGGTCGTCGAGATCGAGGTCGTCTGCAGCGATACGGCCGAACACCGACGCCGCGTGGAGACCCGTCAGGCCGACATCGCCGGCCTGACGCCCCCGACCTGGCGTGAGGTCGTGGATCGCGACTATCGGCCCTGGACCCGCGAACGCCTCGTGGTCGATACGGCGCGCCGCGGTCTCGACGCCTGTGTCACCGGGGTTCTGGCCGCGCTTCGCTGATCGCCTCGGGATGCGGTCAACGCCGCGCCAGCCATGCGTCCCGCCGCAGGACCCAGGTCTCGCGCAGGCCGGGGCCGCCGACGTAGGCGTGGGGCGTCACGTCAACGAGCTCGGCGCCCTGCTTCTCCTTGATGCGGTGCGAGCCGAGGTTCTCCTGCGCGTTGGTGAGCCAGAGCTCGGGCCACCCCAGCACGCGGAAGGCGTAGTCGGTCACCGCGTCGGCCGCCTCGGTCATCAGGCCCTGGCCATGCAGCAGCGGATCGAGCCAGAAGCCGCGCGAATCGCGGACCCCCGCGTCGCCGGGCCAGAGGTCGATCCGTCCGCGCAGTTCGTCGTCGCCCTTCAGGGTGATCGCCCAGAAGAACTTCTCGCCCTTCGCCCGCTGGTCGAGGCACATGGCCATGTTCGTCGCGGCGCCGTCGTCGGGGTAGGGCCAGGGCACGGCCGCGTTCAGGTGTTTCACCACCTCCCACTGCGGGAAGATGCGCTGGATCGCCGGAACGTCGCGTTCCGCCAAGGGGCGCAGGACCAGGCGGGCGGTCTCCAGGACGGGCGTGGGGGGCAGGGGGATGCGGTGGTCCATCGGTCTCTCTACGGTCTGAGCCGGAGGCCGGAGTGGGCGCCTTCCTGGATCGCTGGAGCCCCGGCCGGTTCGGCGGGGCGGGTCCGGGAAGGCTAGGCGCGTCTGCACGCACGGCCGTTCGGACGCCCCGCGAGGGTGGCGTTCGGGCGACCGGACGGATTGGCGACCATGCGAACCATGCTGGCGCCCATAGCATGGGGCGGGTCAGGCGGCGAGCTTTCGCCGCGGGTCGCGTACGGCCGTCACGAGGATCACGAAGGCGGCGGCCAGGAAGCCCAGGGACGCCACGAACACGACGTCGTAGCCGAACAGCTCGGCGATGATCCCGCCGGCCAGCGGACCGGCGGTCGCGGTGATGCTTTCGGCCGTCGCGGAGACGGCGATGCGCATGGGCAGGTCGTCCCGGCTTCCGAACTCCAGGATCATGGTCTGGGACGCCATCATGTAGCCGCTGAGCGACGCGCCCAGGACCGCGAAGGCGGCGAAGACGGCGGCGCCGTGGTGGAAGTTGAGCAGCATCAGGGTCGCGATCGTCCATCCGATCAGCGAGATCGTCAGCACCAGCTTGAAGCCCGTCTTGTCGCCGAGGTAGCCCCAGAGCAGGTTCGAGGCGGTGTCGGCCCCGAGGAAGGCGAAGGTGAGCAGGCCGATGGTCGCTCCGTCGGCGCCGATCTGGCGGCCGACGTAGAGGATGTAGAACGGTGTGGCGATGCGGGCCGAGGTGGCCAGCATCTGCACCAGCAGGAAGAAGCCGTAGGCCCGGTCCTGGGCGATCAGGGTCGGGAACTCCCGCAGGCGGTCGCGGAAGCGGGCCTGCGGGCGGGTCGTGGGCGGCTCGGGCTCCTTCAGCAGGATCTGAAGCGCCCAGAGGCCCAGGCTGGTCAGGAAGAAGGCGAAAAGGAAGGTGGTGGAGTACCCGTTGCCGAACAGGTTCGGCTCGATGAAGTACTTCCCCGCGACCCATGCCAGGATCGCGGCGATCAGGCCTCCGGTGGCGTTGCGCCAGGCCTGGAGCCGCCCCCGCCGGCTGATCGGGATGACCTTGGACATCAGCAGGCTGAACACCACCCGCTGCGCGCCCATGAAGACGCCGAACATCAGGATGAAGAACAGCAGCGCCCACACCAGCGGCTGGCCGCTGAGGAACCACCCTGCCAGCGCCATGCCCAGGATGGCCAGCCGCCCGAGGCTGCCCATCCAGACGGCGGCCGGCATAACCTTTGTGCGGTGCTCGATCTTGGTCGCGCCGAAGATGGGCGAGATCACGCCGCCGAGCTGCTGGAGCGCCAGTCCCAGGCCCACGATGCCGTTCGAGCCTGAGACGGCGAAGAGATAGGCCGGCAGGAAGGTGGGCGCATTGACCAGCCGGAAGCCGGTCATGCCCAGCATGCCGTGGAGATAGTTGCCGAGATAGTTGCGGCGCAGGTTGTCCCAGACGAACTTCTCGTAGGCGGCCTCGCGCTCCGCCAGATCGTCGGTCACCGCCGCGGCGATCGCGGTGTCGGAGTCGTTTTCCTCGAGTTTGGCGTCCAATCCCTCGCCCGCGCCACGGGTCTTCGCGCCCGCGTCCAACGGCTCCCTGACACTGACCTGTCTCACCGGCCTGTTTTTCGAAGGTCCGGTCCGTGCGGAGCCGATCCGCGTCCTATGCTAGGAGGAATCGCGGGGGGCGCAATGGGCCGTGGGATCGCACCGGCCCGCCTGAGGGGCGAGCGTGCTTGACCGGCCCCGCGGCGCCTGCCCAAAGTCGTGCTGCGTCGGAGGAATGTGTCGATGAGATCTGTGGTTCTTGGCGCCGTCGCGGCGATCCTGGTCGCCGGCGGCGCCCATGCGGCGGATTTCGTTGTGGTGTCCTCGACCGAGCCGGGCGTGGCGCGCGGCCAGGAGTTCGCGGCCGGGACCCCGATCCAGATCGCGCCCGGCAAGTCGGTGGTCCTCATCGACACTGCGGGACAGGTGGTCCGGCTGAACGGCGCCGCGGGGCCCGTGGTCGTGCCGCGCCGGCAGTACGCCAGCGTCAACGAGGATCGGGTGGCGGTGCTGAAGATGCTGGTCGGCCCGCCGCGCGTGCGCCGCGCCGCGCCGGGGCTGGGCAAGGTCTGCCCCGACGCCGACATGACCGCCTTCGACGGGATCGTCACCGTAGCCCAGGTGGACGGTTGCCTCACGACGGCCCGGACCGCTTTCGAGGCCTATGTGGACAAGGCGCTCGTTTCGACACGGCCGTAGCGGCGCCACAGTATGGCGAACGCCGCCGCGGCGCCGGCCAGCCCCAGCAGCACCGGCGCGGCGTAGGTGAAGCCGCCCCAGATCATCGCCGAGCCGATCAGGCACGCCGCGCCGCAGCCGATGTCCCAGCCGGCCTCTGTGGCCACGTTGAACCGCAGCGGGCAGGCCGAGGCCTTGGCCAGGTTGTAGATCGGCGCGCCCAGGGCCGGCATCCAGACGGCGGTGACCAGGGCCCCCACCGCATTCGCCGTCACCGCCAGGCCGGGCGAGCCGATGCTGAGGGCGCGGAACATCAGCACGCCGGCGGCGACGAGGAAGGCGACCACGACGGCCGAGCGGCCGGCGCCGGCGTCGATCCGCTTGCCGATCCAGAGGCTGAAGGCCGCCCCCACGAACGCCGCCAGCGCCATCGCGCCGCCATAGGCGGTGAAGCTCTCGTCCAGGGCCGTGAAGAGGGCGATCTGCCACACGAAGAAGTAGCCGCCCGCGAAGACGCCGTCGCAGGCCATCAGCGCCGCGCCGGTCATGACGCCTTTCAGCGGCTCGCGGCTGGGCGGCGCCAGCGGAACCTCGGGCGCGCCCACGAGGGGGAGCACGGCCAGGATCTGGATGGCTCCGGCGGCCAGGAAGGCCAGCCAGGGGCCGCCGGCCGCCAGCAGGCCCGCGCCCAGCAGCGGCGCGATCACGCCCACGATCGAGGTCAGGGCGGTCCGCAGGGCCACCTGGCTGCCACGGTGTTCGTCGTCGCCGATGGCGGCGAAGTACGCATGATAGCAGGTCCAGTAGAGCACGCTGCCGATCGGCCCGATGAGCACGAAGGCCAGGAAGTAGCCGTCCACGCCATCCACCAGCGGCAGCAGGGGAAAGACGGCCGCCTCGCCCACCGTGCCCAGGATCAGCGTGCGCCGAAGACCGATGCGCCGGGCCAGGGGCAGCACCAGCGGCCGCAGGACGAAGCGGCCCGCCGTCAGGGCCGCCATGGCGCAGAGGACCAGCGGCGCGGGCACGCCCGCCCGCAGCAGGAAGACCAGGACGAAGACGCCGCCCGCGCCCTCGGACAGGGCCTGGATGACCGTGTGGAGGTTGACGCGGTTCACCGCGCCGTTGCCGAAGAAGCTCATGGAAGGATGCCCGGGAGAGGAATGCGCGCGAAGGCTCACACCCGCGTCTTGCGGGGGACCTTGGATTCAGCGGGGGCTCTTAACCCCTGAAGCGTTCGAAGCCGGGACACATGGGGGATTGATGCCGCATGGCCGCGGTTCACGCAACCATGCCGGAAAGCTGACGTTCGGTTCGACGGACGGCGCCTGGGCGATGCGCCCGGGATCAGATCCGCTTGTATTCGAGGGTGGAGCCGTCCTCGAGCTTGCCCTTGAGCGCCAGCCAGTTCCCCTGGGCGTCGTAGAAGTCGTCGATCTCGGCCTCGCCGCGGATCTGCCAGTGGCCGGGCTTGACCTGGGTGCAGCGCACCTTCAGCAGCGCGCCCTCCTGCTGGTTGAACAGCGGCCGGCGGAAGCTGGCCTGGTTCCAGTGGCTGAGCGGCATGGCGTCGGCCGGGCCGCGGGTGGCGCCCTTGGGGCCGGCGAGCTGGACGAAACCGTCCATGGCGCGGCCCGAGGCCTTGTAGACCTTGCCGTTGCCATTGGTGGTGGTCTCGATGCTGGCCCACCGGCCGTCGACCCAGCGTTCCACGGCCGAGTGCTTGTAGCGATAGACCGGGACCGGCCCCACCTTCACCGTCATGTCGACCTGGGTGTTGACGACGCGGTTCGCTTCATCGCCCGAGAAGGTCATGGCGTGCTCGCCCACCTTGGTCCCGTTGCGGAAGACCGAGAACGCCAGCCGCGGCGGCAGGGCGGCCAGAGCCGCGCCAGGGCTGAGCGCCAGGCCCGCCCCCGCGAGGATCAGGCCGCGGCGGGCGATCAGCAGGCGGTCGGTCATGGCTTGGCCGTCGGTCATGGCTACCCTCTGGGCGCGCGCCTGCGGCGCGGGTGTCGCGAGTTTCTAGCGCGAACCGATACGCATTCCAGCGCCCTTTGGATCCGTCAGCGCCCCTTTCAATGCCCTGGGCGCGGCTTGTAGCTGCGCGGCTCGGGCGCCGGAATCGGCCGGGAAGCCGGCTTCTGGCCATGCTGCGGCGTGGCGCAGGATTTCGGGAAGACCCAGCCGTGGCTGGGATTCTGCTGCTGGAGGCCTCGGGTCATCGCCCCGTTCTCCTTCTTGCGATGCGATTTCTGACTCACGCGGCGGCCGGAAGCGAATCGGCCGCGCGCACATCCACGTGAACGGTCAGCCGGGTGTCGCCCGGGTCGCCGTATATGGCTCCACTGACGGGCGCGGCGTCCTGGGGCGTGCGTGCGGCCGCTACGGGGATCAGGTCGGGACTCTCGGCCAGGGCGTTGGTGGGGTCGAACTCGGTCCAGCCCAGGTCGGGGAGGAAGGCCTCGCACCAGGCGTGGGTGGCCCCTGCGCCCCGCACCTGCTCACGGTCGGGACAGTAGATGTAGCCGGTGACGAAGCGGGCGGCATATCCCAGCCGCCGCAGGGCCTCGACCATCAGCCAGGCGAAATCGCGGCAGGTCCCCGACCGCAACCGCACCGTCTGGGCGGGCTCCTGCGCCGCGCCCAGGTCGCGGGGCTGGTATTCGAAGCCGCTGTGGATGGCGCGGTTCAGCCGCAGCAGGAAGTCCAGCGCCGGCTCGTGCGGGCTTCCCATCTGCTCGCGCACCCAGCGCAGGAGATCCTCTTCGGCGTCCTCCGTGACCGGATCGACGAACGGGGACAGGACCGCCCGGTCTGCGGGGGCGTAGACGATCGGCGTGGCCGTGCGGGGATCCTCGACGCGCGGGTCCGAGAGCTGGGCCGGAAAGCGTTCGATCACCAGTTCGCTCACGATGGAGAGGCTGTCGCGCTCGCCGAGGGGCGTGAAGCTGCACACCGAATTGCCCAGGGCGTCGTACAGCCAGCGCACTTCGCCCGGCGGTGAAAGGGTCAGGACGGCGTCCACGACCCGGATCGCATGGCTGTCCCGCGGCCGCACCAGGAGCCGGTGCGGTGCGAAGGCGACCGGCCGTTGGTAGTCGTATCGGGTCTCGTGGCGGATGGAGAGGCGGGCCATGCCGTTGGGAATGGCCGGGAACCGGCGAGGTTCCGCCGGGCGCCGGCGTTGCGGCGCGATGCCGGGCGTGCCATCGGGCGGGGCATGTCGTGGGACGTGATCCTCATCGGCGGCGGCCACAACGGCCTGACCTGCGCGGCCTACCTCGCGGCGGCGGGGCTGAAGGTGACGGTGCTGGAGCGCCGCGCCGTCGTGGGCGGGGCCGCGGTGACCGAGGAATTCCATCCCGGCTTCCGCAACTCGACCGCCAGCTACACGGTCTCGCTGCTCAATCCCAAGGTGATCAGGGACCTCGACCTGGCGCGGCGCGGCCTGAAGATGGTCGAGCGGCGGATGGCCAACTTCCTGCCGCTGGACGGCGACGGCTTCTGCGTGGGCGAGGGGCTCACGCAGGCGGAGACGGCGCGCTTTTCGGCGCGGGACGCCGAACGGCTACCGGCCTATTGGTCGCGGCTGGAGGCGGTGGCCGATCTCCTGCGCGAGCTGGTGCTGGTGACGCCGCCGAACCTCGTCGAGGGCGGCTGGGCGCAGGCGGTTCCCGAACTGGTCCGGAGCGCGGCGGTGGGCCGCCGGCTGACCCGCCTCGACCTGACGGCGAAGCGCGACCTGCTGGCCCTGTTCGCCCAGTCGGCCGGCGACTGGCTGGACGGCTGGTTCGAAAGCGATCCGATCAAGGCGGCCTACGGCTTCGACGGCGTGGTGGGGAACTACGCCAGCCCCTACACGCCGGGGTCGGCCTATGTGCTGCTGCACCATGTCTTCGGCGAGGTGAACGGGAAGAAGGGCGCCTGGGGGCACGCCGTCGGCGGCATGGGCGCGATCACCCGGGCGATGGCCGCCTGCTGCCGTGAGCGTGGCGTGGAGATCCGCACCGGGACGGCCGTGGCCGAGGTGCGGACCGCGCAAGGCCGCGCCACGGGCGTCGTGACCGAAGCCGGAGAGGTTCTGGCCGCGCGGGCGGTGGTCTCGAACCTCCACCCGAAGCTCCTCTTCCGGAGCCTGGTGGACCCGGGGGCGCAGCCCGCCGACTTCGCCGAGCGCATCGGCCGCTATCGGTCGGGATCGGGGACGTTCCGGATGAACGTGGCGTTGTCCGCGCTGCCGCGCTTCACCGTCCGGCCCGAGCCGGGCGACCACCACACCGCGGGGATCATCGTCGCGCCCAGCCTCGCCTATATGGAGCGCGCCTACGACGACGCCCGCGCGCACGGCTGGTCGAAGGCCCCGATCGTGGAGATGCTGATCCCCTCGACGCTGGACGACACCCTGGCGCCGCCGGGCGCCCATGTGGCCAGCCTGTTCTGCCAGCACGTGGCGCCGGAACTGCCCGGCGGCCGGCCCTGGGACGACTGTCGCGAGGAGGTCGCCGACCTGATGATCGCGACGGTGGACGCCCATGCGCCCGGCTTCGCGCAATCGGTGCTGGGTCGCCAGATCCTGTCGCCGCTGGACCTGGAGCGAACCTTCGGGCTGGTGGGCGGCGACATCATGCACGGCCGACTGAGCCTGGATCAGCTCTTCTCGGCCCGGCCGGTGCTGGGCGCGGGCGACTACCGGACGCCCGTTCGGGGGCTCTACCAGTGCGGCGCGGGTACGCATCCGGGGGGTGGCGTAACGGGCGCGCCGGGCCACAACGCCGCGGCCGAGATCCTGAAGGACTTCCGCCGCCGCCGGCTCTGACGGGAGGTGTTCAGGGCGCCTCGCCGGACAGCGGGCGGGCCAGGTCGAAGCTGATGCGGAACAGGCGGCCCGGGCGCGACAGCTCATAGACCATCTCCTGGCCCGGCCGGATCTCCAGCGCCCAGACGTTCGGGACCGAGACGGCCGCGTTCTCGCGCAGGAACAGGGCCTTGGAGAAGGCGTCGGCGGGGAAGGCCTGGCGTTCGGCGCTGCCCGGTCCGGTCGTGTCGCCGCCGTACTGGGTGAGGACATCCTCGGTCCCGTCGGCGTGGCGGTGGTCGTGCTTCAGCCGCAGGCCGTCGGGCGTCCGGGTGACGATCCAGGTGCGCGAGCGGTCGGCGCCGGCCGCCAGCGGCATCCGCACCTCGTCGGCGCGGCAGTCGCGCACCTCCACCACCAGCCGCTGCTGGAACGCAGCGTCGCCGGCCGTGGGCGGCGTGGCCAGTCGTCCCTCGAAGCTCTGGCCGCACAGGGCGCTGAGGCGGGCGAAGAAGGCGTCGTGCGCCGGGACGGGCGTGGCGGCAAGCGCGCCGGCCAGGAAGACCGAGATCATGACGGCAGCCTAGCGCGGGCGTGTGGCTGCGCTTGCATGAACAAATAGCGAACATTATCCTTTGCGCATGACCGCCCCCACGCTCAGGCAGAAGCTGGCCATCCTCTCGGACGCCGCGAAGTACGACGCCTCGTGCGCGTCGTCGGGCTCGGTGAAGCGCGACTCGCGGGGGGGACGCGGCGTGGGGTCGACCGACGGCGGCATGGGGATCTGTCACGCCTATGCGCCGGACGGGCGGTGCATCAGCCTGCTGAAGATCCTGCTGACGAACTTCTGCGTCTACGACTGCGCCTACTGTGTGAACCGGGTCAGCTCGAATACGCCGCGGGCGCGGTTCACGGTGGACGAGGTGGTGGACCTCACCCTCGGATTCTACAAGCGCAACTACATCGAGGGCCTGTTCCTGTCGTCGGGGATCATCCGCAGCCCCGACTATACGATGGAGGAGATCGTCCGGGTGGCGCGGACGCTGCGCGAGGTCCACGACTTCCGCGGCTACATCCACCTCAAGGTGATCCCCGAGGCGTCGCCGGCGCTGGTGAGCGAGGCGGGGCTGTACGCGGACCGGGTGTCGATCAACATCGAGCTGCCGCGCGACGACAGCCTGGAAAGCCTGGCGCCCGAGAAGGACGCGCCGGGCATCCGCAGGGCCATGGGCGCGGTGCGGATCGCCGAGGCCGCCGCGCGCGAGCCGGCGCGCAAGGCGCGGCCGCCGCGCTTCGCGCCGGCGGGCCAGTCCACCCAGATGATCGTGGGCGCCGACGGGGCGAGCGACGGCGAGATCCTGAAGCGCAGCGAGACGCTGTATGGGGCCTACCGGTTGCGGCGGGTCTACTACTCGGCCTTCTCGCCCATCCCGGAAGCCGCCGCGCGGCTGCCCCTGAAGCCGCCGCCGCTGGTGCGCGAACATCGCCTCTACCAGGCCGACTGGCTGATGCGGATCTACGGGTTCGGCCGCGCCGAGATCCTGGACGAGGGCGCGAACCTCGACCTGGCCGTCGATCCGAAGCTGGCCTGGGCGCTGCGTCGGCGCGAGGACTTCCCCGTCGACGTGAACAGGGCCGACCGGGAGATGCTGCTGCGCGTGCCGGGCCTGGGCGTGCGCGGCGTGGACCGCATCCTGGCGGCCCGCCGGCTCAAGCGCCTGGAATTGTCCGACCTGAAGCGCATCTCGCGCAGCCTGGAGACGCTCAAGCCGTTCGTCGTGGCCGCCGATTGGTCGCCGGGGGGGCTGACCGACAGCGCCGGACTCCGCACCCGGCTAGAGCCGTTCCAGCCGGACCTGTTCGCATGAGGGTGGCGCGGCTGGCGCACGAGACCGACTTCGGCGGCTGGCGCGAGGCGGCCCGCCGGCTGCGGGCCGAGGGCGTGGCGCCCGACGGCGTGCTCTGGATCGTGGACGGCGGGGGGAGCCTGTTCGCGGCCGATGCCGAGCCGGAGGCAGCGACCGCGGCGGGTTGCGTCGAGAGTCGGGAAAGCGTCGGCTTCACCGTCTCCCGCGACTTCCTGGGCGTGGCGGAGCGCGCCGTCCTGCATCGGTCGGAGGAACGGTTCGGCCTGCTGTATCGGCTGCTCTGGCGCCTGCGGCGCGAGCCGCGGCTGATGCGCGACGCGTCCGACCCCGACGTCTGGCGGGCGCAGGCGCTGGCGCGCGACGTCAACCGGGCCGCCCACAAGATGAAGGCGTTCGTCCGCTTCCGCTCGGCCCGGGATGCGGCGGGCGAGGCTTTCGTGGCGTGGTTCGAGCCGGCCCATCGGGTGGTCGAGGCCACGGCGCCCTTCTTCGCCCGCCGGTTCGCCAACATGCGCTTCTCGATCCTGACGCCCGACGTCTGCGTCCATTGGGACCTGCGGAGCCTCAGCTTCACGCCGGGCGCCGACCCCGCGGACGCGCCCCGGGCCGACGCGCTGGAGGACTACTGGCGCACCTACTACGCCTCGATCTTCAACCCGGCCCGCCTGAAGGTGGACGCGATGACGAAGGAGATGCCCAAGCGCTACTGGCGGAACCTGCCCGAGGCGGCGCTCATTCCGGACCTCATCGCCAACGCCCAGGACCAGACCCGCCAGATGGTCGCCGCGCCCGCCTCGAAACCCGCCCGCCGGATCGCCGGGGTTCCGCGCGCCGGGGCGGCGGCGCCGTCCGACGATCCGCCGCGGAGCCTGGAGGCCGTGGCGGCGGGGGTGTCGGGCTGCCGCCGCTGCGAGCTATGGCGCGACGCGACGCAGGGGGTGGCGGGCGAGGGGGCCGGGGCGGCCCGGATCATGTTCGTCGGCGAGCAGCCCGGCGACCAGGAGGACCTTGCCGGCCGGCCGTTCGTGGGACCCGCGGGCCAGCTCTTCGACCGTGCGCTGGCGCAGGCCGGAGTCCCGCGCGACGCGGCGTGGATCACCAACGCCGTCAAGCATTTCCGGCACGAGCTCCAGGGCAAGCGCCGCATCCACAAGACGCCCTCGGCCGGCCAGGTCTCGGCCTGCCGCTGGTGGCTGGACGCCGAGCGCGCGCTGATGCGGCCGAAGGTGATCGTGGCCCTGGGCGCGACGGCGGCGCTGGGCGTGATGGGCAAGGCGATACCCGTGGGCAGGCTCCGGGGCGCGCCGATCGTCCTGGCCGATGGCGCACAGGGAGTCGTCACCTGGCATCCTTCGTACATGCTGCGCCTGCGGGACGCCGCGGCGAAGGCGGCGGCGTTCGAGGGGTTCGTCGCGGACCTGAAGATGGCTTGGTCCCTAGCCGCCTGAGGCGGGACGCCGGCGCAGGCCGGCGGCGAAGAATCCCAGGCCGATCAGGGCGGCCGCCACGCCGGAGGCGAGGAAGGCGGCGCGGTACGAGGCCGCTTCGGCGACGAGGCCGAACGCCAGCATCAGGATCACCGTGCCGCCCTGCATCACGAAGCCCTTCACCGAGGCCACCGTGGCGCGGGTCTCGGGCCGGAGGCGGTGGTGGAAGCGGGCGTCGGCGTTCACGTCCACCAGCCAGAACAGGGCGACGTAGATCACCGGCAGCACGACGGACCACGGACGCCAGGTCAGGGCCGCGAGGGTGACGCAGCCTCCGGCCACCGCGATCATCAGGCTGAGAGCCAGGACCGGCAGGCCGCGCAGGCGGTGCGCCAGGGCCGCCGCCAGGACGCCCGAAGCGGCGAGCGCGGCGACGAAGAGGGCGATGGCGGGCTTGGGCAGGCCGACCTGCTGGCCGAAGATCTGCCAGTAGTCGGCCAGGGCCGAAACCACCGCCTGGGTGGCGGCGATGAAAGCCAGCAGGGCTGGGATTCCCGGCAGGCTGGCCGCCTCGCGCAGGCCGCGCCCAAGGTGGCGCAGGGTGTTCCAGCCGCCGCTGACCGCCGCCCGAGGCGCCTTGGGCAACAGCAGCGCCGACGCGCCGGCCGCGACGCCCGCCAGGATGCTGCCGCCGATCAGGGCGGGGTAGCCCAGGGACGCCAGCGGAGCGGCGAGGAGGGCGGCGGTCAGGAGGCCGGCGAAGCGGGCCGACTGGGCCCGGCCCAGAACCCGGACGTACTCGGTCTCACGCCCCAGCGCCTTGAGCTCATCGAACAGGGCCGCCTCGAACGCACCCGAGAGCGTCGCGCTCTTGAGGCCCCAGAGCATCAGCCCGACCAGGAAACCCCAGAATCCGGGGAAAGCCAGCCAGACGACGAAGCCCAGGCAGCGGACGAACTGCGCGACGGCCATGAGCCAGCGGCGCGACACGCGGTCGGCCAGCACCCCGCAGGGCACCTCCAGCACGAGGCAGACCGCCGACCACGAAGCCAGGATCACGCCGATCTGGCCGGGCGTCAGGCCGTTCTCGGCGAACATGACCGTGTAGAACGGCGCGATGAGGACGAAGCTGTCGAGGAACCGGAGCGCGCAGGCGCCGAGGAGGAGCCGGTTCACCTAGGCCATGAAGCCCGCCTCGGCGAAATCCAGCATCCGGGCCAGCAGCGCCTCGGTGTCGCCTTCGCGTGTCAGGCCGCCCGAGAGGTGGTGTAGCCGGTCGAACTCGGCGAAGCGGTTATTGTGGACCATGCCGAGCACGAAGTGCAGGCGCCAGTAGACGTCTTCCTTCGGCAGGTCGGGCCGCGCCGACATCAGGGCGCCGGCGAACCGCTCCAGGTGGCTGACGTCGTTGCGCAGGACCTCGCGCATCTCGGCCGTGCCCTCGGATCGGGCGCGGATGATGAACTGCGCCGAGACCCGCCGGTCGTGGTCGGGTGTTCCCCAGCGCAGGGGCGGGCCGAAATAGGCCTCCAGGATGTCGCGCACGGGGGGCCGGCCGGCGTGACGGGCGTTGGCCTCGTGCAGCATGCGGGCGCGTTCGCGGTTCAGTTCCGACGTGCGCCGGCGGAAGATCTCGAAGAGCAGGGCGTCCTTCGAGCCGAAATGGTAGTTCACGCTGGCCAGGTTGACCCCGGCCTCGGCGGTGATGTCGCGCACCGACACGTTCTGGAAGCCGTGGAGGGCGAACAGCCGCTCGGCCGCGTTGAATACGGCCGCCTTGGTCGCGGCCTGAGCCTCGTCGCTGTCCTGCGGGTCCTGAAGGAGGGGATCGGTCATGCGAATCCCTTGTGAGCCGAACTCAGCCTAAGCCGATCGCGACGTTTCCGCGACAGGCGCGTGGATCAGCGGGACAACTCCTTCATCGCCTTCTCCAGCCCGTCGATGGTCAACGGGAACATCCGGTCGCCGACGAGTTGCTTCATGACGCCGATCGAAGGCGTGTAGTCCCAATGCCGCTCGGCGGTGGGGTTCAGCCACACCATGCGCTCGTAGATCTGGGACACGCGGTCCATCCAGATGGCGCCGGCCTCCTCGTTCCAGTGCTCCACCGAGCCGCCCGGATAGGTGATCTCGTACGGGCTCATGGTGGCGTCGCCGACAAAGATGACCTTGTAGTCGTGCGGGAACTTGTGGAGCACGTCCCAGGTGTTGATCTTCTCGGCGTGCCGCCGCCGGTTGTCCTTCCACACGCTCTCATAGAGGCAGTTGTGGAAGTAGTAGAACTCCATGTTCTTGAACTCGGAGCGCGCCGCGCTGAACAGCTCCTCGCAGACCTTGATGTGGCTGTCCATCGAGCCGCCGATGTCGAAGAAGATCAACACGCTGATCTTGTTCCGCCGCTCGGGGCGCAGGTTGATGTCGAGATAGCCCTTCTCGGCCGTGCCCTTGATGGTCGCGCCCATGTCGAGCTCTTCGGCCGAGCCCTCGCGCACCCACTTGCGCAGGCGACGCAGGGCGACCTTGATGTTGCGCGTGCCCAGTTCGACCTGATCGTCCAGGTTCTTGTACTCGCGCTTGTCCCAGACCTTCACGGCGCGTCCGTGGCGGCCCTTTTCCTGCCCGATCCGCACGCCCTCGGGATGATAGCCGCCGGCGCCGAAGGGGGAGGTCCCGTTGGTGCCGATGGCGCGGTTGCCGCCCTCGTGGCGCTCCTTCTGCTCCCGCATGCGCTCCTGCAGCGCGTCCATGAGCTTGTCGAAGCCGCCCATGGCCTCGATCTGGGCCTTCTCCTCGTCGGTGAGGAACCGGTCGGACAGGCGCTTGAGCCACTCAGCCGGGATGTCGTGGGCGATCTCGTCGCTCACATTCTCCAGGCCCTTGAAGACATGGCCGAAGACGCGGTCGAACTTGTCGAGGTTCTTCTCGTCCTTCACCAGGGCGGTGCGGGAAAGATAGTAGAAGTCGTCGACCGTGCGGTCGATGACCTGCTTGTCCATCGCCTCCATGAGGGCGAGGTACTCCTTGAGCGTCACGGGCAACTTGGCTTCGCGAAGCTCGGTGAAGAAACGCATGAACATCGGGGAAGGCCCCTCGGGGGTCGAACGATCGTTTGAACGCGAGGATGGGGGTTGCGATCCCCGATGTCCAGTGCGGCGGACAGCGGGGGCGGCAGATGGCGGCGACGGCTATGGAGGGCGCGGACTCCTGCGACGGGCGATCGGCCGTCTGAATGTTCCCTGCTTGTTCTTGAACTTCGGCCTTCTTTCTGCAATGGTCGAGATTGCGGCGCAGAGGTGTCACGATCCCAGGTGGGTTCTGGAGAGCGCCTTCAGAAAATCCGCGAAGAGGGCGTCTCGATGCGTGATCTCTACCGCAACCGAAATGGCGCCGCCGGCCATTTTCATGGCGGCGCGATACCGGCGCGCCATGGCGGGGGAAGCTCGAGCGCCAAGGATCTGGGCTGGACGAGGTACGGCCCGCTCGATCAGATCAACTACGGGACCTCGTCCTATACCAAGGCCATTCTCGGCCCGACCCTCGTCGGCGGGACGTTCAGTGATTGGGTAGGCGGGGAGGATCGCCGATGATCGTCAGGCACATCGTCCGCTTCCGATCGACCCTCCCCAAGGACATCATCGAAACCGAGGACGGCTCGGGGTTCGTGCAGCCGCCGGGAAAGAGCGTGGCGGATGCTTTGGAGGAGATCTTCCGGACCTTGGGCTTCGATGTCGACGGTCCCGACCCCGAGAGCGACTTCGTGTGGGAGATGGGGGTCAGCAAGGGGAGCCGGAACTTCGGCGCCTGGCTGAACCTGGTCGACGACTATTACCTCACGTTCAAGAACCCGTCGTCGATCGACAGGCTGCTCGGCCGCATACCGGAAGCCTATGTCGACCTCCTGCGGGGATGCTCGCGGGAACTCGGCGCGGATCCCCGCTTCTCCGACGTCCGGTGGTTCACGCATCGCGAACTGGACGGCGACGCGCCGGGCGAGGCGGAGCCCGTGGCCTAAGCCTGCGCCCGCTACCTTCGCTCGCTGTCCAGCATCCCCATCTGGGCGGCGGGATAGCGTTCGCCCGCCGCGGCGCCCTTAGGGACGGCTGTCTCGAGTGCGCGGACCGTGGCGGGCTCGAGCGGGGCCTCCATCGCCCCCAGCGCCTCCGCCAGGCGTTCGCGCCGCCGCGCGCCGACCAGCGGGACGATGTCGTCGCCCTGGGCCGCGACCCAGGCGATGGCGGCCTGGGCCGGCGTCAGGCCGGCGGCCTCGGCCGCCGCGCGCAGCGCCTCGGCCAGTTCCAGGTTCCGCTTCAGGTTCTCGCCCTGGAAGCGCGGGCTCGCGGCGCGGAAGTCGCGGCCCGCGCCCAGCGCCGGCGCGTGACCGCTGATCAGGCCGCGCGAGAGGACGCCATAGGCGGTGATCGCGACGCCCAGCTCGCGGACGGTGGGCAGAATGGCGTCCTCGATCCCCCGCGAGAGCAGGGAATACTCGATCTGGAGGTCGCAGATCGGATGGACCGCGGCGGCCCGGCGGATGGTCTCGGGCCCGACTTCCGACAGGCCGACGTGGCGGACGTAGCCGGCCTGGACCATCTCGGCGATGGCGCCGATGGTGTCCTCGATGGGCACATTCGGGTCGAGGCGGGCCGGGCGATAGATGTCGATGTGGTCCACGCCCAGGCGACGGAGGGTATAGGCTAGCGCGGTCTTCACCGCCGAGGGGCGCGCGTCGTAGCCCAGCCAGCCGCCGTCGGGCCCGCGCTGGGCGCCGAACTTCACGCTGAGCACCAGCCGGTCGCGGTCGTGGCGTTTCAGGGCCTCGCCGATCAGCATCTCGTTGTGGCCCATGCCGTAGAAGTCGCCGGTGTCGATCAGCGTGATCCCGGCCTCGACCGCCGCGTCGAGGGTGGCCAGGCTCTCGGCCCGGTCGGCGTCGCCGTACATGTCGGACATGCCCATGGCGCCGAGGCCGAGGGCGGACACTTCGGGGCCGGTTCTTCCAAGTCTGCGGGTCTGCATGGCGGGTCTCCGTCGTTCGCAGCGCCAATCTAGGGCTGCACATTCCGCGCGATAATCGGCATTGTCCCGCACGGACTGTACGGAAAAAAGAACAATGGATCGGCCGGACCTCTACGCGCTCGACGGCTTCGCCGCCGTTGCCCGCCACCGCAACTTCCGCCGGGCCGCCATCGAGCGGGGCGTCTCGGCGTCGACGCTGAGCCATGCCGTCCGCGAGCTGGAAGCCCGCATGGGCGTGCGCCTGCTGAACCGCACCACGCGCAGCGTGGCCCTGACCGACGCCGGCGCGGCCCTGCTGGAGCGCCTGCAGCCGGCGCTGTTCGAGATCGGCGAGGCCGTCGCCGCGGCCCGCGCCGCTCAGGCCGAGCCGCAGGGCGCCCTGCGCATCAATGCGCCCGAGCCGGCCGTCGAGCTGGTGCTGGCGCCGATGGTCGCCGACTTCCTCGCCGCCTACCCGGCGGTCCGCCTGGAGGTCACCAGCGAGACCCGCTTCGTCGACATCGTGGCCGGCGGCTATGACGCGGGCGTCCGCTGGGGCGAAAGCCTGGCGCAGGACATGGTCGCCGTCTCGCTCGGCCCGCCGCAGCGGTTCGTGGTCGCCGCCGCGCCCTCGCTGATCGCCCGCGTCGGCGCGCCGCGGCATCCCCGCGACCTCATGGACCGGCCGTGCCTGCGGGTCCGCTTTCCCAGCGGCGCCGAGCCGGCCTGGGAGTTCGAGCGCGACGGCGAGGCGCTGCAGATCACGCCGCCGGCCCGGCTCGTCAGCGGCAATATCCACATGCTTCTGCGCGCCGCGATCGACGGCGCCGGATTCGCCCCCCTGTTCGACGGCTATGCCCGGCCCCACCTGGAGTCCGGCGCATTGGTGGAGGTGCTGGCCGACTGGTCGGAGACCTTTCCCGGCCCCTACCTCTACTATCCCAGCCGGCGGACCATGCCCTCGCCGCTGCGGGCCTTCGTGGATTTCGTGCAGGCGCGGCGGCGGTGAGGCGCGTCAGGCGCCCGCCGCCTCCACGGCCTTGAGCTTGCGCCAGACGGTCATGCGCGAGACGCCCAGGCGTCGCGCGATCTCGACGGGGCCGACGCCGGCGCGCTGGAGGGCGAAGATCTCGTGGGCGGCGGCCTGACGTCGCCGCCGCGTCGCTGGCTCCAGGTCGGCCACGGCCGCGACGACCGCTCTCAGGGCCTTTCCCGAAGCGCCGACGCTCGACAGTTCGGGCTCGACGACGAACAGGCTGGCGGCGCGGGCGTCGAGCCGTTCGATGGCTTCGAGCAGCCCCCGACCGGTCAGGCCCAGGCGATCCAGGCGGCGCACCACGAGCTGATCGCCCGCGCCGATGAAGTCGAGGATGGTGTCGAGCGTGCGCCCTTCGGCGCCCGGCTCCTCGGCGCGGACCACCTGGCAGCCCGCCGCCTTCAGAAGCGCCGTGTCTTCCTGGGCCGTCGGATCCCGAAGCCGAACGTAGCCGATCCGCAACATTCCCCCGTCCGTTCGAATACGTACGCCGAATGACGGGAGGGTCCCAAATGGCCCGGCCTTCGCCAAGACGTGCGCGCGTTAAATCTCGGCAATGATCGACCGTTCGTCGCGGCGATTCAGGCGGGATTGTGTCCATCGCGCCCCGGATGCGCCCCCGGCCGGGCAAAACTCTCCGCGGACCGCCTCAGGATGAACTCGAGGTCCACCGTCGCGCCCACATGGAAGCCGTACTCGCCGACCTTCCGGAAACCGTGGCGTTCATAGAATCGCCGGGCGCCGAAGTTCTCGGACCAGACCCCGATCCACACCGTCCGGGGGCCGGCTGACTGGAGCCATCCCATCGCCTCGGTGAAGAGGCGCCCGCCGAGGCCGCCCCCCTGGGCGCCCTTCAGGAAATAGATTCGCTTCAGCTCGCCGCAGGCGGGTGTCACCGCGGGGTGGGGCAGGCCGCAGGGACCGGCCTGGGCGTAGCCTATCGCCTGGCGATCCCGCTCCACGATCCAGGCGGCTCGGGCGGGATCGACGAGATCGAGCCGGGTGCGCTCCAGGTCGTAGGCTTCCGCCAGGAAGGCGGCCAGGTCGTCGGGCGGATAGAGATGGGCGAAGGTCTCGCGAAAGGTGCGCGCGCCGAGTTCGGCCAGGACGGCGGCGTCGGCCTCTCCCGCGCGGCGGATCACGGCGTCGCCCACGGCCGGACGTGCGGCGGGCGCCGGGTTTGGAGTAAGGTGGGCCATGGCCGTTGCGCTCTACACCCAAGCCGACATGTTCGACCACCGCCCGGGCGAGCGCCATCCCGAGCGACCCGAGCGGCTGGCCGCCGTGCTGGACAGCCTGGAGGATGCGGGCCTGGACCTTTCGCCGCACCAGGCGCCCCTGGTCGACGAGGCGGATCTCCTGCGCGTGCACGATGCCGCCTATCTGGCCGAGATCGCCCGATTGGCCCCTCGGGAGGGGCGGGCGCATCTGGACCCCGACACCAGCCTGTCGCCGGGTAGCCTGACCGCCGCGCGGCGCGCGGCGGGCGCGGTCGTCCAGGCGGTGCGCGACGTGGCCGCCGGGCGGGCCGGGCGCGCGTTCTGCGCCGTGCGGCCGCCGGGGCATCATGCCGAGCCGGGGGCCTCCATGGGCTTCTGCATCTATTCCAATGTGGCCGTCGCGGCCCATGTGGCCCGCGCCGAGGGGTTCGAGCGTGTGGCCGTGGTGGACTTCGACATCCACCACGGCAACGGCACCCAGTCCGCCCTGGGCGGGCGCGCGGGCCTGTTCTTCGCCTCGATCCAGTCGTGGCCCATGTGGCCCGGCACCGGGCATCCATCCGAGGCGGTTCCGGACAACATCGTCAACGCCGTCTCGCCCGAGGGCGCGCCGGTCGGGGTGTGGCGCGCGGCCTTCGAACGGCTCATGGACCGGGTGGACGCCTTCGCCCCCGACCTGATTCTGGTCTCGGCGGGCTTCGACGCCCATCGTCGCGACCCTGTGGGCGGGGGCGGGCAGAGCCTGGAGGCCGAAGATTTCGCCTGGGCGACCCGCGCCATAGCCTCGGTGGCCGACCGCCACGCCAAGGGCCGGGTTGTGTCGTCGCTCGAGGGCGGATACGACCTCGAGGCCCTGGGTCGTTCGGCCCTGGCCCACGTCCGGGCGCTGGGTGAAGGTTGAAGGACGAAGCGCGGGTGCGTTCTCGGAAGCGATGGACAGCGGTCTGACGACGCGGCCCCACGGCGACGCCGACGCGAGCCCGGGCGCGATCATCCTCGCCCGGCACGGTGAGCCGGCGCTGTCGCGCAAGGTGCGGCTGACGGCCGCCGGCTACCGCGAGTTCTGGGCCCGCTACGAGGTGGGCGGAATCGTCCCGGGACAGGCGCCGCCCGATCGGCTGCGCCGGTTCGTGGCGGAATGCGGGGTGATCGTGTCGTCCACGCGCCTGCGCGCCATCGAGAGCGCGAGGACCCTGGTGGGGGCGCAGGCGTTCGACCACCACGACGTCCTGATCGAGGCGCCGCTGCCGCCGCCGAATTTCCCGTCATGGATCAGGCTGTCGCCGCGGATCTGGGGCTTCGTCGCGCGGCTGTGGTGGTGGTATTTCGACCACCACGAGGGGCAGGAGACCCGCGCCGAAGCCGAGGCCCGCGCCGACCGGGCGGCCGCGCTGCTGATCGGGCTGGCGGCCGGCGGCGGAAACGTCGTGGTGCTGGCGCACGGCTTCTTCAACCATCTGGTCGGGCGCGCGCTGAAGCGCCGTGGCTGGCGGCTGGCTGAGAGCGAGGGCTACAAATACTGGTCCATGCGCCGCTTCGAGCGGGACTGATCTCCGGGATATCTTTGGGATATCTCCGGATTGTCTCCGCGGACATGTCGGTGGATTCCGCTCCGGCGGACGGCTAGAGAGACGGCATGTCCGAGCCCGCCGACATCGCCGCCATGTCCTTCGAGCAGGCGCTCTCCGAACTGGAGCAGATCGTGGCGCGCCTGGAATCGGGTCAGGCGCCGCTCGAGGATTCCATCCGCATGTACGAGCGGGGTGCGGCGCTCAAGGCGCACTGCGAGGGCCGGCTGGAGGCCGCGCGGCTGCGCGTCGAGCAGATCGTGCAGCGCGCCGGCGGCGCCATCGCGGCCGAGCCCGCGGAGTTCGGATGACGGACCTTCCGCGTCGCGTCGAAGAGGCGGCCGACCTCGTCACGGTCGCGCTGGACGAACTGTTGCCGCGCGCCGACGGGCCCGAGAGCCGGCTGACCGAGGCCATGCGCTACGCGGCCCTGGGGCCGGGCAAGCGCCTGCGCACCTACTTCGCCCTCGAGACCGGGCGGATGCTCGGGGTGGACGAAACCTACGTGCTGCGCGCCGCCTGCGCGCTGGAGTGCATCCAGGCCTACAGCCTGGTGCACGACGACCTGCCGTGCATGGACGACGACGACATGCGCCGGGGCCATCCCACCGTGCACGTGGCCTACGACGAGATGACGGCCGTGCTGGCGGGCGACGCCCTGCAGGCGGCGGCGTTCGAGATCCTCGCGCATCCCGACACCCATCCCGACGGCGCCGTCCGCGCCGAACTGGTGGCGCGCCTGGCCGGAGCCGCGGGCGCGCGGGGCATGGTGGGCGGTCAGATGATCGACATGCTGGGCGTGCGCGAGGACCTGGGCGGGGTGGCCCGGATGCAGCGGCTGAAGACCGGCGCCCTGATCGCCTGCGCGTTCGAATTGCCGCTGGTGATGGCCCATGCGCAGGAAGCCGAGCGCCACGCCCTGCTGGCCTTCGCCCACGACCTGGGACTGGCCTACCAGATCGTGGACGATCTGCTGGACGCCGAGGGCGACGCCGCGGCGATGGGCAAGGCGGCCGGAAAGGACGCCGCGGCGGGGAAGACCACCTTCGTGACGCTCCTGGGTGTCGAGGCGGCCCGCGAGCGTCTGGGCCTGCTCAAGACCCAGACGAAATCTCACCTGGATCCGTTTGGCCCGCGGGCCGAATTCCTGCGGGACAGCGTCGATTTCGTGCTAGAGCGCCGACACTAGATCGTTCGCGCCTTCCCGCGGCGAGCCGGCGTCGATCCCGCCCGCAGCGCACCCGCCCGAAGCGCGCCAGTCCGAGGATTCCGCCGCGTTGCCGCCCGTCACGCCCCTGCTCGACACCGTTGCGTCGCCCGCCGACACCCGCGACTTCACGATCCCCCAACTCCGGCAACTCGCCGACGAACTGCGGGCCGAGACGATCGACGCTGTGTCGCAGACGGGCGGCCACCTGGGCGCCGGCCTGGGCGTTGTCGAGCTGACGGTGGCGCTGCACCACGTCTACGAGACGCCGAAGGACATCCTGATCTGGGACGTGGGCCACCAGGCCTATCCGCACAAGATCCTGACCGGCCGGCGCGACCGCATCCGCACCCTGCGCCAGGGCGGCGGGCTGTCGGGCTTCACCAAGCGGTCCGAGAGCGACTACGACCCCTTCGGCGCGGCCCACGCCGCCACGTCGATCAGCGCCGCCCTGGGCTTCGCCGCCGCGCGAGACGCCGAGGGCCGGGACAACAAGGTGGTGGCCGTCATCGGCGACGGCTCGATGAGCGCCGGCATGGCCTACGAGGCGATGAACAACGCCGGGGCCACCAAGCAGCTCACCGTCATCCTGAACGACAACGACATGTCGATCGCCCCGCCGGTGGGCGGGATGAGCGCCTATTTCGCCCGGCTGGTCTCGGGCGGCGGCTATCAGAGCCTGCGCAACCTGGGCAAGTCGATGGCCAAGGCGTTCCCGCGGCCGATGCGCGAGGCCGCCCGCAAGGCCGAGGAATACGCTCGCGGCATGGTGACGGGCGGCACCTTCTTCGAGGAACTGGGCTTCTACTACGTGGGCCCCATCGACGGGCACGACATGGACGCCCTGGTCCACGTCCTGCAGAACGCCCGCCGGATCGACGACAAGCCGGTGCTGGTCCATGTGGTGACCCACAAGGGCAAGGGCTACGCCCCGGCCGAGAACGCGGCCGACAAGTACCACGGCGTGGTCAAGTTCGACGTGGTGACGGGCCAGCAGGCCAAGAGCCAGGGCGGGGCGCCGCAGTACACGAAGGTCTTCGCCCAGGAGCTGATCAAGCACGCCGAACGCGATCCGAAGATCGTGGCGATCACCGCGGCCATGCCGTCGGGCACAGGCCTGGACCTGTTCGGCGAGACGTTCCCAGAGCGGACCTTCGACGTCGGCATCGCCGAGCAGCATGCGGTGACGTTCGCCGCGGGCCTGGCCGCCGACGGCATGAAGCCGTTCTGCGCGCTCTATTCCACCTTCCTCCAGCGCGGCTACGACCAGGTGGTCCACGACGTGGCGATCCAGGGCCTGCCGGTCCGGTTCGCCGTCGACCGCGCGGGGCTGGTGGGCGCGGACGGCGCCACGCATGCGGGTTCGTTCGATATCGGATACCTGGGCGCCCTGCCGGGCATGGTGCTGATGGCTCCGGCCGACGAGGCGGAGCTGGCCCAGGCGGTCGCGACGGCCGTGGCGATCGACGACCGGCCCTCGGCGTTCCGGTATCCGCGCGGCGAGGGCGTCGGCGTCCAGATCCCGACCCTGGCGGCGCCCTTCGAGATCGGCAGGGGCCGCGTGGTGCGCGAGGGGACCGCGGTGGCCATCCTGTCGCTGGGGACGCGACTGGCCGAGTCGCTCAAGGCGGCCGACATGCTGGCCGCGCGCGGGCTCTCGGCGACGGTGGCCGACGCCCGCTTCGCCAAGCCGCTGGACATCGACCTGATCCTGCGGCTGGCCCGCGAGCACGAGGCGCTGGTGACGGTGGAGGAAGGCTCGGTCGGGGGCTTCGGCGCCTTCGTGCTGCACGCCCTGGCCGAGCACGGGGCGCTGGACCGCGGCCTGAGGGTACGCACCCTGACCCTGCCCGACCTCTTCCAGGACCACGACAAGCCCGACGCCATGTACGCCCAGGCAGGGCTGGACGCCGAGGGGATCGTGCGCGGGGCGCTGTCGGCCCTGGGGGTCGACAACGTCGCGGCCAAGGGGCGGCGGGCCTGATCCCGGCCGATCTGCGGGGTCTCCCGATCTGCGCGGTCTGTGGACAGCCGCGCCCGCGTTCCGCGCACGGCGCCGGTATTCTCATGCCGCAGGGCGGCGGGACCTTCTCTCGGAACATGGCCGGCGTACCGATCGAGCGAACGCGAGTCGCTCGAGGTTTTCCATGGATTCGGGCCGTCAGACGCCCACGCGGCGGCAGTTGCTGAACGCCATCGGCCTGATTGGCGGGACAGCCGCCGTCTATCAGCTCATGACCACCTTCGGCCACGCGGCCGAGACCCGCTTTCCCGGTCCGCCCGATCTGTCGGGCGGGCGCAAGGGACAGTCGGTGATCGTTCTGGGTGCGGGTCTCGCCGGCATGCTGGCGGCCTACGAACTGGAGAAAGCCGGTTACAAGGTCCGCATCCTGGAGTTCCAGGATCGCGCGGGCGGGCGCAACTGGTCGCTGCGCGGTGGGGACCGCTACACCGAACTGGGCGGGCCGACCCAGAACGTGGGCTTCGCCAAGGGCAACTACTTCAATCCGGGCCCCTGGCGCATCCCGCACCATCACCGGACGCTTCTGTACTACTGCAAGACGTTCGGCGTGGCGCTGGAGCCTTTCATCCAGTTCAACCACAACGCCTATGTCCATTCGACCGACGCGTTCGGCGGCGCGCCGCAGCGGTTCCGCGCGCTGGCGGCGGATTTCGAGGGCAATGTCGCGGAACTGCTGGGCAAGGCGATCGACCAGAAGGCGCTGGACACCCGGTTGACGGCCGAGGACCTCGACCTCCTGAAGGAGGCCCTGCGCGGCTGGGGCATGCTCGACCGGGACATGCGCTACGTGAAGGGCGACCGGTCGTCCAGCCACCGGGGCTTCCTGCTGCCGCCGGGCGGCGGGGTGAACGGGGCGCCGAAGCCGTCGGACCTGTTTCCGTTCGACGAAGTCCTGAAGTCGCGGGTCTGGGCGAACATGGCGTTCTTCATGAACGACGAGTTCCAGACCACCATGTTCCAGCCGGTGGGCGGCATGGACATGATCGGCAAGGGGTTTGCCCGGCAGGTCGGGCGGCTGATCACCTACGGCGCCAAGGTCACCCGCCTGATGCAGGGCGCCGGCGGTGTGACGGTGACCTACGCCGACGTGAAGAGCGGCAAGGTCAGCACGGCCGAGGCGGACTTCTGCGTCTGCACCATCCCCCTGACCGTCCTGAGCCAGATCGAGACCAACCTCTCGGAGAAGAAGCAGGCGGCCATCCAGGCCGTGCCCTACAGCCCCGGCGTGAAGGTCGCGCTCGAGATGCGGCGGCGTTTCTGGGAGGAGGACTACGCCATCTACGGCGGGCACTCGTTCACCAACCAGGAGATCGGCCTGGTCTCGTACCCCAACGACCGCCTGCTGAGCGACGGGCCGGCGGTGCTGCTGGGCGCCTTCGCCAACGGGCCGGGCGGCCTGCACCTGGGCGGCATGACGCCGGAGGAACGGATCGAGGCGGCGCTGGAGCAGGGCTCGGTCTTCCATCCCGACAGCTACCGCAAGGAGTTCCTGAACGGGGCGTCGGTGTCCTGGAGCCGCGTGCCCTGGGCGATGGGCTGTTGCGCCCGCTGGAACGAGGACACCCGGCGCGAGCACTACCAGGACCTGGTGGCCCTCGAGGACCGCATCGTGCTTGCGGGCGAGCACGCCTCGTACGTCGGCTGCTGGATGGAGGGCTCGCTGCTCTCGGCCCTCGACGCCATCACCCGTCTCCACAAGCGCGCGCAGGAGGCCTGACCGTGAAGAAGCTTGCCGTGGGTCTGGCGACCCTCGTGGCGATGGCGGTGGTCCCGGCCGCCGCCGATGAACCGGGCCCCGGCGGGACGAAGCCGCCCGTGGCCCGGACCGGCGCCGACGTCTACCGGATGTATTGCCAGGCCTGCCACATGGCCGACGCCAAGGGCGCGGTCGGGGCCGCGGCCTTTCCGGCGCTGGCCGACAATCCCCGCATGGGGACGACGGCCTACGCGATCTATGTGATCCAGGAGGGGAAGGCGGGCATGCCGCCCTTCAAGGCCATGCTGTCGCGCGAGCAGACCGCCGCCGTCGTGGCCTATCTGCGCACCCACTTCGGCAACAGCTATCCCGAGCCGGTGACGGCGGCCGACGTGCCATAGCCCTACGCGGCGATCGCCAGGCCGGCGTCGCGCGCGGGCCGGGCCTGTGCTGATTCCTGCCCGGGCCGGCCGCAGGCTGGGCGCCCGGGGGGCTTCATCCTCCGCAGAGCGCCAGGAAGCGGGCCCTGAGGCGCTGAGGCGCGGCGGGGAAGGGTTCCGGACGGTCCAGGCCGATCGCGATGGCGCCGGTCCGCCTGAAGCGGCGCAGGACGTCGGAGGTCGCGGGCGTCTCGGCCTGGTGGACCTGTTCGAACAGTTCGTCGGCCTGGCTCTGCACGGCGAGGTCCGTCCGCGCGGGGCCGGAGGCCAGCGCTAGCCGCCGCGGCGGGCGCTCGGCGGCGCCGAATACGAGGATGTCCACCTGTCCCGAGCCCCGCCGGCATTCCAGCGCGACGGCGAGATGGTCGCTTTCGGGCACGCCGTAGACCAGCGCGGGGCGGTCCGCCTCGTTCAGGATCCAGGTCATCCCGTCGGCGCCGGGACCCGGTCCGGCCGGGTGGGCGCAGGCGGCCACGGCCAGGGGGAAGGCCACGGGGAGGGCGAGGCGAAGGGCGGTGCGGCGGCGCATGAAGTCACTCCGGAAGCAGGAAACGTCATGGCCGCCCGTACGATCCCGGATCAGAAGGGCGAGAAGCGTTCCAGCAGCGACTGGCCGGCGGGGGTCTTCTGGACGCGGCTGATGTCGCCCCGGCCCCCGTAGCTGATGCGGGCCTCGGCGATCTGGGTGTGCCGGATGGTGTTGGCCGACGAGATGTCCGTGGGCCGCACGATGCCGGCGACGGTGAGCTGGCGCAGGTCGGTGTTGGTGCGCACCTCCTGGGTGCCCTGGATCACCATGTTGCCGTTGGGCAGGATGCCCGTGACCACCGCGGCGATGGTGAGGCTGATCTTCTCCGAGCGGCTGACCGCGCCTGCGCCGGCGTTCGAGGTGGTCGAGCGGGTCTCGATGGCGTTGGCGGGATCGAACTCGCCCGGCAACAGGCGGCCGAGGCTGGATTCGAGGCCCAGCAGGTGCGGCACGCCGGCGTTCATGCCCGACGAGCGCGAGCTGGACGTGGCGTTGGTGGTCTTGGCGCTGTCGTCGATGTCGATCTGGACGGTCAGGATGTCGCCCACGCGGCTGGCGCGCTGGTCGTTGAAGAACGCGCGGGCTCCCACGCGCCACAGCGAGTTGGCGCCGGCCGCCTGGGGCAGCGGCTCCCGGGCCGAGGCCAGCGGCAGAACGTTCTGGTCGCGTGGCACCAGGGCGGCGGGATAGCCGACGGGCGCCAGTTCCGGCCCCTTCACGGCCTCCGAGACCGTCGAGCAGGCGGCGAGCGGAGCGAGGGCGACGAGGGCGAGAAGACGCAGACGCATGGCGAGGGCTTCCTTCAACGGAGCGCGTAACGGGAAGAACGGGCGAGCTTCAGCTCGTCCGCCTGGGGGCCGACCGCGGCCTGGCCGGGTCCGGTGACCACGGCCTGGACGGTCTTCTTCGACGTGACGTTCTGCACGTTGATGGTCTCGCCGACGGCGCCGCCGGCCAGGGCCTTGGCCTGGAGGGCGAGGGAGACGCCGCCGTTGTCGTAGCTCAGGGTTACCATCTCGTTGGCCTTGACCACGTGCGGCGCCGAGACGTCGCGGCCGGTGACGACGGCGCCGGCCCGCAGGGGGCGGCGGGCCGCCAGGCCGATCACCGCCTCCGGCTCGCCGGGGCTGTCCGCCGGCGCGATGGCGGACTTGCCCCAGACGAGGTCGGCGGGCTGCACGACCTCGCCGGCCGAGAGGCTGCGCGCCCAGGTGAGGACGTCCACGTTGCCGCGGGCCGCTACGGTCCCGGAGGCGGCGCCGGCCCCGGGACCGGCCGCGGGGCCGCGCACGACGATCTGACGCAGGCCCTGGGCGTTCGGCCAGTCGAGGCCCGCGCGGGCCGCGGCCAGGCGGACCGCCTGGGCGTTGAGCATCACCGTGGCCATCGGGCGGGAAGCGACGGGTATCGAGCCCGCGGCTCCGGCGCCGTCGAAGATCTCGCCCAGGGTGACCACGCCGTCGGCGTCGACGATGTCGGCCTTGAGGGTCACCGGCGTGGCGGCGAGCGCGGACGTGGCCAGCGTGGCGGTGAGGAGGGCGGCGAGGAAGGCGGCGAGCTTCATGGCTTAGGTCTTCACCTGGTTGGCGGTGGCCAGCATGTCGTCGGCGGTGGAGATGACCTTCGAGTTCATCTCGTAGGCGCGCTGGGCGACGATCAGGGCGGTGATCTCGGCCACCGCATCGACGTTCGAGGCCTCGGTGTAGCCCTGGGTCAGGGTCCCGATGCCGACCGAGCCGGGCGTGCCGTTGGTGGGCGCGCCCGAGGCCGCGGTCTCGCGGAACAGGTTGCCGCCCATGGCGGAGAGCCCTCCCTCGTTGACGAAGGTGGCCAGCTCGATCACGCCCACCACGTTCGGCGCGGTCTGGCCGGCCTGGATCACCTCGACCTGGCCGCTCTTGGAGACCGAGACCTGGATCGCGTCGGCCGGGATCGTGATCGCCGGCTCGATCTGGTAGCCGTCCTGGGTCACGAGCTGGCCCTGGTCGTTGACCGAGAAGTTGCCGGCGCGCGTGAAGGCGATCTCGCCCGACGGGGTCAGCACCTGGAAGAAGCCGCGGCCGTCGATGGCCAGGTCGTAGGGGTTGTCGGTGCGGGTCAGCGACCCCTGCATGCCGACGCGGTACACGGCCCCGGCCTTGACGCCCGCGCCGATCTGGACGCCGGTGGGCACGATGGTGCCCTGGTCGGACGACTGCGTCCCGGCGGCGGCGAGGGTCTGGTAGAGCAGGTCCTGGAACTCGGCGCGCTGACGCTTGAACGCCACCGTGTTCATGTTGGCGATGTTGTTCGAGATGACCTCGACGTTCAACTGCTGGGCCGCCATGCCGGTGGCGGCGGTGCGGAGCGCTTGCATCGGTCGTTACCTTCTTATTGCACTTTGCCCAGGCGCTCGACGGCGCGGCGCGAGAGCTCGGATTCGGAATCCATCATCCTGGCGGTCCGTTCGTAGGCCCGGGACACCTCGACCATCCGGGTGATCTCGAGCACCGGGCGGACGTTGGAGCCTTCGATATGACCCTGGCGGACGCGGGCCTCGAGTGAGGGATTGGCGGCCAGGTTGGAGGTATTGCGGAAGAGGTTGTCGCCGGCCTTCTCCAGCGCTCCGGGGGTGGCGAACTCGAACACGCCCACCTTGCCGACGCGCTCGTTCCCCTGGCTCATGGTCCCGTCGGGTCCGATCGCGACCTCGCCCCGCTCCATGTCGATCTGGATCTCGCCGCCGCCCTCGTCGAGGACGGGCAGGCCGGCCTGCGTCACCAGACGGCCGGTCGGGTCCACCGTGAAGCGGCCGTCACGCGTGAAGCGGGGGCCGTCCGGGCTCTGGACCTGGAAGAAGCCCTTGCCTTCGATGGCCATGTCGAACGTGGCACCGGTCTTGGTCAGCACGCCCTGACCGAAGTCGCGGGCCACGCCGTCGGCGGCCACGAACTTGACCGGCCGGGGACCGCCCAGCGTCATCGCGGGGGCTGCCGGCTCGGTGCGCTGCATCATGGATTCCACCTTGAATCCGGTGGTGTCCATGTTCGCGATGTTGTTCGCGATGATCTCCATCTCGCGGCGGAGGATCATCTGGTGCGAGAGACCTACGAAGACGGCGTTGTCCATTAACGGGGACCCAGGTGGTGGTGCGACGTTCCGCCCATCCTGGCTGCAAGCTTCGGGCCAACCTGAAAATTCAATAAAATCAGAAAATAAGAAGGTTAACGGCTGCCCGGCGGCGAAAATTGCCGGGCAGGAATCGAGCCCGTTAAGAACCGTTAAAAACCGCTTCTTAACCAAAGACCCGCATTCGTTGAGGCAGCGAGTTCCGCAGGCCGCTGTTTCTCGAAGGACCCACGCGCGTGGCGAAGAAGGAAAAGAAGCCCAAGGAGGCGCCCGCGGGCGAGGCTCCCGAAGGCGCCGAGGGCGCGGAAGGCGAGGCTTCCGGGAAGAAGAAACTCCCGCTCAAGATGCTGATCATCGCGGGCGCCGCGGCGCTCGTCGTGCTGGGCGGCGGCGGGACGGCCGCCTTCATGTTCCTCAAGCCCGCGCCCGATGCGGCGGCGGCTGAAAAGGGCGGCGAGAAGAAAGAGAAGAAGAAGGAAAAGAAGGACGCGAAGGGCAAGGAAGGCGAGAAGGGCGCCGCGGTGGTCCGCGAGGGGCCCGATGGCGTCGTCTTCTACACCATGCCCGACGTGGTGGTGAACATGCAGACGGCCGACGGCCGCGCCACGTTCCTGAAGCTGAAGCTCACCCTGGAACTGCCCGATGGGGGCGCGGTGGACGAACTGGATCCCAACATGCCGAGGCTCCAGGACATGTTCCAGAGCTTCCTGCGCGAACTCCGCCCGGAGGACCTCGCCGGGAGCCAGGGCAGCTACCAGCTCCGCATGGAGATCCTTCGCCGGGTCAACCTCGTCATCCAGCCGAGCAAGGCCAACGCCGTCCTCATCGAGGAGATGCTGATCAACTAGCGCTCGCGCAGTTGGCTTCCCACGCCATGTCCGAAGATCCCGACAACACACCCGAGACCGAAGCGCCCGCCGGCGACGGCGGTGGTGAGACCGACTGGGCCGCGGCCGCCGCGGCCGAGGCGAACTCGGCCGAGCGGATCCTGAACCAGGACGAGATCGACAGCCTGCTGGGCTTCGACCTGTCGGACGACGAGATCGCCGAGCGCACCGGCATCCGCGCGATCATCAACTCCGCGCTCGTCAGCTACGAGCGCCTGCCGATGCTGGAGATCGTCTTCGACCGCCTCGTGCGGCTGATGACCACCTCCCTGCGCAACTTCACCTCGGACAACGTCGAGGTCAGCCTCGACAACATTAGTTCGATCCGCTTCGGCGACTATCTGAACTCGATCCCGCTGCCCGCCATCCTGGCGGTGTTCCGGGCCGAGGAGCTGAACAACTACGGCCTGCTGACGGTCGATTCGAACCTGATCTACTCGATCGTGGACGTCCTGCTGGGCGGGCGGCGCGGCACGGCCGCGATGCGGATCGAGGGGCGGCCCTACACCACCATCGAGCGCGTGCTGGTGCAGCGGATGGTCGAGGTGGTGCTGGCCGACGCCAAGGAGGCGTTCGAGCCGCTGACGCCGGTCCACTTCACCCTGGACCGCCTGGAGACCAACCCGCGGTTCGCGGCCATCGCGCGGCCGGCGAACGCCGCCATCCTGGTGAAGCTGCGCATCGACATGGAAGACCGCGGCGGCCGCATCGAGCTGCTGCTGCCCTACGCGACCCTCGAACCCATCCGGAAGATGCTGCTCCAGCAGTTCATGGGCGAGAAGTTCGGCCGCGACAACATCTGGGAAAGCCACCTGGCCACCGAGCTCTGGACGACCAACATGGACGTCCGCGCCGTGCTCGACGAGCAGCAGATCAGCCTGAGGAAGGTGCTGGACCTGAAGGTCGGCGACACCCTGATGCTGAACGCGACGCCCGACAGTCTGATCGAGCTGCGGGCTGGGACGATCCCGTTGACCCGGGGCCGGATGGGCCGGCGCAACGCCCATATCGCTGTCCGCGTGGAGGCTCCGCTCTCCGCGCAGGCCCGCAAAGCCGTGCAGAGGATGACATGAGCCTGATCGCCATCGGCCTGAACGTGCTGCTCGCCGCGCTGCTGATCGCCGCGATGGCGGTCGGCGTCCGCCTCAACCGTCGCCTCAAGGCGCTGCGCGACAGCCACGAGGGCTTCGAGGCGGCGGTGCGCGAGCTCAACCAGGCCGCCCAGCGGGCGGAACAGGGCCTCGCCGACCTGCGCGCCGCCACGGACGAGGCCGTGGACATGCTGTCCGACCGCATCGAGAAGGGCCGCGCCCTGGCCGGGCGGCTGGAGAAGCTGGTCGCCTCCGCGCCGGAAACCCCGCGCCCCTTGGCGGCCGAACGCGCCACGGCGCGCGGCCTGCCGCCCGTCGCGCCCGGGCCGCGCATCGAACCTGGGCCGCGCGTCGAAGACACGACCGAACAGCGGCTGGGCGCGTTGCTCGCGATGGCCCGCAGCCGCCTCCAGGTGGACGGCGTCACCGACGTCGAGCGCGCGCGTCCGGCGGCGGCCGCGGCGCCGGCGCGGGTCACCCCTATGCCCCGCCGGCCGGCCCATGCCGCCGACGAGGAGCTGTTCGAGGACGCCCCGGCGTTCGACCGTTTCGCCGGAGCGCTCCGTTGAAGTCCGTCCCGCGCATCCTGCCGCTGCTGGGCGTCGCCGTTGGCGGCGTCCTGGTGGTGAACGCCGTCTCGGGCGCCCGCGACCTGCCCGGCCTGCTCTCGGGGGCGCAGGCGTTCGCCCAGGAAGCGACGAAAGGCGCCGCGCCGGCCGCCAAGGCGCCCACGGCGAAGACGGGCGAGACCGCACCGACCGGTGACGCCCAGGACGCGGCCGCCGGCCTGCCGACGCCCACGATCGCCCCGAAGGCGGTGTGCGCGCCGACGGCGGCCGAGCTCGCCAAGCAGGCGGGCCTGTCGCCGGCCGAGCTTCAGGTTCTGCAGAGCCTGGGCGCGCGCCGCGGCGTGCTGGACGCCCGCGAGAACGACCTGAGCACCCAACTCGCCCTGATGGCTGCGGCCGAGGCGAAGCTGGACGCCAAGATCAAGGCCCTGAACGGGCTGAAGGCCGAGGTGAACGGCCTGCTGGCCCAGACCGACACCAAGCAGGAGGCCGAGATCGACCGCCTGGTGAAGGTGTTCGAGAACATGAAGGCCAAGGACGCCGCGCCGCGCATGACGGCTCTGGACGACAGTGTGCGGATTCCGATCGCCGCCAAGATGAAGGAGCGGTCGCTGGCGGCGATCGTCGCCCAGATGTCCCCCGGCGAAGCCAAGAAGCTGACCGAAGCGCTGGCGCGCCGGTTCTCCGACGCCCAGGCCGCGGCCGAGCGGGCGCAGGCCGTGGCCGACGGCGCCCAGCCCTCGACGCAGCAGCAGGCGGCCGCTCCGCGCGCCGCGACGCCCCCGGCCAAGCGCCCGAACACGCCCCCGCGCAAGGCGGCGCCTGCCGACCAGCAGGCGGCGAGCCCCGAGCCGGCCGAGCCGGCTCCGGCGGCCGCGCCGCCGGCCAAGGCCGGGTAGGCCATGGTCCTGAGAAGGGCCCTCCGCTCCGGGGTCGCCGCGGCCTGCATCGCCGGGGTCGCGGCGCCGGCCGGGATCGTCGTGCATGCGGCGCCGGCCGCCGCGCAGGCGCGCGGCGGGCCGAGCCTCCGCGTGGCCACGGCGGAGTCCTTCTCGCGCATCGAGGTCCGTGGCGAGGCGTCCGCCCGCCGGGAGGGCCAGGCCGTCGTCCTGACCTTCGCCCCGGGGGCGAACCCCGACATCGCGCGCCTGCGCACCGCTCCGCCCCGCTGGGTGAAGGCCGCCGATCGCCGCGTCGCGGGCGGTCGGCCGGAACTGGTGCTGACCCTCGCCGATGACGCCGACGCCCGGATCGGGCGAGCCGATGGCGCGATCTATGTGAACGTCTTCGAGAAGGCCGCGCCCCCGCCGGACGCGAGCGCCGAGCCCGTCGCGGTCGCCGAGGCCGAGCCGCCCCGGCCCGACCCTCTCCCGCCCGGCGGCGTGGTCAAGATGGACGCCAAGGTCGGCGGCGGCCAGACCCAGCTCTCGTTCGCGTTCGCCAATCCTGCGGGCGCCGCGGTCTTCCGCCGAGGCGATGCGGTCTGGGTGGTCTTCGACGCCCCGGCCAGCCTCGACGTTTCGGGGGCGCCGGCCACAAGGCCCCTCCGAGGCCTGCAGTCGTTCCGGGGCGCCGACCACGCCGCCCTGCGGATCGAGGCCGATCCGGATACGCCGGTGTTCGTCAGCGCTCAGGGCGGCGTGTGGACGGTGGCCCTCGGGCCGGGACCTCAGTCCCAGCCGGCGATCGTGCGGGTGAGCCGCGATTCCGCCGGCGGTCCGGCGACCTTGCGGGCGCCGGTGGCGGGGGCGACGCGGGTCGTGAACCTGCCCGATCCCGTGGTGGGCGACACCCTGACGGTGGTCACCGCGCTCGGCCCGCCCAAGGGCGTGCCCACCCGCCGGGATTTCGTGGACGCCGCCCTGCTGCCGTCGGTTCAGGGCCTGGCCGTCGAGGCGGCGGTCGACGACCTGAGCGTCCGGCGCGACGGCGAGATCGTCCGCATCGGCCGCGCGCGCGGGCTGAACCTCTCACCCGCCTGGGCCACCCGCGACCGCGAGCAGGTCCAACTCGGGGCCCCGCAGGCGGCCGCGATGCCGGCGCTTGTGTCGGCCGACTGGTCGAAGACGGGCGAGGACGGCTTCGTGCCCCGCTACGAAAGCCTGCTCGCCGCCGCAGCGGCGGAAGGCGCCAACAAGGAGCGCGGCGCGCCGGTGGCCGCCCGCATGGCGCTCGCCCGCTTCCTGGTGGGCTCGGAGCTCAGCTTCGAGGCCATCGGGGTGCTGAACGCCCTGGCCCGCGCCCATCCCGAGATGCTGGACGACCCCGAGTTCCGGGGGCTGCGGGGCATCGCCCGCACCATGGCCCGGCGCTACGCCGAGGCTGACACCGACTTCTCGGCCCCCGCGCTGGCCGACGATCCGTCGACGTCCCTGTGGCGCGCCTATGTCGACACCCAGCTCGCGCAGTACGGAGAGGCGCGGGCCCAGTTCGCCAAGGGCGTCGAGGCCTTCGGTCTCTTCAGCCCGGTCTGGAAGAGCCGCTTCGCCCGCGCCGACGCGCAGGCGGCGCTGGCCCAGGGCGACCTGGCCTCCGCGGAGGCGCGGATCAGGCTGGCCCTGGAGGAGAAGGTCGATCCCGAGGAGCGGCTGCGGACCCGTCTGGTCCACGCCCGCATCATCGAGATGAACGGCTACAAGGACCGCGCGCTCAAGGTCTACAACGCGATCGCCACGGCCCCGCTGGAGTCGATCGCCGCTCCGGCGGTGTTGCGGGCGACGCAGATCCGGCTGGAGCTCGGCCAGGTGACGCCGGTTCAGGCCGTGGGCGTGTTCGACAGCCTGCGCTACCGCTGGCGCGGCGACGCCACCGAACTGGAGACGATCCGGGCGCTGGGGCAGCTCTACCTCGCCCAGGGGCGCTATCGCGAAGCCCTGGAAGCCCTGCGCTCGGCGGGAGTCCGCCTGCCCGACCTGCCGGAGGCCATCCAGCTTCAGGCCGACCTCAACACCGCCTTCCGCGCGCTGTTCCTCGATGGCCTGGCCGACGGGCTGGAGCCGACGCAGGCCCTGGCGCTGTTCTTCGACTTCCGCGAGCTGGCGCCGCTGGGCGCGGACGGCGACATGATGGTGCGCAGGATCGTGCGCCGGCTGGTGGACGTGGACCTGCTGCCGCAGGCCGCGGAACTGCTGAAGTACCAGGCCGAGAACCGCCTCGACGGCGTGCCGCGCGCCCAGGTGGCCACCGACCTGGCGGTGATCTACCTCATGGACCGCAAGCCCGAGCAGGCGCTGGAGGCCATCAACGGCTCGCGCACCACGATCCTGCCGACGGCGCTCAACACCGAGCGGCGCCTGGTGGAGGCCCGTGCCTGGACGTCGCTGGGCCGGTACGAGAACGCCCTGGAGATCATCGAACGCGACACGGGCAAGGACGCGGGCGATCTGCGCGCCGAGATCCTGTGGAAGCAGAAGGACTGGGCTGCCGCCGGCCCGCTCTACGAGAAGAGCCTGGGTGAGCGCTGGAAGAGCGACACCCAGCTCAGCAGCGACGAGGAAGGCCGCCTTCTGAGGGCGGGCGTCGCCTATAGCCTGGCCGGCGACGACCCCGCGCTGGCCCGCCTGCAGCAGCGCTACCAGGGCTTCTACGAGAAGGCCAACAACCCGGAAGCCCTGCGGATCGCCCTCTCGGGCCTGCCCACCGGCCGCCTGAGCGTGGCCGACTTCGGCCGCGTCTCGGCCGACGGCGAGATGTTCGCGGGCTGGGTCGAGAAGATGAAGGGCCGTTTCAAGACGCGCGCGGCTCCGACGGGCGACGCCAAGGCCGCCGCGACGCCGGCGCGGCAGGCGGCCGCCGAGCCGGCGTCGAGACCTCCTGCGGCGGGCTGACGAGCCCGATCCCGGCTGGGTCCGGCTGTCGGCGCGACCGGGAAGGCCCAGCCGCTACCCTCCGCCCGCGCCGCGCTGGAAGCTTTCGACCAGACTGCCGGCCACCAGCCGCCAGCCGTCCACCAGGACGAAGAAGATCAGCTTGAACGGCAGGCTGATGATGACGGGCGGCAGCATCATCATGCCCATGCTCATCAGCACGCTGGCGACCACGAGGTCGATCACCAGGAAGGGCACGAACAGCAGGAAGCCGATCTCGAAGGCGCGCTTCAGCTCCGAGATCATGAAGGCCGGGGTAACCACGCGGATCGGGATGTCCTGGACCGTGGCCGGCCGCTCGATCCGCGACAGGCGCACGAAGAGCGCGAGATCCTCCTCGTCCACCTGCGAGAGCATGAACTGCTTCACCGGCCCGCCGGCGGCGTCGAAGGCCTGGGGCAGCTCCATCTGCTGTTCCAGCAGGGGGCGGACGCCCTCGTTGTAGGACCGCTCGAAGGTGGGACCCATGACGATGGCCGTCAGGAACATGGCCAGCGAGATCAGCACTGCGTTGGGCGGGCTCTGCTGAAGGCCCAGCGCGGTCCGCAGCAGCGACAGCACGACCACGATCCTCACGAAGGACGTGGTCATGATCACGATCGAGGGCGCCAGCGACAGGACCGTCAGCAGGCCGACGAGCTGGACGACCCGTTCGGTCAGACCCGCCCCGGTCCCGAGGTCCACGTTCAGGGTCTGGGCCACCGCGGCGGCCGGCACGGTCAGCGCGGCGCAGGTCGTGATCCCGGCGATGAGGGCGGCGCGGCGCCAGTCTTCGGCCGGCAGCGTGCGGAGGGCCGCGAGAAAGGCGCGCATCAGTTGGCGTCCGGCGTCTTGAGTTCGTCCAGCACCCGCCCTTCGCCCAGGAGCACCAGGCGCTGACGGCCGTCGCACTCCACGATGATCAGCCGCCGGGACGGGTCGAGAACCAGGCTTTCGACCACCCGCAGGCGGCGATCCTTCTTCTGCGCCGCCAGCCGCGCCATGGCGTCGGGGCCGTAGCGCCGTAGCGCCACGGCGGCCAAGCCTACGAGGCCCAGCGTGAGGGCCAGGGCGAAGATCGCGCGGAGGAAGTCGGAGAGTTCCATGTCGGCCGTGGGCGCGGTGTCGTGCGCCCCATTCGCGACTGAATCCCTTAAACGCGGATTAACCCTGTTTCTCCAGGATCGCGGCCATGAACCTGGCCGACATACCGCTCTTCTCGATGCTCAAGGGCCGGCTGGGCTATCTCAGCGAGCGCCAGAAGGTGATCGCGCAGAACGTCGCCAACTCCGACACGCCCCGATACAGGGCCGAGGACCTGAAGCCGTTCAGCTTCAACGCCCGGCTGCAGGCGCAGCAGCAGGCTTCCGCCGCCGGGACCATGAGCGCCACCCAGGCGGGCCACATGACCCCGAAGTCCGACCGCCGGGCCGGCGGGGGGACGTTCAAGACCGTGAAGACGGGCAGTTCCGAGACCACCCTGAACGGCAACGCCGTGGTGCTGGAGGAGGAGATGCTCAAGCTGAGCGATGCGCGGATGAGCTACGACGCCGCCATCAGCTTCTACCAGAAGTCCATGGGCCTGCTGCGCATGGCCTCCCGGCCGCCCGGCCGCGGGTAAGGGGAGAGCCTAGATGGCCGAGATCAAGTCCCCCGCCAACGCGGCCCAGGCCGTGGCCGCCTCGGCGCTGCGCGCCCAGCAGGCGCGGATGCGGATCATCGCCGAGAACATCGCCAACGCCGACTCGACCTCCCGGACGCCGGGCGGGGATCCCTATCGCCGCCAAGCCCCGGTGTTCGAGCCCACGCGGATCGGTGGGGCGCAGGGCGTGCGCATGAGCAAGGTCGAGCCCGACCGGACCCAGTTCCGCCAGGAGTACGCGCCGGGCCATCCGTCGGCCGACCCTCAGGGCTATGTGAAGCTGCCCAACGTCAATTCGCTGGTGGAGTCGCTGGACATGCGCCAGGCCCAGAGAGCCTACGAGGCCAACCTCAACGTCATCGAGACCGCCCGCACCATAGAGATGCGGACGCTGGATCTCCTCAAGAAGTAGGGCCCTGAGCGATGATCACGCCCTTTGCCGCCGCCAAGGCCTACGCCGCGACCCAGAAGGGCATCGGCATCGGCGACACGCCCGGCCTGACGCCCAACAACGCCGCCTCGGGCCAGCTCGGCTTCGGCGACATCCTGAAGTCGGCCATGACCGACGCCGTGACGGCGTCCAAGACGGCCGAGACCCGGATGGCCGCCCAGGTCGCCGGCAAGGCCGAACTGGTGGACGTGGTCACCGCCATCTCGGCCGCCGAGGCCAGCCTGGAGACCGTGATGGCGGTCCGCGACCAGGTGATCAGCGCCTACCAGGAAATCCTCCGGATGCCGATCTAGCGGGGGCCATCCGGGCCTTCACGGAATGAGCCGCCTCGCGCCTATCTGACTTCCGCGCACGCCACGCGCGCGCCGGCTCCGCCGATGGGCTGGCTCTTGTGGTCGTCGGCCGCCGCGTGGATCAGCACCGACGAACCGTCGGCGTCCTTCAGCGACTTCAGCGTGACCAGGGTGGTGAACACCTCGGCCTTGGCCGTCCCGTCGGCGCCCGCCCACAGGTTGGGGAGGTCGCCGGTCTCGTTCGCGTCGGGGTTCAGGAGGCCGTGGATGCGGTCGCCGCCGCCGTGGGTGTGGCCCCCCGCCGAGGTGAAGTCGGACTTCGAACAATCCGCCTTCTCGTGCAGGTGCAGCCCGTGCCATCCCGGCGTGAGGCCGGTGGCCTCGACCTTGATCAGCACGCCCTTCGGCGCCTCGGTGAGGGTGACCGTCCCGGCCGCGGCCCCGGCGTTGTTCTTGAGGTCATAGGTTCCGGCCGTGGCCTGACAGGCGGCGAGGGCGACGGCGGCGGAGAGGACGAAGGCGCGGCGGATCATTCGGGACTCCATGGAAGCTGACGCCCTAACGTTTAGCCGGGCGCCGCGGCTCCCCCAAGCCGTCGCGAAATGTTAGGCGGGGGTATGGCCGAAGCGTTGATCGAGCTGGCGGGAGTGACGCGGCGCTACGGCGCCCGCGCCGCGCTCGACGGTGTCGATCTCTCGGTTCGGCGCGGGGAGTTCGTGGCCCTCGTGGGCGGATCGGGCTCGGGCAAGACCACCCTTCTGAAGACGATCAACGGCCTGATCCGGCCGGACGCAGGGAGGGTGAGGGTGTCGGGGCGGCCGGTCGCCGAGGTCGATGGGCCGGCCTTGCGGCGCGGGATCGGTTACGTATTCCAGGATGTCGGCTTGTTCCCGCATCTGACGGTGGCGGGCAACATCGGCGTGACGCCGCGCCTGTTGGGGTGGGAGGCGGGCCGCATCGCCGCACGGGTTTCCGAGCTTCTGGAGTTGGTGGTCCTGCCGCCCGAGATGGCGGGCCGCGCGCCGGCCGAGCTGTCGGGGGGCCAGCGTCAGCGCGTCGGTGTGGCGCGGGCCCTGGCGGCTGAGCCGGCCCTCATGCTTATGGACGAGCCGTTCGGCGCCCTCGATCCTCTCACCCGCGACGCATTGGGCGACGACTACCGCGCCCTTCACGACCGGCTGGGCCTCACCACCCTGATGGTCACCCATGACATGGCCGAGGCCGTGCTGCTGGCCGACCGCCTCGTCGTCCTGGCATCGGGGCGAATCATCGCCGACGGGACCCCGGCCATGCTTCTGGCCGAGGCGCCGACCGAGGAGGTGCGGGAACTGCTCGACGCCCCGCGCCGCCAGGCCGAGCGCCTGCGTCAGAGGTTCGGCCTATGAATCCGCGACTGGCAGAGGCCTTCCGGCTGCTGCCGGACTACCTGGGCTGGCACGTGCTGCTCAGCGCCTCGGCCCTCGCTCTGGGCGTGGCGATCAGCGTCCCCCTGGCCGTGGCAGCCGCGCGAAGCCCCCGCGTTCGCTGGCCCGCGCTTGCGGTCGCCAGCCTGATCCAGACGGTCCCCAGCCTCGCGCTTCTGGCCCTGTTCTATCCGGTGCTGCTGGCGCTGTCGGCGTTCTCCGGGTCGATCCTCGGCCAAGGATTCTCGGCGCTGGGCTTCCTGCCCTCGCTGCTCGCGCTAACCCTCTATTCCATGCTGCCGATCCTCCGGAACGGCGTGGCGGGGATCACGGGTATCGACCCGGCCGTCGTCGAGGCGGCCGACGGCGTGGGCATGACCCCGACCCAGCGGCTCTGGCAGGTGGAGTTGCCGCTGGCGGCGCCCGTGATCATGGCGGGCGTCCGCACCGCCGCCGTCTGGACGGTGGGCGCGGCGACGCTGTCCACGCCGGTAGGCCAGACCAGCCTGGGCAACTACATCTTCGCCGGCCTCCAGACCGAGAACTGGGTGTTCGTGCTGTTCGGCTGCGCGGCCTCGGCCACCGTGGCTCTGGCGGCGGACCAGCTTCTCGGCCTGGCCGAGACGGGGGCGCGGCGGCGGCGTCCGGTCCTCGTCGCCGCGGGGCTGGGCGGGTTGGCCCTGGGCGTCGCCCTGGCGCTCTCACCCTTCGCGATGCGGGGGCAGGGGCCAGCCTATGTGGTCGGCGCCAAGAACTTCTCCGAGCAGTACATCCTGGCCGAACTGATGGCCGAACGGCTGGAGACGACCGGCGCGCGAGTCACGCGACGGGAGGACCTGGGATCGGCGGTGGCCTACCGCGCCCTCGCAGCCGGCGAGATCGACGTCTACGTCGACTATTCCGGCACGCTGTGGACCAACGTCCTGGGCCGTTCGGACAATCCGGGCCGCGAGGCGGTGCTTTCCACGCTGACGGCCGAGTTGCGCCGCCGCGATGGCGTGGTGGTGCTGGGGTCGCTGGGGTTCGAGAACGCCTACGCCTTCGCCATGCGCGCCGACCGGGCGCGTGCGCTCGGGATCGCGGACCTGGCTGACCTCGCCCGCGTCTCACCACGACTGGCCCTGGGCTCGGACCTGGAGTTCCTGTCGCGGCCCGAGTGGCGGGCGGTGGACGGCGCCTATCGCTTCGCCTTCCGCACCCGGCGGTCGTACCAGCCCACCTTCATGTACCGCGCCCTGGCCGCGGGCGACGCCGACGTGATCAGCGCTTTTTCCTCGGATGGGCGCATCGCCGCCGACGGGCTGGTCATCCTGGGCGATCCCGAGGGCGCCATCCCGCCGTACGACGCCGTCGTCCTGGTCTCGCCCCGGCGGGCGGACGACGCGCGCCTGACGGAGGCGCTCAGGCCGCTGATCGGCGCGGTCACGGTCGAGGCGATGCGCGAGGCCAATCTCAGCGTCGACCGCGACCGCGACAAGGCGACCCCGGCCCAGGCGGCGCGGGCGCTGAAGCTCGCCGGACCCGGGCTTCCGCAAGCCGGCGTTCCAGCCGAACCCTGAGCGGCTCCGGTCAAAAGCCGGAGGTTCGGAAGGCCTCCGCTAGCCGCTCAGAAGCCGCGTGACGAGTTCTCGCGTGCTCGCGACCCCAAACTTCCGCAGCAGCCGCGACCGGTAGATGTCGACCGTCCTCGGGCTGATCCCCAGCGCCAGGGCCGCCTCCTTCGCGGTCCTTCCGTCGACGAACATCGTCGCCACGTCGCGTTCGCGGGCCGTGAGCGCCGCGCTTGGCGCATTGCGCGCCGCGTGCGCGCCAGACATCTCGGTGAACACCCAGAGCGTATCCCGATGCGGCGCGTCCGGCCGCAGGGCGCGACCCCGCACATGCACCCAGAAGAGCTCCCCGTCGAGGCGGCGCATCACGCGGTCGTTCGCGAACGTCTCTCGCGCCCGCAGCGCACGCTCCGCCCGCGCGCCCGTGCTGAGATAGTGCCGCTCGTCCGGATAGAGCGCCGCGAAGCTCTGTCCGACCAGCGTCCTGCGCTCGCCGCGAAACAGGTCGGCGAAGGCCAGGTTGCAATCGACGATGGTTCGATCCCGGCCGACCGCGAGCCCTACGGGAGCGAGCCGGAACGCCCGCCCGTAGTCGATTTCCGGGGCGCGAGGCCCGGGCATGCTGCGCCTCCGAACACTTAAGCGTTCGACACCTATAGTCTTAGGCGCCCGCCTTTCGTAGCGTCCGCCGCCATGAGCCCCCGGCCTGATCTCCACATACGCCGCGCGACGTCCGCCGACTCGGCCGCCATCTGGCGCATCATCGGGCCGACCATCCGCGCCGGCGAGACCTACGCCCTCCCGCAGGATCTCCCGGAGCAGGCGGCGCTGGACTATTGGCTGGGCCCGGACAGGGAGACCTTCGTCGCCGAGGCCGCAGGCGAGATCGTCGGAACCTACTACATCAAACCGAACCAGGCCGGCCGCGGCGCCCATGTCTGCAACTGCGGGTACATGACCGCGGCGGAGGCGGCAGGCCGCGGCGTCGCGCGGGTCATGTGCGCGCATTCCCTCGATCATGCGCGCGCGTCCGGCTTCCGGGCGATGCAGTTCAACTTCGTGGTCAGCACGAACGTCCGCGCCGTCCGGCTCTGGCAGTCCCTGGGGTTCGCGGTCGTCGGCCGGCTTCCCGGAGCCTTCGAGCACCCGACGGAGGGCTTCGTGGACGCGCTCGTCCTCCATCGGGGGCTGGGGGCGACGTGAACGACGCCCAGGCGCGGCGCTGGGGGGCGACGGCAGGGTTCGGCGTTCTGGCGGCGCAGGTGTCGATCAACGTCGGCGCCGCCCTGGGGAAGGGGTTGTTCTCGCAGGTCGGCCCCGAAGGGGTCGCCGCCCTCCGGACCAGCATCGCGGCCATAGTCCTGCTGGCCATCGCGAGGCCCTGGGCCGCCAGGCTGGATCGTGGCCAGGTGGCGTGGCTTGTCCTCTACGGGCTGGCGCTCGGCGGGATGAACCTCCTTATCTACTGGGCCATCGAGCGTATCCCGATCGGCATAGCCGTGACGATCGAGGTCTCCGGGCCGCTCGTCGTGGTTCTGCTGGGCTCGCGCTCGGCCAGGGACCTGCTCTGGTTGGCGCTCGCGGCGACGGGCGTTCTTCTGCTGGTTCCCTGGCCGGGCGCCGGCGCCGCCCTGGATGCGCAGGGGGTTCTCTATGCGGCCGGCGCGGCCTTTTGTTGGGCGCTCTACATCCTCTTCGGCAAACGGGCGTCCCAGGTGGAGAGCACGAAGGCCGTCGCGCTCGGCATGGTCGTCGCGTGTCTCGTGACGGTTCCCTCGGGGCTTTCGGCCGCCGGAAGCGAGCTCTTCAGCGTACACGTCCTGAGTCTCGGCCTGGTGGTCGCGCTGCTCTCCAGCGCCTTGCCCTACCTGCTGGAGATGAAGGCTCTCGAGCGGCTGACCAGCCGGGTCTTCGGTCTGGTGACCAGCAGCGCTCCGGCCATCGCCGCGCTGGTCGGCTTCATCATGCTGGGCGAGCGCCTGGCCATCGCCCAGTGGGTGGCGGTCGCCCTCATGGTCGCGGCGAGCGCGGGCGCGTCGATCTCGGCGAGGTCCAGCCAGCGACCCTCGCAGGACGCCGCGGCGACCTGATCCGCTTTCAGGGGGCCCGGGCCACGGGATGGGGCGAATCCCACCGAGTTCGTCAGCTTGGGTCAGCCGCCTCTAGCCTTTCGTTAACCATGACGAGCCAGATTGAGCCGTCGGCCGATGCGCCGGCGGTTCCTGATTTCCGACGAGGTTTTCGATGAGCGGCGCCGAGGTTCTGGACGTCGGTCGCGACGCCATCTGGCTGACCATCCAGCTCTGCGCGCCGGTGCTCCTGGTGGGCCTGGTGGTGGGCGTGGGCATCGGTCTGCTCCAGGCGCTCACCCAGATCCAGGAACAGACCCTCGTCTATGCGCCGAAGATCGTGGCCATCTTCGTCTCGCTGCTCATCTTCATGCCGCTCATGGGCGCGCTGATGAGCGGATTCATGCGCAACATCGCGGCCCGCATCGCGGGCATGTAGGCGGGCGGCCGGGACATGGAGTCCTACGCCACCGCGCAGCAGGTCTTCGCCGCCGGCCTGGTCTTCGCGCGCCTGGGCGCCGTCGTCATGCTGCTGCCGGGCCTGGGCGAGACCTTCATTCCGCCGCGCATCCGGCTGTCGTTCGCGCTCGCGCTCAGTCTGATGCTGTTTCCCGTCGTGGCGGTCGGGGCGCCTCCGCTGCCGGGGAATGCGGGCGATCTGGCGTTCGCCGTCATCCGCGAGGTGATGATCGGACTGATGATCGGCGCGATCCTGCGGCTGTTCATGACCTCGCTGGCGACGGCCGGCGAGATCGTGTCGCTCCAGACGACGCTCTCGTTCTCCCAGACGGCCAATCCGATGCAGGCCCAGCCCTCCACCACGGTGGGCACGTTCCTGGGTCTCATCGGCATCGTGCTGATCTTCACTACGAACCTGGACCATCTGTTCGTGGCCGCCATCGTGCGCAGCTTCGACCTGTTTCCCTTCGGGGGCGCCGTTCCGGTGGCGGACGCCGGCGCCCTGGCCATCCAGACGCTCGGCCGCTCGTTCGCGCTCGGCGTCCAGCTCGCGGCGCCGGTGATCGTCTTCTCGCTCATCTTCAACATCGCGGTCGGGCTCGTGGGGCGGGTCATGCCGCAGTTCCAGGTCTTCTTCGCCGCGACCCCCCTGATCGTGCTGTTGGGCCTGTCGATCTTCGCCCTCAGCCTGGGGGTGATCGGCATGATCTGGGTCGAGCGCTACCGTGATCTCGTCGGGAGCTTCGCCACGCCATGAGCGAAGCGCCCGAAAAGGAATCAAAAACAGAAGAGGCCACACCCCAGAAACTGGAGAAGGCCAAGGAGAAGGGCGACGTCCCCAAGACCATGGACCTGGCCCAGGCCGCCACTCTGGCGGCGGCTTCGGCCGTGGTGCTGATGGCAGGCGGCTGGCTCTCCCGGAACCTGGCGGTCCAGCTCAAGCCGTTCGTGGCCGCGCCCGAAACCATGACGTTGGAGGGCGGCGGAAGCCTGGACGTGATGCGCTATGCCGTGATCGCGGCGGCGCCGATCCTCGCGGCGGTCCTGGGCGCCTGCATGATTGCGGGCGCGGCGGCCAACATCTTCCAGTCGGGCGTCCGCTTCGTCCCCGACAAGGTCAAGCCCGACTTCAAGAAGGTCTCGCCCCGCAAGGGCTTCGAGCGGCTGTTCGGCCCCGAAGGCCTGATGCAGTTCGTGAAGTCGACGGTGAAGGTCATCGTCATCGGCTGGCTGGTGTGGTGGGTCCTGAAGCCCTTCCTGCCCGTCTTCCCCACGCTCTCGGCCCTCGATCCGACGGCGATGCTGCCCTTCATGCTGGACGTGCTGAAGCGGCTGGTCTTCGCCGTGGCCGGACTGACCCTGGCGGTCGCAGGCGCGGACTATCTCTGGCAACGGCAACGGTTCTTCGTCCGCCAGCGGATGACCAAGGAAGAGGTCAAGCAGGACTACAAGAACTCCGAAGGCGATCCCCACGTGAGGGCCCGCCAGAAGCAGATCCGCAACGAGCGTTCGCGCCGGCGGATGATGCAGGCGGTGCCCGAGGCCACCCTGGTGATCATGAACCCGACCCACTACGCGGTGGCCCTGCGCTACGAGCAGGGCGAGGACGCCGCGCCCGTGTGCGTGGCCAAGGGCCTGGACTCGCTCGCGCTCAAGATCCGCGCCGTCGCCGAGGAGGAGGGCGTGCCGGTGATCGAGGATCCGCCCCTGGCCCGCGCCCTGTACGCCGCCGTGGAGATCGACGACATGATCCCGCCGGCGCACTATGAGGCGGTCGCCAAGATCATCGGCTTCATCCTGAACGCCGCCCAGAACCGGCGACCCCGCCAGGTTGTGCGGCCTCTCTAAGCCGTTGGGCTTGTGACACAATGCTGACCATCGATTCGCCGGAGTCCGCCCCCGTCATGGCCGACCCCTCCGCCAGGACCCGCAAGAGCGACCCCTTGATCGCGCTGGCGGTCGTCTTCTTCCTCGTCGCCGTGGCCCTGGCCCTGGCGCCCGCTCTGGGCGCGGGCGCCGAGCGGTTGGCCGGCGTGCTGTTGCTGGTCGGCCTCGCCGGCGTCTGTTGCATCGGCCTCCTGGTGCTGCGCGGCGCGCCCGAGGAGCCCGTCGAGGAGGAGGCGGGCGCCGAGGCGTTCCTTTCGGCGCTCGACGAGCCGTCGGCGGTGGCCGCGCCCGACGGGCGCGTCGTCGCGAGCAACCCGGCCTGGCGCGAGGCGATGGGCCCGCATCCGCGGCTGCCGAAGAGCGGCGCCGCCGCTTCGGGGCTGTTCGGCGCCCTGGCTGCAGCGCGCCGCGGGGACCTGGGCCGGGCGCCGGTCAAGGTGGGCGGCGTCGAACGCGAGGCGCTGGTGTCGCGCCTGGGACCGCGCCGGTTTCTGATCCGCCTGGCGGGCCGAAGCGGCCCTCTGGCCCTGCCGTCGTCGGCGATGGAGGTGCTGAACGCGGTGGCCTCGGCCAAGGCGCCCCCGCCGAAGGTGCTCGACGCCTTCGCCGCGGCCTCGCCCTTCGGCGCCGCGCTGCTGGAGGGAGAGGATCCCTTCGCCGCGCGCATCATCGAGGCCAACCCGGCGCTGGGGGCCCTGGCGACGGGCGGGGAGGCCGGCCAGGTCTTCGGCGCTCTGATCGAACCGGCCAGCCGCGTGGACGCCGCCATGCGCCTCTCGTCGGCGGATCGCGACAGCCACGCCCCGATGGAGGTGCGGCTCGCCCACGATCCGGCCCGCATCGCCCACCTGTACCTGTCGCAGAGCGGCGGGCGCTGGGTCGCCTACCTCGTGGACGTCTCGGAGCAGAAGCAGGTGGAACTGCAGCTCTCCCAGAGCCAGAAGATGCAGGCCATAGGGCAACTCGCGGGGGGCGTGGCCCACGACTTCAACAACCTGCTGACCGCCATCCTGATGCAACTCGACGTGCTGTCGACGCGCCATCCGGTGGGCGACCCGTCCTACGAGGGCCTCAACGAGATCAAGCAGACGTCGATGCGCGCGGCCGACCTGGTCCGCAAGCTGCTGGCCTTCTCGCGCAAGCAGACCGTCCAGCGCGAGATCCTGGACGTGGGCGAGATGATCTCGGAGTCCGAGGTGCTGCTGCGCCGGCTGCTGCACGAGGACATCCGGCTGGTCACCGACTATGGCCGCAACCTGCCGCACGTGCGCGCCGACCGCAGCCAGCTCGACACGGCGGTGATGAACCTCGTGGTCAACGCCCGCGATGCGATCCGCAGCCACGCAGGTGGCGCGAACGGGGGCGGCGTGATCAGCATCCGGACCGCGCGGGTGAGCCAGGACGAGGCTCGCGGCCTGGGCTATCCGGGCGCGGTCGGCGACCACGCGATGATCGAGGTGAGCGACGACGGCCCCGGCATTCCGGCCGAGGTGAAGGAAAAGATCTTCGAGCCCTTCTTCACCACCAAGGCGGTGGGCGAGGGGACCGGACTGGGACTGGCCACGGTGTATGGCATCGTGAAGCAGTCGGACGGCTGGATCGCGGTCACTTCCCAGCCCGGGGAAGGGGCGGCGTTCCGGATCTTCCTGCCGGTCCACGTGGCTGCCGAGGCGCCCGCGCTCGAGGCCTCGGTCGCCGCGCCCGCGGCGCCGAAGCGCCCTGCGGCGCGGGACCTGTCGGGCGCCGGCCGCATCCTGTTCGTCGAGGACGAGGACGCCGTGCGCGGCGTCGCCGCCAAGCTGTTGCGGGCGCGCGGATACGAGGTGATCGAGGCGGCCAGCGGGGAGGAAGCCCTCGAAATCGCCGAGGCCCACGCCGGCGAGATCGACCTGATGATCTCGGACGTTGTCATGCCCGGCATGCAGGGGCCGGAACTGCTCAAGCAGGCCCGTGGCTACCTGGGCTCGGCGCCGGTGATGTTCATCTCCGGTTACGCCGAGAGCGAATTCTCGGATCTGCTGGAGGGCGAACGCAACGTTTCGTTCCTGCCGAAGCCCATCGACATCAAGACCCTCGCTGAGCGGGTGAAGCAGGAGTTGCAGAAGGCGGCTTGACGCAGGGTGCGGTGGGCGACGGCTTGTCGACAGGGGCGATCCGCATAACAAGGCCGTGCTTGTCACGGCTCCCGGACAGGGACATGGATCGCGGCGCATGTCCCAGCCGACCTCGCCCGAGCCCTCCGAGCCCGAAGCCCCCGCGCCGCAGCGGATCACCTTCGCCCAGGCCTACCAGCTGGCGTTCGACGCCGCCGCCCAGGGACGGTTCCCGCAGGCCGAGGCCATCTACCGCACCCTGATGGCCGCCGCGCCGCCGCCGCAGGCGCCCGTGGTCCTGAACCTGGGGCTCGCGCTGGAGGAGCAGGGCAAGTACGCCGAGGCCGAGGCGCTCTATCGCGACGCCCTGGCGACGAGGCCGGACGACCCGGATTTCCGGCGCCGGCTGGGCTATCTCCGGCTCCGCAACGGCGACTTCGAGGCGGGCTGGCCGCTCTACGAGGATCGTATCCCGACCGGCGCCCGCAGGCCGCAGCTCAGTTTCCCCGAATGGACGGGCGAGGATGTGGGCTCTCTCCTGGTGCTGCCGGAGCAGGGGCTGGGCGATCACATCATGTTCGCGCGTTTCGTGGCCGACCTGCGACGGCGCGGCATCCGGGTCACCCTGGGCAGTCGCCCGCCCCTGGCCCGCCTTCTGCAACCGCTCGCCGACGAAACGCTGGTGGCCGAGGGTTCGGTGTCGATTCCGCGGCATGACGCCTGGGTGCTCGCCGCCTCGCTGCCCTGGCGACTGGGTGTGACGGCCGACACCCTGTCGGGCGCGCCCTATCTGCCGGGCGCCGGCGAGGGGCGGGGCGTCGGTCTCGTCGCCACGGGCAATCCGGGTCACGTCAACGACGCACGGCGCTCGCTGCCGCAGGACGTCACGGCGGAGATGCTGGCCTGGCCCGGCGTCCGCAGCCTGGCGCCCGCGACAACCGGCTCGGTCGACTTCGAGGACACCCGCCGGATCATCGCGGACCTCGACGTGGTGGTCTCGGTCGACACGGCCGTCGCCCACCTGGCCGGTGCGATGGGCAAGCCCTGTTTCCTGCTGCTGCCGTTCCATCCCGACTGGCGCTGGATGCGCGACCGTGACGACAGTCCCTGGTACGCTTCGATGCGCCTGTTCCGGCAGCCCGCGCCGGGCGACTGGTCGAGCGTCGTCGGCGATGTGCGTCGGGCGCTCGACGCCCGCCGCTGAAGGAGACCGCCATGATCGCGCCCGCTCCGCCCCGGAGGATCAGGGCCCAGGCCGCGGGGGCGACGGCCGTCGGCGCGACCGCGGCCGGTGGCGTGATCCTCACCGCGTTGGCCGTCGGTGCGCTCGCCGTCGGAGCGCTGGCCATCGGCGCCCTGGTGATCGGCCGGCTCGACGTGAAGCGTGTGCGCATCGGCAGGCTCGAGGTGGACGACCTGACGGTTCGCCGCCTGACTCTCCCCGAGGATGGCGTCCGCTAGGGAGATTGCGCTGCGGATCATCCCGAGCGACGCTGTCGGCCAATCAGAAAAGGCGTCATGGCCGACAGCCTGTCAGGGAGGACAACGATGGCGACGGTGAATCCGAATGGCCCGCTCAAGGGGCGCACCGCCCTGGTGACGGGCGCGAGCCGCGGGATCGGCGAAGCCATCGCCGTGCGTCTGGCCATGGAAGGCGCCCGCGTCGTGGTCTCGGCCCGCACGGCCGAGGACGGCGAGAGCAAGCTGCCGGGGACGCTCGCCGGCACGGTCGCCCGCATCCGCGAGGCTGGTGGCGAAGCGACCGCGATCAAGGCCGACCTCTCCAGCGAAGCCGAGCGCGAGCGCCTGGTGGCGGAAGCCGTCGCCGCCTACGGCCCGGTCGACATCCTGGTGAACGACGCGGCGGTGACGTTCTTCATCCCCGTGGAGCAGTTCCCGAAGAAGCGTTTCGACCTGATGGTGGAGGTGCAGGTGTGGGCGCCGTTCCACCTCTCGCAGCTCGTCCTGCCGTCCATGCGCGAGCGCCGGCAAGGGTGGATCGTCAACATCTCGTCGGGCGCGGGCATCCATCCGCAACAACCCTACAACCGGCGCGGCGGCGGCACGGTCTACGGTATGTGCAAGGCGGCGCTGGAGCGCTTCACCACCGGCCTGGCCTCCGAGGTCTACGACGACAACGTGGCCGTCAACGTCGTGTCGCCGGGCCTGGTGGACACCCCCGGCGTGGCCGTCCACGGCCTGATCAACGAACAGACCAAGGACCGCGTGCAGCCCATCGAATACATCGCCGAGGCCGTCTACCGCCTGGCCAGCGGTGATCCGAAGACCATGACCGGGCGCATCGACTACGCCGAACCGTTCCTGAAGGAGCTGGGGATCGCGCCCGGCGCCCTGGTGTAGGCCCATGATCGAGCAGACCGTCGACATCCCCACCAAGGACGGGAAGACCACCACCTTCATCGTCCATCCCGAGCGGGACGGGCCGCATCCGATCGTGCTGTTCTTCATGGACGCCCCGGCGATCCGCGAGGAGCTGCGCGACATGGCCCGCCGGATCGCCGCCGCTGGCCACTATGTGATGCTGCCCAACCTCTACTATCGCCGCGGCGTCATGGAGCTGGCCGACCTGCCGCCTCTGCCCGAGGCCGAGGCGCGGGCGCGGATGTTCGACCTGATGGGCTCGATCAACATCCCGATGGTGATGGACGACGCCGACGCCCTGTTGGATTTCGCCGACCGCGATCCGGCCGCCAGTCCGGGTCCGGCCGGAGCCATCGGCTACTGCATGAGCGGTCAGTATGCGATCAACGCCGCCGCCCGCCATCCCGAGCGGATCGCCTGTGCGGCCTCGCTGTACGGCGTGCAGCTCGTCACCGACCGCCCCGACAGCCCGCACCTGGCCGCCCAGAAGACGCCCGCCGAGCTCTACTTCGCCTGCGCCGAGCACGACACCTATGCGCCGCTGGAGATGGTCGAGGCGCTGGACGCGTCGTTGAAGTCGGCAGGCGCGAACGCCGAGGTCGAGGTCTATCCCGGCGTCCACCACGGCTTCGCCTTCCCGCAGCGCGCCGTCTACGACAAGCCGGCGGCCGAGCGACACTGGGAACGGCTGTTCTCGCTGTTCCGGCGGAACCTGGGCTGACGGCGACCGTCAGAACGACGGCCGCTGCGCCGCCACGGGAGGGACCCAGCCGGGCTCCAGGGTCTTCAGCGGATGCGAGGCGGTGACCATGCCGATGAAGGGCGGCCAGATCTCGTAGCCCAGCAGGCGCTGCAGGCGCTCGGACATCCCTTGCGTCTGCTCGCGCGGGATCGCGAGGAACCAATTCTCCTGCGGCCGCACCCAGGGTTCGCAATACTGGTTGGTGAGGGCCTGTCGTGGCCGGTCGGTGGTGTTGGCCCCGCCGCGGTGGAGCAGGGTTGCGGCGAAGACGACGCAGGCGCCGGCGGGCATCTCCATGGGCTGCAACAGGGCCTCCAGGCCGCCGGGCGCGGCCTTGCGGCGCTCCACCTCCTCGACGTCCCACAGGTGGCTGCCGGGGATCACCTCGGTGCCGCCGTTGGCCTGGGTGAAGGCGTCCACCGCGGCCACCAGGGTGTAGCTCAGCGCCGCCCGCGGCCGGGGCATGCGGTAGAAGCCGTCGTCGGAATGGATATCCTGCGCCGTCTCGCCCGGGTCGATGCGGATCGCCTGGCTGGCGGTGAGCAGGTAGCCGGGGAGCAGGAGGCGGTCCATCAGGGCCAGCACGCGGGCGTCCTCGGCCAGGGCCTCGAACACCTTGCCGCGGGCGACCAGGGTGTAGATGCGCTCGGTCCGGAACCCCTCGAAGTCGTTGCGGCCGCGGTGGGTGTCGCGATAGGGAGCCAGCGCGTCGCGGACGGCCTGGATCGTGGCGGCTTCCATGAAGTCGGGGATCACGGTGAAGCCCTGCGCCCGGATCGCACCGGCATGGGCGTCGGCGTCGAAGCGGGCCGTGGAATTGTCCATCTGGCGGCGTCTCCCTATTCTGGGAGCATAGCATGCCGCCTGCCGGGAGCCGTCCGATGCCGCAGAACCTCAAGATCCGCCGTGTCGCCGGCGCGCTGGGGGCCGAGATCTCGGGCGTGGACCTGTCGGCCGACCTGCCCGAAGAGGCCATCGCGGCGATCCGCCGGGCGCTGGTCGAGCACCAGGTGGTCTTCTTCCGCGACCAGGACCTGACGCCAGCGCAGCAGACGGCGTTCGGCCGCCGCTTCGGCCCGCTCAACATCCACCCCTACGTCCAGGGCATGGACGGCCATCCCGAGGTGATGGAGATCATCAAGGAGCCCGCGGACCGGATCAACTTCGGCGGCGGCTGGCATTCGGACATGAGCTTCCTGAAGACCCCGGCCATCGGCTCGATCCTCTATGCGGTCGAACTGCCGGAGTGGGGCGGCGACACCCTCTTCGCCAGCCAGGCGGCGGCCTACGACGCCCTCTCACCCGGCCTCAAGGCCACGCTGGACGGCCTGAGCGCCGTCCATTCCGCCAGCCGCGAATATTCCGCCCAGGGCCATTCGGCGCAGAAGCGCGGCGCGATGCAGGTGGCCGAGGCCGACGGCTACGTGGGCGAGTACGTCCACCCGATGGTGTTGATCCACCCCGAGACAGGCCGCAAGGCGCTCTATGTGAATCCCGCCTTCACCCTGCGGATCGACGGCTGGAAGACCAGCGAATCCAAGGCCCTGCTGGACTATCTTTTCAATCACTGCCGCTACGAGGGCTTCACCTGCCGCTTCGCCTGGACGAAGGGGGCGGTGGCCTTCTGGGACAACCGCTCGGTCTGGCACTTCGCCCTCAACGACTACCCCGGCCAGCGCCGCCACATGCGCCGCGTCACGGTCGACCCGTGGCCGGCGGTCCAGGCGGTGGCGGCGGAGTAGCGAGCCAGGCGAGGGCGCCCCCCGCCGCCGCCAGCCCGGTCGCGAAGGTCGCCTGCAACAGGTAGCCGCCGGTCGGGGCTTCCCAGTCCAGCATCTCGCCGGCCGTGAAGACGCCGGGCCGGTCCTTCAGCATCAGCGTTTCGTCCAGCGTATCCAGGCGCAGGCCTCCGGCGCTGGAGATGGCGCGCGTCAGGCCCTGGACGCCGATCAGGCGGAGAGGCGCGGCCTTGATCGCCGCCGCCAGCGCCGCGGGGTCCATTGGCAGATCCTTGCCGTGGGCCTCGCGAAGCAGGTTGGTCTCCAACGGCGAGAGCTTCAGCGCCTTGCGGAGGTGGTTCGACAGCGACTGGCCGCCGCGCGGCCGGTCCAGCCGCCGGGCCAAGTCGTCGGCTCCCATGTCGGGGCGCAGGTCGAAGCTCACCGTGGCCGAACCGCGCGCCGAGATCGCGTCTCGGAGCGGCGCCGACAGCGCGTAGAGCACGCCGCCCTCCAGGCCGTAGCGCGTGACCATGGCCTCGCCCCGGACGGCGCGGCCTTCGAAGGTCAGCGCGATCCCCTTCAGCGGCTGGCCGGCGAAACCCTGCAGGACGGGGCTCCAGGCCACGTCGAAGCCCATGTTGGCCGGGCGGAAGGGCGCGGTCCCCTCCACCCAGCCCGCCCAGGCGCCGTCCGAGCCCAGGCGGGGCCAGCTCGCGCCGCCGAGCGCCAGGATCACCGCCTCGGCGCGGACCGTGGCCTCGCCCTCGGGCGTCTGGAACCGCAGCGCCGCGCCGTCCCAGCCGGTCCACGTCCAGCGGGTGCGGAGGGTCACGTTCAGCGTCGCCAGCCGCGCGAGCCAGGCCCGCAACAGCGGCGAGGCCTTGAGCGCCATCGGGAACACGCGCCCCGACGAACCCACGAACGTCGGCTGGCCCAGGCCCTCGGCCCAGGCCCGGAGCGCCTCGGGCGGGAAGGCCTCCAGATGCGGCCGGAGCCAGGCGGCGGCTTCGCCATACCGCGCGACGAAGGCCTCGAAGCCTTCCGAATGGGTGAGGTTCAACCCGCCGCGCCCGGCCATCAGCAGCTTGCGCCCCACCGAGGGCATCCGCTCGTAGACGGTCACGCTGGCCCCTGCCGCGGCCAGATGCTCCGCGGCGAACAGCCCGGCCGGGCCGCCGCCGATGACGGCGACCTCGGGCGTCACCCTATCGCTCCGCCATGGCCAGCAGGGCGGCGAGCCCCACGGTCATGCCCTTGAGGCTCTCGGGCTTCGCCACGTCGATCCACTCGTCCAGGGCGTGCGCCCGGCCGCCGGTTCCGCCGGACCCGATGGTCACCGCGGGAATCCCCAGGCTGATCGGCATGTTGGAGTCGGTCGAGCCCGAGCCCAGGATCGGAGAATAGCCGGCCGCCCGGACCGCGGCGGCGGTGATGCGGACGATGGGCGCGTTCTCGCGGGTGGCGCCGGTGGGCCGGTCGCCGATCAGCTTGACCTCGGCGCTGACGGGGCCGGCGGCCGTGGAGCGGGTGGCGTTCTCCTGCTGGACCGCCGCGTCCACGATGGCCAGGAACTGCTTGTCCAGCCGGGCCAACTCCTGGGGGCTCTCGGAGCGCATGTCCACTTCCAGCCAGATGGCGTCGGGGATGGAGTTCACGCTGGTGCCGCCACCGACGACGCTGGTGGCGTAGGTGGTCCGGGGCCGGAGCGGGGTCGTGATGCGGTTCATCTCGACCACCGTCGTCCCCATGGCGGCCATCGGGTTGACCAGGCCATAGGCGCCGTAGCTGTGGCCGCCCGGTCCCTTGAAGGTCACGCGGTAACGCCGCGATCCCACCGCGCCGGAGGTGATGCGCGGGGCCAAGGTCCCGTCCATCGAGAAGAAGGCCGCGATCCGGTCCTTGTAGCGGCCCTGGGTGAAGAGGTGGCGGACGCCGCGCAGGTCGCCGGGCCCTTCCTCGCCCACATTGCCGACGAAGAGGATGTCGCGCGTCGTCGTCAGCTTCGCCGCGTCCAGGGCGCGGACATAGCCCAGCAGGACGGCCAGCGAGCGGGTGTCGTCGCCGATCCCTGGCGCATGGAGTTTCGTCCCTTCCCGGCGGACCGTCACGTCGGTCCCCTCGGGGAACACCGTGTCGAGGTGCGCGGCGATCACCACCACAGGGCCGCCGGCCGGTCCGGTCCCGCGGCGCAGGCCCATGACGTTGCCCTCGGCGTCCATCTCCACGTCCGAGAGGCCGGCCGCCTCCAGCATAGCCATGTAGGCGCGGGCGCGGGCGGCCTCCTGGAACGGCGGCGCGGGGATCTCGGTCAGGGTGATGGTCTCGGCGACGATCCGGTCGTGGTCGCGGTCCAGGTGCGCCACGGCGGCGGTGAACCCCGGGGTCGAGCGGACGGCCTGGACCGCGCGGTCGGCCTCGGCCGCACTCAGGTCCACGCCTTGGCCCAGCGCCTGGCCCGCTGCGCAGCCGAGGAGCGCGAGCGAGAGCGTGAGGGCGGCGGCAGGCCGCGCAGTACGGAACATCGGATGGGATCCTTGCCTGGAAGCCCGTGCATATGAGCCGATCCGCCGTCGGGTCTCCAGGCCTCAGCGTCGCGGCCTGGCCGATTGCCGCCATTTGACCGGGCGATCCGTGGCGTGCGCTTGCCGCCCGGCGTCGCGGGGGCCTAAGTGTCGAAGCTACGAAGGTTGTTCACCCGGGATCGGGTTGAGAGAGTGGGGTTGCGAAGCTCCAACCTCTGACCGGGAGACCCCGGATGAACGTGCATAAGAATGCCCGGCTGACGCCTTCGGGTCGAGCGCTGCTGGCTGG
>NZ_JBBCIT010000025.1:0-41974 GCF_037189685.1 Phenylobacterium sp. | reverse complement strand
GAGGCCGGCCCCGTCGTCGCGCGCCGCCGCCCGCGCCGCCGCCCTCGTGCCGCCGCCCGCCCATCCCCCCCGCCGCCCCTGCCGCGCGCCGGTCGCGGCCGTCCGCGCAGCGCCGCCGGCGGCGAGGGCGGCGACCGCCGCCGGCCCGACCCGGGCGCGCGCCCATGTCTCCGGGCGGCCGGCGGGATCGCGGGCGCGGGTGAACGGGCAGGGGCGTGCCCGCCAGGCCACGGGACCCGTGGGCCAGGCCTTTGCGATGGCCAGGCCCACGGGCCGGCGCGGCGTCGGGTCGGCGCTGGGCCGGCCGGCGGGATCGTGGGCGGGCCCGTCGCCCTCGATCACCACCGTCAGCACCACGCCCGGCTGCTGGGCCGAAGGCGTGGCGGCGGCCAGCGCATGTCCGCCCGCGGTCACGTCGCGGACGGTCCAGCCCTCCGGCGCCGGCGGCGCGGTCGCGCAACCGGCCAGGGAGGCCAGCGAAGCCAGGGAAACCAGCGAAGCGAGGGCGACCGTCAGGGCCGCGCCTCGCACGCGGCGCATCAGAACCGGCCGCCCAGGGTGGCCCCGAACATGGTCTCGCGCTCGCCCTTGCGGCTCACCGTGGTGCTGCCGCCGACCGACAGATAGCTGCCGGGCGTCAGGTTGAACGAGACCCCGGCGCCGAGGCGGCCGTAGTTGTTGTCGGTGCCGATCTCGTCCTTGAGATAGTGGTCCCAGGCGGCGCTGACGTAGGGCGAGAACCCTTCGAAATGCCGGAACAGGGTGGCCCCGACCCGCAGGATCGACAGGCTGTTGTCCACGGCGCCGATCGCCCGGCCGGCGTTGTCGACATAGGCGTCGGTGTCGGACTTCGACAGGAACAGCGAGGCGGCCGGCTGCAGAGACCATTCGGGGGCCAGGGCCACGGCGCCCTCCACCGTCAGGCTGCCGAACCACTGGTCGCGCTCGGTGTCGCCGCGCGACGACAGGATGCCGAACGTGCGGGCGTTGAAGACGTCCTGCCTGTTGTAGCCGACCATGCCGGTCACCGCGACGTTCGGCAGCACCAGCACCGAGCCGTAGACGCCGCCGGTCCAGCCGTCGGACTCGTGCTCCACGAAGGGGCCGTCCAGGTCGGTGTCGCCATAGGCGGCGAAGACGCCCAGCATCGAGCTGGAGAAGCGATAGTCCGCGCCCACGGCGACGCTGCGCGACCAGCCCTTCTGCTCGCGGCCCGGACGCTTGTCCTTCAGGCGCACGCCCGTGGCGTTGACCCACAGGCCGAGAGGCGCGTCGGCTTCGCCCGCCGACATCCCGCGATAGCCGTCCAGCGACGCGCGGCCGCCGCCTCTGGCGCCGGCCGAAAGCACCATGGCGCGGGCGGCTACGAAGGCCTGGCCGTAGCTGGACGACAGGGCGTCGCCCAGCAGCGAGTTCAGGAACTGGTCGGTCTGCACCGCCGTCAGCAGCAGCAGGTTGCCCGTCGCGATGGTGATCACCGTGCCGTCGGGCGCCACCATGGTGGGCTCGGGCGTAGTCGGCGGCGTGGTGGGCGGTGTCGTCGGCGGCGTGGTCGGCGGATCGGTGGGCGGCGTGGTGGGGGGCGTGACGGGCGGCGTCACCGGAGGCGTGGTGGGCGGCGTCGTGCTGCTGCCTCCGAGCGCGTCGGCGCAGGCGCCGCTGCCCGTGACGGCGCCCGTGGCCGAGTTCACGGTGCAGGTGAAGGGCGAGGTGGTCCCGCCCTGCGTCACGTCGCCGGTGTAGGTCTGGGTCGTCCCCGACGAGGTGATGTTGGTGAAGTTCACCGTGACGGGGTTGTTGGCGTACTCGCCGCCGCTGATGACGATCCGCAGCGAGGTCGGGCCCAGGACGGTGGTTTCGATCCGGGTGCCGTCAGGACGCGTGATGACGGTGGTGCCCAGGCCGCCCGGGACGGTGACAGGCGGTGTCACCGGCGGCGTGGTGGGCGGTGTCGTCTGGGCCAGGGCTTCCCCCGCCAGGGCGGCGGCGGACAGGCCCGCAGTCAGGCCGATGATGCGCTTCAAGACAGAACTCCCCTCGATACTTGAGGGGGCGTGGCTAGCTGCGCCGTGGTTTGGTTTCATCCCCCGATCGGGGGTGTGACCGTCGGCTCTGAGATCGGTGTTCGGTTCGGGCGACAGCCTCGTCGAGCGGTCTTGCGGCTTCGGCATAGCCGGCCCAGGCGTCCGACGCCTTCAGCAAGCCCGGCGCGGTTCTCAGCGTGAAGCGCGACGGATCCAGCCCCTTGCGGACCTGCCGCCAGTTCAGGGGCATGGAGACCGGCGCGCCGGGACGCGCTCTTGGCGACAGCGGCGCGACCGCCGTGGCCGAGCGGCCGTTGCGCAGGTAGTCGAGGAAGATCCGTCCGCCCCGCGCCGCCTTCGACATCACGATCAGGTAGCGATCGGGCGAATCCGCCGCCATCGCCGCGCAGACGGAGCGGGCGAACGCCTTGGCGCCGGGCCAGTCCACGTCGCCCGCCGTCACCGGCGTCACGACGTGAAGGCCCTTGCCGCCGGTCGTCTTGCAGAACGCCACGAGGCCCAGGGCCTCCAGCCGCTCGCGGACCTCGCGCGCCGCCGCGATGACCTGCTCGAACGGCACGTCGGGGGCCGGATCCAGGTCGAACACCAGGCGGCCAGGCCGTTCGGGCTGGAACGGCTCGCAATTCCAGGGATGCAGTTCCACCGCCGCCGTCTGGGCCGCCGCCACGAGGGCTTCCACGCGATCGAACTGCAGGTAGGGCTTGCGGTCGCCCTGCACCGTCACTTCGGTGACGAGGCTGGAGAGGCCGCGGGTCGCGTGCCGCTGGAAGAAGCGGGTCTCGCCTGAGATCCCGTCGGGCGCGCGGACGATGGAGCAGGGCCGGCCGCGCAGGTGGGCCAGCATCCATTCACCCACCTCGGCGTAGTAGTCGGCCAGGTCGCGCTTGGTGACAGCCGCGCCGTCCCCGGCATCCGGCCACAACACCTTCTCCGGGCTGGACAAGGTCACGCGGCCGAGGACCGCGGCGGCCGACCGTTCGTCGCCGACATCGGCTGCCGGCTTGTCTTCGCGCAGGCCCTTGAAGGCGGCCTGCCGCAACCGCCCGTCGGCGGTGAAGCCCTCGTACTCGATCTCCGCCACAAGCACGGGCTCGACCCAATGGACGGCTCCGGCCTGACGCGGGAGGGGTTCCTCGAAGGGGCTGGCGTCCCGTTCCAGCGCCCCGAGGCGCACGGCCAGCCGTCGCGCCGTCTCGCGCCCGAAGCCCGTCCCGATGCGCCCGGCGTAGACCAGGCGGCCGCCTTGCCGGACGCCGGCGATCAGCGAGCGGAAGGCGCCGTTGGTCGTGGTGTATCCGCCGATCACCACCTCGTGCCCCGCCCGGCACTTCGACTTGAGCCACGCGTCGCCGCGACCGGATCGGTAGGGCGCGTCCAGCCGCTTCGAGACCACGCCCTCCAGGTTCATCCGGCAGGCTGAGTTCAGGATCGTCTCGCCCGGGACCAGGAAATGCTCGACATAGCGTATGCGCTGCGGCGCGCCCGCCAGAACGGCCTGGAGCCGCAGCTTGCGCTGGGCCAGCGTGCGGCTTCGCAGATCCTGCCCGCCTTCGAACAGCAGGTCGAAGAGGAACAGCACCAGATCCTCGCTCCGGCCCGCCGAGAGGGCCGCCTGCAGGGCTCCGAAGCTGGGCGCGCCACCCGCGTCCAGGGCGACCACCTCGCCGTCGTAGACGCCGTCGGGCAGGCCGGCGGCGGCGTCGGCTATGGCCGCGAAGCGGCCGGTCCAGTCGAGCCCGGTTCGCGTGAGCACCAGGGCGCGGCCACCCCGAATGTGGAGCTGAACCCGGTAGCCGTCGAACTTCACCTCGTGCGCCCACTCCGGCCCGCCGGGCGGCCGGTCGACGTTTCGCGCAAGCTGCGGCGCGATGAAATCGGGAGGCGGCGCGGACCGGGCCCTGCCGGCCGACGACCGGGCCGTCCGCTTCGCCGTCCGCGCGGCGGCCGAACCGGCGGCGGGCGGCGCAGTCATGAACGGGCGTGGCGTGCGGCCCTTGCCGGCGGCGATCTCGCCCATGGTGCGACCCGAGGCCGCCGAGCGATCCGAGCCGGTGGGGCCGTCGGGGTCGCCGTCCGCCGCCGCGGCGTCGCGGTGCTTGATGAGCAGCCAGTTCCCGCGGTTCGGGGCGGTCCGGCTGTCGGGTCCCGAACGCGTGCGCACCAGCACCCAGGAGCCGTGCATACGTCCGCCCTCCATGACGAACTTCAGCTCCCCGGCCTCCAGCGCGCGGCCCACGTCCTCGAACCCCGGCTCGGGGGCCCAGGCGCCCCGATCCCAGATCATCACCGTCCCCCCGCCGTACTGGCCCTTCGGGATCACGCCCTCGAAGTCGCCGTAGTCCAGCGGGTGGTCTTCCACCTCGACCGCCAGTCGCCGGTCGCGCGGGTCCATGGAGGGGCCCTTGGGGGTCGCCCACGACCGGAACACCCCGTCGTGCTCCAGCCGCAGGTCGAAGTGCAGCCGCGTCGCGTCGTGCTTCTGGATGACGAACCGGCGGGCGCCCGCCGGCGCCACCGCCTGGCGCCCCGAGGGCTCGGGCGTGCGGTCGAAGTCGCGCATGCGGCGATATTTGGCGAGCGTGACGTCCGGCATGGCGCTCCAACGTGCGGCGGGCCGATCCGTGCCCAGGCTTGAATCCATTTCGCGCGTCGTGCGTTGCAGAGGCGAGGAGCCACCATGACCGATCCGCAGCCTGTCCGCCGTTTCCTGGTCCACGACCGCGACCTGGGCCGCCGCCATGCCCTGCTGGTCGAGGAGGCCTCGGCCGAAGCCGCCGCGGTCGCCTACGCCGAAGGCCTGGCCGCCCTCGACGGGGCGGAGATCAGCCTGATCGTGCGCGACCTGGACGACGGCTGTGAACATTGCATCTGCCTCGACCTGGAGACGGGCGAGACCGCCGACTGCGCCTGACGCCCGAACGAATCCGTCCCGCGGGCGTTGGAAGTGCGAATCGGGGCGTGGCGCCCCGACCAGCCCGGAACCGCACATGCCCCCTCGTCCGATCTGGCAAGGACACCTGAAGCTCTCGCTCGTCACCTGCCCGGTGGCGCTCTACACGGCCACCAACGCCTCGGGGAACGTGCGCTTCAACCTCATCAACCCGAAGACCAGCAACCGGATCCGCATGCAGACCATCGACCCCGACACGGGGCCGGTCGAACGCTCGGCCCTGGTCAAGGGCTACGAGGTGTCCAAGGGCGAGTACGTGCTGCTGAGCGAGGACGAGATCCGCGCGGTGAAGCTGGAAAGCACGAAGACCATCGACATCGAGCGCTTCGTGCCCGCCGCCGACATCGACCGGCTCTACTGGGACGATCCCTATTTCCTCACCCCCGAGGGCAAGCTGGGCGAGGAGGCGTTCGCCGTGATCCGCGAGGCCATGCGCCGCTCGGGCCAGATCGCGCTGGGCCGGATCGTGATGTCCACGCGCGAGCGGATGCTGGCGCTGGAGCCCCGCGACCGGGGCATCGTCGCCTATACCCTGCGCGCCGAGGACGAGGTGCGCCGGCCCGACGACCTGTTCGCCGGCATCGGCAAGGCCAGGCCCGACCCCGAGATGATCCAGATCGCCGCCAGGATCATCGAGCAGAAGAAGGGGCCGTTCGATCCCGGCCTGTTCGTCGACCGCTATGAAGAGGCGCTGAAGGGCTTGATCGCCGACAAGCTGAAGGGCCGCAAGGTCCGGGCCGTGGCCCCGCCGGACGACACCAACGTCGTCGACCTCATGGCCGCCCTGCGCGCCAGCCTCGACGGCAAACCGGCCCGCAGGCCCGCCGCCCGAAGCGCGGCCGCCAAGCCCCGCACCCGCAAGACGGGGCGCTCGGCGGCGTAGGGCGGCAGTCGGCAATCCAAGGAGACCGCTGGCGCACCCGACACGATTCGAACGTGTGACCTTTGCCTTCGGAGGGCAACGCTCTATCCAGCTGAGCTACGGGTGCGTCTCGCGGAGCGGTGTCTCTAGCGGAAAGGGCGCGCGGCCGCAAACGCTGGCTCGCGCGCACGGCCAGGATTTCAGCGGGGCAATCGCGCCGGAGTTTTTGGCGGCTAGGGTCCGCACCTGGAAAGCGGTCGAAGGACCGGTATGGCGCCTTGGGGGGATGCATGGGGGGCGGTAGGCAGGCCCGGAAGCCGATTGCGGGGTTGGGTGCGCTGATCGCGGCGGCCGGACTCGCCGTGGCGAGCCTCGGTTCGTCCCTCGCCTGGGCGCAGGCCCAGGCGCATGTGGAGGACGAGCCCCCGGGCAAGGCGGTCTACGACCAGTTCTGCGCCGCGTGCCACGACAACGTTGCCGCGGGCGACCGCGCCGCGCCTGTGGCGGCGCTCAGGAAGATGAGCGCCCAGACGCTGACGGCGGCGCTGACGGCGGGGGTGATGAAGCCGATCGGCGACAGCCTGGATTCTCGCCAGCTCCGCGACGTGGTGGCCTATCTGGCCGCGCCGGAGGATTCGGCGGGCACGGCCTGGATCGACGACGCCCGCTGTACGCCCGACCGGCGGGAGGTCGACCTGGCCCCTACGCCCGCACAGATCGGCTTCGGCGTCGATCACGAGAATTCGCGCCGGATGAGCGCCGCCCAGGCCGGGCTGAAGACGGCCGACATGGCGAAGCTGGAGGTGGCGTGGAGCTTCGCCCTGCCGCGCACCTCGGGCCTGCGCGGGTCGGGGGTGGTGGTCGGCTCCACGCTGTTCTATCCCGCTGGACAGGCGGGCTACGTGCTGGCGCTCGACACCCGCACGGGCTGCGTGAAGTGGGCGACGCCCACACCGTCCCAGGTGCGCAACAGCCTGGCCTATGGTCGCCTGGGCCAGGACGGCCCGCTGGGCCTCGTCGCCGCCGACGGCCAGGGGCGGCTGATCGCCTTCGACGCGAAGACGGGCGTCATTCTGTGGCGGGCCGATCCCCGCCACGACAGGACGGCGCCGCTGTCGGGCTCGGTGCTGATCCACGACGGCAAGGTGATCGTGCCGATCTCGGGCAGCGACGTCGGCGCGGCCATGCGGCCGAGCTACGAGTGCTGCAAGGGCCACGGCGCCGTCGTGGCCGTGGATGCGAAGGACGGCCGGGTGCTGTGGACCTGGCACACCATGCCGGACGCCCGCCCGCTGGGCGTGAAGAATTCCCAGGGCGTCGAGATGTACGGCCCCTCGGGCGCCCCGGTGTGGTCCTCGCCTGCGATCGACGTGCGGAACGGCCTCGTCTTCGCCTCGACGGGCGAGAACACCTCGCCTCCCGCCACGAAGACCAGCGACGCCATCGCCGCCGTGGACCTGGCGACCGGACGGGAGAAGTGGGTCTTCCAGGCGCTGGAGAACGATGTCTGGAACATGTCGTGCCCGGTGGGATCGCCCACGGGCGGCCGCGGACCGGGGCCCAACTGCTTCTTCGCCGGCGAGGGCAGTGTGCTGCTCGACCACGACTTCGGCGCGGGGCCGGTGATCTTCCGTCGCCCCCGCGGCAAGGACGTGATCCTGGGCGGCCAGAAGTCGGGCGACGTCTGGGCGCTGGACGCGGCGACGGGCAGGGTGCTGTGGCGGCGCCAGTTCGGCCGGGGCACGCCGCTGGGCGGAGTCCACTGGGGCATCGCCCATGACGGCAGGAGGGTGTTCGCGCCGATCAGCGATCCCAACGTGCCCAGGGAGCATTCGGCCGCGGGCATGCACGCCGTCGACATCGCGACCGGCAAGGTGGCGTGGCAGTGGCTCGCCGAGCCCGACTGCGAAGGCCCGCGCGCCAGGGTCGTCACCTGCAAGACCCGGCACGGGCTCTCGGCCGCGCCCCTGGTGATCGACGGGGCGCTGCTGGCGGGGTCGCTGGACGGCCGCCTGTGGGTCTTCGACACGGCGACGGGCAAGGTGCTCCACATGGTCGACACGGCGACCGCCGACTATCGGCCGGTGAACGGCGTCCCGGGCGCCGGCGGTTCGATCGACGCGGCCGGCCTCTTCGCCGGCGACGGCATGGTGTTCGTCAACTCGGGTTACGCCAGCTTCGGCCAGGCGGCGGGCAACGTGCTGGTGGCCCTGAGGCCGAAGCCTCAGCCCTGATCGGGGCGATCGACTTTTAGGCCTGTCCCGTCACGCTGTCCCAGAACCGCTTGGCCTTGCCGGTGAAGCCGGCGGCCTTGGGGTGCTGCTGTTCCTCGCACAGGCCGGCCAGTTCCCGCAGCAGCTCCTTCTGGCGCGCGTTGAGCTTCGTCGGCGTCTCGACGAACAGCTCCACGACGAGGTCGCCCCGCTGCGGGCCGCGCAGGGAAGGCATGCCGCGGCCCTTCACCCGCACGGTGCGGCCCGTCTGGGCGCCCTCGGGAATCTGGACGGTGATCTTGCAGTTCCCGTCGCAGTTGTCGCCGCCGAGCAGGCAGGGCGCGTCGATCTCGCCGCCCAGGGCCGCGACGCACATCGGCACGGGCACCGTGCAGAGCAGGTCCAGGCCGTCGCGTTCGAACAGTTCGTGCGGGGCCACCGAGATGAAGATGTAGAGGTCGCCGCGCGGGCCGCCGCGCAGACCCGCATCGCCCTCGCCGGCCAGGCGGATGCGGGCGCCGTCGTCCACGCCGGCCGGGACGCGGACGGCGAGCGTGCGGTTCCGGCGGATCTGGCCCTGGCCGCGGCAGTCGCCGCAGGGGTCGAGGACCATCCGGCCCGAACCGCCGCAGCGCGGGCAGGCGCGCTCGATCGAGAAGAAGCCCTGCGTGGCGCGCACGCGGCCCTGGCCCTGGCAGGTGGTGCAGGTGGTGGGGCTGGTGCCGGGCTTGGCGCCCGAGCCGTCGCACGTTTCGCAGGTCAGGGTGGCCGGGACGGTGATCTCGACCTCGGCGCCCGCATAGGCCTGCTCGAGGGTGATCTCCAGGTCGTATCGCAGATCCGAGCCGCGGGCCGGGCCGCCCCGCTGCTGGCGGCCGCCGCGGCCGCCGAACATGTCGCCGAAGACGTCGCCGAACACCTCGTTGAAGATGTCGTGGACGTCGTGGAACTGGCCGTTGCCGCCCATCCCGCCCTGACCGTTCACGCCGGCGTGGCCGAAGCGGTCGTAGGCCGCGCGCTTCTGGGGATCGGACAGGACCGAATAGGCCTCGTTCACTTCCTTGAAGCGGGAGGCCGCCTCCTCGCAGCCGCCGTTCCGGTCAGGATGGTGTTCCATCGCGGCCTTGCGAAAGGCGCTCTTGAGGGCTCCCGCGTCGCAACCGCGGTCCACGCCCAGGATCTCGTAATAGTCCCGCATGAAATCGTCAGGCGCTCGATAACTGATGGATTTTCAGGTGGGTGGCCCCCCGCCCACCCGCAAGCCTTAGCAAGGCCGGGAGGGCGGGGAAACCGTTCCGGGCGCGCGGGGCGAAATCGGCTGACGGTTCCGCCCGCAATGCGCGCTCCAACTCGACGTCCGGGCTCCGATCGGGCGCCCGGGCCGCGAAGGCGGCGGCGACGACCCCGCGGCCGTTGTGACGCCTGGGCGCCGGTCGGGCCATGGGGCGCATCGTCACGCCCTACTTCTTGTCGTCGCCGTCGACTTCCTCGAATTCGGCGTCCACGACGTCGTCCGAGGCCGAGGGGCCGTCCTCGGGCTGGCCGTCGCCGGCCTCGCCCTGCTGGGCCTTGTACATGGCCTCGCCCAGCTTCATCGAAGCCTGGATGAGGGTCTGGGTCTTCGCCGAGATCGCCTCGGCGTCACCGCCCTCCAGCGAGCCCTTCAGGTCGTCCAGCGCGGTCTGGATGGCCGTACGGTCGGCTTCCGAGACCTTGTCGCCGTGCTCGCTGAGCGCCTTCTCGGTCGAGTGGACGACCGCGTCGGCCTGGTTCTTGGCCTCGACCGCCGCCTTGCGCTTCTCGTCGTCGGCCTTGTGCGACTCGGCGTCCTTGACCATCGCGTCGATGTCCGCGTCCGAGAGGCCGCCGTTGGCCTGGATGCGGATCGACTGCTCCTTGTTGGTCGCCTTGTCGCGGGCCGTGACGTGCACGATGCCGTTGGCGTCGATGTCGAACGTCACCTCGACCTGCGGCACGCCGCGCGGCGCCGGCGGGATGCCGACCAGGTCGAACTGGCCCAGCATCTTGTTGTCGGCCGCCATCGGGCGCTCGCCCTGGAAGACCCGGATCGTCACCGCCGACTGGTTGTCGTCGGCGGTCGAGAACACCTGGCTCCGCTTGGTCGGGATGGTGGTGTTGCGCTCGATCAGCGGGGTGAACACGCCGCCCAGGGTCTCGATGCCCAGGGTCAGGGGCGTCACGTCCAGCAGCAGCACGTCCTTGACGTCGCCGGCCAGCACGCCCGCCTGCACGGCGGCGCCCAGGGCCACGACCTCGTCGGGGTTCACGCCCTTGTGCGGTTCGCGGCCGAAGAACGCCTTCACCGTCTCGACGACCTTGGGCATGCGGGTCATGCCGCCGACCAGGATCACCTCGTCGATGTCGGTCTTCTTGAGGCCCGCATCCTTCAGCGCCTGCTCGCAGGGGCCGATGGTCCGGGTGATCAGGTCCTCGACCAGCGCTTCCAGCTTGGCGCGCGACAGCTTGATGTTCAGGTGCAGCGGACCCGAGGCGTTCATGCTGATGAATGGCAGGTTCACCTCGTACTGGGTGACGCTGCTGAGCTCCTTCTTCGCCTTCTCGGCCTCTTCCTTGAGGCGCTGGAGGGCCAGCTTGTCCTTGCGCAGGTCGACGCCCTGCTCCTTCTTGAACTCGTCGGCCAGGTAGTCGACGAGCCGCAGGTCGAAGTCCTCGCCGCCCAGGAAGGTGTCGCCGTTGGTCGACTTCACCTCGAAGACGCCGTCGCCGATCTCCAGGATCGACACGTCGAACGTGCCGCCGCCCAGGTCGTAGACTGCGATCTTCTTGCCGTCGTTCTTCTCGAGGCCGTAGGCCAGCGCCGCCGCCGTCGGCTCGTTGATGATCCGCAGGACTTCCAGGCCCGCGATCTTGCCGGCGTCCTTGGTGGCCTGGCGCTGGGCGTCGTTGAAGTAGGCCGGGACGGTGATGACCGCCTTCTCGACCTTCTCGCCGAGGTGCTGCTCGGCGGCTTCCTTCATCTTCTGCAGGATGAACGCCGAGACCTGCTGGGGCGAATAGTCCTTGTCGTGCGCCTTCACCCAGGCGTCGCCGGTCGGGCCCTTCACGATCTCATAGGGCACCATGCCCTTGTCCTTCGCGACCACGGGGTCGTCGAAGTTGCGGCCGATCAGGCGCTTGATCGCGAACAGGGTGTTGGCGGGGTTGGTCACCGCCTGGCGCCGGGCGGGCTGGCCCACCAGGCGTTCGCCGTCGTCCAGGAAAGCCACGACCGAAGGAGTGGTCCGGGCGCCTTCGGCGTTCTCGATCACTTTCGGGGTCTTGCCGTCCATGATGGCCACGCACGAGTTCGTGGTGCCGAGGTCGATGCCGATGATCTTGCTCATTAGTGGGTCTTGCTCGCTCCTTGTTGGCGGACGCCGCGGGTGGGCCTTCTAGAGAAGCGCCCGAGGAAAAGCGACGCCCCCGGTTCGATTAAGTTCCTCGTCCGGCCCCGCTGCCCGAATGGGCGAAGGCCGTCTTCGAGAGCCGATATGGGAAGGTTTGGCGCCCCTGCAAGAGCGAAAGCCCTTCGTACTGTAAGGATATGCGCAGGGGCCGGGCGCGCCGCAGGCGCAGTCATTCCGACACGAAGACCACGAAGGGCACGAAGACCACGAAGATCGACGGCGACATACCTATCGACCATAGCGCCCGGACTCCTTCGTGGTCTTCGTGCCCTTCGTGATCTTCGTGTTCCAAAGGAGGGCGCTCACGCGCGCCTGTCCGACCCTACGCTCGCCGCCAATTCACGCTGGCCTCGGCGTAGCGGGCGGCGGGGTGCGGCGTCTCGTCACCCCGGGAGGCCAGGAAGGCGTGCTCCACCACCATCGCCTGCTGCTCGATGTTCATGGCGGCGAAGGGCGGGCCGTCCAGGTCGTAGGCGTAGGCGCGCGGGCCGTCGCCCGCCCGCAGTTTCGCCAGGATCAGGGAGATTCCGTTCTGCGCCTGCCACACATGAGTCAGCTCGTGGACGAAGACGGCCTGGTGCCGCAGCGGGACCTCGGCCGCGGCGAAGTCGACGGGGCATGTCGCCGCAGGCCAGACGATCAGCGTCGGGCCGGCCACGAACGCCCGGTTCCAGGCCGGGACCGCGAGGATGCGCACCCGGTCGGTGTCGAGACCGGCCCCGAACATCTCGGCGCCCAGCGCCCGTTCGCCGGCCGTCAGCGACCGGATGGAGAAGGGTTTCGTGGATGCGGCGGCCATCGGCGGTTGACGGCTCCTCGGGCAGTCGGGTTCGCTGCGTCCCAGCATCCCGCCAAACGTCGTGCATGGAAACGCCCGAAAGGAAGCCCTCATGGTCACCCTCACCCGTCCCGACGGCACGCGCCCGGAAGATCTGAACCTATCGCGCCGCGGGCTGACGCTCGCGATCACCGGCGGCTACGCCCTGGCGGCCTGGTCGGCGCAGGCGGCGCCCGTCAGGACCGACGACGCGGGGCTCTGGACCGGGATGGTCGGCATCAAGGCGCCCGACCGAGAGATCCCGGCCTTCGTCGCGCGGCCCTCGAAGGCCGGCAAGCATCCCTGTGTGGTCCTCGTCTCCGAGGTCTTCGGCCTGCACGAATACATCCGCGACACCGCGCGCCGGCTGGCCAAGGCGGGCTATGTGGCCATCGCGCCGGACTTCTTCGTCCGCGCGGGCGATCCGTCGACCCTGACCGACTTCCCGGCGATCATGAAGATCGTGGCCACCGCCACCGACGCCCAGGTGGCCGGCGACGTGGGCGCGGCGCTGGCCTGGCTGAAGGCCCAGCCGTTCGCCGATGCGAAGCGCGTCGCGATCACCGGCTACTGCTGGGGCGGGGCCGTGACCTGGGAAGCGGTGGCCCGGTTCCCGGAATTCAAGGCCGGCGTCGCCTGGTACGGCCGCCTCACCAGCGGCATGGCGACCGACCCGGACAACAAGAATCCGCTCGACCTCGCCGGCGAGCTGAAGGCGCCCGTGCTGGGTCTCTACGCCGAGAAGGACAGCGGCATCCCCCTGACCGACGTCGAGAAGATGAAGGCGGCGCTGAAGGCGGCCGGCAAGACCGACAGCGACATCGTCGTCTATCCCGACGCCCAGCACGGCTTCCACGCCGACTACCGGCCTTCCTACAAGCAGGACGCCGCCGAGGACGGCTGGGCCAGGATGCTGGCGTTCTTCAAGCAGCACGGGGTCTGAGAGGGCGTCTCCCTCCCTCGCCCGGCCTCAGCCGCGCCCCAGCTTCCGGATCGCGCGCGACAAGGGCCGGGCGGCCGCCTCGTAGTCGGCCCAGGCGGTCGTGCGGGCGAGGGCGGCGGGCGTCGTGCGGAGTGTCCAGGCGCGTGGATCCAGCCCCGGCGTCACCTGGTCCCAGCCCAGGGGAAAGGCGACCGTGGCGCCGGGCCGCGCCCGCGGCGAGAGCGGCGCGACGGCCGTGGCGGTGCGGTCGTTGCGCAGGTAGTCGAGGAAGATCCGGCCCTTCCGCTTCGCCTTGGCCATGTTGACCACGTACCGGTCCGGCGCATCGGCGGCGACCGCGTCGCAGACTCCGCGGGCGAAGGCCTTGGCGGCGCTCCATCCAGGTCCGCCGCGCTTCGGGACGGCCAGCGGCGTCACCACGTGCAGCCCCTTGCCCCCCGTGGTCTTGCAGAACGCCGCGAGACCCAGGGCCTCCAATCGCGCCCGCACCGCCAGCGCCGCCTCCACCACCCGCTCGAAGGGCAACCCCTCGTCGGGGTCCAGGTCGAAGACCAGCCGTGCGGGCGCATCGGGTCGCCCCGGCGCGCCGTTCCACGGGTGCAGTTCGATCGCGCCCATCTGCGCCAGCGCCGCCAGCGCCTCGACGCGGTCCACCTGGAGATACGGCTTGCCGGAACCCCCCTCGGTGTCGACCCGGGTGATCAGCGGCGACAGGCCCCGCCAGGCGTGCCGCTGGAAGAACCGCGGCCCTCCGATCCCGCCCGGCGCGCGCACCAGGGAACAGGGGCGTCCGGCGAGATGCGGCAGCATCCATGCGCCTACCGCCTCGAAATATCGGGCCAGCTCCAGCTTGGTGATCGGCGCGCCCGTTCCGTCGTCGGGCCAGAGCGGGCGGTCGGGGTTGGTCAACCGCACGCCCATCACCCACGCCGGAGCGGCGGGTTCGCGAGGCGGCCGGTCAGACGGCGTGGGCGGGGGCGTGGGCTGGGTCACGGCCCATCAGTTTGCGCACGAACGCGTCACGCCACCAGCCCACATCCTCGCGCTGGACGGTCTCGAAGAGCGCGGCCCACCGCCGGACCCGCTCGGCCCGGTCCATCGTGAGCGCGCGCTTCAGCGCATCGGCGACGTCTTCGGGGCTGTTGGGGTTGACCAGAAGGGCGTCCGGCATCTGTCCCACCGCGCCCGCGAAGCGCGACAGCACCAGCACGCCGGGATCGTCGGGATCCTGGGCGGCGACGAATTCCTTGGCCACCAGGTTCATGCCGTCGCGCAGGGGCGTCACCAGCCCGACCCGCGCCGCGGCGTAGATGCCGGCCAGCTCGTCGCGCCGGTAGTTCTTGTTCACATAGCGGAAGGGCGTCCAGTCCACGTCGGAGTATTCGCCGTTGATACGGCCGCTCAGCGCGTCCAGGCGGCCCCGGATCTCCTGATAGGCCTCCACGGCCTCGCGGCTGGGCGGCGCGATCTGCAGCATCAGCACCTGGCGGCGCAGGTCGGGGTTGTCGGCCAGGAACTGCTCGAAGCCCAGGAACCGTTCCTCCAGCCCCTTGGAATAGTCCAGCCGGTCGACGCCGACGATCAGGCGTCGGAACACTGTGGTCGCGGTCATCAGGTCGCGCATGCGCCGCGCCCGCGCGCTCGCCTTCATCCGGGCGAAGTCGGCGGCGTCGATCCCGATCGGAAACGCGCCCACCTGCAGCGTCCGGCCGAACGCCTTCAGCCAGTCCGGCTCGGGCTGTTCGCCGCCCGCCTCGGTCAGCACATACTCCTCGAACGCCTGCTGGTATTCGGCTGTCTGGAAGCCGGCAAGGTCGTAGTCGAACATCGCCTGCACGAGCTGGCGGTGCTGCGGCAGGTTGATCATCACCTGGTGGGCCGGCCAGGGGATGTGCAGGAAGAAGCCGATCCGGTTCTTCACACCCAGAGCCCGCAGTTCCCGCGCCAGCGGGATCAGGTGGTAGTCGTGCACCCACACCACGTCGTCCGGCTGGATCAGCGGGGCCAGGGTGTGCGCGAAGCGGCGGTTCACCCGCGTGTAGCCGTCCCGGTAGGCGCGATCGAAGGCCGCCAGATCGTTGCGATAGTGGAACAGCGGCCACAGCGTCTTGTTGGCGAAGCCGTTGTAGTATTCGTCGAGGTCGGCCTCCTCGAGATCCACCGTCGCGGCGGTGACGCCCCCGACCGTCTCGACGTTCAGGTCCCCCGTGAAGGTGTCGGTGGTGCGGCCGCTCCACCCGAACCACACGCCGGACGATTCCTTCAGCGCGGCCGCCAGCGCCATGGCCAGGCCGCCGACGCTCTCCTCGCCGTTCCCGGCGGGTGGGTTCACCCGGTTCGAGACGACGATGAGGCGGCTCAACGGGCGGCCTCCAGCCAGGCCAGGACCTCGTCCACGTCGTGCAGCCCGAACGTGGCCGCGGTCGCCCGCGGGGCGCCGACCAGGACGCCGTAGCCGCCCAGGCGCCGAACCTCGGCGAAGCCGTGCTCGTCGGTCACGTCGTCGCCCACGAAGACCGGCGTGGCGCCCGCGAAGGCGCCCATCGCCATGAAGGCCCGGACGGCGTCGCCCTTGGTCGGCCCTGGAGTTCGCAGTTCGGCCACCATGTCGCCCTCCTGAATGGTCAGTCCCGTTTCGGCGGCGAGGTCGCGGGCCAGCCGCCTCGCCTCGGCGGCGCAGGCCGGCGCCAGCCGGTAGTGCAGCGCCACGCTGGCGCCCTTTTCCTCGACGATCAGGCCGTCGGCGCCCGCGGCGAAGGCCCGCAGTCGAGCGCGGACGGCCGGAAGCTCGGGGTGTGCGGGCACCTCTAGCACCGCCCGGCCGGCGCCGCGTCGTACAAGGCCGTGAACGGCCGCGGCCCATGCGACTTTACCTTCCAGGATGGCGTCGATCTCAGGCAGGGTCCGCCCGCTGACCACGGCAAGGCGTCCACACAGCCCCGCGTCCAGCCGCTCCAGCAGGCGCGTGCGCCGCGGATCGGGGCCGACGTCGCCGGGGCGGTCGGCGATCGGGGCTATGGTTCCGTCGAGGTCCAGGAAAAGGGCTGTGTCGCCCAGGGCCAGGGGCCCAGGCTTCGGCAAGGTGTCGATCAGCATGTCCGGCAGCATAGCGGTCCCGTCCGGGATCACGAAACGCACAGGTCCCGGCGACGATCCCGACACCGTGTTCCGGGCTTGACCACACGGCGCGCGCCATGTCGTCTCCGCGCGCCGAAACTGGAAGGGCGAACCATGCATCAGGCCGACGCCATCGTGCTGTTCGGGGCCACGGGCGATCTGGCGCGGCGCATGCTGCTGCCCTCGCTCTACTTCCTCGACGCCGACGGCTTCCTCCCCGAGGGCTTCCGCATCGTGGCCACGGCCCGCGCCGAGATGACGACCGAGGCCTTCCGGGAGCAGGCGGAGAAGATTCTCGCCGACCGGCCCGAGGGCCTGGATCCTCAGGTCTGGGCGCGGTTCTCCGCTCGCCTCATCTACGTCGGCGCCGACGCCACCACCGCCGAGGGCGCGGCCCTCCTGCGGCCGGCGCTGGACGGATGCGCCGCGCCCTTCTTCTTCCTCGCCGTATCGCCCAGCCTGTTCGAGAAGATCTGCGTGGCCCTGGCCGCCGCCGGGCTCGCCACCGACCGGACCCGGATCGTGCTCGAGAAGCCGATCGGCCGCGACCTGGAGACCTCGCGCCACATCAACGCCGCGTTGGGCGCGATCTTCGACGAGGACCAGATCTTCCGCATCGACCACTACCTGGGGAAGGAGACGGTCCAGAACCTGATCGCCCTCAGGTTCGCCAACGCGTTCTTCGAGCCGCTGTGGAACAATCTCACTATCGACCATGTCCAGATCACGGTGGCCGAGACCGAGGGCGTGGGCGCGCGCTGGCCCTACTACGACGAGTACGGCGCCCTGCGCGACATGCTCCAGAACCACATGCTCCAGCTCCTGTGCCTCGTGGCGATGGAGCCGCCGGCCGACATGGAGCCGGACTCGGTCCGGAACGAGAAGGTGAAGGTGCTGCGCAGCCTGCGCCGGTTCACCCGCGTCGACGCCGCGGACAAGTCGGTCCGGGGCCAGTACACGCCTGGCGTCGTGGCCGGCGCGGCGGCGGACGGCTACGAGGCCGAGCGCGGCCAGAAGAGCGGCACCGAGACCTTCGTCGCGCTGCGCGCCGACATCGACAACTGGCGCTGGGCCGGCGTGCCCTTCTTCCTGCGCACCGGCAAGCGCATGCCCGAGAAGCGCACCTCGGTGTCGATCCAGTTCAAGCCCGTGCCGCACTCGATCTTCGGCCAGGCCTCGATCCACGACATGACCCCGAATCGCCTGGTCATCGACCTGCAGCCGGACGAGGACATCAGCCTGACCCTGATGAACAAGGCCCCGGGCCTCAGCTCGGGCGGCATGCGGCTCCAGTCGCTGCCGCTGTCGCTGTCGCTGCTCAGCACCTACGAGGGCGCGGGCGGCCGCCGGCGGATCGCCTACGAGCGGTTGCTGCTGGACGTGATCCAGGGCGACGCCACGCTCTTCGTCCGGCGCGACGAGGTGGAGGAGGCCTGGCGCTGGGTCGACGGCGTCGCCGACGCCTGGGCCGAGGCCCGCCTGGAGCCCAGGCCCTACGCCGCCGGGAGCTGGGGCCCGTCGGGCGCCTTCGCCCTCATCGAGCGGTTCGGCAAGGCCTGGTCGGACTGATCGGTCAGCGGATCGACTGCCAGCTTTTCGAGAGCAGGTTCGCGCAGTTGATGATGCCGACCAGGGAATAGGTCTGGGGATAGTTGCCCCACAGTTCCTCGCCATCGAACGAGATGTCCTCGGGCAGCAGGCCGGCGGCGGTTCGCCGGGTCAGCATCTCCTCGAACAGGTCGCGCGCCTCCTCCGTCCGGCCCGAGAGGTGCAGAGCCTCGATCAGCCAGAAGGTGCAGAAATTGAAGGCGGTCTTGGGCGCGCCGAAGTCGTCCGGGATGGCGTAGCGCAGCATGTAGGGCCCGCGGCGCAGGCCGGCCTCCACCGCCGCCAGCGTGGCCTTCATCCGCGGGCTCTCGGGGTCGGCGAACCGCACGTCCACCATCTGCAGCAGGGACGCGTCGAGCTGGTCTCCGTCGAAGGTGGCGGCATAGCGGCCCAGTTCGGCGTTCCAGGCCCGCTCCTCGATCGTGGCCCGGACCTGGGCGGCGCGGGCGTTCCAGTAGTCGGCGCGTTCGGGTAGCCCGAGCCTGGCCGCCGCATTGCCCAGCCGGTCGCAGGCGGCCCAGCACATGACCGACGAATAGGTGTGGACCGCCTCGCGCCCGCGGAACTCCCAGAGGCTGGCGTCCGGCTTGTCGTGCAGCTCGAAGGCCCGCTCGCCGATGGGCTCCAGGGCGTGGAAGTCGTCGGCGGTGGCCGGCCGAAGCAGGCGCTCGTCGAAGAAGGCCTGAACCGTCGAGAGCACGATCTGGCCGTAGACGTCGTGCTGCAGGTGCTCGTGCGCCTGGTTGCCGATCCGCACCGGGCCGATGTCGCGGTAGCCGGGCAGGTGCGGCGCGATCCACTCCGTCAGCATGGGCTCCAGCCCGACCCCATAGACCGGCTGGATGTGGTCCGAGGCGCCGTTGGGCTTCCGCGTGGCTTCCAGGCCGGGGATGGAGGCCTGCCGGGCGCGGCGCCCATCCGCCTTCATCTCGCCCCGCGTGGCCAGGTCGACGAGGTTGCGCAGGTAGACGAGGTAGTTCTCCAGCATGTCGGCCGCGCCCAGCCGGTTCAGGGCCTGGACCACATAGTAGGCGTCACGCAGCCAGCAGTAGCGGTAGTCCCAGTTGCGGCCCGCCCCGGCCTCGGTGTCGTGTTCGGGGATCGAGGTGGTCAGCGCCGCCACGATCGCGCCGGTCTCCTCGTGGGCGCACAGCTTCAGGGTGATCGCCGCGCGGATCACCGCCGCCTGCCATTCCAGCGGTACGCTCAGGGTTCGCACCCATTCGCGCCAGTAGTGGGTGGTTTCGCGCAGCATCCGGTCGACGGTGGCCGAGACTTCGGCGTCCAGGCCCTCGTCCGGCCCGAGAAAGAAGCCGAGAGTCTCCTCCAGCCGAAATGGCCGCTCGTCCAGGATGTGGCCGACCGGCGCGTCTGTGGTCAGGCGCAGGTTGGTGCGCGAGCCGAGATAGCGGATGTGGTTCGAGCCCGCCGTCTGCTCGCACAGCCGCTCGCCGTAGTTCCGCATCGGCCTAAGCCGGATGCGGATGCGCGGCGAGCCGTCCAGCGGCCGCACCTGGCGCACGAAGGCCAGGGGTCGATACTGCCGGCCGCGCTGCCGGAAGCGGGGACAGAAGTCCAGGATCTCCACCCCGGCGCCGTCGGCGTTGCGGATCTCGGTGCGCAGGATCGGCGTGTTGCGCAGATATTCCTGCCGGGTCTCGACCGCGCCCTCGACCTCGATGGCCCAGACGCCCAGCGCGCCCTCGCCCTCGGCGTCCCGTCCTCCGAGAAGGCCGCAGAAGAAGGGATCGCCGTCCACGCGCGGCGCACAGGCCCAGACATAGCGCCCCATGGGGTCGATCAGGGCGCTGGCCGCGCAGTTGCCGATCGGGAACAGGTCGAGGGTCTGAGGCAAGGCCCAGGTCTCCATCCGGTCATGCGTTCAGGCGGCGCGCAAGGCGCCCGGCTCCCCAGGGGTCTTCCCGTTCGGGTCCTAACGCCGAAGCGTCGCCCTGGCTCCCCCAATTTCCAGCGAAAGGGTGAGGCGGACGTTACCGCCCCGGCCCGCTGGCGGCCTGGAGCTTCGTTCTTTTGCGAACGTGCAGGGGCGCCATCCGGGCGGCTGCCGCGTTATGCAGGCGTCCATGATCGAGACCTGTCCTGACGGCGCCGCCCTGGCCGAGTCGGCCGCGCGCGGCGTCGAAGCCGCCCTGTCGGAGGCCCTTGCGTCGCGCGGACGTGCGAGCCTCGTGGCGACGGGTGGCCGCTCGCCGGGGCCGGTCTACGACCGTCTCCGCGACGCCGCGCTGGATTGGTCCCGCGTCGGGGTGACCCTCTCGGACGACCGATGCGTGGGCGCGGGCGATCCCGCCTCCAACGCCGGCCTGGTCCGGGCGCGGCTGCTGAAGGGGCGCGCGGCGAAGGCCGCCTTCGTGCCGCTCTGGCCCGCGCCCGACCCGCAGGCCCTGGCGCCGCTCCTGCCCTTCGACGCCGTGATGCTGGGCATGGGCGAGGATGGCCACGTCGCCTCGCTGATCCCCGGCGACCCGGGACTGGCCGACGCCCTGGCGACGGCGGACCTCGTGCGGCCGGTCCCCGCCGGCCTCGGCAAGCCGCCGCTGGCGCGGATCACCCTCACGCTGGCGCCGCTGGCGTCGGCGCGTCGGCTCTTCCTCTTGATCGCCGGCGAGGCTAAGCGCGAGGTCGTCGTTCGCGCGCTGGCCGGCGAGGATCTGACCAAGGACCTTCCGGTCGCCCGGCTGGCGGCCGGCGCGGGCGACCGGCTGCGGATACTCTGGACCCCCGACGGAGGCTCATGACCATGCCTGCCCTTCATCCGGTCACGGCCGAGATCACCCAGCGCATCGTCGAGCGCAGCCACGACACGCGCGCCGACTACCTCGCCCGCATGGAGGCGGCCCGCCACGACGGCCCGGGCCGCGCCAAGCTGTCGTGCGCCAACTGGGCCCACGCCTTCGCCGCCTCGCCCGACGGCGACAAGACCCGGATGCGCGATCCCGGCGCGCCCAACGTGGCCATCGTCTCGGCCTACAACGACATGCTGTCGGCCCATCAGCCCTATGAACGGTTCCCCGACGTGATCCGTCGGGCGGCGCGCGAGGCCGGCGCCACGGCCCAGTACGCGGGCGGCGTGCCCGCCATGTGCGATGGCGTGACCCAGGGCCGGCCCGGCATGGAGCTGTCGCTCTTCAGCCGCGACGTGATCGCCATGTCGACGGCCATCGCGCTGACCCACGACGCGTTCGACGCGACCCTCATGCTGGGCATCTGCGACAAGATCGTGCCCGGCCTCTTCATGGGCGCGGCCGCCTTCGGCCACCTGCCGGCGATCTTCGTGCCGGGCGGGCCGATGACCTCGGGGATCTCCAACGCCGAGAAGGCCCGCGTCCGCGCCCTCTACGCCGAGGGCAAGGCCACCCGCGACGAACTGCTCGACTCCGAGATGAAGAGCTACCACGGGCCGGGCACCTGCACCTTCTATGGCACGGCCAACTCGAACCAGATGATGATGGAGATGACCGGCCTGCACCTGCCGGGCGCGGCCTTCGTCACGCCCAACACGCCGCTGCGCGACGCCCTGACCGCCGCGGCCGCCCGCCGGGCGGTGGAGATCCGCGGCGGGACCAACGCCTATACGCCCTTCTACGACGTGATCGACGAGAAGAGCCTGGTGAACGCCACGGCCGGCCTCCTGGCCACCGGCGGCTCGACCAACCATACCCTGCACATCCTGGCCATGGCGCGCGCCGCCGGTATCCAGATGACCTGGGAGGACATGGACGACCTCTCGCGTGTCACGCCGCTGATCGCGCGGGTCTATCCGAACGGGACCGAGGACGTGAACGCCTTCCACGCCGCCGGCGGCATGGCCTTCGTCACCCGCACGCTGCTCGAGGCCGGCCTCGTCCACGAGGACGTCCGCACCGTGGCCGGCGAGGGACTGAGCCGCTACCGGCAGGAACCGTTCCTGGACGACGGGCGGCTGGTCTGGCGCGAGGGACCGGCGGCCAGCCTGGACCTCGACATCCTGCGGCCCGCCGACGACCCCTTCGAGGCCGAGGGCGGCCTGCGCCTGCTCACCGGCCCGCTGGGCCGCGGCGTCATCAAGACCTCGGCCGTGAAGCCGCAGCACCGGATCGTCGAGGCGCCGGCGGCGGTGTTCGACGACCAGGAGGCCCTGCTGGCGGCTTACGGGCGTGGAGAGCTGAACCGGGACTTCGTCGCCGTCGTCCGCTTCCAGGGGCCGCAGGCCAACGGCATGCCGGAACTGCATTCCCTGACGCCGCCGCTGGGCGTGCTGCAGGACAGGGGGTTCAAGGTGGCGCTCGTCACCGACGGGCGCATGTCGGGCGCCAGCGGCAAGGTGCCGGCGGCGATCCATGTGACGCCCGAAGCCGCTGTCGGGGGTCCGCTCGCCTACGTCCGCGACGGCGACGTCATCCGCCTGGACGCCGAGGCGGGGACACTCGACATCCACGTGGACCCGCGCGAACTGATGCGCCGCGAGCGCGCAGCCTGCCCGCGGGCGGCCGCCGGCTTCGGCCGCGAGCTGTTCGGTTGGATGCGCCGCGCCGCCGGCCCGGCCGACACCGGCGCCTGCGCCCTCTTCGAGGCCGCCTGATGCGAAACCCGTGGATGGGGCTGGTGGGGGATATCGGCGGCACCAACGCCCGCCTAGCGTTGGTGGACGTCGAGGGCCGCATCCGCGCCCCACGCACTTTCGCCAACAAGGACTACGCCAGCCTGGGCGACGTGATCGCCGACTATGTGGCCACGACGGCGGGCAAGAAGCGGCCGCCCTGCGCCGTCCTGGCCGTCGCCGGACCGGTGGTGGATGGCGAGATCGAGTTCACGAACCTCCACTGGACCGTCTCTGAAGGCGATCTCCTCGCCCAGTTCGAGTTCGAGGCGGTCGAGCTGATCAACGATTTCGCGGCCCAGGCCCTGGCGTGCCCGCGCCTGGAGGGCGCCGACCTGCGGGTGTTGGGCCCCGACCTGCCGAAGGGGGCGCACGACTGTCCGATCGTCGCCCTGGGCCCCGGCACGGGCTTCGGCGTGGCGGCGCTGGCGCGCGGCGAGCGCGGGGACATCCCCATCGCCACCGAAGGCGGCCACGCGGGGTTCGCGCCGTCCGACGAGGTCGAGGTCGAGATCCTGAAGCGGATGGCGGCGAAATATGGCCGCGTGTCGATCGAGCGCCTGCTATCCGGACAGGGCCTGTACGACCTGTATGGCGTCCTCGCCGAGATGCGGGGCGAAACCGCGTCGCTCCCCGACGAGGCGGCCGTGACGCGGGACGGCCTTGTGGGCGATCCGCTGGCCAGCGCCGCGATCGACCGCTTCTGCTGCATCCTGGGCTCGGCGGCGGGTGACCTCGCGCTCACCTTCGGCGCCCGTGGTGGCGTGTTCGTGGCCGGCGGCATCGGCCCGCGGATCGCCGAACGCCTGGCCGGCGGCGCCTTCCGTGCGCGTTTCGAGGCCAAGGGTCGGCTGTCGGACTACGTGAAGGCGATCCCGACGCACCTCGTCGTCCACCCCTATCCCGCCATCGTCGGCGCCGCCCGCCGACTGGAGCAACTGGACCGGCTGTAGATCAGCAGGCCGGAGATCAGCAGGCCGGCGCGGGGCTCAGGCGGCGGATCTGGATGGTTTCGGTCTGGGCGCCGCCCGGCGCCCGCGTGACGCGGCGTTCGGTCAGGGTCACCACCCGGCCGTCCACCACGGCGACCTCGGCCTCGGAGACGATGGCGCGGCTGACGCCCGAGGCCGAACGACCGGTTTCCCGTTTCACCCGCACCCGGCAGTCGGGCCGGGGAACCGACACTTCCAGCGTGGCGCGGCCGGCGCCGGGGCGACCGGCGTTCAGGTCGGTGATCCCCAGCGGCGCGGCGCCCCGGATCTCCAGCGCGGCCATCAGGCGCACGTCGCCCAGCACCATCTCGTCGGCGGCCGTCAGCGCCGGCTGGCCCAGCCGCTCGCGCACCAGCGCGCGCACGGGATCCTGGTCGGGCAGGGCGGCGTCGACCCGCGCCTGCATCCGCTCGCGGAACGCCGGCCAGTTGTCGAGGGCGGTCAGCCGGCCCTCGCGGCTGGTGCGGAACTCCAGGCTCTCGCCGACCGTCGCCTTCAGCGCGGCTTCCATCGAAGCGCCGCCGCTGTCCTCGACCTTCGCCTCGCGGAGGGTGTAGCGCAGGCGCAGGCCGCCGCCGGGCTCGACGTCCAGGACCTCGAGGTCGAAGACCTGCCGGTTGGTCTGGGTCTGGCCGCCCCGGTCGTCGGTCTGGACGAACTCGGTATCGCTCTGGAAGCGGTAGAGGTCCCCGGCCTGGTCCGGCCGGGTCCGCACCGCCACCGTCGCCCGGCCGTCATCCGGGATGACGGCCGTATCGCCCACCTGCGCGCCCGCCGGCGGCGCGGCGGACGCCGCCAGGGCCACGGCGGCGAGAAGGGCGGCCCGCACGCTAGCGTCCCGTGAAGTTCCCGGGCCGCCGCTCGGCGACCGAGCGGACACCCTCCTGGAAGTCCTCGGTCGCCCGGAGCGCCGCCTGCTTGGTGTGTTCCAGGTCGGTGCGCGCCTTGATCGCCTCGGCGAGGCCGGCGCGAAGGGTCTTGCGGGTCTCGATCACCGCAAGCGGCGCCGCCTCGGCGATCTCGCGCGCCAGCTTCAGGGCTGCGGCCCGCAACTCTTCCGCCGGGACGACCTCGTCCACCAGACCCCAGGGCAGGCCGTCCTCGGCCTTCACGCGCCGGCCGGTGAGCAGCATCAGCGCGGCGCGCTGCTCGCCGATCAGCCGCGGCAGGGCCAGGCTGATGCCGAAGCCCGCGTGGAAGCCCAGCTTGACGAAATTGGCCGCGAACCGCGCCTCGGGACTGGCGATCCGGAAGTCGGCCACCAGCGCCAGGCCCAGGCCCGCGCCGACGGCCGCGCCCTGGACCGCCGCCACGATGGGCTTGGCCACCGAGTAGAGCCGCACGGCCTCCACGTAGAGGTCGTTGATGCCGCCCATGCCCGAGGCCACGGAGTCGGTGGACGAGCTGAAGTCGGCGCCGGCCGAGAAGCTCTTGCCTTCGGACTGGAGCACGATGACGCGGGCTTCCGGATTCTCGTCGACGGCATGGCAGGCGTCGGCCAGGTCGCGCATGAAATCGACCGAGACGAAATTGTGCGGTGGGCGCTCCAGGGTCACCACCGCCACATGGCCATCCATCGCGACCTTCACATGATCGCCGTAAGCGCTCTTCATCGTCTCGTCCCCAACAGGTTCCTGGCCACCACCCACTTATGGACCTCGGTGGGGCCGTCATAGATCCGCATCGTCCGGAGCTTCGCCTGCATCAGCTGTAGCGGAAGCTCCTTGGTCATGCCCATCGCGCCGAAGGCCTGCATCGCCCGGTCGACGGTCTCATAGGCCATCTCGGTCGCGAACCACTTGATCATGCTGATCTCGGAGCGCACGTCACGGCCATTGTCCAGCTTCCATGCGCAGTCGTAGGTCATCAGGCGCGCAGCGTGAATCTTGGTCACCGCCTCGGCGATCCAGAACTGGATGGCCTGCCGCTCGCTCAGCGGCGCGCCGAAGGTTTTCCGCTGCGGGGCGTATTCGATCATCATGTCGACCGCCCGTTGGGCCATGCCCACCGACCAGGCCGCCATCTGGATGCGCCGGGTGCCCAGGCGCGTCTGCATCGGCGCGAAGCCCGCGCCCTCCTGGCCCAGCAGCTTCCAGCCCTCGACCCGGCAGTCCTCCAGCGCCACCTCGTAGGTGTACTGGCCCCCCAGCATCGGAATGCGGCGCAGCACGTTGAAGCCCGGCGTCCCCTTGTCGACCAGGAAGGCGGTCATCCCGCCGCGGGCGCCCTTCTCCGGGTCGGTCACAGCCATCAGGATCGTGAAGTCGGCGTCGGCGGCCCGGCTGATCCAGATCTTCCGGCCGTTGATGATCCAGTCGTCGCCGTCGCGGACGGCCCGGGTGGTCATGGCCGCCGGGTCCGATCCCGCGCCGGGTTCGGAAATGCCGATGGCCGAGACGGTCTTGCCGGCCACGTAGGGCGCGAGATAGGCCTGCCGCTGGCGCTCGTTCACCGTGGCCATGAGCATCCGCAGGTTCGGGCTGTCCGGCGGCAGCGTATAGGGCGTGACCGTGCGCCCGATCTCTTCCTCGACCCCGACCATAGCCACCATCGGCAGGTCCGAGCCGCCCACGTCCTCCGGAGCGTCCAGGCCGAACAGGCCCAGTTCATGGGCCTTGGCGTCCAGGCGGGCCTGCACCTCGGCGTCCAGGTAGAGGCCGCCGCCCTCGGCCTCCCGCGCCATCACGCCGGTCTCCAGCGGCATGAGTTCGTCGCGGACGAACCGGACCACCAGATCCTTGAGCATACGATGCTCTTCGGACAGCTCGAACTCCATGGCGTTCCCTCTGTTTTCACCCATTGAACAGCGTGCGGCGAACCGTTACTAGCTCCGGCATGAAACGCCCATATGTGGATCGAATTTCCATGTATGTGGATAAAAGGCGTCAACTCGGTGCGAGGAGGGGATTCTGGCGGACGGCGGGGTCAAGTCGGCGCAACGGGCTCTGGAGATCCTTGAGGCTTTCGCCCGCCAGCGGCGACCGCTGGCGCTGAAGGAGGTGCTGGACGAACTGGGCTATCCGGCCTCCAGCGGCTCGGCCCTGATGAAGTCGCTCGTGATCCAGGGCTATCTCGACTACGACCGCGAGCGGCGGACCTACTTCCCCACCATGCGGCTGGCGAAACTGGGCGACTGGGTGCCGGGCGTCCTGTTCGGCGATGGTCCGTTGCTGGGGACGTTGGAGGATCTGCGCCGCAAGACGGACCAGACGGTGATCCTCGCGGTTCAGAGCGACCTGCACGCCCAGTACGTCCATGTCCTGCACGCCGCCGAACCGATGCTGCGCCGCGTACCGCCCGGCACGTTGCGGCCGCTGGCGCGCTCGGGCCTGGGGCTGGTGCTGCTCTCGGCCAAGCGTGACGGCGAGATCGAACGCTTGCGCCGACGGATCAACGCCTCGGGCGACGATGTCGGTCAGACGCGCGAGGACCTGATGAGCCGCGTCAATGAGGTGCGCGCGCGCGGCTATGCCTTCTCCCGCAACACCATCTCACCCGGCGTGGGCATCCTGGGCGCCGCCCTGCCCAACGGCCCGTTCGGACGGACGTTCGCCGTGGGCGTCGCCGGCGCCGTGCCTGACCTCGAGGCCAAGCGCGACCTGATCGTCGACGAGTTGCGCGCCGCGATCGATCGGCTGGCCTGACGTACCGACCATCCCGTAGAGGAGCCGCATGAACACCCACCCCCTCGCCGAAAAGCCCACAGGTCCGCTCGCCGGCATCCGCATCCTCGACCTGACCAGCGTGGTCAACGGCGCCTATGGCACCCAGATCCTGGCCGATCAGGGCGCCGACGTGATCAAGGTGGAGGACCCCGGCTCGGGCCGGGGCGACGGCGGCGACATCATGCGCTGGGCCGGCCATATGCCCGAGGGCGCGCCACGCGGCATGGGGCCGATCTTCCTCACGATCAACCGCAACAAGCGCTCGATTCTGCTCGACATGAAGACGGACAGCGCCAAGCGGGCGCTGCGCCGGCTGATCAAGTCCTGCGACGTGATCGCCAGCTCGATCCGCTACGAGGGCATGAAGCGCCTGGGCCTGTCGTACGAGGACGTGGCGGCGATCAAGCCCGACATCGTCTTCGTCCACGCCGCCGGCTACGGCTCGGACGGCCCCTACGCGGGCGAGCCCGCCTACGACGACCTGATCCAGTCGGCCTCGGGCTGCGCCGACATCCTGGGCCGCACCGACGGGAACCCGACGCCCCGCATCCTGCCCACCCTGATGGCCGACAAGGTCTCGGGCCTGTTCGTCTCCCAGGCGATCACGGCGGCGCTGCTGCACCGCGCGCGAACGGGCGAGGGCCAGTTCGTGGAGGTTCCCATGTTCGAGTGCGTCACCAGCTTCCTGCTGGTGGAGCATCTCTACGACAACACCTTCCAACCCCCGACGGGACAGTGGGGATACCAGCGGGTCATCAACCCCAACCGGAAGCCGTTCCGCACCAAGGACGGCTGGATCGGGCTCCTGCCCTACACAGACAAGCAGTGGGACCAGTTCTTCGACGCGGCCGGCTATGGCGAGCAGGTGAAGAACGATCCGCGCTTCGCCGACTATGGCACGCGCGCGAAGCACATCCAGGAACTCTACGGCCTGATCGAGAAGGCCGCCGCCACCAAGACGACCCAGGAGTGGCTCGACATCCTCAAGCCGCTCTCGATCCCGGTGGTGAAGACCAACGCCCTGGACGACCTGCCGGACGACCCGCACCTGAGGGCCGTTGGCTTCTTCCAGGAATTCGAGCATCCCGACGTGGGCCGCTACCGGCTGATGAAGCCGCCCGTACGGTTCTCGAAGACCCCGTCCAACCTGCGGCGGCATCCGCCGAAACTGGGCGAGCACACGGACGAGGTCCTGGGCGAACTCCCCCCCGAAATCGGACCCGACGCCGAATCCTGACATCCTGCCGTCATGCGTGTGGCGGTGATCGGCAGTTCGGGAAGCGGCAAGACCACCTTCGCGAGGACCCTGGCGGCCACGCAGGGCGTCCCGCACATCGACCTGGACGCCGTCACCTGGCAGCCGGGCTGGGTCGCCCTGCACGAGACCGATCCGGAGGAATTCCTCTGCCGCTGCGAGGCGGCCATGGCGGCCGAGGCCTGGGTGAGCTGCGGCAACTATGTCCGCCGGCCCAGCCTGCTGGCGCGGGTGACCCATCTGGTCTGGCTGGACTATTCGCGGTCGGTGGTGATGTCGCGCGTGATCCGCCGATCGTTCGCCCGCGCCCTGTCGGGCGACGAACTCTGGCCCGGCACGGGCAACCGCGAGACCTTCGCCCGCTGGCTCGACAAGGGACACCCCATCCGCTGGGCTTGGGACACCTACGATCGACGCAGGGCGCAGTACGAAGCTCTGTTCGCCTCGCCGGACATCGCCGGGATGGAGACGTTCCGGCTGCGCCATCCGCGGGAAGCGGCCGGGCTGATGGCCCGACTTTCGGGCCGTTCCTGAGGTCAGCGCGGCCTTGTATGGCTGGCGATGAAGCCACGCAGGTCGCGGTAGGCGTGGCCCTCCATCGCGCGCAGGGCGTCGATGCGCGCCTCGAGGTCGCCGCTGTCGAACTGGGCCCGCGCCTGGACGGCCGCCGCATTGTACCAAGCGTACCGGACGAGGTCGGAGGCTGGGAACAGGCTGTCGTTGACGGCGCGCAGGCCGAGGGCCAGGGCCGCAGCTGCGGCCGCGACGGCCACCACCGCCCGGACCCCCAGGGCGTGAGGCGTGAAGCCCACGGTCAGCAGCAGGCCCGCGAGGCCCGCGGCGGTGACGGCCGCGACCGTCAGCGCGCCCGCTGCGCGCCGGGCCGCGTCGGCCTGCCGACGGGGCGTGGCCAGCGAGTCGCCCAGCTTGCGGCGGCTGTAGTCGATCTGGACATCCATGCGCTGGGCGCGCAGGCAGGAGAGCAGAAGGTCGAGGTGCGGGCTGGGCTCCGGCGCAGGCGGGGCGGCCCGCCACGCCGGCACGATCCACACCTCGTCGTCGGCGACATCGCGGGTCATGTCGCGCACCCGGCCGGCCAGGTCGCCGGCGGGCGGCAGGGCGTCCAGCGCCTGGGCGCGCGTGCGCTTCCAGGCGCCCAGCGCAGCGTCGTCGGTCATGGCGCGGGCCGCCAGGTCGAGGTTGTTGACCAGCACCTGGAAATAGAGGCCGCGGGCGCGTTCGGTCCAATAGCGGCTGCCCAGCCACCCGGCGTTGGACCGTGCGGCCAGTACCTGCCCGATCGCCAGGACCCCTGCCGCCAGCGCCAGGAGCACGGCCAAGGCGCCCGGAACCACGGGCCAGGCCGTTCCGGCTCCCACGTCGGAGAGCGGCGCGAAGGCGGCCGTCACCAGGGCCGCCACGCCCACCAGAACCGAGGCCAGCGCCAGCCGCCGGTCCCGCCGGGCGTGATGGTTGGCGGGCGCTTCATGCTTGTTGAAGAGCGCCCGAAGCTCGGGCCAGTCCAGCACCCGCAACGCCTGCGGATGTGCGGCCCCGAGCCGCCGGCGAGCGTCCTTGTCGAGCAGAATATCGTGGTTGACCCATCCGGCCAGCGGATCCGCGAAGAGCGGGATCCGGGCCTCCGCGTCGGCGGGCGGCGGCGGGGCGGATTCGGACATGCCTCAATGTATCGCATGCGGCGGGTGGGGCCATCCGTTGCGTGCGGCGCCGGGGCGGTCCCACGCGAAATGCCTCACGGCTGGCCGTCGCGCCATGAGCCGTGGCTATGGCCGCTGCGATCTGGGCGGGCTTGCGTCCGGAGGGCGCCTCGGGTCTGCTGGCCGCCATGATGGGAGGCGCATCGACGAGGCCGAGCCGCCGGGACGCGCTCTCCCGCGTGGTTGGTCTGGGAGGCCTGGCTGGCCTGGGAGGATTGGCTGGTCTGGGAGGACTGGGTATGGCCGCAGGCGTGGCCCTGGCGGATGCGAGCCAGGGGCGGTGGCGCGTACGCCGTCTCGTCGACCGTCCGATCATCGCCCCCGGCATGGACGACCGTATGGGCGACAATATCGAAGGACCGTCGCTGATCCGGACGCCCGACTGGCTGCCCGGCCGGTTGGGTCGCTACCATCTCTATTTCGCCGATCACAAGGGCGACTATATCCGCCTCGCCTACGCCGACCGGCTGGAAGGTCCGTGGACGGTGCATGCGCCCGGCTCGCTGCACCTCGCGCAATCCGGCTTTCCGACGATCCGCCAGTCCGGTTCGCCCGAGGCCGAGGCGAAACTGGCCCAGGGCGGCGGCCCCAACCGGGCGCCGCCAGGAACGCCGGGAATCCCTTCGCCCCTGGATGACGCCACCCTGCCGCACATCGCGTCTCCGGACGTCCATGTGGACCACGAACGGCGGCGGATCGTCATGTACTACCACGGGCTCTCGGCCTTCGGGCAGCAGCGCACCCGGGTGGCGGTCTCGGCGGACGGTGTCTCGTTCCGGCCGGTTGGCCAGACCCTGGGGCCCGCCTACATGCGGGTCTTCCCCCACGCCGGCCAAGTGTACGCGATGGCCATGCCGGGGGTCTTCCTCCGCTCGCCCGACGGGTTTGCGCCGTTCGAGGCCGGACCGCGGCTGTTCGGGATCGACCAGCGCCACAGCGCGCTGCTGAAGCGCGGCGACGTCCTTCATGTCTTCTGGACGCGCGTGGGGGATGCGCCTGAGCGAATCCATGTCTCGGACATCGACATCTCTGGCGATTGGGTGACCTGGAAGGCGGGGCCGCCCGTCGAGGTGCTGCGGCCCGAGCGCCCGTGGGAAGGCGCGGGCCTGCCCCTGATTCCGTCCTATCGCAGCGCCATCAACCTCCCCGCCAACCAGCTTCGGGACCCCGCGATCTACGAGGAGGATGGTCGCGTCTACATGGTCTACGCCGTTCAGGGCGAGCGCGGGCTGGGGATCGCGGAACTGGGGCTTCCGGCTCGCCTGCGGACCGGTTCCTAGGCGGCCCAGGTTCCTAGGCGGCCCAGGCGGCGGCGAAGCGGCGCAGGAGCGCCAGGGCGGCGCTGTCGGTCGCGCCGATCTCGGCGCTGAGGCGAATGAAGAGGTGGCCCCTGGCGCGACGCCCCCGGGCCGGGAGGCCCTCGCCTTCCACCCGCACCAGGCCGCGCTCGGCCGCCTTGCGGTCGATCCAGACGCTGCGCCGGCCGATCGGCGTCTCCACCGCGATGCGGCCGCCTTTCTTCAGCACGGCGGGCGGGACCCTGGCCGTCAGCCACAGGTCGTCACCGCGTACGATCACGCCGTCCTGGGCGCGGATGTAGACGCTCAGCGCCGCGCCGGCGGCGCGGACCTTGTCTCCCGAACGCAGCCCGGCCGGCAGGGTGATGCGGATGAGGCGGCCATCTGGGAGGCGGTGGTCCGCCTCGCCGCCCTCCAGCGCGATCAGCGGCGAAATCTCCAGGTCGGGGATCGGCGTGGCGCGCGGGCGCCGGGGCGCCTGGATCATGCGGTCGCCCAGCGGATCCTGCAGCCGGCGGTAGGCCGCGACGATCTGGCGGAACGCGCGTTCGTCGCCGCCGGCGTCCGGGTGGGCCCGCTTGACGGCCTCGCGATAGGCTTGGCGGATCTCGGTGGGGGTCGACGCGGAACTGACGCCCAGCACCTCGCGGGCGTCTTTCAGGCTCATCTCGGCGGCGGCCAGACTCATGAGCCGCGAAATTAGGGTAAACGACGTCAATACTCCGTTAAACGCCGTGGCCGCTCGCCACCCGGCCGCGGCAGGACTATAGGGACGGCCCGTGACCGACGACGACGCCCGCAACACCGCGATCCCGGCTTCGCCCAGCGAGGACGACTATGTGCGCCAGGTGGCGGCTGCCGAGCCGCCGCCGCTGCTCTCCGAGGACGATCCCTTCGCCCTGTTCGACGCCTGGTTCGCCGAGGCGTTGCAGCGCGAACCGAACGACGCCAATGCGATGGCGCTCTCCACCGTGGACGCCGACGGCCTGCCCGACGTGAGGATGGTCCTGCTGAAGGGCGTCGATGCCGGCGGCTTCGTCTTCTACACCAACCTGGAGAGCGCGAAGGGCCGGGAACTGGCCGCCAATCCCAGGGCCGCGCTGCTGTTCCACTGGAAATCCCTGCGTCGCCAGGTGCGCATCCGCGGGCCGGTGACGCCCACGACCGACGCCGAGGCCGACGCCTACTTCGCCACCCGGGCCCGGCCGGCCCAGATCGGGGCCTGGGCCAGCGCGCAGTCGCGTACGCTGCCCGACCGGTTGGCGCTCGAGAGGAAGATCGCCGAGGTCGGCCTGCGCTTTGGCCTGGGCAAGGTCGCCCGCCCGCCGCACTGGTCGGGATTCCGGGTCGAAGCCCGGTCGATCGAGTTCTGGCGCGACCGGCCGTTCCGCCTGCACGAGCGTCTGCTGTTCGAGACGTCCGGCGCAGGCTGGACGACACGCCGGCTGTTCCCTTGAGCGCGGCCCGCGTCCCTTGAGCAAGGCGTGGGGCGAACCCGAGGGCCTGGAAGCCGAGGTCATGGCGTTCCTGGCGGGCATGAGCGAGCGGCGGATCGACACCGCGTGCGCCCATGTCTTCCTGGGGCGCGAGCGCGCCTGGAAGATGAAGCGGCACGCCGACCTGGGCTATGCCGACTTTTCCACCGCCGAGCGGCGGCGATGGGCGCTGGACCGCGAACTGGAGTTCAACCGCGCGACCGCGCCCGACATCTACCGTGCGGTGCGGCGGATCACGCGCGAGGCGGACGGCGCCCTGGCGCTGGATGGAGCCGGGGCGGGCGTCGAACCCGTGCTGGAGATGCGCCGCTTCGACGAGACCCAGGTGCTGGCCGCCAAGCCCGAGGCGGTGACCGGCGACCTGGCGGAGGCGTTGGGACGCACGATCGCCGATGTCCATGTCGGGGCGCCGTTGCGGCCGGCGGGCGGACTCACCGCGATGTCGTTCACCGTGGGGTCGAACGCCCGGCTCCTGCGCGAGACCTGCGAGGGCCTGGACCCGGCCCGTGTGGAGACGCTGATCGAGCTGACCGAAGCCGAGCTGGAGCGGCAGGCGGCGCTGCTGGCGCATCGGGCGGCGGCGGGTTTCTCGCGCCGCTGCCACGGCGACCTGCACTTGGGCAACATCCTGCTGGAGGACGGGCGGCCGGTCCTGTTCGACTGCATCGAGTTCAGCGACATCCTTTCGGACGTGGATGTGCTGTACGACTTGGCGTTCCTTCTGATGGACCTGGACTTCCGCGGGCGACGCGACGCGGCGGTCCGGACGCTCTCGGCCTATCTGGACCAGGCGGCGCGCGATTTCCCGATTGAGCACTGGGCGGGGCTGGCGGCGCTGCCGCTGATGCTGTCGGTGCGGGCCGGCGTGCGGGCGCACGTGTCGGCCCATTCCGGCGATCCGGCTCTGGGCCGGGCCTATGTGGAGGCGGGGATCGCCCACCTGTCGCCGCCGCCGCCCGTGCTGGCGGCGGTGGGCGGGTTGTCGGGCTCGGGCAAGTCGACCTTCGCCCGCGCCGTTGCGCCGGGCCTGGGCGCCTCGCCCGGGGCGGTGGTGCTCCGGACCGACGAGGTGCGCAAGCGCCTGGCCGGCGTGGGCCCCACCGACCCCCTGCCGCGCGCGACCTATACCCCCGACGCCCAGGCGCGGGCCTACGACGCCCTTTTCGCGGCGGCGGGCGACCTGCTGCGGGCGGGCCGGGCGGTGGTGCTGGATGCGACGTTCCTCGATCCGGCGGTGCGGGCGCGCGCCGAGGCGCTGGCCGCGGACTGCGGGGTTCCCTTCCGCGCCGCCTGGCTGCACGCGCCGCCGGAGGTCCTGGAGGGCCGGGTGGCCGCCCGGACCGGCGACGCGTCGGACGCCACTATCGCGGTGCTGCGCGACCAGGTGGCCCGCATGGGGGACGCGCGCCCGTGGCCCGTCGTGGACGCCCAGGCGCCCACCGAGGCGTCGTCGCGGGCGTGGCTGGCCGGCTGAAGCCGCTCAAACGCCTGTTCCCGTTGCGGAAACGGGCCTGCGTCTCTAATCCTGCCGGACAAGTGACAACCGATAACCTTGGGAGGCGGACGCCGATGCTGGGCGCAATGCAGAACTGGCCGCTGACGGTCGACAAGATTCTTGACCATGCCAAGGCCTGGCATCCCGACCGCGAGGTGGTGACCCGTTCGGTCGAGGGCCCGATCGTGCGCACGACCTATGCGCAGATCCACGACCGGGCCAAGCGGCTCTCCAACGTCCTGAAGGGCCTGGGCGTCCAGCCGGGCGACCGCGTCGCCACCCTGGCCTGGAACACCGGCCGCCACATCGAGGCGTGGTACGGCATCATGGGCATTGGCGCGGTGTGCCACACCCTGAACCCGCGTCTGTTCGCCGACCAGCTCGCCTACATCATCAACCACGCCGAAGACCGGATCATCTTCACCGATCTGACCTTCGTGCCGATCCTGAAGGGCTTGGCCGGCAAGATTCCGACGGTGAAGCAGATCGTCGTCATGACCGACGCCGACGGCATGAAGGGCTGCGATCTGCCCGGCGCGCTCTGCTACGAGACCCTGCTGGAGCAGGCGTCGGCCGACTGCGTCTGGGGCGACTTCGACGAGAATACGCCAGCGGGCCTCTGCTACACGTCCGGCACGACGGGCAATCCCAAGGGCGTCCTCTACACCCACCGCTCGAACTTCCTGCACACGGTCATCACCATGGGCCGCGACGTCATGGGCCTGGCGGCCACGGATGTCGTGCTGCCGGTGGTGCCGATGTTCCACGCCAACGCCTGGGGCCTGGCGCTCTCGTGTCCGGCGGCCGGGTCGAAGGTGGTGATGCCGGGCCAGAAGCTGGACGGCGCCTCGGTCCATGAACTGCTGGAGAGCGAGGGCGTGACCTTCTCGGCGGCGGTGCCCACCGTATGGCAGATGCTGCTGGCCCACCTCCGCGAGACCAAGGGACAGCTCTCCACCCTCAAGCGCGTCGTGATCGGCGGCTCGGCCGTGCCCGAGGCCATCGTGCGCGGTTTCCGCGACGAGTACGGCGTGGACGTGACCCATGCCTGGGGCATGACCGAGATGTCGCCGCTGGGGACCATCGCCGCCCCGACCGCCGGCGTCGCCGCCCTGGATTCCGAGGGCCAGCTCAGGTCCAAGCTCAAGCAGGGACGTCCCCCGGTGGGCGTGGAGATGAAGCTCACCGACGACGCGGGGAACCGCCTGCCGCACGATGGGGTCACCTTCGGTCGGCTGAAGGTGAAGGGCCCCTTCATCGTGGGCGAGTACTTCAAGGGCGACGGCGGCGAGATCCTGGACGAAGAGGGCTTCTTCGACACCGGCGACGTGGCGACGATCGACGACCAGGGCTTCATGCAGATCACCGACCGCGCCAAGGACGTCATCAAGTCGGGCGGCGAGTGGATCAGCTCCATCGAGATCGAGAACATCGCGATGGGCCACCCCAAGGCGGCCAATGCGGCGGTGATCGGCGCCCTTCATCCCAAGTGGGACGAGCGTCCTGTGCTTCTGGTCAAGCTGCGCGACGGGGTCGAGGCCGAGGGCGCGGAGTTCCTGTCGTTCCTCGAAGGCAAGATCGCGAAGTGGTGGATGCCTGACGACGTGGTCTTCGTGGACGACATCCCCCTGGGCGCGACGGGCAAGATCGACAAGAAGCTGATCCGGGAGCGGATGAAGGACTACGTCCTGCCGACGGCCCGCGAGAAGGCGACGGCCTGACGTCCGGCTCGCGAGATACCGGGCCCGGACCGCTGGACCTGAGCCCGGCGACCGAGACCGACTGGCCCGACGTGGTCGCGGTCACCAATCGCGCCTATCGGACGGCCGAGGGGCAGACGGCGTGGAAGGTCGAGACCATCGTGGGCGGCCAGCGGATCGACGAAGGGCTGCTGCGTGAAGACCTGTCGCGTCCGGGCGCCATACTGCTGCTGGCGCGTGAGCGGGGTGGCGCGCCGGTCGGGCATGTGAGGCTGGACGCCGGGGATGACGGCGTCTGGAGCCTCTCCATGCTGACGGTGCGGCCTGAACGGCAGGACGGCGGGTTCGGCCGACGGCTCCTGGAGGCCGCCGAGGCCTGGGTCGTCGCCCGGGGCGCGCGGCGCATGCGGATGATGGTCGTCGGCCAGCGGACCGAGCTCATCGCCTGGTATGGCCGTCGTGGCTATGCCGCCACGGGCGAGCGCAGGCCGTTTCCTTACGGCGACGCGCGGTTCGGCGCGCCGGCGCGGGACGATCTCTACTTCGAGGTGCTGGACAAGCCGCTCTGAGTGGCCTGGCGGTCCGAGACGCCGCGGCGGTCGTAGGTGAAGCCGCCGTCCCCGTGCGCGCCCAGGCTCTGCCATCGGGCCTCCTCGGCCTTGTGGAGATATTGCTCGGCCACGAGCCAGGCCTTCACGGGGCGCAGCGTGAACAGGCAGCCACCGACCAGGGCCGGCAGGACGGTGGCGAACTGGAGCCAGATGGGCGGCTGGGCGACCACGGCCCACCAGGCCCAGACGGCGGTCACCACGATGCTGACGCCGCTCATCACGAAGAAGGCCGGACCGTCCGCCGGGTCCGCGAAGCTGAAGTCCAGACCGCAGCGGGCGCAGCGTGGTGCGATCCTGAGAAAGCCGGCGAACAGCTTACCTTCGCCGCACTGCGGACAGCGGCACCTGAGGCCGGCGCTCAGCGAGGATGGGCTTTCGAATGGCGCATGAGTGGACACCGGCGTGCTCCATACATTGAGTGTATTGAATGCATACAATCTTGATATAATGTATGTATTGCAAATGGAGTCAGCAACCTTGAATCGCGCCGATCCCTCGTTGCGCTGGCTGGGCCGCATCGCGGGCGACGGCGCGCCGATCTATCTGCGGATGGCCGCGGCGCTGGAGGCGGCGGTGCGCGCGGGCGAACTCCAGCCCGGCGACCAGCTTCCGCCGCAGCGGGTGGTGGCCCAGGCGCTGGGCGTGGACCTGACCACCGTCACCCGCGCCTATTCCGTCGCCCGCACGCGCGGGCTGCTGGAAGGGGCGGTGGGGCGGGGCACCTTCGTCCGCTCGGCTGCGGCGGCCGACGAGGCGGGGCGCGTGGACCTGAGCATGAATCTGCCGCCGCCGCCCCAGGGGATTTCGTTGAGCCGGCTGCTGAAGGAGACGACCGCGTCGATCCTCGATCGGACCGACCCAGCCGTCCTGATGGCCTACCATCCCGGTGGCGGCAGCCTGGGGCAGCGCGTGGCCGGGGCGGCCTGGCTTGAGCCGGTCCTGGGCGGGATCCCGCCGGAACGGGTGCTGGTGGCGCCCGGCGCCCAGACAGCCCTCGCGGCGGTCCTGGCCCTGGCGCCGGCGGGGTCGGCGCTGGTGGTCGAGCCGCTGGTCTACCCCGGTGTGATCTCGGCGGTCCGGCAGTTGGGTCTTCGGCTTCTGGTCTGTCCGGCGGACGTCGGCGGCCTGGATCCGGAAGCCCTCGCCCGCGTCTGCGCCGCCGAGAAGCCGGCTGCGGTCTATGTGACGCCGACCACGAACAACCCCACCGCCGCCACGATGGACGCCGGGCGGCGCGCCGCCATCGCCGAGGCCGCCCGCGCCGCCCGCATCTGGATCGTGGAGGATGATCCCTACGCCCGGCTGTTCGACGCGCCCCTGCCGGCGCTGGCGAACCTCGCGCCCGAGCGCACCTTCCATATCGCCACGCTGTCCAAATGCCTGTCGCCGGGCCTGCGCACGGCCTACCTCGTCCCGCCGCCAGGGCCGACCGGGGCGGCCACCGCCGAAGCCCTGCGCGCGTTGGCCCAGATGCCGGCGCCCCTGATGACGGCGGTGGTGAGCGCCTGGATTCGCGAGGGAACGGCCGAGGCCCTGCTGGCCGGCGTGCGCCGTGAGGCGCGTGCGCGTCGCGTGGTGGCGGCCGAGGTGTTGCCAGCCGCGCGGGGCGCGGTCGAGAGCCTCCACGTCTGGCTGGACCTGCCCCCCGAGCGTGACCCGGCGCGCCTGCGCGGGCTGGCGCAGGAGAAGGGTCTGGCCCTGGTCACCGCCGACGCCTTCGCCGCCGGCCCGGATCACCCCAACGGTCTGCGCATCTCGCTGGGCGGCCCGGCGAAGCAGGCGGTCCTGCGCACGGCCCTGGAAGGCGTGGCGGCCCTCCTGTCCGGCCCGCCGCCGGCGCGGTCGGTGGTCTGAGCCTGCGCTCGGACACCTCCGAAGGCTGCGAGGCTCGGGATTTCCGGCCACGAACCCACACGAGAAGCCCGAACGGGCGGGCCACCCCAGAGCCTCCCGTGAGCGGAGGCTCTGTCATGGAAACCACGGAAAACACAGAAGAACACAGAAGCCGAAGCTGCGATTCCGTGTCCCTCCGTGTTTTCTGTGGTTCTTCGAAATTAGAAAGACGCCGCTTCGCGGCCCCGCAGGACCGGACGTCGGCGACTTCCACACGCTGTTCGTCTTTTTCGTGTGGGTTCGTGGCAAAGAATTCGAGCGCTGGGGGGCGCGCTCAGCCGGCCAGGCGGTAGGTCGTATCCGGTTCCGGCGCGGCGTCGGCGGCGAGGCGGCCCTGGCGGACCAGGTGCAGCATGCCGGCGAGCATGGAGCGGGCCGCGGCGGGATGCAGGCGCGGGTCCACGTCGGCGTAGAGGCGCGGGACGAGTTCCCGGATGCGGGCCGGCCCGGCGGCCAGCGCTGTGAGGATCTGGTCCAGCCGCTCCTGGCGGTGCGCGGCATAGGCGCGGATGAAGGCGTCCACGTCCCGGATGGGCGGCCCGTGGGTGGGCCACAGCACGTCGAAGCTCCGCGCGCGGATCGCCTCCAGGCTCTCCAGATAGTCCGACAGATCGCCGTCGGGCGGGGTGATGACGGTGGTCGACCAGCCCATGATGTGGTCGCCCGAGAAACAGGCGTTTTCCTCGGGAAACGCGAAGCAGAGGTGGTTCGAGGTGTGTCCCGGCGTGGGGACGGCCTCCAGTGTCCAGCCCGGCCCCGCGACCGAACCCCCGCCGCACAGGCTCACGTCAGGCCGGAACCCGAGGTCGTGCCCCGCCTCCATCTTCACCTCGCCGTCGGCGTCGTCTTCGGCGTGGGACGCGACGGCGCAGCCGTAGATCGTCGCCCCCGTGCGCGCCTTCAGCGGGCCGGCCAGGGGGGAGTGGTCGGAATGGTGGTGGGTGATGACGATGTGGGTGATCCGCTCGCCGGCGGTCGCCGCGAGGATCGCCTCGAGGTGGGCCGGATCGTCCGGGCCGGGGTCGATGACCGCCACTTCGCCCTGGCCCACGATGTAGGTGCCGGTGCCCTTGAAGGTGAACGGTCCCGGATTGTCGGCCGTCACGCGGCGGATCAGCGGCGAGACCTGATCACAGCGGCCGTATTCTACGTCGATCTCGCGGACATAGGGGATCATCCGCCCAGAACTCCCGACAGGTCGTAGCCGGCGGCGCGGCCCAGGCCGACCAGTTCGTCGCGGCTGCGCGCGCCCGAGGCGGCCTGGCCCAGGGACCAGGTGACGATCGAGCGGGTGCCCGAGCGGCAGAAGGCCAGCACCGGCGCTTCGGCCGCGGCCAGGATCTCCTGGGTCTGCGCCACCTGTTCGGGCGTGGGCCCCCCGCGCACGGGCACGTAGTGGTAGGCCAGCCCCGCGGCCCTGGCGGCGGCCTCGACCTCGGCGCTGGCAGGCTGGGCGGGGTCCTCGCCGTCGGGGCGGTTGTTGATGATCGTGCGGTAGCCCAGCCGGGCCGCCTCGGCGACGTCGGCCAGGGCGATCTGGGGCGCCGTGGTGAAATCGTCGGTGACGCGTCGGAAGTCAGGCATCGGAACTCTCGGATTTTGGGGCGCAGCCTTCGTTGACATCATCGGGGGTGGGTGAAAGTTTCGCAACGGCCCACCTCATCGTTGTCCCTGGCCTGAACACCCGGGCCGTCCTCCCTGGAAGGTTTCCCCAAGCGCCCATGCTGCGATTCATCGGCCGGCGTCTCCTGGTGGCGATCCCCACCCTGTTCCTGGTGATCACCGCGGCGTTCTTCATGATGCGCGCTGCGCCGGGCAGTCCGTTCGACATGGACCGCAAGCTGCTGCCCGAGATCGAGGCCAACGTCCTGGCCCAGTTCGGCATGAACAAGCCGCTGCACGAACAGTACGTGGACTACCTGGCCGGGGTGGCCCGCGGCGACCTGGGGCCGTCGCTGAAGTACCGCGACAAGTCGGTCGCCGACATCCTGAAGGAGAACTATCCCGTCTCGCTGAAGCTGGGCCTTTCGGCCATCGCCATCGCCGCAGTGATGGGCGTCAGTCTGGGCGTGATCGCGGCGTTGCGGCAGAACGGCCCGGCCGACAACGTGGTGATGGGCGTCGCCATCCTGGGGGTCTGCATCCCGACCTTCGTCACCGCGCCGCTCCTGGTGCTGGGGATCGCTTCGAAGCTCGGCTGGCTGCCCACCGCCGGCTGGAACGACGGGGCGCTCGCCAACATGGTGCTGCCGGTGACGGTGCTGGCCCTGCCCCAGATCGCCATCATCTCGCGCCTCACGCGGGCCGGGATGATCGAGGTGCTCCACGCCAACTACATCCGGACCGCACGCGCCAAGGGCCTGCCCGAGGGGCTGATCGTACGCAAGCACGCCCTGCGCGCGGCGATCCTGCCGCTGGTCAGCTACCTGGGCCCGGCCTGCGCCGGCCTCATCACGGGTTCGCTGGTGGTGGAGAAGATCTTCAACCTGCCGGGCCTCGGCAAGTTCTTCGTGATCAGCGCGCTCCAGCGCGACTACACCGTCGTGATGGGCATGGTTATCGTCTACGCGGCGCTGATCCTGGTGCTGAACCTGATCGCCGACCTGCTGTATGCGGCCCTGGATCCGCGGGTGAGGCTGTCATGAGCGACGCCGCCGTTCCGCTTTCCGCCATCCGCGGCCGCAGCCTCTGGGACGACGCGCTGCGGCGCCTGCTGCGCAATCGCGCGGCGACCGCCAGCCTGGCGGTGCTGGGCGTCCTGGTCGTGGCGGCGGTCTTCGGCCCGATGCTGTCGCCCTACGCCTACGATCAGGTCGACAAGGCGGGTGTCTGGCTGCCGCCTCTGGCGGAGGGCCGGATCATGGGCACGGATGCGCTGGGCCGCGACCTGCTCGTGCGGCTGCTGACGGGACTGCGTGTGTCGCTGGCCATAGGCCTGGTGGCGACGCTGGTCTCGCTTGTCATCGGCGTCGCCTGGGGCGCGGTGGCGGGCTACGTCGGCGGCAAGGTGGACGAGGCGATGATGCGGGTCGTGGACGTCCTCTATTCGCTGCCCTTCATCTTCTTCGTCATCCTGCTGGTGGTGTTCTTCGGGCGAAGTTTCGTGCTTATCTTCATTGCCATCGGCTGCACCGAATGGCTCGACATGGCGCGCATCGTGCGCGGCCAGACGCTCTCGATCAAACGTCAGGAATATGTGCAGGCGGCCGAGGCGCTCGGCGTGAAGTCCGGCGGCGTGCTCGCGCGCCACATCATTCCGAACACGCTC
>NZ_JBBCIT010000024.1:0-62796 GCF_037189685.1 Phenylobacterium sp. | reverse complement strand
GGAAGGCGAAGGTGCGATTTCCGCGCCTTTCCGCGTCTTCCGCGGTGACATGACGGAGCCTCCGCTCGCGCGGAGGCTCGGGAGCGACTCGCCCGTTCGTGGTTTTCGTGTGGGTTCTTGGCCAGGATTCAGCGGCGCGGCGCCTGCCGTCCCAAAAACCACGCGGCCTTGAACCCCTTCCGTCCCGCCCGTATTTTGCGGCGCAGAGATCAGGCTGGAGGCGCGCCTCCATGCCGGGCCGGCGCCGTCCGATCAGGCAGGCGAACCCGGTCCGACGCCCGTCGATAACCTGGCGTCGCGAATTCATCCCGTTTCCGCGGAGGTTTTCGTGACCCGCAGGTTCACGCTCGATTTCCTGAAGACCGAAACCGCCTCGGGTCTGGCCCTGGGCCTCGCCGCCCTGGCCGCCCTCGTCTGCGCCAATGCGCCCTGGAGCGCGGACTACTTCGCCTGGCTGAAGGGCGTGCATGCCCTGGAGATCGGGCCGCTCCGCCTCGAACTGACCGTCTCGGAGTGGATCAAGGACGGCCTGATGGCCGTGTTCTTCCTCGTCGTCGGCCTGGAGATCAAATACGAGATCCTCCGCGGCGAACTGCGGGATCCCCGCCGCCTCGCCACGCCGATCCTGGCCGCCCTGGGCGGGATGGTCGGGCCGGCGCTGGTCTATCTGGCCCTGTCGGGGCTGATCGGCGCGCCGCACGCGGGCTGGCCGATCCCCCTGGCCACAGACATCGCCTTCGCGCTCGCGATCTTCGCCCTGGTCGGGCGGGGCCTGCCGCCCTCGCTGAGGGTGTTCCTGCTCACGCTCGCCATCGTCGACGACCTGGGCGCCATCGTCCTGATCGCGCTCCTGTTCAGCCAGGGGGTGGCATGGCCGCCCCTGGTCGCCGCCGGCGCGTTGATGGCCGTCATCGCCGTCGTCGGGCGCCGCGTCCCGCTCACGGCCCCGATCTGGAGCCTGGGTTTCGCCGCCGTATGGTGGCTGACCATCCAGGCCGGGCTCAGCACCTCCCTGACCGCTGTCGCCTTCGCCGGCATCGTCCCCGTGGAGCCGAGGCGCGGGACCCTGCAGAGCCCCCTCAGGGACGCGATGCACGACCTGCATCCGTACAACGCCTTCCTGGTGCTGCCCCTGTTCGCCTTCGCCAAGGCCGGGGTCTCGTTCGCCGGCCTCTCGCCCGGCCAGATGCTCTCGCCGCTGGTCGTGGCCATCGCGCTCGGCCTCTTTGTCGGCAAGCAGGCCGGCGTGCTCGGCGCCGCCTGGCTGGCCTCGGCCCTGCGCATCGGGGCGCGGCCCACCGGCGCCACCTGGCTCCAGCTCTACGGCGTCGCGATCCTGTGCGGCGTCGGCTTCACCATGAGCCTGTTCATCGGCGCGCTGGCGTTTCCCGGCGCGGCGGACTCACCCGAGCAGGTCGCGGTCAAGCTGGGCGTGATCGGCGGCTCGATCCTGTCGTCGCTGGTGTCGGCGATCGTACTCGCCGTCGCCGCCCGCGCCCGCCGGCGGACGGCGCCCCAGCCGGAGCCGGCCCTCCCCCCGTCCTGATCGGGGGACCGGGAGGTCCTTCGGAAGGCGCCCCGAGTCCGGGGCGGCCGGCCGCCGGCTCAGTCGCGGAAGCTCGGGTCCATCCGGTCCAGCTTCCGAAGCAGGGCGGGCCAGGCCAGGCCTTCGGCCAGCCGCTTCATTCCCGGCCCGTTCGTCTGGGTCTCGACCTTCTCGGCGACGCCCTGGGGCGGGTTGTAGAGGCCGTCCCGGCCCGCGGTCAGCATCATCACCTGCGCTTCGCAGGCGCGCTCCAGATAGTACATGCGCAGGAACGCCTGGGCCACGGTCTCGCCCACGGTCAGGGTGCCGTGGTTGCGCAGGATCATGGCGTTCCGGGTCCCCAGGTCCGCCACCAGCCGTTCGCGCTCGTCCAGGTCGGTCGCGATGCCTTCGAAGTCGTGATAGGCGACGTCGTGGCGCGCGATCATCGCCGTCTGGGTGTGGGGCATCAGCCCTTCGGCCATGGCCGACACCGCCTGACCGTGCGGCGTGTGCAAGTGCATCACGGCATGGGCGTCGTCGCGGCCCATGTGGATCGCGGAATGGATCACGAAACCGGCCTTGTTCACCGGCTGGCGCATCTCCATGACCCGGTTGCCGTCCACATCGATCTTCACCAGCGACGACGCGGTGATCTCGTCGAACATGTGCGTGTACGGATTGATCAGGAAGTGGTGCTCGGGGCCCGGCACGCGGGCCGAGAGATGGGTGAAGATCAGATCGTCCCAGCGGTAGTGGGCCACGAGGCGGTAGGCGGCGGCCAGGTCGACGCGCAGGGCCCATTCCTCCTCCGAGACCTGATCCCGGATCGAGGGGGCGTCGGTCTTCAGCGCGGTCAGCATGCGGAACTCCTGCGTGTGTTCCTCGCACCATGGCACGGGTGACGCCTGAAGATTGTCGCCGATTTGACAATTGGGGGTCGGCGCCGATGATCTTCCCATGTCGGCCGCGATGACGATCTCCGACCCCTGGTTCACCAGCCTGGCGCCGGGCCGCCGTCAGGCCCTGCTCGACCGGGCCCGTTCCAGCAGCGCCCCGACCGGCGCGCGGGTCTATGGCGTGGGCGATCCGCCGGACGGTCTCTGGGCGGTGGTGGGCGGCGAAGTCCGACTGGTCTCGTATCCGGCGGTGGGCATCGAGTCGGTGGCCATGATCCTGGCCCCCGGCGCGTGGTTCGGCGAACTGTCGGTCCTGGACGGCGGGCCGCGCCCGCACGACGCGGTGGTGGTCCGCCCTGCCGAGTTGTTGCATGTGCCGCTGGCCGCGTTCGAACAGGTCGCCGCCGCACACCCCCTGATCTACCGCGACCTCGGGCGCCTCGTCTGTTCGCGGCAGCGTTCGGCGCTGACCTTCATGGGACAGGCCATCGCGCAGCCGATCGCCGTGCGCCTGGCCCGCGTTCTGGCCGGTGCGGCGCGCGCGTCCGGTCGCGCCCAGGTCCAGGTGCGCCAGGAAGACCTCGCCGCCATGGTCGGCGTCTCACGCCAGACGGCGAACAGGACGCTCCGGGGCTTCGAGCGCGCCGGCCTGATCGAACTGGCCTACGGGCGCATCACCGTGTGCGATCCCGAGCGCTTGCGCGCCGTGGCCTGAGGTCCCCGCGCGGATTCGCTTCCCGACAGGCGCAAGCCTTCAGGTCCGGGGGCGAGCGCAGGCGGGCCGCGCAACCCCTGGCGCCGCGATCAGAATTTCTGGATATCAAAAATCTACTAGACCAATAGGAATTTAGTCCGGCGATGCCGCCTCGCGGCGTCGCAGGGCGAGGGGCGCGGCCTGGCGGGCGCCGATCTTCGTCGAACCAGGACGCTTCCGACCCGCCGCCCGGACACAGGAGACGCGCCATGAGCGCCGACGGCTATCTCTTCCACACGACGAAGCTCGAGGTTGCGCCCGTGGGCGGGCGCATCGGCGCCGAAGTGAGCGGCCTCACCCTGACGCCGGACCTCAACGAGGACCAGACCGCGGCGATCCTCGACGCCCTCTATCGCCACAAGGTGCTGTTCTTCCGCGACCAGCATCATCTCGACGACGCGTCCCAGGAGGCCTTCGCGGCCCGTCTCGGCCGGCCCGTGCCCCACCCCACCGTGCCCGTGCGCGACGGCTCGTCGTACCTGCTCGAACTGGACAGCGCCCACGGCGGCCGGGCGAACTCCTGGCACACCGACGTCACCTTCGTGCCCGACTATCCGGCCGCCTCGATCCTGCGCGCGGTGACCAGCCCCGCGAGCGGGGGCGATACGGTCTGGGCCGACGCCACCGCGGCCTATGCGCGCCTGCCGGCGCCGCTCAAGCGGCTGGTCGACCCTCTCAGAGCCATCCACACCAACGCCTATGACTACGCCGCCACGCGGGCGGATGTGGACCCCGCCCGTCTGGAGCGCCACCGCTCGGTCTTCGCCTCGACCATCTTCGAGACCGAGCATCCCGTGGTCCGCATCCACCCCGTGACCGACGAGCCCACGCTGGTGCTCGGCCATTTCGTCAAGTCGTTCGTTGGGCTTTCCACACGCGACAGCCAGGCTCTGCTCGCGCTGCTCCAGGATCATGTCACCCGGCTGGAGAACACGGTCCGCTGGCGCTGGCGCGAGGGCGACGTGGCCATCTGGGACAATCGCGCCACCCAGCACTACGCGGTCGACGACTATGGCGACCAGCGCCGGGTGATGCGGCGAGTCACCCTCGCCGGCGACGTGCCGGTGGGTCTGGACGGCCGGTCCAGCCGCGCGGTCAGGCCCGCGGCCCAGGATACGGGCCAGGACGCCGACCCCGCCTGAACGGGGTCGGCGCGGCGGCCCGGTGAAGCCGCCCCTGGCTGTCCGGCGCGGGGCGCGGTATCTGGCCGCTCATCGCACCGTCGCCGCCCAGTCCCGATCACCGCCCCCCGCCTTCAGGCGGGCCGGCCGTCCTGCGCGGGGCTGCGGGCCAGGCCTACCTGCTCCTCGTCGTCACCACCTTGAGTTGGGGCGGCAACGCGGTGGTGAGCCGCGCCGCGGTGGGCGAGATTTCGCCCATGCTGCTCACGGCCGGCCGGTGGACTCTTGTCCTCGCCATCCTGGGCGTCTTCGCGGGACGCGCCGTCCTGCGCCACGGCGCGGAACTGAGGGCGCGGTGGCGGTCGATCCTGGCCCTCGGCGCCCTGGGCTTCACGGCCTTCAATGCGCTGATGTACGGGGCGGGACACCTGACCAGCGCGGTCAACATCGCCCTTCTCCAGGGCGCCATCCCGATCTTCGTCATCGCCGGGGCGGCGATGTTCCAGGGCGCCGACATCCGGCGAGGCCAGGTCCTCGGGCTGGTGGTCACCCTCGCCGGCGTGGCGCTGGTGGCGACCCACGGCGACCCGGCCCAGCTTCTCCGCTTCCGGTTCAATCCGGGTGATCTCCTGATGCTCGCGGCGTGCGTCCTCTACGCCGGCTACACCCTCGCCCTGCGCGGCCAGCCGCCGGGCGGCGGCCTCTGGTTCTTCGCCGGGCTCGCGGCCGGGGCGTTCGTCACCTCGATCCCGCTGGCGGCTCTCGAAGCCGGCCTGGGCCGGTCCGTCGGACCCACCCCGGCCGGCTGGGCGATCCTGGCTTTCGTCGCCCTGGGCCCGTCCTTCCTGGCGCAGGTGTTCTACATGCGCGCGGTCGGCCTGATCGGCGCCGCGCGCGCCGGCCTCTTCATCAACCTGGTGCCGGTCTTCGGCGCCCTGCTGGCCGTCGTGCTCCTGAGCGAGCCGTTCCATGCCTATCACGTCCTGGCCCTGAGCCTGGTCCTGGCAGGCGTCCTGGCCTCGGAGGCGTCCGTCCGGGCAGGCCGGGCCGATGGCGAAACGGCCGCGCCGCCGACTTAGGCAGACGCGCCCGCGGGCAGGCGACACCCTTGCGCTCGCTGCGCTTTCGGCGTGGACTGGACGGTCTGAGGCTGCGGACCGGCGGCCTATCGGGGGATGCATGTTCGGACCGGAAAACGCCCAGAGCCTCGTCGGGGTGGCCCTGGTGCTCGGGGTATGCTGGGCGATTTCGGAGAACCGCCGCCGCTTTCCCTGGAAGCTCGCCATCGGGGCCATGCTGGTCCAGGCGCTGCTGGTCCTGGCCCTGTTCGGCCTGCCGGCGCTCAGGGCCGGCCTGGGCGGCGTGGGTGTGGCGGTCGACGGGCTGGCCAGGTCGACCCAGGCGGGCGTGGCCTTCGTCTTCGGCTTCCTGGCCGGAACGCCGAACCAGCCCTACGAACTCACCGATCCCGGCGCGATGTTCGTGTTCGCCTTCCGGGTGCTGCCGGTGATCCTGGTGGTCTGCGCCCTGGCGGCGTTGCTCTGGCACTGGAAGATCCTGGTCTGGATCACCCAGGCGTTCGGCGTCGTCTTCGAGCGCACCATGGGTCTGCGCGGCCCGCCGGCGCTGGCGACGGCCGCCACGGTCTTCATGGGCCAGGTGGAGGGGCCGATCTTCATCCGAAGCTATCTGCCCAGCCTGTCGCGGTCGGAACTGTTCATGCTGATCGCCGTGGGCATGGCCTGCGTCTCGGGCTCCACCATGGTGGCCTACGCGACCATCCTGGCCGACGTGCTGCCCAACGCCGCCGCCCACGTTCTGACGGCCTCCATCGTCTCGGCTCCGGCCGGCGTGCTGCTGGCCCGGATCATCGTGCCCCGCGACGACGCGGTGGAGCAGGCCCAGGCCTACGATCCCCTGGCCGCCAAGAAGTACGACAGCTCGATCGACGCCCTCATCAAGGGCACGACGGATGGCCTCCAGATCATGCTGAACGTGGGGGCGACCCTGATCGTCTTCGTGGCGCTGACGGCCATGGTCAACATGATCCTCGGCAGTTTCGGCGAGGTGGGCGGCGCGCCGCTGTCAGTGGAGCGCGGGCTGGGAATCCTCTTCTCGCCGCTGGCCTGGGCCATCGGCGTGCCGTGGCACGACGCGCCCCAGGCCGGTTCGCTGCTGGGCGTGAAGCTGGTGCTGACCGAGTTCACCGCCTTCATCACCATGGGCGGCATCCCGGTCGAGGACATGGCGCCGCGCAGCCGTGTGCTGATGACCTATGCGCTATGCGGTTTCGCCAACATCGCCTCCGTGGGGATCAACCTCGCCGGCTACTCGGTCCTGGTGCCCGAGCGGCGCAACGAGATCGTGGGCATGGTGTGGAAGGCGATGCTGGCGGGCTTCCTGGCCACCTGCCTGACGGCCTCGATCGTGGGCCTGCTGCCGGCCAGCCTGTTCGGGGTCTAACCGACGGGTTTGCGCAGCACGCAGATCGACTGTCCCAGCGCGCCCTGCGGGACGATGGCGTCGCCCGCGTCGCGCAGTTCGACCATTTCCATCCCCAGTTCGCTGGTCCAGACCCGGATGGCGTTGCGCTCGATGAAGACGTTAAGCGGCGCCTTGGTCCTGGCCTTGGCGCCCTCCAGGGTGGCGCGGAAGATCGGCAGGTGCCCGGGTTCGTGGAACTCCAGGAACGAGAAGACGACCGTTCCGCCGGGCTTCAGCACCCGCTTCGCCTCCTCCAGATACCAGTAGCTCTGCTCATGCAGCAGGTGGGTGAGCACCGAGAAGAAGCAGACCATGTCGGCCTGGCCGTCCTTCTCGGGGACGCCGATGTGGTCGATCACCTTGAAGCTCCAGTCGGGCCGTTCCGTGATCTTGCGGGCGTGCTCCACCAGCGCGGGCACCAGGTCGATCCCCAGGTAGCGGCCCCTGTGCGTCCGGGCCAGCGGCTGTGCGAGGCGGCCCGAGCCGCAGCCCACATCTATCAGATAGCCGTCGTCCGGCGGCAGGCCGTAGTGCGCGATCAGTCCGGCCTCGATCGGCCCGATAGTGTCGAAGCCGTCGCCGATGGCCAGTTCCATCGCCCGGTCGTTGGGAAGTCGGGCCTTGAGGTCGTCGACGAAGGCGACGTACGAGGCCTTGAGGTCGAGCTGGCCCGACGAGCTCCGGCTGCGGAGCGCGCGGCGGACGAGCCCTCCGATCCGCCCCGCCAAGCCGATCTGAACCCCCACGTCGATCGCCTCCAGGTTGTCATTGCCTTGCGAGTGGTAGGCGCCACGCCCGTCTGTGTCCAGCACGCTTGCCTCACCGGCCGGCAGGGGCGTTAGGTTCCACCGAGGTGAGGAGACCCGCATGAAGATCTACGACACGCCGCTTGCGCCCAATCCCCGCCGGGTGCGCTGGGTCATGGCCGAGAAGGGGATCGGCGACATCGAGGTCGTCACGCTCGACCTCATGGAGGGGCAGCACAAGACGCCGGACTACATCGCCAAGGCCGGCCTGCCGAACGTGCCGATGCTGGAGATGGACGACGGGACCTGCGTCACGGAATCGCTGGCCATCTGCCGCTATCTCGAAAGCCGCTATCCCGAGCCCAACCTCTTCGGCCGCACGCCCGAGGAGACGGCCGTGATCGAGATGTGGACCCGCCGCGCCGAGATGATGGTGGCCACGCCGATGATGGTGGGCGTGCGCCACACCCACCCCGCCATGGGCCGGCTGGAGCAGCAGGTCCCGGTGATCGGCGAGCACAACCTGGACGCCTGCCGCCGGGCGCTGAAGGTGCTGGACCGCCGCCTGGCCGAGGGCGAGTGGCTGGCCGCCGGCCGCCTGACCATCGCCGACATCGTGGCCTACATCGGCGTCGACTTCGGGCGGATGGTCAAGTTCGCAATGCCGGACGACCTGACGCACGTCGCCCGCTGGGCCGAGGTCATGCGCGCCCGCCCGGCCGCCAGGGCCGGCATGCCGCAGAGGGCCGCATGATGCGCCGGCGCGACCTCCTGGCGTTGGGCGCGGCGATGGCGGCGGGCCGCGCCTTCGCCCTCGACGCCGGGACCGCCACCGGCCGCTACGGCGGCGAGGACGGGTTCGGCTTCAGCCATGCCCTGGCCCTGGCCGTGGACAACGCCGAGGGCTTCGAGGACAGCGAGAACAGCCTGCGCGTCCTCCTCTCGGACCGCCCGGTCCCGCCCTCGGCCCTGTGCGGCCTCGCCTTCCCGCCGGTGTGGTCGATGGCGACGAAGGGGGAGCTCAAGGGCCTCCTGCTGCGCTTCGACCCCGCCGACCGGGAGTCGCTGGTCGTGACGGTCCTGACGGCTCCCGAGCCGGGCTATTCGCTGATGAACACGACGTTTTCGAGCAGCGAGGGGCTCTGGTCCCGGTTGGAGGTGAGCGCCACGCGTGTGGTCGGCGAGCTCAGCCCCGCCGTCAGCGACGACATGGCGTTCGGCTTCAGCGCGCCGGTCTTCACCAACCCCGTCGAGGCCGACCTGAAGGGCGCGGCCGCCGCCGCGTCCGAGCCGGTGAAGGTGCTGCGGGCGCGCGCCGAGGCGCTGGGCCGCCGCGACCTGGACGCCGTCGCGGCGCTCTCCACGCCCTCGGCGGCGGAAGGCCTGCGCCAGGCCCCGCCGGAGATGATGAAGCAGGCGCCCCGCTTCGCGGCCGAGATGATCCGGCGCCTGAAATCGCCGCGCCGCGTGGTGATCCGTCGCGAGACGGCCGCCGTCATGCTGGGACCGGGCGAATGGGCCAGCGTGTCCCGGATCGACGGCGCGTGGAAGGCGGCGAACTAGCCGGCAAGCTCCGGTCGGGCGGCCGCATCCATCATGGCGGGGGCCTGGACATGACGGCGAGGGACGCGGAAACGGTAGACATGGAGACGCAAGGACACCTCCCGCGGCCGGACGGCGAGCGCCTGGCCTGGAAGCGCGTGGACGGCGCCGGGCCTACGGTGGTCTGGCTGGGGGGGTTCATGTCGGACATGACGGGAACCAAGGCCCAGGCCCTGGCCGACTGGGCGCTGGCGTCGGGCCGCGGCTATGTGCGGTTCGACTACCTGGGGCATGGCGAATCCTCGGGGGCCTTCGCGGACGGCACGATCAGCCGGTGGCGCGAGGACGCCCTGGCCGTCGTGGACGAACTGACGACGGGTGACGTCGTGCTGGTGGGGTCTTCCATGGGCGGCTGGCTGGCCTGCCTGGCCGCCCTGGCGCGGCCGGAGCGCGTGACGGGCATGGTGCTGATCGCGCCGGCGCCGGACTTCACCGAGAAGCTGATGGCGCCGGAGATCCCGCCCGAGGGTCGTGCGGCGCTGGCGGCCGAAGGTGTCTGGATGCGCCCCTCCGAGTATGGCGACCCCTATCCGATCCGGCGCACCCTGCTGGAGGACGGCGCCCGCTGGTCGATCCTGGACGGCCAGCCCGTTCCGATCGCGGTTCCCGTGCGCGTGCTCCAGGGCGGTCAGGACCCCGACGTGCCGTGGCGCCACGCGCTGGAGCTGGCCCAGGCGCTGAAGGGCGAGGACGTGGTCTTCACCCTCGTCAGGGACGGCGACCACCGCCTGTCGCGGCCGCAGGACATCGCCCGCCTGATCGCGGCGGTGGATGAGCTGGCCTAGGGCCGGCGCTCGGCCGCCAGGATCGCCGCCAGGCCCTCGCGATAGGTCGGATAGGCCGGCCGCCAGCCCAGCTCGGCCTTGGCCAGGGCGTTCGAGACGCGCTTGCTCTCGGCGTAGAAGCGCAGGGCCGCCGGGGAGAGGCCCGCGTCCGCCAGCGCCGTCTCCGGCGGCGGCGCCAGGCCCAGCAGTCCGGCGGCGTGGGCGATCACGTCGCTGTTGGGCGCGGGCTCGTCGTCGCACAGGTTGTAGGCCGCTCCCGCGCGCGGCCGGGCGATCGACGCCTCCAGGCCGGCGGCCAGGTCGTCCACGTGGATGCGCGAGAACACCTGGCCGGGCGCAGCGATCCGGCGCGCTTGGCCCGCCCGCAGCCGGTCGAAGGCCGAGCGGCCGGGACCGTAGATGCCCGGGAGGCGAAAGGCGGTCACGGTCAGGCCCATGCCGCGCCCCACTTCGAGCCAGTCGCGCTCGGCGCCGACCCGTCGGGCCGCTTCCACCGACTGGGCGGCCAGCCGGCTGCGCTCGCTGACCCAGCCGCCCCTGCGGTCGCCGTAGACCCCGGTCGTGGAGAGATAGCCGGTCCAGTCGGGAAAGGCCCCGGCCTCGGCCATCGGCCCGACGAGCGTGTTGAGTCCGGGGCATCCCTGCGGCCCCGGCGGCGCGGTGATCAGCAGGGCCCTGGAGCGGCCGAGCGCCTCCGTGAGCGCATTGCGGTCGGCGAGGTCCAGAGGCTCGAACCCGTCGGCGGCGATGCGGCTCCGGCCTTCGGCGTCCCTGTAGGTGGCGCATGCGGTCCAGCCCCGGGCGGCCAGCCGAAGGGCCAGCGCCCGACCGGAAAAGCCGTAACCGAAGAGGAAGAGGCGCATCCTGTTCGCCCCTACAGCAGCTCCCCGATGGCCCTGCGGGCTGCGTCGCCCAGGTCGGGTCGCGCCAGGGCGAAGGCCACATTGGCGCGCAGGAGGCCGATCTTGTCTCCGCAGTCGTAGGTGGTCCCCTCGTACTCCAGGGCGTGGAAGGGCTGGGTCTTCATGAGGTTCACCATGCCGTCGGTGAGCTGGATTTCCCCGCCCGCGCCGCGTTCCTGCGTCTCCAGAATCCCGAAGATCTCAGGCTGCAGGATGTAGCGGCCCGAGATGAACAGGTTCGACGGCTCGGTCCCAGGCGGCGGCTTCTCGATCATGCCGACCATGCGGTTGAGGCGGCCGTTCTGACCTTCCAGGGCGACGATCCCGTACTTGTGCGCCTCGCCCTCCGGGGCCGGCTCGACGACGACGACGTTGCCGCCGGTCTTCTGGTAGGCCTCCACCGCCTGGACCAGGGCGGGCGGGTCGGCCTGCATCAGCATGTCGGGCAGCATCACCGCGAAAGGCTCGTCGCCGATGACGTGGCGGGCGCACCAGACCGCGTGACCCAGGCCCAGCGGCGCCATCTGGCGGATGAAGCTCATCTGTCCCGGCTCGGGCAGATCCCGGCGCAGGTCTTCCAGGATGTCGACCTTGCCCTTGGCGGCCAGGGCCTGCTCGATCTCCGGGATGGCGTCGAAATAGTCCTCGATGGCGGCCTGGCCGCGGCCGACGATGAAGACCAGGTGCTCGATTCCCGCCGCGCGGGCTTCCTCGACGATGTAGCTCAGGATGGGGCGGTCGACGACGTTCAGCAGGTTCTTCGGGGTGGTCTTGCCAGCCGGCAGAACGCGTGTGCCGAGGCCCGCCACCGGCAGCACCGCCTTCTTCACCTGCCTGTTCATGGGTCCTCCGCACGCCACCTGGGCGCTCCCCTAAAGCGATCCGCCGCCGCAGCGCGCGCTTCTGCGGTACGTCAGCCCATCACGATTTTGAGATTACGGGAAGTTGTGTAACGTCCCCGCCGTCGGGGGATTCACCCCCAGGGGAGCCTGTACATGAAGCTTCGCGTGCTCACGATCACCGCCGCCGGCGTCATGGCCCTTGGCCTGGCCGCCTGCCAACAGAAGGAAGAAGCGGCTCCGGCCGCCGACGCCGCGCCTGTCGACGCCGCCGCCGAACCGGCCGTCGAAGCCCCGCCGGCCGACGCCGCGGCGCCCGCGGATGCGGCTCCCGCGACCGATTCGATGATGGCCGCCCCGCCGGCGACCGAGCCTGCGAAGTAAGCCGGACGATCGGACCGGCTCGGAATTCTGGAACGGCCGTCCCGCCCGGGGCGGCCGTTTTCCTTTGCGCTATTCGACGGTCACCGACTTGGCCAGGTTCCGCGGCTGATCCACGTCGGCGCCCTTCTGCACGGCCACGTGATAGGCCAGCAGCTGGATCGGCGGCGAATAGACCAGCGGCGCGATCAGCGGGTCGCATCGCGGCGCGGTCACCACCACCCGGGCCCCCTTCGGCGCGTGCCGTTCGCCTTCGGAGTCCGTGATGAACACCACCTGTCCGCCGCGCGACATCACCTCGTTCATGTTGGAAGCCGACTTCTCGAAGTAGCTGTCGAAAGGCGCCAGGATCACGATGGGCGTCTGCTCGTCCACCAGGGCGATGGGGCCGTGCTTGAGCTCGCCCGCCGCATAGCCCTCGGCGTGGATATAGCTCAGTTCCTTCAGCTTCAGCGCGCCCTCCAGCGCCAGGGCGTACATCGGCCCGCGGCCCAGGTAGAGGACATCCCGCGCCTTCGCGACCTCCTGGGCCACGGCGCGGACCGCATCCTCCAGCTCGATCGATTCGGCGATGAGGCGAGGGGCCTCCAGCAGAAGGCGGACCATCCGCTGCTCCTCGGCTTCGTCGATCCGGCCGCGGGCGCGGGCCGCGGCGACCGCAAGCGCCGTCAGCACGCTGACCTGGGCCGTGAAGGCCTTGGTCGAGGCCACGCCGATCTCCGGGCCGCAGTGGATGGGCCAGACCACGTCGGCTTCGCGGGCCATGGTGGATTCCTGGGCGTTCACGATGGCGGCGCTCTTCATGCCCTTGGCCTGGCAGTAGCGCAGGGCCGCCAGGGTGTCGGCCGTCTCGCCGGACTGGGACACGGCGATCACGAGCGAGTCCGGGCGCAGGGCGGGCTGGCGGTAGCGGAACTCCGAAGCGATCTCGACATCCACGGGCAGGTCGGCGAGTTGCTCGATCAGGTACTTGCCCAACAGGCCCGCGATGAAGGCGGTGCCGCAGGCCACGATCTGGATGCGTTCCAGCCTGGCGAAGTCGATCCCGCCCGGCACGGCCGTGCGGCCCGTGGTGGCGTCCACATAGGCGGCCACGGTACGCTGGCACCCCTCCGGCTGGTCGTGGATCTCCTTTTCCATGAAGTGGCGATAGTTGCCCTTTTCGACCAGGGCCGCAGAGGCGGGCACGACTCGGACGGGCCGCGTCGCAGGCGCGCCGGACTGGTCGAAGATGCGGGCCTCGCCGTGGCGGATGGCCACGTAGTCGCCTTCGTCCAGGTACGACACCCGGTTCGTGAAGGGACCTACGGCCAGGGCGTCTGAGCCGATGAACATCTCGCCGTCGCCATACCCCACCACCAGCGGGCTCCCGCGACGTGCGCCCAGGACGAGGCCATCCTCTCCTGCGATCAGCACGCCCAGCGCATAGGCGCCGACAAGCTGGTCCAGCGCGGCCGTGAACGCCTCCAGCGGCGCCTTGCCCGTGGACAGTTCGTGGTCCAGCAGGGCGGCGATCACCTCGGTGTCGGTGTCGCTCTCGAACGTCCGCCCGGCGGCCGCCAGGCGCTCTCGGATCTCAGCGTAGTTCTCGATGATGCCGTTGTGGACCAGGGTCACCCGGCCGGCCCTGTGAGGATGGGCGTTTCGTTCGGTGGGGGCGCCGTGGGTGGCCCAGCGGGTGTGCCCGATACCCACCGTGGCGGAGAGGGGATCAGCGGCCAGGACCTCCTCGAGCGCCCTGATCTTGCCCGCGGCGCGCCGCCGGACGACATCGTCGCCCATGATCCCGGCGACGCCGGCCGAATCATATCCGCGGTACTCCAGCCGCTTCAGGCTCTCGATGAGCCGTTCCTGCACCGAATGCGTGCCGACGATGCCGATGATACCGCACATGTGGCCTGGGCTTCCTTATATGGTAAGGGCGAATCCGGTGCGGTCACCCCGTGACCGGCGCCTTTAGCATTAGCAAAGGCCACATGGACTAAATCTGGGTTTCGGTTCGTTTCCAGAGCATTTCCGGCAGATTATCCCATGAGCAAGCGCGCCTACTTCGGCACTGACGGCATTCGCGGCGAAGCCAACCGCCATCCCATGACGGCCGAGGTGGCCCTCAGGGTCGGCATGGCCGCCGGCAAGCTCTTCATGTCGAAGGACGACCGGCGTCACCTGGTCGTGATCGGCAAGGACACGCGGCTTTCCGGCTACATGATCGAGCCCGCCCTGGTCGCCGGCTTCACCAGCGTGGGCATGGATGTGCGATTGTTCGGCCCCCTGCCGACCCCCGGCGTGGCGATGATGACCCGGAGCCTGCGCGCCGACCTGGGCGTCATGATCTCGGCGTCGCACAACGCCTACACCGACAACGGCATCAAGCTGTTCGGGCCGGATGGCTACAAGCTCTCGGACGAGCAGGAACTGGCGATCGAAGCCCGCATGGACGAGGGGCTGGAGCAGAACCTGGCCGCGCCGGGGGCGCTGGGCCGTGTGCAGCGGATCGACGATTCCCAGGCCCGCTACATCGAGATCGCCAAGGCCACCTTCCCGCGCCGGCTCAACCTGTCGGGCATGCGCATCGTGATCGATTGCGCAAACGGGGCCTCGTACAAGGTGGCGCCTGCGGCCCTCTACGAGCTGGGGGCGGAGGTGATTCCCGTCGGGGTCGCGCCAAACGGGAGCAACATCAACGAGGAGTGCGGCTCCACCCATCCCGCCGCCATGCAGAAGGCGGTGAAGGAGTATCGCGCCGACATCGGCATCGCCCTGGACGGCGATGCCGACCGGCTGGTGATCTGCGACGAGAGGGGCCAGGTCGTCGACGGCGACCAGATCATGGCCATCATCGCCGGCGAATGGGCCCGCCGCCAGCGGTTGCGGGGCGGCGGCGTGGTCGCCACGGTCTATTCCAACCTCGGCCTCGAACGCTTCCTGGCCGACCGCCAGCTCAAGCTCGAGCGCACGGCGGTTGGCGACCGGGCGGTCATGATGCGCATGCGCGAGGCCGGCTACAACGTGGGCGGTGAGCAGTCGGGCCACATCATCCTGTCCGACTTCTCGACCACGGGGGACGGCCTGCTCTGCGCGCTCCAGGTGCTGGCCGTCCTGAAGGAGGGCGACCGGCCGATGAGCGCGCTGGCCCGGCAGTTCGAACCCGTGCCGCAACTGCTGGAGAACGTGCGCTTCTCAGGCGGCAAGCCGTTGGAGAACGACGTGGTGAAGCAGGTGGTCGCCGAGGCCGAACAGCGCCTGAACGGCTCGGGCCGCCTCGTCATCCGGGCGTCCGGCACCGAACCCCTCATCCGCATCATGGCCGAGGGCGACGACGCGAAGCTCGTGAGCCAGGTGGTCGAGGAGATCGCCGGCGCCGTGAAGAAGGCCGCCGCCTGAAGGCGGACCCTCGCGGCGGACCCTCACGGACCCCGGCGTTCCCGACGTCCTCCTCGCGCGCGGCAGAGCCGTATTGCCGCCCCCGCGACCCCGGGGTTCGGGGCCCGCCATGCCGCGACGCCGGAGCGCGCGTTCCCCCGAGCCGCCGGCGCCCGTAACCCTAGCCATTCCTGAATCCTTGTGTCATCGTGGACACAATCACCCGGCTCGACATGGGTGAGCACGACGGAACTTGGGAGGATTTCATGCGGCGTGATCTCGCCCTTGGTGGCGCTGCGCGGCATATCGAGCGGCCGGCCCGCTCGATCGCGTGCCTGGCTTTCGTGGGACTTCTCGGAGCCGCCTTCTGGGCCGGCGCCGCGGTCATCGTGGAGCGCGTTCTCCACACCCCCGGCCTGGGCTTCTGACAGTCGGCTCCGCCTGCGCTGCTGCGCAGGCTCAGCTCCGCCCGACGCTGAGATACTGGAAGCCGCGGGCGCGCATGTCCGCGGGTTTGTAGATGTTGCGCAGGTCGACGAGCACCGGCTTCTTCATGAGGAGCTTGATGCGGTCGAGGTCCAGGGCGCGGAACTGGTCCCATTCGGTGATGATCACCAGGGCGTCGGCCCCCTCGGCGACCGCGTAGGGATCGTCCTTGAAGTCGACGTCCGACAGCAGCGCGCGCGCCTCGTGGCCCTCGGGGTCGTAGGCCTGGACCCGGGCGCCCTTGTCCTGCAGCGACGGCACGATGGCCAGCGACGGCGCGTCGCGCATGTCGTCGGTGTTGGGCTTGAAGGTCAGGCCCAGGACGCCGACCGTCTTGCCCTTGAGGTCCCCGTCCAGCGCCTTGACCACCTTGCGGGCCATGGCGCGCTTGCGCTCGTCGTTGACCTTGATGGTGGTCTCCACCAGCTCCACGGGCGAGCCGGCGTCGCGCGCGGTGCGCACCAGGGCGATGGTGTCCTTCGGGAAGCACGAGCCGCCATAGCCGGGGCCGGCGTTCAGGAACTTGCCGCCGATCCGGCCATCCAGGCCGATGCCCTTGGCCACCTGCTGCACATCGGCGCCCACCGCCTCGCAGAGGTCGGCCATCTCGTTGATGTAGGTGATCTTCAGCGCCAGGAAGGCGTTGGCGGCGTACTTGATCAGTTCGCTGGTGCGGCGGCTGGTGAACAGGATCGGGGTCTCGTTGAGGTACAGAGGGCGGTACAGTTCGCGCATCACCGCCTGGGCGCGCTCGTCCGTCGTGCCCACCACCACGCGGTCGGGCCGCTTGAAGTCCTCGATGGCCGCGCCCTCGCGCAGGAACTCGGGGTTCGACACGATGGCCACGTCGGCGTCGGGCCGCACGCGCTTGAAGATGGCCTCGATCTCGTCGCCGGTGCCGACCGGCACGGTCGACTTGGTCACCACCACGGTAAAGCCCTGGACCAGGCCCGCGATCTCCTCGGCCGCGGCGTAGACGTAGGAGAGATCGGCGTAGCCGTCCCCCCGCCGCGACGGGGTGCCCACGCCGATGAACACCGCGTCGGCCTCGCGGATCGCCTGGGTGGCGTCGGTGTCGAAGAACAGGCGGCCCGCCTTCACGTTGCTGGCCACCAGCTGGTCCAGCCCCGGCTCGTAGATGGGGATGCCGCCGGCCTTGAGCTGCTCGATCTTGGAGGCGTCCTTGTCGATACAGGTCACGGTGTGGCCGAAGTCGGCGAAACAGGCCCCGCTGACGAGGCCCACATAGCCCGTCCCGATCATCGCCACGCGCATTCAAGAACTCCCTGGAAGGCAGCGCCTTTCACCACGCAGGCGCCCGCGCCGCAACGGCACAACGGTATCGCGGTGCAGCAATTTGCGGGCCGATGGTGAAGAACCTGCGATCATGATAAATTGCATCCCGTCATGACAAAGCCGATCCAGATCAGGAATGACGACGCCGTCCGGGAGGTCCGCGAGGCCGCCGCGCTGACGGGCCTTTCGATCACGAAGGTGGTCGCGGAAGGGGCGCGGCTTGTGGCGGAACGCGCCAGGCGTGTCCGAAGTCCAGAGGATCGCAGGCGCGAAGTGGACCGTTTGCTCGCCGAGTTTCGGGCGCTCCCGAAGACGGGCGAGACGCTCGCCGACGACGACCTCTACGACGACTATGGCCTTCCCAAGTGATCGTGCCCAAGTGATCGTGGTCGATGCCTCGGCGCTGCTTGCGATCCTCCTTGACGAGCCTGAAGCCGATGCATTCCGACGCGTCCTCGAGGCCAACCCGTCGCTGATTTCCCCCGTCAACTACTGGGAAGTCCTGGCTCGGGCCCACAAGGAAGCCAAGGAACCAGGCGCCAACCGCGCGCTCAACATCGTCTCCGCCCTCGGTGTTCAGGTCGCAGAGGTCGGCGCGCTGGACGCTCATCTCGCCTATGGGGCTTTCGCACGCTTCGGCAAAGGCGTCGGCGGCCCGTTGAACCTCGGCGACTGCTTCGCCTACGCTCTGGCCGAGCGCGAAGGCGACGGCCTGCTGTTCAAGGGCGACGACTTCCCGAAGACGGACGCGAAGCCCGCGATCTGATCGGGCTCAAGGTTCGGCGAGGGGTGGAGAGGCGACGTCCGCGCCTCTTCCTCTCTCCTTGCTCGTCATCCCCGGGCCCCGTCCCGGGGATCCATCCCTCGGCGGCGAGGCAGCGGGTGCGGGCCGCCAGGGGGCGGCCCGCCGCACAGCATAGCGGCGGCGGAAACATGGATCGCCGGGACAAGCCCGGCGATGACGTTCAGATTTGAGAATCTGGGGCCAAGGTCCGCAACGGGGTCGATTGCAGACCTCGGCAACAACACGCCCGCCACCTCGTGGCGATCCCGCGTCTCGCTCTCTGACCGCTCAGATCTCCTGATTGTAGGCGCCCACCTGCGGCCGCTTGGCCAGGCGGGGCTTCACCTCGTCGCGGAACAGGGCGCGCATGTCGTCCTCGGACTGCGTGCTCTCCACCACAACCACGATCTCGGGCTTGTTGGACGAGGCGCGCACCAGCACCCACGAGCCGTCCTCCAGCGCCGCGCGCACGCCGTTCACCGTCACCAGGTCCACGATCCTGCGGCCCAGGATGGTCCCGCCCGCGTCGCGCAGGGCCGTGTACTCGGCCACCACGTCGTCCACGACGCCGTACTTCTCCTCGTCGGCGCAGTGCGGGCTCATGGTCAGCGAGGTCCAGGCGACCGGCAGGGCCTTCTTGAGGTCGCTGAGCTTCTTGCCCGGGTTGCGCTCCAGCATGGCCAGGATGGCGGCGGCGGCCACCAGCCCGTCGTCGTAGCCGCGCCCGATCGGCGGGTTCATGAAGAAGTGGCCGCTCTTCTCGAAGCCGGCCAGGGCGCCCAGTTCGGCGGTCTTGCGCTTGATGTAGCTGTGGCCGGTCTTCCAGTAGACCGTCCTGGCGCCGTTGGCCTTCAGCACCTCGTCGGTGGCGAAGAGGCCCGTGGACTTCACGTCCACCACGAACGTCGCGTCCCCGTGCAGGGCCGACAGGTCGCGGGCCAGCATCAGGCCGATCTTGTCGGCGAAGATCTCCTCGCCCTCGTCGTCCACCACGCCGCAGCGGTCGCCGTCGCCGTCGAAGCCCAGGGCCAGGTCGGCGCCGTGGTCCTTCACCGCCGCGGCCATGGCGTGGAGCATCACGCTGTCCTCGGGGTTCGGATTGTACTTCGGGAACGTCCAGTCCAGCTCGCAGTCCATCTCGATCAGGTTCGCGACGCCCATCTTGCGCAGCGCCTGGGGCGCGAAGGCGCCGGCCGTGCCGTTGCCGCAGGCGGCGATCACGGTCAGGGGCCGCTTCAGGCTGACCCGGGCGGCCGCGTCCTCGATGTAGCGTTCGGCGACGCCGGCGATGTGGGCCACCGAACCGCCGGGCCGCTGGGCCCACTTGCCGCCCAGCACGATCTCCTTCAGCCGCCCCATCTCGTCGGGGCCGAAGGTGAGCGGCCGCTGGGCGCCCATCTTCACGCCGGTCCATCCGTTCTCGTTGTGGCTGGCGGTCACCATCGCCACGCACGGCGCGTCCAGATCGAACTGGGCGAAATAGGCCATCGGCGAGACCGCCAGCCCGATGTCCAGCACCTCGCAGCCCGCAGCCACCAGGCCGATCGTCAGCGCCTGCTTGATCGACAGCGAATAGCTGCGGAAGTCGTGGCCCACGACAATCCGCGTCTGGCCCATCTCGTGGATCAGCGTGCCCAGGCCCAGGCCCAGGGCCTGGACGCCCAGCAGGTTGATCTCGGGCCCGAACAGCCAGCGCGCGTCGTATTCCCGGAAGCCGGTCGCTTTCACCAGCGGGGCGTTCTCGTATTCGAAGGTGTTGGGCTTCAGGTCGGCGCGGGGGGCGGAAAGCATGAGGACTCCGGGCGGACGGCGTGTCGGGCGTGTCTAGCCCGCCCCTAATGGCGAGGCCACTGCGGAAGGCTTAACGGGGAAAGGTTCCTCCCCCGTCGTCTTCGCGACAGGGCAGGAGCGATCACATCACCCCGGCGCGCAGCAGGTCGTGGACATGGAGGATGCCCAGGGGCTTGCCGTCCTCGACCACGAACAGGACGGTCACCGCCGGAGGCGGATCGCTCATCAGGGCCAGGGCCTCGCCGGCCAGCATGCCCGGCGGGGCCGTCTTTCTCGGGCCCGGCGTCATCACCTCGCCGGCGGTGTGGTCCAGCAAGCCCTCGATGTGGCGGCGCAGGTCGCCGTCGGTGATGGCGCCCAGGAGCCGGCCCTGGGGATCCACTACGCCGACGATCCCCCAGCGCTTCTCGCTCATCACCAGCAGGGCCTCGCGCATCGGCGTCCCGGGGGCCACCAGCGGCAGCTCCTCGCGGCCGTGCATCAGGTCGGCGGCGGTGCGCAGCATGGCGCCCAGCTTGCCGCCGGGGTGGAAGTCCCGGAACTGCTCGGGCCGGAAGCCGCGCCGCTCCAGCAGCGCCACGGCCAGGGCGTCGCCCAGGGCGATCTGCAGGGTGGTGGAGGTGGTGGGCGCGTTCACCGCCGCGGCCGCCTCGGGCGCGTCGGGAAGCTGGAGCACGATGTCGGACGCCAGGCCCAGGGCGCTTTCGGGCGCCGTCGTCATGCCGATGAGCGGGATGTGGAAGCGGGCGGCGTAGGCGATCACGTCGGCCAGCTCGCGCGTCTCGCCGGTCTTGCTGAGCGCCAGGATCACGTCGTCGGCCCCGATCATGCCCAGGTCGCCGTGGCTGGCCTCGCTGGCGTGGACGAAGATCGCCGCCGAGCCGGTGGAGGCGAGCGTGGCGGCGACCTTGCGGGCCACATGCCCCGACTTGCCGATGCCGGTGCAGACGATGCGGCCGCTCCTTGGCGCATCCTGGGCCTGGAACAGCATCTCCACCGCCTCGGCGAACGGCTCGCCCAGGCCGGCGGCCATCCGGCCGAGGGCCTCGGATTCCGTCTCCAGCACCCGGCGGCCGACGGCGATGGTGTCATGGCGAGTCATTGGGAGGGGGCGATCGCCTGGTTCTGGATGTTGCGGACGGCCTGGCGCGCCTGTTCCGCCCGGCGCTGGGCGGCTTCGTGCTGGCGCTGCATCCGGGCCTGCATCTCGGCGGTGCGTTGCACGGGCTCGTGGCCGAACGGCGCCGGCGAGCGGTCGCCCAGCCCCTGCGGCCAGACCATCGCCAGCGCGACGGCGGCCGCGGCGGCAAGCCCAAGGAGCGGCAGGTAGAAGCGGTCCAGCATCGGCCCGCTATAGCCGCTCTGGGCGAAGTGCGAAACTTGACGGCCCCGGCGCGATTGCCTAGCCGGACCGCCTCGCACGCCCGCCCGCACGCCCGAAGGAGCCCGCCCTTGCCCACCCTGATCCTGCTGCGCCACGGCCAGAGCCAGTGGAACCTGGAGGACCGCTTCACCGGATGGGTGGACGTGGACCTGACGCCCCGGGGCGAGGCCGAGGCGAAGAAGGGCGGCGAACTCATCAAGGCGGCCGGTATCGCCATCGACCGCGTCTTCACCTCGGTGCTGACCCGCGCCATCCGCACCTCATGGCTGGCGTTGCACGCCGCCGGCCAGGCCTATGTGCCCGAGATCAAGGACTGGCGGCTGAACGAGCGCCACTATGGGGGCCTGACCGGCCTGAACAAGACCGAGACCGCGGCGAAACACGGCGACGATCAGGTGAAGATCTGGCGCCGCAGCTACGACATCCCGCCGCCGGACCTGGCGCCGGGCGGCGAGTTCGATTTCTCGAAGGACCGCCGGTACGCCGGCCTCGACCTGCCGGTCACCGAGAGCCTGAAGACCACACTGGTGCGGGTCCAACCCTACTGGGACGCCGAGATCGCGCCTTGCCTGAAGGCGGGCGAGACCCTGCTGGTGGCCGCTCACGGCAATTCGCTGCGCGCCATCGTGAAGCTGCTGTTCGGCGTCTCGGACGACGCCATCGTGAGCGTGGAGATTCCCACCTCGAACCCGCTGGTGATCGAGCTGGACGCCGGGCTGAAGCCCACCGCCGCGCGCTACCTGGACGCCGAGCGGGCGACGGCCATCCCGCCCGTCTGATACCCGACCTTCAGGCGGCGGCCTGCCGGGGGCGCATTCGCCAGCCCAGGATGACGCCCGCGAGGAGGATCAGGACGGCGCCCGCGGCCAGGATCGTCGCCGTTCTGCGCGCCTCCATCAGCAGTAGGAAGGTGTCGACCTTACCGGTCCGCCAGAACACCCACTCGCCGGCCAGGCGGGTGGCCAGCAGCGGCGCGCCGCTTTCCAGAACGACGATGCCGTCGCCGCTGGCCGGATCGAAGCGGGCGGCGGTGTTGATCGCCGGCTCGTTGTTGCCGTCGTGGCCCACGATGTGGCCGCCGGCGCCGTTCGGGGCGTACAGGATGAGGCCCAGGCCCCAGAAGTCGGCCCCCATCTGCCGCGCATGGGGGCGGCGCATCTCCGCCAGCGTCGAGGGACTCAGCACGCCGCGGCCCGGCGCGGCGCCGTCGGGGCCGGGCAGGTGGGCCTGGATCAGGCGGGCCATGTCGGCCGCGCTGGTGTAGAGCGCCGCCGCCGCCGCGGCCGTGAAGCGGTAGTGCGTCGCGGGTTTGCCCCCCTCGCCGTAGAAGCCGGCCAGGTTCTCGACGCCCTCGGCCGGGGTCACGAAGGTGGACCGCGCCATGCCCAGGGGTTGCAGCACGGCGCGCTGCATATAGGCCTCGAAGGTCTCGCCGGTGACGTCCTCGATCAGGAGTTGCAGCAGGGTGTAGCCGCCGCCCGAGTATCGCCAGGCTTCGCCGGGCGTCTGCCCGACGCGCACGTATCCATCCCGGCCGGGGGAAGCGTCGGCGGCGCGGGCAAGCGATTCGGGCAACGGTTGGAGCGGCTGGCCCGGCTCGAAGCCCGCATAGCCCAGCCCGTCGGTCAGGCCGGCGGTATGGCTGAGGAGTCGACGGACGGTGACGCCACGGTTGTCGAAGTCGCCGGGTGGAAGGCGCCAGCGCTTCAGGTAGGTGTCGACCGGCGCATCAAGGTCGATCCGGCCGCCCTCGGCCAGCGTCATGACGCCCAGCGCGGTCACCCACTTGCTCAGCGAGGCCACCTGGAACAGCGTGTCCCGATCCACGGGCGCGCCGAGCGAGAGGTGATGTTCCCCCGTGGGCCGGCCACCTTCGATCAGCAGCAGGGACAGCGCGCCTGGCCTTTCGGCGTCGGCCAGCCGCGCGGCGGCCGACATAAAGGCGGCGGCGTCTCCGGGCGGCGCCAGCGGCCGGCGCCACCACCCCTCCAGCGTTCCGGCGAGGAAGACCGCGGCCCAGACGGCGAGGGCTCCGACCGTGGCGAGGGCAGTGAGGATCAGACGTCGCATCGAAGGCCCCCGAGGTGGCCGCAGGGAGACGCCACGCGCGGCGATCGGATGTTGTCGGCGGAGCGCGCGATCTACAAGTAGGCGGAGCGGCGACCGGACCAGGATGGAGACGATGCGCGACGAGGATTTCATGCGCCGGGCCATTGCGCTTGCGGCGGAGAACGTGGGCCGGACGGCCGACAACCCGTCTGTGGGCTGCGTGATCGTGGCCGCCGGCGCCATCGTCGGCGAGGGCGCCACCGCGCCGGGCGGGCGGCCCCACGCCGAGGAGCAGGCCCTCGACGCGGCCGGCGGCGCGGCTGCCCGCGCCACGGCTTATGTCACGCTGGAGCCCTGCGCCCGGCGCTCGTCCGGGGGCCTGTCGTGCAGCGAGCGGCTGGCGGCGGCGGGCGTCGCCCGCGTGGTCGTGGCCTGCGTCGACGAGTCGGTCTTCGCCGACGGCGCCGGCGTGCGGCGCCTGCGCGAACACGGGATGGCCGTCGAGGTGGGCCTGCTGGCGGACGAGGCGGCGGCGCTCTATGCGGACTACCGCCCGGCGGCAGGCTGAGGGGCTTGCCCCGCCCCCGCTTCGGGCCGAACCCTGGAAAGTCGCCGTTAATCCTGGGCGCCTAGCATGGTTCACCGTCTCTTACTGCGCCTGCCGGAAGCATGCTCCCCGCCGAAAACGTCAGAACGCTCGTCCAGGACCGCCTGACCCAGGCCGAGGTCGACGCCATCTGCGCCAAGCACGATCGCCTCTGGAGCTCCAAGCCCGGCGGGGCGCGCGCGGTGTTCGCGTTCAAGGACCTGTCGGGAACGAAGCTCGGCGGCCGCAACCTCTGCGACGCCGACTTCACCGGCGCCATCGTCAACGACTGCGACCTCCGCGGCGCGCGGCTCGACAACGCCAACCTGTTCTGCGCCGACCTGACCGGCTCGGACCTGCGCGAGGCCTCGCTGCGCCGCGCCGACCTGCGCGGCTCGTGCATGCGCAGCGTCGACCTGACCGGCGCCGACCTCTTCGAGGCCGACCTGCGCGAGGGCGCCCTGGCCGCCGGCGACCGGCGCTTCGGTTTCCGGAAGCTCGAGATCGGCAAGCCCAACTCGGGCGAGCTGCAGGGCGCGATCCTGGCCGGCGCCAACCTGGAGCGTTCACGCCTGTCGGGCGCCATGGCCGTCCGCGCCGACTTCACCGACGCGGTGATGAAGGACGCCAAGCTCATCCGCGCCAACCTGAAGCAGGCGACCCTGGCCGGGGCCAACCTCTCGGGGGCGGACCTTTCGGGGGCGGACCTCGCCGGTGCCGACCTGCGCGACGCGATCCTGGTCGGCGCGCGCACCGTCGCCTGGAACGTCTCGCAGGCTAACATGGCCGGCGCGCTCACCGACGAACCGGCCGGCCGCGCGCTCACCGACCTGCCCTATGCCGAGATGATCCGGGACCACGCCCGCTGGTGCGAGACGGGCGGCGCCGAGGGCAAGCCGTCGTCGTTCGACAACGCCGACCTGCGGGCCCTGAGTTCGATCCGGGGCTACAACCTCACCGCGCTCACCGCCAAGCAGGCGACGTTCTACGGCCTCGACATGGAGGGCGTGCAACTCCAGGGCGCCCACCTCGAAGGCGCCGACCTGCGCAACACCGTCCTGCGCCGCGCCGACCTGAGGGGCGCGCGCCTCGTGGGTGCCAAGCTGTCGGGCGCGGACCTGCGCGAGGCCCAGCTCGGGCCGCTGCTCCTGGGGGCCGACCGCGTGCTGCCCTGCAACCTCGCGGGCGCCCAGCTCAAGGGCGCCGACCTGACGGGCGCCGACGTTCGGCACGCGGTCTTCCAGGACGCCGACGTCAGCCGGGCCAATTTCAGCGGCGCCCTGCTCAAGCAGGCCAATTTCACGGGCGCCTTCCGGCAGGGCGCACGAGGCCTGGACGACGCGATCTGAGATCAGGCCGCCGCCGCGATGCTTCCGCGCGTGGCCGATCGTCACGAAAAAGGCGGCGCCCTTGCGAGCGCCGCCCTGGTGGTCAGTGGCCTTCCGGACCGCGTCAGGCGGCCTTTTCGCCCTCGATCAGGGTGGAAGGGCCGGTGGTGATCTGCACGCTCCGCGGCTTGAGAGCCTCGGGCAGCTCGCGCTTCAGCGAGATCGACAGCAGGCCGTCGGCCAGGTTGGCGTCGGTCACGATCACATAGTCGGCGAGTTGGAAGCGGCGTTCGAAATTCCGCTCGGCGAGGCCGCGGTGGAGATAGCGGCGGGCCTCGTCGTTGGCGGCTTTCTTGCCGGTGACGGTCAGGAGGTTCTCCTTGACCTCGACATTGAGCTCTTCCGGACGGAAGCCGGCCACCGCGATGTCGATGCGGTAGGCGTTCTCGTCGGTGCGCTCGATGTTGTAGGGCGGATAGCCCGTGGCGGCGTCGGCGGCCGCGGTCTCCAGCAGGTTCGCCAGGCGGTCGAAGCCTACGACGGAGCGATAGAGGGGGGAGAAGTCGATCGTACGCATGCGGTCACATCCTTCTTTCAAAGCAAGGTTGCGTTCTGGATTGGACCTGCGGCGCCCCGGAATGGCGGCGCCTTCAGCCCAGGAGGCCCGGACATCCAGCGCCTCCACGCCATGAGTTAGGCGTGCCCTGTGGGGTTTCAAGGGGGCGGGAGCTTCAAGGAAGCGAGGGTCTCAAGGGGTTGCCAACACCGCCTCACGCCCTACGGTCGCGCGATCGGAACCAGGAGGAACCCCCGATGCTCCGCGCCGTCATGGTCGCCGCCGCCGCGTTCACGCTCACCGTTCCAGCCGTGGCCCTCGCGGCGACCCAGGCCGCCGACGCCCGGCTCGCGGCCGCCGTCGCCGGCGATCAGCGCAGCGCCGCCCACAAGGCCCGCGACGGCGCGCGCAATCCCGTCGAGACCCTGACGTTCTGGGGCCTGAAGCCCAATCAGACGGTGATCGAGCTGTCCCCCGGCAGCGGCTACTGGACGGAAATCCTCGCGCCGTACGCCAAGGCGACCGGCGGGACCTATGTCGCCACCGCCGCCGACCTGGACAACCCCAATCTCCCGGACGCCGCGAAGAAGGGTCGCGCTGCGTTCGAAGCCCGCTACGCCGACGAGGCGAGGTTCGGCAAGGTGCGCTACGCCAACTTCGGCCCCACGTCCGGCCCGCTGGGCGCGGCCGGGTCGGCCGACATGGTGATCACCGCCCGCAACATCCACAACTGGGCGACCCAGCCCGCCCTCCTGGAGAAGGTGCTGAAGGACATCCACGCCGTCCTCAAGCCCGGCGGGATCCTGGCCGTTGAGGAGCACCGCTCCGATCCCAAGCCCGAGGACCCCAAGTTCGCCACTGGCTACATGTCGGAAGCCACCGTGATCGCCGCCGTCGAGAAGGCCGGCTTCAAGCTGCAGGCCAAGTCCGAGGTGAACGCCAACGCCAAGGACACCAAGGACCATCCGTTCGGGGTCTGGACCCTGCCGCCTGTTCGCCGCACCGCACCGTTCGGTCAGCCCGACGATCCGAACTTCGATCGGACCAAGTACGACGCCATCGGCGAGAGCGACCGGATGACCCTGCGGTTCGTCAAGGCCGCGTCATGAAGGTCCGATGGGGCCTTTGACCCGCGCGGCCCCAGCGGCTAGCACACGCGGGACGATCGGCCGCGGGGGCGCTCGAACGCAAGGGGCTCCCCGCCCATGATCCATCCCTCCCGACGCCTGGTGCTGGCGGGCGCTGCGGCCCTTGCGGGTTGCGGCGACCCGCCGGGCCAGCGGCCGCCCCGCACCGTGACCGAGGCGGTGGCCGGTCCCTGGCGTGCGCCGGCCGACCGGGCGCGCGACCGCTGGCGACATCCTGCCGAGAGTCTCGCCTTCTGGGGGCTGAAGCCCGGCGACAGGGTCGTGGAGTTCTGGCCAGGGGCCGGGTGGTACACCGAAATCCTGGCGCCGTTCCTGGCGGGCACGCGCGGCCGCCTCTATGCCGCCCACCTGCAACTCGGCGATCCGCCCGATCCCGCGGCCCGCGAAGTGGTGGAGGCCTATCGCCGGCGGTTCGCCAACGGGCGCGGACTCTATGGCGACGTCGAAGTCACGGCGTTCGGCGCCACCAGCGGTCCGGTGGCCCCGGCAGGATCGGCCGATGTCGCCCTGTTTCTGCGCAACCTCCACAACTGGATGGCCGCTGGCATCGCCGAGAAGGCGTTCCGCGACGCCTTCCTGGCCCTGAGGCCCGGCGGCGTCCTGGGCGTGGAGGAGCATCGGGCCGTTCCGGGCGGCGTGCCTGACGTCCTGGCCGAGAGTGGGTATGTGGACCAGGCCTACGCCATCCGCCTGGGGCAGGAGGCAGGGTTTCGCCTGGCCGCGACCAGCGAGATCAACGCCAACCCCAGGGACACCCGCGACCACCCTTTCGGCGTCTGGACCCTGCCGCCGGTCGGGCGCTCGTCGCCCAGAGGCCAGCCCGATGATCCGAACTTCGACCGCACCGCCTACGACGCCATCGGTGAGAGCGACCGGATGACGCTGAAGTTCGTCAAACCCGCGTAGCGGCAGCGGCGAAGGTTTACATGGCCCGCGCGCGAAGCGAAGCTCGCGGCCGACTCAGGAGCGTCGCGACGGGGCATGGCCAGTCTCGAGGAATTGACCGACCGGATCCGCCAGGCTGCGGCGTCCGGCGAGGGGCTGTCGCGTACGGTCAAGCTCGACCTGAAGGGCGAGGGCGTGATCCATGTGGACGGCCCGGTCGTGACCAATGACGACCGCCCCGCCGACCTCGTGGTTTCCGTCAGCCGCGCCGACCTCGTCCGCCTCGGCAAGGGTGAGCTCGATCCCATGCGCGCGGTGATGACCGGCCGCATGAAGCTCTCCGACATGAGCCTCGCCTTCAGCCTCCAGCCGCAGATCCAGGCGCTGTTCGAGAGAGCGGCCTAGCCGGCCATGAGCGATATCGCCCCCCTCATCGGCGTCCCCGAGGCGCCTGTGCCACAGGGCGCCGAAGCGGCCTGGTTCGCCGGCGCCGGCGGGGCGAAGCTGCGCGCGGCGCTGTTCACGCCGCCGGGGCCGCATCGCGGCTCGGTGGTGCTCTCGGGCGGGCGCACCGAGCCCATCGAGAAGTATTTCGAGACCATCTCCGACTTCATGGCGCGCGGCTTCGTCGTCCTCGCCCATGACTGGCGCGGCCAGGGGCTGTCGGCGCGGGACCTGCCGGACCGGCTGAAGGGGCACGCCCGCGGATACCGCAGCTTCCTGGAGGACTACCGTCGCCTGCTCGACGCCTACGAGCCCCGCCTGCCGAAGCCCTGGGTCGCGGTGGGTCATTCGATGGGGGGCTGCCTCACCTTGCTGGCGCTGGCTCATGGGGAGCCCCGCTTCGTGGGCGCCTGCCTGTCGGCGCCGATGCTGGGATTGCAGTTCGGCAAGGTCTCGCCGCGCGTCGCCGGGGCGCTGACGTGGCTGAACGTCACCCTGGGCCGGGCCGGACGCTACACGGTGGGCGGCGCCAGCGACCCGTTCGCCGAGGCGTTCGAAGCTAATGTGCTGACCCATGATCCGGCGCGCTACGCCCGCTACCGCGCCCAGCTCGCGGCCTGCCCCGACCTCGCGCTCGGAAGCCCCACCTGGGGCTGGCTCGACTTCGCGCTGAAGGCCACGGCGTGGCTGTCGCAGCCCGAACGGCTGCGTGGCGTGACCATTCCTGTCGAGATCCTGTCGGCGGGCGAGGAACGCCTGGTCGACAACGCCGCCCAGGCTGCGGCGGCCCGCAACCTTCCCCAGGGCCGGCTCGTCGCCGTCCCCGGCGCGTACCACGAAATCCTGATGGAGACGGACGACATGCGTAACATCTTCCTGCGAGTGTTCGACGCGCTCACCGGAAAGGCGGCGCCGAAGCCCGCCGAAGCCCCGAAACCCGCGCCTGCGCCCGCCGCCCAAGCGCCCAAGCCGGAGCCTGTCGCGGAAGCCCCGAAGCCCGCGCCCGCGCCGGAGCCTGTCCCGGAACCCGCGCCCGCGCCCGCTCTGGCGGCGTCCGAACCCGCGCCGGTTGCCGTCGTCGAGGCCGCTCCCGCAGCGCCCAAGCCACCGGCGGTCAAGGCGAAGGCGGCCAAGCCCAGGGCTGCGAAGGCGCCTGCGGCGCCCAAGGCTCCCGCGAAGCCTAAGGCCAAGGCTCCGGTAGTGAAGGCCCCCGCGGCGAAGGCGGCGAAGGCTGCGGCGTCCAAGCCGGCCAAGGCGGCGGCGAAGGCTGCGCCTGCAAAGCCGGCTCCCAAGGCGAAGGCCGCCCAGCCCGCATCGGCCAAGCCGGCCGCCAAGCCCAAGGCTGCGCCGGCCAAGGCCGCTCCGAAGGCCAAGGCTCCGGCGACTCCGGCCAAGGCGACCCCCGCCAAGGTGACCGCGGCCAAGGTGACCGCGGCCAAAGCCACTCCGGCCAAGACGAAGTCGGCCAAGGCCGCGCCTGTGAAGGCTGTCGCTCCCAAGGCCAAGCCTGCGGCGGCGAAGGCGGCGCCCAAGGCGAAGGCTGCCCCCAAGGCCGCGAAGAAGCCGCCGGCCAAGGCCTGACCGGCCCCGATGCTTGATCGGCCCCGTGTTTGACCGGCTTCGGGGGAGGCCCGCGCCGCGTCAGGCGGCGGCGCGGCGAAGTGAGATGAGCGCCTGGTCCAGGCAGGCGCGGTCCCCGGCGATGGCGATCTGCCCCCCGTCGCGCCCCACCGGCTGGCCGCGCCAGTCGGTGGTGATCCCGCCGGCGCCGGCGATCACCGGGATCGCGGCTTCGATGTCCCAGCTCTTCAGCCCGGCCTCGACCACGAGGTCCATCGTGCCCGCCGCCACCATGGCGTAGGCGTAGGCATCGCATCCCAGGCGCGCCAGCCGCGAGGCCGCCCGCACCTGGCGCCACGCGCCCAGTTCCGAACCCGTGAAACACGCCTCCGGGTCGGTGGTGGCGATCAGGGCGTCGGTCAGCCTGGGACAGGCGCGCACCTTCAACGGTCGTTCGCCCGCGGGGCTCACCAGTCGTGAGCCGCCGGCGTGGCCCAGGTAGATCTCCCCCAGGTACGACTGGCCGATCGAGCCCAGCGCCGGCGCGCCGGCATGGCGGAGGCCGATCAGGGTGCACCACAGGGGAAGGCCGGCGATGAAGGCCCGGGTCCCGTCCACCGGGTCCAGCACCCACACGAACTCGGCGTTCGGGCGGTCTTCGCCATACTCCTCGCCGATCACGCCGTGGTCCGGATAACGCGCGGCGATCAGCGACCGGATGGCGCGCTCGGCGCCCTTGTCGGCCTCGGTGACGGGGTCAAAGCCCGCGGCATGCTTGTTCACCACCCCGTGCGCGCCGCGGAAGAGGGGCAGGATCACGTCGGCGGCCGCGCGGTTCAGCTCCAGGATGAAGCTGTCCAGCTCGGCCAGACGGGAAGCGGAGAGAGAGGTTGCGGGGGCGCTCATGGCCCCCGTTTAGCCTGTCTCGCGGCCGATGCGTCAGGCGAATCTCGGACGCGCGAGGCAGGCCGTCCGGCGGATCGGGGTCAGGCCTCGATCTCGCCGTTCATCGCCTTGGCGAGGTCCAGCAGGCGGCGGCGCGGACGCTCGCCGAGCTGGTAGTAGGCATGGATGAGGTCCTGGGTTTCCTTGCTGGCCAGGGTCTCGTTTGCGCTGGTCGTCTCGCGCTCGATGCTCTCGCGCTGGTCCCGCGTCAGGCCCTCGTAGAAGTAGCTGATGGGAACTTCCAGCACTTCCGCGAGTTGCCACAGGCGGGCCGCCGACATGCGGTTGGCCGCGCACTCGTACTTCTGGATCTGCTGGAACCGCACGCCGCATGCATGCGCCAGTTCCTGCTGGGTGAGCCCGAGGAGGCGACGCCGGCGGCGGAGACGCCGACCCAGGTGGATGTCGATCTCGTCCATGGAATCCCCGACCATGATTTCCCTTAGTCCCGCTTCGGGACTCCGTGGTTGAGACATCGCAACTCTCACGCCAGCAGCCTCCATTGCCGACCCCGTGCAGCCTGGCCTAGGAAGGTTAATGGCCGCACCTAAGCACTCATACGTGGCAGTTTCGATTTGGATGCTAGAGGCGGCGCTATTTGACGCAGTCTGCGCCGTCGCACGCCTCTTTCCAATTGATTCTGTTTCAAATTTTGGCGCGCGAATTTTTCGCGTGCTGGGGCCCGTGACCAGCGCCCACCGGGTCGCGGAGCGTAATCTCCGCATCGCCTTCCCCGAGGCGGCCGAGGCCGAGATTAACCAACTCCTCCGGGCGCAATGGACTGAACTGGGACGCACCCTAGCGGAATTCCTCATCCTCGACCGTATCGTTGCCGACACAGGCCGCGTGGAAGTGGAGGGGGCGGAACGCCTCGCCGAGATCGCGGCCGGCGCGGGGCCGGTGGTGTTCGTCTCGGGCCACTTCTCCAGTTTCGAGGTGATGCCGGCGATGATCATCAAGGCCGGCGTCCGGTGCCAGATCACCTACCGGGCCATGAACAACCCGTACGTGGACGCGCGCGTGCGGCGCAGCCGCTTCCGCTATGGGGTCCGCCTGTTCGCCCCCAAGGGGCTGGACGGCGCGCGCGAGCTGGTGCGGGGGTTGGAGCGGGGGGAATCCGTCGCGCTCATGAACGATCAGAAGTTCAATGGCGGCGTGGCCGCGCCCTTCTTCGGCGTCATGGCGCACACCGCGCCCGGCCCCTCCACCTTTGCGCTTCGGTTCGGTATCCCGCTCCAGCCCATGAGCGTCCAGCGCACCGGCCCCGGGGCGCGGTTCAAGGTGATCGCGCACGCGCCGATCCGCCTGGAGGACACGGGCGATCGCGCCGCCGACGTCGAGGCCGGCGTGCGGCGAATCAACGCCTTCGTGGAGGATCGCATCCGCGCCCGCCCGGCCGAATGGTTCTGGGTCCACAAGCGCTGGCCGAACGAGGTGTATCGCAGATAGGCCTTCCGGCGCGCTGACCTTCTTCCCGCCTGGCGGGAAAGGAAGCTCAGCGCGTCTCGCGCCAGCGTTTCAGGGACTCGGTGGGGCCGGCGTAGGCTTCCTGCAACTCGGCGCTCCAGTAGCGGAGCTGCTCCAGGGGAATCTTCTGACCGGTCACGGCGCAGAGCACGTGGCGGCCCGGCCGCAGCACCGCATAGTCGCCGTCGCCGTAGTGCAGCTTGGCGAGGTCGTTGGCGCCGAGGGATCGATCGTGGGCGTTCATGTCCGCTATTTAGCGTGTCCGGCCGTCGCTTGACAGGTGCTCGCGGGCGAGGCCGCCTCAGAACAGGTCGCCCTGCTCCGGCGGCGCGGCCTTCGGCCTGGGCCGGGCGGACCTCGAAGGCGGAGCCGGAGCGGAGAGGGGCGCAACGTCGCCGGTGGCGGCGTCGATCACCGCGTGGCGGGTCACGCGGTCGCCGAAGGTGATGGCCACGGTCTCGCCCGCCATGAGGTCGGCCCCCGCACGCGCCAGGCTTCCGTCGGCGCGGGAAACCCGGGCGAAGCCCCGCTGGAGCGGTCGGTCGGGATCGGCCGAGAGCAGCAGTTTTCCGAGGCCGTCGAGACGTTCCGAGGCCCGTTCCAGCCGCCGCCGGGCGGCCGGCTCGAGCCGCACCATCAGCCGGTCCAGCCGATCCTTCTGCACCGCCTGAGGGCGTTGCAGCAGCAGGGGCGAGAACCGCGTGGCCACCCGCACCAGCTCGCGCTCGTGGATCGCCGCGTTCCGGGCCAGGCCCGCGCCCAGCCGGCCCGAGACGATGTCGAAGCGCTGTTCCGCCAGCCGGACGAGGTCGGGCACGCGGCGCAGCGCCCGTTCGGCCGCGTCGATCCGTGCGCGCCGGTCCTGGACCACGCGGCCGCCGCAGCGGTGCATCCGCGCGCCCAGGTCCGAGACGAGGGCCTTCAGTTCGGCCAGCACCGGCGTCGCCATCTCGGCCGCGGCCGTGGGCGTGGGCGCGCGGCGGTCCGAGACGAAGTCGATCAGGGTGGTGTCGGTCTCGTGCCCCACGGCGCTGATCAGCGGGATGGGGCAGTCGGCGACGGTGCGCGCCAGGCCCTCGTCGTTGAACGGCCACAGATCCTCCACCGACCCGCCGCCGCGGGCGACGATCAGGATGTCGGGCCGCGGAACCGGGCCGTCGGGCGCAAGCGCGCAGAAGCCGCGGATCGCCGCCGAGACCTGGGCCGCCGCCGCATCGCCTTGCACCACAACCGGCCAGACGATCACGCGGCAGGGCCACCGGTCGCGGATGCGGTGCAGGATGTCGCGGATCACCGCGCCGGTCGGGCTGGTGATCACCCCGACCACTGCCGGCATGGCGGGCAGGGGCTGCTTGCGGGCGGCGTCGAACAGGCCTTCGGCGGCCAGCTTCTGCTTCAGTCGTTCCAACTGGGCCAGAAGCGCGCCGATGCCGGCCGCCTCCATCGTCTCGATGACGATCTGGTAGCGGGAGCCCTGCGGATAGGTGGTGATCTTGCCGGTGACCACCACCTCCAGGCCCTGCTCGGGCCGGATGGCGAGGTTGCGGACGCTGCCCTTCCAGACCACGCCGTCGATAGCTGCGCGCTCGTCCTTCAGGGTCAGGTAGACGTGGCCGTTGGAATGGTGGGTGACCTTCGACAGCTCGCCGCGCAGCCGCACGAAGCCGTAGGAATCCTCCAGCGTCCGCTTCAGGGCGAACGCCAGTTCCGAGACCGAATAGGCCTTGGCGTTGCCACTGTCGGCGGCGGGAGCGGTGTCGGCGGATTCCGTCATGCGGGGCGCAGGCTAGGGGGCTGCGCTCAGGGTCACAATCACGATCTCGGGCGGGGCGCGGAAACGGACGGGCAGGATCGATGTCCCGACGCCGCCGGTGACATAGAGCCGTCGCTTGCCCTCGCGATAGAGGCCGCAGGGCCATCGCGCCGAGCCGGGGGACGGCAGGACGGGCCGCCCCACGAACGGCAGGTTCACCTGGCCGCAATGACTGTGCCCGGCCAGGGTCAGGGCGACACGGTCCGGCACGCCGGGGAAGGTGTCGGGCCAGTGCGTCAGCACGATCGCCGGTTCGCTGGCGGGAACCTCCCCCAGCGCCGCCGCCGCCGAGGGCGCGGATCGCGCGGAATAGAGGTCGGCCAGGCCCGCCAGCCAGAATGCGCCCTCGGGCCGAGCGATCCGCACCGCCGCGTTCTCCAGGACCGGAACGCCAGCCCCGCGGACGGCCGCTTCCACCGAAGGCCCGCCGAACCACCAGTCGTGGTTGCCCAGCACCGCGTAGCGGCCCAGCGGCGCCCGGGCCTCGGCCAGCGCCGCCGCGCCGTCCAGCACTGCGGCGCGGTCGGCAGGACTGCGGTCGCCCTCGGGAAGGTGGCCGCCGGCATAGTCGCCGAGGAAGACGATGAGGTCGGGCCGCTCGGCGTTCAGCCGCGCCAGCGTCCGGCGAAGTCCCGGGACGGTCACGTGCCCCGAGCCCACGTGCGTGTCGGACAGGACGCCGATCCGAAGCGGCGGGCCCCGCCAGCCCGGGCTGTCCACCGCCACGTGGCGCACGGTCAGGGTGCGGGGCTCGATGAGCACCGCCCACACGGCCAGCAGGTAGGCCACGGCCAGGATGCCCACGACGACGTGCGTGATTGTCGCGCCGCGCCGCCAGAGCCACCAGGCGGCGAACGGTCCGGTCACGGCGCCGATCCAGGCGAGGGCGATCACGGTCTGCCTCGTCGAGGTTGCTTCCGGCTCACTCTGGCCCGGCCATGTCCAGCCGCAGTGCAGGCCGTTCACGGAAGCTGCGATCCGCCGGCCCGGAACGAAAGAAGCGCGCCCGGAACCTCAAGGATGCTTTCGCGACCTTCGGCTCCCGGCGCGCCTCCCATCCCCAACGGATGTCGGGCCGCTTCGCAGCGGATCTCAGATGTAGCGGCGCAGGCTGCGGGCGAGCTCGGCGGCGCTGGACTTCTTCTTGGTCTGGGCGGGCTGGTAGGCCACCTGGGCGTGTTCGTGGCAGTAGGGCCCGTTCTCCTCCGACCGGCGGCCGCAGAAGGTGAAGCTGTCCAGCGAGGGGTCGCCGATCGGCCACTTGCACATATGGGCGCCCAGGGTCAGCACGGTCGCCGTGCCGGGGGTCTCGTCGACATATCGCACGGGCGCCGGCGCGGCGTGTTGCGCCGCCACCGGTTCGGCGATGCGGCGCGGGGCGGCGGGGGCCGCGGGCGCCGGGCGCGCAGGACGCGGCGCCTTGAACGTCGTCCGTTGCGGCTTGGACGGCGCGGCGCGACCCGACAGGCCCAGCCTGTGGACCTTGCCGATGACGGCGTTGCGGGTCACCCCGCCCAATTGCTTGGCGATCTGACTGGCCGAGAGGCCGTCCTGCCAGAGCTTCTTCAGAAGTTCGACGCGTTCGTCGGTCCAGCCCATGATCGGCCTCCCACCAGAGGGCCCGGCGCGCCCCAGACAGCGCCGGCGTCAATATCTTGTGGCGATCAGCAATCTCGCTGCCCACCAACCACTATCAGTAGTAAACAACTCGCTAACGGCCACAATAGGCGCCATCGCGGTCATCCACAGGAACTAGATGTTGAGTCGGAATTGGGCGCCGGCTGGGCGCGCCGCGGACGCTGCGCGCCGCCTTGCGCTCCCGCGCCCGGGGGCGCACATCTCGGCCATGCGAGACATGCCCGACGCCGAGACCGTCCTGCCGCCCCAGCCGCGCGCCTATCCCGGCGTGAACTGGCCGGGCCTCAGGACGCTCTACGTGCGCGAGGTGCGGCGCTTCCTGAAGGTGGGCCTGCAGACCCTGGCCGCGCCGGTGGTGACGGCGCTCCTCTACATGCTGGTGTTCGTGGTGGCGGTGGGCGGCGCGCGCGAGGTGCATGGCGTGGCCTACGGGACCTTCGTGGCCCCCGGCCTGATCATGATGCAGATCCTCTCGAACGCCTTCGCCAACTCGTCGTCATCGCTCTTGCAGGCGAAGTTCAACGGCCTGATGGGCGACTTCCTCACCCCGCCGCTCACGCCCGGCGAGCATGTGGTCGGCTTCGGCGCCGGGGCGGCCACGCGGGGCATCCTCGTGGGGGTGGTCAGCCTGGCGGCCATCCTGCCGTTCGCGCGCCTGCCGGTGGCCCAGCCCTGGGCCATCGCCTACTTCGGCCTGGGCGCGGCGCTGATCATGGGCTTCATCGGGATCATGGCCGGCCTGTGGGCCGAGAAGTTCGACCATATGGCCGCGGTGACCAACTTCGTCATCATGCCGATGACGTTCCTGTCGGGCACGTTCTACCTCGTCGAGCGGCTGCCCGAGCCGTTCCGCACGCTCAGCCACTACAATCCGTTCTTCTACCTGATCGACGGCTTCCGGTACGGCTTCCTGGGCCAGGCCGAGAGCGACCTGGCCGTGGGCGCCGCCATGACGGCGATCCTGACCCTGGCGCTGGGCTGGGCCTGCCTGTGGATGTTCCGCGTGGGCTACAAGATCAAGACCTGACGCCGGGGATGTCGGACGCCCAGGCCATGGCGGCGGCCTCCTCGCCCGCCGCGAAGGCGCGCGCCTCGAACTGTGGGAAGATGGGGTCGAGAAGGCGGACCGAGGCCCGCAGCCAGGGCTCGTCGGTGACGATCGCCGCCCGCGGGAAGCGACTCCACTGGCCCAGCTTCTCGAAGTTGTAGCGGAGGTCCTTCATGAACGCCTCGGCCGTCATCGAGGAGAAGCCGGTCATGTCGGCGTAGAGCCCGATCCGGGGGTGCGCCGCCAGCCTGGCCTCCACCGCCTGGATGGCGCGGTCGTAGTCCGCCCCGTCCACGACGCCTTCGATGCGGCAGGCGAACACGTGGTCGGGGGATTCGAGCAGTTCGATCATGAAGCCTCCTGGCCGTTGAACGGCAAGCTGGCGCCGGGCGTTCCGGCCGGCCTTGCGGCGGATCAATCCGCGGCCTCGCAAATCATTGACACGCGGGGGCGCGAAGCGGAAAACGCCAGGCCTTCCGGTCCCCGCCGCACGCGCCGCGGGGACGCTTCCTTTTCAGGAGGGCTTTCGAAGTGGCCGAGACGACCGCCGCGCCCGTTCCCAGCGACCACATCATGGGCGTCTACGCGCGCGCCCCGCTGGCGTTCGAGCGAGGCGAGGGCTCGCGCCTCTACACCGCCGAGGGCGAGGCCTACCTGGACTGCATGGCCGGCATCGCGGTCAACGCCCTGGGCCACAGCCATCCCCGGCTGGTGCAGGCGGTGAAGGACCAGGCCGAGAAGCTCTGGCACACGTCAAACATCTTCCGCATCCCCAACCAGGAGAAGCTGGCGAAGCTGCTCACGGACAACACCTTCGCGGACGTGGCCTTCTTCACCAACTCGGGCGCCGAGGCGATCGAATGCGCCATCAAGGCGGCGCGCAAGTATCACTGGGTCAAGGGGAACCCCGAGCGGGTCGATATCATCGGCTTCGACGGTTCGTTCCACGGCCGGACGATCGCGACGATCTTCGCCGCCGGCAATCCGAGTTACGTCGAGGGCTTCGGCCCCGCGCTGCCCGGCTTCGTCCAGGCGAAGTTCGGCGACCTCGAAGGGCTGAAGGCCCTGGTCGGGCCGACCACCGCCGCCATCCTGCTCGAACCCGTGCAGGGCGAGGGCGGCGCGCGCTCGTGGTCCGAAACCGAGCTCAAGGCCGTCCGCCAGCTCTGCGACGCGACCGGCACGCTGCTGATCTACGACGAGATCCAGTGCGGCCTGGGCCGCACGGGCAAGCTGTTCGCCTACGAGTGGGCCGACGGCGGGGCCGATCCCGACATCATGGCGGTGGCCAAGGCCCTGGGCGGCGGCTTCCCGGTCGGCGCCTGCCTCGCGACCGCGGAGGCGGCGCGCGGCATGACGCCGGGCAGCCACGGCTCGACCTATGGCGGCAACCCCCTGGCGATGGCCGTGGGCGTCGCCTCGGTGGAGGAACTGGTGAAGCCCGAGCTCCTGGCCCATGCCCGGGAGGTCGCCGGCTATTTCAACCAGCAGCTCTCGGGCCTGAAGGACCGGTTCCCCGACGTGGTGCTCGACATCCGCGGCAAGGGCCTGCTGATCGGCATCAAGCTGGCCACGCCCAACCGTGAGTTCATGCAGCACGCCCGCGACCAGCACCTGCTGATCGCCGGCGGGGGCGACAACTGCGTGCGGCTTCTCCCGCCCCTCAATCTGTCGCTGGACGAGGCGCGCGAGGCGATGGAGATGCTGGAACGCGCCTGCGACGTCGCGCGGGCGCAGGCCCAGGGCAAGGCCCAGCCGGCGGTCCCGGCATGACCGCGCCTTCGCCCCGGCACTTCCTGGACATCTGGAAGCTCGAAGGCCACGAGCTGCGCGCCATCCTCGAGGACGCCAAGGCCCGCAAGGCCGCCCGCAGGGGCTGGCCCAAGGGCCGGCCCGACGCCGACCGTCCGGCCGAGGGGCGGACGCTGGCGATGATCTTCGAGAAGAACTCCACCCGGACCCGCTTCTCGTTCGACGCGGCGATGCGCCAGCTCGGCGGCGACGTGATCATCTCCAACGCGGTCGACATGCAGCTCGGCCGGGGCGAGCCGATCGAGGACACGGCCCGCGTGCTGTCGCGGATGGTCGACGCCGTGATGATCCGCTCCAACCTCCACGAGGACGTCGAGCGCCTCGCCATGTGCGCGTCGATCCCGGTGATCAACGGCCTCAGCGACAAGAGCCATCCCTGCCAGATCCTGGCGGACCTGATGACCTTCGAGGAGCATCGCGGGTCGGTGGAGGGCAAGACCTTCGCCTGGGTGGGCGACGGCAACAACGTCTGCTCCAGCTTCATCCACGCGGCGCCCAAGCTGGGCTTCCGGCTCAACATCGCCACGCCCGCCGTCTTCCATCCCGACATGATGGACCTGGCGCGCGCGGCCGAGCAGCAGGGCCAGGTCACGACCACCCGGGACCCGCGCGAGGCGGTGCGCGGCGCCGACTGCGTCATCACCGACACCTGGGTCTCGATGGGCGACACCGACCACGACGAGCGGCTCGAGGCCTTGGAGCCCTACCAGGTCGACGCCCGCCTGATGGGCGAGGCGGCCAAGGACGCGGTCTTCCTCCACTGCCTGCCCGCCCACCGCGGCGAGGAGGTGACCGACGAGGTCATAGACGGTCCCGCCAGCCTGATCTGGGACGAGGCCGAGAACCGCATCCACGCCCAGAAGTCGATCCTCGCCTGGTGCTTCGGCGCGATCTGACGCCCGTGCGTCAGCGCAGACGGAAAGCTATCGCGGAAGGGCGCGGAAGGCCTGCGGGCCGGAGCGCCCACTTCCGCGTTCTTCCGCGGTCCTATCCCCACGCCTGCGGCGCGAGCGAGCTGCCGCCTACTGCCGGACCCCCGACCAGCTCACCTCCATGTGGAAGCTGACGTCGAGCTGCTTCCGGTCGCGGTCGTAGAGGAAGACGCTGTCCCCGCGCGCCGCCTGGATGGTGTTCATGGCCGTGGTCAGAGGCACGGTGATCACCGGCAGCCGCGGATAGTCCGAAGTCACCTGCACCGTGTTGGGCCCGGTGCGCGTCACCGTCAGGGTCACGCCGCTGCGGCTCGATCCCCTGGAATCCGAGATCACGTCGCCGGCATAGGTCCCCGCCACGGCGTCGGCCAGGTCGGGCTTGCGCTGTGGCTGCGCCTGGGCCTGTGTCGGGCCCGCCAGCCCGACGCCGAAGACGGCCGCAGCCACGGCCCCGCTCGCTATGGCCTGCGCGGCCCGGCGGCGCTGTCTGTCGATCATGGTCAAAGTCGTCTCCCCGGCCAGAGGTCCCCCGACCCCGCGGGACGTTGGCGCGTCCCCGCCGCGGGCGCCAGCCTTTTCGCGCCGCCTCGCCTTCGCGAACCTCGACGTAAGGCCGAGGACCTTGTCCGCCGGCCTGAGGGCGCGCCGTCGCCCATCCCCGAGGCGCACGGGATGAGCTGAAGGCCCGGCGCGCGCCGGGTTCCGGCCTTCAGTCGTCCACGCGGCGGACAGGCGGCAGGCGGTAGGCGCCGTGGAGCAGCTCGGGCCGGGGCAGGTAGGCGCGCATGAAGAGGGCGAAGGGCCCCTCGGGCGCGGGCAGCCAGTTGGAGTCGCCGGCCGCCGGGGGCCGGGCGCCGATCCAGATGTCGAGCGAGCCGTCAGGGTTTCGGGCGAGCCCGCGGGTGCGATCGCCGATGGCGTAGCGGCCGAGCGCGTTGTCGGTGAAGAAGAACTGCCCGTCGGGCGTCGATTCGTAGAGGCTGAGCGACCAGAAGCTGTCCACCGGCAGCGGCGCCTCGGCCGGGAAATGCAGGCGCCAGTCATGGCGTCCGTCGAACAGGGCGCGCGGCAGGTCGCCCCGCGCGCGCATGTACATGGCCTCCTCCGGCGGCAGGGCGGCCAGGCCGCCCACCGCGACGCTGGCGCGATAGTGATGCTCCTGCGCGAAGTCGCCCAGGCGCGTGTAGGGATAGGACCAGCCGTCCACGAAGCCCTGGCCCTTGATCCCGCTGCGCCAGATGTCGCCGCGGGCCAGCTCGACGCCGTCGGCGATGGCGGCGGCCTCCTCGGGCGAAAAGCGGTCGGGCCGGAAATCGTCCAGGCGAAGGGGCGCGATCGACTCCAGCCGGGCGCGGTCCGTGACCGGGGGCGGGTTTCGGGTCAGGAGTCGGGCCGCGCTGGCGAAGTAGGCCGGCCAGTCGGCGTGGCGCTCGGCGCAGGGCGGCGGCGGCTCGGCGGCCGGCCCCTGGACCGTCAAGCCCGACTGGACGGCGCGTGCGGCGTCGAGGTCGTGCGGGCCGTCCACCAGGATCCGGCCCAGAGCCCAGACGGACGGGGTGGGCGCGCGCACCACGTCGGGGCCCTGGGCGGCCTCTGTCGGGCCGACCAGGCGGAAGCGACCGCCGTTGCGGCCCGTGGTGCGCGTTCCCAGGACGGCGAAGTTGTTGGTGTAGGCGTCCATCAGCGCCACCGACAGGTAGCGGTCGCCACTGGGCGGCAGGGTGAGGGTGACGGGCCCCTGCGACAGGTCGAGGTGGGCCGAGGAATAGAGGGTGTCGTTGTTCGGCGTGGTGATGTCGCGGTCCGCAGGACCCACGAGGTCGCGGCCGTGGGCGAAGGCGTTGGGCGGGGCGCCGCCGGCGAAGGCGCGGGTGCGCGGCGAGGCCATCTCGATCAGGGGCAGGACGTAGAGCCAGGCGGTCCGGGCGGCGTCGCGAAGGGAGTCGAGACGGTCTTGCGGCATGGCGGTTCCTCGGGCGCTTTCGTGCAGAGGCGCTGGCCGCCGCATCGTCCGGGAGCGCGATAGCCCGGGGGGGACGCCGGCTCAACCGGCGCTCACGTCAACGCGCGCAGCCGCCGTTCCAGGTAGAGGCGCTCGGCGGGTGGCGGGTCGAGCGACAGGGCGGCCGCCCAGGCCACCGCGGCCTCGGGCGCGCGGCCGGCGCGGGCGCAGAGGTGGGCGCGGGTGGCTTGCCAGGGCAGCCAGGCGTCCATGTCCGGGACGTCGGCCAGGATCGCGAGGCCGGCGTCGGCGCCGAAGGCCTCGCCGTGGGCCACGGCGCGGCTGACCGCCACCGCGGGGCCGGGGCGGATGCGCGCGAGGATGTCGTACAGCGCCGCGATCACGTCCCAGTCGGTGCGGCCGGTCTCGCGCCGGGCGCAGTGGGCGCCGTGGACCGCCGCCAGGATCTGGCGGGGGCCGCTGCGGCCGAAGCCGGCCGCGCGGTCCAGCAGGCGGGCGGCCTCGCCGATGAGGTCGGAGCGCCAGAGCGCGGCGTCCTGGGCTTCGGGCGGGACCGCGGCGCCCTGGGCGTCCAGCCGGGCGGGTCGCCGCGCCTCGGCGAAACGGACCAGGGCGGCCAGTCCCAGGACCTCGGGCTCGTCCGGCATGAGTTCGGCCAGCAGGCCCGACAGCCGCAGTATCTCGGCGGCGAAGGGCGCCACGTCGCCATCCGACAGGGCCGCGTCCTCGTAGGCCTGGGCGTACGCGACCTCCAGGGTGGACAACACCGCCTCGACCCGTTCGGGCCAGGCGGAGCGGCCGGGGATCTCGAACGGGACGCCGGCGGCCGCGATCTTGCGCTTGGCGCGGGTGATCCGCTGGAGCATGGCCGGCTCGGCGACGAAGAAGGCGCGGGCCAGCCGGCCGGTGGAAAGGCCGCAGACCACCTTCAGCGTCAGCGCGGCGCGGGCGTCGGGCGCCAGGGCCGGATGGCAGCAGACGAAGATCAGCCGCAGCCGCTCGTCGGGAATGGGCTGGTCGGCCGCCATGAGGATGTCCTCGGGCGTGGGCGCGGGGGCCGGCGCGTCGTGGGTCGCCCGCTCCCGCACGGCGGCGCGGCGCTTCGCGTCGATCGCCCGGCGCAGCGCGGCGCGCCAGAGCCAGGCGGCGGGATCGTGCGGCGGCTGTTCCGGCCAGGCCGCCACGGCGGCTGCGGCGGCGTCGGAGAAGGCGTCCTCGGCCAGGTCGAGGTCGCGCAGCCGGCCGGCCAGCGCGGCCACAACGCGGGGCCGGGCTGATGCGATCGCCGCGCCGATCCGCTCCATCTAGTAGTCCGCGAGCGGCCGCACCTCGACCTTGCCGCCGTCGATCACCGGCACGCGGCGCGCGATCTCGAGGGCGGCGTCCAGATCGGGGACCTCGATCAGGTAGTAGCCGCCGAGGTGCTCGCGGGTCTCGGCGAAGGGGCCGTCGTGCAGCGTCTGCCGGCCGTCTCTGGTGACGATGGTGGTGGCCGTGGAGGTCTCCTTCAGCCCGCCGCCGCCGCGCAGCACGCCCCGGGTTTCGAGGTCCTCGGCCAGGGCCACGTGCTTGCCGACGATCTCCATCAGCGCGGCCTCGCCCGCTTCGCCCGCATAGCCGTCCTCGGGTTCGTAGATCAGGATCATGTACTGCATGGCGTGTCCCCTTCGGGCCTGAGATTGCGCGACGCGGATGCGCGCGTCACCGGGGAGACGCGCGGGCGGCGCGGGATTCGACAGGCGGCGCAGGATATGCGCGCGGCTTTCCGGGGCGTTATGGCGGCGGTTCTCGGCCCGGCGCTGGAGTGATAGGCTGTCGCACCATGAAACTCGAACTTCCGCCCGAGCTCGAAGCCATCGTCGAAGAGGCGGTGAAGTCCGGCCGGTATGCGACGGCGCTGGACGCGACCCGTGAGGCCTTCCTGCTGTTGGACCAGCAGGAAGCGGAGTTCCGTGCGTTGAAGCACGAGATCGACGCCGGTATTGCAAGCCCAAAGGCGCCTTGGGAACCTGACTTGGCCGAGGGCGTCAAGCGGCGCGGCCGTGAGCGACTGGCCCGTGAACGATTGGCCCTTGAGCGCGGAGGCCGGTGAGGCTCGAACGCTCGCAGGCGGCGCTTGCCGACCTGGACGACATCTGGTGGTACGTCGCCTCGGACAGCGAGGCGATGGCCGACAAGCTCATCGAACGGCTCGTATCGGCCGTCGAGCGCCTGGCGGACTTTCCCTACATGGGCGTGGCGCGTGAGGATCTCGCAGCCGGCCTCAGAGCCCTGTCCATCGACAACTATGTGGCGTTCTATCGCGTCCTGTCCGATGTCGTGATGATCGAGCGCGTCCTGCACGCGCGTATGAACGCCACCCGCAAGGCCTTCTAACTCCCCAGCGTCTCCAGGAACCGCACCGGCTCGCCGAGGCCGGGGGCCACGATCTCGTCGTCGCGCATGACGATGCGGCCGCGGACGATGGTGGCCATCGGCCAGCCCTTGGCCTCGACGCCGTCGAAGGGCGTCCAGCCCGAGCGGGTGGCCATCCAGTCGTGGGTGATGGTGCGGCGGGCCTTGAGGTCCACGATGGTCAGGTCGGCGTCGTAGCCCACGGCCATGCGCCCCTTGTTGGCCAGGCCGAAGACGCGGTTGGCGCCATGGCTGGTGAGATCGACGAAACGCTCCAGCGAGAGGCGGCCGTCGGCCACGTGCGTGAGCATCAGCGGCACCAGGGTCTGCACGCCGGGCATGCCCGAGGGCGAGGCGGGATAGGGCCGGGCCTTCTCCTCGCGGGTGTGGGGCGCGTGGTCCGAGCCGATGACGTCGGCGACGCCGTTCGCCACGCCGGCCCACAGGCCGTCGCGATGCTCGGCGGTGCGGATGGGTGGGTTCATCTGGGCGAAGGCCTTCAGCCGCTCATAGGCCTCGGGGGCGGCGAGGGTCAGGTGCTGGGGCGTCACCTCCACCGAGGCCACGTCCTTGTGGGCGGCCAGGTAGGCGATCTCCTCACGGGTCGTGACGTGCAGGACATGGATGCGCTTGCCCGTCTTGCGGGCGAGCCGCACGAGCCGTTCGGTGGACTGGATGGCCGACTGGGCGTCGCGCACCTCGGGGTGGCTGGTCCAGTCGCCGGTGCGCGCCAGGGGGCGGCGCTCGGCCAGCCGGTATTCGTCCTCGGAATGGAAGGCGGCGCGGCGGTTGATGTGGCGCAGCACGTCCTCGACGCCTTCGTCGTCCTGCACCAGCAGGGTGCCGGTCGAGGCGCCCATGAACACCTTGATGCCGCAGCAGCCGGGGAGGCGCTCCAGATCCCCCAGGAAGCGGGCGTTCTCGTGCGTGCCGCCGACGTAGAAGGCGTGATCGCAGTGCATGCGCCCCTTCGCCCGGGCCAGCTTGTCGGCCAGCGTGTCGGGATCGGTGGTGGTGGGCTCGGTGTTCGGCATCTCGAACACGGCGACGACGCCGCCCAGGACCGCGCCGCGGGCGCCGGTCTCGAGGTCCTCCTTCCATTCCAGGCCGGGCTCGCGGAAATGGACCTGGGTGTCGATGACTCCGGGCAGGACGGTGAGGCCCGTGGCGTCGAACACCTCGCCGGCCGAGGCCTGGGAGAGGTCGCCGATGGCGGCGAACCGGCCGTCGCGGACGCCGACGTCGGCGCGCCCGCGCCCGGCATGGTTCACCACCTCGCCGCCGCGGACGATCAGGTCATAGGTCCCGTTGGGCTTATTGGGCATCGGCGCGTTCCGTGGCTTTCAGCAGGTCCTTGGCGGCGGATACGACCGTTTCGATCCGCAGGTCCATCATATGGCAGATCGCCTGGCCGAATCCCGGATCGGCGGCGCGGATCTCGTCGAAGTTGCGCGGGCCGCGGACGACGCGCGCGTCCGGTCCCCAGGGCGCATAGAGCCGCTCGTCCGACGGTCCGAACAGGCCCAGCGTGGGACATCCGGCCGCGGCGGCCAGGTGCATGGCGCCCGAGTCGTTGCCGATGAACAGCCGCGCCCGCTTGAGACAGGCGAAGGCCGTGACGAGGTCGGCCTTGCCGGCCAGGTCGATGAACCCCTTGCGGGACACGTCGCGCAGCGCCAGGGCCAGCCGCTCGTCGCCGGGGCCGCCCAGCACCATGATGCGGCCGCCGTAGAGGGGCGCGCCGGGGTCGCGGAGCAGGCGCATGGCCGTCTGGGCGAAGCGCTCGGCCGGCCAGGTCTTGCCGATCCAGTTGGCGGCGGGCGCCAGGGCGAGGATGGGGCCGGCGCCGGCGGTCAGTTCGTCGGCCAGGGCCTCCACCTCGGGGCTGGTGAAGATGTGGGGCGGGGCCGGTTCGTCGTCGATGCGCAGGGTGCGCGCGGCCTCCAGCACCTTGTGCGCCGGCTGGGCGCCCTTGCGGTGGATCGCCCGGCGCCGGGTGGACAGGAAGCGCGAGATCCCCGAGCCGCGCAGGTCGACGATCAGCCCCCACTTGGTGCGCCGCACCTGCCGCCACAGGCCGAACCAGTGGCCGCCCAACGGCGACTTGGCCATCACGATGACTCGGGCGAGTCCCGGGACGTGGGCGAACAGCGGCGCGGCGTCGGGGCCGGCCACGATGGTGAAGCGCGCGTTCGGGATCTCGTCGGCGAGGCGCTTGACCAGGCCGGACGACAGCACCGCGTCCCCGATGCGCGTGGCCGTGATGAAGAGGATGGGAAAGGCGGAGGCGGGAGCCATCGCGCGCTTATAGGTCGCCGGGCGCTGGCGCTCCACCGCGGCGCGTCCCAAATTGCCGTCATGTCCGATGCTCCGATCTTCGCCCGTCTCGACAGCCGCGCCCTGATCGCCGTGGGCGGGGACGACTGGCGCGGCTTCCTCAACAACCTGATCACCCAGGACGTGACCGGCCTGGCGCCGGGCGAGGCGCGGTTCGGCGCGCTGCTGACGCCGCAGGGGCGGCTGCTCCACGACCTGTTCGTGGTGGGCCGGGAAGAGGGGGCCTGGCTGGACGTGGAGGCCGCGCACCGCGAGGCCCTGTTCCGGCGGCTGGCGATGTACCGGCTGCGGGCCAAGGTGACGCTGGCGGCGGACGACGCGCCGGTGTCGGCCCTGTTCTCGGCGGAACCCGGAAGCGTCCCGCAGCGTCCGGGCGGAGGCTTCTGGGCCGCCGATCCGCGCCTGCCGGACCTGGGTTGGCGGGGTTATGGCGCAGCGGCGCCGGCGGGGGCGGTCGTGGCGGACGAGGCCGCGCGCGAGGCGCAGAAGCTGCGCCTGGGCGTGCCCGGCCCGGCGGACTGGGGCGTCGAGCGCACCTATCCCATCGAGGCGGATTTCGACCTGCTGAACGGCATCGACTTCAAGAAGGGCTGCTTCGTCGGCCAGGAGACGACGTCGCGGATGAAGCGCCGCGGGACGATCCGGACCCGGATGCTGCCGATCGTGTTCGAGGGCCCGCCGCCGCCGCCCGGAACCGAGGTGCTGGCGGGCGAACGGCGCGCGGGCGAGGTGCTGACGGGCGGGCCGGGCCGGGCGATGGCGCTGCTGAGGCTGGACCGGGCGCTGGGAGCCGACCTGACGGTGGAGGGGCGCCCGGCGCGGGCCGAGGTTCCGGCCTGGATGACGGAGGCGGTGGCTGAGGCTTCAGGCTGACCGATTACGGCCCGCGACGACGGCGTAGGCGGCGGCCGCGAGCGCACCCGAGAACAGGCCGGCGCCGGCCATCAGGGCGGCGCCGGCGACGCTCGGCGCCACGACCGCGAAGCTGACGTCCCCGATCCTCTGCGCGGCGGCATGAATCGTATAGGCGTCTAGCGCCGCGGCTGAGATCCCGGGAAGCGGGGCCACCAGAGCGAGCAATCGCAGCAGGCCCATATCCGCAGGGGAGTTCGAGCGGCCGAGCTGTGTCGAGGCCGCGGCGATCGCCCCGACGACCAGTCCGACGGACATCAGGGCGGCCAGCTTGGAGATTGGCCCCAGTTCGAGAAGCAGAACGCCGATGACCTCGAGTGGGCCTCCGGAAATCTGACCCCAACGGCTCGCGATCACCACCGCCGCCGAAACGACGACCAGGCCGAGTCCTCCGGCGACGATCGCATACCCGCGCATGTTGGCCCCCCCGGTCCGAGGGGAAGGCTAGTTGGGCCGCCGCGCGCGCGCAATCACGCCGTGAAGAACCCCCTCAGCAGCGCCAGGGTCTCGTCGGGCTTCTCCTCGGGGATGAAGTGGCCGCAGTCGAGGGCCTGTCCCTGGACGTCGTCGGCCCATTCGCGCCAGACGGCCAGGGTATCGTACCAGGCGGCGAGCGCGCCCCGACCGCCCCACAGGACCTGGACCGGGCAGGCGATCCTGCGCCCGGCCTTTCGGTCGGTCTCGTCCAGCACGCGATCGTAGCCGGCGCCGGCGCGATAGTCCTCGCACATGCCGTGGATCACCTCGGGCCGGCGCGCGGCGGCCAGATAGTCGGCGTAGGCGTGGGGATCGAAGCCCGTGACGGCGCCCCGGAACTGGGCGCGAAACATGAAACCTTCGGGATCGGCGGCGATCAGCGTCTCGGGGAACGGGTGCGGCTGGGCCAGGAAGCTCCAGTGCCAGTAGCCCAGGGCGAAGCGGCGGTCGGCGCGGGCCCAGACCTCGCCCGTGGGGATGATGTCGAGGATGGAGACGCGGCGCACCGCGGCGGGATGGTCCAGCGCGAGGCGATAGGCCACGCGGCCGCCGCGGTCGTGCCCGGCCACGGCGAACCGCTCGAAGCCGAAGTGCGCCATCAGGGCGATCGCATCGCGGGCCATGGCGCGCTTGGACGAGGTCTCGTGGTCGTCCGATGCGGGCGGCAGGGTCGAGCCGCCGTAGCCGCGCAGGTCGGGGCAGACGACGGTGAAGTCGCGGGCCAGGCCCACGGCCACGCGATCCCACATCATGTGCGTCTCGGGATAGCCGTGCAGGAGCAGGAGCGGCGGTCCGGATCCGCCGTGGCGGACGCGCACCGACACCTGGGGCAGGTCGACCTGCGACAGCGTGAAACCCTCGAACGGCATCGGTTCCCCTCTTGTTCCGGAGCCTGGGACCGGCGAGAGTGCGCCCATGTCCGAGACCCTGACTCGTTGCGAATGGCGCGGCATGGCCGGCGATACGCTGTACGAGGCGTACCACGACGACGAATGGGGCGTGCCGGAATACGATTCCCGCGCGCTGTGGGAGAAGCTGGTGCTGGACGGGTTCCAGGCGGGGCTTGCCTGGATCACCATCCTGCGCAAGCGCGACGCCTTCCGCGCGGCCTTCGACGGCTTCGACCCCGAGAAGGTGGCGCGCTACGGCGAGGCCGACCGCGCGCGGCTGATGGCCGACGCCGGCATCGTGCGCTCGAACGCCAAGATCGACGCGGCCATCAACGGCGCCCGCATCTACCTGGACATGCGCGACCGGGGTGAGGATTTCTCGGCGTTCTGCTGGAGCTTCACGGGCGGCAGGCCGGTGCAGAACGCCTGGACGGCTCCGGGGCAGGTTCCCGCCCAGACGCCGCTGGCGGTGGAGATGTCCAAGGCGCTGAAGGCCAAGGGGTTCAAGTTCGTGGGGCCGGTGATCGTCTATGCCTGGATGCAGGCGGTGGGGATCGTGAACGACCACATGACCTCGTGTCCGCAGCACCAGCGTGTGAAGCGGCTGGCGCGATGAGGGCTCTGGTCCTGGCCGTCGCGCTGCTGCTTGCGGGCTGCGAACACATGTACGGCGCGATGGACGCGGGCCGGCTGGCACCGGGCCGCGGGGCGGACGGCGCGACCATGCCGGCCAAGGAGTAGTCATGGCGCGCGGGCCTACCCTCCTGCTCGAACGCGCCTTCGTGGGCGGTCCGGTCTGCGGCGTGGACGAGGCTGGGCGGGGGCCGTGGGCGGGGCCCGTGTCGGCGGCCGCGGTGATCCTGCCGGACAATCCGCGAAAGGTCCCCAAGGGCCTGGACGATTCCAAGAAGCTCACGGCCAAGGCCCGCGAGGGGCTGGAGGTCGAGATCAAGGCGACGGCGATGGCCTGGGGCGTGGGCTTCGCTTCTGTCGAGGAGATCCACGAGCTGAACATCCTGCACGCCACGGGGCTGGCGATGCGCCGGGCGATCGCGGCGCTCAGCCTCCCGCCGGCCTACGCCCTGGTGGACGGGAACTACCGCTTCGATCTGCCGTGCGAGGTGAGGACCGTGGTGGGCGGAGACGCCAAGTCGAAGTCGATCGCGGCGGCCTCGATCCTGGCTAAGGTCGCCCGCGACCGGCTGATGACCGAGATGGACGCGCGCTATCCCGGTTACGGTTTCGCCCGTCACAAGGGCTACAACGCCCCCAGCCACCTCGAAGCCCTGGTCGCCCTGGGGCCGTGCGAGATCCATCGGCGGGCCTGGCGGCCGGTGAAGCTGGTGCTGGCCGGAGTCGACCCGCGCAGCGTGGGCGGCGTACAGGACGAGCTGCCGTTCTGATCGCCTCTTCCTCCGCGCCGCAAGTCCGGCCGGTGGCCTGTTTGCGCCTCGGTGGCGTTTCCGGATGTTGTCGAATCTCGGGGCAACTTTAGGTTGAAACGAGTCGCGCCTTGTTAAGTCGCGTCGTCTAGGTTCGCGCGTCCAGGCCCCCGGGTGAGCGTGCGATGGCTTCGATTCTGACCTGCGTTCTCGTCGAGCACGACCTGCGCCTGGTGGTCCTCGCGGCGCTGGTCTGCGCCGCGGCGTCGGCCGCCGCCTTCGGCTTCCACGCCCGGGCGCTTCGGGCGCGGGCCATGTCCAACCGCCTGGCCTGGATCGGGCTGACGGGGCTCGTCGCGGGGTCGGGCGTCTGGGCCACGCACTTCATCGCCATGCTGGCCTACCAGCCCCAGCTTCCCATCGGCTACGCGCCGGTGGAGACGGCGTTGTCCCTGGTGATGGCGATCGTCGGTATGGGCCTGGGCTTCGCCTTTCCCGTGCTGCAGCCTGGTCGCGTGGTGGCCATGGCGAGCGGCGGACTGACCGGCATGGCCGTGGGCGCCATGCACTTCACGGGTGTGGCCGCCATGCGCGCCCAGGCCCGTTTCGAATGGGACGTGGGCTACGTGGTCGCCGCGGTGGTGATCGGTGTCGTGGCCGGGGCGGCGGCGTTCGCCGCTCGCTCGGCGTTCAAGGGGCACGCGCGGTGGGTGGCGGCCGCAACGCTGCTGCTTCTGGGGATCGTGGGCCTCCACTTCACCGCAATGGCGGCGGTGCGGCTGCTTCCCGATCCTGCGATGGCCGTACCGTCGGAGCTGGCTGGGCGCGCGGTTCTGGCATCGGCGGCGGCGGTGATGGTGGCGATGCTGCTCACCGCGGGGGGCAGTCTGATCGTGATGGAGCGGCTCGGCCGCCGGGCGACGCTAGGAGGGCTGCGCGACGCTCTGGACGTGGTGCCGTCCGCGTTGTCGTTCTACGACGCCCGCAATCGGCTGCTGTCCTGGAACCGCGCCTACGAGCGGATGATGCGAGACGTGGGGATCGCCGTCTCCGAGGGGATGCCGCGCCACGAGATGGTGGATGCGGCCCTGCGGGCCGGATGGAGGCCGCTGGACGGAAGTGACTATCTGGAGCGGCGGCGCGACGCCATCAACGGCGCATCGCCGGCCATGCACCTGCTGACGACAGACGGCCGCACGCTGCGTCACGAGTCGTTCGCGACGGCGGACGGCGGCGGCGTGACGGTCATGACCGACGTCACCGAACAACTCGAGACCACGCGCGTCCTGGCCCAGGCCCGCGACGCCGCCGAGGCGGCGAACCGCGCCAAGAGCCAGTTCCTGGCCAACATGAGCCACGAGATCCGCACCCCGCTCAACGGCGTGCTGGGCGTGGCCGACGTGCTGGCGGGCACGGCGCTGAGCGGGCGCCAGCGGGAACTGGTCGGGGTGATCCAGGACTCGGGCTCGTTGCTCAACGCCCTGCTGACCGATCTTCTGGACCTGGCGCGGGTCGAGGCGGGCGCGGCGGTGCTGCGGCCCGAAGCCGTGTCGCTGGCGGGGCTCGCCGCCTCGGTGCGGGGGCTCTATGCGGCGCGCGCCGAACAGAAGGGCCTGGCGCTGGACCTGGAGATCGCGCCGGAAGCCGGCGGGCGCGTGGCCTGCGATGCGCTTCGGCTGCGCCAGGTGCTGGGCAATCTGGTGAACAACGCCGTGAAGTTCACCGACAAGGGGCGTGTGGTGCTGACGCTCTCCCGGGCCGGCGACGCCGTGCGGTTCGAGGTGCGAGACACCGGGCCGGGTTTCGACTCGGCGATGAAGGCGGCCCTGTTCGGCCGCTTCCAGCAGGCCGACGACAGCTCCACGCGCCGTCACGGCGGCGCGGGCCTGGGGCTGGCGATCTGCCGGGAATATGTGGCGCTGATGGGCGGGGTGCTGGACGCGCAGTCCGAACCTGGCGCGGGCGCCGTCTTCGCCTTTGACCTCGACCTGCCCCTGCTGGCCAGCGAACCCGAAACGGATGCCGGGGCGGCGGGCAGCATGGATGCTGGTCAGGACGCGCGTATGGACCTGAGGCCCGACGCCGGGGCGGACGCTGAGTCGGACACCGCACGCGCCCCGCCTGAGCCGGGGCGCGTGCGGATCCTCGTGGTGGACGACAATGCGGTGAATCGCCAGGTGCTGGGCCTCATGCTGGATGCGGTGGGAATCGAGCATGCCGCCGCCGATGACGGCAGTGCGGGTCTGGCGGCGGCGATGACGGGGGCCTTCGACGCCGTGCTGATGGACATCCAGATGCCGGTCATGGACGGGTTCGAGTCCACCCGCCGAATCCGCGCCTGGGAACGTTCGAGCGGCCGCGAACGGATGCCGATCCTGATCGTCTCGGCCAACGGGCTCCAGGAGCACGTGGACGCGGGGATCGCCGCGGGGGCCGACGCCCACCTGAACAAGCCGGTCTCCGTGCCCCAGCTCCTCGGCGCCCTGGAGACGCATGTGATCGCGTTGCGCGAGGCGGCTTAGCCCAACCGGGAACGAGCGTCCGTTGACGGGACGTTCACCATATCGCCCGAGGATTCAGGGTCTATTGGGCTTTGAGGACTGGGCCATGGGGCTGCCGATCGACGCCATCCTGAATGGCGACTGCCTGGAGGAGCTGAAGAAGCTTCCCGACCGTTCGGTCGACCTCGTGTTCGCCGACCCGCCCTACAACCTCCAGCTCGGCGGCGACCTGCTGCGGCCCGACAACTCCAAGGTGGACGCGGTCGACGACCACTGGGACCAGTTCGAGAGCTTCGCCGCCTATGACGCCTTCACCCGCGCCTGGCTGGCCGAATGCCGGCGGGTGCTGAAGGACGACGGCGCGCTGTGGGTCATCGGCAGCTACCACAACATCTTTCGCGTCGGCGTGGCGGTGCAGGACCTGGGCTTCTGGATCCTGAACGACGTGGTCTGGCGCAAGTCGAACCCGATGCCGAACTTCAAGGGCACGCGCTTCACCAACGCCCACGAGACCCTGATCTGGGCCGCCAAGAGCCGGGGCGGGCGGCGCTACACCTTCAACTACGACGCCATGAAGATGGCCAACGACGAGCTCCAGATGCGCTCGGACTGGACCCTGCCGCTCTGCACCGGCGAGGAGCGGCTGAAGGACGACAGCGGCGCCAAGGCGCACCCGACCCAGAAGCCCGAGGCGCTGCTGCACCGGGTGATCATGGCCTCGACACGGCCAGGCGACGTGATCCTGGACCCGTTCTTCGGCACGGGCACCACGGGCGCGGTCGCCCGGCGGCTGGGGCGCCGGTTCGTCGGGATCGAGCGTGAGGCCGAGTATGCGAAGATCGCCGAGGCGCGGATCGCCCGGGTGATCCCGGCCACCGCCGAGGAGATGGTGGTGACCGGCTCGAAGAAGGCCGAGCCGCGGGTGCCGTTCGGCCAGCTCGTCGAGGCAGGCCTCGTCCGGCCGGGCGACGTGCTCTACTGCCCCCGTGGCCAGAACGCCGCGCGGGTTCGGGCCGACGGCAGCCTGGCGGTGGGCGAGCTGACCGGCTCGATCCACAAGATGGGCGCGATGGTCCAGTCGGCGCCCGCCTGCAACGGCTGGACCTACTGGCACTTCAAGACCGACGGCGGCCTGGCGCCTATCGACGTCCTGCGGGCCAAGGTCCGGGCCGCGACGCCGGCCTGACGTTCCTTCCCGGCCGCTTGGACGGGAAACGCTGGACGGCATACCCGGTCTTCAGCCACCCTGGTCTCAAACAAGCGTTTGGGGAGATGGCATGGGCGGGCGGCGGCGGTGAACCCGCGCATCTATGTCCTGACGCTGTGTACGTTCGCGTTCGGCTCGGCGGCGTTCATCTTCGCGGGCCTGCTGGAGGAGATGGCGGCCGACCTGGGGGTCTCGACCGCCGTCGCGGGCCAGCTCCAGACGGCCTATGTGCTGACGTCCGCGGTGCTGGGACCTGTCGTGGCGTGGGCGCTGGGGCGGCTGGACCGGCGGCTGGTGGTGATCCTGGGCCTGTCGATCGGGCTGGTGCTGCATCTGGCCTGCGCGATCGCGCCCAACTACGAGACCCTGCTGGTCTTCCGCGCCCTCGCGGGCGTGGCGGGCGCCATGTCGGGCCCGGCCGCCAGCGTGGCCGCCGCCGCGCTGGCGCCGCCCGAGCGGCGGGGCTCGGCCCTGGCGATGGTCACGGGCGGCATGACTCTGGCCTTCGTGGTCGGCATCCCCATCGGCAGCGTGGCGGGCGCGATGTTCGGGTGGCGGGCGACCTTCGTGGTGGCGGCCATCCTGGCCGGCGTGGCGCTGGCGGCGGTGGCGATCTTCCTGCCCAGCGTGCCGGCCCCGGCCAAGCGTGAGGGCGGCCGGCTGGACCTCGCCGGCATCTGGCCGATCTACCTGACCAGCTTCCTGACCTTCGCCGCCAACATGACGCTCAACCTCTACATCGCCCCCATCGTGCGGGTGGGCGCCGGCGTGACCGGGGCCGGCGTGGCGCTGTTCCAGTCGATGATCGGCTTCGGCGCGGCCATGGGCCTGTGGCTGGGCGGGCGCGCCGCCGACCGGGGCGCCGGCAAGGCCTGGGTGCTGCAATGCATCGGGCTTCAGGGCGTGGCCATGAGCCTGCACTACGCCGCCACCCACCAGGCGCTGCCAGAGGGCCTCGCCACCCAGGGCCTGGTGCTGGCCGCGATCTTCCTGGCGGCCACGGCGCTGTTCTCGATCTCGCCGGTGACGCAGTCGCGGCTGGTCCAGATGACCGGCGGGGCGCCGGTGGCGCTGGCGCTCAACGGCTCGGTCTTCGCCATGGGCCAGGCCACGGGCGCGACGATGGGCGGTGCGGCCCTGGCGGCCTTCGGCGTGCCGGCGATCCCCGCCGCCGCCCTGGCCATGTCGCTGGTCGCCCTGGCGACCCTCGCCTTCGTGTTCCCGCGCGATGTGAAGCCCGTGGCTTAGGGGCCCCGGCACTCCGAGCCATATTGCGTTAGCGGCGATCCGTGCGACCGTCCGACTTTTTGTCGATACTAATAGTTCTTATTTTGTTCTTTACACACATGGCTATCCATGTGAGAATCCCAGTAATCGGGGAACACGGTGACTGGCGGTTCCCGGAAATCAGACATTGATGAAGGGGTGCTCGATGGCGGCGATGCCGAGGGGGACACCGCGTTCCGTTCCGAATCCGGTGGGAGAGCTGTACGATGAAATGATGCGGCAGGAGCGGTTGAAGAAGCAGGCCGCAGAGACTCCGCCCACGTCGCCGCTATCCATGGATACCTCGGCGTTCGTGCCGTTCGGATGGCGTTCGGACGCCATCCGCCAAACGCCCTATTCCAATGACCTCATCACGATCGGCGGTCGGACCTACCGGCAGGTCGACACCGGGCAGGCGAACGTCCTCGTCCCGACCAACGATCCTCGGATTTCGCCTGTCGAACTGGCGGCGCGCCGACGGGCCATCGAAAACGCGTCCCTCATGGCGAAGAGTCCGTTGGCCGGCGCCGCCTATGGCCTTGCTTCGCTGATGAACGCTTCGCCAGCGAGGCTGGAGGCTGCGCTCAGGGCTGGGAGTGCGGCGGACGCCTTGATGATGGTGCCGAGAGTACGTGGCGCGCCGCCGCCGCAACGCCTCCCGGAACCACGTTGGGACCGCCCGAACCCGAGCTACCGGGAGCTCAACAAGAACGGGCAGGCGCAAGGCGCGGTCGCGTCGCTCAGGCCGGCAATGCTCGGCACAGGGACGCGCGCCGACCCGCGGATACGCCCGCCCGGCTGGCAGGGGCATGGCCGAGACTTCAACGAGGCCAGAGCACATCTCGTCGCGAAGGATTTCGCTGGCTTGGGACACGATCCGCGGAATCTCGTCACGCTCACCCACAACGGCGCCAACACGCCTGAGATGCGGGGGTTCGAGCAAGCCGTGAAGCGGAGGGTGCGAGACGGGGAGTTCATCGAATATTCCGCCACACCGCTGTATGACGCCGGCGCCCTGCCGCCGTGGGGTATATTGCTGACGGCGTATGGAACGCAGGGCGCGCCTGTGGCCAGGATCGTCCGGAATCCGGCGGGGAGGCCGAAATGACCATCGAGGCTCTGCTGAAGGCGGTTCCGCCCCCGGCGACCCCGTCCGAGGCGTTCCTCGGACCCTGGGAGCCGATCGAGGCGGAACTGGGGACCAGATTGCCCCAGGACTACAAGGATTTCGTGCGCGTCTATGGATACGGCTACTTCATGGAGTTCCTCGGAATCAATGTTCCGAGGACTAAGAACCCCTACACGCGCTTCGAGGCGGAGATTCATGCGGTCCGCGGCGCGTTCTTGCCGGACGAGGATGATCCGCGTCCTCTGTGGCCGGAGCCGGGCGGCCTCATTGTCTTCGGCGGCACAGACAATGGCGACTATCTCTTCTGGCTGCCGCGCGGCGCGCCCGAGGATTGGCGTGTCGTTGTCTGGAGCCGGGGGATGAGCACGTTCGAGGTGCTGGATTGCGACCTCACCGGCTTCCTGGCAGGGCTGGCTACCGGCGAGGTTCTGCCCGAGGAGTTTCCGGAAAATATGCTGCCTTGCGATCACCTGTTCCAGTCGCATCCGCCGATGTCGCCCGCTTAGAGCAGGTTCGACAGCCCCGCGCGGGCGGCCTTGAGGAAGACGCTGGGCAGGGCGTCCAGGTCATGGCGCGGGGCCCAGATGAGGTCGTCGCGCGTGGCGGGGGCGTCGCCGTCGGCGCGCAGCAGGCGTAGCGTCAGCGTGAAATGGGTGAAGCCATGCTCCACCTCGCCGACGCCGCGCCAGGCGGCGTCGGCGGGCGCGGCGCCATGGGCCTCGGCGTCGGTCCAGGGCGCGGCGCGCCAGTCCGTGGTGGGGAGCGCCAGCATTCCGCCCAGCAGGCCCTTGGGCGGCCGCCGGACGAGGGCGATCCGGGAGCCGTGGGTCAGGATGAAGGCCGCGCCGTGGCGGTGGGGCCGTTCCGCCTTGGCGGCCTTGCGCGGGAAGGCCTCGGGCGCGCCGGTCGCCAGGCCGGCGCAATGGGCGGCGACGGGGCAGCGGTCGCAGAGCGGCGCCCTGGGCCGGCACACGGTGGCGCCCAGGTCCATCAGCGCCTGGGCCCAGTCGCCGGGCCGGTGCTCGCGGACCAGGCCGGCGGCGAGGCGCTTCAATTCCGGCTTGGCGTCCGGCAGCGGCGCCTCCACCGCGAACAGCCGGGCCATCACCCGCTCGACGTTGCCGTCCACCACGTTCGTGGGCAGGTCGAAGGCGATCGCGCCCACTGCCGCCGCCGTGTAGGGGCCGAGGCCGGGCAGGGCGCGCAGGCCGTCCTCGGTGTCGGGGAAGACGCCGCCGTGATCCGTCGCGACGGCGCGGGCGCAGGCCAGCAGGTTGCGGGCGCGGGCGTAGTAGCCGAGGCCCGCCCAGGCGGCCATGACGTCGGCGTCCGGAGCGGCGGCGAGATCGCGCACCGTGGGCCATCGCGCGGTGAACTTCAGGAAATAGGGTGTGGCGTGCGGCACCGTGGTCTGCTGCAGCATCACCTCGGACAGCCACACCCGGTACGGATCGGCCCGGACGCCGGCGGCGTGGTCGCGCGGCCCGACCCGCCAGGGCAGGTCGCGGGCCCGGGCGTCGTACCAGTCGAGGAGGGCGGCGCGGAGGGCTTGGACGTTCACGCGCCCTGGCCTAGCACCGCGCCCGGCCGCGGCGAAGCCTTGCCTGACGTGGTGGCGGCGCGGCACGGTGGCGTCCGGAAAAGGGGGATCGGACGATGCTGCCCGGCATATCGGCCGAGGAGGCCCGGCGCGCGGCCCTGCCGCTGGAAGAAGCCTGGACGCTGCCCCCTGTCGCCTACCTGAGCGAGGAGATCCACGCGCTGGAGCGCGAGCGCATCTTCCGGCGCTGCTGGTGGCCTCTGGCGCGTGTGGACCAGCTTCCCGAGCCCGGCGACTACCTGACCATGGAGGTGCTGGGCCAGCCGCTGCTGGTGGTCCACGGGACCGACGGGACGTTCCGCGTCATGTCGAACGTCTGCCTGCACCGGGCGGCGGTGATCGCGGAGGGGCGCGGACGGCGCAGGCTGTTCACCTGTCCCTATCACGCGTGGGCCTACGACACGGCCGGCCGACTGGTCGCCGCGCCGCTCATGGACGGTGCTGCGGATTTCCCGCCCGCCGACTGCCGGCTGCCGCAGGTGAGGACCGAGGTCTGGGAAGGCTTCGTGATGGCGAACCTCGACCCCGACGCCCCTGCCTTCGCCGTGCAGGCGCGCGGGCTCGCGGCCGCGTTCGCGGCCTACGGCCTGGCGGACATGGCGGTCGTGAGGACCCTGACCTACGAGAGCCGCTGGAACTGGAAGGTCCTGGTCGAGAACTTCATGGAGGCCTACCACCACATCGGCCCCCACGCGGCGACGTTCGAGCCCGCCTTCCACGCCCGCGACTCCGAGGTGCTGGGGCGTGACGAGCCGTGGGCCATCCTGCGGATGCCGCCGGCGGGCGAGGCGCGCGAGCCCGGCCTGGTGGGCGGGCTGGACGACAGCCAGGCGGGCGTCCTGTTTGCGGCGGCGGCCTTTCCGCACTTCCTGTTCGCGCCGCACGACAACGGCATGGCCTGGTACCAGATCTTCCCTCACGCGGCCGACCGGCTGACGCTCAATATCCACGTCTGCACGCCCGGCTTCGCGCGGGAGCTGGCGGATTTCGAGCAGATCGTCGAGGCTTCCGTGGCCTTCACCGACCACGTCCACCAGGAGGACATCGCCGCCAACGACGGCGTCTGGCGCGGCCTGAACGCCCCGCTGACGGTCCAGGGCCGGCTGTCGCCCCTGGAAGGCGCCGTCTGGCGGCTGAACCGGTGGTGGCTTCGGGAGATGGGCGCGCTAGACTAGGGCCGTGCCACGCCGCCCCCTTCCCAGCCTGGACGAGGCCCGCGCCATCCTGGCCGCGCGGCGGACACGCCCGCCGCATCGCCCCCCGCCGCCCGCGGGCCGGGCGCTGAACGCCTACCTGAAGGACATGGACGCCCGCTTCGGCCAGGGGGCCGACGCGCTGGCCGCCCGCTGGCGCGAGGTGGTCGGGCCGCAGATCGCCCAGCGCACCGAGCCGGTGAAGCTGACGCGTGGCCGGAGCGGGGGGCCGTCGTCGCTGGAGATCCGGGTGGCCGGCCCGGCGGCGGCCATCATCCAGCATCAGGCCCACGAGATTCTGTCGCGGGTGAACCTGTTCCTGGGCCCCGAGGCGGTGCAGAAGCTCCGGATCGTCCAGGGTCCTCTTCGCCGTCCGGCCGCGGCGTCGACGCCACGCCGCGCCGTCGCTCCGCTCGATGCGGCGGCCGAAGCCGAGCTCGCGGAGGGCCTGTCCGGGGCGCCGGAGGGACGGCTCAAGGACGCCCTGCTGAAGCTCGGTCGTGGCGTCATGACCCGTGGCTCCACCCGCAACGGGGGCGGTTGACACACATCCGCCGCGGTCGCATCGGCAGTTGGCCCCGGCCGCCTCCTGAGGTCACGTCCTGAAGACGGCGGTTGGGCCGCGCGGGAATCGCGCTTTAATCCTTTGTTCAGAAGCTCCGGAAGGTGTGCATGTCGAACCTCAGCCGCCGCCTCGTGATGGCCGCCGCCGCCGCGGGCGCCGCGCTCGCGCTCGCGAGCTGCAACCAGGGCGGGGGCGCCGGGGGCGCTTCGGCCGACGCCATGACGATGGGTGATCCCAAGGCGCCGGTGCATGTGGAGGAATACGCCTCCCTGACCTGCGGCCATTGCGGTCAGTTCGCGCTCGAGGTCCTTCCGGCGTTCAAGGCCAAGTACATCGACACCGGCAAGGCCCGTTACACGCTGCACGAATTCCCGACGCCGCCCATCGCGGTGGCGGCCGCCGGCTTCCTCACCGCCCGTTGCGCGGGGAAGGACAAGTACTTCGGGGTCGTGGACGCCATTTTCCATAGCCAGCAGGAGATGTTCACCTCGGGAGATCCCCGGGGCGTGCTGCTCAAGGTGGCGCAGTCGGCCGGGATGACCGAGCAGCAGTTCAACGCCTGCATCCAGGATGAGAAGGCCCTCGAGGCGCTGAACGCCCGCGTCGAGCAGTCGGCCCGGCGTCAGAACATCACCTCCACACCCACGTTCGTCATCAACGGCAAGGTGGCCAAGGAGGGCGCCATGACCCTCGAAGAGCTGGACGCCGCGATCGCGGCGGCGTCGAAGTAGAATGAAGGGCCTCTCGCGCCGCGCCGTATGCGTGAGCGCCGCCTCCGGCGCGTTGCTGGCGGCCGTCCCGGCGCGTGCGGCGGTCAAGTCCGCGCCGGGCGACATGAGCCTGGGCGACCCGAAGGCGCCGGTCCACGTGGTGGAATACCTCTCGCTGAGCTGTTCGCACTGCGCGCACTTCCACGAGGACGTCTTCCCGGCGTTCAGGGCGAAGTACATCGATACGGGCAAGGTCTACTTCACGGTGCGGGAGTTGCTGACCGCGCCGGCGCAGGTGGCCGCGGCGGGCTTCCTCCTGGCCCGCTGCAACGGCGGGACGCGCTACTTCACCATCCTGGATCAGGTCTTCCGCAGCCAGGGCCGCTGGGGCTCGGGGCAGATCAAGCCGATCTTCCTCGAGATCGCCACCCAGAACGGGATCACCGAGGCCCAGTTCGACGCCTGCCTCAGCGATGCGAAGGCCAACGACGCCCTCTCCAGTCGCCTGGAATATGCGACCGGCGTCGACAAGGTGACGGGCACGCCCACGTTCTTCATCAACGGCGTCATGCTCCAGGTGGGCCACACGCCCACCCTGGCCGAGCTCGACGCGGCCATCGCCAAGGCGCTCAGCAAGACCGGGGGGAGGCGCTAGCGGCCGTGCATTTCCAGCGGCTCAGGCTCGCGGGCTTCAAGTCCTTCGTCGATCCGACCGAGTTCCGGATCGAGCCGGGACTCACGGGCGTCGTCGGGCCGAACGGCTGCGGGAAGTCGAACCTGCTGGAGGCGCTGCGCTGGGTCATGGGCGCCAATTCCGCCAAGGCGATGCGCGCCGGCGGGATGGACGACGTGATCTTCGCCGGCGCCGCCAACCGCCCCGGGCGCAACCACGCCGAGGTCTCGCTCACCATCGACAACGCCGCCCGGCGCGCCCCGCCGGCCTACAACGACCATCCCGTCATCGAGGTGATCCGGCGCATCGACCGGGGCGCGGGCTCGACCTACCGGATCAACGGCCGCGAGGTGCGCGCCCGCGATGTCCAGCTCCTGTTCGCCGACGCCTCGACGGGCGCGAGCTCGCCCGCCCTGGTGCGCCAGGGCCAGATCTCCGAGCTGATCGCCGCCAAGCCGCAGAACCGGCGGCTGATCCTGGAGGAGGCCGCTGGCGTTTCGGGCCTGCATTCGCGGCGGCACGAGGCCGAGCTGCGCCTGCGGGCGGCCGAAGCCAACCTGACGCGACTGGACGACGTGGGCCAGGAGCTCGAGGCCAGCCTGGGCCGCCTGAAGCGCGAAGCGCGGCAGGCCGAGCGCTACAAGAAGCTCTCGGCCGAGATCCGGGCGCTGCAGGGCGCCGTCCTGGTGGCGAAGTGGACCGAAGCGAAGGCCGCGGCCGAGCGGCTGGCCGCCGAGGCCCGCGCCGCCCACCAGGCGGTGGAGGAGACCGCCCGCGCGGCCGCGTCGGCGACGACGAGGGTCGCCGAGGCCGAGGCGGCGCTGAAGCCGCTGCGCGAGGCCGAGACCGTGGCCGCCGCGATCCTGCACAAGCTGGCCATCGACAAGGACCGCCTGGACCGCGAGGCCGAGGCCCATGCCGCCGAGCTGAAGCGGCTGTCCGACGACCTCGCGCGGATCGACGCCGACCGCGCGCGGGAGACGCACATCGTCGAGGACGCCGGGCAGGCGCTGGCGCGGCTGGCTGCCGACCTGGCCGCGCTGGAGGCCGAGATCTCCGCGGCGCCCGAACGGGGACCCGAGCTGGAGGCCGTCGCCCGCGCCGCCGAGGCCGCCCGTGCGGAGGCCGACGCCGACGTCGAGCGGCTGGCCGCCCAGGCGGCTGCGCGCGAGGCCGAGCGCCGGGCCGCCCAGGCGCGGGTGGAAGAGGCGCAGATGCGCGTGGCCCGAACCCGTCGCGCCCTGGAGCAGGCTCGTGGCGAGCGCGCCGCGCTAGGCCCCGCCGCGGATCCCCAGGCCGATGCGGCGCGGACGGTTCTGGCCGCCGCCGAGGCCGCCCTTGCGGCCGCTCGCGCCGCCCTGGACGCCGCCGAGGACGAGCGCGCAGGGGCTACCGAGGCCGAGGCGGTGGCGCGCGACGCGGCCCGGAAGCTCGAGGAACAGCTCGGCCGCCTGACCGCCGAGGCCCGCGCGCTGGCCGGGCTGGTGGCGCAGGCGAAGCGCGGCGGCTTCGCCCCGGTGCTCGACAGCGTGGCGCCCGATCGCGGCTACGAGGCCGCCCTGGCGGCGGCTTTCGGCGACGACCTGGACGCCGCTCTCGACCCCGCCGCGCCTGCGCACTGGAGCGGGCGGGAGGTCGTGGCGCCAGCATGGCCCGAAGGGGCGACGCCGCTCGGTCCGCTGGTGCGGGCGCCCGGGGCGTTGGCCGCGCGACTGGCCTTCGTGGCGCTCGTGGACCGCGCCGACGGCGATCGGTTGCAGAAGGCGCTGCCGCCCGGCGGGCGGCTGGTGTCTAAGGAAGGCGACCTCTGGCGCTGGGACGGCTTCACCGCGCGCGCCGAGGCGCCCAAGCCGGCGGCGATCCGCCTGGAGCAGAAGACGCGCCTCGCCGAGCTCGAGACCGGGATCGAGGCGCTGGAGCCGCGGGCGAAGGCGGCGCGTGAGGCGGCGGCGGCCGCCCTGGCGCGTGTGCGTGCGGCCGATGAGGCGTTGCGCGCCGCCCGGCGGGAGCCTCCGGCCCTGGAGCAACGCGCCGGGCAGGCGCGGGCGTCGCTGGAGCGGCTGGACCGGGAAGCCGCGATGAAGGCGGCGCGCGCGGCGTCGCTGGACGATCTTGTCGGCCGCTTCGAGGCCGAACTGGCGGAACACGAGGCCGCCCTGGCCGAGGTGCTGAAGGCCGTGGGTGGCGGGGATGCGGCCGACGATCTGGCCGAACGCCTGGCGGCCGCCCGCGCCGCCGCCGGGC
>NZ_JBBCIT010000023.1:0-3757 GCF_037189685.1 Phenylobacterium sp. | reverse complement strand
GCCGCCGCCGTGGCCGGCGCGGCGGGCTGGGCCCCGGCGGTCAGGGGCGCTGCGGTCAGCGCCGCGGCCAGAAGAGCCGGAAGGCGGTGGGTCAAGGTCGATCTCCCCTATGGAACCGACCGTCAGAACCCCTTCAGAACGCTTTGGTTTCCGGACTCACGAGAACGTCAGTCGGTCGGCGTCACGGCGCGCTGACGCCCTCCGGCATGGCCGCGTCGCGGCGGAGGCGCTGGGCGTCCCGCGCGGGCGGCGACCCGAACAGCCGGGCGTACTCGCGGCTGAACTGGGAGGCGCTCTCGTAGCCGACGGCGTAGCCGGCCCGGGCGGCGTCGGGCTCGGCGATGAGCAGGCTGCGGGCATGCTGCAGCCGGAGCGTCTTCTGGAACTGGAGCGGGCTCATCGCGGTGGCCGCCTTGAAGTGGCGATGGAAGGTGGCGACGCTCATCCCGGCCAGGCGGGCGAGATGCTCCACCCGCAGGGGCTGGCTGTAGTGCTCGCGGATCCAGGCGATGGCCCGGCGCACCTGCGACAGGCGGCTGTCGGCGGCCGCGATCTGGCGCAGCATGCGCGCCTGCGGGCCCTGGAGCAGGCGGTACAGGATCTCGCGCTCCAGCATGGGCGCCAGCACGGGGATGTCGGCCGGGCGGTCGAGGAGCCGCAGCAGCCGCAGCCAGGCGTCGGCGAGGTCGGGCGTCATCGGGCAGACGTCGAAGCCGAAGGGCGTGGGCTCCATCGCAACGCCGTCCACCTGCGGCAGCAGCCCGGCCAGGATCGCACGGTCCAGCCCGAGGGAGACCGCGCGGTACGGCCGCTGCGCACTGGCTTCGATCACCCCGCTGGTCACGGGTATCTCCACCGAGCCGATGGCGTAGCTGGCCGGATCGTAGCGGAGGCGGCGGTCGCCGATGGTCACCGCCTTGGCGCCCTGGATCACGACGCAGAGCATCGGCTCGTACAGCACCGGCTGGAGGGTCGTCCGCGCGAAGCTCTGGAACAGCGACACCCGCGGCACAGGCGTCTGCCGGCGCGCGCCGAAGGTGTGCCTTGCAGCGAGGTCGCCCATCTCGGCCAGGATGTCGTGCATGACGACATGATCGGATCGCGGCAGCGCGGCCGCAAGGGGCGTGGACGCCTCCACGGCGGGGTTGAGAGGATCGGGCAAGACTTCGCGACGAACGGGCGCGCGGCGAACGCCGTGCGGCCCCAGATGGAAGCCAGGCGAAACTCCGGAAGAAAGACGAACTATGACCAACACCACCAAGGCCTTCGGCGCCCAGTCCACCACCGACGAGGTCCTGGACGGCGTCGACCTCTCCGGCCGGCGGATCCTCGTCACCGGCGTGTCGGCGGGCCTGGGCGTCGAGACCGCCCGCGCGCTCGCGGCCCGCGGGGCGCACGTGGTCGGCGCTGCGCGCGACCTCGACAAGGCCCGCAAGGCCACGGAGACGGTGCGGGCCGGCGCCGCCAACGGCGGCGGGCTGGAGCTGATCGAACTGGACCTCGCGTCGCTGGCCAGCGTCCGCGCCTGCGCCGACGCCCTGGTCGCCCGCGGCGAGGCCTTCGATCTCGTCATCGCCAACGCCGGGGTCATGGCGCCGCCGTTCGGCAAGACCGCCGACGGGTTCGAGACCCAGTTCGGCACGAACCACCTGGGCCACTTCGTGCTGGTCAACCGCATCGCGGGGTTGCTGGGGCCGGGCGCGCGGCTCGTGAACCTGTCGTCGGCGGGGCACCGCTTCTCGGACGTGGACCTGGACGACCCGAACTTCGATCGCACGCCGTATGCCGAGTTCGTGGCCTATGGGCGCTCGAAGACGGCCAACATCCACTTCGCCGTCGAGTTCGACCGGCGACACCGGGCGCGAGGCGTCCGCGCCACGGCGGTCCATCCCGGCGGCATCCAGACCGAACTCGGCCGTCACATGACCCAGGAGACGATGGACGCCCTGGTGGCCAACATGCGCAACGCCGGCGGGCAGGAATTCTCGTGGAAGACCATCCCGCAAGGGGCGGCCACCAGCGTGTGGGCGGGCGTGGTCGCGCCCGCCGAGGCGGTCGGCGGGCGCTATTGCGAGGACTGCCACGCGGCTGAGATCGTGGACGGGGAGGGGCTCCGGGGTGGCGTCCGCCCCTATGCCCTAGATCCGGACCGGGCCCGCGCGCTCTGGGCCCTGAGCGAGGCGATGGTCGGCGAGACCTTCCCCGAGGCGTAGGGCGTCGGCGGCGCCCGCTTGCGGGCGGGCGCCGGCTCTCCTAGATACCGCCCTCGCACGAGGAGCAGGCCGATGCGGCGCGCGCTGGACAACCCGATCACCCCGAACGTCCACGCCGCGATGACCTCCTCCCATGCCTGCCTTCGTCATCCTCGACGGTCTCAGCTACGCGACGCCTGACGGCCGCGTCCTCTTCGACAACCTGACCCTGGCCTTCGGGCCCGAGCGCACGGGCCTCGTGGGCCGCAACGGCGTGGGCAAGTCCACGCTGCTGCGGCTGATCCTGGGCGAGCTCTCACCGTCGGCCGGGGCGGTGAGCGTGCGCGGCCGGCTGGGCGTGCTGCGCCAGGCGTTCCAGCCGCCGCCCGGCGCGACCGTGGCCGCCCTGCTGGGGGTCGAGGCCGCGCTCGCCCGCCTGCGCCGCATCGAAGCCGGGGAGGGGACCGAAGCCGACCTCGCCGAGATCGACTGGAGCCTGGAGGCCCGTCTCGATGCGGCCCTGGCGGACGTGGGCCTGGCCGGTCTCGCCCTCGACCGCCCCGCCGCCGCGCTGAGCGGCGGCCAGGTGACGCGGGCGGCCCTGGCCGGCCTGATGGCCGCTGGGCCCGACCTGCTGGTGCTGGACGAGCCCACCAACAACCTCGACGCCGAGGCGCGCGGCCTGGTCGCCCGGGCGCTTGCACAGTGGAAGGGCGGCGCCATCGTCGTCAGCCACGACCGCGCCCTGCTTCGCGGCATGGACAGGATCGTGGAGCTTTCCCCGCTGGGCGCACAGGTCTACGGCGGCGGCTACGATCTGTATGTCGCGCGCAAGAACGAGATGGAGGCCGCCGCCGCCCGGGACATGGCGGAGGCCGGCAAGGCGGCCGCCCGGGTGGCGCGCGAGGTCCAGCAAGCGGCCGAGCGCAAGGCCCGCCGCGACGCCGCCGGGCGGCGCGCCCGTGCGAGGGGCGATGCGCCCAAGCTGCTTCTCGACGCCCGCGCCGAGCGCGCGGAGGACAGCGGCGGCCGAGAACGCCGCCTGGCCGAGAAGCTGACGGCCGCCGCGGCGGAAACCCTGGCCACGGCCGAGTCCCGTGTCGAACGCGTCCGCGCGCTGGCCTTCGAGCTGCCGCCGTCGGGCCTGCCGGCGGGCCGGTCTGTCCTGGCGTTCGAGGAGGCCGGCTTCGCCTGGCCCGGCGCGGCGGCCCGACCCTCGGGCCTGAGCTTCCGCCTGGACGGTCCCGAGCGGGTGGCGATCGTGGGGCCCAACGGCGCCGGCAAGACCACGGCGCTGAGGCTGGCGGCCGGCGAGCTGGAACCCACCGCCGGGCAGGTCCGCCGGGGCGTGCGCGCCGCGTTCCTCGATCAGCAGACGGCCCTGCTGGGCGATGACGTCACCCTGGTCGCGGCGTTCCGCCGACTCAATCCGGCGCTGGGCGAGAACGCCGCCCGCGCGGCCCTGGCGCGCTTCCTGTTCCGCAACACCGCCGCCGACAAACCCGTCGCGGCCCTGAGTGGCGGCGAGCGCCTGCGCGCGGCGCTCGCCTGCGTGCTCAGGGGCG
>NZ_JBBCIT010000022.1:0-3024 GCF_037189685.1 Phenylobacterium sp. | reverse complement strand
ATAGAGGCCCGCGAAGCCCAGACCCGCCGCAGCCTCAAGCACCGCCCGGTCCAGGCCGCCCTCTTCGTCCCAGCGCGCCGAACGCGGCGCCAGTTCCGCCAGGGCGAAGGCGCGCGCCGCGTCCTCGATCGCCCGCTGGTCTTCCGAAAGGCTGAAGTCCATCAGGGCGCCATCGGGAAGGACCGCCCGGAACGCATGAAGTGGGTGATCTCACGCATCATGCGGACGGCCTAGCAGCGACCGTTGCGCCCGCGTATTGCAATTTCACGCATCATAAAGTGCAAATTTGCAATGTTCGACTGGGACGACCTGAGAATCTTCCTCGCCGCCGCCCGCGCCGGCTCGCTAGTCGCGGCAGGTCAACGGCTCGGCATGGATACGGCCACGGTCGGCCGACGCCTCGCCAGGCTCGAGACGGCGCTGAAATCGACGCTCCTCGCCAGGTCCCGCGTTGGCCTCCAGCTCACTGCGGCGGGCGCCCAGCTGTTCGACGCCGCGCTGGAAGCGGAATCCGCAATGGTCGCGGCCGGTCGCGTGACCCAACCCGACCAGGTGGCCGGGACGGTGCGGATCAGCACCGCCGAGGGCTTCGGAACCGCTGTGCTGGCCCCGGCTCTGCCCGAGTTGGCGCGAGCGCGCCCCGGCCTTCGCATTGAACTTGCGGCGCAGACCACCTTCCTGTCGCCGATCCGGCGCGAGGTGGACATGGCGATCACCCTGAGCGCCCCCGATGCGGGCCGGCTCGTGGTCGAGCCCCTGACGGTCTACCAGCTCGCGCTCTACGCCACGGGCGACTACCTGGAGCGTCACGGCGCGCCCCCGAACGTCGAGGCCCTGCGAACGCACCAGATCGTAGGCTACGTCAACGATCTCATCTTCGCACCCGAGCTGCGTTACCTCGACGAGGTTTCCCCTGGCCTCAGCCCGACGCTGGCCAGTTCGTCCATCCAGGCGCAGCGGGCCATTATCGCGGCCCATGGCGGCATCGGGGTCCTGCCGTGCTTCATGGCGGACGGACTGACCCGGGTGCTACCGGAGGTGATGCTGATCGAGCGTCGCTTCTGGCTCAGCACCCACCGCGAGGTCCACGACACGGCGCGGGCTCGCGCGGTTCGCCGCTGGCTCATGGCCTTGGTGGAGCGGCGACACCGCGATCTGCGGCCGCACGCTTCCTAGGCGAGCTCGCCCGCCGCGGGCGGCGGTTGGGATCGACCCCGGCGTCAGACTTCCACCATGATCCGGGACACCGCCCGGGCCTGGAAGCCCATCACACGGGGTTCGGAATGCCCGGAGGCCAGGCGCAGGTTCGGGCACGCCTCGAGCAAGGCCGCGAGGCCCACGCCCATCTCAGTCCGCGCCAGCTGGCTGCCCGGGCAGAAATGCGGGCCGCCCCCGAAGGCCACCGTGCCCTTCCGGGGCCGCGTCAGGTCGAACGCGTGGGGGCGCTCCCATCGATCCAGGTCGTGGTTGGCGTAGCCGTGGAAGCCCACGACGTACGCGCCGGCCGGCAGCGCCACGCCCTCCAGGACAGTGTCCTCCCGCACCCGCTTGGGCGCGAAGACGATCGGGGCCTCCCATCGGGTCGCCTCCTCGACGGCGGCAGGAATCCGGCTCGGATCCTCGCGCACGAGGGCCATCTGGTCCGGCTGGGTCAGGAGCGCCGTGAGCAATATGCCGAACTGCTTCGTGGTGGTCTCGATGCCGGCCGGCAACAGGATGCGACAGAAGGCCAGCACCTGTTCCTTCGAAAGCCGCTGGCCGTCCAGTTCGGCGGCGATGAGGTCGCTGATGAGATCATCGCCGGGTCGCGCCAGGCGGTCTTCGTACACGGCTTCGAGGTAGGCGCGGAGGTCGAGCGCGGCCTGGTGGCCGGCCTCCCAGTCGACCCCCAGCGCCATCATCGTGCGGGTGCGGTTCATGATCCAGCGGAAGTCGCCGGGGTTCACGCCCAGCAGGTTGGTGATGACCAGGAAGGGCAGCAGGCCGGTGTACGCCGTGACCAGATTGCCGCCGCCTTCCCGAAGCAGGTTGTCGGTGAGCAGCTTCGCCGCGGGCCGGATGACGTCGCGTTCGAGACGCTGGATCTGGAGGCGGTTGAGCGCCTTGTTGGTCAGCTCGCGCAGCGGCGTGTGGAGCGGGGGATCGACGGTGACCGGAGTCTCGCCCCACGCGATCAGATACGATTGGTCCAGGCCCTGACCGAACACCTTGGCGCCGCCGAGGAAGACGGCGCTCACCGCGTCGTACGAGAGCGCGGCGAAGCAGGGATAGTCCTTGTTCACGCGCGCCAGCCCGCCGATGTCGACGCCGTCCATCATCCCATCCGGAAGCTCGAACACGGCGCCACGGCGCCGGCGCACCTCGTCCAGGAACGGATAGGGACTGCGGACGAGGTCTTCGCCCAGCGTGTCGTGATGGGCGTATTCCTGCGGGTCGATGCCCGAGGCGAGCACGTTGCCGACGGCCTCAGCCACGTCGTAGGCCATGGACGCTTCCTCCTGTGATCAGGCGGCGATGCTAGTGACGGAATGCGCCCGGGATACGCGATCCGCGCCGGGCCGAGGCCGATATTACAGGTGCGATCGGCCGTCGCCTCCGGGCCGGAGGACGCCGGATCAAGAGTGTAATCGTTTCGTCGGACGGCTTGTTGGCCGCAGCCCGATCGTTCGAGGTTCTTCCCAACAAGACCCGACCCGCGGCCGGCGGGGACGCGCCGGATCGCGGGGTCGCATCGACCGGAAGGGATGGAATCGCATGGGGACGATGCTGCGGGACCGGGCGGTCGCGGGAAACGCCGCACGCATCTCCCCCCAGACCCTGACGCATTTGGAGCGGTTGGAGTCTGAGAGCATCCAGATTCTTCGGGAGGTGGTGTCGGAGTGTGAGCGTCCGGTGATGCTGTACTCGATCGGCAAGGACAGCGCGGTGATGCTGCACCTAGCGGCGAAGGCGTTCTGGCCGTCGAAGCCGCCGTTCCCGCTGCTGCACGTGGACACGACCTGGAAGTTCCGGGCGATGTACGAG
>NZ_JBBCIT010000021.1:0-125533 GCF_037189685.1 Phenylobacterium sp. | reverse complement strand
CCGTAGCGCTCGATGAACAGATGCAGGGTGTCGATCATTGGGCCGGCCTGCTCCCGAGCGCTGCCTCGATCCGCTCCAGCCGTCGCGCCATGTCCTCGACCTGCCGGTGCATCGCCGTGATTTCGGTGTGGCGCAGCACGTCCATCTTTTCGTGCAGCGCCATGATCTCGATTTCGGCCTTGAGGTTCACCTCATAGTCGTGCGTGGCATCCACCCGGTCGCGCGCCGCCTGCCGGTTCTGCGACATCATGATGATCGGCGCCTGGATCGCAGCCAGGGTGGACAGCATCAGGTTCAGGAAGATGAAGGGGTAGGGGTCGAACGACAGGCCGAAACCCCTGGTGAGGATGTTCCAGGCCATCCAGCCCAGAAGCGCCACCATGAACCCGATGATGAAGCTCCACGAGCCGCCGATGTCGGCCACCCGGTCGGCCAGCCTTTCCCCGCGGGAGCGTTCGTCCACCTTGAGTCGTCGGTCGACGTCGGTGGGAGCTTCGGTGGCGATGAGGTCGATCACGCTGCGCTGGACGTCGGTCAGGTCCTTGTAGGCGCAGGAGAGCAGGTCCTGGGAGAGCTGTTCGCGGGCGTCCGGCTTCATTCGCGTCTTCCCTGGGCGTATTCGGAGACTTGCGAGCGTTACGGGGGTTGGCGATGGCGGCAAGCGGCAAGGCGCAGATCGACGGGCGCAAGGCCGTCTTCATCACCGGCGCGGCCAGCGGCATCGGCCTGGCGACCGCGAAGCGGTTCGCCGCCGCCGGCTGGTTCGTGGGGCTCGCCGATATCGACGCGAAGGGGCTGGCTGCGGCGCTGGCCGCCGTCGGCCCGGGCAATGGCCTCATCTGCAATCTGGACGTCCGCCATCGCAGCGGCTGGAAGCGCGAACTGGCGGCGTTCGCCCGCGCGACGGCGGGGCGTCTGGACGTGCTGGTCAACAACGCCGGGGTCGCCCGTGGCGGCTATCTCGAGGCCCAGAGCGCCGACGACGTGGACCTCCAGGTGGATGTGAACATCAAGGGCGTCATCAATGGCTGCCAGGCCGCATTCGACCTGCTGGCCGCGACGCCGGGCGCGCTTGTGGTCAATGTAGCTTCGGTGGCGGGGGTGGTCGCGCCGCCGCGAATGGCCGTCTACGCCGCCACCAAGTTCGCGGTGCGCGGCCTGTCCGAGGCGCTGGAGGCGGAGTTCGGCAGGGTCGGCGTGGGCGTCCGCTGCATCATGCCCTGGTTCGTCGACACGCCTCTGCTCGACAAGGCGCGCTTCTCAGGCAACGAGGACCTGCGGGTCTCGCTCCGCCACCAGAAAGTGCCGGTCTATCCGGTCGACGATGTGGCCGAGGCGATCTGGGCGGCCGTGACGGGGCCGCGCCGCGCGCTGCATCACCTGGTCGGCGCCCAGGCCCGGCGGGTCGGCTTCCTCAGCCGGCTTGCGCCACGCTTCGTCAGGTCGCGCCTGAGCCGGCAGGTTGAGGCGATGTGAGGCGCGCTTCCTCGGTGGCGGCCGGCGCCGGGGCGGGCGCGGCCAGTGTCGGCGTTCGAGCCGGGGGCGAGGCCGCGGTCGGCGCCGGCGGCGTGATCGCCTTCGCCTTTGTCTCCCGGGCAATATCCAGCGGCCTGGGCTCGGCCGGATTCGCAGGGTCCTTCGGCGCAGGCCGGGCCTCCAGCGAGGCCTCGATGGCGGACTCCAGCGTGGTCGCGAGGACCAGGTCGGGCGCCCGGACGCTCGTGGCGGCGGTCATCACAGCCCGGTCGACCGTCGACGGCGCCGGTTCGCTCCGCGCCAGGCGATAGGGGGCGAACCGGTAGAAGACATGGGCGCCCACGTTGGCCACCCGCAACATCTGCGGGGCCCAGACGGGAGAGACGGCGGTCGTGTGGAAGTGTGTCGCGGCGCCGATATCGGCCTGAGCCACGCCGGCCAGGGCCCGCGTCGCGATGGCGCGCGCCCGGTCCCACGCCACGGGCTCGCGGAGCCTGTGGGCGGAGCCGTCGCAGGCGAAGCTGAACTGGCAGCCCTTGCGTCCGGCTCCCTGGTAGACGACGGCGCAGACCGACGCGGGAAACGCCGGATGTTTCACCCGGTTCAGCACCACTTGGGCCACCGCCGCCTGGCCGCGAGGGCTCTCGCCGCGGGCCTCGTAGTAGACGGCGCTGGTCAGGCATTCCAGCTCGCTGCGGCGCACCGAGGCCGGGCGCGGCTCGCCTCCGCGTACGGGTTCGGCCGCATCCGCGCCGAACGTCAGGCCGTAGATCGTAAAGCCGGCGCCCAGGCCTGGCGCCTCCGGCGGCGCGCCTGCGTATCCGCTGGCCGCCGCGTGCGTGAGTTCGCGGGCGTGAGCGTAGCCGGCCGTGCGATCCGCCAGGCCGAAGAGAAGGAATGCGGCGCCCAGGCCCAGGCCCATGCCTGCGCCCGCCAAAGCGGCGCCGAGTGGCGCACGCCGGTCGGCGCGCACCAGGAATTCAAATTGCAAAACTGACGGTCCTCAGCGGCGAGGGCGTCTGCGCCCCCCAACCTCACCTGTCGCCCCGGAAGCCCCTGCTCATGCTGGCAGCGTCCGCCGGCAGGCCTGATCCCCGAGATCCGTTGTGGGGGCAGGCGACGGCAAATGGTGAAGGCCGTATGAATGACAAGAGGCCGCTTGGCAACACTTTTTTGCGGCGCAGCATTAACGCTGCGGAGCGCTCTGGTTCCGTGTGAGATCGCGTGGCGGCGTCAGGTGACTGTAAACCCGGGAGAATTCGACGCGGTTCCCCATCGGGGGGTACTTTTCTGTGTTAATGCTCATCTATGCCTGAAACTGTAGGCATTAACCTTGGGGATCCTGGAGGGTGAACTTGTAGGGAACCGTTGTCGCTGCCGCATGTTCTGTACGGCGGAGGTTCCCACATGCTCGCACCGAAGCTTCTGATCCCGCTGGCCGCCGCTGTTGCTCTGTCGGCCTGCGGCCACAATGTCGAACAGCGCGCCGCGACGGGGGCGGTCGCTGGCGCCGTGGTGGGCGGACCTGTCGGCGCGGCGGCCGGCGCGGCGGCCGGAACCGCGGTCAGCAAGACCGTCGACCGCTGACGTGACGACTCGTCGCATCTGGCGCGCGAATTGCTGCGTATCCGGAAAGAAGTTCAGGAGAGCGCAGGATGCGCCACATCATGATCGCCCTGGCCACCCTGATCGGGGTGCTGCTCGTGGCCGCCAACGCCGCGAACGGCGCTTTCCACTAGGCGCCTCGGCCCGCCAGGCGGCTCGTTGATCATCGTCGCGGATCGTACCGCAGAGCGCGCTCAGGTCGCCGAGGGCCTGACGGCGAGGACGGTAGATCCCCTTCACGTTCCGATCGGGTTTCGCGGATCGAGCGGCAGGCCCTGGGCCTGGCGGCGTTTCAGCAGGCGCAGCCAGCCGTGGAAGGCCTCGCAGTCCAGGCCGTGCATCATCAGGCGGTAGCCGGCCTGCCAGGTCGACAGCGGCACCAGGGGATGGCCGTTCTTGACGAACGCCATGTGGTAGTCCGTGCCGAGGATCTTGCCGATGTAGATGGCCACCGTCTCGTCCAGTTGCAGGCTGTTGGACGCCCGGACGAAGTCCGCGCGCGGCAGCATGAGCGCGTAGAGCGGCGTGTAGATCTCGATGGCGGTCTGCGCATCGGCGAAGTTGAGGGGGCCGTCCGGCAGCGGCGCCAGATCGAACGGCTCGTCCGAGATCATGGAGAAATCCACCCGCTCCACCGGAACCAGGTCCCGGCCCTGGACCCGCAGCGAGGCGTTGAGCTGGATGATGAAGTTGAAGACGTTCAGGTCGTGCTGGAGGAAGACGTTGGCCTCGAGGTCTTTCAGCGTCCGCGGCCGCAGCGGTACGGTCTCCACCTCGACAGGCCCGGCGTTGGCCTTGATGAACGCCAGCAGTTCGGTGCCGATGTGGAAGTGGCGCAGGATCAGCATGTTGGCGTCCGGGGTGCAGAACACCTTGAGACCCCAGTGGATCAGCCGGTGCAGCGTCCCGTTCAGGTTGGGATGATGCGGCGAGATCCCGCGGAGCAGCTTCACCAGCAGGAAGAACGCGAGCACCGCCGGCCGGACGACCGGGAACATCCAGCGGCGCGACCAGCTCCGGTTGCCGCGCAGCAGGGCCGTCTTCGCCACCGGATCGATGGGCAGGGAATTGTCGAGGTAGAGAGCCAGCCAGGGGTCCGGATCGCGGGGATCGTAGGACGCGATGTCGAAGTCGCGGTCGCTCACGCCACGATCTCCTCGATCTGAAGGGCGTAGAGCCGCGCCGTGACCTCGGCGGTCCGGACGATGCGGGCCGCCACCGCCGGATCGGGCAGCACCAGACCCAGCATCGCCTCGAACTCCTGGATATGATCGGCGTCGTTCTCGCCGTGATACAGCAGGAACCGCACCGCCTCCTCGGGCAGGCCCAGCCGGTCGCGGACCAGGGCGCCCCATTCGGCCGCCTTGATCGAGCCCAGTCCCTCGACGATCCACATGGCGCCCAGCAGGCCGAAAGGGTTGGGCTTCGACGCCTCGTGGAACATCCAGGCGGACAGCGCCTCGGAGCCGATGTTCTTGGGCGCCGCCTCGATCGTTTCTCGCGCGCCGCCGGTCGCCACATAGTCGGCGTCGAGCAGCCGGAAGTCGCGGTGCTCGGTCACGGCGTGGCGCATCAGTGTCGAGCGCAGTTCCAGGTGACCCTCGCCGATATTGGACGCCGCGCGTGACATCCAGAGCGCGCCGTCCTTCACCTGCTGGCGCAGGCCGATCAGGAAGGCCCGGTAGTCGTCCAGGGTGAACCGGCCCCGCGTCAGGCGGCGGATCAGCGGCGTCGCCTCCAGCCGCCCCTCGAAGTCGGCGAACACCACCGCCAGACGGCGCAGGACGTCGGCCACGTCGTCGCTCATACGGCCTCCAGCAGCATGAAGCCCACGAACGCCCGGCCGCTTTCGGGCACCACGCACAGCACGGTCTCGCCACGCTTCAGCCGCCCGGACTTCAGGAACGCGTCCAGCATCACCCAGATCGAGGCCGACCCGACGTTGCCCACGGTGGCCAGGTTGGAGAACCACTTCTCCTCGGGGATCATGCCGGCCGTCTTCTCCAGCAGGCCCACGATCTCGTCGCGCAGCGACCGCGCCGAGTAGTGGCAGAGCAGGTGGTCAACCTCCGCCGGCCGGATGCGGCCCTGGTCCACCTTTTCCAGATAGACGCCGATCCAGGCCCGGATCACCCGCTTGAGCAGCTCGAAATCCTGGAGCAGCGCCACGGCGCCGGCCGCGTGGGCCGCGGCGGGGCCGGCATGGCTCCAGGTCGCCAGGGGATCGGCTCGGTCCTCGACGGCGGCGCCCGCCCACATGCAGGGGTCGAACCGACCCGCCAGCGACACCAGGTCGATGAACCGGACCCTGAGCGACAGGCCATCGGGCCGCGGCCGGGGCTCCATCACCACGGCGCCGGCGCCGTCCGAGAGCGTGAAGCGAAGATAGTCGGCCTCGGCCCGCAGCCGCCCCTTGGCGTCGACCAGCGACGTGCCCTCGTAGAATTCGGGCCGGAACCACCGCGACGAGAATTCCCCGGCGCAGGCCGCCGCCACCTCGTGCTCGCCGGCCCGCACCTGAAGCCAGGCCGACTTGGCCGCCATCAGCGACGATCCGCAGACGGACTGGAAGCTGGCGATCTCCAGTGGGCCGCCGCCCAGTTCGCCGTGGACCGTCGCGGCGTGGCCCGGCACGAGATAGTCGCCCTGGGTCGTAGCCGCGGCCAGGAAGCGGAGATCGCCCAGCCCCAGCCCCGCCGCCTCAAGCGCGCCGCGCACGGCCTCGGCGCACATGCCGGCGTTGGAGGCCATCGACCTGCCGTCGGTGTCCAGGGCGTAGTGCCGCGTCTCCACGCCGTTCCAGCGCAGGGCGCGGCGACCCAGCAGGCTGTCGCGCCCGCCGATCCGGCCCAGATGGTCCTCCATCCGGTCCACGCCCACGGGCGGGCCCGGCAGGAACGCGCCCACTCCGGTGATGTAGGCCTCGCGCAGCGCCGACGACATGGCCCAGGAGTAGCATCCCCGTCGCCGAACGCACGCGGATTGGCGACTGTTCGCGGCCGGGCGGTCCCGCTGGCCCGTCAGCAGGTGCTGGGCCTCGAGGCGGCGTCGCATCGGGCAGAGCGCCCCTCCTCGATCTCGAGCCCGGCCTCGCCCGGAGCCCGGCGTCGCCGTGGGGCTCGGCCCGCAGTTAGCCCAGCACCGCCCGGATGAACGCCCCCCGGGGCGCCGCTCCAACCGCCGCGTCTCGAAGATATCGGCGTCGTTCGGCGTCAGGTGTGTGATCCCGTGTCGAGTTGTGCGGCGCACAGGCCGCGACGGGCAGCGCCGGCCCGCGAAAGGCGTTGACGGATAAAATCAGGCGCCTGATGATTAGGCTCCAAACTAGATCGACGCCCGACATATGACCTTCGACCTCACCATGCGCGACACGCCCGCGCTCGAAGCCCGCGACCGACGCGCCGCCGCGCTCGGCCATATCGACGCGGCCTCCCTGGCGGCGGCCCAGGACCTGCTGCGCGGCGCCAAGCGCATGCTGGGCGCGTTCGCCACGGCCTTCGGCGTCTATGGCCTCTCGCCGGGACGCTACGGCGTGCTGATGGCGCTGGACGTCCAGCGGCCGTCGATGGCGCCGTCCGAGATCGCCGACCGCCTGGGCGTGACCCGCGCGACGGTCACGGGCCTGATCGACGGCCTCGTGCGCGACGGTCTCGTCGCCCATGCGCCTGAAGGCGCCGACCGCCGCCGCAAGGCGATCGCCCTGACGGCCAAGGGCGAGGCGCTGCTGGGCGCCGTCGTTCCCGAGATCTTCCGGCGCATGGCCGACCTCACCGCCCCCCTCTCCGAGGACGAGCGCCGGACGCTGGTCCGGCTCATGGGCAAGGTCGAGGACGGCCTGGCCCAGACCCACGCCGCCCAGACCCACGCCGCCGAACCCCAGGAGGCCCGCCCATGACCGCCGCCGCCGTCGCGGGCCGCCCCCGCGCCCGATCGATCTGGCTCGTCGTGGGCCTGCTGCTGCTGGCCTACGCCGTGGCGGGCAACTGGCTGGTGCTTCCAGGCTACCGCCGTTTCCTGGCCCACGGCAGCCCGGGCGACGGCGGATCGGGCGTGGACTTGGCGCTGATTTGGGGCGCTGCGCGCACCATCCTCTGGATGCTGTCGTTCCACCTGGGTGCCTTCTGCGTCGCCTGGGCGGCGATCGGCGCGAGCGGCGCGTCACGGGCCTTCCGGCGTGGGTTCGCGCTGGGCGCCGCGGCCTGGATCGGCCTCTGGACGATCCCCACGCTGCCCGGCCCCTACACGGCGGTGTTCGCGAGCCTCGGCGTGCTGATCCTGGTCCTCATGGCCGCCGCCTTCGCCCGCGCCGCCCTGACCGGCGAGCCCTTCGCCGACGCCCGCGGCGCGCCCTGGCGGATCGCCAGCGCCTTCTTCTTCGCCCTGGCCACCTGGGACATCTGCGGCCTGGGCAGCGTGGGCGGCATCCTGCGGCCGGACTCCGCCGAACGGCTGGCCAATCACGCGCTCGTGGTCGCCCAGACCACCAAGCTCATCGTCGAGCTCGTGATCGCCTGGGCGCTGCTCGCGGCCGCCGCCTTCCCCGCGCGAGGCGGCCGACCGGCCTGATCCGATTGCCGGCCGCCGCGCCCCGGCCTAGCCTGCGGCGTAAATCAGAACGGGAGGCGGCGATGATCCGGACGGCGATGGCGTTCCTTGCGGTCCTGGCGCTGTCGGCCGCGGCCCCCGGAGAGCTTCGGGCCGAGGACCGGTACGCCACGAACGGCGGGGTGAGGATCCACTACGTCGCCGAGGGCCAGGGGCCGCTGGTGGTCCTCATCCACGGCTTCCCCGACTACTGGGCCACCTGGAAGCCGCTGATGGTCGAGCTGAACAAGGCCGGCTACCGCACCGCCGCCCTCGACCTGCGCGGCTACAACCTCTCGGACAAGCCGGCCGGCGAGGCCGCCTACGCCATGCCGAACCTGATCGGCGACGTGGCGGCCGTCATCGCCGCGGAGGGCCAGCAGAAGGCCATCGTGATCGGCCACGACTGGGGTGCCGCCATCGCCTGGCAGACCGCCTTCAACCGCCCCGACCTAGTGGACAAGCTGGTGATCATGAGCGTGCCGCATCCGGCCGGCATGGCCCGCGAGCTGGCCACCAACCCCGACCAGCAGAAGAACAGCCAGTACGCTCGCAACTTCCAGCAGCCGGGCTTCGAGAAGAACCTGACCGCCGAGGGCCTGGCGGGGTGGGTGAGGGACCCGGCTGCCAAGGCCGGCTACGTGGAGGCCTTCAAGCGCTCGGACTTCACCGCCATGCTCAACTACTACCGCGTGAACTACCCGCGCGAGACGGGCGCCGACGTCCAGGCCGCGGCCGCCGCGGCAGGCCCGCAGCGGGTGAAGGTCCCCACCCTGGTCCTGCACGGCATGAAGGACACCGCCCTGAACGCCGCCGGCCACGCCGGGACCTGGAACCACGTCGACGCCGACAGCACGATCGTCATGCTCCCCGACGCCGCCCACTTCCTGCAGCACGACGCCCCGGACCTCGTGAACCGCACCGTCCGCGACTGGTTGAACCAGCGGCGGTAGGAACATTCCTCCCCCGCAGGGGGAGGTGGCGTCCCGGACGAGGTCCGGGGCGACGGAGGGGGCTTCCTCCGTGGTTGTGGGGCTTCCTCCGCGGCTGTCCCATGATCGGGGCGTCTCGCCGTTCTGAGCGGAAGCCCCCTCCGGCGCTGCGCGCCACCTCCCCGCAGGGGGAGGGATGGCGCCCATGCTGCCACGCCGCTGTCAGCAGGCCTGCGCGAGGATGTGGCGGCCAGCCCGTGGAGCGCCTACCTTGGACGCCATGCCCGCCCCCGCCGCCCCAGGCGTGTCCGACATGTCGGCCGCCTTCGATTACGACGAGAACACCCTGCCCATGCTCTGGAAGCCGCACCGCCCGGTGCGCCCGGAGAAGAGCGAGGGCGGCCGGCGCTTCAAGCTGGCCAGCGCCTACCAGCCGGCCGGCGACCAGCCCCAGGCCATCGCCGAGCTGGCGTCCGGCGTCGAGGCCGGCGAGCGCGACCAGGTGCTGCTGGGCGTCACCGGCTCGGGCAAGACCTTTACGATGGCGAAGATCATCGAGGAGACCCAGCGGCCCGCCCTGATCCTCGCCCCCAACAAGACCCTGGCCGCCCAGCTCTACAGCGAGTTCAAGAGCTTCTTCCCCGACAACGCGGTGGAGTTCTTCGTCAGCTACTACGACTACTACCAGCCCGAGGCCTACGTCCCGCGGACCGACACCTACATCGAGAAGGACTCCAACCGGAACGAGCAGATCGACCGGATGCGCCACGCAGCCACCCGCGCGATCCTGGAACGGGACGACGTCATCGTCGTGGCCTCGGTCTCGTGCATCTACGGCATCGGCTCGGTCGAGACCTACTCGGCCATGACGTTCTCGCTGAAGCCGGGCGACCGGATCGACGAGAAGAAGCTGATGGCCGACCTCGTGGCGCTCCAGTACCGGCGCAACGAACAGGCCTTCGAACGCGGGACGTTCCGCCGCCGGGGCGACACCATCGAGATCTTCCCGGCCCACTACGAGGACCTCGCCTGGCGTATCAGCCTGTTCGGCGACGAGGTGGAGTCGATCGCGGAGTTCGACCCGCTCACCGGCCGGAAGACCACCGAACTCGACGGCGTGAAGATCTACGCCAACAGCCACTACGTGACGCCCCGGCCCACGCTCCGCCAGGCCATCGACCGCATCAAGGTGGAGTTGAAGGAACGCCTCGACTGGCTGGTCGCCAACGGCAAGCTGCTGGAGGCGCAGAGGCTGGAGCAGCGCACGACCTTCGACATCGAGATGATGGAGGCCACCGGGTCCTGCGCGGGGATCGAGAACTACAGCCGCTACCTCACCGGCCGCCGGCCGGGCGAGCCGCCGCCCACCTTCTTCGAATACATCCCCGACAACGCCCTCCTCTTCGTGGACGAGAGCCACCAGACGGTGCCCCAGATCGGGGGCATGTACCGGGGCGACTACCGGCGGAAGTTCACCCTGGCCGAGTACGGCTTCCGCCTGCCCTCCTGCATCGACAACCGCCCGCTCAAGTTCGAGGAGTGGGACGCCATGCGGCCGGACAGCGTCTTCGTCTCGGCCACGCCCGGCCCGTGGGAGATGGAGCGCACCGGCGGCGTCTTCGCCGAGCAGGTGATCCGCCCCACCGGCCTCATCGACCCGCCGGTCGAGGTGAAGCCCGTCGCCAGGGACGGATTCAGCCAGGTGGACGACGTCATCGACCAGGTGCGGCAGGTCGCGGCCCGCGGCTATCGCGCCCTCATCACCGTCCTCACCAAGAAGATGGCCGAGGACCTGACCGAGTACATGCACGAGCAGGGCCTGCGGGTGCGCTACATGCACTCCGACGTCGACACCCTGGAGCGCATCGAGATCATCCGCGACCTGCGGCTGGGCGCCTTCGACGTGCTGGTGGGCATCAACCTGCTGCGCGAGGGCCTGGACATCCCCGAGTGCGGCCTGGTCGCCATCCTGGACGCCGACAAGGAGGGCTTCCTGCGCTCGGAGACCTCGCTGATCCAGACCATCGGCCGCGCGGCGCGGAATGTGGACGGCCGGGTCATCCTCTATGCCGACAGCGTCACCGGCTCGATGGAGCGCGCGATGGCCGAGACCTCGCGGCGCCGCGAGAAGCAGCAGGCCTACAACCTGGAACACGGCATCACGCCCGAGAGCGTGAAGAGCCAGATCAAGGACATCCTGGCCAGCCCCTACGAGAAGGACCACGTCACGGTGCCGGCCGGCGTCGCCGAGGGCGACAAGCCGTTCTTCGGCGACAACTTCAAGTCCACGCTGAAGGACCTGGAGGCCCGCATGCGGGAGGCTGCCGCCAACCTTGAGTTCGAGGAGGCCGCCCGCCTCCGCGACGAGGTCAAGCGCCTGAAGATGCTCGACCTGGAGTTCGCCAACGAGATGCTCACCGGCGAAGGGGAGTCCGTGGATCGGGAGGCGGTGAAGCGCGTGAAGGCCGAGGTGCGCGCAGAGAAGGCGGAGGAGATGCGCAAGATGCGCGGGCGGCGGCGGAAGGGGCCGTGAGGCTTCGGCGGCTCAAGAACTCGCCGTCAGTTCCCCGCGGTTGATCCGCCAGTAGCGCACGAAATCCGCCCGTTCGGCGGCGAAGCGTTCCGCCCATTCGGCCGGGACTTCCGAGCGCGGCTTGCGCACGGCGGGAGCCGAGGGGGCGGCGGGGGGCGGGGGAATGTCGAATGCGCGGGCGATGGCCGCGACGCCAGCGTCCACGTCGCGCGCCAGGTCCTCGTAGAACAGGTCGACCCGCGGGGCCGGGCTCTCCTCCAGGAAGCGGGTCCAGTAGTATTCCTGATTGAGGATGTTGCGGGCGTGGAGCTCCACCTTGTCGGCGTCGAAGGGGATCTGGCGCTGACGATCCTCGAGGTCGCCCACGACCACGTCCCGCTCGTGCCAGAGCTCGGTCTCCACCGCGAGCGTGAGCGAGACGGCCTGGGCCACGAAATCCTCGCGCCGGAGGAAAACGACGAGGTCCAGGGGTTCGTAGAATGACCGGAAAAGGTCGAGCCGCCGGGCCGACTGGAAGCGCCACCAGTCGGTCTTCAGGCCGAAGACCCCGTCCTCGGACGCGAAGCTCGCCGAGACGTAGGCTTCGAAATCCTCCAGGTTCGGGGTCGGGAACAGGCGGTCGAACTGCGAGATGTAGGCTTCGTTCAGGAACTCGTCCGGGAAGCCCAGGCGTCCGTATTCGCCGATCCGGGAGCAGAGGAGGGTGCTGCCGGTCCGTCCCGAGGTGGCGATCAGGTAGCGCCGGACCGTCTCGCCCGGCGGCAACCGGTCGTAGAACGGATTGTGGGCCCGCTCGCCCAGCCTGTCCCGGATTTCGCCCAGCAACGCCACCACTCCCACCGCCGGCAGGATGAGGAGCTCACGCAAATGTGGCGACAATATCCCCGCTGGGTTGCGAAATGTTTCGATTGCACGGCCAGACTGCGGGCGCTGGGGCTCCGGCGCCGCTGTGCGTGGCGCGGAGTCCTCACTCCAACCTGTACCGCGGTTAACTGGCGCCGTTCATGCGGGTGACAGGGAACCTGTGCTGTTTTCGGCCGTAGGTTGTAGCAGCCAGGTCGGCCGGTTGGGCGATCCATCGGGGATCGTGGGCCGTGTGACCCTGGGTGCGTCAGTCTTGAGGACCTTAAGAATGTCACCGTCTCTCAGCGTGGTCGCCGACAACGACCTGAAAGTCGTCCCCCCCAAGAACGAGACCGTGGCCGAGCGGGTGCGCCGGCTGCAGTCGGAGGCGAAGCAACTCGCCAAGGACCATGTGAAGTCGCTGTCGGCCGCGATGGTCGAACTGGAGCAGCTCGCCGCGGAGATCGCCGAGGGCGGCGACGCCTACGCCCCGGGCGTTCGCGAGGTGGCGCGCCAGCTCGCCGAGGATCTGGACAGTCGCGCGCATACCCTCGACGCCATCGCCGCGCGCACCTGATCCCTTGTCGACGGCCGGCCTGAAGCCCTCCTGCGCCGCGTCGGCGTGATGACGAAGACGATACTCGCCAACGTGCGATGCCGGCGCCAATCTTCCGCGACGTCATAGGCAGGACGTCAAGCCGGTCCGGCACGACCCGGGCCTGGAGGAAGGCGATGAGGAACGACGGTGTCCGGTTTGCGGTCAACCTGGCGATCCTGACCGCGCATCGGCTGGGCGAACCCCGCGTGCTGGAGCTCTCCCCGGATCAGCTTCGCGACCTGCGGGACTCTGCGGATCCCGTCGACTGGGCGCCTGGCGTCCCGGACTGGGCGGGTGGGCCTGGAGCCCGATACCGCGACCTTCGTGTCGCCGAGGCGGCCGGTTCGGTGGGGAGGGTCCTCGCATGGGATCGCGCCCGTGAGACCGAGATGGTGCAGCTCATCCCCTGGTGACCGAGAGCGGGTGACGGAGACCCGGCGGGTGGGAACCGGCGGGTAGGAAAAAGGGCGACGCCTTCGCGCCGCCCTTTCCAAATTCGCAGATCGATCGAAGTCAGAAGACTTCGAACAGTCCCGCGCCGCCCATGCCGCCGCCGATGCACATGGAGACGACCACGTGCTTGGCGCCGCGGCGCTTGCCTTCCTGCAGGACATGGCCCGCCAGGCGCGCGCCGGTCATGCCGAAGGGGTGGCCGATGGCGATGGAGCCGCCGTTCACGTTGTACTTGGCCGGGTCGATGCCCAGCTTGTCGCGGCTGTAGAGGCATTGCGAGGCGAAGGCCTCGTTCAACTCCCACAGGTCGATGTCGTCGACCTTCAGGCCATGCCGTTCCAGCAGGCGCGGGATCGCGAAGACGGGGCCGATGCCCATTTCATCGGGCTCGCAGCCAGCGACGGCCCAGCCCTTGAACACGCCCAGCGGCGAGAGGCCGCGACGCTCGGCTTCCTTGCCTTCCATGATCACAACGGCGGCGGCGCCGTCGGAGAGCTGGCTGGCGTTGCCGGCGGTGACGAAGTTGCCCGCGCCCTTCACCGGCTCGAGCTTGGCAAGGCCTTCGGCCGTCGTGTCGGGCCGGTTGCACTCGTCACGGTCGACGACGTAGTCGACGATCGACTCGGCCTTGGTGGCCTTGTCGACGACCTTCATCTTGGTCTTCATCGGGACGATTTCGTCGGCGAACTTGTTCGACTGCTGGGCGGCCGCCATGCGGCGCTGGCTCTCCAGGGAGTATTCGTCCTGGTACTCGCGGCTGAGGTTGTAGCGCTTGGCCACGATGTCGGCGGTGTCGATCATCGCCATGAAGATGTCGGGCGCGACCTTCAGCAGCTCGGGGTCGAAATTGTCCTTGCCCGCGCCCATGTTCGGCATCGAGATCGACTCGACGCCGCCGGCGACCACCGCGTTCGCGCCGTCGTTGCGGACGTAGTTCGCGGCCATCGCGATCGTCTGCAGGCCCGACGAGCAGAAGCGGTTCACCGTCACGCCCGAGGTGGTGATCGGCAGGCCGCCCAGCAGGCCCGCCTGGCGAGCGATGTTGCCGCCGCCGTGGGCCACGTTGCCCATGACCACGTCCTCGATGTCGGCCGGATCGACGCCCGACTTGGCGACCGCGTGCTTCACGGCGTGGGCCGCCATCGACACGGTGGGGGTCATGTTGAACCCGCCCCGGCCGGACTTGGCCAGGCCCGTGCGGGCATAGGAGACGACGACGGCTTCACGCATTGAATATCCTCCCAACGATGGGTTTTGAGGCCCCGGTCGGGGCTGATGTTGGTCGGGCGCACCATATGCGCGGAGAGGCGCGGTTGGCCAGAGCGTGCGAAAGGGAATCGGGATTCCGATTAAAGCGCCCGCGTCGCAGGGATCTCGCTTGCGTGGCCATCGGCGAAACCCGCTTCCCCTTTCGCGCGCCGCGCACTAGGGGAGCGAAACGATCCGCACCCTTGCGCATGGGGAGTCCGCATGGCGGCCGCTGGGCCCTTCCGTTCCGCCGCCGTGGCGCTGGGGCTGGCGCTTGCCGTCGCCGGTTGCGGCCGCGACGTGGGCGGGGACGCGCCCCCCGAACGCGGCGATCAGGCGGTGGTCCGGGTGGACGGGCAGACTGTCTGGGCCTCGGACGTGAAGCGCGAGGCGGTGGCCCAGGGCCTCATCGGCGAGGGGGAGCCGCTGGATGCGTCGTCCGACCTGTTCCGTCGGATGATGGACGAGGTGGTCGACCAGAAGCTGCTGGCCGCCGAGGCGCGTCGGCGCAAGCTGGACGAGGACCCGGTGGCCCGCCGCCGGCTGCTCGCGGCCGAGGATCGGGTGCTGGGCGACATGCTGGTGCAGGCGACGGTCGCCGACGCCGTCACCGAGGACAACATCCGTCGTCTCTACGAGGAGCAGGAGAAGCTGGCGCGGCGCTCGGAGGAGATCCACGCCCGGCAGATCGTGCTCGCCACCGTCGCCGAGGCCGAACAGGTGAGAAAGCTGATCGCGGCCGGCGCTTCGTTCGAGGCCCTGGCGATGGAGCGGTCGCGCGACGCGGCCACCCGCTTCAATGGCGGGGACCTGGGCTACTTCACCCTGGACGTCATGCCCGAGCCCTACGAGGCGGCGCTCAAGGGCGCCCAGAAGGGGCAGATCGTGGGACCGGCCCCCGTCGAGGGCGGCTTCGCCCTGATCAAGGTCGAGGACGTGCGCCCCGAGCAGCCGATCGCCCTGGAGGCCGCCCGCCCTCAGATCGTCCGTTTTCTCACCTACGACCGCATCCGCGACCTGCTCGAGACGTTGAGGTCCAAGGCCAAGGTGGAAAGCCTGACCAAGCCCAACCCCGACGCGCTCCGCCCCGTCCCCCCCGCCGATGCCTCGAAGGCGCCGGCCCCCAAGACCACGCCTGCGCCCCAGCCTGCGTCCCCGCCCGCCGCCAAGGAGGCCGCCCGATGAGCCGAAAGCCCGCCAAGCCGCCGGTCACGCCCAAGGCCGGAACCGGAGCCGCAAAGGCGGTCTCGGCGTCGAAGGCCGCCCTGGTCGCCGCGAAGCCGGTGGAAGTGGTCGGTCAGACGATCGAACGCGCGCTCGACCCGCTGGCCAGCGCCTTGAAGCGCGCGGCGCTCAAGCGCGCCGACAAGTTCTCGCGGGCGTTCGACAATCCGGACAAGGCGGCGGCGAAGGTCGATGCGGCGAAAGTCGACAAGGCGGCCATGCCCGTTTCCCCCCTGGCCGTCCCGTTCCCCCGGGTGAAGCCGGTGCGCGGGGTGACCTTGGCGACCGCGAGGGCCGGTTTCTACAAGCACGATCGCGAGGATCTGCTGGTGATGGCCTTTCCCCAGGGCGCGAGCTGCGCGGGGGTCTTCACCCGGCATGGTGTGGGCTCGGCGCCGGTCGACTGGTGCAAGCGCCACCTGGAAGCCAGCAAGGGCGAGGGGGTGAAGGCGCTGGTGGTCAACGCCGGCTGCGCCAACTCCTTCACCGGACGGCCCGGAGCCGACGCGGTGCGCCGGGTCGCCTCGGCCGTGGGCAAGCGGTTCGACTGCCGCCAGCGCGACGTGATGGTGGCCTCGACCGGAGTCATCGGCGTGCTGCTGGACGACGCCCGGATCACCGCGCGCCTGCCCGAGGCCGGGCAGCGCCTGTCGGATGATGGCTGGGGCGCAGCGGCCCGCGCCATCATGACCACCGACACCTTCCCGAAGGGCGCTTACGCCGAGGCCGACATCGACGGGACGACGGTGCGGATCGCCGGCATCTGCAAGGGTTCGGGCATGATCGCGCCCGACATGGCGACCATGCTGGCCTTCGTGGCCACCGACGCCGCGATCTCGCCCGGCGCTCTGCAGGCGCTGTGCAACCTCTACACCCGCAACACCTTCAATGCGGTCACGGTGGACGGGGACCGCTCGACCAACGACACGCTGCTGCTGTTCGCCACCGGCCAGTCCGGCGCGCCGAAGATCAGCCGCGCGGGCGACCGCCGCCTGGCCGACTTCCGCGACAAGCTGGAGGGCGTGCTGATGGATCTGGCGCATCAGCTCGTCCGCGACGGCGAGGGCGCGACCAAGTTCATCAAGATCACCGTGACCGGCGCCGAGACGGCGGCGTCGGCGCGGAAGATCGCCCGCTCGGTCGCCGACAGCCCGCTGGTGAAGACCGCCTTCGCCGGCGAGGACGCCAACTGGGGTCGGATCGTCATGGCCGTGGGCAAGGCCGACGAGCCGATCGACCGCGACTCGATGAGCGTGAAGTTCGGACCGCACTGGGCGGCCCAGGACGGTCTGATCGCGGCCAGCTACGACGAGGCCAGGATGAGCGCCTACATGAAGAACGCCGAGCTGGAGGTCACCATCGACGTCGGCGTGGGGCGCGCCAGCTCGACCGTCTGGACCTGCGATCTCACCAAGCGGTACGTCGAGATCAACGGCGACTACCGTAGCTAGCGGCCGTTGGGGACCGTCCGGCCCCCAACGGCCGCTGGAGGCGGCTGCGGCGCCGCGCGGCGGGCGGGCCTGCGACAGTATGTCAGGCGCCCGGAGCGGGACCGTTAACTCGCCGGCGCCCCGGCATGGCCACCATGTCGGTCCATGAGTGCGACCCCTGCGACCAGTTCCCTCACGGAAGGCCAGACGGCGGCGCGTCGCCTGGTCGTGCTGGGCCTCGCGGCGGTGTTCCTTGTCGTGATGGGGGCGCTGGCGCTGCTCGCGGCAGGATCGAAGGCTCTCGACGCGCTCCAGGCCCGCGAGGACCGCGCCCTCGTGACGGGGCTGATCGACCGGCGCCTGCACCGCATGGTCACGGACCTGACCACGTCGACCGTCTGGAACCAGGCCTATCGCGAGCTGCGCCCGGGAGGCGACCCGCGCTGGCTGGACGAGGAGATCGGCAGCTATTTCGCGAACAATCGCGGCCACGACCTGACCCTCGCGCTCGACGCCGCGGGCCGCCCCTTCTACGCCTGGGATCGCGGGGGCCGCAGCGCCCCAGGCGCCTATCCCGAGTTCCTGGCCGACGCGTCCGCGATCATCCGGCAGGCGCGGGTGCTGGAAGCCGGCCGCGGCAGCCGGCCGCCGAACCTCGCCCCCACCGATCCGGCCCTTTCCGAGACCGCCTCCGGGCTGGTCCGATCGGGCGGCGCCATCTACTTCGTGGCGGCCTCCACCGTCACGCCGGAAACCCCGGCGATCGCGCGACAGCCGGGCCCTGCGGCGCTGCTGGTGTCGGCGCAGAGGGTGGAGCGCGAGCTTCCGGCCCTTATGGACAACGTCGGGCTGACGGGGGTCCGCATCGAACACCACGCCTTCGACTCCCCGGCCAGCATCAGCCTCCGCGGCGCCGACGGCCGGATCGTGGGCGGCGTGGCCTGGACCCCGCGCCATCCGGGGCTCGAGGTGCTGGCCGACGCCGCTCCGGTCCTGGCGGGGGGCTTCATCCTGCTGCTGGCGGTGATGGGGGCGCTGGGATGGCAGATCCGGCGGGTGGTCCGGCAGTTCGACGTCTATGAACGGGGACACGCGGCCGCGCTGTACGAACTGGCCTACGCCCGCGACCGGGCCGAGAGCGCCAACGTCGCCAAGAGCCAGTTCCTGGCCAACATGAGCCATGAGATCCGCACACCGCTCAACGGCGTCCTGGGCATGGCCCAGGTTCTGGCCCGCAGCGACCTGTCGCCGGCCGACCAGGAGAAGGTGCGCCTGATCCGCGCCTCGGGCGAGACCCTGCTGGGACTGCTCAACGACCTGCTCGACCTGTCCAAGGTGGAGGCGGGGCGGATGGAGCTTCATCTCCATGAATTCGATCTGGAGGCCGAGGTCGAGGCGGCGACACGGACCTTCGCCACCCTGGCCGCGCAGAAGGACGTCGACTTCGCCATCGATATCGAACGATCGGCCCGCGGGGTCTGGTGCGGCGATGCGGGGCGAATCCGCCAGGTCCTGGCCAACCTCGTCTCCAACGCCGTGAAGTTCACGGCGGAGGGAGAGGTGCGGGTGAGCATCCGCCGCAGCGACGCCGGCCTGGCGATCGCGGTCACTGACAGCGGCTCGGGCATCGCGCGCGATCGCATCTCCCAGCTCTTCCAGCGGTTCTCGCAGGCCGACCCGACGGCCACGCGCAAGCACGGGGGCTCGGGCCTGGGCCTCGCCATCGTGCGCGAACTGGTCGAGCTGATGGGCGGGCGCGTATCGGTGGCCAGCGCCGAAGGGCGCGGATCGGCCTTCACCGTGGAGATTCCGCTGGAGTGGGTCGGTCCCTCGGCGTCGGTTGCGGCCGAACCCGAGACGCAGCGCGAGCTGCCGCCTGTGCGCATCCTCGCGGCCGAGGACAACCGAACCAACCAGCTCCTGCTGGCGGCGATGCTGGAACCCCTGGGCGCGGAAATCCGCCTGGCGGTCGACGGCGCCGAGGCGGTGGCCGCGTTCCAGGCCGAGCGCTTCGATCTGATCCTGATGGACATCCAGATGCCGGTCACGAACGGGGTGGACGCCGCGCGGGCGATCCGGACGCTGGAGGCCGAGCGCGGCCTGGCGCCGACACCCATCCTGGCGCTGTCGGCCAACGTCATGCCGCACCAGATCGAGGAGTATCGAATGGCCGGCATGAACGGCTTCGTGGCCAAGCCGATCGAGATGGCCGTTCTGATCGAGGCGATCGAGCGCGCCCTGACCGAACGCGACGCCGCCCGGCGGGCGGCGGCCTGACCTGCCTCTCAGGGAGTTGTCTCCCAGCGCGAAGCCGCTGGCTTTTCGAACCGCGAACGAACGCGAAAGAACGCGAAGAGGCGCGCTAGCGCCCTCAGAAAACCGCCAAGAGCGCCAAGGCGTCCTGAGCCGGCCCGGGCCTCTTGGCGGTCGTCTTCCCGTGCCTGCGGCGCGCCTCCTCGCGTTCTTTCGCGTTCGTTCGCGGTTCCAAGGACGCTTCATCCGCACGTCGGGTGGCGGACCGATCCTCAGTCGCCCTTCAGCTTGCGGTCGAAGAAGTCCAGGGCGGCCATCGCGCGGTGCATGCGGTTGGCCGGCGTCCAGCCGCCGCGGTGGCGCAGGCCCGGATAGACCATCGTCTCGAACGGCTTGCCGTCGGCCTGGAGGGCGAACATCACCCGCGTGGAATGGTCGAAGGTGACGTTGTCGTCGGCCATGCCGTGGATCAGCAGCAGCGCGCCGGGCTTCAGGCGGTCCAGCCGCGCGACGACCTCGGAGGCGGCGTAGCCCTGCGGGTTCTCGGACGGCTTGCCCATGAAGCGTTCGGTGTAGTGGGTGTCGTAGAGCGTCCAGTCGGTGACCGGCGCGCCCGAGACGCCGGCCTTGAAGGGGCTGTCCGGCGCGGTGAGCAGCAGGAGCGTCATGTAGCCGCCGTACGACCAGCCGGTGACGCCGATCCGCTCCGCGTCCACATAGGGCAGGGTCTTGAGGTAGGCCGCGCCCGCGAGCTGGTCGTCCACCTCGAACTGGCCCAGCCGGCGGTCGATGGCGGTCTTAAACGCCACCGAGCGGTGGCCGACGCCGCGGTTGTCGAGCCGGAAGAGGATGTAGCCGGCGTCGAGCAGGATCTGGTCCTCGGGCGTGTGCCAGTTGGACGCCACGCGCGGGCCCGAGGGGCCGCCGTAGACCTGGACGATCACCGGATATTTCCGCGCGGGGTCGAACCCGGGGGGCGTGCGCATCGACCACCACAGGTCGCTGCCGTCGGCCGCCTTGACCACCCCGAACTCGGGCGTGCGCAGGCGCCCGGTGTAGGGCCAGTAGGGATGGCCCGGCTTCAGGGCGTTCTCCTCGATCCAGCGCACGCGGGTCCCGTCGGCGCGGTAGAGCGCGGTCTGCGGCGGGGTCCTGGGGTCCTCGTAGGTCCCGGCGAAGGCGCCGCCCCGGTCGGCGACGGTGACGGTCCACCAGCCGCCGGCCGGCGTCAGCGGCGTGGGCTCGCCCGCGCGGGCGTACGAGGCGCGCCAGACGCGCCGCTCGCCCGGCGTCTCCCGGAAAGCGGAGAAGACGACGCTCTTCGTGGCCTCGTCCACGCCCTCGATCTCGTGGACCGGCCAGTCGCCCCGGGTGACCTGGCGGATCAGCCGCCCGTCGCGCCCGTGCAGGTAGATGTGGCGGTGGCCCGAACGCTCGGACGACCACAGGAACGAGCCGTCGGCCAGGGGCCGGAAGTCGTCGGTGAGTCCCACCCAGTGCGGGCTGGTCTCGGTGAGGATCACCCGGCTGCGCCCGGTGGCCGGATCGACGGCCAGCAGGTCCAGCCGCCGCTGGTCCCGGCTCTGGCGCTGGACGTAGAGGGCGCCCCCGTCCTTCGCCCAGGCGACGCGGCCGAGGTAGATATCGGTGTCGGCGCCCAGGTCGACCTTCACCCGTGGGCTGTCCAGCGGCTGGACGTAAAGGTCGACCGCGGCGTTCGGCCGTCCGGCGCGTGGATACCTCTGCGGGACCACGCGTGCGCCCGTGGCGTTCACTTCGGGCCGCTCGACCACGTCGACGCCGGTCTGGTCCACGAAGGCGACGGCGACGGCGCGCTCGTCGGGGCTCCACCAGTAGCCGGTGTGGCGGTCCATCTCCTCCTGGGCGATGAACTCGGCCGTGCCCCAGGAGCGCAGCTCGGTTCCCCCCGTGGTCAGGGCGCGCTCGCCGCCGCCGGCCGTGGGCGTGACATGGAGGTTGTCGTCGCGGACGTAGGAGACGTAGGTCCCGCGGGGCGAGATCTTGGCGTCGATCTCGTCGCCGGGCGTGCGGGTGAGCTGGCGGGCCTGGCGCGCCGCCACGTCGTAGACCCAGACATCGCCCTCGACGGGCGCCAGGATCAGCCGGCCCCGCCGGTCCCAGGCATAGTCCACCACGCCGCGGGTCGCGACGCCGGCCCGCTCGCGGCGCGCCTTCTCGGCCTCGGAGAGCTCGCGCTCGGGCGGGGCGAGCTGCTTGCCGTCCAGCAACAGGCGCGGCTCGCCGCCGGCGACGTCGGCGATCCAGAGGTCGCTGACCGTCAGGTCGTCGTCCCGCGTCTTGATATAGGTGACCGAGAGGCCGTCGGGCGACAGCTTCACCCCGCGGGCGCGGGGGCCCGAGATGTCGGGGCTTTCGAAGATCCGCCGGGGCGAAAGTTGCTCGCCCGGGTTCCCGGCCGGAGTCTGAACCTGGGTTTGAGCATGGACGGGGGCGGCGACCACGAGGGCCGCAAGCGCGGCGGCAAGACGTTTCATGCCGGCCGTTGAACAGGGTCGGGCCGCGCTTGACAACCGGGCTTTCGCGCAAGGGTCGTGCCGGTGCGACCGAGCCGCTTGAACATGACCAGGGTCTGTGTCACCTCCCGCAGCATGAGCGAGACGACGTCCGACACGCCGCCCGACCGGCTGAGCGTGGATCCCAACAGCCCCTACTACGACGCCGACGTCCTGGCGCGGAACGTGGGCGTGCGCTTCAAGGGACAGGACAGGACGAACGTCGAGGAATACTGCGTCAGCGAGGGCTGGGTGCGCCTGTCGGTCGGCGCGGCCAAGGATCGCCGGGGCAATGCCCTGACGCTCAAGCTCCAGGGCCCGGTCGAGCCCTATTACCGCGAAGGCTGAGCCGCGCCGGCCAGCGTCGTGAGCGCCCTATGACTGGGCCACGAACCCATACGAAAGGCACGAGCGGCCTGGCCTGAGCGCCGAGCTTCCGCGCGAGCGGAGGCTCTGTCATGCAAGCCACGGAAGGATTCGGAAGGCCGCGGCTTCCATGCCTTCCGTGGTTCTTTCGTGTGGGTTCGTGGCCGATTCCCGTGGGCGTTACCGCGCCCCTTCGGCCCGGAGGAACGAGAGCACCGCGCCCGCGTCCACGTCGCGCGCCACGAAGGCGTCGCCCAGGGCGTGGGCGAGGATGAAGTTGAGGCGACCGCCCTCGGCCTTCTTGTCCTGCCCCATGTGCGCCACGAGGCGGGCGGCCTCGAACGGATGGCCCGCGACCTCGGCCAGCGTGGTCGGCAACCCCGAAGCGGCGATGCCGGCGACGGCGCGCGCCGCGTCCTGGCCCGGGCAGAGGCCCTGGTCTGCGGAGAAGCGGAAAGCCAGGGCCATGCCGGCGCCCACGGCCTCCCCGTGCAGCAGGGCGTCTCCGTAACCGGTCTCGGCCTCCAGGGCGTGGCCGAAGGTGTGCCCCAGGTTGAGGAGCGCGCGACGACCCTGCTCCTTCTCGTCCTCGGCGACGATCTCGGCCTTCATCTCGACCGACCGCGCCACGGCGTGGCCGAGGGCGTCGGGAGCCAGCGCGAACAGGGCCTCGCGATTGCGACCCTGTTCCAGCCACTCGAAGAAGCCGCGGTCGCCCAGGAGGCCGTACTTGATGATCTCGGCGTAGCCGGCGCGCATCTCGCGGACGGGCAGGGTGGCCAGCACCGAAAGGTCCGCCAGGACCAGGCGCGGCTGGTGGAAGGCGCCGATCAGGTTCTTGCCGCGCGGGGTGTCGATGGCCGTCTTGCCGCCCACCGAGGAATCCACCTGGGCCAGCAGGGTTGTGGGGATCTGCACGAAGTCGATCCCGCGCTTGTAGATCGAGGCGGCGAACCCGGCGAGGTCGCCCACGACGCCGCCACCGAAGGCGGTGATCAGGTCGCCGCGGTCCAGCGCCAGCGCCAGCAGACGGTCGCTGAGGTCGGCTAGGCCCTCGAACGACTTGGTCTGCTCGCCCGGCGGCACGATCACGGGCAGCGCCTCGACACCCGCAGCCGCGAGAGCCGCGGTGAGGCGGGCGCCGTGCAGCGCCCAGACCGTCTCGTCGCTGACCACGGCGGTCCGGCCGCGCTTCAGCAGCGGGGCCATCAGGCGGCCCGCCTGATCCAGCAGGCCGTCGCCGACGAGGACGTCATAGGCGCGCTCGCCCAGGCCGACGGGGACGCTGCGGCTCATTCCGCGGTCTCGCGGAAGTGGGCGTTCAGGGCCTCGATCACCTGGGCGACGGTGATGTGGTGGGCGGTGTCCCCGGTCTCCACCACGACGTCGGCCTCGGCGTAGATCGGATAGCGGACCTCGGCCTGGGCCTTGAGAACGTCCAGTGGGTCCTTGTCGGCGATGAGCGGGCGGGTGTCCTTGCGACCGATCCGCCGGGCCAGGACGTCCAGGTCGGCCTTCAACCAGACCGAGATGGCGCGCGTCTTGATCAGGGCGCGGGTGTCGTCGTTCATGAAGGCGCCGCCGCCGGTGGCCAGGACATGGGGCGGCCCCTCCAGCAGACGCGCGATCACGCGGCGCTCGCCGTCGCGGAAGGCAGGTTCGCCCAGGGCCGAGAAGATCTCGGAGATCGAGCGGCCGGCGGCTGCCTCGACCTCGGAATCCGCGTCGCGGAACGGCAGGCCGAGCGTGGTGGCCAGGCGCCGGCCCACGCTGGACTTGCCGACGCCCATGAGACCCACGAGCGCGATGGTGCGGCGGCGAAGCGGTTCGTGCGGATCCATGAGCGTGGCAGGCTTTACACGAGGCTGCGCCCTCGCGCCAACCGGCGCACTCGGGTTAGGCTCGAACCCATGTCGCGTCTGATGCCCCTCGCCGCCGCTCTCGTCCTCGCCGCCTCGACCGCGAGCGTTCCCGCCCGCGCCCAGGTCCTGGCCCAGATCGAGGTGCAGGTGAGCGAACTCGCCGCCCCCGATGCGTTCTCCACACCCGGCCGCGATACCGGCCTGCCGCGGGATCTCTGGCGGGGAACCCCGATGGGCACGGCGAGGACGGTCCTGCCGATGCTGGCGGGCAAGCCGCTCTCCCCGGCGTCGGCGGCGCTGGCGCTTCGTGTCCTGGCGACGGGCGCGCCGGGTCCCGAAGGGGCGCCGGGTGACGAGGCGCTGGCCGGCGCGCGGGCTGGGGCGCTGCTGGCGCTGGGCGACTTCACGGCCGCCGCCCGCGTCCTCGATCGGGCGCCGGGCCAGGACCGCAACCCGGACGTGGCGCGCGCCGCCGCCGAGGCGGCGCTGCTGGCTGACCAGTCCCGCCGGGCGTGCGCCATCGCCGATGGCCTCGCCAGCGGGCGCGGCGACATCTACTGGCTGCGGCTGCGCGCCTTCTGCCAGGCCGAAGCGGAGCAGACGGCCCAGGCGCAGCTCACCTTCGATCTCGCCCAGGCGCAGTCGCGCGACGCGATCTATGGCCGGCTGATGGCCGCCAGGCTCCACGGCTCGGCGGCGGGGGCCGCGTCGCTGCGCAACGGCCTGGACCTCGCCCTGTCGCGGTCGCTGGGCCTGGATCTCTCGGCCGCCAAGCCCGCACCGGCGGTGGCGGCGGCGCTGTCGGGCGAGGCGCCCGCGCCGCCCGTCTTCGACACCTCGGCGATCGACGCCGAGATCGGCGGGTTGGGAGGGGCCATCGCCGCCGGACCGCCGCCGCCGGGCGCCGTCTCGGCCCTGATCGCCGCGGCGCTCGACGCCGATCCCAAGACCCGGACGAGGATGCAGTCGGCGGCGCTCCTGGCGGCGGCGCTGTCGGGCGAGCTGCCGGCGGCCGATCGGGGCCGCATCGCGGCGTTCGCGGTGGCCGAGGGCAAGGCGCCCGCGGGCCGCAACCTGGCCCTGGAGGCGGCGGCCGAGGACCGAAGGGTGGGCGAGGTGGCGCTGCTCGCGCTGTGGACCAGCGCCGAGGCGGGGGCGACGGGCCCGGCGCTGGCCGACCGTGCGCGCATCGTCCGCGCGCTGGCCCGGGCCGGACTCATGGGCGAGGCGCGGTCGTTCGCGCTGGAAGGCCTGGCGGGGCTGAAGTGAGCACGGGCGGTTGGCCTGACGCCTTCCTGGAGATGATGGCCGTCGAGCGGGCGGCCGCACGCAACACCCTGAACGCCTACGCCCGGGACCTGGAGGACGCCTCCGGTTTCCTCGCCCGACGCGGTCGGGCGCTGGGTGACGCCGCCGCCGAAGACGTGGAGGCCTATTTCACCGACCTCGGCGCCCGCGGGTTGTCGCCGGCCACGGCCGCGCGCCGGCGCGCGGCGCTGCGTCAGTTCTATCGGTTCGTGCTGTCCGAAGGCTGGCGCGACGACGACCCGTGCCGTCGCGTCGAGGCGCCCCGGCAGGGCCGGCCGCTGCCGAAGGTGCTGAGCCGCGAGGAGATGGACCGGCTCATCGCAGCAGCGGGCGCGCGGGACGGTCCCCACGGACGCGCCGAGGGGTTGCGGCTGGTCTGCATGGTCGAGCTGGCCTACGCCTCGGGCCTGCGGATCTCGGAGCTGACGTCGCTGCCGCTGGCCGCGCTGGCCCGTGACCCGGCCTATCTCATCGTGAAGGGCAAGGGCGGGAAGGAGCGGTTGGCGCCGCTGAACGACGCGGCCCGCGCCGCGGTGAAGGCCTATCTGGAGGTCCGTAAGGCCTTCCTGCCCAAGGGAGATGCGGACAATCCCTGGCTGTTCCCCTCACGGGGCAAGGCCCGGCGCCTCACGCCCCGGCGTTTCGGCCAGTTGCTGGACGAAGCCGCGGCGGCCTGTGGCGTCGATCCCGAGCGGGTCAGCCCGCACGTGCTGCGGCACGCCTTCGCCACCCACCTGCTGGAGGGCGGCGCTGACCTGCGGGTGGTGCAGACCCTGCTGGGCCACGCCGACATCGCCACGACCCAGGTCTACACCCATGTGGCCTCGGACCGGCTGCGCGAGGTGGTGGCGACGAAGCACCCACTGGCCAAGAAGTGACGCCTTCGCGCCCCCACCGTCGGCTTCGCCGCCACCTCCCCCGCTGACGCGGGGGAGGAGCTGAGCGGTGGAGGGGGCCTCAGCCGGTGATGCGGTAGCGCCGGTCGCCATCGGGGCAGACGCGGACGTAGCGCATGTCGCGGCCATAGGCGTCGACCGGCGCGGGGGCCAGGCGGCAGCCTTCGCGGGTGTAGTAGCTGTTGTCGTAGGCCGACGAGAACCGGCGGCGGCCTTCGCGATAGGGCATGGTCTCGTCGTAGGTGAAGTACGGGCCCCGGCTGTCGCAGCGATACTTGCGGTCGCTGGAGCTGCCGATGGCGGCGCCCAGGCCCGCGCCGACCACCCCGCCCAGGACCGCGCCTTCGGTCCGTACGCCGCTGGAGGCGACCTGCGAGCCCAGGACCGCGCCGGCCAGGGCGCCGATGAGGCCGCCGGCCACGGTGTTGGTGTTGCTGTCGCAGCGGATGTTGGTCGAGGCGTGCTGGCCATAGTAGCCGGCGTAGGGCGGGGGCTGGTTGCCCGTCCAGTAGGCCTCGTCCCAGACCGGGCGGGCGTAGATGCGCGCATAGGCGCCCGAGCCGTGGCGGCGATCGTAGATCTGGCGCGCGCGCTCCCACTCGGCCAGGCGGCGGTCGTAGTCGCGCCGCGCGGCGCGGTGGTCGCGACGGGCCTCGCGGTAGTCGGCCCGCGTATCCTCGTATTGCGCCCGCTGGGCCTCGTAGCGTTCGCGCTGGGCCTCGTACTCGCGTTGCTGGCGCTGATAGTCGTCGGTGGGGCGGTAGGGCTGGGCGGCGGCCGGCAGGGCCGTCGCGATCGCCAGCGCCGAGGCCAGACCGATCCGGGTGGACGTCTTCATGGGGAAACTCCCTGTCGTTCTCGTGGCGGCCAAACGGCCAAGCCCCGCCGGGCGTTCCGTCGCGCGATCCCGGCCGTGGGCTTCCGCGCTTGTGACGGGGGCCGATCACGCCTAATTTCCGCGGCTTCCCGGGGCCCGCCCCACACGACGGATTCCTGAATGGCCGCCCACTACCTCGAGTTCGAGCGCCCCATCGCCGACCTCGAAGCCAAGATCGAAGAGCTGTCGCGGCTTTCCGCCAAGGCGAACGCCGGTTCGTTCGACGAGGAGATCGAAGCGTTGCGGACACGGGTCCAGGATCTTCGCCGCGAGGCCTATGCGAACCTCGACGCCTGGCAGAAGACGCAGGTGGCCCGGCATCCCGACCGGCCGCACTTCATCGACTACGCCGCCGCCCTGATCGATGAGTTCCAGGAGCTGCGCGGCGACCGCAAGTTCGCCGACGATCCGGCGATCCTGGGCGGCGTCGGCCGGTTCCGGGGCCGCGCCGTCGTCGTGATGGGCAACGAGAAGGGCCGGGACACCGCCAGCCGCGTGAAGCACAACTTCGGCTATGCCCGGCCCGAGGCTTATCGCAAGACCGTGCGGCTGATGGAGCTGGCCGAGCGCTTCTCGCTGCCGGTGCTGAGCTTCGTGGACACGCCCGCGGCCTATCCGGGGATCGCATCCGAAGAGCGGGGCGTGGCCGAGGCCATCGCGCGCTCGACCGAGAAGGCGCTGATGCTGGGCGTGCCGATGGTGGCGGTCATCACGGGCGAGGGCGGGTCGGGCGGCGCCATCGCCACCGCCTGCGGCAGCCGCGTGCTGATCATGGAGCACGCCATCTATTCGGTGATCCCGCCCGAGGGGGCGAACTCCATCCTATGGCGTGGGGCGAGGACGGCGGCCGAGGCCGCCAACGCCATGAAGATCACGGCCCAGGATCTCCTGAAGATGAAGGTGGTGGATCGGATCATTCCCGAGCCGCCGGGCGGCGCACATGCCGACTCCGAAACGGCGATCGCCGCCGTGGGCGACGCCGTCGAGGAGGAGCTGGCCGGTCTGGACGGCCTGTCCCCCGACGAACTCCGCGCGCGCCGCGCCGACCGCTTCTACGCCATCGGCCGCAGCGGGCTGCAGTAGCCCTACCTCCCCCGCGCCCATCCCAAGAGATGTCATCCCGGACGGCCCGCAGGGCCGATCCGGGACCCAGCTTCAGCGCGCGGCTCCTGGGTCCCGGCTCTCCGCTCCGCTGCGGCCGGGATGACGGGAGTAGGAACGAAAGAAGCCGCCGGGTCGCCCCGGCGGCTTCGTCGTTTCCGACTTCAGGCGTCGCTTAGAAGCGGGCCGTCAGACCGACCTGCATGTAGCGGCCGATGAAGTCGTAGGTGCCGTAGGCGTTGGCCGAGTTGGTCGCGGCCAGCGGCGGCTTCGTGTCGAACACGTTGCGGACCACGAAGCGCAGACGGGCCTGGTCCAGCACGCCCATGCCGTAGTTCTCGGTCAGCTCGTCGAGCTTCACGGTCACCGACAGGTCATGCAGGAAGTAGTCGTCCACCTTCAGCGGCGTACGGGTTTCGAGCGTGAAGTCGTTGTTGAAGCGCGACTCGTCGATCCAGTTGGTGGTCCACACGAGCGCGAGCGGACCGCGGGAATAGGCCGTTTCCAGCTTCCAGCGCCACTTGGCGTTGCCGATCTCGCCCTGGTCACGGTTCAGGTCGAAGCCGAGGCCGGTGATCGAGGTCTGCTGCTTCTCGACGTGGAACACGTCGAAGTCGAAGGAGATGCGGCCCGGATCGCCATTCAGCCAGGTCGAGAAGACGCCGTCGAGGACGTCCGCCAGGTCGGACTGGTAGTTGATGCCGGCGGTGAACCCTTCGAAGTTGGTGTAGCCGGCGTTGATGTAGCCCTGGCGCGGGCCAGAGGCCGTCTGGCCGTTGCCGACCGCTTCGCCATTGGTCAGGACCTGACCCTGACGGTTCGCCGCGAGCGCCGAGGTGCCCCGTTCGAAGCGGCCGCAAGCGTCAGGCGGGGAGTCGGGCGAGTCGTAGCAAACCTGCAGAATGGCCGCGAGGTTGAAGTTGTTGATCGCGCCGCGCAGATCGATGTCGACCCAGTCGAAGCTGATCGCCAGGCCCGGGATGAAGCTCGGCTGGTAGACGAAGCCGATCGTCCACTGGTCGGCCAGCTCGTTGCCCAGGTTCGGGTTGCCCGCGGTGCTGCCCTGGACCGTGGCGGCCTGGACCTGCGAGGTCAGCGAGAAGTTCGCCGGCAGGCCGAGGGCCTGGAAGGCGGCTTCACAGTTCGCGCGACGGATCGCGGGGCTGGGTCCGCTGTTGATGTTGCGGAAGTCGCAGGGGTCGTTCGCCGTGACGAAGCTGGTCGCCGTGGGCAGGAACAGCTCGGTGATCGCCGGGGCGCGGAACGAGCGGGCCTTCTGGGCCCGGAGCATCAGATCCTTCACCGGATACCAGCGGCCGCCGTAGCTCCAGGCGTCGTCCTTGCCGGCGGTCGAGTGATCGACCTTCCGGTAGGCGCCCTCGAATTCCAGGCGGTGCATGAGCGGGAAGGTGAAGTCACCGCCGAAGACCGGCAGCAGCGATTCCCCGTAGAACTCCTTGGTGTTGAACTTGCCCGTCAGCGGCGTGATGGCCGCCGAACGGCCGACGCCGCGCTCCATCGGGTCGTTGGGGTTGAAGTCCGACTTCTCGTAGCGGGCTTCGAAGCCGACGTTGAAGCTCCACATCCCGGCCGGAAGCTGGAACAGCTCGCCGCCGAAGTTGCCTTCGTACAGGGTCTGGATGCTCTTGTACTCGGACTCGAACTGGACGCCGATGTAGTTCAGCGCCGCCTGGCTGGGGGCGCCGTCGCCGAACATGTTCAGCGGGGCGCAGCCGGCGGCCCGCGCCGTGGCGCTGCGGCAGACGATGGCGCCGCTGGCGTCGCGAATCACGTCGACCGCTTCGAGGAAGCGGGTCTGGATGATGTTCGGCGACTCGAACGAGCCCTTCGAGATGCCCTGGGCGTAGGCCAGGTTCCAGTTGAAGTTCCGGTCCGCGAGCTGGAAGTCGCCGTCGACCGACAGGACCCCGCGGAAGGTGTCACCTTCGGCCCGGGTCTTGTTGTTGCCGATGTCGACCGACGCGCGTTGCAGCCAGAAGATGCCTTCGCCGGGGTTGGCGGCGTCGGCGACCAGGTTGTTGGCCGGGTCGAGCAGGGCGGCGCGGGTCGCGGCCGGCAGGAACGGGTTCGCCGTCGAGAACGCCAGCGAGGCCGAGTTGCCGCCGAACAGGCCGGAGTTGTAGATCGGCTGGTTGAACGGTTCGACCGCCTTGAACTCGGAGTAGTAGAACTCGCCGCTGACGCGGAGGTTGTCGAGCAGGTCGTACTTCACGAACGCCGTGGCGACGTGACGCTTCACCGGCGAGATCAGCGAGCTCAGCTCGGCCAGGTTGAGGCCGTCACCGCCCGAGGCCACCGAGGCCTGGAAGAACTGGCCGGGGTTGTAGGGCTGCAGCACGCCGCCGGGGCCGAACTGGGCGAGCACGCGGCCCGCGCCGTTGGGGTTGGCGATCGTGATGACCTGTGCGGCCGAGATGCTGTTGGAGCGATAGGGCAGGCCGCCCGTGGTCAGTTCCGGGATGCGGCGATCGAAGATGATGATCGCGCCCGGGATGCCGTCGCTGGTGCTGGTGTTCGCCGGGTTGGCGGCGAAGGTGAGCTGCTCAGCCGTACGGGCCCGGTCGGTGAAGGCGAGCTGTCCCGTCTGGTTGTACTCGTAGCTGCCCGACAGGTTGAGCCTGCCGTCGAGGAACGACTTGCCGGCGGTGATGCGGGCGCGCCAGTCGTCATAGCCGGCGTCGGCCCAGCTGTAGCGGCCGTCGATCTCGACGCCCTCGTACTCGGTCTTGGTGATGATGTTGACGACGCCGGCGATGGCGTCCGAGCCGTAGACCGCCGAGCCGCCCGCCTGGATGGTCTCGATCCGGTCGATCAGGCCGGTGGGGATGACGTTCAGGTCGACCTGACCGCCCGGCGCGGCGCCGGTGAAGATCGAGGCCGGGTTGCCGCCCACGAAGCGGCGGCCGTTCACCAGCGTCAGGGTGCGCTGGGTGCCCAGGTTGAAGATGTTGAGGAAGTTGCGGCCGACGCCGAACGAGCCCTGGTCGCCCACGGGGCTGACGGGCACGCCGACCGACGGCAGGTCGTTGAGCGCGTCGGCCACGTTGGTGAAGCCGCGGTCTTCCATGCGCTCGGTGGTGATGACTTGCAGCGGCTGGACCGAGGTCAGGTCCGCACGGCGGATCCGCGAGCCGGTGACGACGATCTCGCCGACGTCCACGGCGGCGTCGCCGCTCTGGGCCTGGGCGATGGTCGGCGCGCCAACGATCGTGGCGCACGCCGCCGACGCGAGAAGCGCGGTTCGAAGCATGGTCCTCATTTCAACTTTCATGTCTGCGGCCCCCCGGCCTGGGAACGTTTGATGGGGCGACGGCCGAAGCCGACGCGCCCGAAACAGGCGCGAAAATCCTCCCGCGCGCCGGCATTTCATCGTCCGACGTACCAGAGGGTCACACCTGTCAAGGTGAGGCGGAAGCTGTCACGCACGCGACATCCGGGCAACGAAAAGCCGCCACACTCCCCCCGAACGGTCGGGTAGTATTACAGTTTTTCCACGATGTGCGGTGTTTCGGCCACACATCGGCCCAGATGAGGTAAAGATAACCTCAACGACCGCAGCTTGGCCGTCGCGGAGACTAGGCTATGCGGCGAAGCGCCTCCGAGAGCTCGTCGACGGTCGCCTCGACTGTGGCCCAGGAACACATGAACCGCACGGCCCCGTCGAGGAACCGATAGGCGCGCCAGCCGGCGGCGTGCAGCGCTGAGAGACGGGCGTCGTCCATCTCGACGAACACGCCGTTGGCCTCCACGGGGTGGCGGACGGGAAAGGGGCAGGCCGCCGCCAGCCGCCGCGCCATGCTGTTGGCGTGGGCGGCGTGTCGCAGGAGCGCGCCGTCTTCCAGCATGCCGATGAAGGGCGCCGCGTAGAAGCGGCCCTTCGACGGCAGTTGCCCGGCCTGTTTGAGGCGCGCGTCGAAGCGTCGGGCCAGGTCGCGGTCGAAGATCACCACCGCCTCGGTGGGGGGCATGCCCGCCTTCGTCCCCCCGACGACCAGGATGTCGACCCCGGCCTTGGGAAGGCCGCGCACATCGAAGCCCGCCGCGACCGCGTTCGCCAGCCTGGCTCCGTCGAGATGCACCCCGTAGCCGCGCGCCTTCACCGGCGCCGCGAGCGCCTCGATCTGCCGGTTCGAATAGACCGTGCCGTATTCGGTGGCGTTGGTGAGCGAGAGCGCCGCGACAGACTGGCGGAAGGAGACGTCGGGCGCGGACAACGGCGCGTCGAGGCCCGCCGGGTCGATCCGGCCCGAAGGCCCGGCGAGACCGATCAGGCCCAGGCCGTGGCCGAAGAAGCCCGGCGCGCCCGTCTCGTCGGTGAGGACGTGCGCGTGCTCGTGCGCCAGAACGGCCTCGAACGGACGGCAGAGGACGGCGAGGGAAAGGGCGTTGGCCGCCGTTCCGGACGCGACGAAGCGGACCTCGGCGTCGGCGTCCAGCCACGCGCGGACGAGGTCGGCGGCCCGGGCGCTGACGGCGTCGGCGCCGTAGCCGGGCGTGAAGCCGCGGTTCGCGTCGAGCAGGGCCGAGACGGCCTCGGGCGCGGCGGGCGCGGTGTTGTCGGAGGCGAAGTCGTAGCGGGCCATGCGCCGGCTATTAGGCGGCCTACTCCCCGCGCGCCAGCTTGCGCGGGTCCAGCTTCTCGGCCGGCGCCAGGCGCATCACCTCGGCCTGGTACTTCTCGTCCTCGCCCAGGGCCAGCAGGGGCGCGGCGTCGGCGCAGGCCTGGAGCAAGGGCTCCACCCAGCGCATGTCGGCCTTGTGGAAGTCGGAGAGGACGTGGCCGTGGACCAGGGCCTTGTCGCCCGGATGGCCCGTGCCCAGGCGGGCGCGGCGGAAGTGGGGTCCGATCTGGGAGGTGATGGAGCGGACGCCGTTGTTGCCGGCGGCCCCGCCTCCGGCCTTCATCCGGAACCGGCCCGGCGCCAGGTCGATCTCGTCATAGAAGACGACCACGTCCGTCGGCGGATCGAGCTTGAAGAACTTGACCGCTTCGCCCACGGCGCGCCCGGCTTCGTTGTAGAAGGTCTGGGGCTTCAGGATCAGTGTGCGGATCGGGCCCTGAGGGGTGTCGATCGCGCCCTCGCTGGCATGGCTCTGGAAACGCGAGCGCGCCGCGGAGAAGCCCCAGCGGCGCGCGATCTCGTCCACGGCCATGAAGCCGATGTTGTGGCGGTTCTTGGCGTAGTTGGGCCCGGGGTTGCCCAGGCCCGCGATGAGCAGCACGGGCGCCCCCCGGGATACAGTATCAGGGGCTGGAGGATCAGGCCTCGCCGCCCTCGGCCGATTCGCCCTCTGCGTCGGCCGTCTCGACCTTGGCGCCGGCGATGGAGACGACCACCAGCTCGCCGTCGATGGCGGCGGTGACGCCCTTCGGCAGCGTCAGGTCGGCGACGCGGATCGTATCGCCGATCTCGCGGCCGGTGAGGTCGACCACGATCTCTTCGGGGATCTGGTCGGCATGGCACGAGACGTTGAGGCTGTGCAGGATCACCGCCAGCGAGCCGCCGCGCTTCAGGCCCGGAGAGGCTTCCTGATTCGCGAAATGCACCGGCACGTCGATCTTGATCTGCTGATGCTCGTCCACCCGGTAGAGGTCGAAGTGCTGCGGCTCGTCGGTGACCGGATGCAGGTCCACCGCCTTGGCGATGACCGGCTGGGTCTCCTCGCCGTACTTCAGGGTGACCAGGTGGCCCAGCAGCTTGCCGGTGTAGAGCGCCTTGCGGAACTCGTTCGACCTCACCGCGATGGCGACGGGCGCCTTGTCGCCGCCGTACAGGACACCCGGGACCTTGCCGTCGCGGCGGGTGGCGCGCGCGCTGCCCGTGCCGGTCTGTTCGCGGACTTCAACGTTCAAAACGATCTCGGCCATGGCCTTGCCTCAAAACGAAGCCGCCGCGCGGCGCGCGCGCGGCGACGGAAATTCGGGACCCGAGCGGGTCGAAAGGGTGCGCGTAGATACACAAAACACTTGGGCCGCGCAACGGGGCCGCGCCGAGGCCGCCCCCGGCGCGGCGCGGGAGCGGCCCGGCGCGGTTCAGCTCTTCTTCGCAGGTTTCTTGGCGGGCGCCTTGGCGGGCGCTTTCTTGGCCGGCATGCCGCGGGCGATCGAGCTGGCGTCGGGCACGAAACGGGGCTCGTGGGGCTCGGGCAGTCCGGCGGCGCGGATCATGCAGCGACCGGTGTCCATCATCGCATGCTGGCCCAGGCAGAACACGTCCTCGTAGTGCGGGCGCGCGACGGCGAGGCACTGGTAGAGGTTGAGCTTCGAGAAGTTCATGCACGAGCCGATGTTGGGTTCGGCCACCAGGCCCATCACCGTTTCCAGGTTGGCGTCCCCCGCTTCGCCCAGCACCGCCAGGGCCGCCAGGGCCAGGCTGCGGATCACCGTGGGGGTGTAGGGCGGGGCGGCCGCCTGGGCGGCGGCGGCATCGAAGGGAGATCCGCCGGTCGAGGCATGCTGCAGGCGGGCCGTCTCATTGGCGTCGCCCGACATCGCTGCGGCCGACAGGCTCTTGGCGCCGGCCAGGCGGGCGTCCCGCCCCGCCACCTCGCCCCGCGACCAGGGCTGCTTCTGGATGTCGTAGGCCGCCTGCTTCACTTGCTTGCCGGCGTCGTAGAGGCGCTGGGCGTCGCCGCCCAGGGCGGCGATGACGTGGCTGGCCGCGGTCTGGGAGCCCGCAAACCCGACCGCGTAGGCCGGGTCCTTCAGCAGTTCGTGGACGATCTGCCGGCGTTGGGCCGGATCACGGGCATAGGCGCGGACTCCGGCGACGAACGCGGGGTCCTGAAGCGCCACGATGGCCCCATAGGCGATCGCGCCCTTCGTGAGCTGCTGCGGTTCGTAGGTCGCGCCCTGACGCAGGGCCCCGGCCACCCCCGCGCCGTCGGTAAAGGCCGGGGCGATGGATGTGGCGGCGCCCAGGTAGCGCCGGTAGGCGCTGGCCATCTCCACGAGTTGCGGCGACAGCATCACCGAAGGCGCCGGCGGCGGTGGCGGCGCGATCGTCTTGGGCTGCTCCGCGCAGGCGGTCAGGACGGCCAGGGCGACGGCGACCGGGAGAGCGTGTCTGGCCTGGAATCGAATCGGCATCAGGCGTTTCCCCCTCTTGCGAGTGGTGAGTTGATGAAATCCCGCCCCCCGAAGGCGGTCCTGGCTTAGCTGCTTCGGGCGCTTCGCGGCAAGCGTGGCCGGGTTCTGACGTCAGTCGAACAGTTTCGACACGCTCTCTTCGTTGGCGATGCGGCGGATCGCCTCGCCGATCAGGCTGGCGCAGCTCACATAGCGGATCTTGCCGCCGTCGCCGGCGCGCTCGGGCGCGGCGATCGAATCGGTCATGACCAGCTCCTTCAGCACCGACGCCTCCACGCGCTCGACCGCTGCGCCCGACAGGACGCCGTGGGTGACGTAGGCCGACACCTCGGCGGCGCCGGCGTCGACCAGCGCCTGGGCCGCGTTGCAGAGCGTGCCCCCGCCGTCGATCATGTCGTCGAACAGGATGCAGCGGCGGCCCGACACGTCGCCGATGATGTTGGCGACCTCGGACTTGCCCGGCCCCGAGCGCCGCTTGTCGACGATGGCCAGTTCGGTGTCCAGGCGACTGGCGACGGCCAGGGCGCGGACCACGCCGCCCACGTCGGGCGAGACCACCAGCAGGTCGCGCCAGCGCTCGTAGTTCTCCTTGATGTCGGCGGCCAGCAGCGGCGCCGACAGCAGGTTGTCGGTCGGGATGTCGAAGAAGCCCTGGATCTGGCCCGAGTGCAGATCCATCGTCAGCACACGGTCGGCGCCGGCCCGGGTGATGAGGTTGGCGACGAGTTTCGCCGAGATGGGCGTGCGGCCGCCGGTCTTCCGATCCTGGCGAGCATAGCCGAAGTAGGGCGTGACCGCCGTGATCCGCCGGGCCGACGCGCGCTTCAGCGCGTCGACGCACACCAGCAGCTCCATGAGGTGGTCGTTGGCCGGATAGCTGGTCGACTGGAGGATGAAGACGTCTTCGCCCCGGACGTTCTCGTCGATGGTGACCCAGACCTCGTTGTCGGCGAACCGCTTCACCTGGGCCCGGCAGAGGGGAACGTCCAGGTGGTTGGCCACCGCCTGCGCCAGCGTGCGATTGGAGTTGCCGGCGAGCAGCTTCATCGGAGCCTCGAATGTGCGGTGACGGCGCGCTTTTAGCAGGCGCGCGGCTGGGGGCAAGGCCGGATCACACCGGCTCTATTGGCGTCGGGGCCCTGCAACGGCTATGCGGGAGATCGACGCCGCGTCCGACGCCCGCCCCCGGAGCCGAATGCCCCACCATACGCCGCTGATCGCCACCATCGTCGCCGGCCTGTCGATCGCGTTCGCGCTCGGCGCCCTGGCGCATCGGCTGCGGATTTCGCCCTTGGTGGGGTATCTTCTGGCGGGCGTCCTGGTGGGACCGTTCACCCCGGGCTTCGTCGCCGACCAGAGCCTGGCGACGGAACTGGCCGAGATCGGCGTGATCCTGCTGATGTTCGGGGTCGGCCTCCACTTCTCGCTCAAGGACCTGCTGTCGGTCCGGGCGATCGCGATCCCCGGCGCCCTGGGCCAGATGGCGGCGGCGACGCTGCTGGGCATGGGGCTGGCCTATTTCATGGGCTGGAGCCTCGTGGCGGGCCTGGTGTTCGGGCTGGCGCTGTCGGTGGCCAGCACCGTGGTGCTGCTGCGCGCGCTGCAGGAGCGGCGGATCATCCAGACCGACCGGGGCCGGATCGCCGTGGGGTGGCTCATCGTCGAGGACCTGGCGATGGTCCTGGCCCTGGTGCTCCTGCCGGCCCTGGCCGGGGCGCTGACGGCGTCCGAGTCGGCTCCGGACCCCGTCCAGGGCTGGGTCATCCCGCTGGGGGTCACCATCGGCAAGGTCCTGGCCTTCGTGGCCTTCATGCTGATCGTGGGGCGGCGGGTGATCCCGTGGATCCTGCACTGGGTCGCGCACACGGGCTCGCGGGAGCTGTTCCGCCTCGCGGTCTTCGCGATCGCGCTGGGCGTGGCGTTCGGGGCCGCGACGCTGTTCGACGTCTCGTTCGCCCTGGGCGCCTTCTTCGCCGGCATGATCCTGGCCGAATCCGAACTCAGCCAGCAGGCCGCCGAGGAGACGCTGCCCCTGCGCGACGCCTTCGCGGTGCTGTTCTTCGTCTCGGTGGGGATGCTGTTCAACCCGTCGGTGCTGCTGGAGCAGTTCTGGCCGCTGCTGGCCACCGTCCTGATCATCGTGGTGGGCAAGTCGGCGGCGGCCTACTGGATCGTGCGGGCGTTCCGGCACAATAGCCAGACGGCGCTCACCATCGCCGCGTCCCTGGCCCAGATCGGGGAATTCTCGTTCATCCTCGCCGGCCTGGGCGTGGGCCTCAACCTGCTGCCCGAAAGCGGCCGGGACCTCATCCTGGGCGGGGCGATCATCTCGATCCTGCTGAACCCGCTGATCTTCGCCGTGATCACGCGCTCGCGCTCGAAGATCGTCGCCGTGGAGGCGGGGGCGCCCCAGCCGGCCAACGACTTCCTGCCCACCGCGCTGACCGAGCACGACATCGTCGTGGGATTCGGCCGCGTGGGCGCCGCCCTGGCCGAGGGGCTGGAGACGGCGGGGCGGCCCTTCCTGGTGCTGGAACTGGACGAGGTGGCCCGCAAGCGCGCCAAGGAGAAGGGCTTCGAGGTCCTGGCCGGCAACGCCGCCGACCCGCGGGTCCTGGCCGCGGCCGGCATCGCCAGCGCCCGGCGGATGATCGTGACCGTGCCCAACGGCTTCGAGGCCGGGGGCATCGTGCAGGAAGCCCGGAAGGTGAAGCCTGATATCGAGATCATCGCCCGCGCGCACTCGGACGCCGAGATGGAGCACCTGACGAAGCTGGGCTGCGACATGCCGATTTCGGGCGAACGGGAGCTGGCGGCCGCGATGCTGGGCCGGTTGCGGCCGGCGCGCGAGCCGGCGGGCGAGACGGCTCTGGCCGGCCCGGCGGTGACGCCGGAGGGGCGGCCGATCCTGAGCGATGCGGAATGGGCGCTGCTGTCCAGCGCGCGCCTGGACGGATTGTCGGCCGGCCAGCCGGTGCCGCGGGCGACGCTGTTCGAGGGCGCGGAACGGGTCGGACGCTTCGACGAAGCGCAGCTCGCCGACGCCGTGGCCGGGCTGGCGGCCAAGAGCCTGCTGCGCGCGTTCGGCGACGGCAGCGTCGAGCTGACCCGCTCGGGCATGCTCCTGGCCGCCCGCGCCCCGGTCTACTGAGCGCGGCTCACGCCGCGAGGACGATGGCCGACAGCAGCCGGCCGTAGTCGGGCTCTCCCGCCTTGAAGGCGCGCCGGTTCGAGAAGAACAGGTCGGGCTCGGCGCAGGTGTCGTGGCCAATCCATTCGCAGTCCTCGACGCCCGCGGCCCGCAGCCGCGCCAGCACGAACGCCGGCAGGTCGAACTGCCGCTTGTCGGCCGCGACGCCCGGCGAAAAGAAGCGCGCATGGTCCGGGTCCGCCTCGAGGAAGCGCGCCTCGTACTCCAGGCCGACCTCGTAGGAGGCCGGGCCGATGCAGGGGCCGACAGCGGCGGCGATGCGATCGCGCCGGGCGCCCAGCGCCTCCATCCGATCCAGAGCCGCCTCGACGACCCCGGTCAGGGCGCCCTTCCAGCCCGCGTGGGCCGCGCCGACGACCCGCGCCTGCGGGTCGGCCAGCAGGATGGGGGCGCAGTCGGCGGCCAGCGCGCCGCAGACGATCCCCGGCGTCGCGGTCGCCACCGCGTCGCCTTCGCCGGGCCGGTCGGCCCACGGCCCCGACACCGCGAAGGCCGTGGCGGAATGGACCTGATAGGCGGTGACCAGCGTCCCGCCCAGGTGCTCGGCCGCGCGGCGGCGGTTCTCGGCGACGGCGTGGGGATCGTCGCTGGAGCCCACGCCCACGTTGAGGCTGGCGTATATCCCCTGCGAGACGCCGCCCTGGCGCGTGAAGAAGGCGTGGCGGACGCCCGGCAGGACCAGGCGCGGCGAGGTGAGGACGGGCAGGGCGGACATCGGACCTCAGTCCTCCTCGAAGGCCGGCGGGCGCCAGCCCGGCGAATGCAGGCAGCACACCTTGAAGAGATCCCCCATCTGGTCGGCGCCAACCAGCCGGTTGAGCTGGCGGCCGATCACCGCGGCCTTGTCGGGCCGGGCGCGCAGCAGGGCTTCCGCGCGCTCGCCGATGCCCATGCGGGCGAGGAACCGCGCCTGGCTCTGGATGGCGGCGGCCGCGCCCGCGCGCCCGGCCGCCGCCATCACGGCGGGGAAATCGGCATGGACGGTGAGGTCGGCCTCGCCCGGGCAGGCCAGCGGGTCGGTCCGCTCGTGCCGCCGCAGGGCCTGGAGCGTGTCGCCGAAGCCGGGCGTATCCCGGCCGTAGTCGATGAGCAGCGCCGCCCCCCGGTCGCGCGCGAGCCGCCCGCCCAGGGCCGAGCCCAGGGCCTCCTGCGCCGCCGAGACTTCCAGCACGGCCCCCTCGCGGGCGTCGGGCAGGCCTCCAGGGGCCGGGACGCGGGCGAACGTCAGGGCGCCGTCGCGATCCAGCCCCACGACCTGTTCCGTCCAGCCCAGCGGCCCCCGTACGAACTGCCGCGCCGGGAGGCAGTCGAGAAGCTCGTTGGCCACCAGGATCAAGGGGCGCCCGCCCGGGACCTCGTCGAGCGAACCCGCCCAGCGGACCCGCGGGCCGGGCCGTTCGCCCAGCCGCTCGCGCTGCCGGGCCCGCAGCGGCCCCGAGGTTTCGACCAGCCAGACCTCGGCGGCGTCCAGGAACCCCGGCGCCGCGCGGGCGGCGCGCAGGAGGTCGTCCATGAGCGTTCCGTCGCCTGGGCCCATCTCGACCAGGACGATGTCCCTCGGTTCGCCCAGGAGGCTCCAGGCCAGCGCCGACCAGACGCCGATCAGTTCCCCGAACATCTGGCTGACGAGGGGCGCGGTCACGAAGTCGCCGGCCTCGCCCAGGGCCGGGCGCGTCGCGTAGTAGCCGCCCCGGGGATCGTGCAGGCAGGCGGTCATGTACTGGGCGATCGTGAGCGGCCCGTCCTGGGCGATCTGGGCCGCCAGACGCTCGCGCAAGGGAAGGTCCCGTCGCGGGTTCACGCCGGCTGATCGGCCCTGCCCGCGGGCAGGGCGGCGGCCGGCAGCGCCGGGGGCAGGGGCTCGCGCATTCCGCGCCAGATGAGCCAGAGGCCGCCCAGCACCATCGGGATCGACAGGATCATGCCCATCGTCAGGCCCAGCGGCAGATTCTCGAGGCCGGCGTCGGGCTCGCGCACCGTCTCGATGGCGATGCGGAAGACCCCGTAGAACAGGACGAAGATGCCCGCCACCACGCCGCGCCGGTTCCCGAGCTTCGCGCCGTGGGTCGCCCAGCGCAGGATCAGGAACAGGATCAGGCCCTCGAACAGCGCCTCGTAGAGCTGACTCGGATGACGCGCGACCATGCCGGCCGGGCAGTAGCCGAAGTCCTTCTGGATCTGGTCGTTGCAGAAGACCACCGCCCAGGGCAGGTCGGGCGCCGGCCGGCCCCACAGCTCGCCGTTGATGAAGTTGGCGCAGCGTCCGAGGAAGTGGCCGATCGGATACGCGGGCGCCACCACGTCGGCGATCCGCAGCAGGTCCAGCCGGTTGCGCCAGGCGAACAGCACCATGGCGATCGTCACGCCGATGGCGCCGCCGTGGAAGCTCATCCCCCCCTCCCAGACGCGGAGGATGCTGAGGGGATCGGCCGCGACGTCGGAGAGGGGCTGGTAGAACAGCACATGCCCCATCCGGCCGCCGCCGATGACGCCGAGCGCGATCCAGAGCACCAGGTCGTCCATCTGCTCGGAGGTGAGCGGGGCGGGACGGTGCGTCCACAATGCGGGGTTTCGAAGCAGGCCCACCGCATAGCGCCAGCCCAGCAGGATGCCCGCCACATAGGCCAGGGCGTACCAGCGTATGGCGAAGGGGCCGAGCTGGACGAGGACCGGATCGATCTCGGGGAAAGGCACTTGGCGGCGGCTCCAGCGTTCTCACCCAGCGACTTAGACGAGAAGGCCTTCGCTTTCATCCCCCGAGCGCCCATATATGCGAGGCTGGCGGGCCCTTCCCGCGGAACGAAGACCTGAGATGCAGACCCAGAATCCGATCCTCGACGAGATTTCCAAGCTGACCACCGCCGCCATGGGACTGGCCCAGGCCGCGGGCGAGGAGGCCAAGGCCGCCTTCCGCAGCCAGACCGATCGTCTGGTGGCCGAGATGGACCTCGTGCGGCGCGAGGACTTCGATGCGCTCAGGGCCGAAGTCGCCGCGCTGCGGGCCGAAATCGACGTCCTCAAGGCCGCCAAACCCACCCGCAAGGCGCCCAAGGCGCCTTGAGTGCGATTCGCGTCACGCGAAAGCTGTTCGCGCGACGGAAGAACGCAGTGACACTCTCATTCAGAAACGGTTTAGGTTCGATATTGCGGACGATTCGGGGGCGGCGCTCTGCTCCCCGTCCGAGTCGAAAGGGGTCTTGAATGGACACCTCGCAGACCGACGAAAGCGTCGTCCTGACGAATGATCCGCTCGACGTGGTCGAGAACGTGCTCACCGCCGAGAACCTTCCGTTCGACCGGACGGAGGACGGCGATCTCGCGTTCAGCCTCGCGGGCGACTGGAAGGACTACGAGCTCTGGTTCGCGTGGCGGCCCGAGGGCGATACGCTCCAGCTCTGCCTCTCGATGGACCTCGCGGTGCCGCGTGCACAGTGCCAGACCGCCCAGGAACTCATCGCGACGATCAACCCCCGCGTGTGGCTCGGGCACTTCGAGCTCTGGGACGAGGGCGAGGTCGTCTTCCGCCACGGCATGGCGCTGATGAGCGGCGAGCAACCCAGCCTGGCCCAGGCGGCGGCGATGATCGACGTGGCGGTGGAGGCGGCGGACCGCTTCTTCCCGGCCTTCGATTTCCTCCTGCGCGGCGCCAAGACGCCTCAGGAAGCCATCGCGGCCTGCATGTTCGAGACCGTCGGCGAGGCCTGATCGCCGGGCCGTTCCGCCGCCCTACTCCAGGCCGAGCACCTTCCTGAGGAACTGGACCTCGACGGCGCGCACGGCCTCCTGGTTGGCCTTCTTCTGGATGCCGTGCCCCTCGTCGTGGGCGACCACGTACCAGACCTCGGTTCCTTGTGCGCGCAGGCGGGCGACCATCTGGTCGGACTCCGACTTGGGCACGCGAGGGTCGTTGGCGCCCTGGAACACCATCATCGGCTTCGTCATCCGGTCGGCGTAGGCGGTGGGCGAGATCCTCTCGAACACGGCCCGCATCTTCGGATCGCGCTCGTCGCCGTATTCGGCCCGGCGCAGGTCGCGGCGGTAGCCCTCGGTGTTCTGTAGGAAGGTGATCCAGTTCGAGATGCCGTAGAGGTCGATGGCGCCGGCGATCCGCTGGCCATAGCGGCCCGCCACGGCCAGCACCATGTAGCCGCCGTACGACTGGCCGACCACGGCCACGCGGCCGGCGTCCAGGTCGGGCTGCTTGGCCACCCAGTCCAGCAGGGCGCCGATGTCCCGGACCGAGTCCTCGCGCTTCTCCGCGTTGTCCAGCCCGAGCCACGTCTTGCCGTATCCCGACGAGCCGCGGACGTTCGGGAAGATCACCGCCGCGCCCAGCTCGTTCACCCACGACTGGCGCCGGGGACTGAAGCTGGGCAGTTCCTGCGCCTCGGGGCCGCCGTGGATCTGGATCACCACCGGCAGCTTCGCGCCTGGTTCGGCGGCCGGCCGGTAGATGAAGGCCGGGATCTGGCGCCGGTCGAAGGTCGGGTAGCGGAACAGCGTGGGCTCCACGAGCTTCGCCGGGTCCAGGCCGCCCAGTTCGCTTTCGGTCCAGCGGGTCAGCCCGCCCGATCCGACGTCCCAGCTCCAGGCGTCGCCCGACCGGGTTGGCGTGGAGAGGCTGAAGCCGATCCGCGTTCCATCGGGCGAGAACTTCGCCGCCGTCAGCACCCCCTTGGGCAGATCCGGGCCGGGCAGGGTCCGGCCGGTCGTCACGTCGCGCAGCACCAGCCGGGAATAGCCATCCTCGTTCACCGTCACCGCGACGGTGCGGCCATCCGGGCTGAGATCGAACGCCTCGGCGCCCCAGGCGGGCCGGGGATCCAGGGCCCGCACCCGGCCTGAGGCCACGTCGATGACCACAGGCCGGGCGAACTCGGCGCCGTCGTCCGAGAGCGTCAGCACGGCGCGGCCGCCCTCCAGGAACGCGCCGCCTTCGTAGCCGATCTTGCGGCCCGTGGGGCCGATCGGGACCAGGGCGCCCGTCGCCACGTCCAGCACGAACAGCTCGACGTGGTTCGCCGCGTTGTAGCGCGACACCAGCACGCGGCTTCCGTCGGCAGTGATGTCGAGCGGCGCGACGGCGCCTCGGCCCTCGTGGATCACGCGGCGGCCTTCGGGCCGGGCGGGATCGGCCAGCAGGATGTCGTAGTCGGGATCGCCGGGCGTCACCTGGCTCCACGCCACCGCGCGGCCGTCCTTGCGGAACACGAAGGCCTGGTTCCGCGTCCCGGGCGCGGTGAGCTGTATCTCGCGCCCGGAGAGGTCGCGCAGGAAGGCCTGGTAGTATTCGGCCCCGCCGACGTCGCGCGGATAGAGGTAGCGGCCGTCGCCGCCCGGCACAGCCCGGGCGGTGTTGATGGGCTCGCCGAAGAAGGTGAGCTGGGTGCGCGCGCCCAGGGGGCTGGCGACACGGTGGATCTGGTTGGTGTCGCCGAAGCGGGTGGAGACCAGCATCGAGCCGTCGGGCAGCCAGTCGCGGAACACCGCCGCGCGGGCGCTGTAGTAGGGCGCGATCGCCGCCTGGAGCCCCGCGGGCATGGGCGGGACGCCCTCGTAGACGATGGCGCCAGCCTCGCGCCGCTCGACCTGGGCTGCGGCCGGTCCGCAGGCGGCCAGGGCCAGGCTCAGGGAAAAGGCCGCGGCGAGGGCGGGACCGGCGGGGAGAGGGCGCAGGGTCATTCGAAGTCCAGGTCCGGCGTGAACGGGCCGGCGAGGCAAGCGCGGCCGGGCGGCGGCGTCAATCGGGACGCGTCGCGCATCCGGGTTTTTGCCGTTCGGGGTCTTGCATGCGGGGTTTTGCCGTCCGCAGCCCTCGGCTAAGCGTTGGGCGATGAGCACACCGATCCTGATGCTGGGCGCCGGGCGCATGGGCGGGGCGATGATCGAGGGCTGGCTGGCCGCCGGCGCCTTCGACGGCCGCGAACTGATGGTCCGCGATCCCCATCCCGGTTCCGTGGCCGAGCGGGCTGCGCGCGCCGGGGCGCTGGTGAACCCGCCCGACGCCGACCTGGCGCGCGCCAGCACGGTCGTGCTGTCGGTGAAGCCGCAGGTCTGGCGCGACGTGGCGGCCGAGACGGCCGCCTGGCTGGGCTCGGGCGCGGTGGTGGTCTCCATCTGCGCCGGCGTGCGCTCGGGCGACATCGCCAAGGCGTTCGGCGGGCGCCCCGTCGCGCGGGTCATGCCCACCACGGCCGCCGCCATCGGCCAGGGCACGGCCAGCCTGTTCGCCGACGACCCGGCGGCGCGGGCGCGGGCGCGGGCGCTGTTCGAGCCGCTGGGCGCGGTGGTCGACCTGCACGACGAGAGCCTGATGCACGCGGCGACCGCGGTGTCGGGTTCGGCGCCGGCCTACCTCTACGCCTTCATCGAGGCCCTGGAGGCTGCCGGCGCGGCCGGCGGGCTCGCGCCCGAGGATGCGAAGCGGCTGGCGCGCTCCACCCTGACGGGGGCCGCAGCGCTATTGTCGCACACGGGCGAGGACCCGGCCGAGCTGCGCCGGCAGGTGACCTCTCCCGGCGGCACCACCCAGGCGGCGCTCGAGGTCCTGATGGGCGAGGAAGGCCTTCCCGGCCTGCTGGAAGACGCGGTGGCTGCCGCCGTCCGCCGCTCGAAGGAGCTGGGCGGCTGAGGGAGGGGCCGCGCCCGCTTAGCTCCGTCGCCAGGTCTGGGCCTGGCAGACCATGAGGACGCAGCCTTCCACCTTCAGCGTGCCGTTGGGGTTGACCGAGAGCTTGCTGTCGTAGGTCCTGCCGCTGTTGGGGTCGTAGATCTTCCCGCCCGTCCAGCGGCCGGGGCCGGCGGCCTTGAAGTCGCGGATCATCGGCAGTCCGAGGATCGGCCGCGTCTTGAGCGTCGGGTCGGGGTTGTTCTGGTCGGTCGCCTTGGCGTCGGCGGGGTTCTTGAGCCAGGAAATGGCGCCGCACACCCGGTCGGCCTTCCCCGGGCAGGGGGCGATCCGGATCTTGCCGGAGCCGTCCGGCGTGAGCCACTCGCCGTGGACGGGGTCGGCGGCGGCCGAACCCGCCGTCAGGGTCAGGGCGGCTATGGCGACGGCGGCGATGCGCATGAACATGTTCCCCCTCGATGTCTTGCCGGCCACGCTGAGCCGGACGCCTGAACCGCGCGTGAACGCCGTCATCCCGGCAGCCGGATCACGGCGCGCAGCCCGCCCAGGGGCGAGCGGTCCAGCACGATGTCGCCGCCGTGGCCGCGGGCCACGTCGCGGGCGATGGCCAGGCCCAGGCCCACGCCCTTGGTGTTCTGGTTGCGGGCCTCGTCCAGCCGGGCGAAGGCCTTGAACGCCTCCTCATGGCGTTCGGCCGGGATGCCGGGTCCGTCGTCGTCCACCGTGATCTCGATTCCGCCGCCGGCGCGTTCCGCCGTGACGACGAGATGTTCGCCGTGGGCCGCGGCGTTCATCACCAGGTTCGACAGCGCCCGCTTCAGCGCGTTGGGCCGTGCGGTGGCGGACAGGTCCGGATCGGCCTCGACGCGGACCTGGGCGCCCAGGCGGCGGGCGCCTTCGCTCACCGTCTGAATCAGCGGCAGCAGCTTCACCGACTCGGCGGCTTCTCCGCCTTCGCCGCGGGCGAAGGCGAGGTATTCGTCGATCATGTGCTCCATCTCGGCGAGGTCGCGTTTCATGTCGGCGTTGCGGCTGCTGGGCTCGGCGAGCGCCAGGGCCAGCTTCAGGCGGGTCAGGGGCGTGCGCAGGTCGTGGCTGACCGAGGCGAGCAGGGCGGTGCGCTGCTCGATATGGCGCTGGATGCGCGCGCGCATGTCGAGGAAGGCCGTGGCCGCGCGCCGCACCTCGCGGGCGCCGTGCGGCTTGAAGGCCGGCGCGTCGGCGCCGCGCCCGAAGGCCTCGGCGGCGTTGGCCAGGCGCTCGATGGCGCGCACCTGGTTGCGGATGAAGAGGATCGCCACGGCGGTCAGCATCACCGTGGCGACGGCCAGCCACAGGACGAAGATGTGGCCCTGGGTGGCGAAGGCCCGCTCCCGCGGGGCCAGTACGCGCATCACCCCGCCGGGCACGTCCACCCGGATGTCGACGTAGGCCGGGTAGCGGGTGGTGTCGAACCAGAAGGGATCGTCCAGCCGCCCGGACAGGGCGCGGTCCAGCGAACGGTCGATGGGGGCGAAGAAGGGCTCGATGATCACCGGCGGGTCGCGGCGCTTGGCGGGGAGCTGGCGGCCGGGCTGCAGGGCGATGGAAAGGCCCAGGGACTCCTCCGCGCGCTGGGAAAGCCGGGCGAAGTTCCCGGGGCCGGGATCGTCCTTGTAGCTCTCCACGGCCCAGGCGATGTCGCCGGCCAGCCCTTCCGACAGGCGATGGGTCACCGTCTGCCAGTGGGCGTCGAAGAAGACGTAGGTGACCGCCACCTGCATCAGGGCCACCGGCAGCACGATGATCAGCAGCGAGCGCGCGAAGAGCGTCGCCGGCAGCCGCCGCTTCAGCCACCGGACGAGCACGCGGAAGGAGGAGGGGAGCTTCACCTTCCGAGCCCTCCACACTTCCCTTCCCACGCCGTGGGAAGGGGGGACCGCTCGCCCAAGAGCGCGCGGTGGGAAGGGCAAGCGGCCAGCGGGGCGGGTCGATCCGCACAGGGGCTCATCGGATCAGGCCGATGCTCGGCGCTTGAGGCTTGCCCTCTCCACCACGCGCTCGGAGCTTGTCCTCGGGTCGGCCTTCGGCCGAGCCCGGGGCGCGCGCGGTCCCCCTCTCCCGCTTCGCGGGAAAGGAAAGTGGCCATCACCCCCATCAGTCCGGCGCCAGACGGTAGCCGACGCCGCGAACGGTCTGGAGGTAGCGCGGCGTCTTGGGGTCGTCCTCGATCTTGCGGCGCAGGCGGGTGACCTGCACGTCGACGGCCCGGCCCGAGGGGTCCACCGAGTCCCTGGCCAGTTCCAGCCGGTCCACCGCTTCGTGCGGGGTGCGGGCGAGCTGACGCAGCAGCGCCACTTCGGCCTCGGTCAGGCGCACAGGCTCGCCCGAGCACGTGAGTTCGCCGCGCTCGGCGTCGAAGGCGCAACGGCCCAGAGACAGCTCCCCCCCCGGCTGGGACCGGTCCTGGGTGCGGCGCAGGATGGCCTCGATCCGCAGCAGGAGCTCCTCCGGCTCGAACGGCTTGCCCAGGTAGTCGTCGGCGCCCAGCCTCAGCCCCTCGATCCGGTCTCCCGCCTCGGTCTTCGCCGTCAGCATCAGCACCGGCGTGCGGCCCGGGGCGCCGCGCTGATCCCGCAGCCAGCGGGTGAGGGAATAGCCGTCCTCGCCGGGCATCATCACGTCGAAGACCGCGAGGTCGAAGTCCAGGGCGCCGATCAGCCGGCGCGCCGGCGCGCCGCCGGCCGCCGCCGTCACCCGGAAGCCGGCGCGGGTCAGGTATTCCTTCAGGAGGTCGCGGATGCGGTCGTCGTCGTCGACGATCAGCAGGTGCCGCGTGCGGGCAGGCGCGTCGGAGAGGCTCATCCGGCGTCCAATTCGTTTGACGCCGGGCTTCGCGACAGGTTCAAGAGGCGCATTCGAAAGGAGGCTTTCCCCTCATGTCCCTGGTTCCCTTCGACGATCGCGACGGCTGGATCTGGCTGGACGGCCAGTTCGTACCCTGGCGCGAGGCGAAGGTGCATGTCCTGACCCACGGCCTGCACTATGCGTCGGCCGTGTTCGAGGGCGAGCGGATGTACGGGGGCGAGATCTTCGAGCTGACGGCGCATACCGAGCGTCTCTTCAAGTCCGCCGAGATCCTGGACTTCGAGATTCCGTTCACGGTGGCGCAGATCGACCAGGCCTGCAAGGACACCTGCGCGAAGAACGGCCTGACCGACGCCTACGTCCGCCCGATCGCCTGGCGCGGGACCGAGATGATCGGCGTCTCGGCGCAGAACACGAAGATCCATGTCGCCATCGCGGTGTGGGAATGGCCGTCCTACTTCTCGCCCGAGGAGAAGGCCAGGGGCATCCGCCTGACCTGGGCCAAGTACAAGCGGCCCAGCCCCGAGACCGAGCCGGTCCACGCCAAGGCCACCGGCCTCTACATGATCTGCACCATCTCCAAGCACGCCGCGGAGAAGGACGGGTACACCGACGCCATGATGCTCGACTATCGCGGCTACATCGCCGAGAGCACGGGCTCGAACGTCTTCTTCGTGAAGGACGGGGTGATCCATACGCCGACGCCGGACTGCTTCCTGAACGGCATCACCCGCCAGACGGTGATCGGGCTGGCGAAGCAGAAGGGCATCGAGGTGGTCGAGCGCCACATCCAGCCCGAGGAGCTGGCCGGATTCACCGAGTGCTTCGTCGTGGGCACGGCCGCCGAGGTTACGCCCGTGGCCGAGATCGGCGAGTATCGCTTCACGCCCGCGGCCCTGTCTCTGGGGCTGATGGACGACTACGCCCGCCTGGTGCGGCGCGAGCTGGTCCCGGCCTGAGGGCGACGCCGAACCTGTCGCCAAGCTGAACAAGGGACTCCGGGGTCGTTCAGGCCCAGGCCCCTAGGTTCGTCTCCACGATACGACGGACATGCGCCCCCGCAGGTCCGGCAAGGCAAGGAGAACGAGCCATGACGAACAAGCTGATCAAGACCGCGATGGTTCTCACGGCCGCGGGCGCCGTCGCCCTGCCGGCCTCGCAGGCGGCCGCCGCCTCGAAGGGCGAGAGCGCCCTGATCGGCGCGATCCTGGGCGGCGTCGCCGGCGCCGCCATCGGCAACGGCAAGACCGAGGGCGTGGTCCTGGGCGCCGTCGCCGGCGCGGCCGTCGGCGCGGCGGTGAACAAGGACAACGACCGGCGCCGGGATCGCTACGGCTACGGCTATCGCGACAGCCGGCCCTACTACGGCGACAGCCGCTACCAGGCCTACGACCGCGGCGGCTACGGCTATCGCCAGAACAGCTCCCGCTACGGCTACGACCGCTACGACAGCGGCTATCGCCGCCGCTGATCCCGACCCTTTGCACGCCGTCCAGGGCGCCGCGGAAGCGGCGCCCTTTCTCTTTGGGTTCGCGCCCATGCCGCCGGTCATGCGGAAACGCATAGCGATCAGGCGAAATCGCTGATCTATGCAGCGTTCAGATCGTGCTATCTAATCATTGTCCAGATTGGACGCGGGGCGGATCGGCCGCCCTGTCCCGGATTGGAGAGGAACGAGATGTCGACCCTGATGAACCGCCTGTTGGACACCGTCGTGTCATTTGCCTTCGTCGGCCTGGCGCTGACCGTCGCCGGCGCGACCGCCGTCATCGGCGCCTGAGCTCCATGCGCCGCATCGCGCGCCTCGCCTGGAAGCAAGGGCGAGGCGCCTGCGGGCTCTCGGCCCCGCCGTCGTAGAGTTGTCTCCGAATCGGACCTATATTTTCTCCAGTCACGTCGATTTCTTTGCCGTCTGGAGGTGCGTCTTCAGTCCAAAGTTGCGCGTCATAGCCGCCCTCGAGCGTCTGCGGAGGGCCTGTCATGCAGGTGCTTAAGGCTCCGCCCTCAGGCTGGCCCTGCCTCGTCCTGAACGCCGATTTCAGGCCCTTGTCCTACTATCCGCTGTCGTTGTGGCCCTGGCAGGAGGTCATCAAGGCGGTGTTCCTGGATCGCGTCGACGTGGTCTCGACCTACGATCAGGAGGTCCATTCCCCCTCGTTGGCGATGAAGCTGCCCAGCGTGGTGTCGCTGAAGCAGTATGTGGCCCAGGACCGGCCGCCCGCCTTCACGCGCTTCAACGTCTTCCTGCGCGACAGCTTCACCTGCCAGTACTGCTCGGCCGACTCGGACCTCACGTTCGACCATGTGATCCCCCGCTCGCGCGGCGGCCGCACGACCTGGGAGAACATCGTCGCCGCCTGCGCGCGCTGCAACCTGACCAAGGGCGGACGCATGCCGCACGAGGCCCACATGCACCCGCGGCTGAAGCCGCGCCGCCCCAGCGCCTACGAACTCCAGGAACGCGGCCGCCGTTTCCCGCCGCACCACCTGCACGAGAGCTGGCTGGACTACCTCTACTGGGACATCGAGCTGGAGGCCTGAAGCGGGCCGCAGACAGCCTCAGGCCAGCAGGCGGCGGACCACGGCCTCGACCACGGCCTGGGTGCGCTTGGGCGTCAGCCCCTGTTCGCGGCGCAGGCGTGACCAGGTCTCGAAGCTGAGGGCGAGGTCCAGCGCTTCCAGGGTGTCGCGATCGCGGCGCACCGGCGCCGGAAGTTCGGCTTCGAGCCGCTCGCGCAGCTCCACGACCAGGCTGTTGTAGTCGGTGCCCAGGAACTTGGAGCGGTGGCGGAAGGCGTCGCCCGCCCGCTTGAAGGGGGCCATCTTCTCGTAGGCGCGGATGCGGCGCCCGGCCATCTCGAGCACGCGCCCCTGCCAGTCCTGGGCGGCGAGGGGGCCCAGGAAATCACCGCGGACCTCCTTCGCGATCACGGCCGAGATCTCGCGGTACAGGCTGTCCATGTCCTGGAAGTGACGGAAGACCGTGCGCAGGCCCACCTCGGCGCGGCTCGCGACCTGCTCGGCGCTGGGGGCCACTTCGCCGGAATGGACGATCTCCATCATCGCCCGGACGATCTTCGCGCGGTTGTCCTGACCCCGCCGCCGGCGGCCGTCGGAATGGTCGGCGGGGATGCCTTCGGAACCGGGCGTGAGGCCGGGAGCGGATGTCATGACCATGATCTGCCCGCCTTGCCGCCCCCTGTCGAGACCGAGGCGTCCGCGTCGTCGGCCATTCGCACCCGATCTCCGCTTGTAGTGACAGCTATAGTGTCACTATATGGCGCGGTACGGAGCATGACGAGAGGGTCGAGGAGAGGACATGGAGGTTCTGCGCACGCCGGACGCCCGGTTCGAGGGGCTGCCGGACTGGCCCTATGAGCCCCGCTACAGCGAAGTGAGGGATGCGGACGGCGCGCGCCTGCGGCTGCACTACGCGGACGAAGGCCCGCGCGACGGCGCGCCCGTCCTGCTGATGCACGGCGAACCCTCGTGGGCGTACCTCTACCGCCACATCATCCGGGGTCTGGCCGAGAAGGGTCATCGGGCCATCGCGCCCGACCTGATCGGCTTCGGCCGGTCGGACAAGCCCGCCCGACGCACCGACTACACCTACGAACGCCACGTGACCTGGATGAGCGACTGGTTCCGGGCGATGGACCTGAAGGACGTCACGCTCTTCTGCCAGGACTGGGGTGGCCTGATCGGCCTCCGCCTCGTGGCGGCCTTTCCCGAACGCTTCGCGGGCGTGGTGGTGGCCAACACCGGCCTGCCGATCGGCTCGGGCATGACCGAAGGCTTCAAGTCGTGGCTGGAGCTGAGCCAGACCATTCCGGTCATGCCGATCGGCGGCCTGATCAACATGGGGTCCGCCCGGGCGCTCACCGACGCCGAGGTCGCGGCCTATGACGCGCCGTTCCCGGATGACACCTACAAGGAAGGCGCCCGGCAGTTTCCGACCCTGGTTCCGGTGACGCCCGAGCATGCCTCGGTCGAGGAGAACCGCGCGGCCTGGAAGGCGCTGGAGGCGTTCCGGAAACCCTTCCTCACGGCGTTCAGCGACGGCGACCCCATCACACAGGGCGGCGAGGCGCTGTTCCAGGCGCGGGTGCCGGGCGCGAAGGATCAGCCGCACACCATGCTGCACGGCGGCCATTTCCTGCAGGAGGACAGCCCCGGGCCGATCGTCGAGATCCTCGACGCCATGATCCGCCGCCGGGCCTGATGGACGAGTTGGAGGGAGGAGAAGCCATGAAGGTCGTCAATGCGGTCCATCCGGAGCCGAAGCAGGCGATGCAGTTCTTCGCCGGTCCCGAGGACGGGCCGTTCGTGATGGTCAACCTTTTGAAGTTCAAGGAGAAGGCCGAGTATCCGGACGGTTCGGATTCGCATCTGACCGGCCTGGACGCCTACAACCGCTACGCCGCCGAAGTGCGCAAGCTGGTCGAAGGCCTGGGGGGGCGGATCCGCTTCAACGGCTTCGTCACCGGCCTGCTGCTGGGCGAGGTGGAGGAACTCTGGGACGCCGTCGGCCTCGCGGAATATCCGTCGCTGAAGGCCTTCCAGGCCATGGCCATGTCGCCCGAGATGCAGGCCATCGACCATCACCGCAAGGCGGGGTTGGCGGGCCAGCTCAACATCAAGACCAAGCCGGGCGTCGGCTTCGAATAGCGGGGGGCGGAGACGCGTGGGCGCGCGGGGGGCGCGTCCACGCGTCACGACGTGCGTCAGGCCGCTCGCCTCCGCAGGGCGATGGCCAGGAAGATGAGCGCCAGCGCTGCGGTCGCCGGGCTGGCGTAGTGTTCGGGCGGGTGATGCTGGCCACCCGGTTTCAGGACCCAGGCGTGGAGGGTCATCAGTGTGCGCTCCACGGCCAGCAGCAGAAGGAACAGCGGCGTGAGCGCCCGATAGCGCAGGGCCACGGCCGCCATCGCCAGGCCGAAGGCGATCTGGGTCGAGCCCTGCCAGGCGAAGATGCTGATCACCAGGTCGCGCCGGTCGCCCAGGTCCAGCCCGGCGATCGCTTCGGCGCCGCCGTCCGGCAGGAAGCTGTGGATCGCGCCGGGCCCGATGGAGAAGACGGCGCAGACGCCGAGGAAGATCGAGGCTGCACGGCTGGCCGACCTGTCGGCCGGGCTGGGGGGTGGAAACAGCCTCACGGCGTCGTGCGCTCCAGCACGATCTCCGCGATACGCCGCCCGTGCGTGTCCTGCAGGAAGTGGCCGGCGTCGGGCAGCAGGTCGAAGGTCGCCTGAGGATAGTGCGCCGCCCACGCGCGCCCCCAGGCTTCGGTGAAGGTCTTGTCGGCGCCGCCCCACACGAAATGGATCGGCTTGCGCCAGCGCAGGAGCGTTTCGAAGTGGCGCGCCTGATCCTCGGCGGCCCCGCCCGCGGGGTTGTCGAAGGGCAGGCTGAGGGGGAACCGGCGAGGGCCGGCGTGGCCGGGTCGGCCCAGTCCTGCGAAGGGCGCGTCATAGCCCCGTCGCGCCTGATCGCCCGTCTCGGACAGCGCCGGATATGCGCCCGTCTGGGCGATGCCATAGAGGTCGCGTGCGGCCATGTGGCCGAGGCTGATCATCATGAACCAGCCCAGACTGACCCGTTCGGGCACGTTCTCGGCGAAGAAGCCGCCGGGCCGCCATATCTCGTTCCAGCGCAGGAGTTCCGGCTCGTAGGCGTAGCCGTGGTGGTGCAGCCAGGTGTTCATCACCACGAGCCGGGAGAACCTCTCAGGCTTCTCCGCCGCCTGGGCCAGTCCGATGGGGCCGCCCCAATCCTGGCAGAAGAGGGTGATGTCCGTGAGGCCCAGGCCGTCGATCAGGGCCGTATGCGCCGCCCGATGGCGGCGGATGGAGTACCATCCGTCGTCCACGGGTTTGTCCGACCGGCCGAAGCCGATGTGGTCGGCCGCCACGCATCGCCAGCCGGCTTCGACCAGACGGGCGATGATATGCCGGTTCAGATAGCTCCACGTCGGCATGCCGTGCATCAGCAGGGCGAGGGGACCGTCGCGCGGCCCCTCGTCGACGTAGTGCATCCTCAGGCCCTCGAACTCGACGTAGTTCGGGGCGTAGGGATAGTCGGGCAGATCGGCGAAGCTCTCCTCAGGCGACCTGAGGAACGCCACGCCGTCCGCCGTGGTCAGCGGCCGCAGCATGACGGGGCCTCAGTTGTCCCAGAGGATGTACTCGTCGTTCTCGCCGTAGGGCGACCCGCCGACGCGATCCACATAGACGGCTCCCTGGAGCAGAGACGGCCACATCGACTTCGCCATCTCGGCTTCCCGGGCCTTGAGCAGCCCCAGCATCTGCTGGACGCGCGCCGGCTCCGACGCCGCCAGATCCTTCTTCTCGGTGGGGTCTTCGGCCAGGTTGAAGAGCCAGACCTTGTCGTTGCGGTCGCCGTTGAGCTGCAGCTTCCAGTCGCCGTCGCGGATCGCGCGGTACTGGCCCGAGCGCCAGAACAGCGTCTGGTGGGGTCGGCCCTGGGCGCGGCCCTGGACGAACGGAAGCAGGTCGACGCCGTCGATCGTGCGGTCGCTCGGCGCCTGTCCGCCGCCGGCCGCGACGGTGGTCGAGAACAGGTCCACGTGCGCTACCGGGTAGGGGAAACGCGCGCCCGCGGGGATCGCCGCCGGCCAGCGCATGAAGTACGGCGTACGGATGCCGCCTTCGAAGAACGTCGACTTGAAGCCGCGGAACGGCGCGTTGACGCCCTCGATCCCGATATAGCCCGCGCCACCGTTGTCGGAGGTGAAGATCACCAGGGTGTTCTGGTCGAGACCCTCGTCCTTCAGCGCCTGGAGGATGCGGCCGATGTTGTCGTCGAGGTTCTTGATCATGGCGCCATAGACCCGCTCGCGATGCAGCGAGATCGAGGGCAGGGCGTCATAGTCCGACTTCTTGGCCTGCAGGGGCGTGTGCGGCGCGTTGGGCGCCCAGTACATGAAGAACGGCCGGTTCCTGTTCGCCTTGATGGCGGCGATCGCCTCGTCGGCCAGGTAGTCCGTCATATAGCCGCGCGGCTCGAACATCGGGCTGCCGTTGTACTGGACGCCGTACGGCAGGTTCGGCCACAGGAACTTGTCGATGGGGTCCCAGTCCTGCTTGGCGTTGACGACGTCGGGATCCTTCTCGGGAAGGAACATCGATCCGCCCGAGATGAAGCCCAGGCTTTCGTCGAAGCCCTGTTCCTCGGGGCGCGATCCCTTCTCGCCGCCCAGGTGCCACTTGCCGAGGTGGATCGTGTGGTAGCCGCGCGTCTTCAGGGCCTCGGCGATCGTGATCTCGCTGGTGGGCACGCTCAGCATGTTGGACGCACTGCGGCTGTCGTCCTTGCCGCCCGAGGGCATGTCCTTGACGCGGTCCTGGAAGAACCGCGGCTTCACGGGCGAACCGGGCTCGGGATTGGTGCCGACCATGCGCTGGAAGGCGATGGGGGCCGGGGTGAACTCGAAGCCGAAGCGCGTCGCATATCGGCCGGTCATGAGCGCGGCGCGCGACGGGGCGCAGGTGGCGTTGCCGGTGTAGCCCTGTTCGAAGGTGACGCCTTCCCGGGCGATGGAGTCGATATGCGGCGTCTGCACCGCGCCGTTGCCGACGCCGCCGTGCAGCGAGATGTCGTTGTAGCCCAGGTCGTCGACCAGGATCAGGATGACGTTCGGCGGCCGTTCGCCCGTGGGCGGCTGGGCCGGGCCCTGCGCCCAGGTCACCGGCCGGTTCGGCTCGACGGGGGGCATCCGGGACTTGGCGACCATCGACAGGATCGTGGTCCGGTTCATGTAGGCCAGGCCCCCGGCCGCCACCAGTGCGACCGCGCCGGCCGCAAGCCATGTCCTCAGTCTCACGTGACGTCCTCCCAACCCGTTCCTGATCGTTGGGATGGGTTATATAGTGACATTGAGCATGTCGCTAGACGGCCTGGGCGCGATCGGGCCCGGATCAGGCGAGCGGCAGCGTGACGCGGGCGACGAGGCCGCCTTCGGGTCGCGCGGACAGGGTGACGTCGCCGCCGTGCGCCCGCGCGGTCGAGCGGGCGATGGGCAGGCCCAGCCCGATACCGCCGGCGTCGAGATTGCGCGACGTGTCGGTGCGGTAGAACGGCGCGAACGCCCGCTCGAGGTCCTCGGGGGACAGGCCGGGTCCTGTGTCGGCGATCTCCACCACCGCGTGGCCGTCGACGCGCGCGACGCTGAGGCGCGCCTGGCCGCCGTACTTCACGGCGTTCTCCACGAGGTTCACGAACAGGCGCTGGAGCGCGACGGCGTCGCCCTCGACCGTCACGGGCTCGGCGTCGTCCGGTCCGCTGTCGGCCAGTTCGACGTCCCACCCCATCATCGCGGCGTCGTCGGCGACGACCTCCACCACCGACAGCAGGTCCAGAGGTTCGCGCCGGCGCGGGGCCCCCTCGTCGCGGATGAAGGTCAGCACACCCTGGATCATCTGCTCCATCTGGCCCACGTCGGCCAGGACTCCCTGGCGGACGTCGGGGGGTGCGCGCTCCAGCTTGAAGCGGATGCGGGCGAGGGGCGTGCGCAGGTCGTGGCTGATCGCGCCGACCATCGCCGTGCGGTCGTCGATGAACCGCCGAAGGCGGGCCTGCATGTCGTTGAAGGCGTCGGCCGCCGCTCCGATCTCGGCCGGTCCCGAAAGGGTCATCTGCGGCGCCAGGGGGTCGCGTCCCAGGCGCTCCGCGGCCTGGCCGAACCGCTTCAGCGGCGCCGTGATCCGGCGCGCGAAGAGCAGGCCCGCCGGCGCCACGACGGCGAATCCGGCCGCCAGCACCAGGAAGAGGCGCCGCTGCCACTCGGTGGGGAAGGGTTCGGGAGAGGTCCGGACCACCGTCCAGCGTCCGTCGGGCCGGCGCAGAGCAGCCTTGAAGTCGCCCATCACCAGCTCTCGGGCGCCGTGCCCCCGTTCGCCGGCGGGCGGGATCGGCCCAGACGGCCGATCCTGACGGGATCCTCCGACCGGCGGTCCGTCGGGAGGAGGGGACGGCGGGGCGGGCGGGGGCCCGTCCCGCCCACCGTGCGGAGGCAGGGCCTGGCGCATGCCGCGCTCGGGTTGCAGCAGCCGTTCGAACCGTCCCGGCAGGCGTGGGGCGAAACGCACGTCGGCCCGCGGACGCCCCAGTTCGGCGGCGAGCGCCTCGGCCGCCCACGCCCGGCGGCGCGACATGGGCCGGACCTCGGGGGGCGTGTCGACGACCTCGCGCAGGAGAGGGCGCCCCAGCCGGGCTTCGAGGGCGCCGCCGTTCAGCGCCTCGGCGATCTCGGCGATCCGGTACAGCGGCGGACGGGGCGGCGGCAGGAGGGCCACGGCGGCGAAGACCACGAGATGGGTCGCCACCAGGCAGGCGCCGATCAGGGCCACGAGCTGCAGGCCGATGCTGACCCGCAGGCGGCGGGGCGGGCTCATGGCCGGGTCACGGCGACGTCGAACATGTAGCCCGCGCCCCGGACCGTCTTGATGATCTCGCCGTCGCTGCAGGCGTGGAGCTTTCGGCGCAGCCGGCTGATCTGGACGTCGACCGCCCGGTCGAAGACGTCGACCTCCTCGCCGCGGGCGATGTCGAGAAGCTGGTCTCGCGAGAGGATCCGCTGAGGATGGTCGAGGAAGGCGGACAGCAACGAATATTCGCCGGACGTCAGCAGGATGGTGGCGCCGTTGGGCGCGCGGAGCTGGCGGCGCAGGGCGTCGACGGTGAAGCCCTGGAACCGATAGGCCTTGCCCCGCTTGGGCGCGCCGCCGCGCACTTCGTCAAGGCGCCGGAACACCGCGCGCACGCGCGCGAGCAGTTCGCGCGGGCTGCACGGCTTGGCTAGATAGTCGTCGGCGCCCAGTTCCAGGCCCAGCACACGGTCGATCTCCTCGCCCATGGCGCTGACCATGATGATGGCCGGGCCGCCCTCGGCCGCCAGGCGGCGGCAGATGGACAGTCCGTCCTCGCCGGGCAGCATCACGTCGAGCACGACGAGGTCGATCGGCGCCGATTCCAGCGCCCGGTCCATCGTCCGCGCGTCCGCGGCGGCGTGGACCTGGTAGCCGTGCTCCGCCAGGTAGTCGACGATCTGTCCCCGCAGGTCGGTATCGTCGTCGACCACCAGGATATGGCGGGCCGTCAGGGCGGGGGATTCTGCCGTCATGCTGGGCCTCTCGGCGCGGACTGTGGCGCCGTCATCACGACTTCGCCACATTCGCATCGCCGCGGCGGCCGTCAGCCGGGTTCATGGCCGGGGGTCCGGAGGCTGGGCGGCGGATCGCATCGTGGGCGAACTCCTTCCTTGTCGTGTCCGCCAGGATTCCACGGGTGCGGCTGCGGGTGATGGCGGCGCGCGCGTCATCCCTGAAATCTCGCTGCAAGGCGGTGAGCCGGTATCGCGGCAAGGCGCGTGCGCCGCTCTCGCCCGCCGCTCGACGCGAGGGTCACATTGCGCCTGTGTTTCGAAAACGGCGGCGGCCGCCTCAGTTCCGCGCGTATCGGTCACGCTTGCGCCCTATGTCCGCCGCATCCGGCGTCGAATGTAGGGACGTCGGCGGCGGGTTTTCCTCCCCCACACCCGGTCCCCGACCCCGCCGGCCGTCTCTCCCGACGGCCTCCGGAACGCGGCTCCCCCAGTCCTTCCCCCCAACCTGGGGGAGCCGCAGACCGCTCTCTCCATATTTCCCGGCCCCCATTTTCTCGGCACAGGCGAGTCCTATTGCCAAGGTTAATTTCCGACCTAACGGTGGTTTGTACGGGCGTAGGCCGGAGACGGCGCTTCGCCTTTCGGGGAGAACGGGAAAGACACGGGGGTAGAGATACGGTGCTTCATTTCTTTGGAAACATGACTCGCGGGCTGACGTCCGGGGGGACGAAGGTCGCGGTGGGGGCGGCGGCCGTGGCTGCGGGCCTTGCCTTCGCGCCGATGGCCCAGGCGGCCACCTACATCATGCAGAACGGGACGATGGACAGCCCGCGCACCCTGAACATCGCCGGCATCGGCAATGTGAAGGCCACGCCGGTCCAGTTCGACGGCTATATCGACGACGTGGTGGATCAGCCCTTCGACAACCTCGTCGCCTTCTGCGTCGACGTCTATCACGCGATCACGCTGACGGACTACGACCCCGACCTCAAGTACACCGACACCATTCCGCTCACGACCGACTCTCAGTGGGACGGCTCGCCCAAGGTCCTGACCAACCAGGAGATCCTCCAGATCGGGCGGCTGGTGAACTACGGCACCAACGTCTTCTACAACGCGCCGGGCGGCGCGGCCCGCTACGACGAACTGGCCGCGGTCCAGGGCGCGATCTGGCAGGTGGTGTCGGGCCTCAACGTCACCAGCACCAACGCGACGCTGAACACCCGCATCGATAACCTGGCCGGGCTGAGCTACATGAGCTTCTTCAACACCGGCTATGGCCATGTCCACAGCGGCATCAAGTTCCTGACGCCGTTCACCGACAGCCGGGTCTATCCCGACAAGAAGCTGACCCAGGCGTTCGCCATCGCCGCGGTGCCCGAGCCCGCGGCGTGGGTGATGATGATCGGCGGCTTTGCCTGCGCCGGCGCCATGCTGCGCCGCTCGCGCCGCCAGGCCTTCGCGGCCTGAACAGGTATCCCTCGCAGACGGGACGCGTCACGCGCCCCGTCTGCGAGGGTTGGCCCGCTTCCTGCTCCTGCCGGCGAAAACCGACGGCAGGAGCTTCGAAGTGTCCCGTTTCAATGCAGTCCAGTCCGCCTCGCTCGCCCTGAAGGGCGCGCTGCCGGCGCTGGCTTTCGCCTGCACCATGGCGATGAGCGCGCCGGCGCAATCGGCGGAGTATTTCCTGCAGTCCGCCACGATGGACAAGTCACGGACCGCGACGATCAGCGGGCCGGGCCTGAATCAGACCGTCTACATGGCGCCGCTGTACTTCACCGCCTACGAGGGCACGGCGGCCGTCGGCGATTCGTTCAACTTCGTCGGCTTCTGCGTGGACATCTTCCACTCGATCAGCACCGGCACGCTGAACCTCAAGTACGATGACGAGAACGCCCTCGAGACGGATTCGAAATACCTGACGTCGACGCCGTTCGCCGGCGGCACGCCGCTGAGCGACCAGCAAGTGCTCCAGGTCGGCCGGCTCGTGAACTACGGTACGCTCGTCTACGATCAGGCGGCGTCCAGCACGAGCAAGATCAACACCTTGGCCGCGCTCCAGGGCGCGATCTGGCGCGTCATCAATCCGGGCTACACCGTCACCAGCGGCAACGGTGCGGTGAACAGCCTGATGGGCGACTTCGCCTCGGCGAACTACATGGACTACCTGACGGGCTACGGCCACGTGAACAGCGGCATCACCTTCATCTCCGAGACCGGCAAGTACGGGACGAAGGGCGCCCACCAGAGCTTCGCCATCGCCGCAGTGCCGGAGCCGGCGACCTGGGCGCTGTTGATCGGCGGCTTCGGCATGGCCGGGGCGATGCTGCGTCGCGCCCGTCGCCAGCAACCGGCCCTGGCGCTGGTCCGGGCCTAGCGGAAGACGTGGATTCCGCCGGCGCCCCCACCCGGGGCCTCGGCGAGTCCGCGGATCTCCAGGGCCGCCTGGCGGGCGCCGCATACGCAGCGCAGACGGTGCTCCAGATCCTGGAGCGTCTGGCGGCTCAGGCCCTGGTCCAGCCAGGGGCTGGGATCGACCACCGCTTCGCGCCCGCAACCGCAGCGCGCCCAGAGGCTGGACCGCGCCGCCGTGGCCCAGCCCAGGCGCGCCTCGCCCACCGTCCAGTCACGGCTGAATTGCTGTCGGCTTCCGTCCGCCATGATTCAACTCCCTGACGCGAACAAAAGCAGAACTCAAGGCGTCTGGCGAGTCCTTACCGGAAGAATTCATGAGTCGTCCCGGCCAGCGTCTATCGAGAGCGCAGCCGAAGCGGCCCATCGCTCGGCGAACGCATGGAGGGGCAGGAACGATTCCATGAGTTCGACGCCCTGGGGCGTCAGGGCGCCGGTCTGGAACGCGGGGCGGAACGGGCGCTGCTCGCCGCCGTCGAGGCGCGGCCGCTTCGCGGACGTCACGCCGGGGCCGGGCGACCTCAGAGCTTCTCGCTGATCCTGATGGCGGCGCGGCACCCGGCCTGGATCACGGCCGAGAGCAGGCCGTAGGCCGGCGCCTCGCGGGCGCCGTCTTCCACGGCGGCGTCGCGGTGAGCCAGCTCGTCGTCGCGGAACGCGGCGAGCTGGGCGGCGAGCTCGGGTTCGCGCGATTCCAGCTCGGCGACCTGATGGGCGTAGTGTTCGCCGATCACGGTCTCGACGGCTTCGGTGCAGGCGTGGGCGGCCTTCTCGCCCATGAGCGCCGTGGCGGCGCCCAGGCCAAATCCGGCGAGCCGCCAGACAGGGGCCATGAGGGTGGGGCGAACGCGCCGGTCCTTGAGGAGCGTCTCGAACCGCGCGAGGTGCTCGCCCTCTTCCGCCGCCATCCTGCCGAACCGTTCGGCCAGGGCCTCGCGGCCGGGCGCGACGCCCATCACCGCCTGCTGGCCGCGGTAGATCTGGACGGCGGCCAACTCGCCGGCATGGTCCACCCGCAGGATCTCGGCGAGCCGGGCCGCGGTCGCGCCACGGCCGGGGCGAGGGGGCGTCGGGCGTGAGGTCGTCGCGCGGTTCATCGCTTGCTCCGTTCGCGCAGGGCGGCCATCGCGCTCAGGATCGCGAGCCCCAGAGAGATCAGCGCGTTCCACCCCGCCATCGACAGGCCCGCGAAGATCCATGCGGCCTCGTCGCAGGCCGGAGCGCGGACGGGCGCGCCTTCCAGGAAGGCGGAGAGGTCGGCGGCGCTCACCCCGCCCGCAGTGACGGCGCAGGCCGAGGGGCCGGGCCAGAACTTCCATTCGACGCCGGCGTGATAGGCGGCGACCCCCGCCCCGACGAGGAAGACCAGGCCCAGCACCCAGCAGGTCGCCGCGCGCCACCGCGGACCGCCCGGCATGCGGACGAGCACCATGAAGGCCGCGCCCAGGGCCAGGGCGGCCCAGTAGGCCTCGCGCTGGCGCAGGCAGAGCATGCAGGGCGCATAGCCGCCGAATGTCTCGAAGGCGTGGGCCGCCGCCAGCATGCCCGCGGCCGCGAGCACAGCGCAGAGCCGCCAGCGGTCGAGGATGTGTCGCAGGGCAGTGGTCATCGGCCCGCCCTTATGGACCAGTCCCGGCGCCTAGAAAACGAACTTCAGGAGCACGATGCCGCCGACGAGAAGGGCCAGAAGCAGGATCGAATACAGGTTCAGGCGCCGCTCGAACTCCTGGAGCATGGCCGGCCCGAAGTATTTGAGGATCGCGGCGACGGCGAAGAAGCGGACGCCGCGGGTGAGGACCGAGGCCCAGATGAAGGTGAACAGGTCGAATCGCGCCAGGCCCGCGGTGATCGTCACCAGTTTGTAGGGGATCGGCGTGGCCCCCTTGATGAGGATGACGGCCAGGCCCCACTGATCGAACCACTTCTGGAACTCGGCCTGGCCCTCGGGATGCCCGAACAGCCGCAGGATGACGAGGCCCAGCGGCTCCAGCCAGACGCCGATGGCGTAGCCGAGCAGGCCGCCGGCCACGGATGCGGCCGTGCAGATGGCGGCGTAGACGAACGCCTTGTCGCGGCGGGCCAGCACCATCGGCGCCAGCATCACGTCGGGCGGGATCGGGAAGAACGAGCTCTCGGCGAACGAGACGGCGGCGAGGGACGCCGGCGCGTGACGCGAGCCGGCGAGCCGCATCGTCCACTCGTAGATCTTTCGGAACATGGGCGATCCAGGGAGAAACCGGCGCCCTGCCTAGCAGCGCTCGCGCCGGATGTCGCCCAGGCACGAGATGTGGTCCAGACACGAGGGTAGGGCAGGGCAAGCGCCCGGCTTTGGCATCCGACTTGCAATTAACTCTCAAAAGCAAGTATCGCCGTTGCGAACGACTCGCAAATGGGGATGATCGTGCGCAGCATTCTGTTCGGGGCGACGGGCATGGTCGCAGTCCTGTCGGCGCCGGTGATGGCGTGGGCCGAGGTCGGCGCCGGGGAGGTGGGCGCGCCCAACCAGCTGGAAGAGATCGTCGTGACCGGCGAGAAGGCGTCCCGGTCGCTGCAGGACACGGTGGCCAGTGTCGCCGTCGTCGGCGCCAGGCAGATCGAACAGGAGAACCTGCAGGGGCTGTTCGATGTGGTCGACCGCACGGCCAACGTCTCCCAGACCTACGGCCCCTCGGGCTTCACGATCCGCGGGATCAGCAACACCAACGTCTCGGGCGGCGGCAGCGGCGGCCTGGCCAGCGTCTACGTGGACGGCGCGGCCATACCCGAGCGCCATCTCAACGCCACGCCCCTGGACATGTGGGACGTCGCCCAGGTCGAGGTGCTGCGCGGCCCGCAGTCGACGCTCCAGGGCCGCAACGCCCTGGCGGGCGCCATCGTCATCCGCACCCAGGACCCGACCTTCGAATGGACGGGGCGGGCGCGGGCGATCGTGACGGACGCCGACGACCGCACGTTCTCCATCGCGGGCGGCGGTCCGATCGTCGCCGACCAACTCGCCGTGAGGCTGTCGGTCGAGGATCGAAAGGCGGACGGCTTCATCTACAACACCACCCGGCGGGAGAACGAGAACCCCCTGGATTCCACCACCGTCCGCGCGAAGGTCCTGATAACGCCCTCGGCGCTGCCCGGCCTGCGCCTGCGCACCGTCTGGACGCACGACGAGCGCGACGGCGGCTACATCTTCACCTACGCACGGACCGACGTCCCCGACGCGTTCGACAAGCGCGTCTCGGAGGACGACAGCCCCAACGCCAGCAAGGGCAAGACCGACGTGCTGGGCCTGGAGGCCGACTACGACCTGAGCGAGCGGCTGACCCTGACGGCCGTCACGGCCTATACGCGCTCGAAGACGCTCCAGTCCTATGATGGCGACGGGACGGCCCTGAACCTGTCCTACGGCGTCCAGGACGAACTGGACCGCACCATCTCGCAGGAGGTCCGCCTCAACTACGACGGCGCGCGCCTGAGCGGCCTCCTGGGCGGCTATTTCGCGCGGCGCGAACGCGACTACACGCTCGCCAGCCGCACCAATGTGCCAACGCCGGCTTCGACCCTGATCGGGGTGCTCACCGGCCCGCCGTTCGGCCTGGACGCCGCGACCGCCCAACTGGCCGCCGGGCTGTACGTCCAGGCCCTGCCCGTCATTCCCGTCGACTACGCGGCCGTCACGGGCGAGACCGTGACCACCGCCGCCCTGTTCGGGGACATGCGCTTCCAGTTGACCGACAGGCTCTCGCTGCTCGCCGGCTTCCGATACGACCGCGAGACCAACGACCAGGCGAACGTCCAGACCGCGGACTTCGTCGGGGCCTATCCCGACCCTGCGCTCTACGGCGCCTTCGCCCCGGTCATCGGCGGGCTGAACCAGGTGGTCGGCCTGTTCGTGGCCCAGGCCAGCGCCTCGGCGCCGCCGGCGAAGCGGACGTTCGAGGCCTTCCTGCCGAAGGCCGGCCTCAAGTACGACGTCACCGACGACGTCGCCCTGAGCGTCGTGGTCCAGCGCGGCTACCGCTCGGGCGGATCGTCGATCAACATCGCCCGATCGACCGTCGTCGCCTACGATCCCGAATACACTTGGAACTACGAGGCCGCCCTGCGCTCGGCCTGGCTGGACGGCGCGCTGACGGTCAACGCCAACGCCTACTACGTGACGTGGCGCGACCAGCAGGTGAGCGTGAACCTGGGCCTGAACCTCTACGACTACCAGACCGCCAACGCCGGCCGATCGCATCTCTACGGCTTCGAGGTGGAGGCCCGGCACCGGCCGAGTTCGAACCTCGAGGTCTACGCCTCGCTGGGCCACAGCCGCACCGAGTTCGACGAATTCCAGGTGGCGGTGGGCACGACGGATATCGACCTCACCGGCTCGGAATTCGCCTATGCTCCCCATTGGACCTGGGCGGTCGGAGCCAACTATCGCTGGGACAACGGGTTCGCCGTGAACGTGAACGCCAACCGCCGATCCGCCGCGTTCGGCGCGACGGGGGTCAACCAAGCGATCTACGCCATCAAGGGCCGTACGCTGGTGAACGCGCGGGTCAGCTACGCCCACGGCCCGTGGGAGGCGGCGGTCTTCGCCCGCAATCTCTTCGACCAGGCCTACACGCAGTACCAGATCACTTCGACCCAGCGCGCGCTGTTCGGCGACCCGCGCGTGATCGGCGCCAGCCTGGAGGCCCGCTGGTGACGGACGCCGCGCCCGCGCTCGCACCGGCCGTTGCGACCGTCGTGCTGCTCGCGGCGGGGCTGCTCGCGGCGGGGCTTCTGCGGCGCGCCTGGCGGCGGCGCGAGCCGTCGCGGCCCTGGCTGATCCTGGGGAGCTGGATGATCGTCGCCGCGATCGTCCTGGCCTCCGGTCCGTGGCTCGGGCCCGTGCGGGGGCCCGCGATGGCGCTGGCGGTCATGCCGCTGGCCGTCCTGGGCCTCGTCGCGGCGGGCGTCCAACTGCGGAATGCGCGCGTACGACCGCCGCGCGAGCCGGCCCTGGAGCCGTCGGAACGGGCGTCCAAGGCCTGGCGGGGCTGGCTGAGGGTGCTGCTGGCCGGACCGATCGGCGGCGTCGCCGCGATGGGCGTCGCCCTGGCCTGGACGATCTGGGCGCCCGGCGCGCCCCAGACCCGGATGGTCGTGGGGGGACTGCTGGTTCCCGTCCTCTGGGGCGGCGCGATGGCCTGGACGCTGGCCGACGACAAGATCCTGCGCGCCACCGCCGTGCTGGCGGGCGTGACCCTCGTCACCTTCACCGCCTCGATCCTGAAGGGCTTCTCATGACGCCTGGCAAGCCCATCTGGCCCCGCGTTCCCAGCGGCTTCGTCCGCGCGGTCCTGGCCGGCCATTCCGCCCTGGGCCTGGCCTTCGCGGCGCTGATCTATCTCGTCTGCTTCTCGGGGACCGTGGCGGTCTTCGTCGACGAGTTCCGCCGGTGGGAGCGGCCTGACGTGGCGCCTGTGGCGGCGGTCTCGCCCGAGGCGCTCCAACGGGCGGCCAGCGAGGCGGTGGCCCGCTACGGCAAGGCCGAGCACGTCTTCATCTATCCGCCGACGGCGGCGGCGCCGCGGCTGCGCATCTACGTCGATCCCGAGAAGGGCGAGGACGCCCAGATGCTGGCGGGACCCGACGGCCGCGCCCTGGGCGACCTGGGGACGGACTGGTCCGAGTTCATGGCGCGCCTGCACATCAACCTTCACCTGCCCCAGACCTGGGGGATCTTCGTCGTCGGCCTGACGGGCGTGGCCCTGCTGTCGTCGCTGATCTCGGGCCTGTTCGCCCATCCGCGCGTCTTCCGCGACGCCTTCCACCTGCGCTGGGGCGGATCGAAGCGCCTCCAGGAGGCCGACCTGCACAATCGCATCGGGGTGTGGGGCCTGCCGTTCCACGTCATGATCTCGCTGACGGGGGCGCTCCTCGGCCTGACGACCATCGTGGTGGGCGTGCTCGCCCTGGCCGTGTTCAAGGGCGACACCGAGAAGGCGTACGCCCTGTTCCTGCCGCCACATCCGGCGGACGACCCGCGGCCGGCGCCGATGCCCGACATCGAACGCGCCCTGGCCAACCTGGCGCGCATGGCGCCCGGCCAGGCGCCGACCCTGGTCGGCCTGGAGCATCCGGGCGAACGCGGCGGCGGCATCCTGATCATCGCCGGGACCGACGACCGAACGCTGAGCCGCGGCGACAGCCACGTCTTCGACGCCCGCGGCGAGCCGATGGCCGACCAGGACCCGGGGCGCGGCACCCTGGGCGCGGCGATCCTCCAGGCCATCGGCCAGCTCCATTTCGGCTGGTACGGCGGGCTCGCGGTCAAGGCCGTCTATGGCCTGCTGGGCGTCGGGATCACGGTGGTGACCGCCAGCGGCGTGGCCATCTGGCTCGCGCGCCGGCGCGCCAGGGGCCGGCCCGCGCCGCGCTGGGAGCGGGTCTGGATCGCGGCGGCCTGGAGCCAGCCGTTCGCCTACGCCGCCTCGGCGCTGGCCGCCGTGCTCGCGGGCGCGCCGCCGCTGCCGGTGTGGGGCGGGGCGACGGTGGCGGCGCTGGCGGGCGCCCTCGTCTGGACCCCGGCGCGGCTCTCGCGCCGGCTGCGGCTGGCCGCCGGCGCCCTGCTCGGCCTCCTGGGCACGGCGCACATCGCGCTCTGGTGGGGACGCATCGCCGATCCCGTGGCCTGGGGCGTGGACGTCGCCCTCATCCTGCTGGCGCTGGGTCTCCTGACCTCGGCCACCCGGCTTCGCCCGGCGCCGGCCGCCCTCGCCGCGGAGCCTGCGGAATAGTCGAGGCCGCCCGCCGCCGGACGCCTCCGTCCCGCCCCGGCCTGCCGCCGCGTCGCCACCGAACCCCGCCTCGCGCGTTCTCTCCTGGCGTCTCTATCGCCATATAGTTTCATATGATACTATATGGGCAGGCTCAGGAGATTCCCCCATGACCGCTCAGACGACCGTTTCCGCCGCCCAGGCCGCCCCTGCGGGCGACCTGTTCGAGAATCCGCTCGGCACCGACGGCTTCGAGTTCGTCGAGTTCACGTCGCCCGAGCCCGAGCGGCTGAAGGACCTGTTCGAGAAGATGGGCTTCACGGCCGTATCGAAGCACCGGTCGAAGAACGTGCTGCGGTTCCGCCAGGGCGACATCAACTTCATCCTCAACATGGAGCCCGCCGGCCAGGCGGCCGACTTCCGCGCCGCCCACGGCCCCTCGGCCAACGCCATGGCCTTCCGCGTGCGCGACGCGGCCAAGGCGTTCCGGCTGGCGGTGGAGCGCGGCGCAACGCCCGTGGAGGGGCCCGTCGGCCCGATGGAGTTGAACATCCCCGCCATCCAGGGCATCGGCGGCTCGAACCTCTACCTCGTCGACCGCTATGGCGCGCAGGAGATCTACGACGTCGATTTCGTCCCGATTCCGGGCGCCGAGGCGTTGGTGGAGACGAACAGCCGGGGCCTGACCTACCTCGACCACCTGACCCACAACGTCCAGCGCGGCAACATGGTCAAGTGGGCCGACTTCTACGAGAAGATCTTCAACTTCCGGGAGATCCGCTACTTCGACATCGAGGGCAAGCAGACCGCCCTGCTGTCGAAGGCGATGACCAGCCCGGACGGCAAGATCCGCATCCCGCTGAACGAGAGCCAGGATGAGCACTCGCAGATCGAGGAGTTCCTGAAGGACTACAGGGGCGAGGGCATCCAGCACATCGCGCTGGGAACGGACGACATCTACGAGTCCGTCGAGACCATGCGCGACCAGGGGGTGGTGTTCCAGGACACCATCGACACCTACTTCGACGGCATCGAGGCCCGCATCCCCGGGCATGGCGAGGATGTCCAGCGGCTCCAGGCCAACAAGATCCTGATCGACGGCGCCCCCACCGAGGGCCAGGGCCTGCTGCTCCAGATCTTCACCGAGAACATGATCGGGCCGATCTTCTTCGAGCTGATCCAGCGCAAGGGCAACGAGGGCTTCGGCGAAGGCAACTTCAAGGCCCTGTTCGAGTCGATCGAGCTGGACCAGATCCGCCGGGGCGTGCTGCCGGCGAAGGACTGACCGTGGCCTGCGACGGTTCCCGCTGGGCGCTGGTGGCCCACGGCGGCGCGGGCGCCATCGCGCGGGGCGACCTGACCGCCGGCCAGGAGGCGGCCTATCGCGAGGCGATGGCGACCGCCGCCCGGGCGGGCGGCGCGGTGCTGTCGTCCGGAGGCCCGTCGATGGACGCCGTCGAGGCGACGATCCGCATCCTTGAGGACGATCCTCTCTTCAACGCCGGGCGCGGCGCGGCCTTCACCGCCGAGGGCCGGAACGAACTGGACGCCGCGATCATGGACGGCGCCACCCTGGCCGCGGGCGCGGTGGCGGGCCTGACCACCACGCGCCATCCCATCGCCGCGGCGCGGGCGGTCATCGAAGGTTCGCCCCATGTGCTGCTGAGCGGAGCGGGCGCCGACGCCTTCGCGCGCAGTCGGGGGCTGGAGCCGGCGGACCCCGCCTGGTTCTTCACCGAACGCCGCTGGCGCTCGCTGGAGCGCGCGCTGGAGCGCCTGGGCCTGCCGGCGCCGCCCCGTCCGGCCGGCGCGCGGGACGCCGGGCTGGGCGCCCTGGTGCACGAGGAAGGCAAGTACGGCACCGTCGGCGTCGTGGCGCGGGACGCGGCGGGTCACGTGGCGGCCGGAACGTCCACGGGCGGGACCAACGCCAAGCGCTGGGGGCGGGTGGGCGACAGCCCGCTGATCGGCGCCGGGACCTATGCCGCCGACACGGCCGCGGCGGTGTCGTGCACGGGGGCGGGGGAGTATTTCATACGCCTGGGGGTGGCGCACCGCATCTGCGCACTGGTGGAGTATGCGGGCCTGTCGTTGCAGGCGGCGGCCGACCGCGTGGTGCAGGACGAACTGACCGCCCTGGGCGGCGCGGGCGGGGTCGTCGCCGTCGGTGCGGACGGCCGCATGGCGTGGAGCTTCAACACCTCGGGCATGTACCGGGCCCGCATCGCGGACGGTGTTCCGCTGACCGTCGGAATCTACAAGGATGAGGACTAGGGATGGCCAAGGGCGACTGGATTCCCGTGCGCGGCGCGCAGGGGCGGCACTCGCGGCAGGCGCACGCCGACCTGCCCGAGGGCACCTATGAGCGCGAGGTGTCGAAGGAGGGCTTCTTCGGCCCGGCCGCCTTCCTCCACCACCGCCGGCCGCCGACGGGTTGGACCAGCTTCGAGGGGCCGCTCAGGCCCCGCGCCTTCGACCTGGCCCGGCTGAACGCCGCCGAGCCGTCGCCGTGGGCGGCGGGCGTGGTGCTGCTGAACGCCGCCTGCGAGGTGCGCTTCTGGAAGCTGGCCGAGGCGATGCCGGCGCTGGCCCGCAACGCCGACGGCGACCAGCTCCTCTTCGTCCACCAGGGCGAGGGCGACCTCTTCTGCGACTACGGCCGGCTGGGCTACCGCGCGGGCGACTACCTCTACCTGCCGCGCGGGACCATGTGGCGGCTCGCGCCCGCCGCGCCGACCGCGATCCTGATGATCCAGGCCACCAACACCCACTACAAGCTGCCCGACCGCGGGCTGATGGGCGGCCATGCGCTGTTCGACCCCGCGATCCTCGACACCCCGGTGATGGACGCGGCCTTCCGCGCCCACCAGGACCAGCCCGGCGAGGTGCGCGTCGAGGTGAAGAAGCGCGGCCAGGTCTCGACGGTGACCTATCCCTACAATCCCCTGGACGCCGTGGGCTGGCACGGCGACCTGGCGCCCGTGCGGCTGAACGTGGCCGACATCCGCCCGGTGGTGAGCCACCGCTACCACCTGCCGCCCAGCGTGCATTCGACCTTCGTCAGCGACCGCTTCGTGGTCTGCACCTTCGCGCCCAGGCCCTTCGAGACCGACCCGGGCGCGCTGAAGGTGCCGTTCTTCCACAACAACGACGACTACGACGAGGTGCTGTTCTACCACGCCGGCGACTTCTTCAGCCGCGACCACATCGAGGCCGGGATGATGACCTTCCATCCCTCGGGCTTCACCCACGGGCCGCACCCCAAGGCGCTGAAGAACATGTTCGCCCAGCCCAAGCCGGCCACCGACGAATACGCCGTGATGATCGACACCCGCGACCCGCTGGACGTGGGCGAGGCGGCCGCGACGGTCGAGAACCCCGCCTACGTCGACAGCTGGAAGGGCGCGTGAGCCGCCTGGACGACGACCTCGCCGCGGCCGCCGAGGACGAGCTGGCGCGCGCGCTGACGCTGGGCTGGCGCGAACTGGCGAAGGTCACGCCCTGGGGCGACACCTTCGAGGGTTTCACGCCCGAGGGCCGGGACGTCTGCTTCGAACGCGCCTACCTCTGGGAGGCCGCGGCCGGCGGCGATATCCGCGTGGAGGTCGCCGTCTATGAGCCACAGGCCTATGAACGGGGCGTGCGGCGGGTAGGATCGGTTTCGAGGAACGGGAGCAACGGATGAAGCTGGCGTCGCTGAAGGGGGGGCGGGACGGTCGCCTCGTGGTCGTGTCGAACGACCTGGCCTGGTATTCGCCGGCGGATCGGATCGCGCTCACGCTGCAGGCGGCGCTGGACGACTGGGACCGCTGCGAGCCCGAGCTGCGCGGCCTGGCCGAGAGCCTGGAGCATGGCTCGGTCCCCAAGGCCCGCTTCCACGAGCACGAGGCGGCCAGTCCCCTGCCGCGCGCCTACCAGTGGGCCGACGGCTCGGCCTATGTGAACCACGTGGCCCTGGTGCGCCAGGCGCGCGCCGCCGAGATGCCCGACAGCTTCTGGACCGACCCCCTGATGTACCAGGGCGGTTCGGACGGCTTCCTGGGCCCGCGCGATCCGATCCCGCTGAAGGACGAGGCGTGGGGCTGCGACCTGGAGGGCGAGGTGGCGGTGGTCACGGGCGACGTGCCGATGGGCGCGAGCCGCGACGAAGCCCTGGCGGCGATCCGCTTGGTGATGCTGTGCAACGACGTCAGCTTGCGTAACCTGATCCCCAACGAGTTGGCCAAGGGCTTCGGCTTCTTCCAGTCCAAGCCGGCCAGCGCCTTCTCGCCCGTGGCGGTGACGCCCGACGCGCTTCCGAACTGGAAGGACGGCCGGCTGCACGGCAAGCTGGAGGTCGAGCTGAACGGCCAGCCCCTGGGCGAGGCGGACGCCGGCGTGGACATGACCTTCGACTTCGGGACCCTGGTGGCCCACGCGGCCCGGACGCGGACGCTCGGCGCCGGCTCCATCGTGGGCTCGGGCACGGTCTCGAACCGCGGCCCGGACGGCGGGCCGGGCAAGCCCATCGCCGAGGGCGGCGTCGGCTATTCGTGCCTGGCCGAGGTGCGGACCATCGAGACCATCCTGACCGGCAAGCCCGTGACGCCGTTCCTGCGCGACGGCGACGTGGTGCGCATCCAGATGGTCGACGGCCGCCGCCATACGGTCTTCGGCGCCATCGAGCAGCGGGTGACCGCCGCGTGACCCTCCAGCGCCGAGGCTCCGGAGGGCAGGGCCCTCGGGACGAGGGTGATGGGACGGAAGCCGACACGGGCCTGCGGCTGGACGGCTACCTGCCCTACCGGCTCTCGGTGGCGTCGAATGCGGTCTCGGGCCTGATCGCGCGGGCCTACGAGGACCGCTTCGGCCTGACCGTGCCCCAATGGCGGCTGCTGTGCGTGCTGGCCGAGGACGGCGGCTTGACCCAGGTGCAGATCGTCGCGCGCACGGTCATGGACAAGGTGACGGTGAGCCGTTCGGCCCAGGGGCTGGTGAAGCGCCGCCTGATCGCGCGCTCGCAGAACGCCGCGGACGGCCGCAGCCACGTCCTGGCCCTCACCCCGGAGGGCCGCGCCCTCCACGCCGAGATCGCGCCCCTGGCCCTCGCCTACGAGGCCGCCCTGATCTCGGGCCTCTCGCCCGAGGACGTGAAACTGCTCAAGCGCCTGCTGATGCGGCTGCAAACGGCCGCCGGCCAGCTCTCCGGCGAGGCGGAGCCGCCGCGCAGCCTGGGGTGAAGGGAAAGCGGCCCTTTCCCTTCCGCTCGTCATGGCCGGCCATGACGAGAAAAAGAAGGGAATTCAGGGCGCCGGGTCGTTTGACGCTATGGGCCGCGCCTGACCGGAGGCCGGGATGCGCCGACCCTCAAGCTCGATGACGACCTCGCGGCCTCTCCCCCTCTGCTGTTGGTCCTGGTGACGGGGGCTACGAGTTCGCATGAAGCGGACGTTCTGAATTTCCGGGAGGAGTGGATTGCGGACGCCTCGCGCCGAAACTCCGCCCTAGTTCCAGATTCCCCGTGAATCGTTCCGCTCGCGAAGAATCAGGTACGGGCCCTGTTGATCAACAGCGAGGCGGCCCACCACATACCCTGACGCCGTGAATAGTTCTTTGGGGCCGCGGAAAAAGTTGGAGCACGATGTAGCGACTTCGAGGTACGCGGGAAGTCGTTTCGGGAGCTCTGGTCCGCGGAAAACGCTGCGCACTTCCAGAGCGCCAACGAGGAAGCCTCGGGGGCCATCGGTTGTCAGCGCTAGATCCGGCCCGGGTCTCTCACCAGACAATATTCCCTCGGCGATCGTGGAATACTGGTCGCTAGTCGGTGGCGTCGGCCGCTCGACGAAGATCAGGTCGTCCCCTCCGACCCGACACGCGCTAGCTGGCGTTGCAGCGGCCAGTAAGCCCATGCACAACAGCAGGAGGATACGCATTTCACCCCGAAGTCCACAGCTTGCCCGGAACCGCCGTTGGCTCGAGCCGCTCGACGCCTTCCGACGCCTCGCCCTACGCCGCCAGCGCGTCCTCGCGCACGCTCCAGCGGTGCGAGCCTTCGCCGAACGGCAGGTGGAAGCCGTAGGCGGCCCGCTTGCGTTCGTCGCGCCAGGTCTGCTCGAACGAGACGATGACCTCGAGCTGGAGTTCTTCCGGGATCTGCCGGACGTCGTGGCCCAGGGTGCGGGCCACCTGTTCGATCACCATCGACCGGTGCGCTTCGCCACCGAGCGATAGGAGGGCCTCACGGACGCGCTTGCACAGGGTCTGCTTCACCCGGATGGGCGGCTTCTTCCCGGTGGGGGCGTCGTTGGCGGGTTCCTGCGGTTTCTGCATGACGCCGACAGCATTCACCCTGTTCCTTTATCGGCGCGTTAAATCGCACGGAAAAGACGAGGTTAACGCGCGGGCGGCCCGTGGCGGTCTGGCGGGCGGTGCGGCGGCCTATCAGCCGGCGCCCAGCGCCACGGCCGTGTGGTAGACGACGAACGAGGCGAGGTAGGCCAGGGCGACCATGTAGACGAACATCACCGCGGTCCAGCCCCAGGAGTTGGTCTCGCGCTTCACCACGCCCAGGGTCGCCGCGCACTGGGGCGCGAAGACGTACCAGGCCAGGAACGACAGGCCCGTGGCCAGGCTCCAGTGCTCGGCTAGCCGCGCGCCCAGCGCGCCCACATTGGCCTCGGCGTCGCCCACGGCGTAGACGGTGCCCAGCGCGGCCACCGCCACCTCGCGCGCCGCGAAGCCGGGGATGAGGGCCACCACCATCTGCCAGTTGAAGCCGATGGGGGCGAACAGCGGCTGCAACGCCTGGCCGATGATGCCGGCGAAGCTGTAGTCGATGGCCGGGTCCGTGGCGCCGGGGGGCGGGCCGGGGAAGGTGGACAGGACCCACACCAGCACCATGAGCGGCAGGATGATGCGGCCCGCGCGGGAGATGAAGATCTCGGCCCGGAGCCAGAGGTTGCGGAGCACGCTCTCCAGCGAGGGCAGCTTGTAGGTGGGCAGCTCCATCAGGAACGGCTCGACCGCGCCGCGCCAGAACACCTTGCGGATGACGAACGAGACCGCCAGCGCGCTGACGATGCCGGCGGCGTACAGCCCGAACATCACCAGGCCCTGGAGGTTCAGGCCCGGCCCCACCGTCCGGTCGGGGATGAAGGCGCCGATGATCAGGGTGTAGACCGGAATTCGCGCCGAGCAGGTCATCAGCGGGGCCACCAGGATCGTCGTCATCCGGTCGCGCTTCTGGTCGATCACCCGCGCCGACATGACGCCGGGGATCGCGCAGGCGAACGACGAGAGCAAGGGGATGAAGGCGCGCCCGTGCAGGCCGGCGCCGCCCATGATCCGGTCCATCAGGAAGGCGGCGCGGGCCATGTAGCCCAGGTCCTCCAGCAGGATGATGAACAGGAACAGCACCAGGATCTGGGGCAGGAAGACCAGCACCGAGCCCACGCCGGCGAACAGGCCGTCCACGACCAGGCTGCGGATCAGGCCGTCCGGCAGCCATTCCCCCGCCAGGCCGCCCAGCCAGGCGACGCCGCCCTCGATGGCGTCGGCCGGGGGCCCCGCCCAGGTGAACACCGCCTGGAACATCAGGAAGAGCAGGGCCAGCAGGATGACCAGACCCGCCACCGGGTGCAGCAGCACCGCGTCGATCCGGCCGGTCAGGGTGTCGGGCCGCTCGGGCGGACGGACGTAGGCCTTCAGCAGGCGCTGCGCCTCGCGGTGGGCGCTGCGGATCTCGGCGGCCGACGGCTCGTGCCACGCGTTGTCGGTCGCCAGCGCGCCGGACTCGACCAGGGCGTCGACCTGTTCGGCCAGCTCGGTGATCCCGCGCTTGCGGGTGGCCACGGTGGTCACGATGGGGCAGCCCAGCTCGCGGCCCAGGCCTTCGAGGTCGATCCGCAGGCCCTGGCGCTGGGCGATGTCGTACATGTTGAGCGCCAGCACCATCGGCCGGCCAACGGCCTTCAGTTCCAGGATCAGCCGCAGGACCAGGCGCAGGTTGGTGGCGTCGGCCACCGCCACCACCACGTCGGGCGCCGTCTCGCCGTCGAGGCGGCCCAGCACGACGTCGCGGGTCACCACCTCGTCGGGGCTGCGGGCCCGCAGGGAATAGGTGCCGGGCAGGTCGAGCACCGAGAGTCGCCGGCCGCCGGGCGTGGTCAGGAAGCCCTCCTTCCGCTCCACGGTGACGCCGGCGTAGTTGGCCACCTTCTGCCGCCCCCCGGTGAGGGCGTTGAACAGGGCGGTCTTGCCGGTGTTGGGGTTGCCGACCAGCGCGATGCGGGTCGGCGGAAGCGCCGCCTCGCTCATCGGGCCGCCTCCAGCCGCACCCAGACGTCGGCGGCGTCGCGCCGGCGGAGCGCGACGCGCATGTCGTCCAGCTTCACTGCGATGGGGTCGGCGCCGAACAGCCCCTGGTGCAGCACCTCGAACGCGGCGCCTTCCACGAAGCCGAACTCCAGCAGGCGGCGCTCCAGCTCGTGGACGTCCACGGCGTGGGCCGTGGCATGGTCGGCCCGCACGTCGGCGATCACACCGCGGTCTCCGGGCCGGGCCTGGCTCAGGCGGACGAGTCCCTCTGCGGACGCCCCTTCTTCCGCGGGCGCAACGGGGGCGCCGACCGTCTCGTGCATCGTATCCCAGGAATTCCAGCGCTCGCCGGTAATGCGAACGATTAGCAACTATTGCGTGGTTCGCCCCGACGCAAGGGCCGCATTGACGCGGACCTCCGGACCCCTATGTTCCCGCCCTCGCCGCCCCAGTGGCGAAACGGTAGACGCGGCAGACTCAAAATCTGCTGTCCGTGAGGGCGTGCTGGTTCGAGTCCGGCCTGGGGCACCAAGCGTTCGTTCGGGCGGCGGTTCAGCCGCCCCAGATGGTGCGGGCGTAGCGGACGAAGTTCAGTCCCAGGATCTTCTCGATCCGCGCCGGTTTGTGGCCGCGTTCGGAGAGCAGGCGGTGGAGCTTGCGGAACTGGTCGGGCCCGCGCAGGTCGAGGACGAAGGGGTGGGTGTCGGCCCGCTCGCCGGGGGCGGCCACGCCCTTGGCCTTGCGGTCCTCGTGCTCCTTCCGCAGCGCTTCCTTGTAGGTCTCCATGTCGTCGATGGGGGTGGTCCCCCCGTCGGTGCCGATGCCCACGTGATCCTCGCCGCAGACCTGGATCGCATGCTCGATGTGTCGCACCACGTCGGCGGCCGAGGCGTGGCCCGACAGGTTCAGGAACGGCATGAAGTAGATGCCGACGAAGCCGCCCGTCTCGGCTGTCAGGCGCAGCTCCTCGTCGGTCTTGTTGCGCGGCAGGTCGACCAGCGCGCGGCATCCGGTGTGGTTGATCGAGATCGGCTGGCGGGACGCCTGGATCGCGTCGAGGCAGATCTGGCGGCCCGAGTGGGAAAGGTCGACCATGACGCGGTTGGCGTTCAGGCGTTCGACCACCTGGCGACCGAAGTCGGTGAGACCCCGGCCCTCGGGGACGATGGCCCCGTCGCCGAGCTGGTTGCGCAGGTTGTAGGTGAGCTGGACCACGCGCACGCCCATGTCGGCGAAGATGTCGACGCGGGCGGCGTCGTCGCCCATCTGGGCGGCGTTCTGGAAGCCCAGGATGACGCCGACCTTCCCCTCCGTCTGCGCGCGCGCGATGTCGCCCGCGCCGAGGACGAGGGCAAGGTCGCCGGGATGCTCCCGGATCAGCCGGGTCCACTGGGCCACCTCGGCCACCGAGGCCTGGAAAGGTTCGGCGCCGCCGGCGACATAGCCCACGGTGATGTTCACCGCCGTGGTCCCCGAGGCCCGGGCGTCCGCCAGGATGCGGGGCGTGAGCACGGGCCGCGGCGGCTCGGGGAAATTGGGGTCGTAGAGGCCGCCCAGCGCGTTGACGACGATCACGCCTTTCAGGGGATCGGACGGCGAGGCGGCGGCGGGACTCGCCGCTGCGGCGGCGGCCAGGGTCAGGAGGGAACGGCGGTCGAGGGTCATCGGCGGGCTCCGGCGGGTTGCGCCTGGACCTTCCGGGCCAGCGCGCGCATGTCTTCGGCGAAGTCGGCGCGCGCGGGCGCGTCGCGGTAGATGGCGTGGCCCGCCAGGTAGCAGCGGAAGGTCACGCGCTCGCGGTCGGGTGGCGGCAGGCGGCGGCCCAGCTCGGCGTCGATCGAGCAGCCGCCCAGCGGATCGTAGGCGCCGTGGGGAACCAGCACCTGGAGGGAAGGGCTGAGCGCCATGGCCTCGGCGGCCCCGGACAGGTTGGGGCCGAACTTTCCGAGTCCGATGGCGCCGGTCCGGGCGAACTCGGCGCGGGCCTGGGCGATCTGGTCCTCGGTGGCGCCGTAGACGGTCGAGTGGGTCCAGGCGGTGTTGACGGGCCGGGGATAGACGCCGTCGGGCGCGAAGCCGTCCTCGATCGGTTCGACGCCGAAATAGGCCAGATCGGTGGCGTAGCCCAGGTCGTGGCGCAGGTAGCGGACGCCCAGCCTCAACGGCGGGGCGACGTAGGGCTCGTCCTTGCGGTAGTCGGAGTAGTAGAGCCGCCGGCCGCCGCCGATGCGCCCCAGGAAGAGGCCCTGGGTGACCCGCAAGGTCTTCGGTTCGATGTCCGCGGCGTCCAGACCGATGCGGCGGGCGAGGTCGGCGGCCAGCGCCGTCCGTTCGGCTTCCGAGAGCTGGTCGATACGGCGCAGGGCGGGCAGGTAGACGTCGCGCGCCCACCGCTCCGCGATCGCGCGGGCGTCGTGGGGCGTGGTCCCGAACTCGGGCGGCAGCCGACCGAAGTGGAGCGCGGCGACCGCGTAGTCGCCGGTGTGCATGGCCAGCGCCACCAGGGGCCGGTCGGGATAGTCGGGCAGGCCGGTGGTGTTCGAGATCAGCGCCAGGCCGCGCACGTCGAAGCCCCGCTTCAGGAGCTGATAGGTCACCGCGCCGGCCCGCACGGCGCCGTAGCTCTGGCCGGCGATGATCAGCGGTGCGTCCTCGGCGCGGTGGCGCAGCACCCAGGCGCGGACGAACTCGGTGGCGGCCATCGCGTCGCCGATCCAGCTGGTGAACGCCTTCTGCGCCTCGGGGCTGACGGCGCGGGAGAAGCCCGTGGCCACGGGGTCCATGAACACCAGGTCGGTGTCGGTCAGCCAGGTGTCGGCGTTGTCGACCATCCGGTCGCCCTCGATCCGGCGCGGACCTGCGCCCTCGAAGTGCAGCGAGGCGGCCGGCAGGCCCGGCCCGCCGTTCCAGACGAAGGTGATGGGCCGCACGGCGCCGCGAGGGGCCGGCGCGCGGTAGGCGACATAGAAGACGTGGGCCAGCGGCTCGCCCGTGGCGACGTCGCGGATGGGCAGGCGGCCCGCCTCGGCGGTGTAGGCCAGGGCGCGGCCGGCGATCTCGATCCTGTGCCGGGTCAGCACGGGGGGCGTTTCGGCGGCCGTCGCCGGGACGGGACGGGTTGCGAGCGCCAGCCCCGCCACGACGGCGCCCAGCAACACGCCGCGACAATCGATCCGCATGTCCGCGCCTCCCCCGGGGATCCCTGCGCCTCGAGATCCCTGCCCGTAATACGCATGCGGCGGCCAAACCCGCCCGCGGGCGCCGGGATTTCGTCATCTGGAGCGTACTAACAGGCGACGGTGACGAGCATGGAGGGGGCGATGCGGGCAGCTTGGCGCGCGGGCGCGATCGCGGTGGTCCTGGCCTGTGGCGGCGTGGCCCCGACGGCGGCGGGCGCGGAGGCCCCGCTCGCGACCGTGGTGATCCGGCCCGGCAAGGTGGTGGACGCCAAGGCGCCCGTGGAGGTGACCATGACCCTTCCCGGCGTGGACGCGCCGGCCGGCCGGCCTTTCGTCGCGGCGGGACTTTTCACGCCGGGCCTGTCCCGCCCGGCCGAACTGCTGGGCCTGGGCGTCAGCGACGACGCCGGGCCGGTTCCGCTCACCGAGGCGCCGGTGGCGAACGGCCCGCGCCGCTGGATTCCCGGCCGGGCGATCCGGGGCCAGGCGGTGCTGAAGTACACGCTGCTGGCCGAGAACATCCCGGCGCTGTCCGGCGGCCCGCCCACCGCGCTGCGCGTGGACGGCGACGGCGTCTCGGGCGTGGGCGGCGCGCTGATGATCACGCCGGAACTGAAAGGCGACTATCGCATCGCCCTGACGTGGGACGTCTCGGCGATGGGGCCGGGCGTCGAGGGGGTGTCGAGCTGGGGCGACGGCGACGTGACGCTGCCCGCCGGGCCGCTCGCCCAGCTGGGGCGCGGCGTGTACATGGCCGGCCCGCTGGAGCGCGAGACGCACGGGGCGTTCTCGGCTGTATGGGTCCGCGGACAGCCGCCGTTCGACCCGCGGCCCCCGATGCGGTGGACCGCGAAGCTCCACAGCTTCATGAGCAGCTACTTCAAGGACGCCACCGAGCCGCCCTACCGGGTCTTCATGCGCTTCAACCCGATGAACGCAGGCGGCGGCGCCGCGCTCACGCATTCCTTCCTGGTCACCTACGGCAAGGACGTCACGGGCGAGAGCTTCAAGGCCATCCTGGGCCACGAGATGACCCACACCTGGACGGCCAGCGAGGCGGTCGGGAAGTGGTACTCGGAGGGCAACGCCGTCTTCTACCAGGCCATGATCCCCTGGAAGGCGGGCCTGTTCACCACCGACCAGTACCTTCAGGACATCAACGAGACCGCCTACCGCTACTTCACCAACGCCCTGCGCGACACACCGGAAGACCAGGTCGTGCCGCGCTTCTGGGAGGACACCCGCATCCGCGTGCTGCCTTATGACCGGGGCGCGATGTATTTCGCGGTGTTGAACGGCAAGGTCCGCCGCGCATCGGGCGGCGAGAGGTCGATCGACGACCTGATCCAGGTGATGATGCAGAAGGCCCGGTCGCGGGAGACGCTGAGCGAGCAGGTGTGGGTCGACCTCGTCCGCAAGGAGCTGGGCGAGGACGGCGTGGCCGTTCACAGGTCGATGATGGCCGGCGGACTGATGCTGCCGGAATCCGACGACTTCGGACCCTGCTTCCGCCGCACGACCACCACGATGCGCCAGTTCGACCTGGGCTTCGACAACGCCTCGATCGTCTCGAACCCGAAGGTGATCAAGGGGCTGAAGCCCGGGTCCGAGGCCGAGAAGGCGGGCCTGCGCAACGGCGACGTGGTCACCTACGGCGTGGCGCTGGATGCTGTGCAGGGCGACATCGACCGCAAGCTGGAGATGAAGGTCACCCGCGAGGGCAAGACCTTCGACATCGCGTACCGCCCGCGCGGCGCCGAGGTGGAGACCTATCAGTGGGAGCGCGTCCCCGACGCCTCCGACCCGATCTGCAAGTCGTGAAGGGACGCAGAATGACCAAGACGCCGATCCGGCTGGCCGCCGCCGCGGCCGCGGCCGCGCGCCTGGCCGGCGTGGCCGTGGCCCAGCCCGCCGCGCCGCCCCAGCCCGCCGCGCCACCCCAGGCACCGCGCCCGTCCAACGATCCCACGGAGTTCCTGCGCGACCCGCCCAAGCCGGCCAGCCCCAAGGGGAAGTTCTCGCTCGTCCTCCTGGGCGACCTGCTCTACTCGCGCCCGATGGCCGAACGGCCCGACCCGAAGCTCCAGGAGGTGATCTCCCTGATCCGTTCGGGCGACGTGACGATCGCCAACCGCGAGAGCCCGATCCTGGACCTGGAGAGTTTCCAGGGCACCGGCTACGCCAATGGCCTGCTGTGGGGCGAGGCGTCGCTGGCCAAGGACCAGAAGGCCATGGGCATCGACATGGTCTCGATGGCGAATAACCATTCCACCGACTGGGGGCCGGAGGGCGTGATCGAGACGATCCGCCTGCACGACGAGGCGGGCATCGTCCACTCGGGCGCGGGGCGCAACCTCCAGGAAGCGCGGCGCGCGGGCATCCTGACCACGCCGAAGGCCCGGGTCGCCCTGGTGTCGACCGCCTCGACCGTGAAGCCCAACGCCGGCGCCAACGACGCGTTCGGCGAGGTGAAGCAGCGGACCGGCATCAGCGTGCTGCGCGTGCGGCCGATCCAGATGGTGACCGCCGACCAGATGGCCCTGGTCAGGAGGATGGCCACCGAGTTCGCCTCGCCCCGCAAGCCCGCCCCGGCCCCCGACGCGGTGGAGGTGACCGTCAACGAGCAGATCTATCGCCTGGGGCCGAAGACCCAGCTCAAGTGGGAAATGGACCTCTACGACCACGCGGGCCTGCTGAAGGCGGTCCGCGAGGCGAAGGACAACGCCGACGTGGTGGTCTTCACGATCCACGCCCACGAGAGCACCACGGGGGTCGACGACGACACGCCGCCGCCGCCCGATTTCCTGATCAAGCTGTTCCATGACGCGGTGGACGCCGGGGCCGACGTGATCCTGGGCGGCGGGCCCCATTCGTTGCGCGGTGTCGAGATCTACAAGGGCAAGGTCGTCCTCTACGGAATGGGCGTCTTCTTCATCAACGGCGAGATCAAGGCGCTGCAGGAGACGGCGCTGCGCGTCTGGCCCGACCCGGCGACGGGCAGGGCCCCGCCGCCGAAGCCCGAGGAGCGCTCGGTGCGCGCCGGGGGCAATCCGGCGAGCTGGTACGACAGCATGGTCGCGGTCACCGAGTTCGACGGGCCGAAGATCAAGACGGTGAAGCTCTATCCGCTGGACATGGGCAACACCTATGACCGCTCTCGCCGGGGCATCCCTCACTTCGCCGATCCCGAGAACGCCCGGCGCATCCTGGCCAACCTTCAACGCGACTCGGCCCCGTTCGGCACGAAGATCGACATCGAGGGGTCGGTCGGCGTGATCCGCATCCCCTAGGGGCGAGGCCGGACCGATGAGACGTCTGACGGCGGCTGTCCTGGTGGCCGCAGGTCTCGCCGTCGGCGCGGCCCACGCCGCGCCCGAGGCCCACGCCGCCCCTGAGGCGCAACCCGCGCCGTTGATGACGGTGCTGATCAAGCCCGGCGCCATGATGGCCCCGGCCGGCGGCTACGTGGACGTCACGGTGACCGTGCCGGGCATGGACGTAGCGGCGGGCCAGCCGCTGTTCGTCCTGCCGACCATGGCGCCCAACATGCCGTCGCCGCAGCCGCGTACGGGGATGACGGTCACCGACGCCGAGGGCGCGGTCCCGTTGCTCACAGGCCAGGCCGGCGACAAGCCCTGGACCTCGTCGCGCCGGGTCCACGGCGAGGTGGTGGCCCGCTATCGCCTGCCGATCGACAATGCACGCGGCAGCGGGCCGCCCGTCAACCTGCGCATCGACGGGGCCAGCTTCTCCACTCCCGGCCGCATGCTGGTCGCCATCCCCCAGGGCGGGGCCGCCTATCGCGTGGCGATCCGCTGGGACGTGAGCGACATGGGCCCGGGCGCGGTGGGTGTCACCGGCTACGGCGACGGCGACCTGGAGCTTCCCGCCGGTCCGCCCGGACGCCTCTCGAGCACCATGTTCGCCGCCGGCCATTTCACCCGCGAGCCCGCGGCGGCCCAGGGCGGCTTCTCGGCCCTGTGGGGCGGCGAGCCCCCGTTCGACCCTCGCCCGCTGATGCAATGGACCGGCCGGCTCCACGGCTGGATGAGCAGGTTCTTCGGGGACGAGGCGGAGCCGCCCTACCGCGTGATCCTCCGCTCGAACCCGCAGAACCCCGGCGGCGGGGTGGCCATGACCCAGTCGTTCGCGGTGGGCTACGGCGAGGGCACGGATCCGGAAGCGTTGAAGTCGATCCTGGGCCACGAGATGACCCACACCTGGACGGCCATCGAGCTGCTGGGCAAATGGTGGTCGGAGGGCAACGCGGTCTACTATCAGGAGCTTCTGCCCTGGCGGGCCGGCCAGATCACCACCGAGCAGTACCTGGCGGGCGTCAATCGCACGGCGATGCGCTACTACGCCAACACCCGGAAGCACACGCCCGAAGCCGAGGTGCTGGACCAGTTCTGGGACGACACGCGCGTGCGGCTGATGCCCTACGACCGGGGCGCGCTCTACTTCGCGGTGCTGAACGGCAAGATCAGGCGGGCGTCCGGCGGCCGGCGGTCGGTGGACGACCTCGTCCGGACCATGATGACGCGGTTCCGAAGCGGCGAGGCGGTCACCGAGGCCGTGTGGCTTGACGTCCTGCGCGCCGAACTCGGCGAGGCGGGGCCCGCGACGCACCGGGCGATGATGAGCGGCCGGCTGGTGCTGCCCGAGTCCGACGACTACGGCCCCTGCTTCCGCCGCGTGGTGCGGAAGGCGCGTGTCTTCGAGCCCGGCTACGATCTGCGGGCGGCGGCGCCGGACAAGGTGGTGCGTGGCCTGGTGGCGGGGTCCGAGGCCGATAAGGCGGGCCTGCGCGACGGGGACAGGATCGTCGCTGCCCCGTTCGGCGACGCGATGCAGCATGATCACGCCCGGATCGTCACCGTGAAAGTCACGCGGGGCGACCAGCCGCTCTCGTTCACCTATCTGCCGCGGGGCGAACTCGTGGACGTCTATCAATGGGAGAGGACGGCCGTTCCCGAGGCGTCCTGTCGATAAGGAAATATCGGCCGCCGTTCGGGCGTTTCGGTGGGAATCCGGTCGCCGCGCGTACTACCCCGCGTTAGCGTCCCGGTTGAGAACTGGAGCAGATCGTGCAACCCGACGCCAAGGCGGCCGCCAGCGCGATGAGCCAACGGTTTCGGCCGGCCCTCATCGCGTTCTTCCTGCGGCGGATCCGCAACCATTCGGAGGCGGAAGACCTGACTCAGGAAGTTCTGTTGCGGGTCGCCCAGCGTGGCGCGGAGATCGACGCGGCCCGGCCCGACGCCTATGTCTTCCAGATCGCCGCCAACCTGCTGCGCGACCGCGGCCGGCGCCAGAAGGTGCGCGCGGCCTATCAGGCTGCCGTGGCCTCGAACGATTCCGCCTGGGTGGAGGAGCGCGACCCCGATCGCGTGCTCCAGGCCAAGCAGTCGCTGTCCACCGTGCTCGGCGCGCTCCAGGAGCTGCCCGACCGGACGCGGACCATCTTTGTCCTCTTCCGCCTCGAGAACATGAAACAGCGTGAGATCGCCGACATGCTCGGCATCTCGGTGCGCACCGTGGAGCAGCACGTGGTCCGCGCCAGCGTGCATCTGCGCGGATGCTTCGGGGGCGGGTCGTGAGCGTGGTGTCGGACGAGGTGGTGGAGCGCGCCGCCCTGTGGGCGGCCCGGCTGGCCGACGGCCAGGTTCCGCAGGACCAGCAGCGCGAGTTCCAGGCTTGGCTCGACGCCGATCCGGCGCACGAGGTCGCCCTGTTCGAGATCATAGGTTCGTGGGAGGCCGTCGAGCACTACGCCGCGAGCGCCGAGGTGATGGCGTTGCGCGAGGCGGCGCTGGCGTCGGCCCGCCGGAGCTTCCACCGTCATACGCGCCGCGGGATTCCGAGGCGCAGCGTCCTGGGACTGATCGCTGCGACGCTGGTTCTGGCCGTTGTGGGCGCAGGCGGCCTCGGGATGTGGCTGACACCGCGCGCCTACGAGACAGCCGTGGGCGAGCGGCGCGTGGTCGTGCTTGCGGACGGATCCAAGGTCTCGCTCGACGCCGCGACCGTGGTGAAGGTGCGCTACACCGGCGAGAAGCGCCGCCTGTGGCTGGAGCGCGGCCGGGCCAAGTTCGACGTCGCGCGTGATCCGTTGCGGCCCTTCTCCGTCACGGCCGCCAACGAGATGGTGGTCGCCACCGGCACGGCCTTCAGCGTCGAGCTTCTGCGCGACCAGGTCCGCGTCGTCCTCTACGAGGGCCATGTGATGGTGCTGGACCGCGAGGGCGGCGGCGCGCGCCGGACCGTGGCGGTCGGCCCGCGGCGGGTCCCGGCCGACCAGCTCCTGGCGCCCGGGCGCGAACTGATCCTGCCGGCGGTCGCGCCGGCCCAGGCTCCCGCCGTCGTCGCGGCCGCCGTCGTGGGACCGACCGACCCCGTCCGCTCGCTGTCGTGGGAGGCGGGCCAGCTCGTGTTCGAGGACGAGCCCCTGGGCGTCGTGGTGCAGCGCATGAACCGCTATGCCGACCGTCCGCTGGCGGTGGGCGACCAGACGGCGGCGAACGTGCGCGTCTCGGGCGTCTTCCGGGCCGGCGACACCACCGCGCTGCTGCAGGGGCTGGCCGCGGCCTTCGAGCTGGAGGCGCGGGGCGGCCCGGCCAGCATGACGATTTTCGGCGGAAAGGACACGTCGCCGCCGACCTGAAGTTCGGCTTTCTGAAGCTCGTGCGTACCACCCAATACGACGATTTGGCGACAACCGCCGATCGTCCGGAACGAAGGGGGCTTCGGACATGATGGGGATCAAGCTGGCAGGCCTCGGCAGCTCGGCTGCCGCGGCGGCGCTTCTGGTGTTCGCGGGACCGGCCGCGGCGCAGGTTCAACAACAGACATACCGCTTCGACGTGCCGTCGCAGAACCTGGGCGGGGCGCTGCGGATGTTCGGCCAGGCGTCGCGCCAGCAGATCATCTTCGCCGAGGACGACGTGCGCGGGAAGACGAGTCCGGCGCTGGTCGGCGCCTTCACCGCCGACGAGGGGCTTCAGCGCCTGCTTGCCGGCAGCGGCCTGTCGGTGCGCCGCACCGCCGCGGGAGTGATCTACGTGGGGCGAGACGGCGCCGCGTCCGCCGGGGCAAACGCCAGCGCCGCGGCATCCCAGGAGGTCGCCGAAGTCCTCGTGACCGGCTCACGCATCCCGCGCTCCAGCACCGCCACGGCGGCGCCGGTGACCATCCTGGACGATGAGGCGATCACCGAGCGCGGCTACGTCAACCTCGGCGAGATGCTGAACCAGGTGACGTCGAACGTTCCCTCGTTCCCGATCTCGACCACCTCGGGCTTCCCGGCGGGTTCGGGCGCCACCTCGCCCAACCTGTTCAACCTGGGCGCCGGACGCACCCTGACCCTGCTGAACGGCCGGCGCATGGTCACGTCGTCCTCGGGTCTGGGCGACCGCACGGTCGACACCAACGTGATCCCCACCGGCCTGATCCAGCGGGTCGACATCGTCCAGGCGGGCGGCGCGGCCGTCTACGGCTCCGACGCCATCGCCGGGGTGGTGAACTACATCCTCAAGAACAATTTCGAGGGCCTGGAGCTCGACGCGCAGTACGGGGAAAGCTCGAAGGGCGACTATCCCCGCACCTTCCTGCGCGCCACCTGGGGCAAGAACTTCGCCGAGGGCCGCGGCAACATCGCCGTCGATCTGGAATACTCCAAGACCCGGCCGCTGCTGGAGTACGCCCGCCGCCGCACGGCGGAGGGGCCGCGGAACGTCCCGAACCTCGCCAACACGTCGACCACGGACGGCATCCCGCCGACCGTCTGGGTCTTCAACGGCCATTTCTGGTCGCAGAACTATGACGGCGTCATCTTCCAGACGAACACGTCCCTGCCGAACGGCCTGCTGCGCCTGAACGGCGGGGCGCTCCAGTTCTCGCCCGGCGGCCAGGTGATCCCGTACGACACCGGCCTGATCCAGGGCACCAGCAGCACCGCCATCGGCGGGCAGGGCCTGGACGTGCGCGAGAACTCCACCCTGGCGGCCGGGGTCGAGCGCTGGAACGGCACGGTGATCGGCCACTACGACCTGACGGACAACATCCGGGTTTCGGGCGAACTGCTCGTCGGCCGCCAGGAGGGCCGCGACCCCTACGGCACGCAGCAGATCTTCCGCACGGCGGGCAGCAACGCGGTGGCGTTCAACCGCGACAACCCGTTCCTGTCGGCGCAGGACGTCGCGCTCCTGAGCGCCGCCAGCCCGGCCTTCGCCGCCGGGGGCAACCTGTTCGTGTCGCGCAGGTACAACATCCTGCCGACCCGCGAGCGCTATTCGCGCACCGAGACCTTCCGCGGCCTGGTCGCCCTGGACGGCGACTTCGCGTTCGCCGACCGGAACTTCAACTGGAGCCTCTCGTACAGCCGGGCCGAGACCGAGGGGACCCAGCGGGTCTGGACGCCCAACGTGCAGACCATCGGGCAGGCGCTGAGCGCCACCCGCAACGCGGCCGGCCAGATCGTCTGCTCGATCAACGCGGACGCCAACCCCGCCAATGACGATCCGCGCTGCGTGCCCCTGAATCCCTTCGGTTCCCAGACCGCCTCGCAGGAGGCGATCCTGTACGTGTCGGTGCTGCAGGGGCAGAACTACAAGAACACCCAGGATGCCTTCCTCGCCATCATGAGCGGCGACGTGATCAACCTGCCGGCCGGGCCCGCCAAGTTCAGCATCTCGTACGAACATCGCGCCGAGAGCGTGGCGTTCCGGCCGTTCGAGGCCGACCTGCGCGGCCTCACCACCACCGGTACGGCCCCGATCAACCGGGACGGCGAATTCAACACCGACGAGTTCGCCGGCGAACTGCTGGTGCCGATCATCGGCGGCGATTTCACCCTGCCGTTCGTCGAGGCCCTGGAGGTCTCGGGCTCCTACCGTTTCGTCGACCACTCGCTGGCGGGCAAGGAAGAGGTGTGGGGCGTCGGCGGGCGCTGGGAGGTGGGCTACGGCCTGAGCTTCCGCGCCTCGAAGAGCCGCAACTTCCGGGCTCCGACCCTGGACCAGCTGTTCGCACCGACGTTCGCCGCGCCCGGCAACCCCATCGGCACGGACCCCTGCGACGCCGACCGGATCAACGGCGGGCCGGCGCCGGCGACACGTCTCGCCAACTGCCAGGCCGAGTGGGCCCGCAATCCGGGGTATGGCCCGCTGGCGGGCTTCCAGGATCCGGCCGAGAACACCGGCCTGGTCACCATCACGAGCGGCGGCAACCCGAACCTGCGCAACGAGCTGTCCGAGACCGTCACCTGGGGGCTCAGCTTCCAGCCGAGCTACATCCCGGGCCTGACGTTCACGGCGGACCGGATTCAGGTGGACCTGACCGACGGCCTTTCGGCGTTCACGCCTGCCAGCTTCCTGGCCACCTGCTACGACAGCTCGCCCCAGCCGGCGGACATCTGCGCCACGTTCCAGCGTAACGCCCTCGGCCACATCGTCGCGGCGCGGCAGACGACGTTCAACGCGGGCAAGGTGCTGTACCGTGGCGAAGTCTACAACTTCAGCTATCGCTTCCCGATCGGCCGCTTCTTCGACGACGCCGATTTCGGGACGCTGGAGATCGCGGCCGAGGCGACGCACACCACGCGCCTGCTGACCTCGGTGACGGGCTTCGACAGCAACCGCACGGACGGGACCACCTCGACGCCCGACTGGCGCGTGCGTGGCGACCTGCGTTACTCGAAGGGCCCGCTGCGCCTGTTCTATTCGGTCTACTATCTTCCCAGCGTGAAGGCCGCCTTCACCGACACGATCGAGACCAATCCCATTCCGATCGTGAAGGCGAACTACACGCACACGATCTCGGCGTCGTATGAGTGGGAGAACTACACGTTCCGCGCCGGGGTCAACAACCTGACCAACGAGATGCCGTCGTTCCCGACCCGGACCTACGGCGACATCTTCGGGCGGCAGTACTTCTTCGGGATCCGGGCGCGCTACTAGGCCGCCCGTGATCTTCCGCCCGATGCGTCCGGCTCCGTCGCGGCGGAGCCGGAGGTCCCGCCCCCGTTTCCTGGGGCTCCTCGCGGGCCTCCTCCTGGGACTGGGCTTGCCGGCGGCGGCCGGGCCGGTCGACACCCTGCCGTCGGACGTCGCGACGGACTACCGGCCCCCGCCGGCGGTCGCGCGTGTCCGCCGCGAGGCGATGATCCCCATGCGCGACGGCGTGCGGTTGCACACCGTCATCGTGATGAGGCCGGGCGTCCGCAATGCGCCGCTGGTCATGGAGCGCACGCCCTATGGGGCCGACGGCGCGGCGGCCCGGCCGCCCGGCCCCCTGGACGCCGCGCTGCTGGAGGACGGCTACATCCGGGTCTGGCAGGACGTGCGGGGTCGCTACCGTTCGGAGGGGACCTACGTCACCAACCGGCCGCTGTCCGGCCCGCTCAACCCCACCGGAATCGACCACGCGACCGATGCGGCCGACACCCTGGACTGGCTGATACGCAACGTGCCGGAGACGAATGGGCGGGTCGGCGTGATCGGCGGCTCCTATGCAGGCTTCACGGCGCTGATGGCGACGCTGTCCGGTCATCCGGCGCTGAAGGCCGCCGTCCCGGTCAACCCGATGGTCGACGTCTGGATGGGCGACGACTGGTTCCATCATGGCGCCTTCCGGCAGATCACCCTGCCCGTGCTGCCGATCCTGATGGCCGGCCGGCAGGGCGCCCCGCCGGCCGGCGGCGGGGTGGAGCTCTACGCCCGCATGCTGCAATTGGGGTCGGCCGGCGCGTTCATGCGCCACTATGGCCTGGACCAGTTTCCGATGGCGCGGCGGTTCGTGGCGCATCCGGCCTACGACGCCTTCTGGCAGGGGCAGGCCCTGGACAGGCTGCTGGCGGCGCACCCCGTCCGCACGCCCATGCTGCTCGTCGGCGGCCTCTATGACGAGCAGGATCAGTACGGCGCGCCGGCTGTCTTCCGCGCGCTCTCGGCGCTCGACCGCGACCGCCGCGTTCATCTCCTTCTGGGGCCCTGGGCGCACATGGGGGTGTTCGGCGACGGCTCGGGGCTGGGCGTCTTCCGCTTCGAAGAGGACACGGCGGCGCGCGCGCGGCGCGAGGTCATCAAGCCCTTCCTCGACGCCAGCCTGAAAACCGGCGCGTCGCCGGCCGGCCTGGCCGCGGTCACCAGCTATGCGATGGGGGGCGGCTGGAGTCGGGCCGAAGCCATCCCGGAGGCGACGCGCCCCCTCTACCTCCGCGCCGGGGGCCGGCTTTCTGCGGAGCCGCCGACGGCAGGCGAGCCAGGTCGAGACGACTACGTCGCCGACCCCGCCCGCCCGGTTCCGGTGATCGCCCGGCCGTTCTTCTTCGGCAGCCGCACCGATGGTTGGAGGACCTCGCTGGTGGCGGACCAGAGGTTCGCGGCCCAGCGGCCGGACGTCCTTGCCTATGTCACCGAACCGCTCGACCGGCCGCTGCGCATCTTCGGCCGGGCCCAGGTGGAACTGTTCGCCGCGTCCACGGGCGCCGACGCCGACTTCGTGGTCAAGCTGATCGACGTCCATCCCGACGAGATGGACGATCCGGCGCTGGCGGGTTACCAGGCGCCCATTGCCATGGACATCTTCCGGGGCCGGTACCGGCGCGGCTTCGACAGCCCCGAGCCCCTCACGCCGGGCCGCACGGAGGCGTTCCGTTTCGCCTTGCCCATGGCCGACCACGTCGTGGGCAAGGGGCACAGGATCATGGTCCAGGTGCAGTCGAGCTGGTTTCCCGTGTACGATCGCAATCCCCAGACCTGGGTCGCCGATATCTTCAACGCCCCGCCCCAGGCCTATCGCAAGGCGACGCAGAGCGTCGTCCACACGCCGGCCCACCCCAGCGCGGTGCGGCTGCCGGTGGCGGAGTAGGGCGCCGTGGACCTGTCGCGTCGCGGGATTCTCGCCGGCGCCCTGGCCGCGCCGGCCGGTCGCGGCGGCTTCGCGATCGAGGGCGTCTACCTCGACGCGGCCTTCACACATCCGGTGGGCGCCGTCGCCGCCGAGGCGGCGGCGCGCTACACCGAGGCGCGTCGGCGCGATCCCCAGGCGGTGGGGCCCCGCGCCAATCCCCGCCGCGGCGCCGTGGAGCGGTTCGCCCGCCTCATCAACGCCGCCCCGGCCGACGTCGCCGTGGTCCCGAGCACCCTGGTGGGCGAGAACATGCTGGCCGCGTCCCTGGGGCTGGGCCCTGGCGCCGGGGTGGTGACCGACGCCTTCCACTATGACGGGTCGCTGGCCCTCTACGGCGAGCTGGCCCGGCGCGGGGCCCCGCTCACCGTCGTCGCGCCGCGGGCCGGCCGCATCGACCTCGCCGACATCCGCGCCGCGGTCACGCCGACGACGCGGCTGATCGCCGTCTCGCTGGTCTCGGGCGTCACGGGCTTCACGCACGATCTCGCCGAGCTCTGCGCGCTGGCGCACGCCCGCGGCGTCCTGGTCTACGCCGACATCATCCAGGCCGCCGGCGCCATGCCGGTCGACTTGCAGGCCAGCGGCGTCGATTTCGCGGCCTGCGGGACCTACAAGTGGCTGATGGGCGACTTCGGCGCCGCGTTCCTCTATGTGCGCCCCGACCGGCTGGACCGGCTCCGCCGCGTCGAGGTCGGGTGGCGGCAGGTGGTCCGCCAGGACAGCCATGTCCTGCCTTTCGAGCCCCCGGGTCCGCCGCTGGGCGCCTATGAGCTGGCGGGTGGGGCGGCAGGCCTCTTCGAGGTCAGCACCCCGGCCTGGGGCGCGCTTGCGGTGGCCCAGGCGTCCCTGGACCACATCCTGGGGCGCGGAGTCGCCGATATCGCCGCCCATCGCCGTCCCCTGATCGACCGGCTCCAGGCCGAGCTGCCGCCTCTGGGTTTCCGGCCCCTGACGCCGACCGGCGGGCCGGGTCCCGTCGTCGCGTTCGCGGCGCGCGACGCCGCCGGCCGGTACGGCGAGCGGCTCCGTAGCCGGGGCGTGCGGGTGTCGGTCTACGAGCACCGCATCCGAATCTCGCCGTCCGTCTACAACACCGACGACGATATCGACCGACTCGTCGCCGCCCTGGCCGCGTGATTCCCGGCTTCCGACCCTCGGCCGCCGCGGCGCGGGCCCCGATTCCGTCCGGCGGGGTTCATCCTCAAGCCCCCGGTCCAACGTATCGTTGACAAGCGGCGCCGTTGCGGGCCGTTAGGCAGCCTGGCTTTGGGGGAAGCGAGATGGCGTGTGCGGCTGGGGCGGACGGGCTGGGGCGGCGACTTGCACCGGTCGCGGCCGGCGTCGCCCTGCTGTGGGCGGGCGCGGCCCAGGCGGCGCTGATCGACAGCCTGTGCATCCCCTCGGGGGGCGCGCCGGGGGCGGCCTGGCCTTCCGACGAGGCGCTTCGACGCGCGACGGCGGTGGCCGAGGCCCGCCTGGCGGAGCGCGGCGCCGAGGATCCCTATGGAGAGATCGCGCCGGTTCTGGAGGTGTCCGGGTCGGCCGGGACACGCCCGTCGGCCCAGGCGGTTTCCGAATATTGCGCGGCGGCGGGCGAACTGATGCGCGTCAGCGCCCAGGGCAGCCAGTATCAGGCGCAGACCTACCTCCTGGGCGCATTCCAGACGGCCAGCGCGGAGGGCCTGAACCGGCCGGCGTCGCTGGCGGCCTATCGCCTGGGCCTGGTGTCGCTGTCGGGCTCGACGGTGTCGGGCACGCGCGGCGGCGCGCGGCGGGGCGTCCGCGGGGCGGCGGCGGCCGTGGACCAAGTGCGCCAGCAGACGTCGGCGGCGGACTCCGGCCCCTGCGACCTGCTGCGCAACACCGCGCTGCTGATCAACGCCAACCTCGGCGTCTCGACGGCGTCGCTGGCGTGCGCCGCCGAGCAGGCGCGCCTGTCGGGTGACGAGCGGACGGCGGCGCTGGCCGACCTTCGCCTGGCCCGGCTGCGGCTTTCGGTCGCCGAGTCCGACGCGGCCGCAGCGGCGGATTTTCGCCGTCAGGCCGGGGGGGCGGCGTCGAGCGGCCTGGTCTCGGCGCATCGCCTGGCCGATCCCGCGCTGCGGGCGGAGGTGCTGGGCCGGCTGGCCCAGGCGGCCCTCGACGCCCGTGGCCTCGCCGCCGCGCCCGAGGTGGTCCGCGCCATCGATGCGATCCGCGCCGCCCAGCCCGCCGGACCGGCCGCCCAGGCGGTGGCGGCGGTGCTGGAGGCGCGTCTCGCCTTCCTGGCCGGCGACGTCGCGCCCGCCCGCGGCCTGATGGACGCCGCCCTCCTGGCCGAGAGTCAGCGCGACCTGCCCGCGCGCCTGCCGGAATGGCGGCTGCTGCTGGCCGAAATCGACCCCGACCATCGCGAGGCCCACGTCCTGGCCGCGTATGACGCGCTGGAGGCCGTCCGCCCGCTTCTGCCGCGCTTCGATCCCCTGACCGAGGAGACGGCCTTCTCGCTCTACATGCGCCGCATCTTCCAGAGCGCCGTGGACGTGCAGCTCGCCGGCGCCGTGGGCGCGCGCGAGGCGGTCCGCGTCCGCGACGCCCAGCAGATCGTGGAAGCCTACCGTCAGGCCGAGCTTCAGAGCGTGTTCGGCAGCGAGTGCATCCCGGCCCGTGAGCCACTGACGCCCGAGGCCCTCCAGGCCGGAGAGGTGCTGCTCTATCCCATCCTTCTGCCCGACCGTCTGGAGCTGCTCTATGTGACCGGCGGCGCGGGCGGCGAGGCGCGTTTCCGCCGCCTGCCGCCCAACCGCGCGATCGACCGCCAGGCCCTGTCGCGGCTGGTGGAGAGCGCGGTCCTGTCGCTGAGCTATGGAGAGGATGAGAACTGGCGGCCGGCCTCGCGCCAGCTCTACGACCTGCTGATCCGACCGATCGAAGGCGAACTCACCGAGGGCTCCCTGCTGGCGGTGGTGCCCGACGGCGCGCTCCGCAGCCTGCCGTTCGCCATGCTGCTGGACAGCGAGAACCGCTATCTCGTCCAGAGGAGCCGGGTCGCGGTGGCGCCGGCCCTGGCCTATTCGCAGGCGGGCGGCGCCGGACAGGACGAGCGCCTGCAACTCCTGGCGGCTTCGCTCGAGATGGAGGTGCGCGTTCCCGCCGGCTACTTCGAGAAGCTGGAAGGCACCGCCAACGAGGCCAAGGTCGCCGCCGTGGCCGACGGACAGCGGATCGAGCGGGCCCGGCTGATCGAGAATTTCCGCAAGGCCGATCTCGTCCAGGCGTTGACCCGGGAACAGGTGAATGTCCTGCACCTGGCCACCCACGCCTCGTTCAACGGACGGTCCGACCGGGCCTTCATCGTCGCCAACGGCGAGGTGATACTGCTGTCGGAACTGCGCCAGATCCTCAGCGCCAACCGCACCCGCGGCGATGAGCTGGACCTCCTGGTGCTCAGCGCCTGCGAGACGGCGGTCGGCGACGACGAGGCCAGCATGGGCCTGGCCGGCGCGGCCGTGCAGGCCGGCGCCAAGAGCGCCATCGCCTCGCTCTGGCCCGTGAACGACGCCGGGACCGCCGAACTCATGAAGACCTTCTATGGCCTCTATCGCGAGGGCCGGTCCAAGTCCCAGGCGCTCCGCGAAGCGCAGCTCGCCCTCATCGGCGGGGGCGGCGAGAACGCCGCACCGGGCATCTGGGCTGCTTTCACCCTGCTGGGAGCGTGGCGTTGAGCCGGACACGAGCGGCGGCGACCGCATCCCGCCTCGTCCTGGCCCTGGCGCTCGGGACCATCGCCTCGGTGGCGGCGCCCGCGCGCGTCGGCGCCCAGACCGTCATCACGCCGGACGTGGGCAACGCCTTTGCGCTGGGGACCACGGTGTCCGGCGCCGGCGGGATCGTCACCATCGACGGCGGGACGCGGGCGGGCGCCAACCTCTTCCACAGCTTCAGCCGTTTCGACGTCGGCGTCGGCGTCACGGCGCGCTGGACAGCGGCCGATCCCGGCGGCGTCGCCAATGTCGTCAACCGCGTGACCGGCGGCCAGTTCTCGCGCATCGACGGCACGCTCGACTCCATGGCCCTGCCGAACGCGGCGTTCTGGTTCATCAACCCGGCGGGCATGGTCTTCGGGCCGACGGCGGTGGTGAACGTGCCCTCGGCGGCGCATTTCTCGACGGCCTCGCACCTCGGCTTCGCGGACGGCGGACGCTTCACCGTGGCGGCGCCCGATGGCTCGGTCCTGTCGGTCGCGCCGCCCGAGAGCTTCGGCTTCGTGGGCGGGGAGCAGGTCATCGTCCTGGACGGCGTGGGGCAGGGCTTCGCGCCCGACACGGCGGTCCTGTCGTTCACGGCGTCGGACATCGGTGTCTTCGACGCCAACCTGGCGGCGCGCGGCCTGGACCTGACGGCGGTCGGCGACGTCGTGCTCGAGGTGGACGTCGCGTTCCCGCTCTCGTTGTCGGCGCGGGGGGCGGTCGAGATCCTGGACTCCAAGGTCGTCGCTCGGGCCGACACGGCGCCTGGCGCCGACCTCCGCATCACGGGCGGCAGTGTTCGCCTGTCCGGATCGTCGGTGACGTCCGATGCGGTGGGTTCCGCCCCCGGGAGCGACATTTCGATCGCGGCCCTGCGCCTGGGTCTGGGCGGGGGCTCGGTCGTGGGCTCGTCGACGCAGCAGGACGGCCGCGGCGGGGACGTTCGGATCGTGGCGGGTGAGGTCGATATCGACGGAGGCGGCCTCTTCGCCGTCTCCGGCGCCGGGGGCGCCGGAGGCGACATCATGGTGACGGCGAGCATCGTGTCGCTGCGCAACGCCCCCGCGGTGTCGGCCAACGCCCTTGGGAGCGGCGACGGCGGAACCATCACGATCGAGGCGGATGTGTTCGAGGCCGACGGCGGCGTCCTCGTCGCCACCACCTCGGGCTCGGGCTCGGGCGGCGACATCCGGGTCACGGCCGCCCGACAGGATTGGATCGACGGCGTGGCCGCCTCGACCGCTACCGGCGGGGGCCGGCCGGGCGACGTCGTGCTGATCGGCGAGCGTATCTCGCTGTCGGGCGGCGCCTACGGTTCCTCCCCCGGCGCAGCGAGCAATTCGGGCAGCCTCGTCATCGAGGCGTCGCAGGGGTTCGAGGGCATCCAGACCTTCCTCACCGTCTCCGGCGAGGATGTCGGGGGCGCCGGCGTGATCGCGATCCGCAGCCCCGAGATCTTCTTCGAGGGCTCGGCGATCGAGTCGAACGCCCTTGGCGATGGCGCCGCGGGCGTCGTCATCATCGACGGCCGCTCCGTCCTGCTCTCCGATACGCGGGTGACGGCCGAGGCGCGGGGCGGCGCCGGGGCCCAGCCGGGCGCCATCCAGATCCGCGGCGCCGACGCCCTGCGCCTGCGCGGCGGCTTCGTGAACTCCATCGCCTATTCCGCGGCGGATGGCGGGACAGTCCTGATCGAGGGTGGCGATGTCTTCCTGGACGACACGATCGTCCAGTCCGACACGTTCGGCGACGGTGACGCCGGCAGCATCTTCGTGCGCGCCGACAACGAGCTCCTCGTCCGCAATGGCCAGGTGTCTTCGGACAGCAACTTCAACGGCGCCGCCGGCGGGGTGACGCTCGAAGGCCGCAGCCTTACGATCGATACGAGCGCCAAGGTCTCGTCCGACACGTTCGCCTTCGGCCAGGGCGGGACCGTCACCTTGCGGGGCGGCCAGATCCTGCTGGCCGACGGGGCTCAGGTCACCTCCCGGGCCACGGGCGGCACGGGGAACGCCGGGGCGGTGCTGATCGAGGCCGACACGCTGGCGCTCGAAGAGGCCTTCGTCTCGTCCGACGCGCTCAGCCTGGGCGACGCCGGCGCGGTCGTCGTCCGGGTGAACCGCCTGACGCTCTCGGCGATCTTCGAGAACAGCACCTACATCAGCTCTGACACGCTGAGCCTCGGAAACGCCGGCGGCGTGGCGATCGACGCCAAGTCGATCAGCCTCTCGGGACCGGTGTTCATCTCCTCCAACGCGCTGGGGAGCGGCGACGCGGGCGTTGTCGCCATCCGCACCGATTCGCTGAGCCTCGGCCCGGGAACGTTCATCGCGTCGGATACCCAGGGGCCGGGCGCCGCGGGCGACGTCACCATCCAGGCCGGGACGCTTGAGCTGAAGGGCGAACCCGGCTTCCTCACCTACATCAGCTCCGACAGCCTGGGCGCCGGCGACGCCGGCGCCGTGACGATCCAGGCCGGGACGCTGCGGATGAGCGGCGAGGCCTTCATCTCCTCGGACGCCTATGTCTCGGGGGCGGCGGGCGATGTCACCGTCGCGGCCGACAGCGTGAAGCTGGATAGCGTGGCCAGCATCCGTTCGGGCGCCTTTTCGTTCGGCCCGGCCGGCAACGTCCGCGTCACTGCCGGCGAGATCGCGCTCGACACCGAGGCCTCGATCACCTCGGACGCCTTCGAGGGCTCCACTGGAGACGCGGGCTTGGTCGAGATCGCGGCGAAGAACGTCACCGTCCGCGGCGATGCGCGCATCTCCACCTCCAGCCGAGGCGAGGGCGATGCGGGCGGGGTGCGCCTCGTGTCGGAGACGGTGCTGCTGGAGGACGGCGGGCTGATCAGCTCCGCGGCCGATATCGGCGCCACCGGCGCCTCGGGCGTGCTGGAGATCGTGGCCGACACCGTCACGCTCCGCGACGGCGGAGCGATCAGCACCATCTCCCTCAATCCCAACCCGGCCGGCCTGATCGACATCCGGACCGGAACGCTGCGGGTCGATGGCGTGGATTCGGTGATCTCCAGCGAAAACCTCTCAGGAGATACGACGCTGGGTCTGTCCGGTCCCGGCGGCGACGCCGGAACGATCCGTATCCGCGCGGAGAATCTCACCGTCTCCAACGGCGGGCGGATCAGCACCAACGCCGCCGGGGGCGCGGCCGGCGACATCGAGATCGCGATCCCGCGTCCCGGCATCCTGCTGCTGGAGGGCGCGCGGGCGCCGGGGATCATCCAGACCTCGTCGGGCAGCGCCACGGGCGGGCGGATCACCATTTCGGACCCGCTGGCGATCATCTCCAATGGCGGCAGCATCCTGGCGCTGGGCGAGCTGCGCGGGGCGAACGTCACGATCCAGAGCCGCTATTTCGTCAACTCCAGCGACCGGGTGAACACCGTGGCCGTGGACGGCGACTTCCGGTTGGAGACCGGCCTGTACGACATCAGCAGCGGGGTGGTGAGCCGCGACCTGTCGGTGCTGGACGCCTCGCGCGTGCTGCGGGGCCAGTGTCCGGCGGCGCGTTCGACCGGCGCGGTCAGTCAGCTCATCACCCGGCCGGTCGGTCCCTATGTGCGGGAGGTCGCGCCCGAGGGGCTGCGCGCGCCCGATGCCCGCACCCCGGATGCCGGTGCTCCCGCGGTCCGTGCGCCGGCGCCGGGGGCCTGTCCTTGAGCCCGTCCCGCGGACTTCTCGCGCTGCTGGCCTGCGCCGCGCCCGCGATCGCCTGGGCGCAGCCCGCCGGCGACCTTTCCCAGGCGCGCACCGGCCCAGGCGCCGTCCCGCCCGCGACGCCGGCCTATGCCGAGCCGTCCGGGAGCCTGCCGGGGCCGACGGTTTCCGCCGCATCCCCCGCGCCCGACGGCGCGCTGGTCCCGCTGCGCGAGGTCCGGATCGTCGCCGATACGTCGGCCGGCGGACCCGCGCGCCAACCGCCCGCCCGCCCGCCCCCGGCCTGGCGTCCCGAGGCGGGACCTGGTGACCTCCACCTTTCCCACACGCCGGGCGAGGCGCTGGACGAGGCCTGGGTGCGCCGCCAGTTCGCGGCCAACGGCCTGCCCGGGCCCGGCGGCTTCGCCCGCGCCCTGGCCCTGGTCCAGGTGCTGAACCGCGCCTACCTGGGCGCGGGCTTCATCAACTCGGGCCTCGTCGTGCGGCCGTCGCCGGAGCCGGGGGTTCTCGACCTGCGGCTCGTCTATGGGGGGCTAGCGTCGCCCGCCGATGGCGCGCCCGGGATCTCGGTCGAATGGGTCGAGGGCCGGCCCAAGGGCCTGACGGCCGCCTATGTGCGCGATCGCATGGCTGCGGCCCGGCGCCGTCCGCTCAGCGCCGTCGATCTGGAGCGTGACTTCCGTCTCCTGGCCGAGGACCCGGCGATCCGGACCGTCAACGCCGACCTGCGTCCCGGGCTCCGGCCCGGCGAGGCCAGCCTCGGCCTGGCCATCTATCCGGCCGACCGCTTCGACGTCTACGTCACGGCGGCCAACAGCCGTTCGCCCTCTGTGGGTGGCGAACGGCTCTCGGCGGGCGGCTCGGTCCGCAACGTCCTGGCCGCCGGCGACCTGCTGAGCGGCGAGGCCGGCGTCACCGACGGTGTCGAGGATTTCACGCTCAGCTACGCCGTTCCGTTCCTCACGCCGCGGACGACGCTCTCGTTCCGCGGGTCCTACAACGACGCCGCGGTCACCGATACGCCGCTGCTGCCGCTGGACATCTCGGCCCGCGATCGCGCCATCGAAGGCGGGATCCTGCACAAGGTCTACGAGGCGCCGTTGCTGCCCACGGCCCAGCCGGGCCGCTGGTCTTCGGCCCGGACCGTCAGCCTCGGAGCCCAGGTGGCCTGGCGGCGATCCGACACCTTCCTCCTGGGCCAGAGGTTCTCGTTCGCGCCGGGCGCGGTCGACGGGCGGGCGCAATATACGATCCTTCGCCTGGTGGCCGACTATGTGGAGCGCAATGTCGACCGGGTGTTCGCCGTCTCGCTCACGGGCGTCCAGGGGTTGGAGGGCACGCGCTCCGACATCCCCGGTCTGCCCACGCCCAAGAAGGGCTTCCACACCGCGCTGGTCCAGGTGAACTACGCCCGCCGCCTTCCGGACTATGGCGTCGAGTTGCGCGCGCGCCTCTCGGGCCAATGGGCCGACAGCGTCCTCTACTCGGGCGAGCGCTTCACGGCGGGCGGCGAGTACACGGTGCGGGGCTATCGCGAGAACCTGGTCCTGGCCGACAAGGGGCTGGTCGGGTCGGTGGAGGTCGCGCGGGCGATCCGGTTCGGCCGGCCGGCCGGCGGCCGCGCCTTCGATTGGGGCGCCTTCACCGTCTCGGCCTTCGCCGACGGCGCCTACATGCGCAGCGACGCGCCGCCCCAGCCGGTGAAGACCCTCTATTCGGTGGGAACGTCGCTGGCCTGGACGCCGTCGGATGCGCTGTCCGCGCGCATCACCTATGCGAAGTCGCTGAAAGACGTGGAGGTGGCGGGCCGCCGCGACCTCCAGGATCACGGTTTGCAGTTCCGCGTGACCACCCGGCCGCTGCGCTGGTTCCGCTGACGCAGGGTGAGGGATGTGGCCGGCGCGGTCGCTCGGGTGTGGCCGCCCGGGACGTCTGACGCTACCGTCCCGCCCGAGTGGAACGAAGAGGGCGCCCGGGGCGCCGAGGGGAAGAACGCCATGATCAAGACCCGTATCACCGAAATGTTCGGCGTGGAGACGCCGCTCGTCATGGGGGGCATGACCGGGGTCGGCTATGCGCCGCTGGTGGCCGCGGTGGCCAACGCCGGCGCGCTGGGTTTCATCACCGCCCACCACTCGCAGTCGGCCGAGGAGCTCCACAAGGAGATCCAGCGCTGCCGCGACCTGACCGACAAGCCGTTCGGCGTGAACCTGACGCTGCTGCCGTCGCTGAACCCCATCCCCTACGACGAGTACCGCCAGGCGATCATCGAGAGCGGGATCAAGATCGTCGAGACGGCGGGCCGCGCGCCCGTCGATCACCTCCCGGCCTTCAAGGAGGCGGGCGTGAAGGTGATCCACAAGTGCACCTCGGTCCGGCACTCCATCTCGGCGGTGAAGCATGGCGTGGACGTGATCTCCATCGACGGCTTCGAATGCGCGGGGCACCCCGGCGAGGACGACATCGGCCTGATCGTCCTGCTGCCCGCGACGGTGGATGCGGTGGACGTGCCGGTCATCGCCTCGGGCGGCATGGCCGACGGCCGCAGCCTGGTCGCCGCGCTGGCCCTGGGCGCCGAGGGCGTCAACATGGGCACCCGCTTCATGGCCACCCAGGAGTGCGCCATCCATGAGAACGTGAAGAAGAAGATCGTCGAGAACACCGAGCGCGACACGCTGCTCACCAACCGCACCCTGCGCAACACCAGCCGGGTGGCGCGCAACGCCGTCTCGGAAGAGGTGGTGAAGATCCAGCAGGATCCCACCAAGACGATCGAGGACGTCCGCCACCTGGTGGCCGGCGTGCGTGGCCGCACCAACGTGCTGGGCCAGGGCGACACCGACGGCGGCATCTGGACCGTGGGCCAGGCCCAGGGCCTGATCCACGACATCCCCACCTGCAAGGAGATGGTGGCCAACATCATGCGCCAGGCCGAGGCGCTCCTGGAAGCCAACGCCAAGCGCCGCGTCGCCGCCTGACCCCGGAGCCTCCGCGCAAGCGGAGGCTCTTTCCCATGTCCACGGAGACACACGGACAGAGGCGGCGACATCCGTGTGCCTCCGTGTGTATCCGTGGATCTCCAAATCGGAGGGCGCCGCGTTGCGGCCTTCTGGGGCGGCCTTTTGGGGCAGTCTGTCAGTCCAGGATCGCTACAGCCCGGATCCAGCCGGCCGAGGCCCCGGCGATCTTCACCGGGAAGCATGACAGGACGAAGCCGGTCGGTGGCAAGGCTTCCAGGTTCGTCAGCTTCTCGATCTGGTAGTATTCGCGCAGCCGCCCGGCCTTGTGGCCTTCCCAGATGATCTTCGGGTCGCGCCGCTCGGCCCAGCGGCGGGCCGTGTGCGAGAACGGCGCGTCCCACGACCAGGCGTCGGTGCCCACCACCTTCACGCCCCGTTCCGTGAGGTAGAGCGTGGCCTCCTCGCCCATGCCGCAACCCTTGTGGATGTAGCCGGGGTCCCCATAGGCCGCGCCCGCGGCGGTGTTGACCAGCACGATGTCCAGCGGCGCCAGCGTATGGCCGATCCGCGCCAGCTCGGCCTCCACGTCGGCGGCGGTCGCCACATAGCCGTCCTCGAAACGGCGGAAGTCCAGCTTCACCCCGGGCTGAAGGAAATATTCCAGCGGCCCTTCGTCGATCGTCGGCGCCGGGCGTGTCGCCACCGCCTGGTCGGTGGTGGAGTGGAAGTGCCAAGGCGCGTCCATGTGGGTGCCGTTGTGGGTCGAGAGCCGGACTTGCTCCACCGCCCATCCCTCGCCGTCGGGCAGGTCGTCCGCCTGCAGGCCGGGGAAGAAGCCGGCGATCTGCCCGACGGTCTCCTTGTGGCGCGAGTACGAGATGCTGGGCCGCATCACGTCCGGGTCCGAGATGATGTCGTTGGTGATCGGGATCGACAGGTCCACCAGGCGTCGCGCCATCGTCTTGATCCTCCCCGGCTCTTTTCTGTGCGCCGAGCCTCTCCCGAACCGATTTTTCCGGCAAGTGGCCGCATTTGCGGAACCTCGTGGCCATGCTCGGGGTTTGCGGTGGGTCGGGCCGAGGAAGGGCCGGAAACGCGGCGGTGTGCGCCAGGGCCGGAGAACCGGTCCGGGCGCTCGCGTACGCGCCGGTTTCACATGCGCACGCGTCTTCAGGTGCGTGCGTTCTGGGACTGCGCGCGTCTTGGGGGTGAGCTCTGCGGTCGTGTTGAAGATCCTCGCGCCGCATCGGCGGCCGACCCTCCAACGGGTGGCCACCAGCCGGCGGAAGCGCCTGTTCGACGTCCTGGTCGCCGGAACGGCGCTCCTGACCTTTCTTCCTCTCCTTTTGCTGATCGGCACGGCGATCTGGATGGAGAGCCCGGGGCCGATCCTGTTCCGCCAGCAGCGGACCGGCCTCGATGGCCGGCCGTTCCGGATCTTCAAGTTCCGCACGATGCGCGTGCTGGAGGACGGGCGGGCGGTGGTCCAGGCGGCGCGCGGCGATGCGCGGATCACGCCTCTGGGCGCGGTCCTGCGCCGGATGAGCCTGGACGAACTGCCCCAGCTCCTGAACGTGCTGCGGGGCGACATGTCGATCGTCGGCCCTCGGCCGCACGCGCTCGCCCATGACGCGGCCTGGGCCGAGCGTGTCCCGGGCTACGCCGGCCGGTTCCGCGCCCGCCCCGGCCTGACCGGCGCCGCTCAGGTGGGGGGGCATCGCGGCGAGATCGCGGACGATGCGGCCCTGCTGGCCCGGATCGCGGCCGACAACGCCTACATCGACCGCTGGCGGTTCCGTCACGACCTGGTCCTGGTGGTCCGGACCGTCCCACTGCTCTTCGGCGACGAACGCGCCTTCTAGGCTGAGGTTGCCAGGTCCCCGCGCCGCGTTCGGAGGTTGACGCCGGCCCCTGCGCGCCGCCTAAGGGCGCCCGTGTCGCCCTCCGCCTCCCCTCCAGCCTCCAATGTCGTCCTGGGCATCGCCTATCGCGTGGCGGCGATGGCCTGCATGGCCGTGCTGTCGGCGCTGGTGAAGTGGACGGGCTCGCGCGGCGTGCCGGTCTTCGAGATCATCCTCTTCCGCAACCTCTTCGCCTTCCTGCCGCTGGGCCTCTACATCTGGCGCACCACCGGCTTCGAGGTCCTCAGGACCCGGCGGCCCCTGGGCCATTTCGCGCGGGCCACCGTCGGTCTCTTCGGGATGGTGTGCGGGTTCTCGGCCGTTCAGTATCTGCCCCTCACCGAGGCGACGGCGCTCCAGTTCACCTCGCCGCTCTTCATGACCGCCTTGTCGGCGATGCTGCTGTCCGAGAAGGTGGGCCGCCACCGCTGGGCGGCCGTCTGCGTCGGTTTCGTCGGTGTCCTGCTCATGGCGCGGCCGCTGCCGGGCCAGATGAACGTGCCCGGCGTCACCCTGGGCATCCTGGCCGCGCTGGGCGCCGCCGGGGCGATGGTCGCCATCCGCCAGATCTCGGACACCGAGCGCGGCGCCACCATCGTGTTCTATTTCACCCTCGGCGGCGTGGTGATCGGTCTGGTGGGTTCGCTCTTCCACTGGGTGACGCCCGACCCCCTGACGCTCGCCATGCTGGTGCTGGCCGGGGTGATCGGGGGTGTCGGCCAGCTCTTCCTGACCGAGGCGTTGCGGCAGGCTCCCGTTGGGGTGATCGCGCCGTTCGACTACACCCAGCTCGTGTGGGCCGCGCTGCTCGGGCTGGTGATCTGGGGGGAGTTGCCTCATCCGCTGACCATGGCGGGCGCCGTGGTGGTCGCGGGCAGCGGCGTCTACATCCTGCATCGCGAGCTGCGGCGCTATCGCGCCCCGGACGGCGGCGCGAATTGACAGAACCGGATTAGGGGCGGACGCTGTCGGTCATCAGCCAGGCTGTGGAGCAGGCCATGCTCAGCACCTCCCGACGCGTTCTCCCTCTCGGCTCGCCGTCTGTCGTCGCCGTCGCCGCGACCGCCGCGCTCGTTGCGGCCGCCGCCCTGGCTTGGGCGGGCGGGGCCCGGGCCGCCGTCACCGTTCTGGGCGGAGGCCTGGCGCGCGAGTGCTCGAACGCCGCCCTCGGCGGCCTGTCCGACATCCGCTCGGAAGAGGCCTGCACCCAGGCGCTGTCGACCGAGTTTCTGGACCTGCGAGACCGGGCCGGCACCTATGTGAACCGTGGCGTCATCAAGTTGCGGCGCAGGGAGTTTGCGTCCGCCGAGTGGGATTTCAACCGCGCCATCGAGACCAAGCCCGACCTGGGTGAGGCCTATGTGAACCGCGGGGCCGCCTGGGTCGGCGCCCGGCGCTATTCGGACGGCCTGGCCGACATCAACAGGGCGCTGGAGCTGGGCGTCAGCGAGCCGGAGAAGGCCTACTACAATCGCGCGCTCGCGCATGAGGGCCTGGACGACCTCCGGGCGGCCTATTTCGACTACCGCAAGGCCGTCGAACTCAAGCCCGACTGGGACCCGCCGCAGAAAGAGCTGGCGCGGTTCACCGTGGAACGCCGATAGAGGCCGTACGTTCGCCCCTGATGTCCCGCTTGTTCGCCTTTGCCCTTTCCATGACGTTCCTGGCTCTCGCCGCGGCGCCCGCGGACGCCGTCGCCCAGCCGACGCAGTTCCAGCTCGACGACCTCCGCGCACGCGAGGAGGCCGCCCAGCGTCGCGCGGTCGACCAGGGCAACCAGCTCCAGGCGCTGGAGGCGCGCCTGCGGGCGGAACAGGCCGTCCGCGACCTCGCCCGCCCTTCGCCGCTGGTTCCCGCGCCCGACGTTCCGCCGCGCGCATCGCCCGCGGCCGCTCCCGCCATGCAGGACTATCCCATGATCCCTGACGCCGCCCTCGCCGAGTCCAACCGCCGCGTCCGCGCGGCGTCCCGGGATCCCCGCTGATGCGCTGGCGGGGCGGAGAGGGCGGCGGCAACATCGAGGATCGCCGCGGCATGGGCGCCGTGGGCGTCGGAGGCCTGGGAGTCGGCGGCGTCATCCTGGCGCTGGTGGGGTATTTCATCTTCGGCATCGATCCCTCGACCACCCTGGGCGTGGTCCAGGGGGCGGCCCCTGCCCAGCAGCAGGCGGGCGTTCGGGGCGCGCCGGAAGACGAGGCCGGGCGGTTCGTCGATGTGGTGTCGGGCAATGTGGACGCGGTCTGGACCCAGCTCTTCCGCCAGTCCGGGCGCACCTACGAACCGCCGGCGTCCATCGTGCTGTATCAGCAGGCCACCGGCACCGGCTGCGGCACGGGCCAGGCGGCGATGGGACCGTTCTATTGCCCGGCCGATCGCAAGGTCTACCTGGACCTCTCGTTCTGGCAGGAGCTTGAGACCAAGTTCGGCGCCGGCGGCGAGGCGGCGCGGGCCTATGTCATCGCTCATGAGATCGGGCACCACGTCCAGACCCTGACCGGCGCGTCCGAGCGCTCGCGGCGCCTCGGCGCGCGCGGGGCCGAGAGCGGCGCCGTACGGCTGGAACTGCAGGCCGACTGCTACGCGGGGGTGTGGGTGGCCCACGCCGCCACGGTGTCGGGCGGGCAGGTGGCGCTCGACGCCCGCGACATCGAGGACGGCCTGCGCGCCGCCGCCGCGGTGGGCGACGACACGCTCCAGAAGCGTTCGCAGGGCCAGGTGGCGCCCGATACCTTCACCCACGGCTCGTCCGAGCAGCGCATGCGCTGGTTCCGACGCGGCGCCGAGACCGGGGACCCGAACGCCTGCGACACCTTCCGCGCCGAGCGGCTCTGAGCCTCGGGCGAGCGGGCCTTCAATCCAGGGCGACGGGCGCGGACTCCCAGCCCAAGCACACCGCCACGGCCTTGCGGGCCAGGAGGTCCGCCGGGTCCACCATCTCCAGCCGCAGGTCCCGCGGCGCCAGCACCAGGGGAACCTCGGCGCACCCGGCGACGAGGACCTCGGCGCCGGCCTGACGCAGGTCTTCGGCGTAGCCCTGCATTTCCCGCGTCACGTCGGCGGTTCGTTCGCCGGCCTTGATACGGTGGAGGGTGACCATGAACGCCTCCTGGCGTTCGGGCGGCAGGGCGAGCAGGCCCATGGCTCGCGCGGCGAGGTACTCGCGATACAGCTTCAGCGCGCCGCGCTCTCCGAGCACGCCCGCGCGCATGGCGCCCGTCCGGCCGGCGGCCTCGGCGCCCAGCCCGATCATGTCTATCAGCGGCAAGCCGCTGGCGCGCCGGATCAGGTCGGCATGGGCGTGGGCGCTGTTGCACGGCATGGCGAGCACCTCCGCGCCCGCTCCGCGCAGGCCCCCGGCCATCTCGGCCAGGGCGCCGCCGGCGTTGGCGCCCGGAACCCCGGGGGCGGCCGTCCGGGGATTGATGTCGGCGATCACCCGGATGTGGTCCTGGTCCTGGTGGGCGGGCGTGCAGGCCTGCACCTTCGCCAGGAAGTCGACGGTGGCCGCCGGGCCCATGCCGCCCAGCACGCCCAGGACGAGGGCCGGCTGGCTCACGGCCTGCGCCCCACGGGCTGCGTCGGGCGGTCCGCGGGGCGGCGGGCGGGTATGGAGCCGGTGGAGCGCATGCCTGCTCCCTAGGCGCTTGCCGTCAGGGCTTCAACTTCGGCGGCAGGGCGGCCACCTCCTCGGGCGTCATCCTGACGACGGAATCCACGATGCAGGGCGAGGGGAAGCCGGCGCGCGAGATCGAGATGTCCATGTCGATGGGCTTGCAGATCAGCGCCGCGCCCGGTGGGCTGCGGGTCACGATCGGGTCCGACGATGTGGCGCCGGCCAGGCACGAGCCCTTCATGGTGACGCGATAGGCCCCCTTGCCCTGGACGTCGACCAGAAGGGTCTGGCGGTCGCCGATGGTATGGTTGCGCATGTCGCTGGAGCGGAAGCAGTCCCCCGGAGCGAGGCCCGCGCCGGACGGGGGCGGCGGCGTCGGCAGGGCCGAGGGCTTCTGCGCGACGGCGCCCGTGGCGATGGCCGTGGCGGCGGCCGCGACCGCCAGGGCGAGGATCGGAAGCTTCATGGTGGTCTCCTGAGGCAGGTGTCCGGGAAGTCCCTCGCCTCAGGATACGTCGTCCGGCCGCCGCCGTCTGCAAGTCCTGGGCCCCTGGGAGCTAGACCCGCAAGGTGGTCCCCGACCCGCGAGGCGGCGGCCGCCCGAGCCGTCAGCCTCCGAACTTCCTGGTGAACCGAACGCCGACCTTGCGGGGCGGCAGCGGGTTGGTGAACGACCGTACGAAGACGGTGCGGCCGGTCTCGTCGGTCACCGTGCCGTTGTTGAACCACGGGTTCCCGTTGCCGCCGCTCTCGGCGAACGTGTCGAAGATGTTCTCGGCGTACAGCGTGACCGACCAGTCGCGCGCGTCGCCCGAGAGCGTGGCCGACAGGTTGTGCATCGTATAGTCGTCGAAGGTGATGGCGCCGCCGCGGTTGCCCACCGCCGACAGGATGTCCGACACGTAGCGGCCGGAGTAGTTGAGCTGGAGGTTCAGGCCCTCGGCGATCGGCCGCTCATAGGTGACGAAGACGCTGGCCTGGTGTTTCGGCGAGCCCGGCAGGCGGTCGCCGTCGAAGGCGTCGACCAGGGTGTTGCGGAACGGGTTGCCGGTGGGATTGGTCGCCGGATCGGGGATCGTGCGGACGAACTTGGGCGCGTCGGCGGTCAGCTTGGCGTCGGTGTAGGCGTAGCTGGCCCGCACGGTCAGTTCCTCGGTCACCCGCGCGTCGAACGAGACGTCGAAGCCCTTGGTCTCGGCTCCGCCGCCGTTGCGGGTGATGGTCCCGCCGCCGATGGTCGTGGCCGACAGGAGCTGCGGGTCCTTCCATTCGATGTAGTACAGCGAGGTGTTCAGGGTCAGGCGGCCGTCCAGCCACTGTGTCTTGGCGCCCAGTTCGTAGTTGATGGTCTTGTCGGGGCTGTAGGCGATCTCGTCGGGCAGGGCGCAGACGTTCTGGAAGTTGCCCAGGGGATCGGGGCAGGGCGCGATCCCGTTGCCGCCGCCGATCCGGTAGCCCTCGCTGTAGGTGAAATAGGCCAGCACGTCGGGCGTGATCTGGTACGAGGTGTTGAACTTGTAGAGGAACCCGTCGTCCTTCTGGCCGTCCTCCTCGAAGTCGAGCCGCACCTCGGTGGGCGCGCGGCCGTCGGGGATGATGCTGGTGAACAGCAGCGGCAGGTCGACCGCGTTGAAGGTCTTCAGCTTGTAGTCGTAGTAGCGGACCCCGCCGGTGACCTGCCACTTGTCGGTGATCTGGTAGCTGACCTCGCCGAAGGCGGCGACCTGCTCCAGCTTGCTCGTGCCGACCGCCAGATACTCCAGCGAGTCCGGCCGCAGGTCCCCGCCCGTGCCGAAGGCGTCGATGGCGTAGCGGTCGAAGTTCGGCGTGAACTCCTTCGAGAAGCCGTCGGTGTCGTACTTCGAGAAGAAGCCGCCGACGATCCAGCTCAGGGGGCCGTCGGTCTTGGAGACCAGGCGGATTTCCTGGGTCCAGGTCTCGTCGTCCTGATCCTCGAGCGTGTAGCCCACGAACGAGGGGAACAGCTCGTAGCCGTAGGCGAAACCCACCAGCAGGTTGGTCTGGTCGCGCTGGCCGCGCTCCTTGTAACGCGCGTAGCCGGTGGCCGAGGTCAGCTCGGCGAAGCCCAGGTCCAGGCTCATCTCCAGGGCCAGCAGGCCGTTCTCGCGGCGGTTGGGCTCCAGCACGCGCGTGGGCGAGACATAGCGTTCGGTGGCGATGGCGCTGCGGTGGCCGCTGATGGTCCGGCCTTCCGAGCGCTGGTCCTGGTAGTAGTAGGTCAGGTTCGCGTCGAAGATGTCGGTCGGCCGCCACCTGACCGCCAGTCGGCCAGAGACCGTCTTCTCGCCGTTGGCGTCCTTCTTCGGGTCCAGATCGTAGCCCGGTCCGGCGAGGATGTTGGGGTTGCTCACGCCGGGTACGCGGACGACGTAGTCGTAGTCGATGAAGCCGGTGTCCTTGAGGAAGTCGAGCGAGGCGCGCACCGCCACGGTCTCGCCGATCGGGAAATTCCCCGTGGCGCCGTAGTCGTAGCTCAGCCCGCTGGCCTTGGAATAGCCGTAGCCGTCGCCGCGGACCTCGAAGCTGCCGACGCCGAATTGCGGGCGCTTGGGGATGTAGCGGATCGCGCCGCCCATCGTACCCGCGCCATAGAGCGTACCCTGCGGACCCAGCAGGAATTCGACCCGTTCCATGTCATTGAGCTTCAGGTCGATGTAGATCGGGATCTCGCCCAGGTAGGTCGAGACGATGTCGCCCGCGTTGTTGCCCAGCACGTCGGTCTGGCCGATGGCGTCGACGTTCAGGCCGCGCACGACGATCCGGTCCGAGGTGCGTCCCCCCTGGTCCACAAGGTGCACGCCGGGGATGAAGCCGGCCAGTTCGGCCAGGTCGGTGGCGCCCTGTCGCTGGATGAAGGATTCGCCCACGGCGGCGATGTTGATCGGTACGCTCTGGACGTTCGCCTCCCGCCGCGTGGCGGTGACGATCAGTTCCTCGACCTCCGCGCCGCCCTGCGCGGCTGCGATGGCGGGCGTCGCGATGGCGACGGCGCTGATCGAAGCAAGCAGAATGCGGCGACGATGCAGAGGCGATATCTTCATTGCGGAGTTCCCCAGAATTCTGAAAGGCTCATGCGAGCTTTGGGGAAATCTGGAGACATTCATCCGGAACGCCGCAACCCCGACGACCGGGTATTGGACATGAAGCGGCCTCGTTGCGGTGGGCGAGACAGAAATGATGCAATTCGATCAGGCGCTCGCGGAGGCCGAAAAGCTGATGGCCCGGCGCGCCTACGCGCCCGCGCACCGGATCTGCATGCAGGCGCTGGAGCGCGACCCTGAGGCCGCCGCCGCGTGGTTTCTCCTCGGCGTGCTGGCGGCGGATCATGGCAACGTCGGTCGGGCGGCGGATCTGTTCGAGAAGGCGGTGATGTTCGCGCCGCACGATCCGAGGCCCCACGCCCACCTGGCGCGGGCGCTCATGCTGCTCAACGAACAGGCAGATGCGGTCGAGGCCGCGGAAATCGCTGCGGCGTTGCATCCGCGCGACGCTCTCACGCTCGACACCCTGGGCGTGGTGTTCAGCCGCGCGGGCCTGCACGCCCGCGCGATCCCGTTCTTCGAGGCGGCGGTGGCGCGCAACGGACGCAACGCGGAACTGCTGTTCAACCTGGGCGCCTCGCGCCAGTTCCTGGGTGATTTCGCGGGGGCGGAGGCGGCCTACGCCGGCGCCGTCGCCATCGATCCGGACGCCCATCGCGCCTGGTCGTCCCGCGTCACCCTGGCGCGCCAGACGCCCGAGCGGAATTTCCGGCCCGAGCTGGAACGCCTCTTCGCGATTCACGCCCACGATCCCGAGCGCGCGCTTCATTTCGCCCACGCCTTGGCCAAGACCAGTGAGGATCTCGGCGATCCCGTCGCCGCCCTGGCCTGGTTGCAACGGGGAAAAGCCGTGCGGCGGGTCTGCGCGGGATATGATCCGGCTCGCGACGCGGCGATCTTCGACGCCGCCGGCCAGACGTTCGTGGCCAGCGACGGGACCGCAGGCTTTGGATCGGATGCACCCGTCTTCGTGGTGGGGCTGCCGCGGACGGGTACGACGCTGGTCGACCGCATTCTCTCCAGCCACCGCGACGTGGAATCGCTGGGGGAGCTGGCCCACTTCGGGCTCCTCGTGAAGCGGATGGCCGCGACGCCCTCCAGCCTCGTCCTCGATCCGCCGACCCTGCGGGCGGGCCGGGCCATCGATCCGGAGAGCCTGGGCCGGGCGTTCCTCGACAGCGTGGCCGGCCTGCGGGGCGCGGCCCCGCGGTTCGTCGATAAGATGCCGCTGAACGTCGTCTACGCCGGCCTGATCCATCGGGCTCTGCCGGACGCGCGGATCGTCTGCCTGCGCCGCCACCCGATGGATTCCTGCCTGGCCAACTATCGCCAGCTCTTCGCCACCAACATTCCCCAGTACGACTACGCTCTCGATCTGGAGGATCTCGGCCGCTACTACCTGGGCTTCGACCGGCTGGTGGCCCGCTGGCGCGCCGTCCTGCCGCCCGACCGCTTCTGCGAGGTGGCCTACGAGGACCTCGTCCATGACCAGGAGGCCCAGACCCGGCGGTTGCTCGCCTTCTGCGGCCTGGACTGGGACCCCGCCTGCCTCGCGTTTCACGAGAACGCCGCCCCGGTCGCCACCGCCAGCTCGGTCCAGGTGCGCCAGCCGCTATATGCGTCGTCCATCGGCCGCTGGCGCGCGTATGGCGAAGGCCTCGCGCCGCTCAGGCGGGTCCTGGAGGCCGGCGGCCTCGACGTAGAGGCCGATCGCGCCTAACCTCCCGGACATCCTCGGGGGGCCGCGCGCAAGCGGCTGAGAGGTGGGTGAGCCCACGACCCGTCGAACCTGATCCGGGTCATGCCGGCGAAGGGAAGGGCCTGTACATCCCGAACCGACGCCCGTGATCCGTCCTGACCGAAGGACGCATGCGATGAACAAGCCCACCGGCAAGCTGGCCTCAGCCGCCATCCCGACCGGGGAACGCCCTGGCTCGAAGAAGGTCTACCAGCCCGGCGTGGTCTGGCCCGACATCCGCGTGCCGTTCCGCGAGGTGGCGGTTCATGAGAGCGCCAGGGAGCCGGCGCTGACCATCTACGACCCCTCCGGCCCCTACACCGACCCTACGGTCGCCATCGACATCGAGAAGGGACTCTCCAAGACCCGCGAGCCGTGGGTGGTATCGCGCGGCGACGTCGAGATCGTCGAGAATCCCCGCGCGGTGAAACCCGAGGACAACGGTTTCGCCAAGGGCGCGCACCTCGCTCCCGAGTTCACCGCCCCCCGGCGCGTCTACCGCGCCAAGGCCGGCGTCAACGTGACCCAGCTTGAGTACGCCCGTCGGGGGATCATCACCCCGGAAATGGAATACGTCGCCATCCGCGAGAACCTGCGGCGCAAGGAGACCGACGCCTTCATCCGCGACGGCGAGGACTTCGGCGCGTCGATCCCCGACTTCGTGACGCCCGAGTTCGTGCGCGACGAGATCGCCCGCGGGCGCGCCATCATCCCCGCCAACATCAACCACACCGAGCTGGAGCCGATGATCATCGGCCGCAACTTCCTGGTGAAGATCAACGCCAACATCGGCAACTCGGCCGTCCTCAGCCACGTCGCGGACGAGGTGGACAAGATGGTCTGGTCGATCCGCTGCGGCGCCGACACGGTCATGGACCTGTCCACCGGCCGCAACATCCACAACATCCGCGACTGGATCATCCGCAACAGTCCCGTGCCGATCGGGACGGTGCCGATCTACCAGGCGCTGGAGAAGGTGAACGGCGTCGCCGAGGACCTCACCTGGGACGTCTTCCGCGACACCCTGATCGAGCAGGCCGAGCAGGGGGTGGACTACTTCACCATCCACGCCGGCGTGCGCCTGGCCTATGTGCCGCTGACCGCGGGCCGGGTGACCGGCATCGTCAGCCGCGGCGGCTCGATCATGGCAAAGTGGTGCCTGGCCCACCACAAGGAGAACTTCCTCTACGAGCACTTCGAGGAGATCTGCGAGATCATGAAGGCGTACGACGTGTCGTTCAGCCTGGGCGACGGCCTGCGCCCAGGCTCGATCGCCGACGCCAACGACGCGGCCCAGTTCGGTGAGCTGGAGACCCTGGGCGAACTCACCCAGATTGCCTGGAAGCACAACGTCCAGGTGATGATCGAAGGCCCCGGCCACGTGCCGATGCACAAGATCAAGGCCAACATGGACAAGCAGCTCAAGACCTGCGGCGAGGCGCCGTTCTACACGCTCGGCCCGCTCACCACGGACGTGGCGCCTGGCTACGACCACATCACCTCGGCCATCGGGGCGGCGATGATCGGCTGGTTCGGCACGGCGATGCTCTGCTACGTCACGCCCAAGGAGCACCTGGGCCTGCCCAACCGCGAGGACGTGAAGGTCGGCGTGATGACCTACAAGCTGGCGGCCCACGCGGCCGACCTGGCGAAGGGCCATCCGGCGGCGCGCCTGTGGGACGACGCCATCAGCCGCGCCCGCTTCGAGTTCCGCTGGGAGGACCAGTTCAACCTGGGGATCGACCCGGAGACGGCGCGCGAATACCACGACGAGAGCCTGCCGAAGGAGGCGTTCAAGACCGCCCACTTCTGCTCCATGTGCGGCCCCAAGTTCTGCTCCATGAAGATCAGCCAGGACATCCGCGACGCGGCGCGAAAGCAGAACGACGTGGACGCCGGCATGGCCGAGATGGCGCAGAAGTTCCGCGACGGCGGGGGCGAGATCCTGGTGCCCGTGGCGCCGGCGGAATAGGCTTCGCCGCCGATCGGGCGGCTTTCGGCGCAAGCCTCTACAGGCTGGGCCTTACATGCGGCATCCTTCGACGGTCCGGGCCCGTACAGGCTTGGGCAAGAAGAGGGATATCCATGCGCTGGATCATGTTCACCGCCGCCGCTGCGGCGCTCCTGTCGGCCTGCTCGAAACCCGCCGAGGCGCCGGCCGGTCAACCCCATGTGGTGGCCGCCAATGACATCGAGGCGGGCCGCTATCTGGTCATGGTGGGCAGTTGCAACGACTGCCACACCGAGGGCTTCCCCCAGGCCGGCGGGAACATCCCCGAGGCCGAGCGGCTGACCGGACGCGCGATCGGCTACCTGGGACCGTGGGGCGTCTCCTACGCCACCAACCTGCGGCTGCTCGCGCAGAGCACGACCGAGGATGGCTGGGTCGAGATCCTGAGGTCCAAGCCGCTGCTGCCGCCCATGCCGACGCAGAACATCTCGAAGATGACCGAGAAGGACCTGCGGGCGATCTACCGCTACATCCATTCCCTGGGCGAGGCCGGTCAGCCCGAGCCCGACAACCTCCCGCCCGGCGTCGAGCCCCGGACGCCGGTCGAGAACTTGGTCCCCGTCCCGCCCAGGGCCTGAGCGCCCCGGCGGGCCCGGAGGCGCCGACGCCCCCGAATGGGGGGCGCGCGCAGATTCTCGCCGGGGCTATCTGGGGAAGGGGGAAGGCTGAGCTCGCCTGCCGCGGGAACACCTCCCCCTGTCGCGGACCATTGCGGCGGACAACAAGGGTTTCCGCCTGCGAAGGACCTGCGGCGGCGCCTTTCGGCGCTTCTGTGACAGAGGCTTTCGGGCCCGAACCAAGGGGTGTTCCAATGAAGAAGATGCTGTGTGCCGCGGCCGCGCTCGCGCTGGCCTCCACGGGGGCGGCTTACGCCGCGCCGACGGATCTCTCGGGCTGGACCCGCGAAGGGACGGGCGGAACGTGGAATCTGGCTGCCGACAAGAATTCCGTCACCCAGACGGTGAACGGCGCACCGACGGTGTTCTACAGCGACTTCGACGCGCTCGGGCGTTCGCTGTCCGGGACCATCCGGGTCAACACCACCAGCGACGACGATTTCATCGGCTTCGTCGTCGGCTTCAATCCGGGCGAGCTCAGCGGCCCCGGCGATTTCCTGCTCATCGACTGGAAGCAGACGACTCAGGCCTACTACGGCAACGCTCCGGCGGGCCTTGCCCTCTCGCGGGTCACCAGCGGTCTTGGCGACAACGCCGGCGCCTGGTCCCACGATCCGGGTTTCGGGATCATCGAACTGGCCCGCGGCCTCACCTTGGGTTCGACGGGATGGGCGGACCTGACGACCTACACGTTCGACATCGAATACACCGCGTCGAACGTGAAAGTGTGGGTCAACGATGTGCTTCAGTTCGATGTCGACGGCGTCTTCGGAAGCGGGGCGTTCGGCTTCTACAACTACTCCCAGCAGAACGTGACCTACGCCGGTATCGAGGACGACGTCCTGCCCCCGCCCGTGGGGGGCGTCCCGGAACCGTCCACCTGGGCCATGATGATCCTGGGCTTCGGGGCCGCCGGATCCCTGCTCCGTCGCCGCCGCACGCCTCTGGAGGCGTAGGGGCGAAGGGGAGGGCCGGCGAGACAAGGCGCTTCGCGCCTCCCGCCCGTCCTCCCCGGAGGCCTCTCGGCCGCGAGGCTAGCCCGGCCACGACGCCGGACGGGCGGGGAATCCCCTTCCGCCGGGACGTCAGGCCGGTCGAGTGCGGTGTCGCCGGATCATCGAGCCGGCCAGGCCGAAGCCCCCGATCATCAGCGCCCAGGTCCCCGGTTCGGGAACGGCGCCGGTCGGCGCAGCGGACTCGAAGACCCGGACGCTCGTGACCGAGCCCTTGATGTCGTAGGCCTGATCGTACCCGCGCCCGGCGTTCTGCACCTGGCGGAGGAAGCTCGACAGGCCCGAGCCGCCGACCGGCGACCAGGGTTCCGCCATGTCGAAGGCGATGAGCGTCGGTGACGCGAAGCCCGAACTCGCCGTGTGATAGTCGTAGGCCTGTCCACCGACGGGCGAGGGGACGTAGCTGCCGCCGACGCCGGACATGTGGAGCTGGCCCGATGGGCTGGCGGGATAGCTCACGCGCTCGATCCTGCCGTTGAACACCTGGTCGGCCTGGAAATCCATCACGTCCTGGTGGCCGTTGATGGTGATCGTCAGCGAGCGGATGGGCGAGGCGGCGTCGGCGCCTGCGCGGATGTAGTCGAAGACTCCGCCGCCGGGACTGTAGATCGATGTCGTACCGACCGACGGGTCGAACTCGTAGGTCGCCGTGTAGTCCAGGCCGATCAGGTCGTAGGACCCGAAGGTGAGGTCGGTCACCGCATAGGTGACCTTGCCCGAGAACGTCGCGAACAATGCCGCGGCGGCCGGCGCCGGCGCCGCCATGCCGATGGTGAGTACAAGGGCGGCCGCGCCGCCCGCCCAATTCCTGAAACGCATGCCTCTGCTCCATTCCGCCCCGACTCCGGGAGCGAGACCACCCGACTAGCCTGGGAGCCTCGGGCTTCGACCCCCCGTTCGGGGGGCGCCGTGTGGGTGGAAGGCGGTGTTTTTGCTGGGAATTCCCCTTGCGCGCGTACTCTTCACCTGACGCGGGATTCGCATCTTCGAGGCGCGGGAAAAGTGCGTGCCCGTCAGGTCTTCAGGCCCGTCAGGTCTTCAGGTCCGGCAGGCCTTCAGGTCGGTCTCGACAGGCTGCAGGTTGTTCTGGCGATCGTAGTCCGACAGGTCGTCACGGTCGGCGTAGCCCCGAAGGATCGTCCGCGACTCCCGCAGCGCGCCGCAGGCCGAGCCGGTCCGTCCCGCCCGGCGGTACACCGCGGCGGCGTCCTTCAGGCCCACCGCAAGATGCAGCCGCGAGCCCTTGTTGCCGCCGCTGCGCTGGGCCAGCTGGCGGCGGATGGCCACCGCTTCGTCCGCCGCGGCGACGGCCTGGGCGTGCGCGCCCCGGGCGCTCTGGACCTGGGCCAGCACGAGGCCGGTCAGGGCGATGGATTCCGCGGCCCCCGCGTCCGTGGGGCTGCGCACCGCCATCGCGCGGGCGATGGCCTGCCCGTCCTGGAGGGTCGCCAGCGCCGCATCCAGCCGCCCGGCCTCGCGCTGGGCGTCGCCCAGCGACCAGAGCGAGGCGATCAGCCGCCGTGTCCAGGTGGGATCGCCTTCGGCGGCCGCCAGCCGCGCGCGGTTCAGCGCGACGCCTTCCTGCATGCGGGCCACGGCGTCGTCGATGCGGCCGGTGTGCAGATAGACGTTGCCGCTCTGCCGCAGCAGGCCGCTCAGCGAGACGGCGACCGGATCACTGTCGCGCAGGGCCGGGGGCAGGTCGGCCACGATCTTGAGACCTTGCTCGTACACGCGCCCCGCGCCGGGGATGTCGTTGTCCCAGCCGTAGCTGTCGCCTTCGTAGAGGTACGCCGCCGCCAAGGCGCCGGCGCTGCGGTCCGATGGTTCCGGCAGCGCCGTCAGCAGGGTTCGGGCCCGTGTGGCGCGGGCGCGCGCGGCCTTGCTGTCGCCGTCGGCGTACAGGCTCTCGCCGGCCAGGAACGACAGCAGGTGGCCCAGGGCCAGGCTGACGTCCGCCCGCGCCGGCTGTTCGGCGTGGAGCCGTTCGAGGATCGCCTCGGCGCGGCCGTACAGCGCCTTGCCTTCCTCCCGCCGGCCCAGCGAGCCGCCGCCGGTGGACCCCATCACCCGGCCCAGGCGGAAATAGCCTTCGCCCGCCTCCAGCCGCACGTCGAACGGCGCATGCGGGTCGGCGGCCAGCCGGTCGAGATAGGTCTGGGCGGTCTGGGCCAGCTTCAGCCGCGCGTCGACCGAGCCCTGGACCTTGGCCACCTCGTCGTAGACGTCGAACATCATCGACTTGGCCAGGGCGCGCACGTCCTCGAACCGCGCCTCGGCCTCGGCGCGGGCCGCCTCGGCGCGGGCGTTGGCCGCCAGCGTCAGGCCGAAGGCGGCGACCAGGAGGCTCGCCGCGGTCGCCGCCGCGCCCACCGCCAGCCGGTGGCGGCCGACGAACTTGCGGAAGACATAGCCCCGCCCGCCGCCCGCGGCCGACACGGGGAAGCCGCCCCGCCAGGCCGCCACGTCGGCGCGCAGGGCCTCCACGGTGGAGTAGCGGTCGGCCGGGTCGTCGGCGGTCGCCCGCGCGACGATGGCCGAGAGCTCGGGCGCGCGACGGCCGCCCTCGGTGAGCCAGCCCAGCACCCGGCCCAGGGAATAGATGTCCGACAGCGTGCTGGACGGCGCGCCCGCGATCCGCTCGGGCGCGGCGAAGCCGGGCGTGTGGATGCCCGCGTCCCCGCCCGGCGCGGCCGGGGACGGCGCCGCGGCGGTGGCCGGGGCGGCGATGCCGAAGTCGATCAGCTTGGGCTGGCCTGCCGCGTCCACCAGGATGTTGGCCGGAGTCACGTCGCCGTGGACCACGAGGTTCTGATGGGCGAAGGCCACGGCCGCCGCCGCGGCCAGGAACAGGTCCAGGCGGGCCGCGTCGGACGGTCCGGCCGCCAGCCAGTCGGTCAGCGGCCGGCCCTCGACATACTCCATCACGATGAAGGGCTCGCCGGCGGCCGTCTCGCCGCCATCGAACAGGCGCGCGATGTTGGGGTGGGCCAGCCGCGCCAGGGTCTGGCGCTCGCGGCGGAACCGCTCCACCAGCGCGCCCGACAGCGCGCCGGGCCGGATCACCTTGATCGCCACCGTGTGGTCGAAGTCGCCCGTCGCCCGCTCGCCGCGATAGACCGTCCCCATCCCGCCCTGGCCGATTCGGCCGGTGACGCGGTAGGCCCCGATCCGCTCGGGCAGCGGCGCTTCGCCGGCCAGGCCCGGCGCGCCGCCGGTGGGCAGGATCGCCGCGGCGCCGGGGCTGAGCGACAGCAGCGTCAGGGCGCGGTCGCGCACCGCCTCGGAAACCGGACGGCTCCGGATCCAGGCTTCCCGGGAGTCGGAGGGCTGGTCCATCGCCCCGTCGATCAGATCCAGCGCCTGTGCGTCGAGCGACGCCGGCGGCCGATCGTCAGACATCCTGGGCCTGCAGCGCCTCGTAGAGCCACAGGCGCGCAGATTGCCAGCGGCGTTTCACGGTGGATTCCGACAGGTTCAGGACCACGGCGATATCCGTGATCTCCATACCGCCGAAATAGCGCATCTCGACGATCTCGGCCCGCTGGGGATCGACCCGCGCCAGCCTGTCCAGGGCGTCGTTCACCTCGTCGAGGTCGGCATTGCCCACGTCCGGCAGGTTGGTGATCAGCTCCACCTTCATGTGGTCGCGCTTGGCGGCTCGCTTGGCCCGCACGTGTTCGATCAGCGCGCGCCGCATCATGGTGGAGGTGAGCGCCATGAAGTGGGCCCGGTCGCGCCAGTCGATGCGGTCCAGCGCGATCAGCTTCAGGATCGTCTCATGGACGAGGTCGCCGATCGAGAGCGAGACGTGCCGCTCCCCGCGCAGCATCGCCGCGGCGGCCTGACGCAGTTCGGCGTAGAGAAGTGCGAACAGCCGGTCCCGCGCCGCCCTGTCACCGCGCCGCCACCCTCCCAGGAGGGCCCGAGCCTCGTCGTTCGGCGTACGCGTCAACATGGCTCGGCATACTGCGCAGCCGGGGCCGGCGTGGCAAGACGGCGCCCCTCCTGGGTGAAAAATCCACCCTGGCGAGAAAAATTTCACCGGCCCTGACCCGTGGTGCGCGGTTCCGGCGCCTTTAGCTCTTGAGCGGGCCTCGAGGCGGGATCCGCTCGCCCGTCGGCGCCGTCGCGGCTTCCGGTCCCGTGTCATCCGGGATGCCGGGGCGGCGTCCGACCCCGCCTCGAACCGAAGCCGTCTTCCCGGCGCCCAGCGACCCCGCGCTCACTCTTCGGCTTCCGCCCCCACACGCCCTGGCCAGACGCGGACGGCCACCGCCGCCGCCACCGAGCCCAGGATCGCCGCCGCCGCGCCGGCCATCTGCACCGGCGTCATGCCGGCCGCCGCGCAATGGCCCGTCATCGCGCCCGACACGAAGACCAGCGCCGCCGAGCCCCACTCGGCCAGGTCCTGGGTGGTGAAACGAACGTCCATGCGCGAACTCCGGAAAGGGGGCGATATCCCACGCCACCCTGGCGCAGGGCCAATGCCAAATGGTTGCCGTCGGCGCGATGCGACACGGTTGCACAGCGTTGCGGCCACGGGGCGGGCAGGGGCCGGGTGGGCGCCTGCTATCGTCGCGGGCTTCCGGCCGCGAGCAGCTTGGCCACGGCGTGGACGCGGTTGACGGCGCCCAGCTTGCGGCGGGCGTTGTCCACGTGGAAGCGCACGGTGGTCTCCGACAGGCCCAGGATGACGCCGATCTCCCAGTCCGACTTGCCTTCGGCGACCCAGGTGAGGGCGTCGCGCTCCCGCGAGGTCAGGCGCGGGTCGTCGTCGGCCACCGACTCGGCGCAGGTGACGATCACAGCCGGCCGCTGGCGGAAGACCGCCAGCCGCTCCGAGCGTGCGCGGGCCACGTCGATCGACCGGGGCGGGCGCCCCTCGGCGCCCGCCCGGACCAGGCTCGCGTCGCGCCGCGCCGCCGGGGCGCGCGCGGCCGCGGCGGCGATCAGGCCCTCCAGCCGTCCGGAGGGGTCTCCCGGCGTGGCCAGCCGCCCGCCGGCGACCGACAGGTCGTCGCGGTCCGCCAGCAACGCCTCGGCGGCCGGGGTCATGCGTTGCAGCCGCCCGTCGCCGTCCAGCACGAACACGGCCGCGCCCGCACCGGCGTTCTCGAGGTCGTCGTCGGCGAGCCCGCTGGACGCCAGCCGCTCGGTCATGCGGAAGGCCCGGCGCAGATGGCCGTGGAGCCGCTGCGCCTGCGCCAGCTCGGCGTGACCGAACGGCTCGCGCCCCCGCGGGCGGTTGATGGTCAGGGAACTCACGTCGAAACCGTGCGCGGCCAGGCGGACGATCATGAACGAGTGGATGTCCTGCGGGCGCATGAAGTCGTTGTAGTATTCGCGCCGCGCCAGGTCGGCCTTGGGCATCCACGCCTCGTCCGTCAGGATGGTCGGCGTCCAGGCCGCCATGAAGGCGCCCGGGTCCGGCGCGTTCGAGAACGGGTTTATGCCCGCGTAGTGCTCGGCGTAGAGCGTGGCCATGTGGGGATCGATCCGCGCCAGCACGCCCTCGCCCGAACCGTCCGCGACGCTGAGCCGCGAAAGCCAGGCGCCCGAACCGCCGAGGAGATCGGCGAACGTCTCCATGGCGCGGGGCCACAGCCCCGGCTCCACGGCGGCGCCGTAGAGCAGATCCAGGAATCCCTCGTCCTGAGCGTGCGGCACGGCGGCGGTCTCGTCATCCGGCGATGCGGAACCCGCCCAGGCTACACCGTGGCTGCGGTCCTGCGCCATGCCTTGCGCCCGCCGGGCGAGCGGAATTCCCCTACGGCGCCTACGCGCCGCGCAGGGCGGCGGCTGGTCGCTTCGAGAGCGCCTGGAACGAGGCGAGCAGGCCGCCGGCGCCGGCCAGGGCGGCCGCGCCGGCCAGCAGCGCCGCCACGCCGCCCCAGTCCACGCTCCACGTCGCCTCGAACACCTGCGTCACGACCGGCCAGGCGGCGGCATACCCCAGCGCCACGCCCGCCGCCCCGGCGATGAGGCCCACCAGGCCGTATTCGAGGACATAGGCCGCCAGGACCTGGGCGCGCGAGGCGCCGAGCACCTTCAGCGTCGCCGCTTCGCGTGTCCGCTCCTGAGCCCGCGCCGCGATGGCGCCGGCCAGCACCAGCAGGGCCGCCATGAGCGCCACGGCCGCAGCGCCCCGGACGGCCAGGGCCACCTGGTCGAACAGCTCGGTCGCCGCCTCGAGCTGTTCGCGGACCGAGATCACGTTCACCTCCGGGAAGCTCTGGCCCAGGGCGCGGACGATGCGCTGTTCCTCGTCGCGGCTGGCCTTGGCGATGGCCACGTGCCGGGGCGCCGCGCCTTCCAGCGCGGCCGGGGTGACGATGAGCGGGAAGCTGGCGCCGAAGCTGCCGAAATCCACGTCGCGGATCACGGCCAGGGTCGTCTCGATCTCGGCCCCCAGGACCGACAGGGTGACCTTGTCGCCGACCTTCAGGTTCATGCCGCGCGCCGGTTCCTTCGACATGGCCAGCAAGGGCGGCCCGTCATGGTCCGCCGGCCACCAGCGCCCGCTCAGGATGTTGGCGTTGGGCGGTTCGGGGCCGATGGCCGAGAGGGTCACGTCGTTGTCGTAGGCCCAGCGGACGTTCGCCGGCACGCGCTCGGGCGTGACGGGCTCGCCGCGCACGGCGGTGATCCGGCCGGTGAAGTAGGGCGCGCGCAGATAGGTGTCGGCGGTCGGACGCCGGCCATAGGCGCGGGCGAACTCGGCGTCGAAGGCGGCCGCGCGCTCGCCGGGGATCTGGGTGAAGACCAGGGCCGGCGCCGTTTGGGGCGCGATGCTGGAGATCTGGGCCAGCAGGCTGGACTGGATCAGGACCACGGCCGCCAGCAGCGCCACGCCCAGGCCGATCGCCGGCGCCGCCGTCCGGGCGGCCGAGCGCGGCCCGGCCAGGTTGGCCAGCGCGATGCGCATCGCGCCCCGCGCGCCGCCCCGCACCCGTCCGGCCAGCGCCGCCGCCGCCCAGCCGAAGGCCCAGAGCACGAGGAAGGCCGCCGCCACGCCGCCGATCATGACGCCGGCGGCGAACGGGGTGGGCGCGGTCACGACGGCCAGCGCGCCAAGCCCGGCCGCAGCCAGGCCGGCGGCGATCAGCTCCGGGCCCGGGCGGAGGCGGCCCGACAGGTCGCTGCGGAACAGGCTGGCCGGCGGCGTGGTCCTTGCCCGCGCCAGGGGCGCCAGCGCGAAGGCCGCCGCCGAGAGCAGGCCGAACGCCGCGGCCTTCAGGAGCGGGGCGGGATAGATGGCGAACAGGGCCGGGACCGGAAGCTGCGCCTGGATCGCCGCGCCCAGCACGAGCGGCGTGGCGGCGCCCGTCGCCAGGCCGATGGTCACGCCGGCCAGCGCCAGGAGGCCGATCTGGGCCAGGTATGTGTTGCGGATCAGGGCGCTGTCGGCGCCCAGGGCCTTGAGGGTCGCGATCGCGGACTTGCGGCCGTCCACATAGGCGCTGACCGCGCCGAACACCCCGAGCCCGCCCGCCACCAGGGACGCCAGGCCGATGAAGCCCAGGAAATATTCGAGCTGGTCGATCATCCGGCTGACGCCCGGCGCGGCGTCGTTGCGGTCGCGGACGCGGTAGACGCCCTTCATCGCCTTCGCGATCTCGGCCTTGGCCTCGTCCAGCGGGACGCCCGGGGCCAGCGCGATCCGCGCCGTCTGGGCGAACGGCAGGCCGGCCGTCAGGAATCCCCCCGACTCCAGCGCGCCGGTCTGCGCCAGCACGCGCGGTCCCAGGGCGAAGCCGCGCGCCAGCCTATCGGGCTCCGTCTCGAGGATCGCCGTCGCCTGCAGGGTGACGTTGCCCACCAGGAAGCGGTCGCCCAGCTTCAGGTTCAGCCGCTCCAGCAGCGCCTGTTCCACCGCCGCGCCCCACACCGCCGGGCCTCCGGTTTCGTCCTGCCTGGCCAGTGCGGCGGCCAGCGACGGCGCGCCCTCGATCGTCACGGCGCCCGCCAGCGGATAGGCCGCATCCACGCCGCGGAACTCCACCAGCCGCCGCTCGCCGCTCGGCGCCTCGCTCATCGCCTGGACCGCGACGGCCACGCTCACGCGGCCCAGCCGGTCGAAGAGCGCCCGCTCCCTCGGGGTGAAGCGCGTCTGCCCCCGCGACACCGAAAGGTCGCCGCCCAGGATCTGACGCGCCTCGGCGGCCAGCCCCTGCCGGAACGCCTCGGCGGTCGAGCTGGCCGCGGCGATGGCGGCGACGCCCAGCGCCAGGCAGGCCAGGAAGATGCGGAAGCCCTTGACCCCGCTGCGCAGCTCCCGGCCGGCGAACCGCATCCACAACGGGATCACGCCGCCTCCGCGGCGGCCTCTGGCCGTCCGTCGCGCAGGGTGACGACCCGCTGCGCCCGGTGGGCCAGGGCGGGGTCGTGGGTGACCATCAGCAGCGCTGCGCCGGTGTGCTCCACCAGCTCAAACAGCAGGTCGGCCACATGGCGGGCGTTCTTCGAGTCCAGGTTGCCGGTGGGCTCGTCGGCGAAGATCAGCGCCGGGCTGGGCGCCAGCGCCCGGGCCAGGGCGACGCGCTGTTGCTCGCCGCCGGAAAGCTGGTGCGGATAGTGCCTCAGGCGGGCGCCCAGCCCCACGCGGTCCAGCCATGCGCGCGCCTCGGCCATGGCGTCGGGGCGGCGGGCGATCTCCATCGGCGCGGCCACGTTCTCCTCGGCGGTCATGTTGGGCAGCAGGTGGAACGCCTGGAAGACCAGGCCCACCCGCCCGCGCCGCAGCCGGGCGCGGCCGTCCTCGTCCAGCCGGCCCAGGTCCTGTCCGAACAGTCGTACGGTCCCCGCCGTCGGGCGCTCCAGGCCGGCGGCCACGGCGATCAGCGAGCTCTTGCCCGACCCCGAAGGCCCCACCAGCGCCATACGTTCGCCGTGCGCCAGAGTCAGGGACAGGCCCCGCAGGATCTCCACCGGCCCCGCCGCGGAGGGCAGGGTCAGGCTCACGTCGTCGAGGGCGAGCGGCGGCGTGTCGGTCAAGGCGGTCCTCGGTTCGGCGGCTTGCGGGAACGTTGTGCGTATCGGGCTTCTCTTACATAGGACGATCATGGCCGAGCCAAGACCCAGCCGCCGCGCGCTTCTCGCGGTTCCGCTCTTCCTCGCCGCCGGGCCAGCCCTGGCGCAGCCCGCCAACCGTCAGCCCGGCCCGCGCGTCGTCCCGGGTCCGCGCGTCGTCACCTTGCTGGGCGACTCGATCACGGCCGGCTACGGCCTGCCGGCCCAGGCCGCCTTGCCGGCCCGGCTCCAGGCGGCCCTCGTGCGCCTGGGCGCGAACGCCGTGGTCCGGGGCGCGGGCGTCTCGGGCGACACCACGGCCGGCGGTCTCGCCCGCGTGGACTTCAGCGTGCGCAAGGACACCGACGTCGCCGTCATCGCCCTGGGCGCCAACGACCTGCTCCAGGGCCTGGACCCTCGGCGGACCCGCGCCAACCTCGACGGCATCGTCCGGAAGCTGAAGGGCCGCGGCGTCGGTGTGGTGCTCGCGGGGATCGACGCGCCGGCCCAGATCGGCGGCGGCTACGCCCGCGACTTCAACGCCGTCTTCCCGGCCGTGGCCCGCGCCCACGGGGTGACCCTCTATCCGAACCTTCTGGACGGCGTGGCCCGCCAGCCGGCGCTGAACCAGGCCGACGGCATCCATCCCAACGCCCGCGGCGCCGCGATCATCGCCGCCCGCCTGGCCCCCGTGGTCGCGCGGGCCCTGGCGGCGCGGGGGTAGGGCGGCCTATCGCGGCAGGCTGAACAGCGCCCGGTCCGGCGTGACGGCTTCGATCTTCTCCAGGCGGCGTTCCACGGGTTTCGGCCGGCCCGCGCCCGTGGCGGTCACCAGGAACGGGAGCATCAGGCGCCCGACCCGGCGATAATCCCCGAACTCCAGCGTCAGGGTTTCGCCGCCGCGGCCCTCGACCATGCGGCCCGGCAGGCCGGTGGCCCGGTCGAACCAGACCTCTCGCGGCGCGCCCGCCTCGGGATGCACCCGGACCACGTCGAACGACTTGCCGCCGCTGGGACGCACGCCGAGATAGGTGCTGCGGAAGTCGAACCGTCCCGGGAACAGGTAGCCATAGGCGCCGAAGAACGCCTCGGACCGCGCGCGGGCCATCAGCTCGGCGTCCGAGCCTGGCGGCCGCGCGCGCCCGAACGGCTGCCACCAGGCGCCGTAGCCGTTGTAGCCCTGCACGAACTGCTGCGGCCCCGTCCCCACCTCGGTGCGCTCGCCGTAGCGCAGCGTGTCGATCCAGCGCTGATAGGGCTGGCCGCCCTCCGCGCCGGTCTCGTGGAATCCCCGCACGCCGGCCCAGGCGGCCGACCCGCCCATCGCGGACCGCGCCTTGTCCACCACCGCTGGCACGCCCGGCCCATACTGCGCCACGGCCGCCGCGGGCGCGGCCAGCAGGAGGAGAATCGCGAGGAGGAATCGGAGCGCCATGACTCCAGAGCCAATGCCGCGACCGTGTCGTCAATGGGGCGTCGCGGAACGGGCGCGAGTCCGGTTTGGGATTCGGCCGCGAACCCACACGAAAAACACGAACGGGGCGGGCCATTCCCGAGCCTCCGCGCGAGCGGAGACTCCGTCATGTGAACCGCGGAAGACGCGGAAAGGCGCGGAATCG
>NZ_JBBCIT010000020.1:0-34033 GCF_037189685.1 Phenylobacterium sp. | reverse complement strand
CCTGCGGCGGCTGCGGGTGAGGTATGACCGGCTGGGGGTGATCGTCGACGCCTGGACGACACTCGCTGCCAGTGTGATCTGCTTCCGTATCCTCCACCACGAATGTATGTAGTTGGACCGGGTTTTGTCAGAGCTTGTTAGGTCACGGGCCATGGTTGACTAAAAATATCGATGTGTTAATGGTTGAGGCGTGGCTGCGGCGGCGTGGAGAGCACGCCTGGGAGACAAGAACCAGCTAGGGGCCAGCGTTTCTACGCGAATAAGACACGGCGATATGCCGCAAATGGGGACTGGCCGCTCCCTGGGGGACGATTTCAAAGGTTCCTTCGTCTATCGGCAGCCGCAGCCACCTACGAGATCACTTCCATCGCCGTGAACGTCTTCTCCTGATAGACGCCCATCGCGTCGCTCGGCCATGAGCCGGTCGAGTCGTCGAGCATGATCATCTTGCAGCTCGGCTTGTCGGTGACGATCGCGGCGTTGTCCGCCGGGCTGGAGCGACGCGGCGGCTCGAATACGAGCGTGGTTTCGCCGCTGCCGTTGGTGTCCGCATCCTGCGTGAGCTGGTGCAACTGCCCTTCGCATGAAAAGTAATCGCCCGCCATGAGCCAGCCGAAGGTGCTGGCGGTGCAGCCGTCGATCAGCAGCGTGTTGCCGGTCTGCCCGGCCCCTTTGACCAGCGGCGTGCCGGTGGCGACGCCTCGCGGTTGCGCGCATTCGGGGTCGTAGGCCGAGAAGGTGTGGACCCGGCCTTTGAGTTTCAGGAAGAAGGCCTTCCAGACCATGGCGTCGGCTCGCTTCATGGCCGGCAGGGTGTAGACGGCCTGCCACAGGGCACCGCTGCGCTCCATGCGCTGCACGGCCTTGTTGACGGGGCTCTGGTAGATGCCGGTGTTCGTTTCGAGGTAGAAGTCCGCGCTCCGGAAGCCGGGCCGGGTCGGCATGGTGTAGTTCGTCATGCTCTTTTACCGACCATCCTGGAGGCAGAGCCCCCGCGTTGAATCTCGGCGAAGACGCCGTTCTTGGCGGCCTCCGCCACCGCTGGCAGGGCCCGGGCCAGATCCTGGTGGGTTACGCCGCCGGTGAAGGTGTTGTTCTGGATGACGGTGACCCCCATCCCCACCCCGTTGGGCAGGACGGTGCTCGCCGTCTTGGGCACGATGATCTCCGGGCCGCGCTCGCCCACGATGGAAGGCACGCCCACGGGCGGATTGCCGCCGTTTGCGAAGCCCTGCATAGCGGGACCATAACTCGGATTCAACCCGAGATACGCCCCGGCGTTGTCGGTGACCCGGCTGAGGCCGCCGCCGAAAAGTCCGCCCAGCAGGCCACTGGAGCCACCCACCCCCAAGAGTGAATCCACCAGCGGGCCGGTGACTTGTTTCTTCAGGATCTGCGAGGCGATCTCCTCGAAGAACCGCTTGGCGGCGTCGCGAGCCGAGTCGAAGTGCAGGATGGCGTCGGTCAAACCGTCGGTAAGCTCCTTGCGCCATTCGCGGGCGGTCTCCGCCGCTTCTTCCTGCGACTTCCTGAGCTTGTCCTGGGCTTCCTTGAGGTCGTAGGTGGCGTCCACCTCGGCGACGATCTGGGCCTGCATCTCGGGCGAGAGCAGGGTGTTTTCGCGCATGGCGATGGCGTTGGCCTCCAGGATGGCGCGGCGCTCTTCCAGGGCCTTGCCCGAAAGGCCGGCCAACTCGCCTTCCTGGCGGAGCTTGTTCAGGTAGTTTTCGAGCGCATCGCCCGCCTTGTCGTAATCCTCGGCGATCTGTTTCGCCTCGCTCTTTCCACTGCCGCTTCTCGAGGGCCTCGGCTTCTTGCCGTTGGTGTTGGGCACGTCGATCTTGAGCGGCGTCCGGTCGCCCAGCAGGGCCTCGTCGGCCACGTCGCGGTCGATGTAGCCCGCCCGCGCGCCGACTTCGATGCCGGCGGCGGCGAGGGACTGGCTGACGTAGCCGAGCCCGTTGCCGATGTCGCCGATGATCTTGGTGATCCCCTCCAGCCCGTGGCCGAGGTTGGCAACGTAGGAGGTAATCAGCGAATTCTCGCCGAGGAACTTGGTGAAGCTGTTCTCCAGCTTCTGCAGCGCCTGGTCGAAGGTCTGCGGCATGTCGGAGAAGCGCTGGTTCGTCTTGTCGGCCATCCCGTTGATGGCCTCGACGATCAGGTCGGCCGTGAGCTTGCCGTCCTCGCTCATCTTGAGCAGCTCGCCGCGCGTCCTGCCGGTCTGCTTCTCCAGGGCTTCCATGACCAGCGGCATCGTCTCCAGCACGGTGCGGAATTCGTCGCCGTTGAGCACGCCCTTGGAGATCGCCTGGGTGAGCTGCAGGACGCCCGAAGCCGCCTCGGCGGAGGACAGGCCGCCCAGCACGAGCTGCTTGTTGAGCTGCTCGGTGAACAGGAATATCTGCTCCTGCTCAATCCCCAGCCGGTTGGCGGCGAGTGCCACGCGCTGGTAGAGCGTCGCGGTGGCGCCGAGGTCGGCCCGCGTCTCCTGCGCGATTTTGAACAGCCGCTCGCTGGTGTTGGCCAGGTCGGCGGTGCCGCTCGTGACCATCTTCAGCTTGCCCTGCATCATGGTCCAGGAATCGGTGAGCTGGATCACGGTGCGTACGGTCTGCACGCCGAGGTAGCTCTTGATGGCCGTGCCGACGGCGGACATCTCGGATTTGATGCCGTTGGCGCTCTGCTGGACGACGCCGTTGGCCTTCTTCATCTCCTGTTCGAGCTGCGTTGCGTCGGCCCGGATGCGGACTACGAGTTCGCCGAGATCAGCCATGCTCTTCCATCATTCGTTTGAGTTCTTCCACTTCGTCGGCGGTCAGGCCGCACTTGGAGTCTTCTTTCTTGATCCCGTTGGCCAGCGCCCAGCCGTCATGCGCATCCATGACGTCCCACGGGCTGGCCGCCCAGAATTCCCGGGGGCTCCACTGGAGCACGCCTAGGCAGAATCGCTTGTAGTCTTTCCAGGGGAGGCCGCCAGTGCTTTCAGCTCCCCGAGCATCTCCCCCATTTCCTTCGCGGTCGCCTCCCTGTCCGCAGGGCGGGAGAGGCAGATCTTCAGGAACGAGTAGAGGTGCAGGCGCAGCAGGTTGTTCTCGTCGCCGCTCAGGCCCACGTCGTTCCAGAGGATGTCGGCGGCTTCTTTCTGGCTCAGCTTGTGGCCGCTGGCGGTCATGATGGCCGAGAGGAGCCTCGCCAGGTCATGGCTGGGCATCCCGTCGACGACGGACACGGCGATCTTGCCGACGCCCTCCTTCATGGCGTACTCCACCGCCTCGATCAGCTCGAAGCTGCCGATCAGTTCGTAGGTTTCGCCCGCCAGCGGGAGCGCATGGCGGGGCTTTGCGGGGTCGAAGGCCATTATTGGTACGCCTTACCGGCGCGGACCACGGCGACCGTGAGCGAGGTCACGCCCGAGTAGGTCATGCTCACTCGGCCGTTCACGTCGTTGAAGCGGGCCAGGGGGAAGAAGCCCACGATGCGCTCGGCGCCTGCCGGGACCGCCACCGCCAGGTTGGACAGCGTGATCGTCCCCAGGGCGTTGTCGGTGTAGCTCGCCACCGATGCGAAGGTGACGGTCAGGCTGCCGCCCGAGCCGTTCTTGATGTGGACGTAGGTGCGGCCGTCGTTCAGGAACGTGTCGCCGCCGGAGTTGGCCGCGTTGTAGGTGGGGGCGATGCCGTTCATGCTCATGATCTGCGGGGTCAGGGCGGCCGCGTGCGCCGAAAGCGGCAGGGCGGAGAGTGCGAGGAAGGCGAGTAGCTGTTTCATGGATGCTCCTTACGAGGCTGGGGTGAATACGGGGATGCCGGTCGATTCCATCGTGATGCTGTAGGTCTCGGCGCCTTCATACCCGCCGGTGCGGGAGTACGCCGTGATCTGGAAGTCGCCCTCGATGACGTCGCCGTTGTCGAACTTGATGCCGAAAGGGTTGATCGAGTTGGCGAACACATAGCCTCGGATGGTCTCGTCGGAGCTGGAGTCCTTGAAGATGCCGTCGCCGCTCAGGGTGATGAATTTCAGGCTGCCGTCCTCCAGCAGCTCGCGCCAGCCGTCCGTGTCCTTGGTGCTGACGTCGGTCAGGCTGTTGTTCATGGTGAAGGTCGTGGTGCGCAGGCCGCCGAGCTGCACGCCGTCGGCCACGTCGCCGATGTAGATGAGCATCTTCCGTCCGCGTTGTGGTTGATTCGCTGCCATGTGTGTTTGGCCCTCCTTGGCCTTGGTTGGTTTGTTAATTTGCCTCGATCAGCGCGCGATATCGCTGCACGCCGTGGTAATAGCGGTCGTTCTGGCCCTCGACGCCCGCGTCCTGGAACGTCTGCTCGAACTCGTGGACGATCTCGACCAGCGTGAAGCCCGCCACCGTAAGGCTCGCCTCTTGCCGGTGCAGTGCGTCGTAGATGGCCGATAGGATCGACTTCACCGACTTGCGGCCGGTCCGTTCGAAGTCCCAGGCGTGGATGGTCAGCGTGGCTTCCCAGGCGTTCGCCGTCTTGTCGTCCGAGGTGGTGAGCGTGTCGTCGCCGATGACGACGAACGGCGGCTGCGCATCTTCCGGCACGAAGTCATAGACGCCTTGGACCAGCGAAGTCAGGGCCGAGTAGCCCGAGAGCCTCTGATAGATCGCGGCCTGCACCGCGTTGCCGGGGCTCATTGGCCGCCCTTGGCGATGGCGGCGCGAACCGCCCTCTGGAGCCGTTCGGCGATCCAGGCCTTCGATTTTTCCAGCGCCGGGAACATGAACGGGCGGGCGGCCATCTTGATGGTGCCGTGTTCGAGCATACGGGCGTACTTGACCAACCCGCGCCCGGCGACCACGAAGGATTCGAGCTTGCCGGGGTTCAGGCCCGAGGTGATGGAGTTGACCAGCCTGCCGGTGTCGGAGGCCGGGGCCTGTCCGGGCGCGGAAGCCTGATGCAAGACGCTGCGGCGGCGGTAGATGCGGCCCGACTTCTGGCCGGAGACGATGGATTTCTTAGCCTCAGCGTCGACCTTCTGGGCCGAGACGTAGAGAGCCTTCTTCAGTTCGGCCTGGACGTTCTGCTGGACGTGCCTCGCGGCCATGTCGAGCTTCTCAAGCCCCTCGATCTTGACGCTGAACTCCATCTACCGGACCTGGATCTTGATCATGGCGCGTTCGGTTCTGCCGCCCGCGGTGACGATCGTGTTGAAGCATTCGTAGTCGACGGGGATCGCGCCTCCGGTGAGCCAGATCACGGTGGCCTTGGCGGTGCCGTCGATGTTGTCGGTGACCTTGGTCATGCCGGCCGGGATCTCCCAGCTCGAGGCGACGATGGTGTCGGCGCCGAGCCAGTCGCTCCAGTCCTGCGTGTAGTCCTTCAGGGCCACCGGGTCTTTCACGTAATCCTTGGTGTAGATCGTCATCTCGTCTCTCGTTAAAGGTCGGCGGGTACGCGGTAGGTGCGGTCGTCGGCGGGGATGTAGAACACCTCCTCGAAGCCCTGCAGCAGGGCGAAGGCGCTTCCTGTGGCAGTCGCATCTTCGGTTGTGACGGCCGCCGTGCCGGTGACCATCTGGGCGCTGTTCGTGACCGTAGCTGTGCCGGAGGCTGCGGCTGCGTCCGTCGTCGCGGCAACGGTGGCGATGAAGCGCTCGCTCGCCGAACCGGAAGCGGTCACGTTGCCTGTGGTCGTTGACGCCGATCCAGCGAATATCTCGCGGGCGACGCCGGAAGCCGTCGCGGGCGCGGTCGTCACCGAAGCGGAGCCGGTGAAAATCTCCCTCGCCAGGCCGCTGGCCGTCGTGTTTGCGGTGGTGACCGCGCCGCTGGCCGAGAAGATCTCGCGTGCTGCGCCCGAGGCCGTGGCCGGGGCGGTGGTGACGGCGACGGTGCCTGTCACGCTTCCGGTCGTGGTGGCGGAACCGGATGCCGTCGTATTCGCGGTGCTCACCGAGCCGGAGGCGATGAATCGCTCTGCGGCGGAGCCCGATGCGGTGGCGTTGGCTGTCGTGACCGAGGCCGTGCCGGTGACATTTGCCGTCACCGTGGCTGAGCCGGTAGCGGTCGTGCTCCCAGTAACTACTGATGCCGTTCCGGTGAAAATCTCCACCGCCGAACCCGCGGCCGAGGCATTTCCCGTCGTGACCGAGGTCGAGCCGGTGAACGTCTCGGTCGCCGAGCCGGAAGCCGAGGCGTCGCCCGTCGAGACCGAACCCGCGCCGGTGAAAATCTGCGCCGCCGAGCCGACCGCGGAAGCGTTGTCGGTCGTGACGGATGCGGTGCCCGTAATCGGGGAAGCCCCCGACGAGAACTCGAACACTTCCCACGAGGTGGCGACGTTGGACGTCACCCCGCTGCGGCTCGAGGTCACCGTGGTGCCGTTCGTCAGCGTGACGTCCGACCGCACGTTGTTGATGAAGCCGGTCGCGGCGTTCGACGTGTTGCGCAGGAACGTCATCCCCGCTTTCGTCGTGTCGACGGAATTGATCGTCGATGTGTTGCTGTTCACCCCGGAGAGGGTGGTCGTGCTCCTCTGCACGGGGCCGTTGAGCACGCCCGAGGCGAACTCGACGACGAAGAAATTGTAGAGGCAGGCGATGGATCCGCTGCTGTTCGTGTCGATAGTCACCGTGGTGCCGTTGGTCAGCACCGCCTTCTGCATCGCGGTCGATGGTGACGTCGTATCGTTCGCGTAATCGCCCGCCCAGATCAGGATGGACTTGTCCGGATCGACGCTGCTGATGGCCTGAGTCGTCGAAGTGGAGCTGTTCGTCCAGGACTTGGAGTAGGACTGGACGTTGCTGTTCAGCGCGGTCGGCTCGAATTCGATCATCACGAAGCCGACGACGGCGGCCTGCCCGGATGATTGACGCGTCGCCGTGACCGTGGTGCCGGAATAGCTCAGCGCATGGTGCTGGATCTTGTAGTTGTTGCTCGAACCGGCCACGTTCCAACCCAGGCAGTGGAGCACGCTGGTGTTGGCGTCCACAGGGTCGATCGTGGTGGTGTTGCTCAGGTCGGTCGACGAGAGCGAGATGGTCTTGAACTGGGCGCTCTTGACCAGATTGGTCGTGGCGTCGATCACGACGCATTTTACGATGCAGGTGTTCGACGCCGAGGAAGTGGTGCGGGTCGCCGTGACCGTCGTAGAGTTGGTCAGCGTGACCCGGCCTTCGCCGAAGCTCGGGTTGTTGGCCTGCGTGCCCTCCCACCCCAGCGAGAGAATTATCGCCGTGCTCCCCACCGCGTTGATGGTGGCAGTCGCAGAGGTTCCGCTGAATGGTATCGTGATTGAGACAAACTGGACGTTGCCGCTGCCCAGGTAGCCCGTCGGTCCGCCGCCTACGGCTGGTATCAGCGCGAATCCTGCCGTCAGGTAGGTCTTCGCCGCGCCGACGCTGCGGGTAGGAGCGCCCTCGGTGCCCGCCGTCGCCCTGACGATGCTGTCCCATGCGAACAGGGCGTCGTCGCCCGTGGCGGTTCCCGTTTCGGCGTCTTCGGTCCATCCGGAGGCCGGGGTGCTTGTGACGTCGTCGCCTTCGCTGAAGACGTTGACCACCAGGCGGTCGCCGCCGGTCGTGGTGACGGCCCGCCCGGTCATCGTGGCGTTCGATTGGCGTCCGGAGTTGCTCAGGCCCTCGTAGGGCGTGCCGCTTGTCTTAACGCCTGAGTAGGCGGCGACTTGCGCGTAGAGTCCCGTGTCGGGGTCGGACTGGCTGACGGTGGGCATCGTCGGCACGGTGCCGCTGACTCGATACCACCAGAAGGCCCAGTTCTTGCCGGAAGTGCCTGCGTCGTAGACGACGTCGACGAATTTCGTCCAGCCGGTGGCGTTGGCCGATAACGTGTGGGCCGTGTCGCTGTCGGCGTGCGAGAAGCTGGCGAGGATCAGGACGTCGCCGTCGGCGGCTCCTGACGGGGCTCCCGGCGTGACGGTCGTGCCGCTCGCGCTCTCGCCCAGCGTGCCGACCGAGCGGAATGCCGGCGCCGTCATGCGTCAGGCCCGATCGTCGGTCGTACGCACATCGGCTAGTCTTCGCCTTCGGGCGCTGGGATCAACTCGCCGGTCTCCACGTCGACCATCAGCCCGGTCACGTCGATCGGCTCGGGCAGCTCGATCTGAGCTTTCCTTAGCGGCGCTTGGGACGCGGTGACGGTGGCGGTGATGTAGCCGTCTTCGTTGTACTGGATGTAGAACATTAGCGCCTCGCTCGTTTTCTCTTTATGACCAGCGTCCGGTCCTCGGCGGGCACCTTCAGGCGGTTCCTGCCGGTGACTCGCAGGCCCCAGGCCGTGCCGATGGCCGCAGCATTCGCCGTGACGATCGCCGCATAGGCCGTGGGCGGGCCGTCCGCCGAGAGCGTGAGGCCGATGGCCGATGCCGTGGCGCCGTTCGTCGCCAGGGAGGCGGAGGCGGTCGTGATGGTGGTGGCCTGGCCTTCAGCCTCAACGTCGTCCGTGAGGGGCTGGGCCGTGGCCTGGAATGTCTGCTTGCCGGACGCCGATGCGGAGGCGTTTCCGGTGGTCGGTGCCGCCTCGCCCTCGAATCGGAGGGCCGCTGCACCTTGGGCCGTGGCGTTGCCTGTCGTAACCGAGCCGCCGCCCGAGTTCTGCTGCTCCGCGACGGCCTGACTTGCCGCAGGTTGCGTCGTGACCGCCGCCGAGCCGATGAACCGCTCGATGGCCGTGGCCGAAGCCGTGACTGGGGCCGTCGTGATCGCCGCCGTGCCCTTGAGCGTCTGCGTGGCGGAGGCCGCGACCGTCGTATTCGCCGTGGTCGGCGAGCCTGTCGCCGTGAAACTCTCTGTACCGGAAGCTGATGCCGCCGCGTTACCCGTCGTGACCGCCGCGCTGGCGAAGGCCTGCGCCCAGCTTGAAGCCGTTGCTGCGGTATTCCCGGTCGAAACCGAGCCCGTGCCGATGAATCTCTCCGCCGCAGTTCCCGAAGCCGTCGTGTTCGCCGTGATGACGTCCGCCGCCCCGCCGATCTCCTGCGGGGCCACGTAACTGGCGTCCGCGTCGACCGATGCGACCTGGGTGGTGACCGAAACCGTGCCGGTGAATGTCTCCCTGGCCGTGCCGCTCGCGGTGGCGTTGCCGGTCGTCAAGGAGCCCGCCGCGTAAGCGGTAGCCCATCCCGAGGCCGAAGCCTGGGCAGGCCCGGTGGTTGCGGCTCCTGCGCCGCTGAATCTTTCCGTCGCGGTGCCCGAGGCCGCCGCGTTTCCTGTGTTGGCCGCACCCGCCGCGATGAATCGCTGGCTGGCCGAACCTGTGGCCGTGCTGTCCGCCGTCGTGACCGCGCCCGATGCGATGCCCTGCATCCAGCCTGAGCCGGAAGCGGAGGTGTTCGCCGTGGTGAGCGAACCTGAGGCGACGAAACGCTCGGAAGCCGCACCGGATGCCGCTGCATTTCCCGTCGTGACCGCGCCAGAGGCGTATGCCGTGGCCCAGCCGGTCGCAGCCGCCGAGGCGTTGCCCGTCGTAACCGCGCCGGAGCCGGTGAACCGCTCGGAAGCCGTTCCGGATGCCGAAGCATTCCCGGTCGTCACCGCCGCAGCCGCCGTGACCAGGCCGAACGGGATGACCGCGCCGGGCTGGATCTGGCCGTACGGCGAGTTGCCGTACATCGAGTTGAAGATCACTGCGGGGCTCCTCTACAGGTTGCCGTAGACGATCTCCACGGTGATGTTGGCGCTGTTCCACGCGGTGATGGCCTGGAAGTAGAGCGTCTGGGCCGCCGATACGCTGAAGACCCGCTTAAGCAGGGCTGCGTTCGTGACCATCAGCAGGGCGTTGCCCGCCACCGCCTGTGACGAGATCACGTCGGTGGCGCCCGAGGTCGTTCCCACCTTGAGGTTGCCGGTGATGGCGCTGGCCGTGGTGTTGCGGATGAAGACGTCGATGATGTAGCAGTTGGCCGGGATGACGGCCGTGAAGTTCGCCGTCTTGCCCGCCAGCACGATGCGGTTGACCGCCATGAGCTGGTTGGCGTGATTCAGCATCAGCGTCCCGTAGACCGTGCCGCTCGTGGTCGTGATGCCCGCGTCGATGTTCGCGTTGATCAGGAGCTGGCCGGTCGGCGTGTAGGTGGCGAACTTGATCGCGTTTGTGATCGCCGCGCCGGAGCCGTTGAAGATGCCCGCGTTGGAGAGGTTCAGGTCGAGCTTGCAGTCAGTCACGTTGCCGATGACGACAGCGTCACCGCCGCTTCGATTGAAGGAGAAGTTGCCGATGAAATTGCGCAGGGCGTTCGTGCCGTCATTCTGGCCGAGGTGGAGGCCCGATGTCAGCGAGGTCGTGTTGATCGAGAAGGCGTGGCCGTTCCATCGCACGCCGTGCGACGAGTCGACCTGCATGGCCGTGTAGGAACAGGTGTCGAACTGGGAGTTCGCGCACTGGATCTCCTCGCAGCCCGCCAGGACGACGCCCGAGCTGCAGCCGATCAGGAAGACGTGGTTCATCATGACGTCGTTGCACTGGAAGAGGTCCAGGCCGATGTTCGAGCCCTTCACCCAATAGCGGTTGACGAAGTAGTCGTTCCCGAGAAGCTGGAGGCCGATCTGGCTTTTCGGCGTCTTGGTGCCGTCGTAGTTCCCGCCGCCGCTCCAGATCTCGAGGCAGCCGATCTCGGTCTGCGATTGGGTGGCGTTGGTGCCGATCTTGATCCCCATGCCGTAGCACAGGTCCAAGCGCAGGTTGCGGATGAAGGCCCCGGGGGCTCCGACGATGCTCCAGGTGCGGTTCGCCTGGCCGTTGGTGTTGTTGTTCGCCGTGCCGACCGTGGAAACCATCAGGACGTCGGCGTCGATGCCCACGTTGGTGGGGACGCTGAGCTGGCTTGCGAACAGGCAGCAGCGGTCGGGATAGTCCGGGTCGACCGGAAAGACGACCGTCACGCGGGAGTTGCCCAGTGGTTGGTTGTCGTCGATGGCCGTGCTGTCCACGAGGTTGCCCGCCGCCGTGAAGGCGTCGTTGATCTTGGACGCGTTGTCGGTGCCGATGTAGGCGATGGCGTTGCCCGAGGTGGCGGAGTTCGAGGCGGTCGCCGTCAGTGCCGCCACGGAGCTGTTGGTCACGCTGGCGATGGTCGTGCGGGCGATGTAGTTGTTGTTCACCCGGTCGTAGATGTTGATCACCTTGCCCACGTCGGCCGAGGTGAAGGCCGCGGTGCCGCTGGTGATCGTCGTGCCGCCCGAGGATGCGGTGATGTCGTCGACCCTGCGGCAGTCCATGACGACGCCGAAATCGCGGGCGTCGACCTGGCGGGTGGCCGCCCGGTTGAAGGTGCGGGCGATCCCCGCCGTGATGATCAGCGTGACGTTCACGCCGGACGCGTGGCTCGCCGCCGTGCTCGACTCGTAGCCGCGCGTGACGGTGAAGTTGGCGCCGCTGACGGCGGTGACCAGCATGATCTCCGAATCGACGATGATCCGGAAGTTGCCCGTGGCCGGAAAGCCGGAGGCCGAGGCGACGGTCAGGCTGGTGACGGAGTTGTTGATCGACCCGTTGAGCGTCGTCTGGGCGAGGTTTGCGAACTGCTCGCCGGGCATGGGCTAGAAGATGCGGTAGACGAGGTGTTCGGCGTCCTTCGTGGCGATGCCGCCGGACAGATAGCCGTATTCGGCGGCTTCTTCCTCGGTCCAGACCTGATACTCGTTGTTGCCGACGCGGAAGCGGTTCTCGGTGACGGTCTCGACGCTGGGGGCGTCGACTTTCAGGGCTGCGATGAAGAGCGACTTCTTGTCTGCGGTGTTCTTGGGCATGGCGGATTCCTTTCCGTGGTTTTCGATATGTGTTTTACGAGGCCAATCGGTCGGCCAGGATGCTGCGAAGCGCCTCCGGATCGGCCTTGCCGTCCGTTGCCTTCATGGCCTGTCCGACGAAGAAGCCCAACAGCTTGTCCTTGCCTGAGCGGTACTCGGAGACGCGAGCCGGGTTGGCCGTCAGGATCGAATCGACGACCTTGGTTAGAGCCTGTCGATCGGCGATCTTCGCCAGACCCAAATCCTCGACCAGTTCCTCGGCGCTCCGGGGATCGTCGAACATGAGTTCCTGAACCTCTTTCGCCGTCCGGTGCGAGATGACGCCGCCCGATAGGAGTTTGAGGAGCCCGTGCAAGCGATTCGGTGTGATCGGCGATTGGACGATGTGGAGGCCGCGAGCCGTCAGGCCGCCCTTGAGTTCGTTGATGATCCAAGAGACGACGAAGTTGGCCTCCAGGCCGGGCCAGCAGGGGTGTTCTTTCGTAATGGCTGACATTGGCCAAGCCTTTGATTAATCAGGCATTGCCTTCGGTGAACGTAAACGAAGTCACCGCCACGGTCGCACCCGCCTGGATGCTCGTGGTGTTGATGTTCAGGTCGCTCCCGGACGTGCCGACCGTGCCGTCGCAGACGACGGTGGTGCCGTTCGACTTGAAGAGGCGGAAAAACGCCGCGGTGCCGGTCGCGGCCGCGTTCGTGTCGCTGGTGATGGCGTTGAGTGTGAGCACGCCGCCCGAAGCGCCGGGGGCGAAGGTCGCGTTGCAGGTCAGCGTCGAAAGCAGCGTCTGCGAGGAGATCGCGGTGTTCGCGTCTGCGGGCTGCGAGGCGGTGTAGATCTTCAGCAGGGCGCTGCCGGCGGTGTAGGTCGTGATGGCGTCCGCGCGGGCGTTGCGGAGGCCGGTGGAGAATTTCAGGTTGTTAGGCATGGGTTAACCTTTCGATGGCTTTGATGGTGAGATAGCGGTTTTGCTCCCCCTGGTTGATGACTTCCTTCACCCAGAAGATCCGGTCGCCGAGCCTGAACCGGCTCGCGGTGGTCACGTCGGGCCGGTAGCGCATGACGATCTTGTGGCTGACCGGCGTCTGCATCTGCATCGCCTGGTAGCGTTCGTAGGATTTCACCGGGTCGAGCGAGGCGGAGACCGTGACGACGTCGTCCCATGTTTCTTCCCTGCCGCCCTGGCCGTCCGATACTGGCTGGCCCTTCGCCTGCAGCGTAAGCCGCTTGCGGAAGGTGGCGGGCAGGTAGTCGCAGCAGCTCATTTGATCCTCATGATCCAGACCACGCTCACCGAGGCGGGCCGGTTGTCGAGCGCCGCAGGGCTCTCGTAGCCGAGCGTGACGCTCAGGGAGTGCGAGTGGTTGGGCAGGGCAGTGCCGGCGAAACCGCCGGTGTGGGTATAGTCGCCGCCCGACTGGACGGTGACGTTCGTGTTGGCGCTAATCGTGTTGCCGGTCCCGGAACCGGCTGAAGTGACCGCCAGGCCGGTGATGCCGGTCAAAAGCCCGGTCGCCGAGCCTTTAACGCCGTGCATGTGGCCCGGGTCGTTCACCGTATGCGAGTGCGCCCCGCCGGATGCGACGGAAACCGTGCCAGAGGGCGTGCCGGCCGAAGCCGAGCCCGTGTTGCCCGTCAGCGTCACGGCCGGGATGTTCGCGGCGGAGAGCTTCACCTCGTTCGAGCCGACGGCCACGCCGGAATCCGCGTTCGCCCCGCCCACGAGGAACTTGCCGTTGTTCAGGTTGGGCAGCGTCATGCCGTTCAGCGGCGAGCGGATGTCGTTGATCGTTTGGCCGTTGCAGGGCACGTAATTCAGGGGCAGCATCGGGGCGAGATGCGGGAACCAGGGCAGGGCGACGCCGAAAGGATTTCGAAGCTGGCCGATCGTCGGCCGCATCGTCGGCTTGATGGTCTCCATCAGAGGCTCACGACGCGGTATTGGTTGAGGAGCTGCTTCGCTCCGGGCGGCAGGTCCATCGACGACTCGCACATGCCGCGCTGCTCGTAGAGGCCGGCGATGTGGATCAGGATGGCGGTGCGGATGGGCTGGGGCACGTCCTTGGCTTGAGCGCCGTAGCCGGCCACGTAGACGACGTCCGCCGCCCCGTAGGAGCGCAGGCTCCCGGGCCAGGTGGCGCCGTTGGTCAGCAGCAGCCGTCCCGAGCCGGTGTCGAGCCGGTAGCCGACGGGGTCGTAGATCGTACCGACGTCATCCAGCCCGTAGGTGGTGACGGTGGTGACGGACTGGATCGGGCCGCGCGGCAGCACGACGCTCGGAGTCAATGCGCCGTCGAAGTAGTTGACCGGCAGGTCGTAGACGCCGGCGGGCAGGTCGTCGAGCGCCCGGCTGCGGACCGGGTTCAGCGTCATGCGCCAGCTCTGGGTGATCAGCGACCGCCTGAGATATTCTTCCGCGGCCATGCGGGCCGTGGTGACGAGGGCGACGAGCGTCGCATCCTCGGAGTTGTCGTCGATCCGCAGCCACGACTTCACCTCGCCGACCGTCACCGGCTCGGAGACCGGGGGTGTGACGAGGGTGAGCGAGCTGCGGGACATCGACTACTTCTTGCCTTTGGCCTTGTCGGCCTTCTTGCCTTCGGTCGTGGCGGGCTTCGAGTCGCTCGGGATCGCGTCCGTATCGACTTCCTCGCCGGCCTCGGCCGCTTCGATGGCGGCTTTAACCGCTTCGACGCTCATGGTCGAGTCGACGTCCAGGCCGTACTTGTCGCGGGCCACGGCCACCAGCTCTTCGATGTGCTGGGTGTCGAGGTCGACGCCGGCTTCGCCTTCCTTGGTGGAATCGGGGCCAGTCACTTTGGTTTCCGTTGGGCCACTGACCTTGGTCGAGCGGTTTTCGGCGGGGTTCTTGCCCGCAGCCTTGCCGCTCACTTCCTGAACCACGCCGAGGTGAGAGAACTGCACGGCCAGATCGTCTTCGAGTTCGTAGGTCTCGCCCTTCTTGAACATCTCGACTTTCAGGCCGTCGCGGGAGCCGTGGGTCGACTCCAGCATCTTGTAGGTCTTCAATTTCGTTTCCATAAATCCTCCTTGATGAGATGGGGCGGTCATCCCGCCCCGACTCCGGTTAGGTGTTCACGTTCGCGGGCTGGTAGTGGTTGTTGCCGCGCAGGCCAACCACGCCGACAGGGGTGCCCGTGGTGTGGGTGCCGGTGATGTTGACCACGCCGCGGATGTAGCGCTTGTTGCCCTTATAGCCCACCAGGTAGCTGTTCGCTGCCCCGGCGTTGGCGACGATCTTGGCCGCGGTGCCCGTGTTGGTCGTGCCCGTGGCGTAGTTGGTCAGGTCGAGGTTGGCGACGTCGTTCCAGGTCGAGTTGTCGTCGGACTCCTCGACTTCGAGCTCGATGTAGACCGAGCCCGACAGGGTGTCGCCGTTGGCCCCGACGGTGAAGAGCAGGGCGGCGCTGTCCGCGTCGCGCAGGTCCATGCCGGTGGAGTTGGCGTCCGCCTGGCGCGGCGCCGAAGAGAGGAGATGGACGACGCCGGTCTCCGAGTAGAGGGAAGAACGAATAGGCATAGGAGATTCCTTTCAATAGAGTGGGGCGACCAAGGCCGCCCCTTGTTCGTCATGTGGTGGACTGGCTTAGCTTGCCGCGACGCGGGCGATCTTCACAGCCTCGCCATTAACCAGCGCCCCGCCCACGCGTTTCGTGGTGTAGAACTTCACGAAGGGCTTGTCGGTGAACGGATCGCGCAGGACGCGGACGCCGGTGCGGTCCACGATCTGGTAGGCCGCCTTGAAATCGCCGTAGACCGCCGCAAGGGCGCTCGCGGCAACAACGGGCATGTCGGCGGCGAAGTAGAGCGGAGCACCGAGGATCGAACGCTGGAGGCCGACGCGCATGTCGTACTGCATGTTGAAGATCGGCGTGCCGTTCAGATCCTTCAGCAGCAGCAAATTGCCGAAGCCCAAACGGTTGACCAGCCAGGACGCGTTGGTCTGATACTCTTCCTTTAAGGCCGACTGGAGATTGACCAAACCGTCATAGGAGAAGGCCGAAGCCGCCCCGGTGACGATCTGCTCAACCGCCATACCCGTGGTGCCGTTCGGATAGGTCAAGATGCCGCGAGGCTGCACCACGCCATCACCCACCATGAACGCTGTGTTTTCCATGCGGGCGAACCTTTCGGCGACCTTGCGGGCAAGCCATGCCTCGATGTCAACCACCGCGTCGTCGATGAGTTTCTGCGTCGCCTTGGGCTGCGCGTAGATCTCGTTGACGGGGATGACCAGCTTGTTCAGGCGGGGAGTATTGGTCTCCGGACGCGCCTGCGTCTCACCCACCCAGCCGGCGCCGGCCTCATCGTTGTCGAGCATGAACTCGAGCGAATCGGATCCGATCACTTGGACGCTGCACAACTGACGCATCGGCGAGGTCTCGCGGACCAGCGTGGTGATGGTGCCGCCGAGGGTCGGGATGACGAGGTAACCGCCGTCCGGGTCGCTGTTGACGGACATCGCCTTCAGCGCCATGGTGCGGGCTTCGTCTTCCTTGGTCTCGGTGCGCTTCAGGTAGTCGGTGTAGTCCTCGCCCTTCACGGCGCCTTTGCGGGCGAACTCGTTGAAGAGGGCGGTGCTCTTTTGGAGGTAGTCCTTCTCGGAATCACCCTTGCTCTCGGTCGACACCGAAATCGGGCGGGCGAGGGCGGTCTCCAGGAGGGAATACTTCTCCTCCATCGCCTTGAACTGGGCGTCGCGGGCGATCTTGTCGTCCTCGGCGGCCTTGGCTGCGGCTTCGGCCTTCTGGGCCAGGTCGATGCCCTTGGCGATGTCGTTGGCCATCTTGGTGAACGTGGCCTGATCGATGCCCTCGACGGCCTTCATCTTTCCTTTGATGTCGGTGAAATCGCTCTTCAGATTTTCGAACGCGTTGAGTGCGTTCTGGGTGGCAGCGGTCAGCTGCTCGAATTGAACGGTATCCATAAATGAACCTATAACTTAAATTGTTGAAACAAGGTGGCAAGCCTCTCGGTCGCCGTCTTCATCTCCCCACCCCCAGCGTCCCGCTGGGCAGGTTGCGGAATTAGCGAAGCGACGTAAGTCGCCACGCTGTCGGAAGCCCCTGCGTCCCGCAGGGCTGCCTCGATCTTTCGTTTGTGCTCGAACAGCTCGTCGAACGGGATTTCCTCGAGCGACTTCACCCTCGTCACCTGGGCCTTGTCGTTCATGGGGAACGTGACGAGCGACACCTCATACAGCTCGACTTCGGTGAGCTTGCGGGTGCCTTTCTTCTGGTCGATCTCGTACTGCTTCGGCGAGTAGCCGATGGACAGGCCCTTGATGGCGCCGCCCTTGAGCAGCTTGTAGGCGTCGTTGCCGCGCGTGGTGTCGAAGATCTCGCCTTTGCCGAACAGGCCCTTGTCGATCTCCTGGAGGTCGTGCCACACGCCGATCGGCTCTTTCGTGTCATGTTGCCAGAGGATCGGCACGAGGTCGGAAGCCTTGCGCCTGCCGAGGGATTTGAGGAACGCGCCCGGCACGATGATGTCGTTGCCCTGGTCGACGTTGTTGAAGACGGAGGCCCAGCCCTCGATCGTGCGAGAGTCCCCGTCCGCCTTGATCTCGAAATCGAAGGCGAAGTTTTTGACTTCCTTTGTCATGGTGTCCGTCCGTGGTTGGTTACAGATAGGCGATCGTGCCCGCGTGGCGGTCGATCAGGTAGTGGTTGCGGCTCTGCAGCTCGCCGTTCAGGTAGAACTCGTAGCGGCCGAGGATGGTGTGCTCGTCTTCGTGGACGATGTAGCTCTTGCCGGTGAAGCTGAGACCAGCTCCGGCGCGCGGCCGGAAGTCCACGGCGGTGACGTTGCCGTGGGTGGAGAGGATGCGGCGGTCAGGCATCGAGCGCCACGTCGAGCCTTTTCTGCACTTCGCGGGCGTATGCCGAGCCGTGGACGTCGCCGACGGCTGCGAGGATGCGGGCCTTGATCGTTGCCGGCTTGTGGCCGTCCGCCAGTGCCGCGCGGATGTAGTCGATCCAGTCGATCACCCAGTTCCGGCGGGCGAAGAAGTCGAGGATCAGTTCGAGAGGCAGGCCATGCGTGCCGACCAGCGCGAACGTTCCGGCCATGACCGGGCGGCCGTCGGTGGTGACGGCTGAATGGGAGAGGATGCGTTTAGAGGTCATCATCGGGCACGATCGGGTGCAGATTGTTGTAGCGGCACAGGTGCAGATGCTCCTGAATGCTGCCTGACCTGCCGGTCACGGCGTACCAGGCCCTCCAGAAACGGTAGGCGCATGTCGTCGGCCCCTCGCGGTAATCCCCGCTCTCGTGGTTCAGCTTGTTCGTCCGGAAGTAGTGGGCCACTCCCGGAAGTGCGTGGTACTGGCGGGCCGGACTGACAGTTGACTCCTTGCTCGCCGCAGTCCGTTTCGTCGTCTGCTGGCCGCTCTTCACGTCGCCGAATGCGTTGTAGATCGCCAGCTTCCGCTCGTAGGAAAGGTCGGACCAGACGATCTCGCGCATCCGCATGTAGTCGTCGAGTTCGATGTCGCTGTGGGTGTCCCGGTAAAACTGGTCCAGCTCTTTCAGCGTGATCTTCAGGGCCGCGGTCATACCTTCTCCTCGTAGCTCAGCGCACATCGGCACGCTACCGTGTTCCACGCACTCGCGTTCGTATCCCCGGGCCGGTCCATCGCCTCGCCGCCGACCGTGAATTTCTCGTCCAGGCCGACTTTCTGCCCGTCAGCCGCCATGTGCTCCGGCCGAGTGCGGGCGTCTCGCGTGGCGAGCCATTCCTTCTGCATCACGACGCCCAGCTCCCGCTCGGCTTCGCGTACACTCTCGATGCTGCCGAACGTGGCCGCCGCATGGGTTTCCGTGCGTGCCACGATTGAGGCCCGGAAGGGAGTCAGCGAACTGACTTGCCGGATCGCCCGTGCGATTGCGGCGGTTCCTTCGCCGTCCGCCACCGAGGCCGATATCGCTTTCACGATGTCGTCGCGGTCGGTGTCGGCGATGAGCTTGGCCTTCCTGAGCGCCTCGCGGGCGATCCATTCCTGGGTCAGCGCCTCGAAGATGCTCTGGGCTTCTTTGCGGCTGATGCGTCGCGACTTCACCTGGCCGAGGGCCATCCGCGAGAACACGGGGATGGTGCGGCGGTAATGGTCGGCGAGCATCTGGGCGAGGCGCGTTTCGTGTGCGGCGAAGACGTGATTGGGCGTCTGGCCGTTCTTTTTGTATTCCTGCGCGATCTTGCGGATCAGGGCGTTACGGGCTCGGGCGTCCTGGGCTCTCAGCATGGTCTCCAGCCGCGTCATGGCGTAGAGCCAGGCGTGGAGGGTGCGGTTACGGTTGGTCATGCATTCTGAGGGCGTACTCAAGCGAGTAGCCGCCTGTCAGCGCTTTCCGCCGTTGGAAGCCGATCAGTCGTAGGAAGCGCAGCCATGCTCGGAACCTCATTCTTGGTCCTCCTCCAGCTCGTCTTCCTCTGGCTTCGGCGGGTCGTTATTCAGCTCGTCGATGCCCGGATCGCCGATGAGGCTCAAAGGCACGCTGGTGGAAGACACCAGGATCACGTCGCCTTCGGGGCCGATATCGTCGTCGCCCATCGCGGCGCGTTTCTCGTTCACGGTCTTCGTGTTGTCGGCGTTGATGCGCTCGCTCTTCGCCTTCCGCAGCGGCTCGAGGGCCGGGATCATCTCCTCGTCGTACCAGAGGTAGAGGCCTTTGCCGTAAAGCGGGGTGAGCCAGCGGTTCAGGCCGCCCGCGATCAGCTGGATCAGCGGCAGCACGGTGTCGGTGTAGAGGGCGAGGCGGGCCTCGGCCATGTTCGAGTAGGTGGCGTCGCCGGGGATGCCCAGCAGCATCGGCGGCACGCCGAAGGCCAGCGCGATCTGGCGGGCCGCGGCGTTCATGCCTTCCAGAAACTCCATGTCCTTCGGGTTGATGGACATCTCCTGCCATTCCAGCCCGCCTTCCAAAAGAAGGGGCTTGCCGGAGTTGCCGACGCCGGAGAACTCATCCATCTGCTGCTTGAGCTTGGCGAACTGGTCGTCGCTCAGGGTCGCCAGCTGCCCGTCCTTGGCCTTCACGACCAAAGCGCCTGACGGCCTGGCCCCGTGCTTGAGGAGCGAGTAGTTCCAGATGTTCCCCGCGTTGTGCAGGTCGATCGCCAGGGCGGCGGCGTCCATCGGCGCCATGCCGTACCACGGCGAAAGCGGGTTGAAGGTCTTCAGGTGCAGGACCGCCGAACGGGCGGAGGTCGCATCCACCGGGTATTCGTGCCGTGTGCTGCCGTTCGGCTCGTACACGTACTTGGCCGGGATGCCCATGTACTGGCCGGGCTCCACGGTCATGTGGCCGGGGCTCAGGAGGAAGAGCTCCTTGGGCTGCTTCGACTGGAACCTGCCATCGAGGCCGCTTCCCTGGACGTAGGCGTTGCCCGAGAGGATGTAGTAGCTCGCCAGGTGCCCCATGAACTCGCGGTAGGACTGCATCTGGTTCGGGTTGTCGATCAGGTCGAGCAGGGGGGACTGCATCACCCGTTCGACGTCATCGCCCTTCTGTTGGAAGAGCTGGAGCTCCACCGAGGCGACGGCGGTCGCGATCTTGTTGGCGCAGGCAAAGGCCACGGCGTTCTGGCCGTACCCTTCCCTGGCGAGCCTCGCGTAGCTGGCGGACGCCGGGGCGAGCAGGGGGCTTCCGAAGTAGAAGCCACCGAACGAGAGCGATTTCTGCTCGGGGACGGGGGATGGTTTGCGGCAAGGCCAGGGCATCTACAGCCTGCGGATGCGGAAGTCGGCCCGGGGCACCGAGAACTTGCTCACCGCCAGGGCGAGAGCGCAGACGCAGTCGTCGTGCAGGCCTTCGGGCGCGTTGTAGCGGGCACCGGTCCTCGTGTATTCGTACTCGAACTGTTCCAATTCCATGACGATGACCCCTTCCGGGTAGCTGATCTTGCGTTGCTGAATGGCCACCGCCAGCCCTTCCATGAGCTGCTGCTTGCTGGTCGCGCTGAACTTGAACCCCTCGAAGCCTCGCCGGATCTTCTGCAGGGCCTCCAGGACGGGATCGCCCACGCCGGTGGAGTCCACCAGGGCGGGGCAGTCGCCGACCAGTTCTGCGATGCGCGAGATCGTCTCCTGCCACGGCATCTGGAACCGCTCGAAGCGGCAGACCGCACCGTACTCGTCGAGCGCGATGCAGACCGTCCAGTCGTGGCTCTTCGCCAGGTCGATGCCCCAGCAGTGGGGCGGACGGGTCGAGAGCGGAGCGACGCAGTCGGAGATGGCCTTGATGCCGAATGGGTTACCGCCGTCATCCGTCGGCTCGGCGAGGTAGAGCTCGCGGAAGACGTCTTCGGGAAGTGTTCGTTTCGCGTCCTCGATCTCGGCCGGGTCGAGCACGCCGCCGGCCGCCGCGTCGTAGGCGGTCAGCTTGTGGTATTCCATGTCCGGGTCGCCGGACTCGGCCTTGCGGCAAAGCTGGTAGAAGAAGTTCCTGCGGCCCTTGACGTTGCCGATGATCCGGATGCGGCCACGGGTCTGCGTCATGGTCGACCGCACGGCGTGCCACGATTCCTCGCGGAGGCGGCTCGCCTCGTCGATCACCGCGTCGTAAACGTCCTCGCCGTAGAGGTTGTCGGGCTTCTCGCCGGACTTGAACCAGATGTGCGTGCCGTTGATCAGGCTGAGGCGGAGGTCGGTGTCGTGGGCGTCGTAGATTTGTCGCGGGATGCCGTTCTTCAGGCGCCGGTAGGCGATCTTCGCCTGGGGATAGACCGGTGCCACCCACCAGCGGTTCTGGTTCGGCTTGCCGAGGATGGATCGCTCAAGCAGCCAGGCCATGCAGCCGGTCGTCTTGCCGGCCTTCGTGCTGGCCTCGATGAGGCCGTACCGCTTCTCGTGGAAGATGGCCGCGAGTTGTTTGTCGTAGAGCCAGGGGCGCTGATACTCAAACGTCTTTGTCACGCCGGTCGATGTTCAGCGTGAAGACGGCTGGCGCTTCTCCGTCAGCCCCGGTGTGGAGAGTCTTGTCGCCGTACTTCTTGGGGTTCCACTTGGCGAGGAGTTTCAAGTCGGTGTCGATGATCAGCTTGTCGCGGATGACGTCGCCGGTCGAGTAGCCGGGTTCGCCGCGCGCCGTCTTGCGGATGTCGGCGGTGATTCGTTCTTCGCCGTCCTCGCGCGCGTCTGCGATGGCGAGTGAAAGAGCTTCGTTGTCCGAGGCCCAGCGGCGTACCGTGCTCGGGTGGGGCATCCCGTCGCTGCGGCAGATTTCGGCAAGCGGCTCGCCATCGGCGAGGCGTACGCAGATTTCCTGAGCTAGTTCTGGGGAGTAGAGAGAGGGCCTGCCGGTCATAGGGTGGACGTGTGCCCGGCTGTCCGGGCCAAAATCTGGACGTGCGAAATTGCCTTGTTCCCAGCACCCTGCCACAAGCCTCACGCTCGCGCAAGGGAAAACATCAATCAGCGATTGAATTTTTATTCCAGACGGTCGCCGGCACCCCGGTTGCGGGCCTACCACATGCCGCTACAAGCCGTCGCCGGTGCCTTCAGCACCTTGGTAGTGCACGCACAGGGGTGAGCTCATCGGCTCGAAGTTTCGACAGAGCTGCGGGCGATTCTCGTAGTCGCCACACCTTCCCGAGGGCAGGAGGTTCTTGCAGGAGTACCAGTAGGCACTAAAAGATCGGCCATTTGCATCTTGCCATGTCCCACGCTTCCCAACTGGGTAGAAGGGGTGCCCTTGTGAGCGAAGCGATTCGCTCGCGACATCTTCGCCTTCATCGTCCCAATAGGTCCGTTCTCCCCCCTGGTGGAAGAGGGCAAACTTCTTGCAGCACGATCCGGGTGCATAACATTTGTCGCAAAGGCTCATGAGCTAACCGTTTTTGTCACGCCGGGCGGCGTGAAGACAGCGGTGACCCGCGTAGCCTCAACCCGCCCCTCTGCTTCGAGCGCCGCCTTCTTGTTCTCCCACAAGGCCTTCACCGACTCCACCAGCCGGTCGAACGCGTCGCCAAGGTCATGGCTGACATACCGCTGGTACTGCCTCGGATCAACTGCCTCGTCGCACACCTCGCGGACCAGGTTGCGGTAGGTGTCGCTGCGGATGCCCCGCATGACCTTGAGGTAGTCGGAATCGAGCATGGGGATGGGCTTGCTCGGCGCGCCGTCCTCGTCGCGGAGGATGAACATGCCGATCTTCGCCTGGACCGGCGAGAGGAAAAGCTTGCGCATCGTCATCAGCTGCACGCCGTAGAAATGGTGGTCGTGGCCGATGATCTTCCGCTGGTAGAGCTCGTCGAGGAGCAGGGGGGCCAGTACGCGGGCCGAACACACGTGGTTACGGGCATTTTTCTGGTAAACCATCTTCCTCCGAATGGCCATCGCCTCCGGGATGATGTCACCGACTTCGTACTCTTCCACCATCGCAACCCCTAGTCGTTTGGCGGAGGATGCCACAACATCTAGCCGGGCGCAACAAACTTCGTGAGCCTACTCGCCGATGCGGTCGTTGTGGGCCTTCATCAGCTTCCTGACGTCATTGACCAGCAGCTTGACGGCACGCTCCAGCACCCGGACGCGTTCGTCGAGGTCGAGCAACGCGGCCTGTTCCGACGTCAGCTCCGAATCGTCATCCCGCCCGCTCACGTCACCCCCGCACTTCGATCTTCTTGGGACGCGCGATCTCTTCAGGCAGGTTCTCCGCCGGCAGCACCCGCTGGTAGGCGCCTCGCGTCTGCACCATCACCCGCTCGCCCGGCTTCAGCGCCACGTCGCCCTCGGCCTTGTTCTGCACGATCGAATTCGTCTCGCCGTCTTCGAGCGTCACGATGTATTCGAGGCCCTGGCGGTCGGACGCCGCCTGCTCGATGGCCGCACCCGCCACTCCGGCGATGATGGCACCGGCGAGGAGCCCGGCGAGCGAGCCGTTGCCGCTGCCGATCATGGAACCGGCTCCCGCGCCCGCGATGACGCCCGTGGTGGCACCGATGCCGGTGTTCTGCCCGGTGATTTCGATCTCGCGCACCGAGATGACGGTGCCGAAGGTGACCCGGGTGGCCTGGCCGACGTCCTGCCACCCGTAGCGGTTCTGCCCCGGATGCTGGCACGCGGTGAGGCAGGTCAGCGCCAGGACGCTGAGCGCGAGGCTGGGGAGTCGGTTGATGCTCGTCCTGCCGACGACGCGTCGATTACGGTTGATGTGTGGAGCGTTCTGGTCTAGGTTCTTGGTAGCCATATCGAGGTCCTTTCTCGTGTGTGTTAGAAAACGGCTTCCCACCACCACGGGGAGCCGTTTTTGTTTTTTCAGCATAGCGCCGTCCGAACGAAGCGCAACTGGTTTGTTAGCGGCTCGTGCCGTCCGCACGCCCGCAGCCCATGAGAGCCGAAATCGCCTGGCGGCAAGTCCCGCGATCAGCGAGGAGCCGGTAAACCACGGCCCGTCGGCCTGCGATGTCGGGCGCCTTCGCTTTCCGCTCCACGCGGATGCATCCCATGTCTTCGAGGCCGCCCATGATGCGGCTGATCTCGACGGCTCGGAAGCACCGGAAACGCCTCAACAGGTCAGTCTGAGTCACGCCGTCCGGCCTAGATCCCATGTATCCCGCCAGGGCTGCGGCTTTGCCGGCCATCCTCTCCTCGGCCAGCGAAGCCATGACCAGGCGGGGCGGATGTAGCGAAGACGCGGCACCTTCCCGTGAGTCTGCCAGCATCGCGGCGAGAGTCAGGGCGACGCGGGCGGGTATGGCACCGCCGTCGAAATCCTCGATGCGGGCCACCGTCTTCTCCGGCAGGCCGATCGCCCTCGCCGCCTCCGCCCTGGTCATCCGGTGCCTGATTCGGAACTCCATCATCAGGGCTACGCATTCATTCGGGCCTGTGGTTCCATCGCCATCCATATTTCGTCCCTTCGCTGGTTCAGTTGCATTGAATGGCCTGATTCATTGCATTATTTGTATTCTTTGTAAAGGGAAAGATGGAAGGAAGGAAATATTGAAGCAAGACCCTATGTAATACAATACTTTATTTAATAATATTTATTATAATAATTATTTATTTCCTTCCTTCCCTAGAGACCCCCCTTTGATTTTATGTTCCCCTGATGGGGTGGGTGAGAAACGCCTAGGGTTTTGGAAGGAATTGATTAAACGGCGGGAAATCCACGATAAAACGAGGTAAATATTTACTTCCGTGGAAATAATCTGGGCGCAGGCGCCCTAGCGGGCCCGGAACATGACCGGCGGCCTGCCGGCCCCGCCGGTCGGGGCGGCGTCGAAGGGCTCCATGACGCCCTGTTCCTGGAGCGAACAGATGAGCTCGTCGATGTCCTTCCGCTTGAGGCGGCGGAAGCGGCGGAGCAGGGAGGAGCGGCTGACGCCGGCCGTCCCCTGGCTCCGGATGAAGCGCAGCATCTCGTGGCCGTTCGCCTCGTGCTCGGTCTCGGCCATGTGCTCGGTGGCCAGCTCCTCCATGTAGCGGATGGACCGGCCGACGATGCTCTTGCCGATGTCCAGGTCGGCGATCGTCACGACGGGCTCGGCCGTGTCGCGCGCGATGGCGAATATCATGGCGACCTTGATGGCGTTCTCGGCGTAGCGGGCCCACAGTGCGCCGGTCGGGCCCTCCTTCTTGATCCGCTCCAGCTGCTCGACGCGCATCTGGTACACCTCGTCCTCCACGCCGATGCCCCATTCGACCCGGCGGATCCGCCCGACGACGGAGCAGGAGTTGGCCGCCCCCAGCCCGTCTTCCGACGACAGCTCGAGCCGCTTCCACGCCTCGACCAGCGGTGCCGGATACTCGATCGGCGGCACGTGACGCTTCACGGTCACCTCGACCGTGCTGGGCACGACGATGAACCGGTTGAGGTCGCCAGACTCGATGGCGCCCTTCCGCAGGGCCGGCACGTAGCTGGAGAGCGTCGTGGTGCCGTAGATGCACAGGTTCGGCTGGTGCAGGACGATCGGCTTGAGCTTGGCGTCACCGTAGGAGCCGTGGTTGTAGCTGCCGTTGCTGGCGCTATAGAACTCCATCAGCAGCTTGCTGGTCTCCCGCAGGTAGGGCATCGTCTTCGGGTCGGAAAGCGCCGTGAGGAACATGCCGAACTCGTCGAGCATCATGATCTGGCTGGCCCGGCTCTCCATCTCGCGGGCGAGGCCCGAGCCGGAGCGGATGGCGTTGCCGCCGACGAAGGCCGACAGTTCGGCGCGGGCGGCGAGCCCCTGGATCATCTTGCGGCTGAAATCCTTCCCCTGGCCGGTGCCGGCGATCCCCACGAGGTAGATGTTCGTCCGCGTGTCGAGCGGCGAGGCGTAGCGGCGGCCCATGCAGGCCCCGGCAAAGGCCAGGACGTTGAGCAGCGCCAGCTCCGGCTGGTCGAAGAACGCGTGCAGGGTGATCCAGCGGACGGTGTCGCCGATCATCCCGGGCAGTTTCAGGGGCGAGAAGCCGAACTGGCCCGTCCCTGCGTCATCGTCACCTCCTGCGGAAACTTCCGCCGCCGGGGCCTCGTCCTGGGCCCCGGCCTGGGTAGGGTTTGCCTCGGCCTCCTGTCGCTCCCGCCAGACGTTCTTCACCTTCTCGGCGAATGAGATGACGTTGGAAACGTCGGCCGGCTGACGCTCGCGGGCCATCTCGGCCGGCTTCCAGCCGTGGGTGCGGGCCATGTCCACCAGCGTGCCCATGGTGATGCCCTGGCCGGGCCGGAAGCTCTTCCAGTGGGATACGCAGCAGTTTGGCTTGTACTGCCTGCCCCTCTGGCTCCAGTCGTCCCACATGGAGAGCGGGTAGCCGCCCGAATGCAGCGCCATGCCCACGTGGATCCAGTCGCCGTAGCCCATGCTGGGGTCGAGGGCGTCGAGCATTCCACGGACGTCGTAAGCGCTCCATGCCGGCGTCGCGCCGCTCGTCGCGGTGTAATCGCCCGCCGGCTCCGCCCGTCTGGGTGCGGACGACAGCAGCAGCGACATGAGCCACGTAGGCGCGTGTGGCACGCCGAGCCTGAAGGATTCTTCCCGCACGCGGTATTTGCGGCCAGAGTGGTGGGTCGAGGGCGGGGCCACGATGTAGCCGCCGTCGGCCCGCACGTCGACGCCTTCGTACCCGGCCAGCTTCTGACGGCTCTTCACGATGACGTTCGGGTAGCGGAAGAGCAGGTGGCGGCCCTTGCCGGTCTCGAAGATCATGCCGGGCTGGACCGGCGACTGGCGGTTGGCTTCGGTCATCGCCTTCCAGCTCTCCTCCCCGGCCTGGCCGTCGAGGTCGATGACGATCACGCCGGATTCTTTGCCGGTGGCGATGCCCACGTTCAGGTCCGTGCGCCCGTCGAACAGGCGGGTGATCGCCTCGCGGTCCTTCGTGGCGTCCTTGAAGCCGTGCGCCGTGTAGGGGTGCTTCCCCGGGTGGCCGCAGCTCGCGCCTTCGCGGCAGGTGCAATGGCCTTCGGCGGTGATGCCGTGGATGGGGAAGAGGGAGAAGCCGTAGGTGAGGTGCCAGGAGAGGAATTTCCCGAGCGGGGTCTTGAAGAAGTCGTCAGTCGAGCGGTGGTTCATCATGAGGCAGGCCCCGGGTTGCTTGTTCAAACGCCTGCATCGCGTCCTGGAACCCGCCGACGAGGCAGCGGAGGAACTGGAGCCACTGGCCGTCGTCGAGCCTCGCGAGGTCGCTCACGCCGAGCGAATCGAGATACTCTCCGCCCGCCTGGCCTCCGGTGAGGAGCGCGATGCGTTCTTTCTCGTCGGGGTCGATCACGGGACGCCCTCGCCCTCGGTCCGCCTGCGCAGGAAGTCGTTCACCTCGGCCCGGTCGTAGCGCACCGGGCTGTTCTGAGAATCCCCCAGCTTGATCCAGCGGGGGCCGCGGTTCTCCATGCGCCATCGCTTGAGCGTCACCTCGTCCACAAGGAGCAGGGCCGCCACGTCCTCGGATTTCATCAGTTCGACGCCCGGCTCGATTCCTTCGGCCATAATGCACTCCATGCCATTTTGTTATCGGCCGAATCATATGGATCAATATTTGTTGGGTCAAGTAGTAATTTATGATTGACATGTGGGTGCATTGCGGTCTAGGGTCCGTCCTGCGGCATGACGCCGCACCATAGAAACGAATCGAACAGAAAAGAGGTACATCATGGACGAACTCCAACAACTCACCGACCAGGCCTTGCTCGAGGCCATCCTGGCGGCCGAAGCAGCGGCCGACGCGCAGGCCAAGGCCCTCCGCCGCCTCAAGGACGAATACCTGCACCGCAAGCGCGACGCGGTCGCCAAAGCCTACGCGGAAAAGGGCAGCCAGTTCGGCGTCGTCCACATCGAAGAAGCAGGCTGCAAGATCGACGTCACCACCGCGCCCCGCGTCGAGTGGGACCAGGAAGAACTGGCCAAGCTCGTGGAGACGATCAGGGACGATTGGGGCAGTGATCCTTACGAATACATCGACCGCAAGCTCACCATCAAGGAATCGAAGTACAAGGCCTGGCCCAGCGACTTGAAAGCGAGCTTCGAGCCCGCCCGCACCGTCAAGCCGTCCGCGCCGTCGCTCTCCGTAACCCGCAGCGATGGGAGCGAGTAGGTATGGCGAAGAAAAGAAAGCGCAAAGTAATCCAGAAAGCTACCAATAAAGTGGTGACGTTGGATTACTTGAACCACCGGGCTGAATCGCTGCATCGAGCTGGGTACGAGAAGCCTCGGTGGATCATCTTCTGCGAAGTAATGATCAGAGACGGCTTTCTTGTCACTTTGTACGAGGCTAGGAGGACGGTGTCGAAGTACATCACCGTAGCGAGGCCGGACTTGGGAGATTTCAAGGTCCGATTCAGCAACCACCGGCCGATTGCCGCCCGCGAACTCAATGGCGACTGCGACTTCTTCGTGGGGGTCACCAACCTCGCCACGACGACGACCGGTCAGGCCATCGCCGCGGTACGCGACCGATTCAAACAATCAGCACAAAAGGAATAGAACCATGGCTATCTCACTGTCATCCATCAAACGCGGCGTATCCGAAACGGCTCCCCGCGTCCTCATCTACGGCGTGCCAGGCATCGGGAAAACGACGTTTTGCGCGAACGCCCCCGAACCTATATTCATCCAAACCGAGGACGGGTTGGGCGTGATTGACGCCCCGGCCTTCCCTCTGGCGCAGTCTTATCAGGACGTGCTCGACGCCCTGAACGTGCTGATCGCTGAAAATCACGGCTTCGGGACGCTGGTCGTCGATTCGCTCGACTGGCTGGAGCCGCTCATCTGGAAGAAGGTGTGCGAGAGGCAGAAAGTCGGCACAATCGAGGATCTTGATTACGGCAAAGGCTACACCATGGCCGTGGGTTACTGGCGTGAATATATAGATGGAATCAATTATCTCCGCGATGCGAAGCAGATGATGATCATCCAAACGGCCCACTCGGCAGTCAAGCGGTTCGACAATCCGGAGACCGGCCCGTACGACCGATATCAGATCAAGCTGCACATCAACAGCAAGGGCGAGGGGGCCGGCGCGCTCGTGCAGGAGCACAGCGACTGCGTGTTGTTCGCCAACTACAAGACGAACGTGACCGACGAAAAATTGGAATTCAACAAGACGAAGAAACGCGCAATAGGTTCGGGAGCGAGGATGCTTTACACGCAGGAAAAGCCCTCGTACCTCGCCAAGAACCGCTACGGCCTGCCCGAGAGCATCGCGCTCGACGGCAACACCTGGAGTGTGCTCGCCCAGCACGTGCCCTACCTGAAGAAGTTCCTGCCCGACTCGCCGCCCCCGGCCGAGCAGGAAGAACCCGAAACCAACGCTTAACCACCAGCCATCGAAAGGAAAAGACCATGGCATACCTAGGACAATCCATCAACACCGGCGAGGTCGAGTACAACACCGGCAGCCGCGACCCGCTGCCGGCCGGCGTTTATTCGCTGGTCGTCGTCCGGTCCCAGCAGAAGGATACCAAGAAGAAGGACGGCGTGTTCGTCGAGGTCGAATTCGACATCACGGCCCCGGACGGCTTCACACGCCGCAAGTTCTGGGACACCTTCAACATCATGAACCCGAGCGCAGAGGCCACCCGCATCGGACTGGAGCAGCTCGGCAAGCTCGCCAAGGCGGCCGGCATCCCCGTGCTGCAGGATGATCAGGAACTGCTGAACGCCGAGGTGCAGGCCGAGATCTACATCGGCAAGGACAATAACGGCACGCCCCGCAATCGCGTCTCGGGCTACTACCCGATGGGCGTCGAGGTCAAGGCGTTCAAGGAGCAGGTCAAGGCGAAGGCGGGCGGGCAACCTGCCGCCAGTCAGCCGGCCGGGGCTGCGAGGCCTGCGGCGGCGGCCGCCAGTGCGGGCGGCCCCTCCTGGCGCAAGCCGGTGGCGTAAAGGGGATGGCGCGGGGGCAACCCCGCGCCGCTTGCCTATGGCGAAGATCCCCACCCCTGACGAGCGCGCCCCGACCCTGGAGGCGGCCGACCGGGCCCTCGAGTCGAAGTCGCAGCTCGAGAAGCCCAGGCCATACCTCGGCATGAGCAGCCTTGCTGAGCCTTGTTCGCGAAAATTGTTTTACCGATTCCGCTGGGCTGGCCGCGAAATCTTCGACGCCCTCACCTTGAAGCGATTCGAGGACGGGTTCAGAACCGAGGACCTGGTCATCCAACGGTTGAAAATGGCCCCAGGCGTGACGGTCATCGACCGCGACCCGGCGACAGGGCGACAGATCGCCTATAGTGACGTGGACGGTCATGTGCGAGGCCACGCCGACGGCTTGATCGATGGAATTCTACAGGCCCCAAAGACGCGGCACGTCCTGGAAATTAAAGCGACCGCGCTCAAGAAATTCAACGAACTCCAGCGAATAATCAGGGATTACGGCCAGAAGGCCGCTCTGCGGAAGTGGAATCCAATTTATTACGGCCAAGGAATGCTTTACGCATTCTATGAAGGCTTGACGCGGCACTACACCGTGGTAAGCACCCCGGGTGGCAGGGAATGGCTGGGCGTTCGCACCGACGCGGACACGTCGATCGCCCTTGAGCTGAAGGCTAAAGCCGAAAGAATCGTGAGGGCCAACACCCCCCCGGTGCGACTGAGCGAAACGCCCGACCAGTTCGAATGCCGCTTTTGCTCGTTCGCGAACATCTGCCACAGGCAACAGCCGCCGGAGCGGAACTGCCGCACTTGCCTGCATGCGGCACCTGTCTGGCGAGGGCAATGGCGATGCGAACGATGGGACAAGATTCTCTCCGAAGATGCCCAGCGCGAAGGCTGCCCCGCTCATTTGTACCTGCCCGGCTTCGTGGCCGGCGAGGTCGACGACGTGGGCGAGTCATGGGTTAAATATCGGATGCATGATGGATCGACTTTCGTCGACAGCGAGACGGGATAGAGGAAACACGTTATGAATAACCCCACAATATTCCACTCTGGGCCGATTGTCACTGCTTCGGAGGCCAGGTCTCTTGGACTGCGGCATTACTTCACCGGGACCCCTTGCTCGAAAGCACACGTCGCGCAGCGGTACTTGCTCAACAATACATGCGTAGCATGTAAATCTCAGAGAGACCGAGCGGTCTATCGAAGTAATCCTGAGCCTGTAAAAGCTCGCGTCGCCAAGCGAAAAGCCGACTGCACAGAACAAGTACGCGCGGCAGGCCGTGTTTACTACGAAATGCACAAGAAAGAGATCGTGGATCGGAAGCGACGTTGGCGAAAAAACAACCCTGATCATGTCAGGGCGAAATCGCGAATCTACTCAGCCAAGCGGAAGGCGCGGAAGTTGGAGATCGGCGGAGATCATTCATTGGAAGACATAGTTCGGATCCTCCGCTTGCAGAAGCGAAGGTGCGCGTGCTGCAAGGTGAAACTTGTCTCGGCGTATCACGTAGATCACATAGTTCCTCTTGCTAGAGGAGGCGATAACTCGGCGAGGAATATTCAGGTGCTGTGCCCTCCCTGTAACTGGTCAAAACACGCCAAAGACCCCATTGACTTCATGCAGTCACGCGGCTTCCTGCTATGAAAACGCCCCGCCCGCACCAGAAGGCCGCGAACGACGCGACGATCGACTTCGTAACCCAGAAGACCGGCAACCCGATGGTGGTGATCCCGGTCGGAGGCGGCAAGAGCTTCGTCATGGCCGACTTCATCATGCGGATACGGGCGATCTACGCCGAGGCGCGGTTCGTGATGCTGGCCCACATGTCCGAGCTGCTCAAGCAGAACGCGGGCGAGCTGTTCGGCCTCTGGCCCGACGCTGACGTCTCGTTCTACAGCGACAAGCTCGGCCAGAAGCGCCTCGACGGCCAGGTGGTCTTCGCCAGCATCCAGAGCATCTACAAGCGGGCCTTCGAGATACGCGGCATCGTGGACTTCGTCCTGATCGACGAGTGCCACCTGCTGTCGCCCAACGAAAACACGATGTACCGCCAGTTCCTCTCCGAACTGCGCATGAACAGCCCCTGCGTGCGCGTCGTGGGCTACACCGGCACGCCCTTCCGGCCCGGCAGCGGCTACCTCCACCGCGGGGAGAACGCCCTGTTCACCGACATCGCCTACGAGGTGCCGATGAACCTGCTCATCGACCAGGGATACCTCTGCCCGCTCGTCACGCCCCGGATGCGCACCCAGATGGACACGACCGGAGTGAAGCGGCAGGGCGGCGACTTCATCGGCAGCCAGCTCGCAAAAGCGGTGGACAAGGAGGAAGTCACCAGGGCCTGCGTCGACGAGATCGTCGAGCACGGCGCCGTCCGGAAGAAATGGCTCGTCTTCGCGGCAGACGTCCAGCACGCCGAGCACATCCGCGACGAGATCCGGGCCCGGGGCTACACCTGCGAAGCGGTCCACAGCAAGCTGCCGGTGGAGCGCCAGAACGCCATCCTGCGGGCCTACGAGGGCGACGGCCTGCGATGCCTGGTGAACGTGGCCCAGCTGACGACCGGCTTCAACAACCCGGCGATCGACCTGCTCGCCTTCATGCGGCCGACCCGCAGCCCCGTGCTCTACATACAGTGCTGCGGGCGGGCCATGCGGACGTTCCCCGGCAAGCGTGACGCGGTGGTGCTCGATTTCGGCGGGGTGGTGGAAGCGCTTGGGCCGATCGACCAGATCGCCGTCAGCCAGCCGAAGAAGCGCGGGAAGAGCGACGACCGGACCGTGCCTGTCAAAATCTGCCCCTCCTGCCAGGCCGAGTCCTCCACGGCGGCCCGCGTCTGCATCGCCTGCGGCCACGAATACCCCGCGCCGGCGCACAACCTGAGCGGCGAGGCCAGCGACGCGGCGATCCTCTCATCCCAGATCAAGCCGAAGAGCGTGCCGGTCACGCGGGTCTTTTACGCCCTGCACCAGAAGGACGGCAAGCTGCCGACCATGAGGGTCAATTACCAGTGCGGCCTGAAGACGTACCGGGAGTGGGTCTGCTTCAGCCACTCGGGCTCGCGCCGGCAGGACGCCGCCAACTGGTGGCAAGTGCGCGCCCCCGGCATCCGCACGCCGAACAGCGTCGAGGAGGCCCTGAAGCTGGCCCCGTCGCTCCCGGTGCCTAGCGAGATCCTGATTAAGAAGGGCGGCGGCGGGTACTGGGAAGTCGTCGAGTGCGTGTTCGAGCCGATCGCTCAGGCTGGCTGAACGTCCCAGAGCCGGATGACCGAGCCCCATTCGTCGCCAGCGGCCTTCTCGTAACGCACCGGCATCAGCTCGACGCCCTGCCGGTTGTCGTCGACGAGGAGCTTTTCCTGCTTCAGGGCGTCGCAGAGGCTTTTGAAGTATGCGTCAGGGTCGGCGCCACGCTGGCCCTTCTTCAGGATGATCGTGAGTTCCAGCCGCCGCTTCCCGACCGCGCGGGCTGCCTTCTGGGAATAGGCCCAGACCAACTGTCGGTCCCGTTTCTTGAGCTTGTGCCCCTTGGACCAATGCCCGCTCAGAATCTCGTTGAGCTTCGCCGGGTGCCACGATGGGATAAAGATCTCGACGGCCAGAGCCGCCTGTTCAGTCACCGCGCCTCGCCGGAGTGGCCTTCTTAGCGGGGGCCGCGACCTCGCGCTGCAGCTGGGCCACCACCATCTTGCTCTGGCCGGACGGCAGAGCCAGTATCCGCTGGCGGTCGGCGTCGCTGACGTACGCCAGTGCTCCCCAGCGCTTCACCGCGTCGGGCGTGGGTTTGATCAGTGCTTCATACATAATCGGCCTCCCTGTTGTTCGTTGGTCTCCAGTCGGTTGAATCTTTACAAGCTCTGACAAAACCCGCTGGCATCCGGTTTGCGCCCTGTCCCGGTAGTCCCTCTCCATCAAGGAGACTACCGCCATGGCCAACGCCAGCATCCCCGAGCAGTACTACGAGGCGGTCGCCCACCACTTGCCCCCGG
>NZ_JBBCIT010000019.1:0-7235 GCF_037189685.1 Phenylobacterium sp. | reverse complement strand
GATCGTCGAGGCCGCGATGGACAGCGCCGAGATCGTCAGCGTCTGGGCCGCCACCGTGATGCGCGAGGACGCGTCCGAGTTGGCCAGCGACTGCACCGTGGTGCCGGCTTGCTTCAGCATGTTGCCGCCGTTGAACTCGGCATTGCCCACGGCCTTGGTGATCTGGGCCTTCAGCGAGGCGAACTCGTCGGCCAGCGCATTGCGGCTGGTCGTATCGAGACCCGCGTCGGCCGCAGCCAGGGCCTTTTCCTTCATCTGAAGCAGGATGTCGGAGATCGACTCGCCCGCCGAGATCGCGACCTCCACGGTCGACTGACCGCGCTGCAGCGATTCACGGACGGAGTTGAGGGCGTTGGACGTCGCGCGCTGGTTCTGGGCGATGGCCCAGATGGCGCCGTTGTCCTTCGCCGAGGCGACACGCTTGCCGGTGTTGATCTTCGTCTGGGTGGAAGCAAGCTCCGCGTTGGTTGCGTTGAGGTTCTGGAGGGCGACCATCGCGCCCACGTTGGTGTTGACCGAGTTCATGGTGTGATCTCCGTTCTGGAGGGGGTGATCCGGCATTTTGCCGGTGAGCGATTTTTCGCCCGCACCACGCCACGCAATCGCCGGGCCAGGATTAACCACGAGCCCGTTTTATCAGGGTGCTGAATTCTATGATCTTTTCACGTAACGACGTACGTCGGTCCGGCGTGGCGCGCTAACCATTCCTGCAGCCCGGCAGGACCTGCCGGTCAGGTTGCGCCCGGGATGTGACCGGGGATGTGGCCGGGCATGTGGCGGGGCATGCGAACGGCCGCAGATCGCTCCGCGGCCGGCAAGTCGCGCGTTGTCGCGGACGCGACGCGAGGGGATCAGGCGGCGGCCGACGTGGCGTCGCCGGCGAGGCCCTGCATGATCATGCGGTTGATCTCGATCAGGGGCTCGAACTCCTCCTGGTTCCGGATCACCAGGCTGGTGTGCTTGCCCACCCAGATGCTGAGCGAGATCAGCGAGGCGCGCAGCGGCTTGGGCAGCGCGTTGTCGGGCTGCGAGCAGTCGGCCGCCAGCGTCGACCAGACCCGCCGGTTCCAGTCGAGCGCGTCCATCCGCCCGCCGACGTCCTCGCGCGGAAGCTTGGCCGCCTCCATGAGCGCGCGCGTCACCTGGGCGAACAGGCGGTATTCGAGATCGCGCGGGCTCTCAGCCCGCGTCGCCGCCTGTTGATACGCCTGAAGGGACATTCCCCAACCTCTCGTCTTCGTATTCGATGAGCTTCCGGCACATCATGAGCGCCTTGTAGTATTCACGCTCCATGCAGTACCGCGAGATATCCACGCAGTCCGCGAGCACCGAGGGGTTCGAGATCACCCCCATGAATTCGGTCACGCGGGTCACGAAATCCGAGTAGTACCGCTCGGCGTTCGCCCCATCGAGGTACATCATCATCACGGGAAAATAGATCCGACGCGCGGGCGTCTGGACGTCTTCCTGCTGCATGATGTCCTTCTCTCGGAGGACGGAGGCCTTGTTCTGCAGCACCAGCACGGCGCGGCGATCGCCGTTCTGGACGACGGCGCCGTTCAGAACGAACTTCTCACCCGGCTTCAGAGACAGCTTCAGCGGCAAGTCCGGCCCCTCTTTGCGACGGAGATCAGCATCACGCGAATCGAAACGGGTTCATATTCGCGCCGGCCGCCGCCGAACGCACGTCCCGCTTACCGGCGAACCCGTTAACGCCCGATTTCCCGGCGCATCCAGGCTCGCCGCAACTTACGGATGCGACCGAATGGCGCGGCTTAATCGGGGATTAAGCATGACGCGCGACCAAGGCTCCATAGCCTTCAGGAGTTCTCCGCATGGCCGCCAAGGCTCCGCCCCGGAATTTGGCCCGGAATCTGGCCCGGAATCTGGCCCACAACCCGCCCCAGGATCTGCCTCAGGATCTGCAATCGGCCGGATCGGCGATGGTGCTCCAGGACGCCGCCCGGCCGACGCCGGCCAAGGCGGCCCTGGTCGATATGGGCCAGGCGGGCGGCCGCGACGCGCTGGCCCGCCTCAACGAGGCCATGAAGGAGCTGAAGGCGCTGGCCGCCGCCCCCCTGCTCCGCCGCGCCATCGACGCCCTCAACCGCGAGAACTTCACCGCCGGCGGCAAGTGGGCGCTCAAGGCGCTGGAGCAGGACGACCACAACGGCGTCGCCTGGTACCTGCTGGCTATCGCGCGTGAGCGCGCCGGCGATTTCCCCAATTCCGTCAAGGCCTACGAGGCGGCGCTTCAGCTCCTGCCGAACCATTCCGAGGTCGCCAACGACCTGGGCCGCCTGGCCCACCGGATGGGCATGCACCAGCAGGCCGAGAAGCTGTTCCGCCACTACATGGAGCACGCCCCGCACGAGGCCCAGGGCTACAACAACCTGGCCACCTCGGTGAAGGATCAGGGCCGCGTGGACGAGGCGGTCGAGATCCTCCGCGCCGCCATCACCGCCATGCCCGAATCCTCGATGCTCTGGAACACGCTGGGCACGATCATGATCGAGGGCGGCGACCTCGAGAACGCGGCCACCTTCATCGCCGAGGCCGTCCGCCTGGACCCGAAGTTCACCAAGGGCCGCTACAACCTCAGCCAGGTGAAGCTGCACCTGGGCGAGGTCGAGGACGCCCTCGTCGACTGCGAGGCCGCCCTGGCCAAGACGGCCACCGCCGACGACCGCGAGATGATGAAGCTGGCGCGCTCGTCCTACCAGCTCGCCCTGGGCCGACTGGGTCCCGGCTGGGACGACTACGAGGCCCGCCTGTCGCCCCAGTTCGCCGACGTCACCCACTTCGCCATCGACCGGCCCCGCTGGAAGCCCGGCCAGGACATCGTCGGCAAGGACTTCCTCGTGGTGGGCGAACAGGGCCTGGGCGACGAGGTGCTGTTCGCCAACGTCCTGCCCGACATCGTCCGCGACCTGGGGCCGGACGGCCGCCTGCGCATCGCGGTCGAGCCGCGTCTGGTCGACCTCTTCCGGCGCAGCTTCCCGGGGGCCGAGGTCAGCGCGCACGTGACGCGCGTCTGGGCCACCCAGCCGCTCCGCCTCGTCCCCGGAACCGATCTCGAGACGGTCGACCTCTGGACGCCGATGGCCAGCCTCATGCGCCAGTACCGGCGCACGCTGGCGGACTATCCGGCCGATTCGGCCGGCTACATGACCGCCGACCCCGAACGCGTCGCCCACTGGCGCCGTCTGCTGGCCGACGCCGGGCCGGGGCCGAAGGTGGGCCTCCTGTGGAAGAGCGCCGTCACCGCCGGCCACCGCCACCGCTACTTCTCGCCGTTCGAGCAGTGGGCGCCGGTCCTGCGCACCCCGGGTGTCGCCTTCGTCAACCTCCAGTACGGCGACTGCGAGGCCGAGCTGGAACAGGCCCGCCGCGACCTGGGCGTCGAGATCTGGTCGCCGCCGGGCATCGACCTGAAGAAGGACCTGGACGACGTCACCGCCCTGGCCCGCGCGATGGACCTGGTGATCGGCTTCTCGAACGCCACCTTCAACCTGGGGGCCGCCGCCGGCGCGCCGAGCTGGCTCATCTCGGCGCCGGGCGCCTGGCCGCGCCTGGGGCTGACCGAGACCTACGCCTGGTATCCACAGACCCGCGTGTTCGTACCCGACGCCTACCAGGCCTGGGGCCCGGTCTTCGACCGCATCGCCAGGGATCTTGCCGACCGCGTCGCGGCGGGCCGGGAACCCGATACCCCCTAGCCCGGCCGCCGGTAGCGCCGGACGCCGTCCCGGCGCCCCTGCAGCTCGAAGCCCGCGCCCTCGAACAGGCGCACGCTGGCGAGGTTCGCCTCGCGCACCTCGGCCCAGACCTCGCCGTCCACCTCGGCCAGCGCCGCCAGCAGCAGCGGCCGGCTGAGCCCCCGGCCCCGCTGCCCAGGGGCGAGGTTGATGGAGACCTCGGTCTCCCCCTCGGGATCGGGGCCGCGGTCGAACCGCACCATTCCCACCTTCGCGCCATCGGCCTCGCCGATCAGCAGCGTCCGGCGCGGATCGGCCAGCGCTGTGGCGAACCAGGCCCGATGCGCCGCCTCTCCCACCTCGCCCGTGTCGCGCGACATGGCCCGCGTGAGCGGATCGTTGCGCCAGGCCAGGACGTCCATCGCATCCGCCGCCGTGGCCCGCCGCACGGCCACCGTCCCGCCCGCGCTCACGGCTCTCCGCCCCGCGAGCTGTTCTCGGGCAGCGCCAGGATGTCGTCCGTGCCGAAATCGGGCTTCGCCGGATAGAGCCTGGCGTAGACGCGGCGGACGAATTCGAGGTCCTCAGGATAGTCCACCGTCCAGCGCAGATGGGCCAGCGACGGCGTCCGCGGCAGCCCCGCCAGCCGGTGCTCTCCGGGTCGCCGGTAGAGGAACGGCATCACGTGCTCGCGCTCGTAGGGATCGGCGGCCTCGCGCCCCGCCCGCAACAGGGCGGCGGGCCGCACGACCTCGGCGTCCAGCCCGTGCGGCCAGGTGCGTTCGGGCAGATTGTTGCTGGTGTAGTCGGCGTCCTCGGCCAGATGGCGTTCGACCAGGGCGTCGATCAGCGTCCAGTCGGTCAGCGGGCAGTCGGCGGTCAGCCGGACCATCGCCTCGGCCTCCGGCCGGGCCTCCACGACCGCGCAGAACCGCGACAGGACATCGTGGAGGTCGCCGCGGAACACCGTGACGCCCAGGTCCGCGCAGGCCGCCGCCAGGGGATCGTCGCCGGCCTCGACGCTGGTCGCCACCACCAGTTCGTCGATCCGCCGCGCCCGGCGCAACCGCTCAACCTGCCGCGCGATCATCGGCTGGCCCAGCACGGGGGCCAGCACCTTGCCGGGCAGCCGGCTCGACGACATCCGCGCCTGCAGCACGGCCAGGATCATGGGTTCCGCCCTCCGTCCGCGCGCCCCGTCCCCTTGTGCGCCCGATTCCCCATCCCGCCCAGAGTCCCATCCCGCCCAGGCCCCTCGCCCCCAGGCCCTCGCGCCCGCCCCTCCCGGTGACCCTGCGCGAACATCGGCCCCCCTGCGGCGCGAACGCGCTTGATCCTCGCGCGCGGCCCTATAGGCTGAGCCAGACAAACAACTGTTCGAATGCGGGCCGCCGCCCGCGCGGGGAGCCTAGATGAGCCAGCGTTTCGAAGGGACCGACGACTACGTCGCCACCGAAGACCTCAAGGTGGCGGTCAACGCCGCGATCGCCCTGGAGCGCCCGCTCCTCATCAAGGGCGAACCGGGCACCGGCAAGACGGTCCTCGCCGAACAGATCGCCAAGGCGCTCGGCTCCGAGCTGATCACCTGGCACATCAAGTCGACCACCAAGGCCACCATGGGCCTCTACGAGTACGACGCCGTGACCCGCCTGCGCGACAGCCAGCTTGGCGACGAGCGGGTGAAGGACGTCAGGAACTACATCAAGAAGGGCAAGCTCTGGGAGGCGTTCGAGCACGGCGGCCGCCCGGTGCTGCTGATCGACGAGATCGACAAGGCCGACATCGAGTTCCCGAACGACCTGCTCCAGGAACTCGATCGGATGGAATTCTACGTCTACGAGACGAACGAGACCATCAAGGCGGCCGTCCGCCCCATCGTGATCATCACCTCCAACAACGAGAAGGAGCTGCCCGACGCGTTCCTGCGCCGCTGCTTCTTCCACTACATCCGCTTCCCCGATTCCGAGACGATGCAGGCCATCGTCGACGTGCACTATCCGGGCATCAAGCAGAAGCTGGTCGCCGAGGCGCTGCGCATCTTCTACGACATGCGCAAGGTGCCGGGCCTGAAGAAGAAGCCCTCCACGTCCGAACTGCTCGACTGGCTCAAGCTGCTGATGGTCGAGGACATCGACGGCGACGCGCTCGCCGAGAAGGACCCCACCAAGCTGATCCCGCCGCTGCACGGCGCCCTGCTCAAGAACGAACAGGACGTCCACCTGTTCGAGCGCCTGGCCTTCCTCGCCCGCCGCGAGGGCGCCGCACGCCCCGGACAGCAGTAGGCGCGAGACCGCCCGTTCCACGCGCAGGGCCTTACCGCGAATTCACTCGCCTTTCAGAAGGGCTCCGCTCACGTTCTACGGAACGGACGGAGCCCTTTTTCATGAAGCCGCTACCCCTGATCGCCGCCTCGGCCCTGGCGCTGGCCGCCGCCGCGTGCGGGCCCCAGGTCCCGGCCGCGCGCGCCGCGCTGGACTGCCCCGCCAGCCAGGGCGACCTGACCCGCACCTCGGCCACGGCCGACGGCAAGGCCTGCACCTACGCCGCCTCGACCGGCGCCGAGGTGACGCTCCAGCTCGTGCCCGTGGCGGGCGGGGTCGACCAGACTCTGGCCGCGATCGAGAAGACCCTGCTGGCCGACCGCACGCCGGCGGCCCCGGCGGCCGAAGGCGCCGCGACGACTCCGGCGACCACCGGGGATGCGCCCTCGCCGGTCGAGGCGGTCGCATCCGAAAGCGTCGACGCCCGCAAGGCGCGGGCGGAAGCCGAGGCCGACGCCAGGAGCGCCAGCGTCGAGGTGCAGGTCCGTGTCGCGGGGCGTGACGGGGGCCGCGACGGCGAGGTCCGTTCCAACGAAGGAACCACCCGCGTCAGCCTGCCAGGCATCAGCATCGTGGCGAACGAAAAGGACGAGAGCGCCAACATCAAGGTGGGTCCCATCACCGTGAACGCCAACGGCGAGGCCGCCATCATCCGCGTCGGCCCGCGTGACGTGCGCCTGCGCGGCGAACAGCTCAACCCCGAGAAGCGCGGCACGCGCGCCATGTTCATCTACACGGGCCAGGACCTGCCCGAAGGCTACCGCTTCGTCGGCTATGAGGCGGGCGGCCCAAAGCGCGGCCCGATCACCGTCGCCATCGTGAAGTCGAAGTCCGAGGGCCCGCGCGGCGACGAGATCTATCCCGACGTCAAGAAGCTCGTCCGCAAGAACGGCGGCGTCTGAAACGCCCGTTCCCCTGCCCTCCGCGCCTCGGGATGGCCGGGACAGGCCCGGCCAGGATGCGTGGAAGGGGCGGAAGCCGAAAATCGCAATGAACTCTCAATCCTACGTCCGTTTCTGACGTAGCGGGGTGGTGGGATGTCCCTCATGTCCGAGGGACCCGACATCGACGTCGAGGCGCTGGCCGCGCTGGACCGGCTGGCGGCGCTGGACCTCTCCGCCGCGGAGAAGGCCCACGGCGCCCTCATGGCCGCCGAACCCGAGGACGTGCCTGCGCTCGCCATCGCCTACCAGCGCCTGGCCAGGTGCCTGCGCCA
>NZ_JBBCIT010000018.1:0-78141 GCF_037189685.1 Phenylobacterium sp. | reverse complement strand
GCCGGCCTCGGCGACAGCGGCGCGGACCGGGCCGGCGGGCGCGCCCGAGCCGTAGACCGGATCGCCCAGGCAGGGTGTTCCCCGGCTGGCGAGGTGGACGCGGATCTGGTGGGTTCGGCCGGTCTCCAACCGGCAGACGACACGTGCCGCCAGGGGCCTCTCGGCCGGCCCGAACGCGCGCGCCACCGTATAGCGGGTCACGGCGTGGCGGCCGCCGGACTTCACCAGGGCCATCTTCTTGCGGTCGTGGGCCGATCGGGCGATGGCGCCCTCGATGGTCCCGCGGGCCGGGCTGGGCGCGCCGCGGGTGAAGGCGACATAGACCCGCTCGATGTCGTGGCGCGCGAAGAGCGCCGACAACCCCTGGTGCGCCGCGTCGGACTTGGCGGCCACGACGACGCCTGACGTCTCCTTGTCCAGCCGATGGACGATTCCCGGCCGGGCCACGCCGCCCACGCCCGACAGGCCGCCGGCGCAGTGGTGCAGGAGGGCGTTGACCAGGGTGCCGGTCTCGCTGCCCGGCGCCGGGTGCATGGCGATCCCGGCGGGCTTGTCGATCACGACGAGGTGCGCGTCCTCGAACAGGATGGTCAGCGGAATGGGCTCGGGCCGCGGGTCGGCCGGCTCGGGCGGGGGAACGTCCAGGCGGTAGTCGCCGGCCTGGGCCTTCGACTTGCCGTCGCCGACGGGGCGGCCGTCCAGGCTCACGCGCCCCTCGGCGATCAGGGCCTGGATGCGCGCCCGGCTGAGGTCGGGCAGGGCGTCGGCCAGAGCCTTGTCGATCCGGCCGCCCGCCGCCAGCGTCACGACCAGGGTCGTGGGGCGTGCGCCGTCCTCTCCCTCAGACCCCATGCTTCCCCTTGGCGGCTTTGCTTCCGCACCTTCCCGGCGGCCGTTCCCGGCGGGCCCCATGCCACGAGCCGCTGGACACGGGCTGTCGTACTCCTGTGGTATGGTTCTGGCAAAATAAGGGCTCGGCCCGAACGGGCCGGACGGGGGGTGACGGACATGCGGATCGACCGGCGCAGGGCTCTGGCCCTGCTGGGCCTCGGAGCGGCGACGCCCGCAGCGGCGCAAAGCTCCGCCGTCAGCTTCAAGCACGGCGTCGCCTCGGGCGACCCGTTGCAGGACCGGGTGGTGATCTGGACCCGGATCACGCCCGCGACGCCCGGCGCGGACGTCACCTTCACCTGGCGGATCAATCCCATCGACCGCCGCGCCGGCGGGGCGAAGAGCGGGAGCGGGATCACGGGGCCGGGGCGCGACTACACGGCCAAGATCGACGTGGCGGGCCTGGACCCCGGCCGCGCCTACACCTTCGAGTTCGAGGCGGGCGGCGTGAGATCGCCGATGGGCCGCACCCGGACCCTGCCGGCCGGACCGACGAAGGACGTGGTGCTGGCGGTCGCCTCGTGCTCGCTCTACCCGAACGGCTACTTCAACGCCTACCAGGCCATCGCCGACCTGCCGCGCGTGGACGCCGTGCTGCACCTGGGCGACTACATCTACGAGTACGGCGGCCCGGGCACCTATGGCATGAGCTCGGCCGTGGCCGGCGAGCGGCCGCACGACCCGCCGCACGAGATCGTCAGCCTGGCCGACTACCGCCGCCGCCACGCGCAGTACAAGTCCGACCCCGGCCTGCAGGCGGCGCACGCCCGCGCGCCCTGGATCGTGGCCTGGGACGACCACGAGACCGCCAACGACAGCTATGCGGACGGCGCGCAGAACCATCAGTCCGAGTCCGAGGGGGACTGGAACGCCCGCAAGGCCCGCGCCCTGAAAGCCTACTACGAGTGGATGCCGATCCGCGAGCCGGCGCCCGGCGTCGGCCTGGTCCAGGCCTCGGAGCGCAGCTTCCACTTCGGCGACCTCGCCTCGCTGATCATGATCGAGACGCGCCTGGGCGCGCGCGACCTGCAACTGAACCTCGAGCGCGACCTGCCCGTCGTCGACGGCAAGCCCGACATCGAGGCCTTCAAGGCCAGGCTGGCCGACCCTTCGCGCCGGATGCTCGGCGAACGGCAGGAGGCCTGGATCGCCGGCGAACTGGAGCGGTCGGTGAAAGCGGGCCACGCCTGGCAGGTGATCGGGAACCAGGTGGTCATGGCCCAGGTCATCGCGCCCAGCCCGAAGGCCCTCCTGACGCCCGAACAGTACGCGACCATTCCCGACGAGAACCGGCGCCGCCTGGATCAGTACGAGCAGGGCGCGGCCCTGGGCATCCCCACCGCGCTCGACATGTGGCAAGGGTATCCCGCAAGTCGGGAACGACTGTACGGCCTGTTCTCGACGGCCAAGGCGCGGCCGGTCGTCCTGGCGGGCGACAGCCACTCGTTCTGGGCCAACGAACTGCACGACGCGTCCGGCCGCCGGGTGGCGTGCGAGTTCGGGACCACGGGGATCACCAGCCCCGGCGCCGGCGAGATCGCGCCGGGTATCAACGCCGGCGACCTGATCGTCCGGGCCAACCGCGAGGTGATCTTCAACGACCAGGTCTCGAAGGGCTTCGTCCTGCTCACCCTGACCCCCGACGCCGCGAAAGCCGATATGGTGGCCGTCTCGACCATCGTCTCGAAGGCCTTCGAGACGACCGGGGTGAAGAGCTACGCCGCAGCCCCCGAAGGCGACGGTGTTTCCGCACTGAAGGAGGCCTGACATGGCGGGTGAAGACATCGGATACCGCGCGATCCTGCCAGACGGCTGGGCGCGGCCGCGCGGGTTCTCGCACGCCGTCAGCGCGACCGGAGCCACGACGATCCGCGTCTCGGGCCAGCTCGCCCGCGAAGGCGACGCACCGATCCCTCCGGACCTGTCCCTGGGCGAGCAATGGCGCCGCGCGCTGGCCAATCTGGTGACGGTCGTCCGGGCGGCCGGGGCGGACATCCCCAACATCGTCCTCCTGCGCGCCTACGTCACCGACATGGCGGAGTTCAACGCCGGCGGCGCCCAGGTGGGCGAGGCCTGGGCGGCCACCCTCGGCCGGCATTTTCCGGCGATGACCCTGGTCGGCGTCACCGGGCTGGTCGACCCCAACGCCCGGGTCGAGATCGAGGCCGAGGCCGTCTTGCCCTGACCGGCGACGTCGCCCGCCCTTTACGGCCGGCGCGGTTGCCCCTACCGCTTGCCGGGCGGGCCGTTGGGGCGGCTCCGGGCATGGGGACCCGACACCGATGGCAAGCGGCCTCTTCGCGCTGCTGGACGACGTCGCGGCGATCGCCAAGATCGCGGCGACATCCCTCGACGATGTGACGGCGGCGGCCGGCCGGGCCGGTTCGAAGGCCGTCGGGGTCGTGATCGACGATGCGGCCGTGACGCCGGGCTACGCCGTGGGCTTCACGCCCGACCGCGAGCTGCCGATCGTGGCGAAGATCGCCGTCGGCTCGCTGCGCAACAAGTTCCTGTTCCTGCTGCCCGGCGCCCTGGCCCTGAGCGCCTTCGCACCGTGGGCGGTCACGCCGCTGCTGATGCTGGGGGCCACCTTCCTCTGCTTTGAAGCCGCGGAGAAGATCTACGAGGCGATCTTCCATACGGCGCACGGCCCGGACCCCGCCGAGCTGGCGCTCAGCTCCGCGGAGCTGGAGACCCAAAAGGTCCAGGGCGCCATCCGCACCGACATGATCCTGTCCGCCGAGATCATGGCCATCACCCTCAACGACGTGACATCACAGCCGATCGGATTGCAGGCCGCCGTGCTGGCCGTCGTCGGCCTGGCCATCACGATCGGGGTCTACGGCGTCGTCGCCCTGATCGTGAAGATGGACGACATCGGGCTGACCCTGTCGCGGCGATCGAACGCCGCGGCCCGGAGCACCGGGCGACTGCTGGTGAACGCCATGCCCGTCGTGCTGAACATCCTGACCAAGGTGGGCACCGCGGCGATGCTCTGGGTGGGCGGCGGCATCGTCGTCCACGGTCTGGAGCACTATCATCTCACCCCGATCCCACGCTGGGTGGAAGGCGCCTCGCACTGGGCGGCGGGCGCGCCGGGCGTCGGCGCGGTCACGGGCTGGCTGGCCTTCGCCGCGGGGTCGGCCGTGGTCGGCCTCGTCGTGGGCGCGATCATCGTGGCCGTCCTGCACCTCATCCCGAAGCGCAAGGCGGCTCCGGAGCCTTGAGCGCCGCCGGCTTCGGAACCGGCGTCCAGGCAGGCGTCCTCAGAATGGACCTCAGGCCGCCTCGGGCGCCTTCCGGTCGGCGTCGGCGTCCTTGGGCAGGAACGTGAGGACGCGGGTCGCCCAGGTCTCGGCCACCGCACGCGTGAGCGGCTGACCGCTCTGCTTGTGCCGGGTGAGGTAGCGATAGAATTCCGAGGCGGCCAGGGTGAGCTGGAAGTCGGTGGCGATCGACTGGAGCTGCTGGGCCTGGGCCAGCATGGCGCGCATGGCCTGGTCGGGATCGGTCTCGGCCGCGGCAACGGCGGCGCGGATGATCTTCAGGCACTGATTGATCTTCTGCTGGTACGGCGTCTCGGAGCCATCGGTCTTGCGCTTCAGGGGCCCGGCGTAGTCGCCCGAGTTGAACCGGCGCCGGTCGGGTCCGATGTAGGCCACGCCCTCGACCCAGTCCCGTTCGCGAAGGGTCACGGCCTCCAGGCGGCGGATCAGGTCCTTCATGCTGTAGGGCTTGCGCAGGAATTCGTGCACGCCGGCGTCGCGGGCGGCCAGGATCATGCCCGCCGTGGCCGCGCCCGTGATGGTGATCACCGGCGCCTTGCGGCAGGTCCAGGTCGAGCGGCGCAGCTTGCGCACGAAGCCCAGGCCGTCCAGCCGCTCGTCGCCCAGGCTGACGATGACGAGCTGCGGATCGCAGGTCTCGGCCACCTTCATGGCGCGTTCGGTGTCGGCCGCCGACCAGACGTGAGTGTGGCAGATCTCGCGCATCAGCTCGGTGAACAGGCGCGCCGCCCCGGCCTCAGGGTCGGCCACCAGCACCCGCTTCAGCTTCGGGGCCATCTTCTCGATCGTACGTCTGTCGCCGTCGAACACAGCGTCGCTCCACCCACTTCGCCGAACGGTGTATCCCGCCGTCCGTAAAGAAGCGTTTGACGCCGGCCCGGTCGGCGGCGGCTCAGTCCACGAACGGATCGCGCATCAGGATGGTGTCGTCCCGCTGCGGGCTGGTGGAGAGCAGCGCCACCGGCGCCCCGATCAGCTCCTCGATGCGGCGGACGTACTTCACCGCATTGGCCGGCAGGTCCTTCCACGACCGGGCGCCCTGGGTGGTCTCGCTCCACCCCTCCATGTCCTCGTAGACGGGTTCGAGCTGGCTCTGGGCCTTCAAGCCGGCGGGCAGGTAGCCGATGGGCTCGCCCGCCAGCCGGTAGCCGGTGCAGATCTTCAGAGTCGGCAGGCCGTCCAGCACGTCCAGCTTGGTCAGCGCGATGCCGGAGATGCCGTTCAGCGCCACCGACTGGCGCACCAGCGCCGCGTCGACCCAGCCGCAGCGGCGCGAGCGGCCGGTGACGGTGCCGAACTCGCGCCCCACCGTGCCGAGGTGCTGGCCCACCGCGTCGAACAGTTCGGTGGGGAACGGCCCTTCGCCGACGCGGGTGGTGTAGGCCTTCACGATGCCCAGGACATAGCCCGGTCCCTTCGGCCCCTGTCCCGAGCCCGCAGCCGCCTGGCCCGCGACGGTGTTGGACGAGGTCACATAGGGATAGGTGCCGTGGTCCACGTCCAGCAGGGCGCCCTGGGCGCCCTCGAACAGCACCCGCTTGCCCGACTTCACGATGCCGTCCAGTTTCAGCCACGCCGGCTGGGCGTAGGCCAGGATCTGGGGCGCCATCGCCTCCAGCTCGGCCAGCAGGGCGGCGGCGTCGAACTCGGGCAGGCCCAGGCCGGCGCGCAGCGGCGCGTGGTGGGCCAGCAGGCGGTCGACCTTGGCCTCCAGCGCGGCGCGGTCGGCCAGGTCGGCGACGCGGATGGCGCGGCGGCCCACCTTGTCCTCGTACGCCGGCCCGATGCCGCGGCCGGTGGTGCCGATCTTGTTGGTCGACGCCGCCTCGCGCGCCTGGTCAAGGTCGCGGTGGATCGGCAGGATCAGGCAGGCGTTGTCGGCCAGCACCAGCAGGTCGGGGCCGATCTCGATCCCCTGGGCCCGGATGCCGTCGATCTCCTTCAGCAGGTGCCAGGGATCGACCACCACGCCGTTGCCGATGATCGACAGCTTGCCCTGGACCACGCCCGAAGGCAGCAGGCTGAGCTTATAGGTCTGGTTGCCGACGACGAGCGTGTGGCCCGCGTTGTGGCCGCCCTGGAAGCGCACCACCACGTCGGCCCGGTTCGACAGCCAGTCGACGAGCTTGCCCTTGCCCTCGTCGCCCCACTGGGCGCCGATCACGGTGACGTTGGCCATTGCGGGTACGATCTCCCCACCTGCCCGGGAAACGCGCCCAAGCCCTTCGACAGGTGCTCGGCAGGGGCGCGGGGATCGATTGCGGGCGGGGGTTTAGCGGAGGGGCGCTGCGCGGGCAAGGGGCCGACAGGCCTACGCTCATCCAACCGGCGGTTCCGCGGAGCGCAACCGCGCGCTATCCAGCCATCATGGACATCCCTCGCTTCCACCTGGCCTTCCCGGTGCGCGATCTCGCTGAGGCGCGCGCGTTCTACGGGGACCTGCTGGGCTGTCCCGAGGGACGGTCGAGCGAGGACTGGGTAGACTTCGACTTCCACGGCCACCAGATCGTGGCTCACCTGGCGCCGGACGAGACCCGGCAGGGCGGCACGAACCCTGTCGACGGCCACGACGTGCCGGTCCGGCATTTCGGCGTGATCCTCACCCTGCCGGACTGGGAAGCGCTGGCCGAGCGCCTGACGGCGGCGGGGACGGCCTTCGTCATCGCGCCGGACGTGCGTTTCCGGGGACAGCCCGGAGAGCAGGCGACGATGTTCTTCCTCGACCCTTCCGGCAACGCGCTGGAGTTCAAGGCCTTCGCCGACGACGCGATGGTGTTCGCCAGATGAGCGGCCTGGCTGTCGCCCTCGCCGACATCGAGGCTGCCGCGGACCGCCTGAAGGGCTGGGCGGTGGAAACGCCGCTGATCGAGAGCCCGGCGCTGAACGAACGTCTGGGCCTGCGGGTGCTGATCAAGCCCGAGACGCTCCAGCGCGTGGGGGCGTTCAAGTTCCGCGGCGCCTTCAACCGGCTGGTCCAGCTCACGCCTGAGGAACGGACGCGCGGCGTGGTGGCCTTCTCATCCGGCAACCATGCCCAGGGGGTGGCGCTGGCGGCGAACCTGCTGGGCGTACCGGCGCTGATCGTCATGCCGTCCGACGCCCCGAAGGTGAAGGCCGAGGCCACCGCCGGCTATGGCGCGGAGGTCCGGTTCTACGACCGCCTGACCGAAAGCCGGGAGCAGATCGCCGCGGCGATCGCGCAGGAACGCGGGGCGGTGATCGTGCCCGCCTTCGACGATCCGCACATCATCGCCGGCCAGGGCACGACAGGGCTGGAGCTGGTGCGCCAGGCGCAGGCCCTGGGCGCGTCGCTGGACGTGGTGATCGCGCCGTGCAGCGGCGGCGGCCTGCTGGCCGGCGTGGCGACGGCGGTGAAGGCCTTGTCGCCAGCCACGGCGCTGATCGGCGCCGAGCCCGCCGGCTACGACGACACCCTGCGATCGCTTCAGGCGGGCGAACGGCGATCCGTGACGCCTGCGCGCCGGACGCTGTGCGACGCCCTGGAAAGCCCCGCCCCCGGCGAGCTCACCTTCCCGATCCTGCTGCGGCATGTGGCCGACATGGCCGTGGTGACCGACGCCGAGGTGGCCGAAGCCGTGCGCTACGCCGCCGCGACGCTGAAGCTGGTCGCCGAGCCCGGCGGCGCGGCGGGCCTGGCCGCCCTGCTGGCCGGCAAGGTCGAGACCTTCGGCGGCCGGACCGTGGGCCTGGTGCTCTCGGGCGGCAACATCGACCCGGGCCTGTTCGCCCGAATCCTGCGCAACGAGATCTAACGGCCGACCGCGCGTTCTGCCGCCAGGGCGGCCGCTTGGGCCATCGGGACGGACCAGTCGCCCGGCGCGGAAGGGGTCAGCCGGCGGGCCTGCGGATACCAAAGGCAGCGGCCCGTCGCGGCATCGGCGCCGAGGTCGGTCCAGATGTGCGGCGGCGCCAGCAGGGCCAGGGCCGCGCCCGAGGCGCCAGCGAGCGCCGCCGTGGCGTTGGCGACCGCCACCACCTGGTCCAGCGCCACGGTCAGCGCCGCGAGATCATCGAGGTCGTCGCGCAGGTCCAGGCCCGGCGGCTCCAGGATCGCCGCGCCCGTCGCCGCCCGGAACGCGGCTAGTTCCTCGGCGCAGTCCCCGTACTGGATGTTCACGAAACGAACGCCGGGGGTCTTCAGCAGCGGGATCCAGTCCGAGGTCGGCGGATAATAGCGGCGCCGGTCGCCCAGCACCTTGCCGCTGCGCCAGGTGATCCCGACGGCCGGCGGCCCCGCGCCCAGCCAGCCGCGCCAGTGGGCCACCCGGGCCGGCTCGGGCCTGAGGTAGCCGGACGTCTGGGGGAAATCGTCCGGACCGCGGCGGAAGCGGCGCATGAGGGAGGCCATCGGCGCCCAGAGCTGGATCTCCCGCGGGACCTCGGGCGCCGACCTGCGCCGGCGGCCGGCGGCCGTGCGCGTGGCATGGGCGGTGACGTGCGCCGTCGGGAAGCTGCGCGCGAACAGCGGGACAAGGCGCGGCTCGACCGCCATGTGCAGTTCACCCTCGGGTCCCAGCGCGGCGGCGAGGTCCGGAAGCACGCCCGCGAACATCGCTTCGTCGCCCACGCCCTGTTCGGCCACGACGAGGAATTTCTGTCCGTCCAGGCGATCAGCGGGCCGCCAGCGGCGACCGGGCGCCTCGAAAACCGGCGCGCCGGCAAGGTCGTGGGCGAAGCGGGCCTCGTAGTCGTCCCAGCCCTCGCCCAGCTCGCCGGCCGCGAGCCGCAGGGTGGCCTGGGCGAACACGATCATCGCCGCGTCGGCCGGCTTGCGGGCAACCTTGCGGGCCTGGGCGAAATCCGCGCCCGCGCCCGGCAGGTCGCCCAGGTCGAACTTCGCGCCGCCCCGGTTGTAGAGGGCGGTCGCCGACCGCGGATCGAGGCGCACGGCTTCGTCGAAGAAGGTGAGCGCGGTCTCCGGCTGCCCCTGCTGGACCAGGGTGACGCCCAGGGTGTTCCAGAGCCGCGCGTCGGCGGGGTGGGCGGTGATCGCGCCGCGCAGGATCTCGACCGCCTCGTCGAAGCGGCCCAGCTCGCGCAGGGCCACGGCCCGGCCATCGACGGCGTCCAGACGCGAGGGATCGAGAACGGCGACGCGGCCCCAGAGCCTGGCCGCGATCTCCGGCATGCCGAGCCGGCCGGCCAGGGCGGCGACGGCCGCCAGCAGGCCGGCGTCGTCGGGCGCCAGCGCCAGCGCGGCCTGATAGGTCTCCAGCGCGCCTTCCAGATCGCCGGCCCGCTCGAGCTTCGCCGCGCGCTGGCGGACGTCGGCGGCGGAGAGCGGCGGCGGCATGCCGACGTGGTACGGCGCGCCGCGTGCGCCGTCGACCCTTCCGCTAGAGGCGGTCTTCCGGCATGGGCTCGCGCGCCGCCTCGCGGGGCGTGACGAAGCGGGCCAGCTTGGGCTTCAGCCAGTTCTCGAAGTCGTCCACGAACTCGTAGACCACCGGCACCAGCACCAGCGACAGCAGCGTCGAGGTGATGAGGCCGCCGATCACCGCCACGGCCATCGGCTGGCGGAACTCGGCGCCCTTCTCCAGCGCCAGCGCCGTGGGCAGCATGCCGGCGGCCATGGCCAAGCTGGTCATGACGATGGGCCGGGCGCGTTCGCGGCAGGCGTCGAGCAGGGCCTCGCGCTGGGTCATGCCCTCGCGCTCGCGCTCGATGGCGTACTCCACGAGCAGGATCGAGTTCTTCGCCGCCAGGCCCATCAGCATCAGGAGCCCGATGAGCGAGGGGATCGAGAGCGACAGGTTGAGCGCCAAGAGCCCCAGGAACGCCCCGCTGATGGCCAGCGGCAGCGCCGCCAGGATCACCACCGGCTTGAAGAACGAACGGAACAGCAGGACCAGCACCCCGAAGATCAGCAGGATGCCCGAGAACAGCGCCACGACGAACGACTGCATCATCTCGGTGAAGGCCTCCTGCTCGCCGGTCTCGGCGGGCGTCACCCCCTCGGGCAGGGCCTTCATGATCGGCAGGCCGCGCACGGCCTGGGCGGCCTGGCCCATCTGGATGCCGTTGAGCTCGGCCTGGACCGTCTGCTGTCGCTGGCGGTTCAGGCGCTCGATGCGGGCCGGGCCGGCCTGGAACTCCACGTCGGCCACGCTCTCCAGGGTGGTCACGCCGCCGCTCGCCGTGGGCAGGCGCAGCGAACGGATGCGCTCCAGGTCGGCGCGGGCGTCGGCGGGCAGGCGGATGCGGATGGGGATGCGCCGCTCGCCGTCGGTCAGCTTGGCGACGTTGGCGTCGATGTCGCCCACCGTGGCCACCCGGGCGGCCTGGGCGATGACCTCGGCCGTGACGCCCAGGCGCGCCGCCTCGGCATGGCGCGGCCGGATCACCACCTCCGGGCCGGTCGGCGGCACCGACGGCCGCGGATCGGCCAGGACGTCGAGGGTCCGCATCTGCCGCTCCAGCTCGGTAGCGACGGCGAGCAGCTGGTCGGGATCCTCGCTGGTGAGGATCTGCTGGTAGCCGGCCGAGCCCTGGAAATCGAGGAAGCTGACCCGGGCGTCGGGGATTTCCCGCAGCTTGGGCCGGAGCGCCGCGCGGATGTCGTCGCCGTGCATCCGGCGCGCGGGATCGAGCAGGACGTTGAGGCTGGCCGAGCGCAGGTCGCTTCCCCCGCCGCCGCCCGCGAACGGGTTGGCCGGCCCGGAGGAGCCCACCTCGGCGAAGACGTCGTCCACCGCCGGATGGGTCTTGACGACGCGCGTCACGCGCTGGACCACCTCCTCCATGTCCTTGGCCGTGGCGCCGGGCGGGCCCTGGACCGAGACGAACAGATAGTCGGGGTCGCCCGGCGGCTGGAAGCCCGACGGCAGGAAGAAGACCAAAGTCGTCGAGGCCAGGAAGGCCGCGAGCCCGCCCAGGCTGGCGACGATCCGATGGTCCAGCGCCCATTCCAGCGCCCGGCGGTAGAACCGCGGCATCTCGCGCCGCGGCGCGGGCTTGCTCGTGGCCTTCAGGAAGTAGGCCGCCATCAGCGGCGTGAGCAGGCGCGCCACCAGGAGCGAGAACGCCACAGCCACGCAGACCGTCAGGCCGAACTCGAGGAAGAACTGCCCCACCATGCCGGGCATGAAGGAGACCGGCGCGAACACCACGATGATGGAAGCCGTCGTCGCCACGACGGCGAGCCCGATGGCGTCAGCCCCATCGATGGCGGCTTCGTAGGGCCGCATCCCCGTCTTCACGCGTTTCTCGATATTCTCGATCTCGACGATGGCGTCATCCACCAGGATGCCGATGACGAGGGTCAGGGCCAGCAGGGTGACGACGTTCAGCGAAAAACCGAGCATGTTGATCACGAAGAACGTGGGGATCAGCGAGATCGGCATGGCCAGGGCGGTGATCAGCGTCGCCCGCCAGTCGCGCAGGAACAGCCAGACCACGAAGGCGGCCAGCAGCATCCCCTCCAGCAGGACGTGCTGGGTGGCGCGGAAGCTGTCACGGGTCTCCTGCACCGAGGTGAAGATGCGGGTGAACTCGACGCCGGGATTGTCCTTCTCCACCTGCTCCAGACGGGCCAGCACCGCGTCTTCCGTGGCGATGTCGGAGGCGGCGCGGATCTTCATCACCTGGAAGCCCACCACCGGCCGCCCGTTCAGCCGCGCGAAGCCGCGGACGTCGCCGGCGCCGTCGCCCACGTCAGCCACGTCGGTCAGCCGCACATAGCCGCCGGCCGCCGTGGGGATGGTGATCTCGCGAAGCTGGGCCAGGGTCTCGGCGGCGCCCAGGACGCGCACGGTCTGCTCGCGGCCGCCCACCTCGAGCCGGCCGCCGGGAGCGTCCAGGTCGGCGGCGCGCAGGGCGTTGTTGACCTGGGCGGCGGTGAGGCCGCGGGCGGCCAGGCGGTCGGGGTCGATGACGACGTTGATCTCGCGGTTCACGCCGCCCACGCGCCGGATCTGGGCGACCCCCTTCTCGGCCTGCAGGGCGCGCGACAGCGTGTTGTCGATGAACCAGGAGAGTTCGACGTCCGACATCTGCGGCGCGGAGACCGCGAAGGTGGTGATCGGCAGGCTGTCGAACTCCACCCGCTGCACCAGAGGCTCGTCGATCTCCCGCGGCAGGTTGGGTCTGAGCTGGTCGATCCGGGTCTGGACCTCGTCGGTCTTCTTCTGGAGGTCCTCGCCGATCTCCATCTCGATCATGGTGGACGAGACGCCCTGGGTGATCGTCGACTGGATGTTGCGGACGTTGGGGATCGAGGCGACGGCGTCCTCGATCTGGCGCGTGATCTGCGTTTCGATCTCGCCAGGCGCGGCGCCGCTCTGGGTGACGGTGATCGAAACGGCCGGAAACTGGACGTCGGGGAAATTCTTCACCGCCAGCCCGAAGTAGGCGATCATCCCCGCCAGCATCAGGCCGATGAACAGCACCGAGACCGGCACCGGGTTGCGGATCGCCCACGCCGAAATGCGCATGTGCGAGCCGCCGGTCGGGTCGTAGCCGTGGCTCATGGCTCAGGGCCTCCGGGCGGCGGGCGCAGTTGGGGGCGCGGCCGCAGCCGCAGGCGGGGCCGCCGCGGGCGGGGCGGACGCCGCCGCTTCGACGGGCCGCACCAGGTCGCCTTCGAGCAGGAAGGCGGCGGCGTTCTGGACGAGGCGCGCGCCTTCAGGCGGCCCCTTGACGAGTTGCACCCAGCCATCGCCTCGGACACCGGTCTGGACGATCACCCGCTTGACCTTGTTGTCCGGCCCCACGGCCATGACGCTGGCGCCGTCGGAGTCGTAGCGGATGGCCGTCTCGGGCGCCGCCAGCGCCTGGGCCGCGGCGTCGGAGAACACCGCCCGCGCGAAGCCGCCGGCGCGGATGTCCGGCCGCACGGGCAGGGTGATGCGCACCTCGCCCAGCTTGGTCTGCGGGTCGATCTGTGGGCTGACCAGCCGCACGCGGCCCTGGGCGGTCGCGCCGCTGGCCAGGGTCACCGTGGCCGTCTGGCCGGGCCGCACGCGGGCCAGCTCGGCCTGGCCCATCTCGGCGGAGAGCTCGACCTGGCCGTCGCGGGCCATCCGGAACCAGGGCGCGGTCGCCCCGCCCGAGAGGTCGCCCGGCCGCACCGTCTTCTCCAGGATCAGGCCGGAGACCGGCGCCACGACCGCCAGCTTGCGGCGCTGGGTGAGGAGCTGGCGCAGGTTGGCGTTCGCCACCTCGGCCTGGAAGCGCCGCTGGGCGATCTGCTCCTGCGGCAGGACGCCGGCGTCGTCGAGGTCGGCCACGCGACGGGCCTGGTCCTCGGCCTGGGCCGCCGGGGCGCGGGCCTGGGCGATCTGGGCCTCCAGCAGCGCGGGGTCGAGGTCGACCAGCGTCTGGCCGGCGCGGACATAGTCGCCGACGTCGGCGCGCACGCGCAGGACGCGGTAGCCGGCGACCTCGGCCGACACCGCCGCCTCCTCGCGCGGCAGGAGGTCGCCCGAGGCGGTCAGCGCGCCGGTGATGGCGCGGGGCTGCACGCGGACCACGGTGACGGTGCGGGCCTGCTCGGCCTCGGTCTGCTTCGGCGGCGGCGGGCGGCACCCGGCCAGGACGCTCAGGGCCAGGGCGGCGCAGCCGGCCGCGGCGAGGGGGGTGGCGAGCTTCATGCGTCGTCTCATCTGGCGGCGTAAGCCTGGGCCGGCCAGCCGCCGCCCAGAGCCTTGTAGGCCTGGACCGAGCGGCGTAGCGCCTGGACCTGGGCTGCGGCAAGCTGGGTGCGCACGGCGCGCCAGGCCTGCTCGGCCGAGAGGGTGGTGGAAAGGTCGGTGAGGCCCCGCTCGTAGCCGGTGCGGGACGCCTGGTAGGCGCGCCGGGCGCGGGCCTCGCCGTCGATCAGCAGCGTCACGCGGCGGCGGTCGGCGTCGAGGCCGACCAGCGCCGCCTCCGCCTCCTGGAACGCGGTCTGGACGGTCTTCTCGTAGGCGATCACGGCCTGCTCGGTGCGGGCGTTCTGCGCCTTCAGGTCGGCCATCCGGCTGGGGATCGACAGAATCGGCTGGGTGATCGAGCCGCCGATGGACCAGTTGCGCGTCTCGGAGGTGAAGCCGGGCTGCTCCACCCGCGCCCAGCCGATTCCCGGCGAGAGCACGAAGGTGGGGAAGAAGTCGAGCACGGCCAGCTTCTTCTGGTCGGCGGCCGAACGCACGGCCGCCTGGGCCTGGCGCACGTCGGGCCGGCGCTGGAGGAGGTCGCTGGGCAGCGATTGGGGGACGGCCGGCGCCTCGCCCACCTCGGGCGGCGCCGCGATGTTGGCGGTGGGCTCCACGATGCGGCCGGCCAGGATCAGGAGAGCGCGCTTCTGGATCTGGAGCTCGGCCTCCAACGCCTCGGCCTGGGCGCGGGCCTGGGCGAGTTCGCCGGCGACGCGGTCGGGTTCGGCGCCGGCGGCCAGGCCGATGGCGGCCCGCTTGGCCGCCATGTCATACAGTTCCTGCTGGATGCGGGCGGTCTCGCGCGCGTCGGCGAGCTGGATCGCCAGGCCCCGGGCCTGGTGCCATGCATCCACCGTGGCCGCCGCGATCTGGGCGCGCGCGGCCTCGTAGGCGAAGCGCACCCGGTCCACCTCGGCGCTGGCCGCGGCATAGGCCAGGAAGCCGCGGCCGAAGGGATCGACCTCCCAGCTCACGTTGAAGTCGGCGCCGGCCTGCTTCGACACCCCGCTGGTGGAGAAGCCGGGGATGTTGGCGACCGTGCCGGAGATCTGATCGGTGTCGGTGCGCCGCGCCGAGGCCGTGGCGTCCCCACGGGGCAGGTACTGGAGCACCGCGCTGACCCGCTGGGCCCGCACCTCGTCCAGGCGCGCGCGCGCTGTTCGGACATCAGGGTTGCGGGCCAGGGCCTGTTCGACCAGCGTCGTCAGCTCGGGATCACCGTAGACCGTCCACCAGGTGTCGAGGTCGATCGCGCCGGCGGGCGCGACGGCGCCCGCGGCTTCATAGGCAGCCGGCAGGGCCGTGTCGGCAGGACGCGTCGCGCAGGCGCCGAGGGCCAGGGCGGGCAGGATCGCCAGCACGGGAAGGATCGCGGGGGTGGCGGAATGTGTGCGCATGCGCAACGTGGACTCGTTCCGTGACGGGACGGGCTGTTGAACTTCAGGATCCTGCCTGACGCAACGGCGCCCGCAGAATGCGCACACTTGAACGTCGCCTCCGCAGAGTCTCTTCAGGACCCTTCGCCTGCGGGACTGCCCGAAACTCCGTACCTTGTAAAGTGTTTTGTGCGGGGCTAGGCAACAGATGTCATGAGCGAAACATCCCGCGAGAAACCCCGGGCGAGCGGCGGCGACATGCGGCGCGGCCTCGAGCTGCTCTGGGGCGGCCACAGCCCCGGGGGAAGGGGTTCCGGGCGGCGCGGCCCGAAACAGCGCCATTCGACGGAAGAGGTGGTCCTCACGGCCATCGCCTTCGCGGACGCCGAGGGCGTGGCGGCGCTCTCCATGCGCCGCGTGGCCGACGCGCTGGGCGTCTCGCCCATGTCGCTCTACACCTATGTGCCATCGCGCGACGAACTGATCGGCCTGATGCTGGACCGCGTGCTGGGCGAGACGGCCGCACCCCCGCCCGAGACCATCGGCTGGCGAGAGGCCCTGATCTTCATCGCGCGCGAGCGCTGGCGCCTGGCCGAACGCCACCCCTGGATACTCGACCTCATGGGGCGGCGCCCGCCGCTCGGCCCCAACCTGGTGGGCAATCACGAGGTGGCGATGCGGGCCCTGGACGGAACGCCCCTCGACGATCTCACCAAGGACTACGCCCTGGACGCGATGCACAACTACCTGATCGGAGCCATGAAGGAGGCGCGGGACGCCCGTGAGGCCGAGCGGGAGAGCGGGCTCACCGACGAACAGTGGTTCAAACTGGCCGAGCCGGCGCTCATGGACCTGCTGGACCCCGCGCGGTTTCCCCGCGTGCTCAGGCTGGGCGAGGCCTTCCGCGCGGCCGGCTGGGGCGCCGCCGACCCCGAATACAAGTTCGAGTTCGGCCTGAGCCTCGTCCTCGACGGCATCGAGTCCCTGATCCGACGGGCCGGGACGACCGCCGGCTGAACCAGCACTGGCGGCGGAACCTCCGTCTTTCTAGTCTCGCCACCCTGTCTCCGCCATCCGGATGTCGCCATGTTTCGAGAAATCCTCCTGGCCGGCGCGACGGCCGCCCTCACGGCGGGCGCGGCCCTTGCCGCCTCCGCGCCGCCCATCGACGCCCAACGCGTGCTGCGCGACATCCAGGTGATGTCGTCCGACGCCTTCGAGGGCCGCGCCCCCGCCACCGCCGGCGAGGAGAAGACGGTCGCCTACCTGATCGAGCAGATGAAGGCCGCCGGCCTGGAGCCGGCCGGCGACCCGCTTCCCGCAGGCGGCCGCGCATGGACCCAGGATGTGCCCCTGGCGCGGTTCGCCCTGGATGGCCCGGTGACGGTGGGCGTCTCGGTCGCGGGCGCACCCGAGGCGTGGACCCAGGGCGAGCAGATCGCCATCCGCGCGGCGCAGACCGGGGCGGAACGGGTGACGATCAAGGACGCGCCTGTGGTGTTCGTGGGCTACGGCGTCTCGGCGCCCGAGCGCGACTGGGACGATTTCAAGGGCCTGGACCTCAAGGGCAAGGTGGCGCTGGTCCTGGTCAACGACCCCGACTTCGAGACCGGAGAAGGCGACTTCGGCGGCAAGGCCATGACCTACTATGGCCGCTGGACCTACAAGTACGAGGAGGCGGCGCGACGCGGCGCGCTGGGCGTCCTGGTGATCCACGAGACGGCGCCGGCGTCCTACGGCTGGGCCACGGTCAGGAACTCGAACACCGCCGAGGTCTTCGACATCATCCGCCCGAACCCCCTGGAGGCGCACGTTCCCCTGGAGGGCTGGATCCAGCGCGACGTCGCCGCCGGCCTGATGGCGCGCGCCGGCCTCGACTTCGAGACGCTCAGGAAGGAGGCCCGGACCCGCGCGTTCCAGCCTGCGATCCTGAAGGGAGTCGCCCTCTCCGCCGACTATTCTGTCCAGGCCGAGAAGGTCGTGTCGAAGAACGTCGCGGGCCAGGTGCGAGGAACGCGCTTCCCGGAGGAGCGGGTCATCTATTCCGCCCACTGGGACCACCTGGGCGTCGGCGCGCCCGACGCCCGCGGCGACCGCATCTACAACGGCGCGCTCGACAACGCCTCGGGCACGGCGATGCTGCTGGAGATCGGCCGCGCCTTCGCCAGGGGGCCGAAGCCGCAGCGCACCGTGATGTTCCTCGCCGTGACCGCCGAGGAGAAGGGCCTGCTGGGCACGGAATACTATGTCGGCAACCCGCTCTATCCGCTGGGCCGGACCGTCGGCGTGATCAACATGGACGGCGTCGGCCCGACGGGCCTGGCGCGCGACTTCACCACCTCGGGCGACGCGCCGCTGACGTTGCAGGACGAGTTGGTCGCCGTCGGCAAGGCGCACGGCCGCTACTACAGCCCCGACCCGCGACCCGAGGCGGGCAGCTTCTTCCGTTCGGACCACTTCCCCTTCGCGAAGAAGGGCGTGCCGGCCATCTCGTTCGGCGGCGGACAGGATCTCGTCGACGGCGGGCGGGAGACGGGCGCGGCCTGGCGGGCGGCCTACAACGCCGACAGGTACCACCAGCCGGCGGACGAGTTCGACCCGGCCTGGGACCCGCGCGGCTTCGTGGCCGACGGGACCCTGCTCTACGGCCTGGGCCGTCGCCTGTCCGACAGCCGCATCTGGCCGGAATGGAAGGAAGGCGCGGAGTTCAAGGCCGAGCGCGACAAGACCGCGGCCATGCGGCGGTAGACGCCCGAACCGGTCGCGCCGGCTCCCGGTGATCGAGCCGGCTTCAGGCGCGCCCCGGCGGCGCGTGGCGCGACGAGGCGCGTGGAAGGGCGAGGGGTGCTGTCGCCCCCCTCCCCGTCCTTCACCTCGAGCCTCCGACCGTCAGGCCGGTTGCAGAACGCGATGGCGCTGCCGGCGGATCGCCGCGCCGACGCCCGCAAAGCCGGTGATCATCAGCGCCCAGGTCATCGGCTCGGGGACCGCCGCCACCGCGGATTCACGCCAGACCAGATTGTCGAACTGCGGCGTGCTCGTGGTCCCGACTCCCCGGAAGCTGAATGAAATCAGGTTACGACGGTCGAGGGTGAGGGTCTGGAGACCCTGAAGGGTGTCGAGCGTGAAGATTTCGCCCAGGGTGTCGTCCGCATAGTAGAAGATGAACTGCACGACGGCCGGGAAGCCGGTGTTGGCCTGGTCGGCGAGATCGATGGAGAGCAGGTCGAAAGCACCGCCGCCGACCTTGCTGACGGTGGCGAGGCCGCCGTCCGCGGCGCGGATGGTCGCGCCGCCAGGATCGGCGTTCCAGGTGTGCGTCGTCCCGAAGACCCAGAACTGCGAGGCGCCGCTGTAGTCGAAACGAAGGCCGCCGGACTCGAAGGACGTGCCGATCCCGCGATTGAGCGTCGTACCGGCGTGCTCGTCGAAGTCGATCGTGGTTGTGGCATGGGCGGCCGCCGGCGCGCCGCTCAGGGCGGCCGCGGCAGCCGCGGCGAGGATCATCTTGTGCATTCTTATACTCCGGACAGGACATGCGTTCCCAGAACCCGGGAACCTGACCGCCGCCGTAGCAAGCATCCGAAGCGTGGTGCGTCGTTCAAATGAACTAGATCGCACGCGTTTCCTTCCGGGGCGCGAACTATTCTCGCGAGAGGCGCACGTCTTCGCGCCGCATTAAATATTGGCAATCTGACGCTCAACACGCGGCCAGCCCCGGACATCTTGCTTCCCTACGATGCCTCGGCCGGATATGCCCGCCACGCCCATCCAGATGGCGAGAGATGTTGTGGTGCACCCCATCGAGGGCGAGTTCGCGGCCGCGCGGTCCGAGTTGATCGAGGCCGTCTATGCGGCTGCCACCGACGCAGACCGGTGGCGCGATTTCGTGGATGCGGTGTCGAACCGCTTCGGCGGCCACACGTCGCTCTACATCGCCGAGCGTGCGGACCGCAGTGAGAACCGCCTGCTGACCGCGAACTACGATCCCGAGTTCGTCAGCAGCTACAATGCCCGCTATTGCGCGCTCAACCCTCTGATCGTCGACCTGAGCTATGGCGCCAGCGCGGTGCAGTTCGGCGAGGACTATCTCACCGAGGCCGAGCTTCGCCGCACCGAGTTTCATGCCGACTGGCTGGCGCCTCAGGACCTCGAGCACGGCCTGACGTGCTTCATGCACGCCGCGGGCAGCCGCGGCGTGAACCTGGGCGTCATGCGCTCCTCCACCCGCGGGCCTGGCACCGAGATCGAGCGCGCCTTCCTCACGGGCCTGAGGTCGCATCTCAAACGGTCCATCGACATCGCCCTCCGGTTGGGGTCGATCGAGGCGGGCTCCCGGGCGTCGGCGGCGCTTCTGGAGAGCCTGGCGCTCGGCGTGCTGCTGGCGGACGAGTCTGGCCGGGTGGTCTTCATGAACGATCCCGCCGAGCGTCTTCTGACCGAGATCGGCGCTCTTCAGGCGCCGGCGGGACGGGTGCGCCTGAATCCGGCGGCGCAGAAGGGACGCCTTGCCGCCGCCGTGGCCGCGGCATGCGTCCGGGACGGCTCTTCGGTCGCGGTCGGGAACACCCTCTTCCTCTCGCGTGACGAGGGGCGTTCCCCATTGGCCGTTCTGGTCGCGCCGTTCCGCGGCGCCGTCGCCGAGTTCACGATGGACGACGGCCTGGCGCTGGTGGTGGTGAGCGATCCGGACGGGCGTAGCGGCCCGCTCGCGCAGAGGCTGCGGGACCGCTTCGGGCTCACCAACGCCGAGGCGCGCCTGGCCGTCGCCCTCTGCTCAGGCCTCGCGGTGGGGGAGTATGCGGAGAAGGCCGGGATCAGCCCGCTGACCGCCCGCGCGCACCTGCGGGCCCTCTTCGCCAAGACGCGCTGCGTCCGCCAGGCGGAACTGGTGGTGAAGCTGCTCAACGAACCCCTGCTGCAGGTCGCTTCGCTGGCGCGCTGAGATCAAGGCCGGGCGCGGCGGAACATCTTGAGAACCTGGTCCAGCCGTCATAGCCTGCGGTCCGGAACCTGGAGTGGGAGTCTCTGTGATGGCGGCCGGCAGAATCCGTTGCGGCATCGGAGGCTGGACGTTCGAGCCCTGGCGCGGGGTGTTCTACCCGCCGAAATGGCCGCACGCGCGCGAACTGGAGTACGCCTCGCGCCGGCTGACGGCGATCGAGATCAACGGCACCTACTACTCTTCGTTCAAGCCCGACACCTGGGCCAAGTGGCGGGCGGCCACGCCCGACGGCTTTCGCTTCTCGGTGAAGGCGTCGCGGTTCTGCACCAACCGCAAGGTGCTGGCCGACGGCAAGACGAGCGTGGACATCTTCCTGGGCCAGGGCCTGACCGAGCTGGGCGACCGGATGGGGCCGATCCTGTGGCAGTTCATGCCCACCAAAAAGTTCGACTACGACGACTTCGCCCGGTTCTTCGACCTGCTGCCGGCGACGATCGGCGACTTGCCGGCGCGGCACGTGGCCGAGGTGCGCAACGCCAGCTTCGGCGACCCCAGGTTCGTCGCGCTCTGCCGCGAGCGGAACATCGCGATCTGCAATTCCGAGAACGAGAAGTACCCGTTCATTCCCGACATCACGGCCGATTTCACCTACTTGCGCCTGCTCTCGGCCGACGACGCGATCCCGACGGGCTACACCGCCGAGGAGCTGGACCTGTGGGCGGGCCGCTTCCGCAGCTACGCCGAAGGCGCCGTGCCGGGCGACTTCCAGCCGGTGGACCGCACGGGGCCGCCCGAGGGGCCGCGCGACGTCTACGCCTTCGTGATCCACGAGGGAAAGGTGCGGGCGCCGGCGGCGGCGATGGAATTCATCAGGCGGGTCGATCCGGGCTTTCGGTTCCCGGACGACTGATGGGGCTTCCAGCGCCGCAACACACCGACACCAAGCGTGTCTTGGCCAGGCCTAGCCGGCCGTGGCATGAGCCGGCGGCATGATTCCCTTCATCGACCTCCAGGCCCAGCGCCGCCGCCTGGGCCAGCCTCTGGAGGACGCGATCCTCGAGGTGGTCCGCTCGGGCGCCTATGTCATGGGCCCCCAGATCGCGGCGTTCGAGGCCGAACTCGCCGCCTTCGGCCAGGCGCCTCACGCGCTCTCGTGCGGTTCAGGCACCGAGGCTCTGGTCCTGCCGCTGATGGCGTGGGGGATAGGGCCAGGCGACGCGGTGTTCTGCCCCGCGTTCACCTTTGCGGCGACCGCCGAGGTCATGCCCCTGGTGGGCGCTTCGCCGGTGTTCGTGGACGTGGCGCCCGACACCTACAACCTGGACCCCGACAGGCTCGAAGCCGCCATCGTCGCGGTGAAGGCCGAGGGCCGGCTGACGCCGCGGGCGGTGATCGCCGTCGACCTGTTCGGCCAGCCGGCGGACTATCCGGCCATCGCCGCCGTCTGCGGACGCCACGGGCTGAAGCTGATCGCCGACAGCGCCCAGGGGTTCGGCTGCACGCTGGAGGGCCGCCACCCGCTCCACTGGGCCGACGTGACCACCACCTCGTTCTTTCCCGCCAAGCCGCTGGGCTGCTACGGCGACGGCGGCGCGGTGCTGTCGAAGGACGCCCGCTTCCACGACCTGCTGGTGTCGCTGCGCGTCCACGGCCAGGCGGTGACATCCGACCTGGAAGGCCGCACCTTCGAGCACGACCCCAAGTACCTGAACATGCGGGTCGGCATGAACAGCCGGATGGACACGATCCAGGCCGCGGTGCTGCTCCAGAAACTCACCATCTTCGCCGACGAGATCCAGGCGCGGAACGCGGTCGCCGACCGCTACGCCCGGGGCCTGGGCGACGTGGTGCGCGTGCCGGGCGTCATCGCGGGCGGCGTTTCGGTCTGGGCCCAGTACGTGATCGAGACCGCCGACCGCGACGGCCTGGCCGCCCACCTGCGCGGCGAAGGGACGCCGACCGCCGTCTACTATCCCGTCCCGCTGCACCTCCAGGCGCCCTATCGCGACTATCCCGCGCCCGGCGGCCTGCCGGTGACCGAGGCCGCCGCCGGAAAGGTGCTGGCCCTGCCCATGCACGCCTATCTGGAGCCCGAGACCCAGGACCGGATCATCGGGGCGATCCGCAACTTCGTGAAGCGCAACGGCTGAGGTCAGGCCTCGCGCAGGTGCGCGATGTCGTTGAGGCTGACCAGGTTCTTCTCGCCGGAGCGGGCGCACAGGAAGCGATGGATGCTGGTGTAGGCGGGCTCGAAGAACAGCCGGGGCGGCATGCCCAGGACATGGGCGGCCCAGACGTTGATCACACCCCCGTGGCAGAAGACCACCACCCTTCGGCCTCCGTGGCGGGCGACGATCTCCTCCAGCGCCGCCACCACCGTCGCCTGGAACACGGCGATGTCGGAATCTGCGCCCCGGGCCACGAACGCCTTCCAGGCTTCGTAGTCCTCGCGCTTGAGGACCTCGAGCGGCACGTAGCTTCCAGAGTGCCGGTCGAACTCGCAGATGCCGTCGTGGGTCTCCAAGGCGTGTCCCGCCCCGCCCGCATAGGGCTCGGCGGTCTGGATGGCCCGCCGCATGGTGCTGGCGAAGACGGCGTCGATCCGGTCGCGGCCCAGCGCGGCGGCGACCCGGCGGGCCTGATCGTGACCCTCGGCCGACAGCGGCGGGTCGGAACTCTCGGCACTGCGTTCGGGCAGGCCGTGGCGGACGAGGATCAGTTCCATTGTCTGCTGCGTCCCCGGACGATCGTCATTCGCGCTCCTCCCCTTGCGTCATCACCCCACGCATGGAAGGAGTCACCTCAAACAAGCGTTTGAGGTCAAGGGAGGACATCATGAAAGCCGCCGTCTACTACGAAAACGGTCCGCCCGAGGTCCTGAAGTACGAAGACGTTCCCGACCCGCAATGCCATCCCAAGGGCGTCGTGATCCGGGTCGAGGCGATCTCCATTGAGGGCGGCGACACCCTGAACCGCTTCCGCGGGCCGTTGATGACCAATCCGCATGTGGTGGGCTACCAGGCCGCCGGCGAGGTCATCGAGGTGGGCGCCGAGGTCACCACCCTGAAGGTCGGCGACAAGGTCTGCACCACCGCCGCCTTCGGCAGCCATGCCGAACTGCGCGCCGTGCCGGCGATCACGGCGTGGAAGATCCCCGACGGGCTGAGCACGAAGAAGGCGGCGGTGATCCCCGTGACCTTCGGCACCGCGGACGACTGCCTGTTCGAGTTCGGGCGCATGAAGGCGGGCGACGTGGTGCTGGTCCAGGCCGGCGCCTCGGGCGTGGGCGTGGCGGCGATCCAGCTCGCCGCCAAGGCGGGCGCGAAGATGGTGCTGGCCACCGCCTCGTCGGACGAGCGGCTGGAACGGCTCAAGCCCTACGGCCTGACGCACGGCGTCAACTACCGCACCCACGACGTGGTCCAGGAGGTCATGCGCCTGACCGACAAGAAGGGCTGCGACGTGATCGTGGACTCGGTGGGCGGCCCGACGCTGCAGTCCTCCATCCTGAGCCTGGCCTATCGTGGCCGGGTTTCGATGGTAGGCCAGGCGGGCCGTGAGCCGATGACCGTGGACGTGGGCTCGATGATGGGCGGCAACCGCACCCTATCGGGCGTGTTCCTGGGCGCCGAGATCGCCACGCCGCGGGTGCAGAAGAATATCGCCAGCCTGATCGACCGGGTCGCCCGCGGCGAGCTGGAGGTGCTGATCGATCGCGAGTTCCCGCTGTCGGAGGCTGCCGAGGCCCACCGCTACATCGAGAGCCGGCAGGCCGTCGGTCGGGTGCTCCTGATCCCGTGAGGCGCTATCGGCCGAAGATCTTGAGCCAGAGTCCCGCGAGGCCAAGCAGGATGAACGCCCACATCGCCAGGGACAGCAACAGCGGTACGATCACACGCATGCCTTCGGCCGTGCCTCCCCCAAGGCGACTCTTGCGATCATGATTGTCGCACAAGCGTCGCGAAGGCCAGCCAATTCACGCGTAGGGATCGTCTCGGGCGAATCCACTCAACCACCAGGGGACCCGAAACAGGAGAAAGCCGATGCCGAGAGCCCGTAACGGACAGGTGGAGATCGAGTATCAGAGCTTCGGCGACGATCAGCCGGAGACGGTTCTGCTGGTGAACGGCCTGGGGTCGCAGATGACCCGCTGGCCCGAGGCCTTCTGTGAACGCCTCGCCGCGCGCGGCTACCGGGTGATCCGCTACGACAACCGCGACACCGGCCTCTCCACCTGGTTCGGCGAAGAGGACCGCTACGTGCTGGCCGACATGGCCCGCGACGGAATCGCCGTGCTGGACTCGGCGGGAGTCGACCGCGCCCACATCGCCGGCGTCTCCATGGGCGGCATGATCGTGCAGCGGATCGCCCTGGACCATCCCGGCCGCGTGCTGTCGATGACCTCGATCATGTCGGCGCCCTATGGCTCAGTCTCCTCCACCCCCGAGGCGGCGGCGGTGCTGAACACGCCCGCGCCCGACCCGAAGGCCGATTTCGAGGCGTTCGTCGCGCACGGCATGAAGAACGCGCGCGTCATCGGCAGCCCGGGGTATCCCTGGACCGATGAGGATCTGCGCGCACGGGTCGAGAGCGACTATCGACGCGCGTTCAACCCCACCGGCGTGATCCGCCAGCGCCGCGCCATCGGCGCCGACGGCGACCGGACGGAAGCCCTGCGCAAGCTTGCCGTCCCGGCCGTGGTGCTGCACGGGACCGACGATCCCCTGGTCCAGCTCAAGGACGGCGAGGCCACGGCGGCGGCCATCCCCGGCGCGGAACTGCGGGTGATCCCCGGCATGGGCCACGACCTGCCGCCCGGCCTGTACGACACCTTCATCGAAGCCATCGTCGCCGCAGCGGCGAAGGCCGGGACGAAGGCCTGATCCACAAGACACCTTCCGAGACGAGGACATCATGGGACGACTTTCCGGCCGCACGGCCGTCATCACCGGCGCGGCCAGCGGCATCGGCCGCGCGGCCGCCAAGCTGTTCGCCGCCGAGGGCGCCCGCCTGCTCATCGCCGACAAGGCCGACGCCGTGGCCGAGACCGCCGAGGCGGTGAAGGCGGCCGGCGGCCAGGCCGTCGCCGTCGTCGGCGACGCCGGCGAGGACGCCTTCGTGAAGGGGCTGGCCGACCGCGCCCAGGCGGATTTCGGCGGCCTCGACGTGTTCTGGGCCAACGCCGGCATCTCGGGCGGCTTCATGCCGCTGCACGAGCAGACGGCCGACTACTGGGCCGAGATTCTGCGGGTGAACCTGATCGGCGCGTTCCTGGGCGTGAAGTACGCCTCCGAGGCGATGATCCCGCGCGGCAAGGGTTCGATCATCTGCACGGCCTCGGTGGCGGGCATCCGCTCGGGCGCCGGCGGCCCGGCCTATTCGGCGTCGAAGGCGGGCGTCATCAGCCTGGTCCAGACCGCCTGCAACGAACTGTACGGCACGGGCGTCCGCGTGAACGCCGTGGCTCCCGGCCTGATCGAGACGGGCATGACCAAGCCGATCTTCGACGGCGCCCGTGCTCGCGGCAACGAAGACAAGATCGGCCAGCTCAACCCCACCACCCGCTATGGCCAGCCCGAGGAGATCGCCGCGGCGGCCCTGTTCCTGGCTTCGGACGAAGCGTCCTACGTCAACGGCCAGACGCTGGCGGTGGACGGCGGCCTGTCGACGTCGCATCCCGTGGTGCGCCGCAAGCGATGATCCTCCTGCTGCGGCACGGCGAGACGTTCTGGAACCGCGAAGGCCGCATTCAGGGCCGGACAGAGTCCGACCTGACTCCCCTGGGGGAACGCCAAGCCGCGGCCATGGCGGGCCTGGTCGCCGACCTCTTGCGCCGCGACGGCGGCGCGTTCCGCCTGGTGGCCAGCCCCATCGGGCGCGCGCAGCGGACGGCGGCGATGGTGGCCGAAGCGACGGGCCTGGCGGTCGAACTCGACGACCGTCTGGCCGAGATCGCCTGCGGGGAATGGGAGGGTCGCCTACGGGCCGACATCGCCCATATCCATCCTGAAGCCTTCGCAAGCCGGGAATGGTTCTTCGGCGCCCCCGGCGGTGAGACCTTCGAGGACGTCACCGCCCGAGCCTCGGACTGGCTGGCGTCCCTGGCCCCTGAGCCGGGCCGGCGGATCGTCGCCGTTAGCCACGGCGTGTGGGGGCGGCTCCTGCGGGGGGCCTATGCCGGTCTGGACCGGCAGGCGACGTTGAACCAGGACGTTCCACAGGACGCCGTCTTCCGGCTCCACAAGGGCCAGATCGACCGCTTCGACTGTGAGCCGGCGTCCTGACGCACCCGTCCCTTGAGCCTCAGTGCAACGGGCCGCGCCGCCAGTTCCAGGGCGGCAAGCCTTCCCGGCGCGGCGCGATCCAGCGCGCAGCGGCGATCCCGGCCAGGCCGACGACGGCGCCGAGCACGGCGAGGGCGGTAAGCCCAGAGCGTTCGAGCCGGACCGGGCCAGGCTCCATCCATTGCACCAGTTCGCGCCGCGGGGCGTCCGAAGCGCCTGTTTCGAGCATCACAGTCATGACGCAGACTCCGAGTGACCGCAGCCTAACCCGCCTCGACCTCACGGGTTCCGCCGGGTAGAAGCGCCATTCAGACCTCTCTCGTCATACCCTGCGACCATGGCCGGCCATTCCAAGTTCAAGAACATCATGCACCGCAAGGGCCGCGCCGATTCGGCCCGGTCCAAACTGTTCTCCAAGCTCTCGCGAGAGATCACCGTGGCCGCCAAATCCGGTCTGCCCGACCCGGCCATGAACGCGCGCCTGCGCCTGGCGGTGGCCAACGCCAAGGCCGAGTCGATGCCCAAGGACGTCATCGACCGGGCGATCAAGAAGGCCCAGGGCGGCGACGCGGAAAGCTATGAGGAGATCCGCTACGAGGGCTTCGGTCCCGGCGGCGTCGGCGTGATCGTCGAGGCGCTGACCGACAACCGCAACCGTGCGGCCTCGACCGTGCGGTCCACCTTCACCAAGTGCGGCGGCAACCTGGGTGAGACCGGCTCGGTCTCGTTCATGTGGGACCGTGTGGGGCGCATCATCTACGGCCCCGAGGCGGGGTCCGAGGATTCGGTCATGGAAGCCGCGATCGAGGCCGGCGCCGACGATGTCGAGTCGGACGAGGACGGGCACACGATCTACACCGCCTTCGAACAGCTCTCGGACGTGGCCGGCGCCCTGGAAGCGGCGCTGGGCGAGGCCAAGTCCACCCAGCTCGCCTGGCGCCCCAAGGCGCTGACGCCCCTCGGAGGCGACGCCGTGGCCACCCTGATGAAGCTGATCGAGACCCTCGAAGACGACGACGACGTGCAGAACGTCTATTCCAACGCCGACATCGCGCCCGAGGACCTGGAGAAGCTGGCCGGCTGATGGCGAAACCCCCGCCGAACGACGACCCCCAGGTCACCGACCTGGCCCGCTACCGCAAGGCCAAGGCGGCGGCGGCGCGGCGGCCGCCACCCAAATCCAGGCCCCAGGACGTCGGTCGTCGGGGCGCCGCCGGGCTGGGAGCCGGTGGTCCGAGAACCGGCCCCCAGGAACCGCGGTCGCAGAAGCCCTCGGTGCTGGGCTCGAACCCGCGGGCCGGCCTTATCCTGGCGATCGTCGTCCTGGTGCTGCTGGCCCTCTGGCTCGGGCCGATGCTGCTCTGACATGCCCACCCTGCCGCCCGACCTGGTCCAGGCGTACCTGATCCCGATCGCGGCGGCCGTGGCGGCGGGTGGGCTGATCGGGCTGGAGCGCGAATGGCGGGGCCATCCGGCGGGCCTGCGCACCCACATCCTGGTGTGTCTCGCCTCCACCCTGCTGATGCTGGGCGCCGTCCACCAGGTGGGCTGGATGACGGGCACGCCCGAGGCGGCGATCCGTATCGATCCGGTCCGCATGGCCCACGGCGTGCTGACCGGCGTCGGCTTCCTGTGCGGCGGCGTCATCTTCCGGCAGGGGCTGTCGGTGCATGGCCTGACGACGGCGGCGTCGCTGTGGATCACCTCGGCCCTGGGCGTCCTGTTCGGCGCCGGCATGCTGGCGCTGGGCGCGGCCGGTGCGACGATCGTCCTGGCCGTCCTGGTGGGCTTGCGCTGGGTGGATGCGATCTTGCCCGGCGACCGGGTGATGGAGGTCCTGGTGGCCTTCCGCCGGGGCGGCGAGCCGACGGCGCCGGCCTTCCGGGCGCTGCTGGCCGAGTTCGGCGTCCGGCCTGGACGGCTCAGCCATGCGCTGTGCGACGACAGCGAAACGGTGGAGTTGGGCGCCCGCCTGCGTCTTCGGGGCGAAGTGGACGGCCAGATGCTGGCCGAGCGTCTGCTGGCCGACACGCGGGTGGTTCGGTTCAAGATCACTCCCCGCAACGACTGAGACCGCGCCCTCCCCGGTAGGCGCCGGCGCGGAAACCTCGGTATGGTCGCGCCCTCATCCGGGGGACCCGCCATGAAACTCGCCGCCAGCTTCGCCGCCGTCGTGGCCGCATTCAGCCTTGCGCCGGCCGCCCAGGCGGCCGGCGACTATGTATCCATCGTCCAGGAAATCCCCGTGAACGCGCCCGCCGACACGGCCTGGGCCAGGGTCAGGGGGTACTGCGACATCGGCGCCTGGCTGAAGACGACCTGCGAGATCACCGCGGGCAAGGACGGCGAGGTGGGCGCGCTCCGCAAGATCGCCGGCCGGGTCGAGGAAGTGATCGTGGCCACCACCGCGACATCCTACACCTATGCCGACATCGATCCGAAGATCCTCTACCACGGCACGATCGAGGTGCGGGCGGTGACGCCCGGGACCTCGAAGTTCGTCTACACCCTCTTCTTCGATCAGGCCTCCATCCCGGCCGACCAGCGCGAGGCCAACCGCGCCCGCCGCGCGGCCATGTTCAAGGGCGTGCTGGAGACCATGAAGGCCACGGCGGAAGCCAGGTAGGCGCACGCCCGGTTCCACCCCGACGGCCGGCGGGCTAGTGTCGCGCCGCAGTGCGGGGGGAGCGGAGCGTCATGCAACGTCGAAAGGTCGATCGCGCCCAGCGCATGCGCGCTCGGCGCATCTGGTGGGAACGCAACGGCGCCTTCGTCCGCGGCGCCCTGGTCGGCAGCGTCGTCACCGCCCTCATCGCCTGGATCCTGCAACTGGTGAACACGCCATAGCCCGCGCCACGCCGCCCTTCGGCGCCTCCGACGCCGCCTACGAGGATTGGGCCCGGGCCGAGGTGGCGCGCTGGCGCGCCCGGGTGCTGAAGCCGCCAGGGCCGCTGGACGTGGCGGCGCGCGGCCTTCAGGGCCAGATCAACCGGATGATCCCCGAGCGGGTCCACGCCGCCGTCACGACGGTGATGGAAGGTCTGACACGCACCCTGCTCACGGGCGCCGACCTCACCACGGCGGCGGCGCTCCGGGACGCACCCTTGAAGGAGCGCGACCGGCGGGCGTGGGCGGCCATCGACGGCTATCGCGCCACCGCGGCGGTCGAGGGTGGCGTGGCCGGCGCCGGCGGCTTCTGGCTGGCCGTGGCCGACTTCCCGGCGCTGCTGACGATCAAGATCAAGCTGCTGTTCGACCTGGCCGCGCTCTATGGACACGAGGCCGAGACGTTCTCCGAGCGGCTCTACATCCTGGCGCTGTTCCAGCTCGCCTTCTCGGGCGCTGAGCATCGCGCGAAGGTGTTCGAGGGGCTGGAGGCCTGGGACGCCCGCGCGCACCCGGCCGACTTCGCCCACTTCGACTGGCGCAGCTTCCAGCGCGAGTACCGCGACTACATCGACCTGGCGAAGCTGGCCCAGCTCATCCCCGTGGTCGGCGCCCCGATCGGGGCGGTGGTGAACTGGCGGTTGCTGGAGCGGCTGGGCGAGACCGCCGTGAACGGCTATCGGATGCGCCATCTCGCGCCCTGAGGCCCCGATGCGCCGGTTGATCGCCCTTGTCCTGCTCTTCGCCCAGACAGCAGCGGCCCAGACAGCAGCGGCTCAGACCGCGGGGCAGGCCCTCGGCGAGGCCGAGGTCCGTGCGTTCCTCACCCGCCAGGAGGCGCACTGGAACGCCGGGCGGCTCGACGCCTACTTCGCCGGCTTCACGCCCGACGCCACCTTCACCGACCAGGCCTACGTCGGCGGCAAGCCGCCCGTACCCTACGGGAGCAGCACCCGCGCCGAAGCGCAGGCGAACGCCCGGCGCGCCTTCGCCCGCAAGCCGTGGCCGAAGGAGGCGGGCCAGGTCTTCAGCCTCCGGCCCGCGCCCGACGGCGGCGTGCTGGCGACCACGTCGGTCGGCTCGATCGTCTGGGCGGATGGCCGTCCCCGCCGCCTCTGCGCCAGCCGCGAGCAGGCCCTGGTGCGCGAGGCCGGCGAACTCCGCGCGCGGAGCCGGACGGACACCTTCGTGCGCTGCCGCCGCGGGTGACGGGATCGGGCCGCGGCGCTAACCTCGCCCCATGTTCCGATACGGTCTCCCCGGCCTCGCGGCCGCCTTCACCCTCGCCGCGGCCGCCATTCCCGCGGTGGCGCAGACACCCGCCGCCCAGACATCCGGCGCCCAGGCGCCCGGCGCCGGGGCGCCCGCAAACCCCCGGGTCAGGATCGAGACCGCCCACGGTGCCATCGTGGTCGAACTCTATCGTGACAAGGCCCCGGTCACGGTCGCCAACTACCTGCGCTACGTCGATCGCGGCCTGTTCAACGGCGCGACCTTCTACCGAGCCTCGCGGCCGCCGGGATATACGGCCACCGACTACGGCAGCATCCAGGGCGGCCTCCAGAACGACCCGGCCAAGGTCCTTCCGCCCATCGCGCACGAGCCGACGACCAGGACCGGCCTGAAGCACGGCGACGGCACGATCTCCATGGGCCGCCATGCGCCGGGCACGGCCCAGGCGGACTGGTTCATCACCCTGGGCGACATGAGCTACCTCGACGCCGACCCCAAGAACCCGAGGGGCGCCCCGGGCTTCGCCGCCTTCGGCCAGGTGGTGGAGGGCCTGGACGTCGTGAAGACGATCATCGCCCTGCCCGTCGACCCCAACCGGGGCGAAGGCGCGATGAAGGGCGAAATGCTGGTGCGGCCCGTCCGGATCACGCGCATCAGCCGGGCCGCCGCGCCCCCGCCCCAAAGCCCACCCCCGGCGGCGGCGGCTGAGCCGGAGGCCGACCCTTCGCCTGTCGCCCAGGCGCCGCCCGCCAACTGAGGTCACAAAAGAAGAAGGCCCCGGAAGCTCCGGGGCCCTCGACACAGTCTGGAGACGAGCGCTGCGTCAGCCGGCGAACGCCAGCCGGCGGTTGCGCCGCAGGGCCGCGCCTGCGCCGCCGAAGCCCAGGATCATCAGCGCCCAGGCGCCCGGCTCGGGAATGGCGTTCCCGGCCACGATGTAGACGCGGTCGACCACGAAGTCGCCGGCCGGGGCCGGGCCGGAAACGTAGGTGAACGAGGTCTCGTATTCACCGGCCGTCAGGATGTTCGCCACGCCGGCGTAGTGGACCCACTGGCCGGGGGTCGAGCCGTCGACGTTGAAGGTGGCGAAGGACTGACCGGCCACCGTGGCGGTGAACGACGCGTCGCCCGAATTGTTGAACCCGTTGAACGGCACGTAGACCGAGAAGCCGATCGTGTAGAGGCCCGGGTCCAGCCAGACCATCTGCGACAGTTTTTCGGTCGAGTTGTCGGCCACGAAATAGGCGGCGTACTCGCCCACCGCATCGGGGCTGGCCGAATCGGAATTGTCCGGCGGAATGGGTTCGCCGAACGCGCCGCCCGGATAGCTCGCGCCCGAGTTGTACGGGATGATCACCGCCTGGTGACCCGGTACGTCCGCGCCCGAACCTTCGTAGGTCCAGGCAAGGCCCAGCGGGCTCTCCTCGAAGCTGCCGTTGAGGACGAGGTTACTGGCGGCGCCGGCCGAGCCGGCGAAGGCCGTGGCGGCGAGGGCCGCCGCAGCGAAAGCGAGACGCTTCATGATGGTTCCCCGTGTCAGTGCGTCGAAATCTACACATTTGATAAACCACAACTCACCCGACTCCCCTGGAAGGCGAGTAAATGTGCGGCGGCGGCAGGCTGGCCCGCAGGCCGGGGGCCAGCTAACCTGCCCGCATGACCGACCAGAGCGCCAATCCCGAGGACGGCTGGAAGCACTCGGGCGTCCGCGTGATCCCGGGCGACCAGCTCGATCTCAACACCGCCCAGACGCCCGGCATGAACCGCGCCACGGCCATCGACCGCGCCCGCGTGGGCGCCCAGAAACTGTGGGCCGGCACAGTACATATCCACGCGAACGCCAAGACGGGCCCGCATCACCACGGTCCCCTCGAAAGCGTGATCTACATCGTCTCGGGCCGCGCCCGTATGCGCTGGGGCGAGAGACTGGAGTACGTCGCCGAGGCGGGACCTGGCGATTTCATCTATGTCCCGCCCTATGTGCCGCACCAGGAGATCAACGCCTCGTCGGAAGAGACCCTCTCCTGCGTTCTGGTCCGCTCGGATTCCGAGGCCGTTGTCGTGAACCTCGACATCGAACCCGCCGAGACGCCCGAGGGCGTCGCCTGGATCGACCCGATCCACCGGAGCTGAGGCGTCTCAACCCACCACGTGGTACGTGATCGCCAGGCCTGAAATGCTGGCGCGTTCCGGCGCCGACGGCGCCTCGTCGGAAAGAGCGGCGCGGGCACTGTCGGTCAGGGTGATCATACCGCTCTGGGCCACATCCTCCCCCAGCTTGGAGGCGAGGTTCACCTCGTCGCCGAACAGGTCCTGATCGTCGAGCAGCAGGATGTCCCCGAATCCGATGCCGATGGAGGCGTAGAGCCGGCGGCCCGCCGGCAGCAGCGGATTGACCGTCTCGAGCCGGCGCATGATCTCTCGCGCAGCCTTCACCGCCGCCGCGGTCTCCGGGAAGATGCAGTAGAGATTGTCGGCCTCGGCCTTCACCAGGGTCCCGCCACACACCTCGATCGAAGGGACCGCCAGCAGGCGCATCTGGTGGATCATCAGCAGGAACGAGACCACGCCGTGCACCTGGGTCGTGCGCGAGAAACCGCTCATGTCCAGCACCATGACCGCGCAGCGGCGGGTGAACTCGGTCATGATCTGGTCGGAAAGCTCGGTCCGGCGCTCCGGCTCGTCGATGATGGCCGACAAAAGGCGGCGCAGCCGTTCATGGCTGTCCAGCCGCTCGCCCTCGCACTCGATCACCTCGCCCCTCCCCCAGTCCCCGCAAGGGGAATGCGAGTCTTCGCCCGGCGGGCAAGTCAACCTATCTCTGCTTCATGAGCTCCGCCGACGTTCGCCCTGCGCCGCCCCCCAACAACCTCGTCGGCGTCGCCCTCGTCGCGCTGTTCCTCGCCCTGGGCGCGGCCCTGGCCTACGCCCCCGAAGGGCGTACGCCCCTGACCTTCGCCTTCGTGCTGACCGGCTGGATCCTGGCGGTGATGGCGCACGAGTTCGGCCACGCGGGCGTCGCCTGGCTCGCGGGCGACCATACCGTGCGCGACAAGGGCTACCTGGCCTTCGACCCGCGCCGCTACGGCGACGTGGGGACCAGTCTGGTCATCCCGCTCATCGCCCTGGCCCTGGGCGGCATCGGCTTCCCGGGCGGGGCCGTCTATCTGCGTCACGACCTGATGCGCGGCCCCGGCTGGCGGGCCGCGGCGTCCCTGGCGGGGCCGGGCGCGACCCTGGCCGTCCTGCTGGTCCTGGCCCTGCTCCTGAACCTCACCGCCGACGCCGGCGGCGGCCCTCTCTACGCCGCCGTGGCCATGCTGGCTTTCCTCCAGGCCATGGCGCTCATCCTCAACCTGCTGCCGCTCCCCGGCCTGGACGGCTTCAACGCGATCCGGCCCTTCCTGCCGGACCGCTGGGACCCGGCCCTGCGCAAGGCCGACGCGCTGGCGCTGGTGATCCTGCTGGCCGCCGTGTTCCTCATACCCGGCTTCAGCCGCCTCCTGTTCGGCGGCGCGGCCAGCCTGGCCCACGCCCTGGGCGTGCCCCTGTCCGCGATGCAGGCCGGCTGGGACGCCTTCTTCTTCTGGAAGTGACCGCCGGCGGCGGCCTCGTCGTCTTCACGCACTCTTCACCATTCCAACCGCTCCGTGCTTCCGGCATTCTCGGAACGGACGATGAACAAGCCGATTCGAATCCTGGGCCTCGACCCCGGCCTCCGCCGCACCGGCTGGGGCGTGATCGCCTGCGAAGGCGCACGGCTCGCCCATGTGGCCCACGGCGTCATCGCGCCCCGCGACAGCCTGCCCTTCGCCGAGCGGCTCCACACCCTCTTCGTCGAGATCGAGGCGGTGGTCGCCGCCCATGCCCCCGACGAGGCGGCGGTGGAGGAGACCTTCATGAACACCAACGCCCGGTCCGCGCTGAAGCTGGGGCACGCCCGCGCCATGGCCCTCGTCGTTCCCGCCCGCGCCGGCCTGCCGGTGGCGGAGTACGCCGCGACCGTGGTCAAGAAGTCGGTCGTCGGGACCGGCGGCGCGGACAAGGCTCAGGTCGGCTGGATGATCGCCCGCCTGCTGCCCACCGCGGGCAAGACCGCCGTCGACGCCGCCGACGCCCTGGCCGTGGCCATCGCCCACGCCCACGCCCGCACCGCGCGCCGGGTGGCGTGACGGGCCGAGATCGCGCCGGACAGCCAGGCGCCGGACAGCCAGGCGCAGGTCGGCGGCGCAGTCGTCTTGTCGGGAAGGCCGTTGGCTGGGGAACTAGGACTCGAACCTAGAATGACGGTACCAAAAACCGCAGTGTTACCATTACACCATTCCCCAGCAGGAACGGCCGCCAGAGGGGCAGGCCCCTCGGGAGCGGGGGAAATAGCGCAGCGTGAGGGCCGATGCAACGCCCCTGAACGCACCCTGGACGCGCCAGGCCAGAGGGCCGCTTGCGAGGCCCGAAACCCTCCTCTATAAGGCGCGCCTCCAAGTCGGAGTGTGGCTCAGTCTGGTAGAGCACCGCGTTCGGGACGCGGGGGTCGCAGGTTCAAATCCTGCCACTCCGACCATTCATTCCCGCGTCAACGCGGGGTGACTTTCCCGCCCCCAGTTAGTCCCGAGAAGTCCGCCGGTTAGGCGGATGCGGGCCTATGCGCCGGGCTCTCCGAGAGCCGCAATCCCACCGCCATAGGCCCAATTCGCCCGCCGCTCTCTGGGGCCATTCCAGAAGTGTGACTTTCGCCCTCTGCCCCTGAGATCGTCAGAAGCTTGCCAGGGGATAAATCGGCCGGCGGCGACGCACTATCGGCGCACCGGCTCCCCCAAACGCCGCTTTCCTCAGTGTGACGTCCAGTATGACAACGACAGCGAAGTCTGCCGCACACTTCCGACAGCGGGCGCACGCAGCAAATGCTGGGAAAGCGCATCGGAGCGCAGGGGATATTGTATAAGCCACGATGGCGAGGTTGGGTGGCCGCCGCTCCAAACCCACTAGGTTGGCCTGAGCATGACTGTGATCGCCGAACTCTCGCTGGACCTTGCGGGAACAACGCAGAAGGTGACCGTTCGGCTGTTCGCGCCGGAGGAACTGAAAGACGGGCCAGGTTGGCGCTGCAGGTACGAAATCGGAGAACCGATCAGCCATGATCAGGACATCTATGGCGAATGGAGCCTTCAGGCCTTGATGCTTGCGCTCAAAGGCCTCTCCTCAGATCTGTATGGATCTGACGAATATAAGGAAGGTCGTCTTGGAATAGAGGGACAATTCGGAGGTTATCTAGGCATCCCAGCGCCAAATGTGTTTCTCAACCAAGCTCCATATCCTTTCTGAACAAGACCCGTCTCATTTGATCTGGAGACGCATGCCCTTCGCACTACCCGCACGACCATTCATTCCTGCGCCAACGCGGGGTGACTTTCCTCCCTTAGAAATCCCCGCAAGTTCCAGCACATGTCGGAGGTTGCCCGCCGCGCGTGGCTCTCCGAAGGCCCGTCTTTCGGCCCGTCCCGGCGCCTTCCCACGCCTTCTCTCTAGCCCATTCCAGAAGTGTAGGTTTCGCCCGGGCGTCGGAATTCGCTGTTGGAGTGTGACCGTGTCCAGATAAATCTGGATTCTGCTGGCAGGGGATCATGATTCAAGTCGGGGTTGGGGTTGCGACGGCGGTTCGGTGGTCGCAACGCCTTCGGGCCGAAGGCAGCGCAGCGGCGCGTCCGATGACTGGCTGTCGCGGCGGATCGCCGATGAGCCGGAGCTGACGCTGCGGGCGATCCGGACGGAGCTGGCCGAGCGGGGCGTGGTCGTGAGCTATGATGCGGTGTGGCGCTTCTATCTGCGCCAGGGGATGATCTTCAAAAAGCCGCACGCCACCGAGCAGGATCGGCCGGACGTAGCCCGGAAGCGGGAGCTCTGGAAGCGCCATCAGGCCCGGCTTGATCCCCGCCGCCAAGCTCGAGGCGCTCCTGCGAAGGGAGCCCCTCGGTCGCAGACCCAAGCTCCTCCATCAGTCACATGCAAATTCCCTGCGCCTACAGCGCGCCGGGGGGATCGCTCTGCGGGGCGCAACGGGGCGCTATCGGTTCGCCATCCAGCACCTTGCGGACGAACGGAAGGCTGTCCTTGAGCGAAGCGTTTACCGTCCCTGAATGATCGAGCCCCTTGTAGAGGTGAGCTTCGACAACCGTGCCAGCGTCGCAGGCTTCAAGCGCGAGTTGCATCTGGCCGGACGGCGCCACGTCCGTATCGGCCGCTCCGGCGCCCATGAAGATCGGCATGGGCAACTTGAGCGTCGGGTAGATGAAATGCGGTAGGAACGGGCCGAAGATTTCCGCCTGTTTGCCGCCCTTCACCGCGTTATCTGGCGTCAGCCCCTCATCGATGACCGCTTGAATCAAGGGGCGGAGGCACATCGATCGCGCTGACTCCAGAAGCGGCATGGCCTTCTCGGTATAGATATCCGACGCAGCGATGTCTGGCCGCAGATGCTGAAGAGTTAGAGTCAGATAGTAGGTATAGGCGATGGTCGGGTCGATCCGACTTCCATCACCATAAGTCTTCGTAGCGTCGATCTTCTTCTCAGAGACGTAGGGCGTGCCAGTCGATACGACACCTCGTATGTCGAGCTCCGGGGCGTAGGTCGGGGAAAAGCCAGCCGCAGCGAAGGCGGCGCTCGCGCCCTGCGACTGACCGACAAGAATGACCTTCCGCGAGAGCCCACGCTGGGTCGTCACCACAGCCCGAACGCTATCAAGAACGCTGTAGGCGACCGGCCGTGTCATCATGTAGCCGTGCGGTCCCGGAGTTCCAATTCCCTGGAAGTCGCTCGCGACGACCGCGAAGCCTTCCGAGAGCCAGCGGTTCAGATAGCGAATGTCGCGCTCGGAGCGACCCGCCCAGGACGGAGCGCAGGTATCGGCCAGCCCGACGGTTCCGTGCGCCCAGGCGACCAGCGGCCAGCCCCCCTTCGGCGGCTTGCCCTTCGGGGTGAAATAGGCGCCTGAGACCACGACGCGTTCGGTTCCGCCGATCCCGTCGGTGGATGTGTACAGGATCCGCATGCCCTGCCCCGCCTCGGAGAGAACCAGTTCCGGGGGCAAGGGCTCTTGCCGCAACAATCTGCCGGGCCGCTGGATAGGCCCAGACCAGTTGTAGAACGCGGAAACACCGCCATCCCCAAACCGGGCGTCCGGGGTCGCACCGAGCGTCGGCTTGGCGCTCAGGAGTAGAGCCGTGGTTAGCACCAGGACGGGGAAGAGCGGCCTCATGTGGGACATCCGTTTCATTCGAAGGAGATCGGGACTGCGCGCGTGACGATCGGAGCTGACGACGGACACGGCCCGCACGCCCGCAGGCGCTGATTCGACGGATGCGGCGTCCTGAACCATGCAGCGATCTCTCAGCTTTCCTGAGATTCAGACGGACGAGACGCCAGAGCCCCCTGGTCAAAGCCGAAATCTCCTGGCTTGGCGACGGCCGAGCACCAGGGCTTGCAAGTCACGTCATCGATCGGTGCGGCCCGCGCGCGGCGATCGGGATCCCACGCGTGAGCCAGCCGCGATCTTCAGTTCGCCGCGCCGTCGATCTCGACGACGGCATCGACTTCCACCGCGAAGCCCAGCGGGAGGCGATAAACGCCGACAGCCGAGCGGCTGTGGCGGCCAGCGTCCCCCAGCACGTGCACGAGCAAATCCGAACAGCCATTGAGGATTGCCGGGATGTCGCTGAAGTCGGGACCGCACTGCACGAACCCGCCCAGCTTCACGACGCGGCGCACGCGGGCGAGATCGCCGCGCGCCGCCACCCTCATCTGCGCGAGGAGGTTGACGCCGCAGAGGCGGGCAGCGTCACGACCTTGCGCAGGATCGAGATCGACCCCGACGGTTCCGCGAATGCCCCCATCGGCGTGGGACGACACCTGGCCTGAGATGTAGGTGAGGCCGCCGGTCGTCACAGCGGCCACATAATTCGCCACCGGGTTCGGTGGCGTCGGAAGCGTCACACCCAATTCGGCCAGACGGGCCTCGATATCGGTCATTCGTTGTTCCCTTGAGGCGCCTGGGCTGCGGAGACGCCATCCTCCCGGTGGGCGACGGGGCATGCCGCCTCGACCAGAGCGGGTGCGAGCATGACGGCCCGAACCTCCCTCGGCGTTCCGATGAGTCAGACGGGCGAGCGGGCGAAACCCCCTGCCTCGTCGTCCAGGAAGCGCTTACGCCGCCGGAAGCAGGTAGATCGTTCCGCCAGCGCCTTCGACCGTCCGGACATTGAAGCCGGAGCGCAGTGCGCCGAGGAACTTGTCCGCCTCGAGCACGCCGAAGGTGCCCCCTATGCGGACGCCAGCCAGCTCCGGATCCCCGACAACGAGCTTTGCGGTGCGGTAGCGATTGAACTCGGCGACCGCCTGTTCGAGGGTCTCGCCGCGCAGTTCGATGACGCCGTCGCACCAGGCCACCCGACGTTGCAGGGCTTCGGGGTTGAGGGACACCTCCGCCACCGCCCCGGGGCCCACGACAGCGCCTTGCCCTGCGGCGAGATTGCGCGCGAGGCGCGGCGAGGCGACCGGATCGGCCTGCTTCCCACCAATCTGCACGACGCCTTCGGTCACGGTGACCTCTACCAGGTGCTCGCGAAGGCGGACATTGAACGCCGTGCCGATGGCCCGGACTTGCGCCTCGCCGGCCGCGACGACAAAGGGGCGTGTGGTGTCCTTGGCCACCTGGAACAGGGCCTCGCCGGCGAGGAGCCGCACGGCCCGCAACTTTCCGCTGAAATCGACTTCAAGTCGGCTGCCGGTGTTCAGCTCGACGATGCTGCCATCGATCAGGGCGGCGCGCTTGCGTTCACCAAGCGCCGTCTCGAACACCTCGTGCGCATTGAACCAGCGCCACCCCGCGACGCCGCCAAGCGCCAATACGCCGATGGCCGCGGCGCGACGCGTCCAGAGCGGCGCAGCACCTGGGCGCGATCGCGCCGCCGCGCGAAGCGGTGTCGCCCGCAGGCGCTCAGCGCGTTCCCAAGTCGCCTCGGCTCGCGCGTAGGCGACGGCGTTGTGGGGCGCCTCCATCCAGAGATCGAAGGCGACGCGGTCCTCCGGCGTGACGTCGGCGCTGTGCAGCCGTGCAAACCAGGCGGCGGCCTGCTCGCTCAACGCCTCTGCCGCTGGCTTCTCCATCCCGATCCTGCGTCTCCGCTCCTAATCGGATCGCTGTCTTGCAGGGCCTTCGTAAGGGCCGCGATCGCCTTCGTGAAATGTCCTTCTACCGTAGAAACGGATAAGTTAAGCCGTTCCCCGACCTGGCGCTGCGAAAGATTTTCGACCCGTCGCAGCAGGAACACCTCCCGCGCGCGCGGCGGCAGCCGATCGACAGCCGCCTGGAGGACCCGCAGTTCATCGCGGGTTGTCAGGACAGCCTCCGCCGATGGCTGGGCGTCCACGAGGCCAAGGGCGTCCAGATCCGCCACGGTCTCGAACGCCACGATCTTCTGTCGCCGCGCGGCGTCGAACACGAGGTTACGGGCGATCGTGAAGAGGTAGCTGCGGCCGTTGGTGATCCGCTGCCAGTCCTCGGCGGCATAGGTTCGCGTCAAGGCCTCGGAGACCAGGTCGTCCAGGTCCATGTCGCGCGCCCCGGTGCGCCGCAGAAACCGCCGCAGGCTGGCTTCATGCGGCAGCACGCCAGCCTTGAACCAGGCGATGCGCTCGGCGCGGTCAGACACCCCCGGCTCCTCCCCGGCCTCGTGGCCGGCGGCTGATGACCGCGCCGTGACGAGCCCGCAGGGGCGGGATCGGTCGGATCCTCAGGACGTCCGTGATGCGCGAGGATCTGCCCATGTTCCGCCCCCTCCGACACCATGGCTCCATGTTCGAAGGCGGGGGGCAAGACTATTTCTTCTCAGGCCTATGTCGTTGATATTCCACAATCGTCGTCACGGTGTTTGCGGAATATTCAACACCGACAACACGGGAAGACCGCTGTCACGGCAACCGGACGCGCAACCCCGGCCGCGAGAGGTCCGCTTACCGAGTGATCGGGGCGTCACAGCGCCCGTCAGAAGCGCTCGCGCGCGCCACGGACCTGTTCCTGCAGGAATTCGATGACAGTGCGCACCCGTGGGAGATGACGTTCGTCCGAATGGCTGACCAGCCAGTACGTCCGCTCGATTGTGACGGCGTCGGTGAGCACACGTTCGAGGCGGGGGTCTTGGTCGGCGACGTAGCAATGCAGCACGCCCAAGCCCAGGCCCGCGGCGACGGCTGCGTGCTGGGCGGCGATCGATGTCGAACGGAAGGCCGTTCGCGCCCCGGCCGCGATCTGGTCGAGGTATCGCAGCTCCGGGATGTCGATCATTTCATCGATGAACCAGACCAGGGGTCGGCTTCGGAGATCCTCCAGGCCGGTCGGCGCGCCGGACTCAGCCAGGTAGTCGCGGGATGCGTAGAGCCCCAGTCGATAGGGGGTGAGCTTCTGGACATGCAGGCGGCCCCTCGGCGGTCGGCTGAGGGTGATGGCCAGATCGGCTTCGCGCTTGGTGAGGCTGACGGCGCGCGACTGCGCTATCAGTTCCACCTGGATCTCGGGGCGCCGGTCGTGAAGCGCTTTCATCGCGGGCGCGACGACGTTCGCGCCAAAGACTTCCGGCGTGGCCAGACGCACCACGCCTGCGGGCTTGAGATCCATCCCACCGAGGCGCGCGCCGGCCGACATGACCTCCGTCTCGATCCGTTCGGCATGCAGCGCGAGCGCGGCGCCTGCTTCGGTGAGGCGGGCGCCGCGCGGTGAGCGGACAACCAATCGCGCGCCGACGGTGGCCTCCAGGTTGCTGAGCCGCCTGGCCACGGTCGTATGGTCGACCTTCAGGCTTGCCCCAGCCTGGGCGAGCCCGCCGGAGCGGCTGATCGCCAGGAAGATCCGCAGGTCGTCCCAATTCATAATATGCGTTTTCGCACACCGGCTGCGCGAATGTCTTCCTGGAGGCCGCAAAAATGTTGAGGCTTATGACGGGACCGTCTGATTTGGAGGTCCACAATGCGCACAATCGCCCACTACGTTCAGGGTGAAGCCCTTTCCGTCGCCGGGGCCCGCACCCAGCCCGTATTCAACCCCAGCCTGGGCGGTCCGCAGGCGACGTTGGAGCTGGGGGACGCCGAGGTCGTGGCGCGCGCCGTGGAAAGCGCGCGGGCCGCACAACCGGCCTGGGCGGCTGTGAATCCCCAGCGCCGCGCACGGGTGATGTTCGAGTTCAAGCGCCTGCTGGAGGCGCACATGGACGAGCTTGCGATGTTGCTGGCCCAGGAGCACGGCAAGGTGCTGGCCGACGCCAAGGGCGAACTTCAGCGCGGCATCGATATCGTCGAGTTCTGCTGCGGCGCCCCGCACCTGCTCAAGGGCGACTACTCGCAAGGCGTCGGCCCGGGCATCGACGTCTACTCGATGCGCCAACCGCTCGGGGTGGTGGCCGGCATCACCCCTTTCAATTTCCCCGCCATGGTGCCGCTGTGGATGCTGGCGCCCGCCATCGTGTGCGGCAACGCGTTCGTCCTTAAGCCGTCCGAGCGTGATCCCACGGTGTGCCAACGCCTGGCCGAGCTGCTGATCGAGGCCGGGCTTCCGCCGGGGATTTTCAACATCGTCCAAGGGGATCGGATCGTGGTCGACGCGCTGCTCGATCATCCGGTCGTCAAGGCGATCAGCTTCGTGGGCTCCTCCGACATCGCCCAGTACGTTTACGAGCGCGGTGCGGCGCGGGGGAAGCGGATGCAGTGCATGGGCGGCGCCAAGAACCATGGCGTGGTCATGCCCGATGCGGACCTTGATCAAGCGGTCGCCGACATCGTGGGCGCGGCCTTCGGCTCCGCCGGGGAGCGCTGCATGGCCTTGCCTGTGGTCATGCCGGTCGGCGAGGCCACCGCCGAGGCCCTGCGCGCACGGTTGATCGACGCGATCGCGGGCCTGCGCGTCGGTGTGTCGACGGACCCGCAGGCCCAGTTCGGCCCGGTCATCAGCGCCCCGCACAAGGCTCGCATCGAGTCCTACATCCAGCTCGGCGTGGACGAGGGCGCGGAGCTGGTCGTGGATGGCCGCGGCTTCTCGCTGCAAGGCTATGACGCCGGCTACTTCCTGGGCCCGACGCTCTTCGACCACGTGACGCCGACGATGAAGAGCTACCAGGAGGAGATCTTCGGCCCGGTGCTGCAGGTGGTGCGGGCCGCCTCCCTCGACGAGGCGATCGGTCTCGTCGATCAGCATCCCTACGGCAATGGCGTGGCCGTCTTCACGCGTAACGGCGACGCAGCGCGTGAGTTTGCGGCCCGGGTCGAGGTCGGGATGGTCGGCGTCAACGTGCCCATCCCCGTGCCGGTGGCCTACCACTCGTTCGGCGGGTGGAAGCGGTCCGGGTTCGGCGACCTCAACCAATACGGCATGGACGGGATCCGATTCTACACCCGCACCAAGACCGTCACCCAGCGTTGGCCCACCGAAGCCGCGAGCACCGAGCCTGCGGATCAATCGTTCCACTTCCCGACGATGCGGTAGGACATCTGCGGCGACCGGGGGAGGCTCCCGCCCGGTCGCCTGCAGGTCTGCTCGTCTATCGGCCGATTGGCCTGCGCTCGGCCGACGCGAGCGGACCTCCAGCCTTGGCCGCCAGCACGTGGCAAGGGGCCTCCCGGCACGAAGGCCGGGAGGCAGTTTGCCTGGCTGCGGGGAGGAGGGCAGCCAGGTCGATAGCCGTCTGGCCATAGGGTCGCGCTGCGCGGCTCACGCGGGTTTGCGTCAGCCGACCCGCTTCAGCGCGTCGGACAGGATCGAAACGGTCTTGCTGATGTCGCCGCCCTCGATGATCAGCGGCGGCGACAAGGCGATGGTGTCGCCGGTCACGCGGACCAGAAGCCCCCGTTCGAAGCAATCCACGAAGACATCGTAGGCGCGGGCGCCCGGAGCTTTCGGCCGGGGCGCGATGTCGATGCCGGCCACGAGGCCGATCGTGCGGATGTCAGCCACGTGCGGCAGGCCGCGCAGACTGTGGATGGCGTCGTCCCAGACGCCCGCCAGATCGCAAGCCCGGGTGAGCAGCCCCTCCTCCCGATAGATGTCGAGGGTCGCCAGCGCGGCGGCGCAGGCGGCGGGGTGACCCGAGTAGGTGTAGCCGTGGAACAGCTCGATCTGCGCCTCGGGTCCATTCATGAGCGCGTCGTGGACGGCTCGGCTCGCGAACACCGCGCCCATGGGAACGGCGCCGTTGGTCAGCCCCTTCGCGGTGGTGACGAGGTCCGGGATCACCCCGAAGCGGTCGACGGCGAACGGCGCCCCCAGCCGGCCGAACCCCGTGATCACCTCGTCGAAGATCAGCAGGATTCCATGGCGGTCGCAGAGCCCTCGGAGCCGCGCGAGATAGCCGACCGGGGGCGGCAACACGCCTGTCGACCCCGCCACGGGCTCGACGATGACCGCCGCGATCGTTTCCGCGCCGTGCAGGGCCACCAACGCCTCGAGGTCGTCGGCCAGGTCTGCGCCGTGAGCCGGCTCGCCGTGCGTGAAGCTGTTGCGACCTGGGTCATGCGTGTGGCGCAGGTGATCGGCGCCCGGCAGCAGCGGAAACATCCGTCGATTGTTCACCAGCCCGCCCACCGAGATGCCGCCGAAGCCCACCCCGTGATAGCCGCGCTCCCGGCCGATCAGGCGCGTGCGCGTCCCCTGCCCGATGGCCCGCTGATAGGCGAGCGCGATCTTCAGGGCGGTGTCGACGGACTCCGATCCGGAGTTGGTGAAGAAGACCCGGTCGAGACCGGCGGCGGGGCCACCGGGCGCCATGGCGGCCAGCCGCTCGGCGGTCTCGAAGGCGATCGGGTGGCCCATCTGGAACGACGGCGCAAAATCGAGCTCAGCCAACTGGCGGCCGACCGCCTCCGCGATCTGACGGCGCCCATGTCCGGCGTTCACGCACCAGAGGCCGGCCGTGCCGTCGAGGACCTCGCGCCCATCCGGTGTGGCGTAGTACATGCCGGAGGCCTTGCTCAGCAGGCGGGGCGCGGCCTTGAACTGCCGGTTGCTCGTGAACGGCATCCAGTAGCTGTCGAGCGCCGTGCGCCCCGTGTTCGAAGGCAGGCTCACGCGGTCGCCCCGGCGACGGAACGCCCGTCGCGACGCGCCTCCGCATCGAGCGGGTACGTCGGCCGCTGCAGCTTGTGGAACTTGAGCTGGGTGTAGTCGGAGGTGCAGACCCCGAGGCCGGCGCAGTCGATGATCGCGGCGGCCAGCGGCCCGAGATCGGCGCGCCAATGGTGGCGGCTCTTGATCGCCACATATCTGCGGCGGCGCGGATCGATCCCGACCGCGGTCAGCATATCGATCGAGAACGGTTCGATCTGCTTCGAGACGAGGACGACCTCGACCCCGCCGGTATCGATGACGGCGACCTTTCCCATGGACATTGTCATGCCGAAGCTGGCCTTGGTGCGGCTCGGAACGAGGCCGTCCGACAGCGTCCTGACCGTGCCGCGGATCCTGAGGGGAAGATTGGGAACGTTCAGCGACGGCAAGTCGACCCGTCCCCCGACTTCCAGTTCGATTTTCGCCCCGACGCCGGCCTGGATCGCCGTCTCCACAGCCTCGGGATCGCACAGGCCGAAAAACGCGACGTCCTGGAGTTCCTGCCGCAGGATTTCCGCCAGCACGGCGGTCGTGTCCATCGTGCCTCCGGATGCGGAGTTGTCGTAGTGATCGAGAAGGAAGATCGGCCCGTCGAGGCCGGTCATCTGCTTCGCGCGCGCGATGCTGTCGGCCAAGGGCTCCGGAACGTAACGGAAGTCGCCTCGCGCCGCCCAGGCGTTGTCGAGCAACTCCTCGACCATGGCCTGCGCCGCCGCCTGATCGCCATCCGTGACGACGAGCGCGCTCAGACCGGCATGGCTCACATCCGCGAGGTTGAAGCCGGTGAACACACTGGCCGAGAGGGCTCGCCCGTCCGCTTCCCAGGCGGCGGCCAGGGCCTGCAGCTCGCGGTTCGGCCATTCGTGGGTGCCCTGCCTCATGGTGTGGGGCAGCATGGGAACGCTTCCCCACGCGGTCGTCGGGGCCACCTTGCCGGCCATCTTCGACAGGAGGATCGAGCCGGCCCGGCGCGCGGTCTCCGCCATGTCCGTGTGAGGGTAGAGATGATAGCCGCTCGTCACGTCGGCGAGCTCGACCATGGCCGGGAAGATGTTCGCGTGCATGTCCAGCGCGACCGCGATCGGCACGTCCGGTCGAACCGCCCGGATCCTGCGCAGGAGCTCGCCCTCGCCATCGTCGAAGCCGTCCACGACCATCGCGCCGTGCAGCGCCAGCAGCAGGCCGTCGAAGTGCGAGGCCTTGAGGCAGTCGATGATCATCGCGCTCATGGTTTCGAACGCCTCGAGGCTCACAGGCGCGCTCGGCGGGGCGTGGGCGGCGAGAGGAAGTTCGAATTCGGCGCTGGCGGCCTCCGCGATCTCGATGAAGCCGCCGACACAGCTTTCCGTGCCACGATAGCGACGGATCGCCTCCTCACCCCGCAGCAGGTCCCGGCCGTTGGGACAGAACCGGGCGAGGGGCGTTTCCACGGGCGAGAAGGTGTTGGTCTCGTGCAGGAGGCCGGCGATCATCAGTTTCATGGGTCTGGACTTCTCGTGATCGTTTGGAGGCGGCGCGCGTCAGGCCGCAGGATCCAGCCGCGCGTCCCCTGGCGCGCCGCAGGTGATCGCCGGCCGGTCCGGCCACGCCCCAGCGTTGCGGGCGAGCTTCGCGCCCAACGACATGGTTCGACCAGGCACAGCGACGGCGGCAAGAGCGGAAAGGGCAGAGCGCATCTGACGGACTCGCGGAGGAAGGATCCCGGCGGGATGGGCACGGGTTGGTTGGCCGGACGATGGCTGGCCGCAGGCGCGCCACGGTGGCGGGCGGCCAAAGCGCGTCGGCCGGTCGGGCTCACCAGGCAGCCAACCCCTCCAGCGCCTTCTGGTGCGCCTCGAAAGCGCGGGCGAGGATCGCCCCTCGCCAGGCCGGATCGGTGGGGGCGAAGGCCGTCAACATCTGCTCACGCAGGGCCTCCCGAGACATCGAACTCCTGTTCGTTCGGCCGAACCGCAGGAAGCGGTCGATCATGATCGCCGCCCGCACTTCCGTATTGGGGAAGGTCCCGAACTCGATCACGGATCCCGCGACCGCGGCGTTTGGGATCAGGCCCGGAAGGAAGGTCGCGAACATCCCCTGCCAATTGGGAAGGGCGCCGCCGGCGCCCTGGAAGGCGGTGGCGTTGCGGGTGACGGCGTCGCGGCCCCACCAGGTCGCCACCCGATCGAGCGCCTCCGAGCCCTCGGCATGGGTGCACAGGTGGAACAGCTCACCATGCGCGCCGAAGCCGGAGTGCCAGTCGACGAAGGCCACCTTCTCGCAGGACGCCAGGTGTTCGGCGACGATCTGCTCCAGGGTCCTGCGCGTCCAGCTTGGGCCAGCGCCCCCATAGTTCGTTCCGGTGGGCTCGTGCCGCTGGCCGCCCGTCGTGCCGGTCAGAAGGAAGGCGCCGCCATGTTCTTCCTGGACGCGCTTGCCGTTCGCCGCGGCGCGATCGACGGCGTCGTCCGTCCAGTCCTGCGGACACATGAACGGGAAGATCTCATCGAAAGCCACGTTGCGGACATAGGGGACCTCGAAGTCCAAGAAGTTGCGATTGACGTCGACATTGTCCTCATTGCCGCGCGAGCCGTGAGAGACGCCCCAGGGGTTCAGGGCGTGCACCAGGACAACCTTGGTGTCCTTGGGCGGATCCGGCATGCGCAGGAGGAGGTCGAGTTGCGCGCCCGAGCCCGGAAGGCCCTCGAGACCGTGCTCGCCCGACACGACCAGCAACACCTTGGGCGCCGCCGGCTCGCCGATGACGGCCACATCCATGGCAAGGACCTCGCCCTCACGCCCCCGAGCCTCACTGAGCGGGTGCTCCGAGATCGCGGCGGACCGATCGCGCGCCGCCTGAAGGAACGCGGCGCGGGCGTCTTTGTAGCTTTCGTAGATCAAGGCTGGACCTCCCTCCGGACCGACGCAGCGGGATCCGGGTGTGACGTGCGGCCGTAGCGGGCGATCGCGAGCGCCCCCGCCACGAACAGGGCCGCGGGAATGAGGACGAAAGACAGTTCGAGGTTCTGCAGGGCCTCTGGGGAATTGCTGCTTCCAGCCTTTGGCGCGTAGCCGATCGCCTGCAGGACGAAGAAGATGACGCCGACGGAGACGGCGATGCTGGCCTTGGTCAGGCTGGAGTAGACCGCGTAGAGCCGGCCGGTGAAGTCCTCATCCAGCCTTTGCTTTGCGTAATCGGCCGCATCGCCGACGATCGACTTCAACATGATCATCGTGCCGGAGTAGCAGGCCCCGAGCACGACTTGCCCCGCGCTCGCCCAGTAGAACGCGCCGTTCGGCAGGGCGAGCACGGTAAGCTTGACCGCCGCGACGGTGAGACAGATCGCGATCAGCACCTTCTCTTTGCCGAACCGGAACGCGGTCGGAGCCCACGCGCGCGACGAGGCGAACGCGCCGACGAAATAGATCAGGAGGAGCAGGTTGGCCTGCGCCGCCGTGAAGCCCTTCAAGGGCGCGAAGAACAGGAAGAGCGCGCTCGTCACGCCTGATGCGAGCGCCGTGAAGACGGTGCTGGCCATGACGCGGGCCACCGGCGGGCAGGCCAGCGCCTTGCCGTAGTCCAGCACGGCGCGGCCGAAGGACGGGACGTGCGCCAAGGCCGCCCGTTGGGGCTCAGCGACACGGGTGGTCGCCACCATCACCGTGAGCGGCGTGGTGATGATGATGAAGAGACCAATGGCTGGAACCGTCAGGTCCTTCCCGCCAGGTAGGTAGGCCGCAACCAGGGGCAGCAGGGCCATGATCAGCAGCATACCAAGGGTCGCGGCGCCCTGGATTGCGCCGTAGGCGCGAGAACGGGCGTTCGAGTCCTCGCCCAGCACAGCGGCCCAGGAGAACTGGGTGACCGTGATCAGGGAATAGCCGACGAACACGCCGCTCAGCGCGCCGACCAGGTAGGCGACGCCCACCTCCTGCGGCGGGAAGAAGGCGAGCCAGGACCCGATCATCGCCACAGGGATGCCGGCGAGCATCCAGGGCCGGAACCGCCCGATCGATGTCGAGGTCCGATCGATGGCGATCCCCAGCAGCGGATCGAACACGAGATCGGCGAGCCGCACGGCCATGAAGACGAAGCCGATGACGGCCAGGCCGATGCCGCTCTGGGTCGCATAGAACTGCGGCAGGTACACCGCCAGCGAGAGGTTCGTGACCGCCATCGGCATGGCGGGCGCGGCGAACGCGGCAAGGCGCGCGTCCCGCGGCGTATCGCGGCGGTCTTGGAGCGGGCGGCCGGTCATGATGCGCTGCTCAGCGGCCGGTCTGCGGCGACGTGGCGGGGCACTCCGACGCCAGGTCTACGGCGCGGACGAGATTGCCCGGCACGACAGATGTGTGGGTCTCGCCTTCGACGACGCCGTACTTGACGCTGACATTGGGCGAGCGCAGTCCGGTCATCCAGCCGCCGAACTCGGTGAGCGCTGCGACCATCCGCACGTCCGGCAGCCCGCGCAGGCTCGGGACGCCGGCAAGCTGGCGCGCCGAGAACTCGCGCTCGAGCCCGCCGACGGACAGTTCCACCCGGATCGGCGCGGGCAGCGCAGCGAGCTTGTCTCGGAACTCCGCCTGTTGCTTCAGCACGGCGAAGTCGTTGTTCCAGAGCGACGGGCTCGACGCGAAGTACTGGCGATAGGTCTGCGGCGCCCGCAACAGGGTGTCGGCGACGAACAGCCCACCGAGCGAATGCCCGAAGAGCGTCGTGCAGGCGCTGTCGATCGTGGTGAAGGACCCGACGACGGACGGAAGGGTGCCTGTCAGGAAGCTTCGGAACGCCGCCGCCTCGCCGCCCACGGCCCCCGGCGCGCGGTTCGCCAGCACCCCCGGATCGGTCGTCTTCAACGGCGTCAGGTCGGCCACGCGACGGGCGAGGATGTCGTCGACGCTGGTGGTGGGATAGCCCACCCCGACCACGACGACCGGCGACATCTCCTTCCACCGCGCGCGGCTCGAGGCCATGGCCGCGGCGGTGTGGAAGTTGAAGTTCCCGTCGAGCACGACGAGGAGGGGAAATCCTTCCGGCGGGACCGGATCGGGCGGGACCGACACGAAGACGCGGTAGGTCTTGCCGCGATGTTCGACGTCCACGGCCTGTCCCGGGAGGAACAGGCTCTTGGCGAGCGCATCGGCCGAGACCGGCTGCGGCGCGGATGCCGGCGGCGCGGGGGCGGCGCCGACAGCGGCCGCGGCGAGGAGAGTCGCGAGCATTGTGATCTGCGACCTAGGCGCGCGCAGAGGCGCGGGCGGTCAGACCCCGATCGCTGCGCACAGCCGCAGTCTTGCCGAACAGCATGGTGAACCCCCTCACGCGCCTCTGTCGGCGCCTCGAGGATTCAGACGGGCGGGCCGTCGCGACCCCCTGCTCCACCTTTCAAAAAAGGAGTCCGAGGGCGAAGCACGATCGCCCGCGTCGCCGCGCAGGCCTTTCGGTGAGTTGTTCGCCCATCCCGGCCGGATGGCCCGGGAAGCCGCCGCACAGGCTGTGCGGCCGGTTCGGATCCCGCAACAAACCGTACCGGGCGCGAACGCCAGCCATTGGAACGACACGACTAACCGCCTAGCCTTTGTGCGATCCGCAACACCAGCGACAGCGAGGTTCTGAGATGACGTTGGATGTCGGCCAGCGCCTGCGCGCCGTGAGGATGGAGTACAAGCTCTCCCAGCGTGAGCTCGCCAAGCGCGCCGGGGTGACCAACTCGACGATCTCGCTTATCGAATCCAATTCCACCAACCCCTCGGTCGGGGCGCTGAAGCGCATACTCGACGGTGTTCCCATCGGCCTCGCCGAGTTCTTCGCCTTCACGCCGACCGCGGCGAAGAAGGTCTTCTACCGGGCCGACGAGCTCACCGAGATCGGCAAGGGGAGCATCTCCTACCGCCAGGTGGGGGAGACCATGGTCGGCCGCTCGCTGCAGATCATCAGCGAACGCTACGAAATCGGCGCCGACACCGGCCGCATTCCGCTCGTCCATGAGGGAGAGGAAGGCGCGATCGTGCTCAGCGGGCGGCTCGAGGTGACGGTCGGCGACGAGCGGCGCATCCTAGGTCCCGGCGACGCCTATTATTTCGAGAGCCGTCGTCCGCATCGCTTTCGATGCGTCGGCCAAGAACCTTGCGTCCTCGTGAGCGCTTGCACGCCACCGACATTCTAGAGGCAGAGTCCGCTTGGACCTGAACGGCCAGGCCGATCGTCTTGCCGTGGATTGTGGCCCGTCTCATGTGCGCCTCGGCGTCTAATGCAGGCTGGTCCGAGAGGGCGCGATCATGCGTCGTAGCGGCCGATCGCCAGGTCGGCGCTTTCGATCTCCGGCGCCCGGCCCGAGAGCAGGTCGGCCATCACGCGGCCAGACCCACAGGCCATGGTCCAGCCCAGGGTGCCGTGGCCGGTATTCAGATAGAGGCCGCGAACGGGCGTGGCGCCGATCACCGGCGTCCCGTCCGGAGTCATCGGCCGCAATCCGGCCCAGAACGTCGCGGTTCCAGTATCGCCCGCGGCTGGGAACAGGCTCTCCAGCGTATAGGCCAGCGTGCTGCGACGGCGCGGCTCCAGGGTGGCGCGATAGCCGGAGATCTCGGCCATGCCGCCGACGCGGATCCGATCGCCCAGGCGGGTGATGGCGATCTTGTAGGTCTCGTCCAGGAGCGTGGACTGAGGCGCGCGACCGGCATCGACGATCGGAGCGGTGATCGAATAGCCCTTCACCGGATAGACCGGAAGCTTCAATCCCAACGGCCGGACCAGCCGAGCCGACCAGCTTCCCAGGCACACGACCACGGCGTCGGCGGGCAATTCGCCCTTGTCGGTCACCACGCCTTGAACGCCTCCCGCGTCGGCGCGCAGCCGCTCCACCCGCGTCCCGTACAGAAAGCGGACCCCTGCGCCGGCGCAAAGGGACGCCAGGCGCTCCGTAAACTTGAAGCAGTCGCCGGTCTCGTCCGCCGGCAGCCGTAGGCCGCCTGCGATCTGCGACGGGCTCTCACGCAGTCCGGGCTCTGCCCGTTCGCACCCCGCGCGGTCCAGGACCTCGTAGGCCACCCCGAACTGGCGCAGCACCTCGATGTCCTTCGCTATGCCGTCGAGCTGCGCCTGCTTGCGGAAGAGCTGCAGGGTGCCTTGCGCCCGCGCGTCATAGTCGATCTCGACGGTTCCGCGCAGCTCCTCCATCTGATCGCGGCTGTAGGTGGCGAGGCGCACCATCCGCGCCTTATTGACGGCATAGCGCGCCTCCGTGCAGTTGCGCAGGAGCGCGAACAGCCAGCCGAGCGTCTGGCCATCCATCTGCGGGCGCAGGATCAGCGGCGCATGCCGCATGAACAGCCAGCGGATCGCCTTCTGCGGTATGCCAGGTCCGGCCCACGGCGAGGCGTAGCCGGGCGAGATCTCACCGGCATTGGCGAAGCTGGTCTCCTGCCCCGGGCCGGACTGCCGTTCGACCACGGTCACCTCGTGGCCGGCCTGCGCCGCGTACCAGGCCGTTGTTACGCCCACGACACCGGCGCCCAGTATGGTCACCCTCATGCGCAGGCCCCTACGATAGCGGCGTCGGCGTCCTGCCGGTAGCTTCGCGCATAGCGCCGCCCGAGACGCGTGAGCAGTTCGTAGGGGATCGTATCCGCGAGCGCCGCAGCCTGCGCCAGTGTCTGGTTCGGGCCGATCAGTTCCACTGCATCCCCCGCCTGCAGGCGGTCGCCCAGTTCGGTCGCATCGATCATCATGCTGTCCATCGACACCTGACCGACGATGGGCAGACGAACCTCGCCAAGGTAGGCTGCGCCCCGATTACTGAGGGCTCGCGGCCAGCCGTCGGCGTAGCCGACACCTACTGTCGCAATGTGCTCGGTCCGGCGAGCCTGGTAGGTCAGGCCATAGCCGACGCCCGTTCCAGGCGTGACAGTGCGAACCTGAATGACCCGCGCCGACAAGCCCACGACAGGCCTGAGACCAGGACCAGGGACCGCCCCGTAGATCGCGAGGCCGCTCCGCACCAGGTCGCCCCGGGCCAGCTGGTCGGTAAGGGCGGCGGCCGAGTTGGCGAGGCTGCGCGGCCAAGGCGGCAACTGGGCCGCGAGACTCTCGAACTGCGCTCTTTGCCGGGCGTTGACCGCATCATCGCCGACGTCCGCACAGGCCATGTGGCTCATGAGGTAGCGCATGTCGAGGCCGTCCAGCCGTCCCGGCGAGCGCACGAGGGCGGCGACGTCGACAGGCTCCAGGCCCAGGCGCGACATCCCGGTATCGAGCTGCAGCACCGCAGGCAGCGCGCGCCCGACGGCCCTGCCGAGACCGGCCCAGCGATCGAGCTGCGCGAGCGAGTTGAGCACCGGGGTCAGGCCCGCAGCCGCGGCGGCCGCCTCGCTGCCCGCCCAGAGGCCGTTCAGGACATAGATGTCGCAATCCCCCCCAAGGCGTCCGCGCAGATCGCTCGCCTCCGTGAGGTCGGCGACAAAGAAGTCACGGCAGCCCGCGCGGACGAGGGCCTTGGCGACCGGGCCGACCCCCAGTCCATAGGCATCCGCTTTCACCACGGCCGCGACGCGCGCCGGCGCGGCATGGGCCCGGATCGTGCGGTAATTGGCGCCCACCGCCGCCAGGTCGATCGTCAACAAACCGCCCGCCATGGCCTAACCCCGTCGCGGCAGCTTCTCGCGCACGCTGGCCGGCAGCTTGCTCGGATCGATCGGGAGGCCGTTGGTCAGCAAGCTCTGCATGTGCCCCATCTGGTGCAGGGAGAAGGCGGCGCTCATGGCGGCGCGCCGGCCCATGGCGTCCTGCGCCTGGTTCATCGCCTCCTTCACCAGCCGGGCGGTGAAGGGGTTGGTGGCGGCGATCTTGCGGGCGACCCCCAGGGTGAAGTCCGGCAGCTCGGCGCGCGGGACCACGTGGTTGACCATGCCGACCGCCAGGGCGGTCTCGGCGTCCATCCAGTCGCCGGTGAGCAGCCATTCCTTGGCCTTGCGGACGTTCATCACCATCGGGTGGTGGAAGAACTCGACGCCGGGGATCGCCATGTCGGCGGCGGTGTTGTCCCGGAACCGCGCGTCGTCCGAACAGATGATCAGGTCGCAGGCCCAGGCCAGCATGAGGCCGCCGGCGATGCAGGCGCCCTGGACCTCGGCGATCGTCGGTTTCGGAGCGTTGCGCCAGCGCTCGGTGATGTCGAGATAGATTTCCCGTTCCCGCGCATAGCTCCCCGCCCATCCCGGCCCGTCGAACTCGCCCCAAAGGCTGCGGCCCTCGCGCGGATCGGGCTGGCCGCGACCGCCCAGATCGTGCCCCCCGTTGAAGTGCTTGCCGGCGCCGGCCAGGATGATGACGTGGACCTCGGGGTCGCGGCAGGCGCGCTGGAACGCGCGATCGAGCTCATAGGTCATCGCCACGCCCTGGGCGTTGGCGCGGTCGGGGCGGTTCATGAGGATCCGCGCGACGCCGGGTTCGGGTCGCTCGTAGGCGATCTCCACGAACGGGGCCTCGGGGTTGGCGATCTTGGTCATCAGACTCTCCAATATTGCGGGGCGCGCGCGCGAACGCGGCCTACGACGTTGTGGCGTGATGCGACGCCGCCCGGCGGCAAGGCCGGCCATCGACAGCGTGCGCTTCGCATGGCCGACACGCACGCTCGTTTCCACACGGGGCCGGCGCGCGCTAGGCCCTCGCGCCGGGGCGCGCCCGAAGGTCGACCACCTGGTCCGGCATGTGATCGGCGGTCTGAAGCAGGGTGAGCCGCGCCTCGCGCAGCGCGCCGCGGCGCGCCTTGCCGGCGTCGTCACGCAGGTCTTCCGTCGTCCACTCGAAGGATTCCGGAACCTTGTAGCGAGACAGCCGCGCCAGCAGGAACGACTGCAGCGCCGCGGCGTGCGGCGTCACCCCGTGCCGCCACTGCACGATCGCATGCACCCGTTGGCCGAGGTCTTCGTCGGGCAGCCCGACGACGATGGACGAGGCCACGTCCGGATGCTCATCGAGCGTGCTTTCGACCTCGGCGGGATAGATGTTGGCGCCGCCGCGCAGGATCAGGTCGGAGCGGCGATCGGCCAGGTACAGGAAGCCATCCTCGTCCAGCCAGCCGATGTCACCCAGGCTCTCCCAGCCGTCGCTGCGGCGTTTCGAGTCCGCGCCCAGGTAGTGGTAGGTCCTTCCGGCGCCCTCCCGCGGCAGGAAGAAGATCTCGCCGACCTGACGGGGCGCGCAGGGCTCGCCGTCGGCGTTCAGGACCCGGACCTGGCAGCCTCCGGCCGCGCGGCCGACCGACCCCTTGTGCTGGAGCCACTCGTCGCCCCGGATGATCGTGGAGCCCAGCCGCTCGGTGCCGCCGTAGAGTTCCCAGATCGTCTCGGCGCCCAGCCAGTCGATCCAGGCCTCCTTCAGCCACACCGGCATGGCCGAGGCCATGTGATAGACCGTCTGAAGGCTGGAGACGTCGTAGCGGCTGCGCACGTCCTCGGGCAGCCGCCAGATGCGCGCCATCATCGTCGGCACGAAGTTCACCCACTGGACGCGATGCGCATCGATGAGGGCCAGGGCCTGCTCCGGATCGAAGCGATCCATGTTCACGACCGTTGCGCCGACGAACATCGCCTCGTGCGAGAAGAGGAAGGGGGCGTTGTGATAGAGCGGCCCGGGATTGAGGACCACGCCGCCGGCCGGTTGGCCGAGCGTGGGCGCGTCGACGTCGAACACCGCGCGCCGATGGTCGACGATGACCTTGGGACGCCCCGTCGACCCGCCGCTGGTGATCGCCTTCCACTGTGCGGAAACCACCTCTTCCAGCGGCTGGCCCGACAGCCCCGCCGTATCGACGCCGCGCGGAAGCCGGCGCAGCCCGGCCGGCGCGCCCTCGCTGTCCCCGTCGCCGATGAACAGCGCCGGCCGCGCCGCCTCCAGCATGGCGCCCAGTTCCCGGGCCGGCAGCTTCGGAGAGATCGGGTTCGGCGTAGCGCCGAGCTTCCAGAGTGCGAAGGTCGTCTCGAAGAATTCCAGCCCGTTCGGCAGGTTGAAGGTCACCAGATCGCCAGGGCCGATCCCCTGGGCCTGGATAAGGCGCGCGCGCCGGTTGGCCGCGACTTCCAGCTGCGCCCAGCTCACCACCTGGTCGCCGTCGATCAGGCCTGCCGCGTCCGGTCCGAAGACGGCCGCGTTATGGCGCAGGATGGCGTTCATCGGGACGAGGTTCACGCGCCCCCCTCAATTCCAGGCCGCGGCGCACGCGCTGTCGCCGCACCCGTTCAATCGCTGGCTCAAGGCCCACGCTCCGTCTCATCAAGGGGTCAAACGTCATGCAGCTGCGCACCGCGCGCGTCCGCCATCCAAGCCTCACCGGACGGCGCGCAAGCCTTGCGGCCCGCGCGCCGGTTTTTGCGACGACAGCGTCAGAAGCGTGCGCGGGCTCCGACGACCATGTATCGCCCGACGATGTCGTAGTAGGGCGAAAACGCCGACGAGATGGGCGGATCCTTGTCGAAGAGATTGTTGACGTTCGCGAAGACCTCGACCTCCCTGTCCTCAAGAACATCGAATTTGTACGACGCGCCAAGGTCGAAATACATGTACGCGGGAATGCGATTGTTCTGAATGGCGAGCGTCACGTTCGACGTGCCCGCCGAGATGAAGCGACTGCGCAGGCTCAGACGAAGGCGCTCGTCGTCATATGTGATCGCCGAATTGACCACGACCTTCGGCACGCCAGCCGAGCCGATCGTGCCCTGGGATCCCAGGAAGTCGATCGTGGTGATGCCGTTGTTGCTCTCGTACTTGCTGGCCCACGTTCCGGTGCTTCGCAGCGAAAGCCGCCCGCCGTTCGACAGCGGGATGCTGTAGTTCAGCGAGAGATCGACACCGCTGGTGCTCAGACGCGTGAAATTCAGCAGCGTCGCGGACGTGGTGGCGATCAGGCCGTCCGGGCCGCGCACTATCTGAGAACAGAGGGACTGAACGCCCTGCGAGCATAGGGTGATCAGCGTCTGCGCGGCGATGGTGGAGATCGCGTTGTCGATCTCGATGTCAAAGTAGTCGGCCGACACCGTCAGCCTCGGAATCTGCGGCGGCGACAGCGTGACGCCGGCGGTCGTCGTCTTCGACGTCTCGGGTCGCAGGTTCGGGTTGCCGCCGGTCATGGCCCGGACCTGGTAGGCCGTCCCGGTCTGCGGATCGCTGATCTGGGTCAGGTTGAGCACCTGGCCGGAGAACAGCTCCACGAGATTGGGCGAACGAATGTCGCGCGAGCGCGTGAACCGCACCTGCACGCCCTCGGTCACCTTGTTGGTGAAACCGAGCTTCCAGGACCAGATCGAACCCAGGCGGTCGTCCGTGATCCGCGCGGCGCCGTTGAACTGCAGCATCTCCAGGCCCGGGACATCCCGGACGAGCGGGACGAGAACCTCGCCGAAACCTTCCCTGGTGCTGTTCTTGCCGGCGATCGGCGCAAAGTTGGAGAAGGCGAAGGCGTTCGCGAGATCCAGCGCGCCCACGCGCTGGCGTAGCTCCTCGCGCCGAGCCTCGGCGCCCAGGGCGACGGAGACGGGCCCCGCCCAGGTCTCGAAGGGCTCGCCCCGGACGGTGAAGCCGCCCGTGTCGAGGTCGGCCTGAAGACGCAGTTGGCCTGTCCCCAGCACGTAGGCGCGCGCGGCATCGGACGGCGCCCCCTCGCCGAAGAGATTGATCGGCACGCAGGTCGTCGTCGGGTCGGTCAGCGCGACGCGGCAGATAGGCTGGCCCGTCGTGGGGCTGACGACGGAGTCCACGGCATCGGTGAAGTTGGCCCGTATGCGCAGGTTGCCGAGGTCGTTGCGCTCATTGAACTGCCCGTGGCTGTAGTACGCGTTCCAGCGCCACGTCTCGCCCACCTTGCCCTCGAGCGCGAGGGTCCCCTGGGTGGTCTTGCGGCTGTAGTCGTTCTCGATGAAGGCGTAGTCGCGGTTGGCGCGCCCCATCGTGAACGCGGTTTCGCCAGCAGCGACCATCTGGGCCCGGATGGCCGCCGGCAGGAAGGCGTTGTCGATGGAGATCCGGATGTCGCCGCGGTTGGGGTCGAGCAGGAACCCGAAGTCGTCGTGGACGCGCGAATGCAGAAGGTCGGCGGTCAGCTTCAGGTCGTCATTGAGATCATAGGTGACGCGACCCATGACGCTGTATCGCGTGTAGGGCGCCGAGAAATAGCTGAAGTCATCGTTGGACGGGCCTTCACCACCGATGGACGTGACGCCCGACACGCGGCCGAGATCGAACGCGCGCAGCGTTCCGTCCGGATTGAACGTCCGGCCGGCGTTGACCCCCGTCAGGATGAGCCCGCCCAGGCTCGCGTTGGCGAAGCCCACGTCGGGCGCGAAGATCAGCGGCTGCTGGCCGTTGGTCGCGGTGAAGGCCGGGTTGGGGACGACCGCCCATCGGCCCACGTTTTTGCGCGATGTCTTCGGCCGCCCGCCGTCGTTGTCGACGTACTCGCCGCCGACGATGAGATGTCCCTTGCCGTCGGCGAAGCGCCAGCCGCCAACGGCCTCGAACTGCTTCTCCTCGACGTCGTCGCGGCTGGAGATGCCGTAGCGGCCACCGATCCGGATCCCCTCGAGCTGGTTGTCGATGATGACGTTGACGACGCCGGCGACCGCGTTCGAACCCCACGCGGCGGACGCGCTTCCGGTCACCACATCGACGCGATCCACCATGACGCCGGGAATGACCGACAGATCGATCCCGGCGGCGCCGTTCGAATAGCCGCCCGCCAGTCGGCGTCCGTCGACGAGCACAAGGCTGCGGGCGTTCCCGAGGCCACGGAGATCGACGCTGAAGCTGCCCGCGGCGAAGGAGCCGCCGGTGATCTGCGGCGACCAGCTCGCCTTGAACTGCGGCCTGTCCATGAGGCTCGCGATGAAGTTCGCGCGCGCGCCTTCACGGAGCGCCTCCTTGTCGAGCACCGTCAGCGGCGTCGGAACATCTGCGCGGTTGAGGCGAGAGGCCGTTACGACGACTTCGTCGAGCCCGACGGCGACGGGCGCTTCGGCCTCGCCTTGAAACCTGCCGGCGCCGAGGGTGATGACGTCCCCCTGCCGCGACACGATCACGAGACCGGTGTCGGCCAGCAGTTGGTCGAGGGCCGCCTGCTCACTGAGGGTCCCGGCAACCGGCCGGGTCCGCTTTCCCGCCACAGCCTCGTAAGGAAACAGGATCCGAAGGCCCGACTGGGTCGCAAAGCGGTTGAGCGCTTCCGCGGCCGGCTGGGCCGGGATGTCGTACGTATGCGTCTGGCTCTGCGCCAAGGCGGCGCCGCCCAAGCAGGCGATGGCCGACCCCGCCAGGAGCGCCCCGCGAAGTTGGCGAAACACCGCAGTCGAACGAGCATTCATTGTGGAACCCCCTCTAAGCCAATCTTGGCTCTTCGGAGAGTCAGACGGTCAGAGCGTCGTCACCCCCTGCTTCCTTCGTCAAAATCGTTCACGGGCGGAAACCCAGATTGTGCCTTCAAGCTCGCTTCACCCATCCGACCAGCGCGTCAGCGACAGAGATCGCTCAGCTCGAGCGGCAGACAAAGCCTACCGGCGAGCGCGCACCCTGAAGGCCGCGTCGTCCAGCACCACCAGCTACTCGTCGATCACGCGTGGCGGCTTCCGGCGGCAGATCCTGCTCGTCGTGCACGCACTGCTGGCGGTTGGCGTCGGCCGCGATCAGGCTGACGTCGACGGCGAAGCCCGCGCCGCCCTCACGCCCCTCGCGTTGTCGCGGCAAGGCCGGGCGCGCTGAGGCTCAGGCGACGAGCGGCGTCCGCCACTCGGGGTCCGAACTCCGCGATGACCGCATCGGTCGCGCGTTCGCCGGGCATGGACACGGCCAGCGCCGCCACGGGCGCTCCATCAGCGCCCCGAATGGCCGCGGCGATCGCATGGGCGTCGAGGACGTTTCCACCCTGTGTCAGGGCGTAGCCGCGCTCCCGCGCCGCCGCCAGTTCCTGGCGGAGCAGACCGGCGTCGGTGACGGTCGCCCTGGTGAACGACGTCAGCGGCCGATCGAGGTAGGCGTCCAGCGCCTCGGGCGACATGGCGGCGAGGATCGCCTGTCCCGAGGCGGTGGCATGGAGCGCGGTGCGCTCGCCGTAGGCGAAGAAGTGCCGGACGGGCTTGATGCCGTCCAGCCGCTCCAGGAAGAAGATCGACCGCTTGTAGAGATAGGTCAGGTAGACGGTTTCCTCGGTCGCCCGCCGCAGTTCCTCCATCACGGGGATGGCGAGGTTCCGCAGATTGGCCTGATCCTGCGTGAGGCGGCTGCCCGTCACGACGGCGCGGGCCGAAAGGCTCCAGGCGGCATGCTTCGGGTCCAGCATCTCGACCCAGCCGGCCTTCTCCAGGGCCCGCAGGGTCCGTTGGGCCGTCGACTTGGGCACGTCCGCGAGCCGCGCGAGTTCAGCCACGCCCGCGGGCTGGTTGAGGCTGAGCAGCTCGATGAGTTGCAGGGCGAGTTCGACGGGACGCAACTAGTTCTCCGAACGGTCCGGGGGGCGCCGCGCTGCCATAGCCTGCGGAGCAGACGGCGTCACCCGGCCTGCACCGGGCCTTTTGCGGCGGCTCGCACTACAGTCGCCTCAGCGGCGGCAGGCGATAGGCGCCGGTCAACAGGCCGTCGGATGGCCCGTAGATCCGCATGACAAGGCTGAACGGACGCCCGGCCGGAGCCGGCAGCCAGTTCGATCGCCGTTCCGGCGCCGGCGGCGTCTCCGAGATCCAGATCTCGAGCGACCCGTCGGCGCCCGTCTTCAGGCCCCGCGTGCGATCGCCGATGGCGTAGCGGTCGATGGGATTGGCGGCGAAGAAGAAGCGGCCGTCGGCCATCGCCTCGTACATGGTCAGCGACCAGAAGGCCTGGTTCGGCGGTGCGCCGCCGGGTGGAAAGCGCAGATGGTATCCGCTCGCCGGCGGCAGCACGACCTTGCCGTCGGGGCCCAGCGCCCGGAGATACATAGCCTCGGCGACCGGCAGCATGCCAAGGCCGCTGATCGCAATCTGCGCACGATAGACGTAGTCCGTCTCGAACTGGCCCGCGTTGCTCTTGGGATAGAGCCAGCCGTCTGCGGCGAGGCCATGCCGGCGGGCGTTCTCGACCTGCGCCCTTGCCGCGTCCACGCCCCGCTCGATCGCGGCCCGTTCTCCCGCGCCGAACCGGTCCGGATCGAACCGCTGACCCGGGCCGAGGCCCAGGGGCGCGATCCGGCGGAGCAGCCCGAGGTCGCGCATGGGAGGCGGGTTCTCCGCCAGGAGTTGCTGGGCCGAAGCGAAGTAGGCGTCCCATGGCGCGTCGCGCGTCGCCGGCCGGGACGGCCTGGCCGCCGCATGGCGGGTCAGGCGGATCCGGTCCTGCAGTGCGCGCACGTTGGGCAGGTCGTCCGCGTCGCCGACGAGGATGCGGACCAGCAGCCAGCACCATCGTGTCGAAGAACGGACCGCGCCCGGCGCGGCCGCCGCGTCCGGGCCGACGATCGTGACATCTGCGCCGCCGGGTCCCAGCGTGCGCGAGCCCAGGACCGCGAAGTTTGTCGCGTACATGTCCATCAGGGCTGCGGAGTAGTAGCGCCCGCCCATGGGCGGGATGTGGAGGCGCACCGGCCCCGCGGCCAGGTCGATCCAGGCGCGGGAGTAGAGCGTGTCGTTGTTCGGGGTCGTGACGCGCTGGGTGGCGATCGTGGTCAGGTCGCGGTTGTGGAACAGCTGGCCCGGCTCGAGGGTCTCCAGCGCGCCGCTCCGGGCCCTCGCGTTCTCGATGAGCGGAACACTCCAGATCCAGGCCGCCTCGGCGGCCCGGGCCAGGTCATCGTGCGCCGCGCGCGCCGGCCGTCCGACCATCGACGCGGCGGCGGCCAGCCCCAGTCCCATGACGTCCCTCCGCCCCAGCATGCCGAATTCCCTTTCCTCACTCATTCAACCTGACGGCGGCCGCCGTCAGGGCCCCGCGTCGGGCGTGCAGCGGAAGCTCGTGGCCGAGCGGGCGTCGCCGCCGACGTAGCGTGGCCACGTCCCGATCTCGCAGAGCGGGCGTGCCCGACCAGCGTGCCCTGCCGCGCGGTCGCGGGCCACCGGCGTGTCCGGCGCGCGACCGCGCTCGGACCACGCCTCCAGGGCCGTCAGCGGGTCCCACACCGGGATGAAGTCGCCGTCGCCATGGCCAAACCCCGGGACGAGATAGAAGCGTGCGAAGCGCCGCACACGGTCGCCGCCCATCCGGGCGGTCAGGCCTGCGTGGTACGCCTCGGTCGCGCGGTGGCTGACCTTCGGATCGGCCAGGCCATGCCAGAGGATCAGCTTGCCGCCGCGGCGCGCGAAGGCCGACAGGTCGGTCTCGCCCGCATCGAGCAGGGCCGCCACGGCGCGGATGCGCGGCGCGAGCGGGCCCGGATCGACCGGGTCGACGGCCAGGGCGTCGAACGACGGATCGCGCACGATCGCGTGGCGCAGGTACTCGCCGTACCAGTGCGCGAAGCCCATCCTGCGACGGGCGTAGAGCGCCGGATCGTCGCCCGCGTCCTCCGCGCCGATCCGCATCCCCTGCAGGACGGGATGGCCCGGGTAGCCGGCGCCCCGGCCCAGGTAGGGCAGCGCCGCCGGCGCGTCGTAGGCGCGCAGCCACGCCATCTGCGGTCCGGTCAGGCAGGGCTCCGCGCGCTGTCCGGGTGTGGCGCAGGCAAACGTCTCCAGCGGCACACGGCACGCCGCGACGTTGGAGATCAGGCCGTCGGCCAGCCCGTCCAGCGGGTCGCACCGTCCCATGATCGCGTCGAACAGCCACTGGCGGGTCGCCGGCGGCGTCGTGGCGCCGGGCGCCACGACCCGGCGCGCCACCGCCCCGAACTGCATGGCGGTCCCGGTGAAGTCCCACATCGGATAGGCGACGATCGCGCCGTCGAAGTCCTGGGGCCACCGCTGGATCACGCGGAAGGCCTCACGCCCACCGTTGGAGGCGCCCGCGAAGTAGGTGCGGCGGGGCGGCGCGCCGTAGCGGCGCTCGATCAGCGCGGCCGCGGCGTCGCGGGTCTTCTTCAGCGCATCGCCGCCGTAGTTCGCCAGCGCCTCGTCGTTGGCCAGGAAGGCTCCGTCCTGCCCGCCCCCCGGCGTCTGCTGATGACCGGAGTCGCTGCCGAACGTGGCGTACCCCCGCGAGAGGGGCGAGGCCACGTCCGGCGCCGGCTGACGCATGATGTCGCCGGACACATCCGGGATGACGCCGTTGAACCCGCCGCCGCCGATCATCAGCGCCTTGCCGTTCCACGCGACCGGCAAGGCGAGCTCGAAGCGGATGTCCGGGGCCTGGGTGTCGATCGGCCGGATGGCGCCCGCGACCTTGCAGTGCGCGGGCGCCGTACGGACCGGTTCCGCGCTCACGACCTGCACGCCCCGCGTGGGCAAGCCCAGGCGCGCCGCCGGCAGCGCAAGCCCCCTGAGCGCCGTGCAGCGCGCGTCGTCCGCATCGTGGTCGACGCGCGGCGCGGCGAAGGCCCCGTTCCCAGCCATGAGGCCCGCCCACAGCGCCGCCGCCAGCACGCCTCGCGAAATGGACAGCACGCCTACCATCTGTAGCGCAGCTGGACGCCCCAGGTCCGCGGCACGTTGAATCGCCGCACCGAACTGACGGCGCTGGGGGTCTCGAAGACGAGATAGCTCTCGTTGAACAGGTTGTCCGAGTAGGCGACGATCTCGTACCCGTCCCAATTGACCCCGACGCGGCCGTTCACCAGCACGAAGTCCTGCAGGTCGGGAACCTGCGCCACCTCCTGCACGCCGCCCTGGCGGGCCGAGCCCTGCAGGTTGATGAAGCCGGCGACGCCGCCGGAGAGCTCGCGGCGATAGTTGATGTTGAACGTCTCCGTGTAGTCGGGCTGTTGGGGCTGGCGGATGCCCTTCAGCCGCCCGCCCGTCACGCGGCCGCCCTGACGCGCCACCCCGGCGGTCACGGTCAGGACGCCGCCGGCAAGCTCGGTCCGCGCCGTCGCCTCGACCTCGATCCCCCAGAGGCGAGCGGGTCCGGCGTTGAACGCGAAGACGGTCTGCTGGACCGGACACACGGCCAGGCCGAGACGGCAGCCGTTGTCGGACTGGATGACCAGGTTGTCGTAGTGGTTGGAATAGGCCGCCGCCGTAAGGAAGACGTTGGGCGACAGGTTGCCCTTGAAGCCAACCTCGTAGGCCGTGACCGTCTCGTTGTCGAAGCTGGCCGGGACAGGGATCGGCTGGCGCGGGTCGCCCAGGTTCCCGTTGAAGCCGCCGGCGCGATAGGCCGAGCCGATCTTGGCGTAGATCAGCATGTCCGGGACCGGCTTGTACCCCAGCGTGGCCGTATACGAGACGTTGCCCTGACTGCGCTCGGCCGTGTTGTTCAAGGCGGCGATCGTGATCGGGGCGTTCGTGCCCAGGTCGAACCGCCGGGTCAGGAAGTCCGCCTGGTCGCGCGTATACCGGAGATCACCCGAGACGATCAGCTTCTCGGTGAGATCGTACGAGAGCGCGCCGTAGAGCGCCCAGGACTCGAACCGGAACAGGCCCCGATCGATCCGGCCCGCCGACGGATTGGCGGCGGTCGGCGTCCGCGACAGCGGGATCGACGTCGTGTCGTTGAGCAGGAAGTATTCGACCCCGCCTACCCATTTCAACGACGCGACCCCGCCCAGTTCTTCGCCACCGACATGCACGTCCTGATAGACGATCCGGGCGTGGTGGATCTGGTTGCCGTGAACGTTCACGTCCGTGGCGCGCGCCGTGGCGACCGCCCCAGACGCGACGAGGCCGCGCGCGATGGCGGACTCGATGAACTCGCGCGACAGCGCGTCGCCGTCGTAGATGTTCTGACCGTGGCGGTCGCGCAGCATGGTCGTCGAAGCGACCTCCGCCCAGCCGAAGTCGTACCGGGCGGTGAGCTCGAAGCTGTTCACGCGCTGCTTGCCCGCCGCCGTCTCGTTCCACGCGGGGTTGTAGCGGTCGGTGAAGATGCCCTGCGGATAGGTCGCGCTCGGAAGAAGGACGAGCTGGTAGGTCACGCCGGCCGAGCGCTCGATCTGGCGCTCCAGCAAGGCGTTCACCTCCAGCGCGCCGTTCGTGTAGTTCACCTGGGCGCGCAGGAACTCCCGGTAGGCTTCGTCGCCATACTCGTCGATCGCCGGGAAATAGTAGAAGCCCTTCGGCTGATCCATCCAGAGAGCGCCCAGCCGGACGGCCCAGTTGTCGTTGACCGGCAGGTTGACGATCCCCTCCAGTTCCACCCGGTCGTGCCGGCCGTAGCTCGCCGCGAGGCTGCCCTCGAACTCGCGCGTCGGTCGCGCGGAGACCACGTTGATCGAGCCGCCGGACGCGTTCCGGCCATTGAGGCCGCCCTGCACGCCGCGCAGGACCTCGACATGGTCGAGGTCGAAGAGATCGATGCTGGTGAACGTGCGCCCGCCGACGAGGCCACCGCCGATATAGGCGCCGTTGCGGTAGAGGCCGACGCCGGCTTCCGCATTGGTGGCGCGCGACGTCCCGGAACCGCGCACCGACACCTCCGAGGTCATGGGATTTGCGGTGTTGGCGAAATTGACGCCGGGAACGTTGGCGAGCAACACCTGCGCGGAGGGAATGCCCCCCATGCTGCGGATCTGGTCGCCCCCCAGCACGGTGGCCGCGGTGGGAATGTCGCGGAGGCGCTCTGTGCGCTTACGCGCCGTGACCACCAGTTCCTCGATCTGGCTCGCCGTCGGGCTGTCGCCCGCCTGGGCGTACACGACCTGGGGCGACGCCAGGCCGAGGCCGATGGCCAGCGCCAGAGGCGACACGCGCCCCAGCGCACGGTGCGCGCTCCTCCGAACCTGCAGATCGGCTCGACCTTCCTGAAGCTTCATTTTTCTCCCCCTTCTTGTCTTGAGTTCTGTTTCCGATGTCCCGGCCTAGCCGGGCGTGAGGACGACCTTTCCGAAGTGCTGGTTGGCGGCCATCCGCGCGAAGGCCTCGGCGAAGGCCTCGAGCGGGTAGACACGGTCGACGGGCAGCCGCAGCCGGCCCTCCCGGAGCGCAGGCCAGAACGCCTGGGTGGTGAGCTCGTTGATCCGCTCGACCTCGGCGCCGCTGCGGGTGCGGAAGGTGACCCCCACGTAGGTGATGCGGCGCAGCGCATGCAGGTCGAAGTCGAACTCGGCGCGCTGACCCGCAAGCCGGCCCACGTTGACGATCCGCCCCCCGATGCGCGTCGCCTTCAGGTTCGACGTCATGACGGCTCCGGCGACCTGGTCGATCAGCAGATCGACGCCCTGGCCGTCCGTTGCGTCCAACACCCGGCCCACCCAGTCGGACGCGCGGCTGTCGATGGCCAGGTCGGCGCCGAATTCCGCGAGGCGCTCCCGCCGGGCCGGCGAGGTCGACGTGCCGATGACGCGCCCTGCGCCCAGCAGCCTGGCCACCTGCAGACCCATCAGCCCCACGCCGGAGCTTGCGCCCTGGATGAGGATCGACTGCCCCGCCTCCAGTCGGCCATGGGTGGCGATCGCATCGTGCATCGTCTGGAGCCCGACCGGCAGACCCGCCGCCTCCTCATAGGCAAGGCCGTCAGGCGCCGGATAGATTCGCCGGCCGTGCCCGAGCGCGTACTCGGCGAAGGCGCCGCCCCCCGCCGCCATCACCCGGTCGCCGGGCCGCCAGCGGGTCACCCCTTCGCCGACCTCGACGACGTCCCCCGCCCATTCCAGCCCGAGCGGGGCGCCCATGCCGCCAGCGGCCCCGTGGCGACCGCCGGCGAGCATCGCGAGGTCCGCCCGGTTGAGCGCACTGGCCCGCACACGGACCAGCACCTCGTCCGGGCCCGGCGACGGGATGGGCGCCCGGGTCAGGACCGGGCCATCGGAGCCCGAGACGATGACGCGCATCTCACGCCCCATGAGTCGATCTCGCGCTGTCGGGACCGCCCGCGGCCTCCGCCTGCAGGCCGTAGATTCCCTTCAGGGCCACCTTTGGGTCGGCCGGCATGCCTTCTCCCTATCGGCTCATTTGTGCCGTATAACGGCACGTCGTGCCGTATTTAGGGTACATGTGCCACGCTTTTTCGGACGCGTCGAGCACCGGGCGTCCGCCCCGCGCCGTTTCAAGTCATGGTTGTCGGATGGGTTTTTGCGCGCAATGCACTGCGCGTCGGCTAAAGGTCGCCCTGATCGGCGGCTCCCAGCCCGCCCAGGCCCAGGCCAAGCCGCCGGGCGGCGTCGGCGACGAGAGGGCCGAACCTCGCGACGGTCTCCGGCAGCGCGCGGTCACGGGGCATCGAGACGGATAGCGCCGCGATGGGGTGACCTTGCGGGCCGATGATCGGGGCGCCGATCGCGTGGAGGTCGGCGACGTTGCCGCCGAGCGTGACCGAATAGCCCCGCGCCCGCGTCTCGGCCAGATCCCGGCGGATCAGTTCCGGATCGGTCACCGTGGTCGGCGTCAGGGCCGCCAGCGGCCGATCAAAGTAGCTGTCGAGCGCCGCGTCCGTCATCGCCGAGAGGATCGCCTTGCCAGAGGCCGTCGCGTGCAACGCACTGCGCGCGCCGTACGGGAAGAAGTAGCGTGCGGGCTTCAGGCCATCAAGCCGCTCCAGCAGGAACGTCGAGCGGCGGAACCGGTAGGAGAGGTGCACCGTCTCCTCGGTTGCGCGGCGGAGTTCCTCCATCACCGGGACAGCCAGGTTCCGGAGCCGGGCCTGCTCGTAGGTCGGCCGGCTGGACGCCACGACCGCGCGGACCGTGAGGCTCCAGACCGAGCGTCGCGGATCGGTCATCTCGGCCCAGCCGGACTTTTCGAGGACACGCAGCGCGCGCTGGGCGGTCGACTTGGGCAGATCGGCAAGGCGCGCCAGATCACTCACGCCGACCGGCTGATGCTGACTCAGGAGCTCCAGAAGCTGCAGGGCGATCTCGACGGGACGGATCGGAACCTCCTGCTCACCCTGCCTTGCCGCGATCGATATTTTCCTCGGAATCCGAAGGGGTCGCAACCTCCGGCCCGCCGCGACTTGGGCGACCAGGATGCGCCATGTGTCGACAGCGGCACGCGTGGAACGCCTCCTTCTCGCCGACCCCGGGTGAGGAAGAGCGAGGCGGCCAATCGCACGGCGCCGATCAGCCGGTCGACCAGGCCGACAAGCTCAGCCCCGCCCCCCCGGGCGAGAACGAAACGCCGCCTCACCGCCACCGCCCGGCGAAGGCGGCGCGGGCCCGGCTGCGGATGGTCGGGCGCCTCTGCGGGCCGCCGGAGGGGAGCCCGCCATTCGGTCCGTCGGCTGGCTGAATCGTGCAACCGAATAAGCGTTTTACATTGTTCTTCTTTTGTTCCAGAAATACGTCATGCAGACGGCCTTTGATTTCGGAGCGGCCAGCGCCCTGCTCAAGGTTCGTGACCGGCTTCGCGATCACTTCGGACCGCTGGCTCTTCCGCCGCAGCGAACGCCGATGGCGCAGCTGGTAAAGTCGTTGATCAGCAACAAGACCTACGATCGCGTCTCCCTCGCTGCCTATGGCAGGTTGGAGGCGGCGTACGAAGGCTGGCCTGCGATGGCGGCCGCCCCGGCGAGCGAACTCGAGACTCACATCGCACAGGTCCGGTTCGCCGACCGCAAGGCGGCTCACCTGGCGGCGACTCTCGGGATCGTGGCGCGCGAACGGCCTGACTTCGATCTCGTGTTTCTCGGGGCATGGCCGGCCGATGCGGCTTTCGGCTGGCTCGAGCGACTGCCCGGCGTCGGCCGCAAGGTTGCAGCGTCCACCTTGAATTTCAGCACGCTTCAGCGGCCGGCTTTCGTCATCGACAGCCACGTCCAGCGCGTGCTTCAGAGGCTGGGTTTCGTAGGACGGTAGGCGGACGCCGTTCGCATGTACGACACGGTCATGAACGCCGCCGGCGCCTGGCCTTCCATTGAGCTGAGAGAGCTCCATGTCTGGATGAAGCGCCTCGGCCAGACGATTTGCCGGCCCGGCGCGCCGGCTTGCCCGGCGTGCCCACTTCGGTCGTGCTGTTGCGGAGCCCTCGTCCGGCCTGCCGGCTCCGTCCGGGATCGTACAAGCCTGTGGGCCGCGCCCACGACAGCTAGCCGTCCGCCGGCTCCGGCGACACCGGCAGCAACGCGCTGAGCTTCAAGGCGTCGGCCACGGCCGCGCCGGAGGCGGTATTGTCGAAGATGCACCAGCTATCCGAGCTCTCGTCCCGGCGTAGCATCGCCCGCGCCAGAGCCCGCAACACGGCATCTTCATAGGCGGAATAGTACATGCGCGGCGAGCCGTGCAGTCGCCAGTAGCTGGTCGCCGCCCAGCCCCCGGGCCGGGCGGCCTCCGGGTGGGGCGCCGGATCGGCGGCGACGCGGCCGACATGGTTGGCCTGCAGGAGTTCGTCCGCCGCGACGCCGAACCATGTCGGGTGCCGCGGCTCGCAGACGACGGCGCCGGAAAAGCGCGTCCGAAGAGCAGCGAAAAAGTCGGTGGCCACGGCTGGATCGAAGGCGAGGCTGGGCGGCAACTGGACCAGGATCGGCCCCAGCTTCGCGCCCAGGCCGGCCGCTTCGGACAGGAACCGGGCCATCAGTGGATCGCAGCCGGCCAGCTTCGCATGGTGGGTGACCGCGCGCGGGACCTTCACGGAGAAACGGAAGTGCGGCGGGGTGTTCCGCGCCCACCGCTCATAGGTCTCGCGCCTGTGCGGGCGATAGAAGCTGGTGTTGATTTCCACGGCGTTGAAGCGCGCGGCGTAGCGCTCGAGGCCTGCGCCTTCCGCCGGAAATTCGCCGGCGACGGCACGAGGGATCGACCAGCCTGCCGTTCCCAGTCTTCGTCCGCCCATGCGCGATCCTCGCCTTGCCGCCCGGAAGTCCAGGCCGAACGGCGCACGGCCCGAATGGCTCCGCGGGAGGCGGGTCGGATATCGGCGAGGCCCTTGTCAGGATGACTGCGCCCTCGACCATTCATTTCCCCCGAACAGTTGGGGAAATTTCCGTTCGTCGTGACGGCGCGCAGGCTCGCATCTCGGGCGGTACGCATGGCGCGCCCGGCGTCCGCAGACCACGCGTCGACCGCCCTCGCGAGGCGCTGAGCGGCGTACGTGTCTCCAGCCGTCCTTCGACCGGCCACACATGACCTAAGGTCAACTATCTTTGATCGACCCTGTTCCCGCGAAAGTTGTGATGTGGTTCAGTGTCGACGCGGGGCCGGAGAGTCCGGAGGTTGAGTTGGGCGCGGCAGGGTGGATGTCGGGCGCTGTCGCGGGCCGGGGGGCGGTGAGCCTCCCGCGGACCGGGGGCGCACGGCGGCAGGACATACTGGACGGCGCCCGCATCCTGGTGGTCGAGGACGAATTCCTCGTGGCCGCCTTGCTGGAGGACGTGTTGCGCAGCTTCGGCTGCGACGTGGTCGGGCCGGCTGCGACGGTGGAGGAAGCCCTGGCGCTGCTCGACACCCAGGAGATCGACGCCGCCGTCCTGGATGTGAACATCGCGGGCACGCCCGTCTTTCCGGTGGCCGACGCCCTGACCGAGCGCGACCTGCCTCTGGTGTTCGCCACGGCCTATGGCGCGGCCGGCGTGGCCCAGCGGCATAGCGGCCGCGCGGTGCTGGACAAACCCTATCACGCCCGCGCCCTGGAGCACGCGCTGCGCTCGGCGCTGCAGACCCGCCGGCGGCCCTGACCGCTGAGATCCGCAGGCCGGATCAGGACCGGGTTCGCCGCTTTGCGGGCAGGCGAATGTGTGCGAAGCCCTGGCGGCACCCTCGGGCTCACGGTGCGCGAAAGCGGGCGATGAAACAGTTCCTGATCACCATGGCGGGCGTGTTCGCGGGCCTGGTCGTCTTCCTGATCGGCGTGCCGGTCGTGCTGGTCGGAATGGCCCTGGCGGCCGCTGCGCCCCAACCCGTGCCGTCGAACACGGTGCTGGAGCTCGACCTGCGCGGTGCGCTCTCGGACCAGTCTCCGAACAACCCGCTGTGGGGGCTCGGCCGCAACTCGACCTCGGTGATGGCGATCATCGAGACCCTCCGCCGCGCCGAGCGCGACGAACGCATCAAGGGCCTCCTCGTCCGCTTGCCGGAACGGGGGCTGGAGCCGGGAATGGCCGACGAGATCCGCCAGGGGTTCTCGCGCTTCCGCGCCGCGGGCAAGCCGGTCTACGCCCACAGCCAGGGCGTCTACCCCGCGGGTGTGGTGACCACGACCTACATGCTGGGCGCCGCCGCCGACGAGTTCTGGATGCAGCCGGGCGCCTCGCTCCAGGTCACGGGGGTCGCGACCGAAGACCTGTTCCTGCGCCGGTTCTTCGACAAGTACGGCGTCGTCCCGCAGTACGAGCAGCGGCAGGAATACAAGAACGCCGTCAACGGCTTCCTCTTCTCGGACTACACCGCCCCCCATCGCGAGGCGACGGTCTCGTGGCTGTCGTCCGTCTACGAGTCGAACCTCGCCGCCGCCGCCGCGGATCGGAAGGCCGAACCCGTGGCCCTGCGCGCGGCCCTGGAGGCGGGGCCTCACGGCGCCGAGGAGGCCCTGGCCCTGAAGCTCATCGACAAGGTGGGCCAGGTGCGCGAGGCGGAGGAGGCCCTCCTGACCAAGGCGGGCGCCGGCGCCAAGACGGTGGACTTCGACGACTACGTCGACGCCCGGCCGGACCCCGACCGCGGGCTGACCGACGCCATCGCCCTGATCGAGGCCGAGGGGCCCATCGTGACCGGCGAAGACCGTGGGGCGAATCCTTTCACGCGCGGCTCGGCGATCTACTCCGACGATCTGGCGAAGGCGATCCTGCGCGCCGCCCGGTCCGACAAGATCAAGGCCATCGTACTGCGTGTGAACTCGCCCGGCGGCTCGGACACGGCCTCGGAACAGATCCTCGACGCGGTGCGATTCGCGAAGGCCAAGGGCAAGCCCGTGGTGGTCTCGATGAGCACCTATGGGGCGTCGGGCGGCTACTGGATCGCCTCGGAGGCCTCGGCCATCGTCGCCCAGCCCACGACGCTCACCGGCTCGATTGGCGTCTACGGCGGCAAGTTCGCCCTGGGCCCGGCCCTCGCACGCCATGGCGTCGACGTGCGCCAGATCGGCGTGGGCGGCGACTACGCCGGGGCGTTCGGCATGGGCCAACCCTTCACCAACGCCCAGCGCGAGGCGTTCGGCGGCTGGATGGACCGCATCTACGCCAACTTCCTGGGTCGCGTGGCCGCCGGGCGCAAGCTGCCGCCCGAGCAGGTGGCCGAAATCGCCAAGGGCCGTGTGTGGACCGGCGCGCAGGCCAAGGGCGTCGGCCTGGTGGACGAGGTGGGCGGCTTCTACCAGGCGGTGGCGCGCGCCAAGACCCTGGCCAGGATCGAGGGCGAGATCCCCTTGCGGCGCATGACGCCTTCGACCGGCGCCTTCGACACACTGCGCAAGGCGCTGGGCGTGTCGGGGAATTCCGCCCGCACCCTGATGGCGGCGGCCTGGGTGTTCGGCGACCCCCGCGCCCAGGCGGTCATCGACGAGGTGGCGACCGCCCGGCTGCGTGGCGAAGGCCAGGGCATGGTGCTGGCGCCGACCCCGTTCCGCTGACGGCCGGGGGGCGGGAAGCCTTCAGCGCGCCCCATCCTGCAGGCTGGGAAGAAGGGCGGCGGGTCTCCCCGCCGCCCTTCCCTCGGGACCTCGAAAGGCGTGAGCGTCCGCTCCGTCCTCAGAAGTCGGCCGTGAAGCCGATGAACAGCCGCCGGCCCAACAGGTCGTAGACCGGATAGGTGTTCGGCAGACCCGTCTCGGCGATGGTGTTGCGCACCAGCGGCGGATCCTGGTCGAACAGGTTGTTCACGCCCGCGCGAAGGCTGAAGTTCTCGCGAACGTGCCACACGCCCGACAGGTCCACGTAGCTGCGGGCGGGCAGGCGCGGGTTGAACAGTTCGGGCGTGGTGTTGGAGCCGATCGTGGGCTCGCCCGAGTCACGCTCGAACTTCACGCCGCCGATGTAGCGCCAGGCCAGGGAAACGGTGGCGTCCCACGGCGTGGTCCAGTTGAGGCGCAGGTTGTGCTTCCAGCGCGGGTTCAGCGTCTGGCAGGTGGGCCCGAACAGGCCGGCGCAATCGTACTCGGGATCGCCCGGCAGCGGCACCGTCGTGTTCTTGAGCAGGTAGCTGCCGGCGAAGCTGAGCGACAGGCCGCCCCAGTTGTCGACGCCCCAGTCCTCGAGCGGCAGGGCGTAGCTGGCCTGGAAGTCGAGGCCCTCCACCTTGCCGGCGCCGATGTTGACGTTCGAGCCGTCGATGTAGCCCCCGCCGACCACGCTTGTGCCGAACAGGGTGCCGTTGGGCGCGCGGCTGATGAGGCTGCAGAACGCCGGATCGCCCGTGGTCAGGCATTTGTCCATCGTGATGCCGAGCGGGACCGAGCCGATCGAGCCGTCGAGCTTGACGCGGTAGTAGTCGACGCTGGCCACGAAGCGCGGCAGGAACCCGGGCGTCAGGGTGAAGCCCACCGACACGGTCTTGGCCTTCTCGGGGTCGAGGACCGGATTGCCGCCGGTGAGGACGGCGCATTGACCCGAAGGGCACTGCACGATCGTGTTGGTGGTCCCGCCGTTGCCGTACTGGGCGGCGGTGACGCCGGTCCGCAGGCACTGTTCCAGACTCGCCGTGGCCGCCGCGCCGCCGTTGGGGGCGCAAGGGTCGACGCCGAGTTGGCTGGTGTTGGTCACCGAGCGGGGCGTGTAGAGTTCAAGAATGCTCGGCGCCCGGATGGCGCGCTGGAAAGACCCGCGGAAACGGAGGTCGGACGTCGGCGCCCATTGCAGTCCGACCTTGTAGGTGTCGGCCGACACGCTGGTGGAATAGTCGGAATAGCGATAGCCGCCTTCCAGGATCAGTTCCCGCGCGAAGGCCATGTCCTCGACCAGGGGGACGCGGATTTCCCCGAAGCCCTCGGTCACCGAGATGCTGTTGTCGATCGGGGTCGAGGCGCCCCCGGCGCCCGAAAGGTCGCCGCTGAGCTGGGCCACGTCCGGGGCGTATTCGAGGTGATCCCGGCGGTTTTGCACCCCGAAGGCCACGCCCACGCCGCTGGTCGCCCAGGGCGATCTCACTCCATAGTCGCCCAGGTCGCCGTTGATGACGGCTTCCATGATCCGCTGGGTGGTGACGCCGCGCGAGGTCCCGGTCACGTCCAGGTACGCCAGGGCCGCGTCGGTGACGCCGCCGTCCTGGAAGATGTTGTAGGGCACGCAGGAGCCGCCGGAGATGCACTCCGGACCGTTCGCCCCCTGCTGCACCAGCAGGGCCTCCTGGATTCGCGCGATGGAGAGGTAGTTCTCCGAGGCCTGGTACAGGCTGGTGTAGTAGTACGACCCGTAGACGTCGAACTTCCACGAATCGACGATGCTGCCGCGGGCGCCGCCCACGATGCGGTAGTTCTGGTGCTGGTAGTAAGAGTTGCGCCCGCCGCCCTCGATGTTCCGGCGCCCGATGTAGAGGTCCTTTGCGGCGCCCGCAGCGATCTCGTCGGCCGTACAGCCGATGGCGCCCCGCTGCTGCCCGCTCAGGAACGGGTTGTCACAGTTGACCAGGAAACCGCCCGTGTCGGTCGCGCCGCTGCCCTGGAACAAGCCGGTGGGGGCGATCTGGACGTTCGACCGGCTGTCCATGAAGTTGAAGTCAGAATACAGCTCGACCTTGTCGCTCACCTCGTAGTACGCGAAGAATCCCGCAGTGTAGCGGGTGTTCTGCTGCATCAGGTATGAGTAGTCGTTCGAGTTGAACCGCGGGACCGGCGTGGTCGAAGCATTCGGATCGTACGGGACGAACGCATCGCCCAGCACGGCGAAGTCGTCTCCCGTGCCGTCCGCCAGGTAGAAGATGTTGGAGTTGCTCGAACCCGCGCACCCAGCGATGCCGGCGGCGGTCGTGTTGACCTGACAGGCCGAGTAGTCGCGCTTGCCCTGGGTGACCGGGTCCTGGTCATGATAGGTGAAGAAGGCCGTCACGTTGCCGCGGCGGTCCGGGCTGTTCAAGCCGAAGACCAGGCTCAGGTCGCGCGACTTGCCGTCCCACGCCCGCTTCGGGACGTTGATCGCGGGCGCGTTCGAGCGCAGCAGGCCCTGGACGAACTCGTTGTGCTGGTTGTGCTGGTAGACGCCCCACTGCGCGTCGATCTGGACGCCCTCGTAGTTGCGCTTCATCACGAAGTTCACGACCCCCGCGACGGCGTCGGAGCCGTAGGTCGACGAGGCGCCCCCGGTCAGGACCTCGATGCGCTCGATGAGCTGCGAGGGGATCTGGTTGATGTCGGGCGACGCGTTGGGATTGCCCGTATTGGGGTCGCCCACGCCGAGGCGGCGGCCATCCATCAGGACCAGGGTGCGTTGCTGACCCAGGCCCCGCAGGTCGACCGTCGCCACGCCGCCGGGTCCGGACAGCGGGTTCGAGGTGCTTGAAAGGCCGGTCTGGCTGTTCTGTGTGACCTGAGGCAGCTGGTTCAGGACATCCGCGGTGTCGGGACGTCCGCCCAGCAGCACCTCTTCGGCGCCGACCACCTGCACAGGACTGACGCTCGTCAGGTTGGGGGTCGGAATGCGCGACCCCGTGACGATGAGTTCGGAGACTTCCGCAGCGCCCGTGTCCTGGGCCGCAACGGGCGTGGCGAGGCCCAGCATGGCCGCGCCACAGATCATCGAAGACGCCAGAAGGCGCTCCCGCATGAGCTTGGTTTTCACGATCTTACCTCCAGCGGCTCTGCCGGTCGGCGGCCGCGTCCCACAAGGAAAACAAGGTCCCGGGGGATACGTCCCTCGGTTGTCTTCGAGTTACGGATCGTATGCGAAGACGGTCAACGACCATTCCTCTGGTCGAATATTTATGTCGACAATATGTATCTTTAAGGACACATATTACTGTATAGCTTGTTTATTTGGCACATATTTTCCAAGCTTAACCATTATAAGGAATATGTACCCTCCCGAAGGAGTGAGGCTAGAATGCACACCTATGGTAGAGCTTGATCCTTTGAGGTGGGTCATGAAACCCGGTCTTCGAGTTCTGGCCCTTGGCGCAGCGGGCCTTGTGGCGGCGTCGGCGAATCCTGTTCGAGCACAGGCCGAGCCAGCCCGCGCCGGCGCTGTGCAACGCCTCGTCGACTGCCAGAAGATCCCGGACGATACGGCGCGCCTGGGTTGCTACGATCAGGCGGTCCGCGCGCTCGACCAGGCCGAGGCCGGAGGCGAGGTGGTGGTGATCGACCGCGACCAGGCGCGCCACGTCCGGCGTCAGGCCTTCGGCTTCTCACTCCCCGCCATGACGCTCTTCGAGCGGGGCGAGGCGCGGGAGGAGCTGGAGAGCGTCACGGGCCGGATCGCCTCGGCCCGCCAGGATTCGACCGGTCGGTGGGTGCTGCGGCTGGAGGACGGCGCCGTGTGGGCGCAGGCCGACACCGCGATGGGGATGCTGGCCCCGAAGCCGGGAATGGAGGTGCGCGTGCGCCGCGCCTCCCTGGGCAGTTTCCTTCTCAGCGTCGAGGGCCGCCGCGCCTACCGCGCAAGGCGTGTGGAGTAGGGTCTCAGGCTGTCAGCGGTCCTTCGGGTCGATGGCGTCGCGCAGGCCGTCGCCGACGAAGTTGAAGCACATCAGGGTCGCCACCATCGCCAGTGACGGGAAGATCAGCAGCCAGGGCGCCAACTCCATGTCTTGCGCCCCGCCGGCGATCAGGGTGCCCAGCGACGCCATCGGCGGCTGGACGCCCAGGCCCAGGAAGCTGAGGAAGCTTTCGGCCAGGATCACGGCCGGGATCGTCAGGGTGACGTAGACCACCACCGGCCCCAGCAGGTTCGGGACGATGTGGCGCAGGATGATCCCGCCCCGCCCCAGGCCCGCCGCGCGGGCCGCCTCGACGAACTCCTTGTTCTTCAGCGTCAGGGTCTGGCCGCGGACGATCCGGCTCATAGTCAGCCACTCGACCGCCCCGATCGCCACGAAGATCAGCACGATGTTCGAGCCGAAGGTGACCGTCAGCAGGATCACGAAGAAGATGAAGGGCAGCGAGTAGAGCACGTCGACGACGCGCATCATGATCTCGTCCAGCGCCCCGCCGACATAGCCGGCGACCGCGCCCCAGGTGATGCCGATGACCAGCGACACCAGCGTCGCCACCAGCCCGATGGCCAGCGAAACCCTAAGCCCCATACGCAGTCTGGCCAGCAGATCGCGGCCCAGGGAGTCGGCGCCCAGCAGGTGGCCGGCGGTCAGCGGCGGGGCCCAGACGTCATCCTTGTTGATCTGGTCGTAGCTGAACGGGACCAGGTGCGGCCCGACGAGGGCGACCAGCACCAGGACGGCCAGCACCACCATGCCGCTGACCGCCGCCCAGTTGCGGAACAGGCGGCGAAGCGCGTCGTCCCACAGGCTGCGGCCTTTGACAGCCTTTTCCATGACTTGCGCGCCGGCGCGCGAACCGGGAGCCAGGATCACGACAGCCTCACGCGGGGATCAAGCGCCGCATAGAGCAGGTCGGCGATCAGGTTCAGGACGAGGATCAGGGCGGCGTAGAAAATCACCATGCCCATGACCACGGTGTAGTCGCGCTGGAGCGCCGAAATGACGAAAAACTTGCCCAGTCCCGGCAGGTTAAAGATCTTTTCCACCACCAAGCTGCCGGTAAGCAGGCCCGCGCAGGCCGGGCCGAGATAGCTGACCAGCGGCAGGATCGCCGCGCGCAGGGCGTGTTTTCCGACAATCCTGTGTTCCGGCAAGCCCTTAGCGCGGGCGGTGCGGATGTAGTTCGAACGCAGCACCTCGATCATGCCGGCCCGCGTCAGGCGCGAGATGATCGCGATCTGCGGCAGGGCCAGCACGGCTACCGGCAATATCAGGTTTGCGAGCGCCCCGCCGTTCCAACCCCCAGAAGGCAGAAGCTGCAATTTCGATCCGAATATCAGCACGAGCAGCGGCGCCGTGACGAAAGTCGGGATACAGACCCCGATGATGGCCACCGCCATCACCCCGTAGTCGACGAGCTTGTTCTGGCGCAGGGCGGCCAGCACCCCCAGGGTCACTCCGACCACGCTGGCCAGGAGGATCGCCGCCAGGCCGAGGATCAGGCTGACCTTGTAGTTCTCCTGCAGGATCTGCAGGACGGACTTGTCCTTGTACTTCAGCGACGGGCCGAAATCGCCGTGGGTCACGTCGCGGAGATAGTTGAAGTACTGCTCGTGCAGCGGCTTATCCATGCCGTACTTGGCCATGACGTTCCGCTCGATCTCGGGCGAGAGCTTGCGGTCCATGTCGAATGGGCTGCCAGGGGCGGCGCGCATCATGAAGAATGCGACGGTCACCACCAGGAACAGGGTCGGGATGGCCACCAGCAGTCGGCGGCCGATGAAGCGGAACATCAGGGGCTCAAGGTGACGGCCGATCGTCGGCCGGGCGTTGCGAAACTTTCACCGGCCCCCGATGATGTCAAACGATCGCCCCTCCCCTCCTAGCGGTATTGCAGATGACTGACTTTC
>NZ_JBBCIT010000017.1:0-31689 GCF_037189685.1 Phenylobacterium sp. | reverse complement strand
CCGCAGACGGCTAGGGAAGCGGAACCCTGGGTCGCCGGGACAAGCCCGGCGATGACGACCTGGACGAAAGGGGCAAGCTCCCAGCCCCGACAGCGCAGTCCCTAACAGCCTCTAGAAGTCCACCGCCAGGCCCTTGCGCTCCCAGTCGCCGAAGCGTGTGGGTTCGGGGCCCTTGGGGCCGCCGTCCTCGGCGATGCGTTCGGACGCCTCGACCTCCGTGGCGCGGCGGGATGCGGCCTCTTCCAGGGCGCGGCGGGCGGCGGGGCTCAGCGCCTTGCCCGGAGCCGCATGGGGTGGCGCGGCGGCGGAAGGCGCGGCTTCGGGGGGCTGGTCGTCCATGCCCCTGATCTAAGCCCTTGCGCCCGGCGCTCCAAGCGGGCACGCCCCGCGCCGTGAGTGAAACCCCCGACAGCCTCCCCGACATCCGCGGCCTGCCGGCCCGCGCCGCCGCCCTCGACCTCCTGGCCGCCGCCCTCTCGCGGCGGGCCGGCCTGGACGAGGGACTGAACCACCCGGCCCTGGCGGCGCTTGCGCCGCGCGACCGCGCCTTCGCCCGAGCGTTGGCCATGGCGACGCTGCGGCGCCTGGGGCCCATCGATACGGTGCTCCAGTCCCGGCTGAAGAAGCCGCCGCCCGAGCGGATCGTGAATGTGCTGCGTCTGGGCGCGGCCCAGATCCTGGCCCTGAAGGTCCCGCCGCACGCGGCCGTGGGCGCGACGGTCGACCTGGCGGCGGCCCAGAAGGGCGGGACCGCCTTCAAGGGCCTGGTCAACGCCGTCCTGCGCGGCCTGACGCGCGAGCCCGTGGAGCTGGACGATCCCGACCTCCTGGCGCCCCAATGGCTCCTCGCCCGGTGGCGGGCCGCCTATGGCGAGGCGGAGGCGCGCGCCGTCGCCGCCGTCATCGCCGCCGAGCCGGCCACCGACATCACGCCGAAGGCCGCCGATCCCGACCTCGCCGCCCTGCTGGAGGCCGAGGTCCTGCCGGGCGGCGGACTGCGCGCGGGACTGAAGGGCGAGGTGTCGGGTTGGCCCGGTTTCGCCGACGGCCGCTGGTGGGTGCAGGACGCCTCCGCCGCGATCCCGGCGCGCCTGCTGGGCGTCCGGCCCGGCGAAACGGCGCTGGACCTGTGTGCTGCGCCGGGCGGCAAGACGCTGCAAATGGCCGCCGCGGGGGCGAATGTGACCGCGGTCGACCGTTCGGCCGCGCGCCTGAAGCGGGTGGGCGAGAACCTGGCCCGAACGGGATTGGCGGCCGAGACGGTCGTCGCCGACGCGGCCGAATGGAGGGACGGCCGGACGTTCGACGCCGTGCTGCTGGACGCGCCCTGCTCGGCCACGGGCACCTTCCGGCGGCACCCCGACGTCTTGTGGGTGGCGAGTCCCGCCGAGATCCCCAAGCTGGCCGCCGTCCAGGCCCGCCTGCTGGACGGCGCGGCGCGACGGGTGAGGCCGGGCGGTCGCCTCGTCTACTGCGTCTGCTCGCTGGAGCCCGAGGAGGGCGAGGCCCAGGTCGCGGCCTTCCTGGCCCGCACGCCCGGCTTCGACCTCGACCCCGTTTCGCCGGGCGAGGGCGGCGCGCCCGAGGCCAGCCTGCGGCCCGACGGGACCCTGCGCATCCTGCCCCACCATCTGCCGGGCGGGACCGACGGCTTCTACGTGGCGCGTCTGCGGCGGGCGTAGCGCGCGGCCCTGCCTACACGTCGAACGTCACGCCCTGGGCCAGGGGCAGGGTGCGGCCGTAGTTCACGGTGTTCGTGGCGCGGCGCATGTAGGCCTTCCAGGAGTCCGAGCCCGCCTCCCGGCCGCCGCCGGTCTCCTTCTCGCCGCCGAACGCGCCGCCGATCTCGGCGCCGGAGGGGCCGATGTTCACGTTGGCGATCCCGCAGTCCGAGCCCCGGGCCGAGACGAACAGCTCGGCCTCGCGCAGGTCGTTCGTGAAGATCGAGGACGACAGGCCTTGGGGCACGTCGTTCTGCCGCGCGATGGCGTCCTCCAGGTCGCGGTAGCGCATGACGTAGAGGATGGGCGCGAAGGTCTCGCGCTTCACGACCTCGGCCTGGTCGCCGATCTCCACCAGGGCGGGCCGGGCATAGTAAGCCGCGCCCATCGGCGCGCGCTCGCCGCCGGTGACGCCGCCGCCCGCCGCGCGCGCGTCGGCCAGGGCCGCCTGCATCAGCTCGAAGGCGGCGGCGTCGATCAGCGGTCCCACCAGCACGCCCGCCGCCCGCGGGTCGCCGACCTTCACGCTGGCGTAGGCGGCCTTCAGGCGCGGGACGAAGGCGTCGTAGACGTCCTCGTGGACGAAGAGGCGGCGGAGCGTGGTGCAGCGCTGTCCCGCCGTGCCCATGGCGGCGAAGGTGACGCCGCGCAGGGCCAGGTCCAGGTCGGCCGAGGGCGCGACGATGGCGGCGTTGTTGCCGCCCAGCTCCAGCAGCGCGCGGGCGAAGCGCCCAGCCAGCCGCGGTCCCACGGCGCGCCCCATCGCCGTCGATCCGGTGGCGCTGACCAGTGGGACCTTGGGATGGTCCACGAGCGCCTCTCCGACCTCGCGTCCCCCGACCGCCACGGCGGAAAGCCCGGCGGGCGCGTCGCCGAACCGGGCGCAGGCCCGGTCGAACAGGGCCTGGACGGCGAGCGCGGTGAGCGGGGTCTTCTCGGACGGCTTCCAGACGCAGGCGTCCCCGCAGACGAGGGCCAGGGCCGCGTTCCACGACCAGACGGCCACGGGGAAGTTGAAGGCCGAGATGATCCCCACCACGCCCAGGGGATGCCAGGTCTCCATCATGCGGTGGTCGGGACGCTCGGTGGCGAGGGTCAGGCCGTGGAGCTGGCGCGACAGGCCGACGGCGAAGTCGCAGATGTCGATCATCTCCTGGACCTCGCCCAGCGCCTCGGAGGCGACCTTGCCCGCCTCGAGCGTGACCAGGGCGGCGAGGGCGGCCCGGGCGGCGCGCAGCTCTTCGCCGAACAGCCGCACCAGCTCGCCGCGCCGCGGCGCGGGGACCGTGCGCCAGGTCAGGAAGGCCGCGTGCGCCGCCTCGACGGCCCGGGACACCCCGGCGGCGTCGGCGTCGTGGACCTGGGCGATCGCCTCGCCGGTGACGGGCGACCGCACGGTCCGGCCGCCGCCGGTTCGGAGGGCTTCGGCCACGCCCAGGCGGGCCAGGAGGTCGGCGGCTTCGGTCGCGGCGGAGGGCGTCTTCGTCTGCATGGTCATCGGACTATCAGGTTTCCCGCTACTCGGCGGCCGCCGGGACGGCCAGGCCGTGCGGGGCGTAGACGCGGCCGAAGCGGTTGCCCAGGAAGGCCTCCAGCGGGATGTCCTCCTGGCGCACGAAGCCCGCCTGCGGCAGGCGGCCCTCGGCCAGCAGGTCGAGCACCGCGCAGATCGCGCCGGCGGTGGTGACCTGTATGGCGCTCCGGACCTCGCCGCCCATGATCTGCGCGTAGAACTTGTTGACGTAGGTCTCCTGGACGAGATGGCCCTGCTTCATCCCCGAGACCGTGACGAACACGATCACCACGTCCTGGAGGGTGGCCGGAACGGAATTCTCCAGGATGTCCTTCAGCACGTCGCGCCGGTTGCGCAGGTTCAGGTCGTTCAGCAGCGCCTTCATGATCGCCGCGTGGCCGGGATAGCGGATGGTCTTGTAGTTGAGGTTGCGCACCCGGCCGTCCAGCGTGTGGCCCAGCGTGCCCAGGCCGCCCGACGTGTTGAAGGCTTCGTAGGTGACGCCGTCGAGGGCGAAGGCCTCGCACGCTTCCAGCGCCGGCGCCTCGCGCAGGCGGCCGTCCACGATGGCCTCGCAGGGTTCGCAGTACTCGTTGATCACCCCGTCGATGGACCAGGTGAGGTTGTAGTTCAGCGCGTTGGACGGATAGCGCGGCAGGGCGCCCACGCGCAGGCGCACGTCGTGGAGCTGGTCGAAGGGCTGGATCAGGTCCCAGGCGGCGATGGTGATGAAGCCGGGGGCCAGGCCGCACTGGGGGATGAAGGCGCGTTGCGCGCCCTCGGACAGGCTGCGCACCACGCGGCTGGCGGCCACGTCCTCGGTCAGGTCGAGGTAGTGGGCGTCGGCGATGCGGGCGGCGTTGGCGACGGCGGTGGTGAGGAGGTAGGGCGCGCAGTTGACCACGGCGAAGGCGCCGGCGATCCGGCGCGCGAGGGTTTGGGGGTCGGCGACCGGCATGGCCGCGCCCACGATCCGCGGGCGGCCCGCGCCGGCTTCGGCCAGGTCCTCAGCTTCGACCAGGGCCCCAGCTTCGGCCAGGGCGACGGCGTCGCGGTCGACCAGCAGCACGTCGTAGTCGCCGGCGTCGGCCAGGAGGCCTGCGACGGTGGCTCCGATCTTGCCGGCTCCGATCACACAGACCTTGCGCATGTGCTGACCTCCCGAGGACGTTCCGGAAGATTCGCGTGTGGCTGCGCCGCTTTCAATTGGCGCCCCGTCGATCTGTTGGCCTAATGAGGGCGGATCGACGAACTCTTTGTGCGGAACGCCGAGAATGGACGACCTTGACGAGCACCTGCTGGCGAAGCTGCGCGACAACGCGCGGGCGCCGGTGGCGGAACTGGCGCGGGCGCTGGGCCTGTCGCGGACCACGGTGCAGACCCGGCTCCAGAAGCTGGAGCGCGGCGGCGTCATCGCGGGCTACGCCGTCCGGCTGGCCCCGGCCTACGAGCAAGGCCGGGTCCACGCCTTCGTCATGCTGACGGTGGAGCCCAAGCAGGCGGCGGCGGTGACCGCGGCGCTGAACCGGATGCCGGGGGTTCGGCGGTTGCAGTCGGTGAGCGGGCCGTTCGATATGATCGCCACCGTGGAGGCGCAGGGAGTGGCCGAGATGGATGTCGTGATCGACGGGATCGGGGCGGTGAAGGGGGTGGAACGCACGAACACCGCTCTCGTCCTGTCCACCAAGTTCGACCGCTGAGGGCGTCATGGCCACCGTCCTCGCCGTCCACGCCCATCCCGACGACCTGGACATCCTGGCCGGCGGCACGCTGGCGCACCTGTCGGCGCTGGGCCATCGGGTGGTCGTCGCCACCGCCACCGCGGGAGAAGGCGGCTCGGCCGATCATGGCCCCGAGGAGACCGGCCGCATGCGCCGCGCGGAGGCGGCGGCCGCCGCCGCGCACATCGGGGCCGCCTACCGCTGCCTGGGCCTGCCGGACCTCGGCGTCTTCAATGACGATCCCTCGCGGAGGGCTGTCACCGAACTCCTGCGCGAGGTGAAGCCCGACGTCGTGATCACCGCCTCGCCCGCGGACTACCATCCCGACCACGAGGCGATCAGCGCCCTGACCCGCGACGCCTGTTTCGCCGCGCCGGTCGCCAACTACCGCACCGGCGGCGCCGCGCCCCTGGCGGGCATCCCCACACTCTACTTCACCGACGCCATCGGCGGGCGGGATCGCGACGGAACCCGACTTGCGCGGGACTTCGGCGTGGACATCACCCGCCTGATGCCCACCAAGGCCCTGATGGTGGCCGAGCATCGGAGCCAGGTGGCCTGGGTGCGCAAGCAGCACGGCGTGTCGGACTTCCTGGCCGACATGGAGGCCTGGAGCCGTCGCGTGGGTCAGGACTTCGGCGTCGGCTACGCCGAGGGCTTCCGGCAATACCGGCACACGCCGTATCCGCGGCAGCCGGTGCTGCAGCAGATGGTCGGGCCGCTGCTGATAAACCCTTAGCCGGCGCGGGCGGCGTCATAGGCGGCCCAGAGTGGCGCACAGTCGACGAGGCGCGCCTCGTCCATCGCCTGGTCGATGGCCATGACCGTGATCCCGGCCTCGAGGGATTCGAACGGCGTGACGGGAAAGGCCGCCTGGCCCGCGAGGGCGGCGGCGAGGTCGCGGGCCATGGCCTGGTCCGCGCCGTTGTGCGCGTCGGCGGTGCGCTCCCCGAACTCGACCCGCTCGGGCTTGCCGCGGAACAGGGCGCGCCGGATCATCAGCCGGTTCCGCACCAGGTCGGCGATCAGCGTGCCCTCGGTCCCGGCCACATACCAGCGGCGCTCGGCCAGGGCGGTGTGGCTGTTGGCGTGGAACGACAGGCGCACGCCGTTCGCATACTCCACCAGCGCGACCTGATGGTCGGTGACGTCCATGTCCGAGGCGAAGGCGTCGGGCGCGCCCGACCAGCCGGCGTCACGCAGGGCGTAGGCGGGCGAGCCGTCCTCGTAGGTCCGGGGCGGCGCGGGGCGGTCGGGGGTGAAGATGCGCCGGCCGCCGAAGCTGGCGACGCGCGCGGGCCGCGCCCCGGCGATACGGCCGAAGATGTCGAAGTCGTGGACCACCTTGTCCAGCAGGTACGAGCCGCCCCACTCCCGCCGGCGCCGCCAGTTGCGGGCGAGATAGCCGCCGTGTTCAGGCGGCAGGTGCTCGGTCGCATCGATCGAGACCACCTGGCCCAGTTCGCCGGCGTCGATCCGGCGCAGCACCTCGCGCACGATGGGCAGGGATCGCATCACCAGCCCCACGTAGACGGGCGGCGTCGCCGGGCCGGCCAGCCGGCGCGCGAGGGCCGCCGTCTCGTCCAATGTGCGCACCAGCGGCTTTTCGGCGAAGACCGGCAGGCCCGTGTCCAGCGCGGCCGTCAGGTGCGCGGCATGGAGGTGGTTGGGCGCGCCCAGCATGAGCAGGTCCAGCGGGCCTTCGGCCAGCAGGCCGGCAAGATCGGGAACGGCGCGGCCCATCGGGATGCCCGCGGCGACCAGGATCGGCTCGCCCACGGGCGCCGGGTCCACATGCCCGCGAAGGTCCAGCGCCCAGCCCACCTCCTGCATGGCGGCGAGGACGTGGGCGATGCGCTGGCCGAGGCCGATGACGCCGATGCGGCAGGTTGTCATGGACGGCATCTCAGCAGCTTCGCCGCAGACGCGCCAGGGGCGCCCGCGATGGGGCGAGCGCGGCTCTAGTCCTCGAGGTAGATCGGGTTTCCGACCAGCCAGAGCTTTCCGTCCGGCCCCCGGACATCGGCGCGGAGCCAGTGCGGTCGGCCGTCTGCGGCGATGGCCACGCGGATCGTCTGGTCCGCCTCGGTGATCGCGGCGGGCGGCAGGACCCGCAGGCCCGGATCGCCGCGGAACTCGACGCGGCCGCCGGCCGCGCCTGTCACGCGAACCGACAGGGCGACGTCTTCGCCCGCGCGGGCCGTGAGGACACCGCCCATGCCGACGATGCGGTCGCCGAGGCCGGCCGTCAGCTCCAGCAGGCGGTTCCCCGAGCCCTGGACGTCGATGAACGCCCGACCCGCACGGAGCGCCGCGAGGATCGCCGGCTGGGACAGTTCTTCGGCGTGGACGACCGTTGTCGGCGTTCCCACCGCCGCGGCGTTCCCCCGCGGCAGGCGGGCGTCGTGGTTGTCGGAGCCGCCGATGGCGGTGATGCGGCGGCCTTCGTTCAGGCGGGCCTCCCAGAACGGCAGGCCGGAGAGCGGGCCCTCGGCGATCGCGCCGTTCACGGCCTCGACCGCGGCGATGCGGGCGAAGTCGACGGGCGCCGTCCAGCCGCAGCCCATGCAGATCTCGCCGGACGGCAGGCCGGGATGGTTGATCGCCGCCACGCCACCGGCGCGTTCCACCTGATCCAGGACGGCGCCGATGTCGGGCGCGCGGGGGCCGCCGAGCTGGAAGTCCAGCGGTGCGGTCACGCCGAAGACGTTCATGTGGCCCTGGAAGGTGGTGATCTCGCGGCCCGGGATCAGCAGAAGCCGGTCGAAGTGGGGCTGGGCCTCGGCCAGGGCCTGATGGTGGCTGGTGGCGTTGTGCTCGGTCACCGCCACGAAATCGAGACCGCGTGCGGCGGCCGCCTCCAGGGTGAGGTGCAGCGGGCAGGGCGCGCGGCGGCCGGCTGCCTGGGCGCCGGCCTGGGTGGCGCAGCTGCCGTCGGAATGGCCGGTGTGCAGGTGCAAGTCGCCGCGATACCAGCCGGGGCCGTCGCGCAGCGGCGCCTCGGCGAAACCGCGGAAGACGGGACTGTCGTCCAGCGTGATCGTCGCCACATACTCGGCGCGGGCGCCCTGGCGCAGGTTCGGAACCCCAAGGATCAGCCGCCACTCGCCGGCCGGCAGCGGGCCGGGCAGGTAGGACGGCGTGGCCCAGGTCTCGGTGAGGGTGAAGCGGGCCTTGTTCCCGCCGCTCCAGCCGCGGAAGCGGTCGGGGTCGCGAAGGCCGAGGTCGACGACGGCCTTCTGGTCCTTGCCGGTATGGTCGAACGCGACGGTGACCGAGGTGGTCCCGGCCGGCACTCGGAAGGGGACCTCGCGATAGGTCTGGTGGTCGGCGCCGGTGAGGACGCCGCGCAGCGTCAGGCTCTCGGCGAATGCGGGCGCGGCCAGCAGCGTCAGCGCCGCCGCCAGCCACGCCCGGGCCCGCACTAAGGCGCCTCGTTCGAGAAGATGATCGTGCCCGAGGCTGCGAACATGCCGCCGACGCCGTGGCTGACGCTGACCTTCGCGCCCGGCACCTGGGCGGGGGCGATCCCGCGCAGTTGCCGCACGCTCTCCTGAAGGGCGTACATGCCGTACATGCCCGAGTGCATGTACGAGAGGCCGCCACCGTTGGTGTTCAGTGGCAGCTTGCCTCCAATTGCGGTGTTCCGCTCCCGGATGAAGGCCGCGGCTTCGCCGGGCTTCACGAAGCCCAGGTCCTCGAGGCCGTAGAGCGGCAGGTGGGCGAAGGCGTCGTAGATCATCAGGTGGTCCACGTCGGCGTGGGAGATCCCGGCCGACTCGAACGCCTTCTTCCCCGACACCTTGAAGGCGGTGGAGGAGGTGAAGTCGTACATCTGCGAGATCATCGGCGTCTCGACGCTCTCGCCCGTGCCGAGGACATAGACCGGCTTCTGCGGGAAGTCCTTCGCGCGGTCGGCCGAGGTGAGGATCAGGGCGCCCCCGCCGTCGGTGACCAGGCAGCACATCAGCTTGGTGAAGGGCCAGGCGATCATGTCGGCGTTCAGCACGTCGTCGACGGTGAGCGGGTCCTTGAAGCTGGCGCGCGGGTTCTTCGCCGCCCACTCGCGCTGGATCACCGACACCTGCGCCAGGTCCTCGACGGTGAGGCCGTAGGTCTTCAGGTAGCGGAGCACCGGGACCGTGAACATCGTGGGAGGACCGGCGACGCCGTAGGGCATCTCGAACTGACCCGCGAGGCTCGCGGGCGAGCGCGGGAAGCCGCCGGCCCCGACGCGGGACCGACCGCTCTCGCCGTGGGTGATCAGGATGGTCTTCGCCAGGCCGGCGTTGATCGCCGCCGCCGCGTGGCGGACGTGCAGCATGAACGAGCAGCCGCCCACCTGGGTGCCGTCGGCGTAGGTGGGGACGATGCCTAGGTAGTGCGCCAGCTCCACCGGGCTGATCCCGGCGGTGGCGACACCGTCGATGTCGGCGGGCGTCAGGCCGGCGTCGGCCATGGCGTTCAGCGCGGCGTCGGCGTGCAGGCCGATCACGGACTGGTCCGGGATCCTGCCCATCTTCGTGGTCTCGGCGGCGCCGACCACGGCCACGGATTTCGGCTTCATGGGCTTATGCTCCCGCCGGCTTGAAGAACGGGAGCGCGATGGTGTCGCTCATCTTCTCGAAGACGACCTCCAGCGGCATGTCCAGCTGCAGCGCCTCGGGCGTCTGGGGGCACCCCACGATATTGGTCATCATGGTGGGGCCTTCCTCCAGCTTCACCACCGCGATGGCGTAGGGCTCGGTCCCCATGTCGGGCCGCGGGCGCTGGTTGATGACGTAGGACCAGAGCACGGCCTTGCCGCTGGCCCTGAACACCTCGACGTCGCGTGAGCCGGTCCTGGGGCAGAACGGCCGCGGCGGGAAATAGGCCTCGCCCGTCTGCCGGTTGCGCTGGAGGAGGAGTTCGCCGCGCAGGGCGCCCTCCCAGAAGTGGCTGGTCTCCGGAGTGGGCTCCGGCAGCATGCGTGGTGGCATCCCTGAAATCCGTCCCTTCGAAAATGTGGTCTGTTCTGGCCGCAAATCAGCGGCGCGCCAGCAAAGACGACCGAACGGCGATTGTCACGCGGCGGATGGCGCGGGGACGGCCGAACATTGCGAAACCCAAATCTTGCCGCCAGCCGGGCTTGAAGGTTGTCCGGCAGAAGGGCTCCACGTCGCCGCCCGCCGGCGGCCCCCGATGACCAGGAGCCCCCCATGTCGCGCCAGCCCGACCAGTATGTCTTCACCTTCGGCGCGGACGGCGTCGTGACCTCGGTCGCCGAGGTCAAGAAGAACGGCCGGCTCGAGTACGAGAAGATCGAGAAGGACGAGTCCTACCGGCTGATCGACGGCTTCGTCGTGAAGACCGAGATCGACGGGCGCGAGCAGGAGTGGACGGTCTACGGCGACGCCGACGGCGACGGGCGCTGGATCGAGCTGGCCGAGGGCGACGGGCCCTTCGATCCCGCGATCCTGACGCGCCTCGGCGGCGGCGAGGGTTCCACCCCCGGCGTGCAGGACCCGACCGCTCCGCTCCTGGTGTTCGACGACGACTCCTATGTCTTCACCTTCGACGCCGCGGGGCGGGTGACCGGCGTGTTCGAGGTCGAGCGCGACGGCCGGCTGGAGCGCGAGGACATCGACCGGGACGAGAGCTACGTCCTGATCGGCGGAAACGTGGTGAAGACCGAGTGGGACGACGGCCGGCTCGAGGTCACCGTCTATTCCGACCTGGACGGCGACGGCGTCTGGACCGCCGAGGCGCCGGTCCAGCTCACTTGGGCCGGCCTCTGGTGAACCGCGCTCCGGGCCTCGCGCCGGTTCAGGGGATCTCGTAGATGAAGTGGCGGACGCCTCCCGTGAGGCGTTCGCCCACCCCCACCGCGAGGACGGCGTTGAGCCAGGCGTAGCGGGGATCCGACGTCTCGAAGACCGGGGCGATCCGCAGGCGGTAGCGGCCGGGGTCCACCTCGGGCTGGGCCGGGTCGCGGAAGGCGGCGCCCACGTCCGGCGGGACCCAGGTGCGGCCCGTGTAGGTCATGTAGATCAGCGCCCCGTCGTCGGTGCGCCAGATGCAGCGGGCGTCGAAGGTGCCGATCGCGGCGCCGTCCTCGCCGGCGCCGGCGGTGGACCAGTTGCCGCCGCCCGGCAGGATCTCGCCCTTGAGGCGGGGCCCCTCGAAGCGGCCGCCGGTGATGTAGCCGATGCGCCGGGTGGACCACGGCGAGGCGCCCAGGTCCATGATGCCGCCCACCTCGAAGCGGGCGCAGCACAACGGCCGGCCCTGGAGCGACCGGTCGCCGAAGTCGAACTCGGACATCTCTTCCTCTCCTCATGCGTCCGCGCCGGTCTCACGCCGGCGGTGCGGCTCCCTGCGCCGGCCCCTACGCCGGCCCCGACGCCGGCACGAACACCGGGACAGGCGGGCCGCCCTCGGTGGCCTGGAACTTCACCTTCACCCGCAGGCCGATCTTCAGATCCTCGGGCGCCACGTCCAGGAAGTTGGTCAGCATGTTCGGCCCCTCGTCCAGGGTGACGTAGCCGATGGCGTAGGGGCCGCTCGGCGAGCGCCACATGACCGAGTAGGTATAGACCACCCCCTCGCCGGACCCTTCCTCCCAGACCGTGCGGTCGGAGTGGCAGAAGGGGCAGATCGAGCGGGGATACCAGTGCGCCTCGCCGCAGGCCTGGCAGCGCTTGATCAGGAACCGGCCTTCCGCGGCGGCGTCGAAGAACGGCTTGGATTCCAGGGTGACGGCGGGGGCCGGGACCGGCCGGGTCATCGGCCCAGGAGCCTTTTGGGTTTCGGACATGCTCAGCCCTCCCGTTCGAGGATCAGGGTCGCCGCGCCGTGGCGCACGCCCAGCGAACCGCCGGTGCCGTGGGCCAGCGCGAGGTCGCAATTGGCCACCTGGACCTTGGGATGGGCCTCGCCCCGGAGCTGGCGGACCGCCTCGATGATCTTGGTGATGCCGCCCCGGTTGGTGGGGTGGTTGTTGCAGAGGCCGCCGCCGTCGGTGTTGAACGGCAACCGGCCGACGCCCGAGATCAGGTTCCCGTCGGCGACGAACTTCCCGCCCTCGCCCTTGGCGCAGAAGCCCAGATCCTCGAGCTGCATCAGCACCGTGATGGTGAAGCTGTCGTAGATCGAGGCGTACTTGATGTCGGCAGGCGTCACGCCCGCTTCCTCGAACGCCTTGGGCCCCGACCAGACCGCGCCGGAATGGGTCAGGTCCAGCTTGCCGCCCAGTTGCACCTTGGGCGCTTCGGCCGCGCCCAGCAGCTTCACCTTCGGGCGCTTCAGGCTGCGCGCCACCTCGGGCGAGGTCACGATCACCGCGCCGCCGCCGTCGGTCACCACGCAGCAGTCCAGCAGGTGCAGCGGGTCGGCGATCATCCGGCTGTTCACCACCTCCTCGACGGTGACCACGTTCTTCAGGAAGGCGTGCTCGTTCCACTGGGCGTGGTGGCTGGCGGCCACCTTGATCCAGGCGAGCTGCTCGGACGTCGTGCCGTACTCGTACATGTGGCGCATGGCGCACATGCCGTAGGTGTTGTGGGTCGAGCCGCCGTAGATGCTCTCGAAGCCGGCCTCGGGCGCGCCGTCGCTCAGGCCCTGGGGCGGCCGCCCGCCGCCGGCCGCGCCGGGCCGGTTCCCCCCGTTCCGCGGCCGCCCGGCCAGGGTGACGAGGGCGACGCTGCACTTGCCCGCGGCGATCGCCTGGGCGGCGTGGTTCACATGCACCAGGTAGGAAGATCCGCCGGTCTCGGTGGTGTCCATGTGGCGGACGTTGCGGAGGCCCATGTAGTCGATCATCGACATGGCCCCGAAGCCCGGTGCGTCGCCGGCGCAGAAGTAGGCGTCCACGTCGTCGAACGACAGGCCCGCGTCCTCCAGCGCCCCCTTGGCGCTCTCGGCGTGGAGCTGGGCGGTGGTCCTGTCGGGGGCGTCGCGGGTGGGGTGCTCGTAGGCCCCCATCACATAGGCCTTGCCCTTGATCGTCATGGCTCCCCCTGAACTGCCCCGAAAGACGGGATCGGCGCGAAAGACCGGTATGGCCTTATCCGCCGGGCGGGCGTCCGGCAATCCACCTAGGGTCAGGGATGTGCGGGTAGGCGCGCGCGTCGTGCGGTCGATGGATTCGTGGGGCTGGGCGACGCCGGAGGCCTGTCGGTCCCTGCGTCTGTCTGGAACCACGAAAAACACGAAAGGACACGAAAGGGGCCGGGCATCCTGAGCCTCCGCGTGAGCGGAGGGTCGATCATGGAGTCGCGGGCTTCCGCGATTATTTCCACGAGGGGACGCCGCTTCGCGGCCTGTCGGGGCCGGACGCCCTTTCGTGTCCTTTCGTGTTTTTCGTGGTCCGAAGGCGGCTGTTCGCGCCACCCCGGCGTCGCCGGGAGAGCCCTGTCAGCTCGAGTTGAAGGGGTGGTCGGGGACGATGCGCCTTGGCCAGTTGGCGAAGGGGTCGGGGCTGGGGGGCGAGACCGGGGCCGGCGGGTCGTGGGTGGGGATGTCCCAGCGGTGGCCGGATCGGGGTTGCGACGGGGGTTCCTGCGGGACCTCCGGCGGCAGGGGGTCCGGCGGCAGTGGGTCTGCGGCCTGGGCCTCGGGGCCTTCGCCGTCGTCATAGGGCTGTGCGGTCTGGGGTGACGGGTCCGGCTCGGGTTCGGGGCGGAAGACCTCGCGGGCTTCGCCTTCGATGAGGTCGCCGTCTGAGCCGTCTTCCGGATCGCTCCCCTGGTCCTCGTCGTCGAGGTCCATGAGGGTGCGGGCGCGTTGGATGAGGGTGTCGAGGTCTTCGGTGAGGAAGTCGGGTCTTTCGATCCAGTCCCAGGCCTCGTCGTGGAAGCGTTCGGCGAGGTCTTCGCGTTCGGCGGGATCGCAGCCCTGTCCGGCGGCGGCGTCGCGGACGGCGTCGGCCAGGAGGTCGAGCCGTTCGGCGCGGGCCATGCGGTCGGGGTCGAGCCGGCTCGGCCCCCGGGCGGGCTCGGGGCGGGCGCGGCGCAGGCGGTCCTTGAGCGCCAGGGTCTGGCGCAGGGACCGGGCGAGGCCGCGGTAGGCGCGGGAGAGTTCGGGGATGTCCTTGGCCTCGGCGGCCATGAGGGCGCCGTGGGCCTTCTCCGCGGCGGAGAGGTCCAGCGCGGCCAGCCGGTCCAGTGTGGCCAGCGAAACCGTGTCGATGTCGGGTCCCTCGGACATGAGGAACATCCCAACACCCCGCTACGTCAGAATCGGACGTAGGGCCTCGGGCAGGACGGCCCCAAGGGCGGAAACGGGGGGCGGGAGCGAGGGCGGCCGGCATTCCACCGGCCGCCCCCTCGCCTAGAAGTCGAAATTGACGCCGAAGTTGAACTGCCGGCCGTAGTAGGTGAGCAGCGTCGGGTCCGACCGGCCACCCTGATACTGGATCGTCGGCTCGTCGGTCAGGTTCTTGACGTTGAAGAACACGCTGTGCCGGTCGCGGACACGGACCTTGACCGCCAGGTCCCAGACGCTCGACTTCGCATTGTAGACGTCGAGCGCAGCCCGGGCGCCCACGGACTCCAGCCGCTTCGACAGGTAGTTGTAGGACAACCGCACGCTGACCGGCCCCTGCACGTAGGACACCACGCCGTTCAGGATATGGCGGGGCGAATTGACCAGGGGGAGGTCCTCGGCGCGGCCGGGATACGCGCCCTTGGAGTCCAGCCAGGTGTAGTTGGCCTCGACCCCCAGCCCCGAGAGCATGCCCGGCAGGCTGGTGAACTGCTGCACCCAGGCCACCTCGAGGCCGGTCACCTTCCCGCCCTCGCCGTTCTGGCGGGTCCGCTCGTCGACGCCGTCGGCGGCGATGCGGCTGGAGCTGAACACGAAGTCGGAGATGTCCTTGTAGAACACGCCCGCCGAGATCAGGCCGACCGGGGGCAGGAAGTACTCCGCGGAGGCGTCGAGGTTCAGCGATTCCGCCGGCTTCAGGTTGGGGTTGCCGATGACCCGCTGGTTGAGCTGGGCGTTCTCCTGCCGGGACGGCACGAGGTCGCCCGGCGGCGGACGCGAGATCGACTGGGTGACCGCGCCACGCAGGACCAGACGGTCCTCCATCGCCGTGTAGCGGACCTGCACGCCGGGCAGGACGTTGGTGTAGGTGTTGGAGTCGCTCACCCGGGTGATCGACTGGATGAGGCCATTGTTCGTGACGACCGCATTCGCCTCGCTCGACACCTTGGTATGCTCGATGCGGGCGCCCGCGACGATCTGGAAGGCGTCGAGGTCGATCGTGCCCATCAGGTAACCGGCGTAGATGTCCTCGCCGATGGTGAAGTCGGCGTTGGCGCGCGTCTCCTCGGTGAACAGCCGGGCGGCGGCGGTTTGGGTGAAGGCTCCGGGATTGGTCTGCTGGAGCTGGAGATATTTCCGCCAGTCCGGCGTGAAGCCGACCAGCACGGCCCGCCCGTCAGACGCCTTCATGAAGTCGGGGCTGGACAGGGGCTCGAGGAGGTCCGCCACCGCGACGCCGGTGAGGCCCGTGTAGCGGACGGTCAGCGGCTGGGCCTGGGAGGCGTCCTTCAGGGTCACCCGGACGCCGCCCTTCATGCGGACGGGCACGGCGCCGGTGAACTCGCGCGCGAAGTTGGAGTCGAAGGACCATTCCTTCTCGGTCCGCGGCACCTGGTTGGTGTCGAACTGGCGGAACGCCAGCCGGCCGGGATCGGTGACGTCGATGTTGTTGGTGATGGTGAAGACCGGGAAGTCCCGATCCGAACGGTCGTAGGCCAGGTTCACGCCGTTGAAGGAGTTCACCAGCTGCAGCGTGACCGGATAGGTCTTGCGCGCCTTCGAGAACGCGACCCGGCCGTCCACCGTCCACGCGCCGGCGCGATGCTCGGCGCCGCCGGAGTACATCTGGAAGACGTTCTTCGGCTCCCGGTAGAAGGCGATGGTGTCGATCCGGCCGCCGGTGGACGTCGCGCTGTCCGGAGTGACATTGGCCAGGGTGGCGGCATTCGGCCGGTAGTCCGTACCCTGGTGATTCAGGTCCCGGTAGTCGTAGTGATAGATGCCGCGCAGGAAGGCCCGCGTATTGTCGGAGGGACGGAAGTCGAACGTCAGGCCTGCGCCGATCTTGTCCTTGGTCTCCGAGCGGTCGTAGTAGAATGTGCGGTTGATCGTCTTTTCGTCCTGAGCGCTGACGTTATATCCCGTCTGCATGACGTCGTAGCCACGCTCGTCCCGGAAGTAATAGAGGGAGCCGAGAAGGCCGAACTGCTCGTCCGCGCCGAAGGTGTTGGAGACGGTGGCCCCCGCCTGGTAGTTCCAGTTGCCCCGCAGGTCGTTGTAGGTCCCGCCCGCGGCGCCTTCGATCACGAGGCCGCGCCGGTCGAACGCCGATTTCGTCACGAGATCCACCGTGCCGCCGATGGCGTCGGCCGACATGTCGGCGGTCGGCGATTTGACCACCTCCACCCGCGCCAGCATGTTCGCCGGGAAGCTGTCGAGCGCGATGTCGCGGTTGCCGTCGACGTTGGTCATGCGCAGGCCGTCGACCGTGACGGTGTTGTACTGCGGCGCCAGGCCCCGGATGGTCGCCGTCCGCTGGACGCCGGCGCGGGTCTCGACCGAGACGCCGGGGAGCCGGACCAGGGCGTCGCCGATGTTGCCTTCGCGGATCTGGCCCAGGGCGTCGGCGGACACCACCGTCCGCAGGCTGGGCGCCTGGCGCTGAAGGTTGATGGCGCCCGCCTGGCCTTCGAGCCGGGCCACGACCAGGATCTCCTCGACGTTCACCGCCGAACTGGTCAGCCGGACGTTCTGGCGGGTGGGCGGGCCGGCCGCCACGGTGACGGGAATCCGCTGGGCGTCCAGACCGGCGTAGGTGACGACCAGGGTGTAGTCGCCCGGCGCGAGGTTGGTGATCACGAAACCGCCGTCCTGGGCCGTGACCGATTCGCGGCCCGCTTCGCCCACTCGCACGACGGCGCCCGCCAGCGCGTTTCCGCTGGCGGCGTTGGTGACGACGCCGACGAGATCCTCGGCGAAGGCGGTGGCCGGAAGGCACGAGAGCGCGGTGCAGGCCAAAAGGCGCGCGAGACCGCGCCGGCCGGTCGTGTTCAGCATTGTCGGTAATCCCCCTGGTGAGGGGACGCTCACTAAGAGCGCCGTGCGACGTTCGCGGAACAGTTCCGTGAACCCACCGTGTCAGTCGCCGGATCGCGCGCGCGCGCCCGTGCTCCGGGCGCACGCCGGACACGCCGGGGGGCGGGAACCGTCGCGGCGGGGAGCGCCGCACTTGCCATCGCCTCCGCGCCGGATCAGTTAGGGTTCTAACTTTCAACCGCGCAAGGAGGACCCGCAGATGCTGGAAGGCAAGGTCGCACTCATCACCGGCGCCGCCCGGTGGCTGGGGCGCGGATATGCGGAGGCCTTCGCCGCCCAGGGCGCCGCGGTGATCGTCGCCGACGTCGACGCGGCGGGCGCCGAGGCGGCGGCCCGGTCGATCCGCGACGCCGGCGGCAGAGCCGTCGCCGTCGCGATGGACGTGTCGTCGGAAGCCTCGGTCGAGGCCGGCGTCGCCGAGGCCCGCAAGGCGTTCGGCGGGATTTCGGTGCTGGTGAACAACGCCGGCGGCCTGTTCGCGCCGACCCAGGCGGCGGAAACCTTCTCGGTCGAGCAGTGGAGCCGGGCGATCGCGGTCAACCTGACGGGAAGCTGGCTCTGCGCCCGCGCGGTCATCCCGGAGATGAAGGCCGCCCGGCGGGGACGCATCATCAACATCACCTCGACCACGCTGGACCACGGGCTTCCGACCGAGATGGTCCCCTACATCTCGTCCAAGGGCGGCGTCATGGGCCTGACCCGGGCGCTGGCGCGGGAACTCGGCCCCTATGACATCACGGTCAACGCCGTCGCGCCCGGCCTGATCCAGCCGCAGGTCCGGAAGGAGGGCAGCCCCCTTTCCGAGGCGAAGCTGCAGAGCATCTTCGACCTGGTGGTCGCCAACCAGTGCATCCCCCGGCGTGGCGAGGTGGCCGACCTGGCCGGCCCGGTGGCCTTCCTCGCCTCGGACGCGGCGCGCTTCATCACCGGACAGGTGCTCAACGTCGATGGCGGCTGGGCGCTGAAGTAGCCGGGCGCCGCCGCCCGCGGGCCGCCGTCCAGAGCCGCGCTACTTCCGGAAGTGGGCGTGGATGCGCCGGGCCAGAGCTTCGGAGACGCCGTCGACCTTGGCGAGGTCCTCGAGGCTGGCGCGGGCGACGCCGCGGGCGCTGCCGAAGGCATGGAGCAGGGCGCGCTTGCGGCCGGGGCCGACGCCTTCGATCTCGTCCAGGGGATTGCGCTTCATGTCGGCCGCACGGCGGGTGCGGTGGGAGCCGATGGCGAAGCGGTGGGCCTCGTCGCGCAGCCGCTGGAGATAGTAGAGCACCGGGCTCTTCGGCTCGAGCATGAAGTAGGGCTTGCCGGGAATGTAGAAGCGCTCGAGCCCGGCGTCGCGGTCGGGCCCTTTCGCCACCCCCACGACGGGAATGTCGTCGACGCCGAGGTCGGCCATGATCTCCATGACCGCGGCCACCTGGCCCTGGCCGCCGTCGATCAGCACGAGGTCGGGACGGACCGCGTCCGCGAGGCCTTCCTCCTCCTCCTTCACGAGGCGGCCGAACCGGCGGCGCAGCACCTCCTTCATCATCCCGAAGTCGTCGCCGGGCGTGATGTCGGAGCCCTTGATGTTGAACTTGCGGTACTGGTTCTTCTGGAAGCCCTCGGGGCCGGCCACGATCATGCCGCCGACGGCGTTGGTCCCCATGATGTGCGAGTTGTCGTAGACCTCGATCCGCTCGGGATTGCCGTCGAGGCCGAACGCTTCGCAGACGCCGGCCAGGAGCCGGCTCTGGGCCGACCCTTCGGCCATCTTGCGGCCCAGGGCCTCGCGGGCGTTGGTGAGGGCGTGCTGGACGAGCTGCTTCTTCTCGCCCCGCTGCGGCCGGCCGATCTCGACCCGGCGGCCGGACTTCTGCCGGAAGGCCTCGGCAAGCAGTTCTCGCTCGGCCGGCTCGACGTTGACCAGGATGAGCTTCGGGATCGGCCTGTCGTCGTAGAACTGGCCCAGGAAGGCGCCCATGATGTCGGGGTCTTCGTCGGTCCTGTCGACGCCCCCTTGCGGGATCTTGGGAAAATAGGCGCGGTTGCCCCAGTTCTGGCCCGCGCGGAAGAAGAAGACCTGGACGCAGGCCTGGCCGCCCTCGGCATGGAGGGCGAAGACGTCCGCCTCCTCGAGGGTCTCGGGATTGATCTGGGTCTCCTGAGCCACGCTGGCCAGCGCGCGGATGCGGTCGCGCAGGCGCGCGGCGCGCTCGAACTCCATCTCGTCGGAGGCCACCTGCATCTGCTCGGACATGCGCTGCATGACGACGCGCGAGCGGCCGCGCAGGAAGTCGCCGGCCTGCTCGACCAGGGCGTTGTAGTCGTCGAGGCCGATGAGGCCGGTGCAGGGCGCGGCGCAGCGCTTGATCTGGTGCAGCATGCAGGGACGCGTGCGGCTTTCGTAGACGCTGTCCGAGCACGAGCGCAGGAGGAACGCCTTCTGCAGGGTGTTGAGCGTGCGGTTGACCGCCCCGGCGCTGGCGAAGGGGCCGAAGTAGTCGCCCCGGATGGTGTGGGCGCCGCGATGCTTGCGGAGCTGGGCGGCCGGGTGCTCGCGGCGGATCACGATCTCGGGGAACGACTTGTCGTCGCGCAGCAGGACGTTGAAGCGGGGCTTGAGCTGCTTGATCAGGTTGATCTCGAGCAGCAGGGCGTCGGTCTCGGTGCGGGTGACGACGAACTCCATCGCCCGGGTGGCGTCGACCATGTGGGCGATGCGCTGGGTGTGGAAGCGGCCCTGGGCGTACTGGACGACGCGCTTCTTCAGGCTGCGGGCCTTGCCGACGTAGAGCACCTCGCCGTCCTCGCCCACCATGCGGTAGACGCCCGGCCGGTCGGGCAGGCGACGGACCTCGTCCTTGATGAGCGCAGCGCCCTTCAGGGCGGCGGGAGCTTCGGGGGAATCCGGCATCGGGCCGAATATAGGCGAGTCCGGCGCGGCTTTCCCGTGCGGTCGCGGGAACGGGCGTGATCGCCGAGCGTTGCCGCCGGGCAAGCACGGATACCCTGAATGCGCGTGGACGACGCCGACGCGGCCGAGAACGACGACGTTCCACGCTCCGCCATAGATTTCCGCAGCCTCTTCGCCGCCCTGCCCAGCCCCTACATGGTCGTGGACCGCGACCTGCGGATGGTGGAGGCGAACGCGGCCTATTGCGCCGTGGTCGAGCGGCCGCGCGAGGCGATGGTGGGACGGCCCGTGTTCGAGCTGTTCCCCGAGCCGGGGGAGAACGGCGAGCGGTTGCGGGCGTCGCTCCAGCATGTGCTGGCCACGGGACGAAGCGACACCCTGGGCCTCCTGCCCTATCCCATCGCCCGGCCCGAGCACCGCGGCGGCGGGATGGAGATGCGCTACTGGACGGTCGTGCATACGCCGCTGACCGACGCCGCCGGGCGCACGCAGTTCATCGTGCAGAACACCGTGGACGTCACGGGGCTGGCGCGCCTGAAGGACATGGCGTTCGGGCTTTCGGAGCCGGAGCCGGGCGAGAAGGACATCCTGCAGCGGGTGATGGAGGTGGAGGCCGCGCACCGGGTGCTGCTGGGCGAGGCCCAGGACCTCAGGGCGCTGTTCATGCAGGCGCCGGGATTCATGGCGATGCTGGAGGGTCCCGACCTGAGGTTCGTGCTGGCCAATCACGCCTATATGCGACTGGTCGGCGACCGGCCGGTCATCGGCCTGACCGTCGACGACGCCCTGCCCGAGCTGCGCGACCAGGGCTTCACCGCACTGTTGCGCGGCGTGATGGAGAGCCGCCGGCCCTATATCGGCCGCGCCATGCCCGCGCGCCTGCAGCGGACGTCGGACGGGACGCTGGAGGAGCGGTTCGTGGACTTCGTCTACCAGCCGGTCCTGGGCGCCGGCGGCGAGGTGACGGGCGTGTTCGTGGAGGGCAGCGACATCACCGACCGCGTGCTGGCCGAGCGCCAGCAGAAGCTGCTGATCGACGAACTGAACCACCGGGTGAAGAACACCCTCGCGACGGTGCAGGCCATCGCGCGCCAGACGGCGCGGGCGACCCCCGATCCCGCGGCGTTCCGGATCGCGTTCGAGGCGCGGCTGCTGGCGCTGTCGAACACGCACAACCTGCTGACCGCGGCGGGCTGGGAGAGCGCGAGCCTGGCCGACGTGCTGCGCTCGGAACTGGCGCCCTACGGCGCCGGGCGCTTCCGGCTGGCGGGGCGGGCCGTGGCGCTGTCGCCGGCCGAGGCGGTGGCGCTGGGCCTGGTGTTCCACGAACTGGCCACCAACGCCGCCAAGCACGGCGCGCTGAGCACGCCCGAAGGGCGGGTCGAGGCGACCTGGACCGTGGCCGACGCACGCCTCGCCCTGGCCTGGCGCGAGCACGGCGGGCCGCGACCGGCGACGGCGACGATTCGGCGCGGCTTCGGCTGGCGGCTGATCGAGCGCAGCCTGGCGGGCCAGCTCGGCGGGCGGGCGGTCCTGACGCTGGCGGCCGGCGGAATGGTCTGCCGGATCGAGCTGCCGCTGGAGGCCGACTGAGGCCGGTCGCTCAGACCTTGATCGCTCCCGCGGCGAGACGGTCGAAAACGGCCTTGGTGAGCCGGATGTAGCCCTTCTTCGGGTCGTGGAAGTAGAGCGGCCCCTTGATCCGGGCCGGATCGTAGCCCTCCTCGACCAGGTCGACCTTGCGGAGCTTGAAGGTGCCGGTGGTGTCCAGGCGGGGCAGGAGGCGGACGAACAGGGGCTGGGCGTACGGCGGCAGCTCCCGGGCCACGTGGTCGCCAAACGCCTTGGCGTCGAAGGCGCCCTCGACCACCAGGGCCGCCATGCCGGCGCGGCCGTCGGCACCTTCCACCTCGACGCCGTAGACGTTGGCCTCCTCGACGCCGGGGAAGGTGGAGAGGCGCTCGGCCACCTCGCCGGTCGACACGTTCTCGCCCTTCCAGCGGAAGGTGTCGCCGATGCGGTCGACGAAATAGAAATAGCCCTCGGAATCCATCTTCATCAGGTCGCCGGTGGCGAACCAGGCGTCGCCGCGCGCCAGCACGTTCTGGATGATCTTCTTCTCGGAGGCGGCGCGGTCGAGATAGCCGGTGAACTCGGTCCGGGCGTCGCCGGCGATCTTGCCGATGCACTGGCCCACCTGCCCCGGCCCGCACTCGATGCAGAGGCCGTCGGTCCCGCGGATCACGCTCTCGGCCTCGACGTCGTACTGGACGAGGCGGATGTTGACCTTGCCGCGCATCCACTTCGGCACGCGGCCGATGGCCCCCTCCTTGCCGTCGAAGTTGAACAGGCTGACGTTGCCCTCGGTGGAGCCATAGAATTCCAGGACGTCGGGAATTCGGAAACGCTGCTTCAGCTTCGGCCAGACGTCCGGCCGCAGGCCGTTGCCGAACGCGAGCCGGATCTTGTGACGGGTCTCGTCCTCATCGGGCTCATGGTTGACCAGGTAGCGGCACAGCTCGCCGATGTAGACGAACATGGTGCAGCCCTCGGCCACGATCTCCTTCCAGAAATGGCTGGCCGAGAACTTGCGCCGCAGGACCACCGAGCCGCCGTTGAGCAGGGCCGCGCCCAGGGCGCAGAGGCCGCCGGTCGCGTGGTAGAGCGGCAGGGCCACATAGATGCGGTCCTTCGCCGTGGCCCCCGTCGCCCCGGCGAAGCCGCGCATGTAGAGCTGGGCCCGCATGTGGGTGATGCGGGCGGCCTTGGGCAGGCCCGTCGTCCCCGAGGTGTAGATCAGCAGCGCCGTGTCGGCGGCAGTCATGTCCTCTCGCACCGAGCGGTCGGGCGGAAGCTGGCTACAGCTCTTGAGCGCCTGGACGAGGTCGCGCTGGTCGCCGTGGGCGGAGCCCAGCACCCACTGCTGCATGGGCCGCTCCAGCCCGCCCCGCACCTGCTCGAAGACCGGCGAGGTCTCAGGATCGACGATCACGTGCGCGGCGCCCGAGATGTCGAGACAGTGGGCCAGCGGCTGCCCGGCGAGCTGGTTGTTGATGAGCGCGGTGACCACGCCCACCTTGGTGAGGCCGTACCAGATGGGGAAGTATTCCAGCCGGTTGGGCATGAAGAGCGCCACCGTCTGGCCGCGCCGCAGGCCGAGCCCTTTCGCCCAGTGGGCGTACCGGTTGGCCATGGCGTCCATCTCGCCATAGGTGAGCGTGCGGCCCTCGAACGTCAGGGCCCGCTCGTTCCGCCAGCGGTCGACCGCCGCCTGGAGGTCGTCGCAGAGCAGGTCGCCGCTGTCGCGGGCGATGGACTTCACCCGCTTCAGCGTCCGATTGAGCCCCTGCCAGAATCGCCAGTCGCGCTTGAGCCTGGCCCTGAACCGCATCCGCACCTCCCGTCGGATGGTCAGCTTGGCGAGCGCCGGTCGGGGCGGTCAAGCGGCGCCGTTCGGGTTGGTGGCTTCCGACCGATCGAACGCGATCGCTGACATCGGCGAGGTGTCGCAAGCACGACCACAATTGCGGCCGCCAGAAGTCGACTTTCCGCCGGGTTTTCGACCACTACGGTCAAGCAGACGCATGTATTGAATCCCAATCTCCAGGGATCTGGAGTCCCGTTCGGTACGTTCTGGAACCGACGTCCAGTAACTCCGTTTGAATTTGTCGACACAGTCCTGGAGGGATAGTCATGTCGATGGAATATACCCGCCCCGACGGCGCGAATTCGGTGACCGACAGCGAGGGCGTGATGTTCGCGGCCCAGCCGATCTGGGACCGTAACCGCAAGCGCCGCCCCGGCCTGGGCCGTAAAACGGCGGCTTCGGCGCCGATGGCCACCGAGGCTTCGGCGATCCATGAGCCCGCCGATGCGCCCGCTCGGGCCCGCAAGTCGGCCCAACGCAGCTCGACCGCGCCCGTGGCGCTGACCGCCGGCGTCGCCGGCCTCGTGGCGCTGGGCGCCGCCGGCTGGTTCATGACCCGCGACGGCGGCATCCCCGAGATCGCCCCCAGCGACACCGCCGCGCTCGAAGTGGCCACCGCGCCGATCGCCCCCGCGCCTCTGCCCCCGATGGCGCCGGCCGCGGCCGACATCGCGACCCCCGCCATCTCGCCCCCCGAGATGGCCCCGCCCGCGGTGAACGACCCGGTTCCGGCGCGGCCGGCCCCCGTCGCGCGCACGCGCCCCGCGGCGCCGGCCGCGGCGCCCAGCGTGAACGAGAGCGGGTTGGACGCCTCGGCGTCGTCCGTGCTGCCCGACGGACCGCAACCCTATACGACGCTGAACCCCGACTCGGTGGCGGCCCCGCCGCCCGTGGAAGACGCGGCCCCGCCGATCCCACAGACGCCGCCCGTCCAGGCGGAACCGGTCCCGCAACCCGTCAACCCGGTCAATCCGGCGGACCCCACCCCGACGCCGGACGTCACCCCGCCGCTCTGAGGCGGCGCTGACCGGGACAGGGACGGCGCCCCGGAGAGGGGGCGCCGTTTCGCTTGAGCGGCGTCCACTTCGCGCGCAGGCGCGCCAGCCCCGCGTCAGGCCCCGGGAACGTCGAGAAGCTCGATCTCGAACAACAGGGTGCTGCCGGGCGGGATGGGATCCCGACTACGCTCGCCATAGGCGAGGGTCGCGGGGATCACGAACGTCCAGACCTCGCCCACGCGCATCATGGGCACGCCTTCCTGCCAGCCGCGGATGAGCTGCGGCAGGGGGAACGTGGCCGGCTGGCCGCGCCGGCGCGAGGAGTCGAACTCGCGGCCGTCGATGAAGCGGCCGACGTAGTGGATCGTCACCGTGGCGTCCGGCGCGGGCCGCGGCGCGGCGGCGCCCGCGGCCTTCAGGCGACGATATTGCAGGCCCGACTCCGTGACCTTCCAGCCCGGACGGGCCGCGCTCCAAGCCTCGTAGGCGCGTTGGCCCTGAACCCACTGTTCCTGAGGCGTCCCGGAATAGGTCACGGGCCGCGAGGCCGGCGTCGTGGCGCAGGCGCCGGCCGCGAGGGCGGCGAGCGCGCCGAGAACGGGACGGATCGGCTTGGGAATCATGGCGGGCCCGAAGTTGTCTGTACGCCGGTGGTAGCGCCCTCCCCGCCGGCTGTCCCAGGTTGCTTCCGGCGCGGGCTACATATCGTCCAGGGTCCGCTCCTCGATCCCCGGCATGTCGGGCGGCCCCGACACCACGGCCTCGAGGTCACAGTCCAGGCCCTCCGGCGCGAAGGTCATGACCGCCCGACCCTGGAGATCGCCGGCCAGGGCCCGCTCGATGAGCCGCGAGCCGAACCCCCGCCGGGTCGGGGACGCTACCGGCGGTCCGCCCCGTTCGCGCCAGCGCAGCTTGAGACGGGCAGGCTCGCCGTCGGCCCGCCAGGTGATCTCCACGCGCCCGCCCGCTCGCGAGAGGGCCCCGTACTTGACGGCGTTGGTCGCCAGTTCGTGGAACACAAGGGCCATCGTGAGGGCCGCGCCCGGCGTGAGCCAGACGTCAGGCCCGTCGGCCGAGACCTCGCCCGAGGCCTGGCCGAACGGTGTCAACGCCCGCTGGGCCACCTCGCGCAGGTCGGCGCCGTGCCACTTCTCGCGCGTCAGCACCGCATGGACCTCGGACAGGCCCATGAGCCGGGCCTCGAACTTGCCGTAGGCGGCCGACGGATCGGACTCGGCGCGCAGCGTCTGGGCGGCCATCGACTGGACGGTGGCCAGGGTGTTCTTCACGCGATGGTTCAGTTCGTTGATCATCAGCCGGAGCTGGTCCTGATAGCGCTGCTGCGCCGCCTGGGCCTGCTTCCGGGCGCCGATGTCGGCGATGACCGAGACGAAGTAGTCCGGGGTGTCGTCCGGCGTACGCACGAGCGAGGCCGTGAGTTCGACCCACACCGGCTCGCCCGCCGCATCGACGTAGCGCTTCTCCATGCTGAAGGAGCGGGTCTCGCCCGCCAGGAGGGCATCGGCGAGGTCGAGGTCGGCATCGAGGTCGTCGGGATGGGTGATGTCGTGGAACCTGAGACCCATGAGGTTCGCGCGCGGGCGGCGGCAGATCTCGCAGAAGCGGTCGTTCACCTCCAGGAAGGTTCCGTCCGGCGCCACCAGGGCCACGCCCATCGCCGCCTGGTCGAACACGGCGCGGTAGCGCGCCTCGGCCGCCTCGATGCGCCGCTGAGCCTCGACCCGAACGGTCGCCACCTCGGTATAGAGGATGAGGCCGCCGACCGCGCCCGAGGGATCGCGCCAGGGCGCGGCGAGCCAGCGTATCCATTGGGCGCCGCCGCCCGCCGGCTCGTGGAGGTCGGCCTCGTGGCGAAACTCCACGCCCTCGCGGATGACGCGGGCGTGGATGTCGCGCCACTTCCGGGGAATGTCCGGGAACAGGTCGTAGTGGACGCGTCCCAAGAAGCGCGTGTCCGGCGGGAGGCCCTGATCGGTGAGATACTGGCTGGAGGCCGCCAGGTAGCGCATGTCGCGGTCGAAGATCGCGATGCCCAGCGGAGCCTGGGTCAATGCTGTCAGCGCCGCCTCGGACGCCACCATCCCGTCGCGCGAAGGCTCGCTGTCACGCCCGCCCACTGTGTATCCACGCATGCTCGTTCGAGAGCAAAGTTATTCCGCCCTCGCGGAAAAACGGCAAGGGCAACCTTACGGCCACCGGGATTTGCGGGGAAGTTCGCCGGACGCGGCGGGACGTCGGCTTGCGGGCGGGGCGTCGGCTGACCGGGCGCCCGGTCTGGGGGGCTGGGGGGGCTGTTCAGGATCCGGACCGGATGCGGGCCAGCCGACGGCCTGCAGTAAGCGCGCCGCCTGTGTTCGCGGAAGGTCCGGAATGGGGCCTTTTCGGGGCGTGGCGTGGCCGCAACAAGATGGGTGAAACAATCGCCTCACGGGCGTGCGGACTTGTCCACAGGCCGCTTTTGGAGGATGAGGTTGGCCAACGGCGGCGGATGCAAGTCCCCGTCGGGGCGTGGGGCCCCCGCAGCGCTTCCGGACCTTCGGGTCCGTGCGGATCTGATGAAGCGGCAGAGGCGGCCCGAAAGGGTCGCCTTTCTTGCTTCCGGGCCTGCTTGCGGGCTTTTTCCCGCTTCCGCGCGAATCCCGTCTTTCTTGCACCCAGGCCCTTGGCATCCTGCGCGCGGGCGGCCATCTGCGATGGCTGACACCGTAAAATCAGGGGGACGCCCATATGGCCGGAATTCCGCAATCGGGACTGCAACTGCGCTCGCTCATCACGCCGGACGGCGTGCTGGAGCTAAGGCTCGCCGACACACCGGTCGATCCGCCGAAGGCCGACGAGGTGCTGGTGCGCGTCGAGGCGTCCCCGCTCAACCCCTCGGACCTGGGCCTGCTGCTGGGGCCGGCCGACCTCTCCACCCTGGCGCAGAAGGACGGCGTGACCACCGCCAGGGTGCCGCAACCGTTCCTGAAGGCGCTGGGCGCGCGCCTGGGCCAGTCGATGCCGGTCGGCAACGAGGGCGCGGGCGAGGTGATCGCCGCCGGTTCAGACCCGGCCGCCCAGGCGCTGGTCGGCAAGCGCGTGGCGCTGCTGGGCGGGGCGCTCTACGCCCAGTACCGGACGGTGAAGGCGGCCGACGTCCTGCCCCTCCCGGCGGGCGCCACCTCGGCGGAGGGGGCCTCCTGCTTCGTCAACCCGCTGACGGCCCTGGGCATGGTGGAGACCATGCGGCAGGAGAACCACACGGCCCTGGTCCACACCGCGGCGGCCTCGAACCTGGGCCAGATGCTGAACCGGATCTGCCTGAAGGACGGCGTGTCGCTGGTGAATGTCGTGCGCAGCGCCGAGCAGGCGAAGATCCTCACCGACGCGGGCGCGAAGCACGTGGTCGATTCGACCGCGCCCGACTTCCAGGACGCGTTGACGGCCGCCATCTCGGAGACCGGGGCGACGCTCGCGTTCGACGCCATCGGCGGCGGCAAGCTGGCCAGCCAGATCCTCTCGGCGATGGAGGTCGCGGCCAGCGCCAAGGCCGACGCCTACAGCCGCTACGGCTCCAGCACCTACAAGCAGGTCTACATCTACGGTTCGCTGGACACGCGCCCCACGGAACTGGCCCGCAACTACGGCCTCACCTGGGGCCTGGGCGGCTGGCTGCTGACGCCGTTCCTGGCCAAGCTGGGACCGGCGGGGGCGCAGCGGCTTCGCCAGCGGGTCGCCGACGAACTGAAGACCACGTTCGCCAGCCACTACACCGCCGAGATCGGCCTGGCCCAGGTGCTGGAACCCGAGGTGATCCGCGCCTATCAGGCCAAGAGCACGGGCTCGAAGTACCTGATCGTCCCGACTAAGGGCCTCTGAGGCCGGCGGAAAAGAAACGGCCGGACGGTCAAGGGTTCCGTCCGGCCGAGTGTGTTGGCGGGGAAGCTGTTCCGGAATGACATTCCGTCGCGGCTCCGGCGTCTCCTGCAGCAAGGGCCGGGCCAGCCGGCTGGCCCGAAGCGGCACGCTGAAGCTGCGGGGCGTCAGCGCGGCTGGAGGCGCGCGGCCTGGTCCAGGTCGATGACCGCGTCGGCGGCGCGCAACACGGCCTCGATGTCGTCGTGGAGCTGGGTCAACGCTTCGCGGGCGGCGGCCGGCTTGCGGTAGCTGGGCGGCTCGAAGAGGTTGCGACCGCTGGTGGAGGCCAGGGCCACGATCAGCCGATTGTCCTGGAGCAGGGCCGCCGGCGCGCCGAAGCGGCCCGACGCCGCCATCGCCAGGAAGCGCTCCATGAACGCCGGCGTCAGCAGGGCGCGGGCCGAGATCTGGTCCGAGGCGTAGACCTCGTACGCCTTCTCGAAGGCCGGATCCTCGAGGCGCACCTGCTGGCACGGGCCGCCCCGCAGGCGCTCGGCCAGGTTGCCGAACATGCCCTTGTCGGGAACCACGACCGTCGTTCCCGAGAGGCCGCGCGGCAGGGTGACGGCCGCGGCCAGGCCATTGAACACCGTGCGCCGGTTCTTGCCCGAGCCGCGGATCAGCTTGAGTTCGATGATCGACAGCGGCAGGCCGCGATACTCGCCGTGGATCTCGTCCTCGGCGAAGGCGGAATCCCAGTCGGGGAAGAGGCGGTGACGGCGGTATTCGTCCAGCGGCGGCTGGGCGTGGCGCCAGGTGAGCGCGCCGAAGTCGGCGGCGATCCTGGGCAGCACGCGCGCCTTGTAGAGCCGCCGGTAGGCCTCGGAGAGGGTCCAGGCGGCCCAGGCGTAGCCGGCCAGCACGGCGCCGCCCATGAAGAGGATCAGGTCGAAGGCGTCCGGCGGGTCGTCGCCCGTCTGTCCCAGCGCCCAGAGGACGATGACGCCCACGACGCAGACGGGAATGCGCCAGAGCGCGCCGGCGTGGATCTGCTGCTTCGTGCTCTCGCGCACCTCTTCCAGTTCGGCCAGGACCTGGGCCAGTTCGCCCTCGGCCAGGAAGAGCTGTGGCGAGCCGGCGGCGGTCCCTCGCGCGCGACGGAGGGTGAACAGCACGCCCCAGGCGCCGGCGGCGGCGATCAGCAGCGCCATGAAGCCGCCGCCGAACAGGCCCGACACCCAGCCTTCCCATCCCGGCTGCTGTCTCACGGCCCCGAACAGGATCGCCGCCCAGGCCAGCGCCGCCACGAGCAGGACGAGCGCCAGAGCACGACCTGGCGCGCGACCGGCCTCCCCGCCTGCCCCGCCGCCTGCCCCCCCACGGGCCGACCGGCCGTTCACAGGTGGTCGGCGGCGTTGACCGCGCCGCGATACTCGGCAGGAGCCTCGAAGAAGGGCGGCAACGGGCCCACCCCGGCCAGGGCCGCCACGAGCTGGCCCGGGAAGATCTGGCAGGCGTTGCGCAGGTCGGTGACCGAGGAGTTGTAGAAGCGGCGGGCGGCGGCGACGTTGGTCTCGACCTCCTGGTAGGTCGCCTGGGCGCGGACCATCACCGCGTCGCTCTTCAGCTCGGGATAGCCCTCGGCCACGGCGAACAGGCGGCCGAGACCGGCCGAGAGCTGGTTCTCGGCGGCGAACTTCTCGGCGATGGCGGCCGGATCGGTGGCGCCGATCCGCTCCTGGCCAGTGGTGCGCAGGCGGGCGATATCGGCCAGCAGGCCCTGCTCGTGCGCCAGGAACCGCTTGGCGATGGCCAGCACGTTGGGGATCAGCTCGTGGCGCTGGGAGAGCTGGACGTCGATGCCCGAGAGCGCTTCGGCCACCTTGTTCCGGCGGGTGACGATGGTGACGTACCAGCCATAGAGCGCGAAGACGACGACGCCGGCCGCGATCAACACCACGAGATTCATTCCGAAGCCCTCCACGCCCTCGGCCCCATTTGGCGGACTTGCGTGACCCGCGGTCAAGCACGTCCAATCCGGGAAACCCATGCGGAAGCAGATACGGGGGACACGGCCATGCGGATTGATCTCCTCTCGCCCGCGAGCTTCGACGGCGGCCAGCCCCACGGCCAGTTCGGCTGGCTGCGCGAGCACGCCCCAGTGCGCTGGCACGACGAGCCGGACGGGCCTGGACGGAGAGGCTTCTGGGCCGTCACCCGCCACGCCGACGTCTGGGCGGTGGACCGCGACTTCCAGACCTTTTCGTCAGAGCCCACCATCATGATCCAGGATCCGGCGTCCGAGGCGGCGGCGTTCGGCCCCTACAAGATGATGCTGATGATGGACCCGCCCGAGCACACGGCGTTCCGCAAGCTCATCCGCTCCGAGTTCACCGAGCCGTCGGCGCGGCTGCGGCAGGCGCGCATCCAGGAGCTGGCCAGGCAGATCGTGGACGCCGTCATCGCGAAGGGCGAATGCGACTTCGTGGACCAGGTGGCGGGCGAGATGCCGTCGTTCGTCATCGCCGAGCTGATGGGCCTGCCGCTGGACGACGGGCGCGAGCTCTACAAGCTGACCGAGATCATCCACACCGCGCCCGAGGCGCTGCCGCCCGGCGCCGGCGGCCAGGCGGTGATGAAGATGTTCGAGTACGGCGGCAAGGTGATCGCCGAGAAGCGGGCGCGGCCGGGCGACGACCTGGCCTCGAAGCTGCTGGCCTGCGAGGTGGACGGGCGGCGGCTGGAGGACATGGAGTTCCTCTTGTTCTTCCTGCTGCTGGTGGACGCGGGCGGGGACACGACCCGGAACCTGCTGTCCGGCGGGCTGCTGGCCCTGATGGAGAACCCGGACCAGCACGCCTGGCTGATGGCCGACCTGGAGGCGCGGCTGCCGGCGGCGCGCGAGGAGCTGCTGCGCTGGACCAGCCCGGTGATCTACATGCGCCGGACCGCCAGGCGCGACACCGAGCTGGGCGGCCAGGCGATCCGCGAGGGTGACAAGGTGGTCATGTACTTCGGGGCGGCGAACCGCGACCCGGCCGTCTTCGAGCGGCCCGAGGTGCTGGACCTGTCGCGGACGGACAATCCGCACATCGCCTTCGGCACGGGGCCGCACGGCTGCCTGGGCCAGCACATCGCCCGCATCGAGATCGACGCCATGCTGCGCGAGGTGCTGACGCGGATGAAGGACTTCGAGCTGGCCGCGCCGGTGGAATGGCTGCCGTCGAACTTCATCTCGGGGCCGAAGGCGATGCCGGTCCGGTTCCGCGCGGCCTGAGCCCCTGCGCGCCGTGGGTTTCAGCCACGAACCCACACGAAAAACACGAACGTGCAGACGGCGCCAGCGGCCAGTCCTGCGAGGCCGCGAAGCGGCGCCGTCCAAGTTTGAAGAACCGCGGAAGACGCGGAAAGGCGCGGAAGGCAACGCTGCGATTCCGC
>NZ_JBBCIT010000016.1:0-127457 GCF_037189685.1 Phenylobacterium sp. | reverse complement strand
GGCCTGCTGCCGGCGCAGGGCCTGCGGCGGCACGCCCGCCGCCTCGGCCTCGGCGTAGGCGCGCTGGAGCTGCCGCTCGCGCGCCGCCACCAGGGCGTCGTCGCAGCCGGTCCCGCAGCCGCCGGCCCGCGCCACGCGGGTGGCGCCCTCGCCGCGCAGAGGCGCCGGGCGTGGCGGCTCGGGCGGCGCGATCGCGGGCTTGCGGGCCGGCGCGGTCGGCCGGGACTTGGCGACGGCCACGGCCTTCCGTCGCTCGCTGCCGACCGGAGAGGGGGGCGCGGGCTTTGGCGCGCGGGCTTCGGCCTTGGCGGTCCGCTGCGGCTTCGGCCCGGGCCCGGCGCGGGCGGCGGCAGGCTTGGGCTTGTCGGGCGCGGCCCTGGACCTGGCTTCCGCCCTGAGAGCTGGGGCGGAGGCGGGCGCGGTCTTCGTCGCCGGCCGGGAGGTCGAGGGGCCGCCGTCGTCCCCGGGGCGACGCGCCGCTGTGGTGCGTGGCGGCGTCTGGGAGGCCCGTGCGGCCGCGGGTGCGGCGACCGCGACGGCCCTCACGACGCGTCCGGCGTCGGGCGCGGGATGGTCGGGCGGGCGCGGCATCGTATAGGGCGCGGCGTTCTCGGCGGCGGCGGCGGCCATGTCGGGCGGCAGGACCTCGATGGGCAGGCCGACCGGCGCGGGCGTCTCGTCCACCACGACCTGGAGCAGGGGTTCGGCGATCGTCTCGACCGGTCGTGACGCTTCCGGCTCGGGGCCGGTCGTGGCTTCCGGCGCCGGACGGGCGACGAATCCCAGGCCGGCGCCCAGGACGCAGGCGCCGACGACCCCCGCCAGCGCGATGCGCCACGCCCCCGAAGGCCCGGCTTCGATCAGGCTGAACGACCCGGGCGGCGGATGAGGGGAGGCCAGGTTGGAGGTTGCCTGTTGGGAGGCTGAAGGGCGCGGCGCCGACCGAGACGGCGGCAGGGCGCGGGGCGGCGGTTCCGGCGACATGGGCGACCCTTCGACACACAGGGTCCCTCGACGTACTGGACAGGCCGGAAGGCGGCGCGCAGAACGCCGCGCCGAAAATCGCCCCAGTCCCCTATGCTCTCCCGTTCACAGATTGAGGCCATTTCGAGCGCGATGCAAATCCCGGTCCTGGAAACCGAACGGCTGATCCTCCGGGCGCCCGAACCGCAGGACTTCGACGCCTGGGCGGCCTTCTGCGCCGACCCCGAAGCGATGCGGTTCCTGGGCGGGCCGGCCGACCGGATCGGCGCGTGGCGCATCATGTCGGGCATGGCGGGCGGTTGGATGTCGCGCGGGTTCTCCATGTTCTCGGTCGTCGAGAAGGCGACCGGCCGCTGGGTGGGGCGGCTGGGGCCCTGGCAACCGGAGGGCTGGCCGGGAACCGAGGTGGGCTGGGGCCTCGCGCGCGACGCCTGGGGCCGGGGCTACGCCACCGAGGGCGCCGCCGCCGCCATCGACTGGGCGTTCGACGCCCTGGGCTGGACGGAGGTGATCCACACGATCGAGGCGGAGAACATCCCGTCGCAGGCCGTGGCGACGCGACTTGGCTCGCGCATCCTTCGCCAGGCGACCCTGCCGCCGCCGCTCGGCCTCACGGTCGACTGCTGGGGCCAGAGCCGGGTGGAATGGCGGGCGCGGCGCCGGGACTGACGGACCGGTCGGCGATCCGGGATTTCAGATCCAGCCCTTGTCGCGCAGCGCGCCGGCGTAGGTGCGGCTGACGGGGACCTCGGCGCCGTCCTTCAGGGTGAGGGTGGCGCGGCCGTCGCCCCGGCGCGCGCCCACGATGGCGTCGCGGGCAACCCACCAGGACCGGTGGACCTGGGCGCCCTCGATCCCCTCCAGCTCGGCCACCGCGTCGGCCAGGCGCATCAGGATCAGGTCCTGGCCTCTGGAGGTGTGGAGGCGGAGGTAGTGGTCCTCGGCCTCGACCGCCCACACCTCGGCGCCGCGCAGTTTCAGGGGCAGCCGTTCGAGGAACCTCGGCGGCGGGGCCGCGGCCTCTTCGGCCGTGGCGCCGTCGTGGCGCATCTCGATCAGCATGTTGATCGCCGTGAGGACCACGGAGATCGCGAAGACCGGCCCGAAGTAGTAGGGCAGCTCCGCCAGGTCCGGCGACCCGCCGAAGGCGTAGTTCGAGGCGACCCAGACCACCCCGGTGAGCGGTACGCTCATGAGGAGCGAGGCCAGCAGCACGTCCAGCCACGGGAAGCCCGTGCGCAGCCGCCCGCCGGCGAAGAACAGCCGCGCCACGGCCGAGCCCCAGACGTAGCCCAGGGCGATCAGGACGCACCAGTACGCCGCGCGGACGGCCAGCGGCGCGTTCCCGGTGCCGAAGGCGCCCGAAACCGTGAGGAAGGCGGCCGCGGTCGCGGCGACGGCGAGGCCGCGGAGCCATCTGGCCGGTCCGGTCGGTCCGGCCGCCCGCCGGGGAGGGGCGCCCTTCACGGCGTCGTCGCGCGCGGCGCACGAACGGGGGGCCCCGGCGGTCCGCGCCGCCTCGCCGTCATCCGGCGCATTCCCGCTCGCATCCTGTCCGGACGATGGCCATGACCCGCTTCGACCCGGGCGGTCGGGCGCCGCCCCATCGGGACCGGAGATAAAGGATGCCGTCTGTTTCGCAAGCCGGGCCTGGCGCCAAGGGGGCGGGCGCCCCCGGATGGGCCGTCCGGACGCGCGCTCTGGATGGAACTTCCGCAGCGTGAGCATCGTCACGGTTTGGAGGCCTCCCGCGGTTGTCATCGGGGGGGCCGGCGCCTATAAGCCCGCTCACTCGCCGAGAGGGCGAGCGTCCGGCAGCCGCCCCAAGGCCTCATGAACATCCACGAACACCAAGCCAAAGCCGTCCTCGCGGAGTTCGGCGTCGCCGTTCCGCGCGGGTACGCCGCGTTTTCCGTCCAGGAGGCCGTCGACGCGGCCGCCAAGCTGGGCGGACCCGTCTTCGTCGTGAAGTCGCAGATCCACGCCGGCGGGCGCGGCAAGGGCCGGTTCGAGGGCCTGGGCCCCGACGCCAAGGGCGGCGTCCGCGTGGTCAAGTCGGCCGACGACGTGAAGGCCAACGCCGAGGAGATGCTGGGCCGGGTGCTGGTGACGCACCAGACGGGCCCCAAGGGCAAGCAGGTGAACCGCCTCTACATCGAGGAAGGCGCCGCCATCGCCAAGGAATTCTACCTGTCGCTGCTGGTCGACCGCGAAACGAGCCGGGTCTCGGTCGTGGCGTCCACGGAAGGCGGCATGGACATCGAGGAGGTGGCCCACGACAGCCCCGAGAAGATCACCACCTTCTCGATCGACCCGGCCACCGGCGTGTTTCCCCACCACGGCCGCGCGCTGGCCGGCGCGCTGGGCCTGAAGGGCGACCTGGCCAAGCAGGCGGCGACCCTGCTCTCGCAGCTCTACGCGGCCTTCGTGGCCAAGGACATGAGCATGCTGGAGATCAACCCGCTGATCGTCACGGCGGACGACCAGCTCCGCGTGCTGGACGCCAAGGTCAGCTTCGACTCCAACGCCCTGTACCGCCACAAGGACATCCAGGCGCTGCGCGACGAGACCGAAGAGGACCCGAAGGAGATCGAAGCGTCGAAGTTCGACCTCTCCTACATCGCCCTCGACGGCGAGATCGGCTGCATGGTCAACGGCGCCGGCCTGGCGATGGCCACCATGGACATCATCAAGCTGTACGGCGCCGAGCCGGCCAACTTCCTGGACGTGGGCGGCGGCGCCGACGAGGCCAAGGTGACGGCGGCGTTCAAGATCATCATCGCCGATCCGAACGTGAAGGGCATCCTGGTCAACATCTTCGGCGGCATCGCCCGTTGCGACATCCTCGCCAACGGCGTCATCGCGGCGGTGAAGCAGGTGGGCCTGAACGTGCCCCTGGTGGTGCGGCTGGAAGGCACCAACGCCGAGCTGGGCAAGAAGATCATCAACGAAAGCGGCCTGAACGTCATCGCCGCGAACGACCTCTCGGACGGCGCCGAGAAGATCGTGAAGGCCGTGCGGGGCGCTGCGTAAGACATGTCGATCCTGATCAACAAGAACACCCGCGTCATCTGCCAGGGCATCACGGGCGCCCAGGGCACGTTCCACAGCGAGCAGGCCGTCGCCTACGGCACCAAGATGGTCGGCGGCGTCACGCCCGGCAAAGGCGGCACGACCCATATCGGCCTGCCCGTGTTCGACACCGTCGCCCAGGCGGTGAAGGAGACGGGCGCCGAGGCCAGCGTGATCTACGTCCCGCCGCCGTTCGCCGCGGACTCGATCCTGGAGGCCATCGACGCCGAGGTCCCGCTGATCGTCTGCATCACCGAGGGCATCCCGGTGGCCGACATGGTCAAGGTGAAGCGCTCGCTGTCGGGCTCGAAGTCGCGCCTCATCGGGCCCAACTGCCCCGGCGTGCTGACGCCGGACGAGTGCAAAATCGGCATCATGCCCGGAAACATCTTCAAGCGCGGCAGCGTGGGTGTTGTTTCCCGCTCGGGCACGCTTACCTACGAAGCCGTGTTCCAGACCACTCAGGCAGGGCTCGGCCAGACGACGGCCGTGGGGATCGGCGGCGACCCGGTGAAGGGCACCGAGTTCATCGACATGCTCCAGATGTTCCTGGACGACGACGAGACCGAGTCGATCATCATGATCGGCGAAATCGGGGGTTCGGCCGAGGAAGACGCGGCCGAGTTCATCAAGAATTCACCAAAGAAGAAGCCTATGGTCGGTTTCATCGCGGGCCGCACGGCGCCGCCGGGACGTCGCATGGGCCATGCCGGCGCGATCATCTCGGGGGGCAAGGGCGGCGCCGAGGACAAGATCGCGGCGATGGAGGCGGCGGGCATCCGGGTCTCGCCCTCGCCGGCCGCGCTGGGCACGACGCTGCTCGAGGTGCTGAAGGGCGCCTGACGGGCTGACATTGGAATAGGGCGGTCCGCCCTCGGCTCCTTCTTCCGAGTCCGTGGGGCCCGCCCGCGGAAGGCGAAGGACATGGCGGACGACGCAGGCCTGATCAACGACGTTCTGGCCGAGACATCTTTCCTCTACGGCGGCAATGCGGCCTTCGTGGAGGAGCTCTACGCGAAGTGGGCGAGCGATCCGGGCTCGGTGGAGCCCTCCTGGCAGGCGTTCTTCGCCTCGCTCGCCGAGCGCGCCGACGAGGTGAAGCGGGCCGTCGCGCCGCCCGCCTGGACAAGGCCCTCCGCGCCCGCCGCCCGCCCCGACTGGATGAGCGCCATCGACGGCCTCTGGCCGGCGGTCGAGGCCAAGGTCGGCAAGGCGATCGAGGCCCGCAAGCCCACCGCCTCCGTGGACGAGGTCCGCGCCGCGACGCTGGATTCCCTTCGCGCCATCATGATGATCCGCGCCTACCGGATGCGCGGCCACCTGAAGGCCAACCTGGACCCCCTGGGCATCGCCACGACCGAGGGCGACGCCTCGGAACTGGATCCCGCCAGCTACGGCTTCGCCGGGGCCGACTTCGACCGGCCGATCTTCCTGGACTATGTGCTGGGCCTGGAGACCGCGACCATCCGCGAGATCCTGGAGATCCTGCGCCGCACCTACTGCGGGAACGTGGGCGTGCAGTACATGCACGTGTCCAACCCTCAGGAGAAGGCCTGGCTGCAGGAGCGGATCGAGGGCCGCGACAAGGAGATCGTCTTCACGAAGGAAGGCAAGGTCGCCATCCTGAAGAAGCTGATCGAGGCCCAGGGCTTCGAGGCCTTCCTGCACCGCCGCTTCCCCGGCACCAAGCGCTTCGGCCTGGACGGCGGCGAGTCGATGGTCCCGGCGCTGGAGCAGATCATCAAGCGCGGCGGCGCGATGGGGGTGCAGGACATCGTCGTCGGCATGCCGCACCGGGGCCGCCTGAACGTGCTGGCCGCGGTGATGGGCAAGCCCTACCACATCATCTTCCACGAGTTCCAAGGCGGGACCGCCGTGCCCTCGGACGTGCAGGGCTCGGGCGACGTGAAATATCACCTGGGCGCCAGCTCGGACCGCGAGTTCGACGGCAATTCGGTTCACCTGTCGCTGACGGCGAACCCGTCGCACCTGGAAATCGTGAATCCCGTGGTGATCGGCAAGGCGCGCGCCAAGCAGGCGTTCACCCTGCGCGAGAAGGCCGACGCCGGCAGGACCCACGTCATGCCGCTGCTGCTGCACGGCGACGCCGCGTTCGCGGGCCAGGGCGTGGTGGCCGAGTGCTTCGCGCTGTCGGGCCTGCGCGGCTACGGCGTGGGCGGCACCATGCACTTCGTGGTGAACAACCAGATCGGCTTCACCACCAGCCCGAAGAACAGCCGCAGCTCGCCCTATCCGACCGATGTGGCGCTGATGGTCGAGACGCCGATCTTCCATGTGAACGGCGACGATCCCGAGGCCGTGACCTTCGCCGCCAAGGTGGCCACCGAGTATCGCCAGCTGTTCGGCAAGGACGTGGTCATCGACATGTTCTGCTACCGGCGGTTCGGTCACAACGAGGGCGACGACCCCACGATGACCCAGCCCCTGATGTACGCGAAGATCAAGGGGCACCCGTCGGTCCGCGACCTCTACGCCCAGCGCCTGGTGGGCGAGGGCGTGGCCACCCAGGGCGAGGTCGACGGCTGGATCAGCGACTTCGACAAGTTCCTGGACGCCGAGTTCGAGGCCGGCAAGCAGTACAAGGCCAACAAGGCCGACTGGCTGGACGGCAAGTGGTCGAACGTGAAGCTCGCCACCGGCGACGAGCGCTATGCCACCGGCGTGCCGCGCGAGAAGCTGCTGGACCTGGGCCGCAAGATGACGGCCATCCCCGAGCGGGTCGCGCCGCACAAGACCGTCGAGCGCGTGATCCAGGGTCGCCGCGATGCGATCGAGAGCGGCTCGGGCATCGACTGGGCCACCGGCGAAGCCCTGGCCTTCGCGACGCTGCTGGACCAGGGCTTCCCCGTCCGGCTGTCGGGCCAGGACAGCGTGCGCGGCACTTTCAGCCAGCGCCACTCGGGGATCATCGACCAGAAGACCGAGGAGGTCTATTTCCCGCTCCGCAACCTCTCGCCGACCCAGGCGCACTTCGAGGTGCTGGACTCGGCGCTCTCGGAAGAGGCGGTGCTGGGCTTCGAGTATGGCTTCTCGCTGACCGACCCCGACACCCTGACGCTCTGGGAAGCCCAGTTCGGCGACTTCGTGAACGGCGCCCAGGTGGTGATCGACCAGTTCATCAGCTCGGGCGAGCGGAAGTGGCTGCGGATGAGCGGCCTCGTCATGCTGCTGCCGCACGGCTACGAGGGTCAGGGCCCCGAGCACTCGTCGGCGCGCCTCGAGCGCTTCCTGCAACTCTGCGCCGAGGACAACATGCAGGTGGTCAACGTGACCACCCCGGCGAACTACTTCCACGTCCTGCGCCGGCAGCTGCTCCGCGAGTTCCGCAAGCCGCTGATCGTCATGACGCCCAAGTCGCTGCTGCGCCACAAGCGGGCGGTGTCGAACCTGGCCGACATGGAGCTGGGCACCGGCTTCCACCGGGTGATGGTGGACGGCGCCGAGGTCGGCTGCGACGTGGGCGGCGTGCAGCTCCGCCCCGACGCCGAGATCAAGCGCGTCATCCTCTGCTCGGGCAAGGTCTACTTCGACCTGGTGGAGCAGCGGGCCAAGTCGGGTCGCGACGACGTCTACATCCTGCGCCTGGAGCAGTTCTATCCGTGGCCGCTGAAGTCGATCACAGGCGAGCTGAAGCGGTTCCGGAACGCCGAGCTGGTGTGGTGCCAGGAGGAGCCCAAGAACATGGGCGGCTGGCAGTTCGTCGATCCCTGGCTGGAGCTGACCCTCGAGCGGATGAGCGTCAAGGCCAAGCGCGCCCGCTATGTGGGCCGTCCGGCCTCGGCCTCGACCGCCGCCGGCCTGATGAGCCGCCACCTGAAGGAACTCGAGTCGTTCCTGACCGAGGCCTTCGCGTAGCCTAAACTCCCGTCATCCGTTTCAACTGCTGTTTGTGTCCGAGACACTCCAAGGAGCCTTCCCCCCGATGGCCGACATCATGACCCCGGCGCTGGGTGAATCCGTCACCGAAGCGACCGTCGCGCGCTGGGCCAAGCAGGCCGGCGAGGCGGTCCGCAAGGACGAGATCCTGGTCGAGCTGGAGACCGACAAGGTCAGCCTGGAGGTGGCCGCGCCCGCAGACGGCGTGCTGGCGGAGATCAGCGCCGAGGAGGGCGCGACGGTCGAGCCGGGCACGGTCCTGGGCAAGATCACGGAAGGCGCGGCCGCCACAGCGACGCCGGCCGCGAAGGCGGCCGAGGCGCCGAGACCCGCCGCCAAGGCCGAACCTGCGGCGGCGGCCAAGCCTGCTCCCGCCAAGGCGGCTCCGGCCGCCGAGCCCGTCCTGGCGCCCTCGGCCCAGCGGATCGCGGCCGAGAACAGGCTGGACCCAGCCGCGATCCCCGGCACCGGCAAGGACGGCCGCGTGACCAAGGGCGACGCCCTGGCCGCGCTGGAAGCCCGCGCCTCGGCGCCGCCGGCGACACCTGCGCCCGCCGCGCCCCGCGAGATCCACGCGCGCGAGGAACGCGTGCGGATGACCCGCCTGCGCCAGACGATCGCGCGCCGGCTGAAGGAGGCCCAGAACTCGGCCGCCATGCTGACCACCTTCAACGAGGTGGACATGAGCGCGGTCATGGCCCTGCGCAACGAGTACAAGGACGTCTTCGAGAAGCGCCACGGGGTGAAGCTGGGCTTCATGTCCTTCTTCGTGAAGTCGGTGGTCCACGCGCTGAAGCAGGTCCCGGACGTCAACGCCGAGATCGACGGCACGGACGTCATCTACAAGAACCACTACGACATCTCGGTGGCCGTCGGCACCGAGAAGGGCCTGGTGACGCCGGTGGTGCGCGACGCCGACGCCATGAGCCTGGCCGACATCGAGAAGGAGATCGGCGCCCTGGGCCGGAAGGCCCGCGACGGCCAGCTCTCGATGGACGACCTCCAGGGCGGCACCTTCACCATCTCGAACGGCGGCATCTACGGCTCGCTGATGTCGACGCCGATCCTGAACCCGCCGCAGTCGGGCATCCTGGGCATGCACAAGATCCAGGAGCGGCCGATGGTGGTGGGCGGCCAGATCGTGGTGCGCCCGATGATGTACCTGGCGCTCAGCTACGACCACCGGATCGTCGACGGCAAGGGCGCGGTCACCTTCCTCGTCCACGTGAAGGACGCCATCGAGGACCCGCAGCGCCTGCTGCTGGACCTCTGAGGCGGTTCCGCTTCGCCCGCGCGCCACGTCCCGGCGCGTGCAACTGAATTCTGTTTCCTGGGGGCCGACATGGCTCAGTACGACGTCGTCATCATCGGAGGCGGTCCGGGCGGCTACAACGCCGCGATCCGGGCGGGGCAGCTCGGGCTGAAGGCCGCCTGCGTGGAGAGCCGCGGGACGCTGGGCGGAACGTGCCTGAACGTCGGCTGCATGCCCTCGAAGGCGCTGTTGCACGCCTCGGAGCTGTTCGCCGCGGCCGGCTCGGAGTTCGCGACGCTGGGGATCGAGGTCGCGCCGAAGCTGAACCTGCCCCAGATGATGAAGCAGAAGGACGACTCGGTCGGCCAGCTCACTAAGGGCATCGAGTTCCTGTTCAAGAAGAACAAGGTCGACTGGGTGAAGGGCCACGGCCGCATCGCCGGAGCCGGCAAGGTCGAGGTGACGGGCGAGGACGGCCAGGTCACGGCGCTGGAGGCCAAGAACATCGTCATCGCCACGGGCTCGGAGCCGTCGAGCCTGCCGGGCGTCGAGGTGGACCAGAAGCGCATCGTCGATTCCACCGGCGCGCTCGCCCTCCCGGAGGTCCCCGGTCATCTGGTGGTGATCGGCGCCGGCATCATCGGCCTGGAGCTGGGCTCGGTCTGGCGGCGGCTGGGCGCCAAGGTCACCGTCGTGGAGTACCTGGACCGCATTACGCCCGGCGTGGACGCCGAGGTGGCCAAGGCCTTCCAGCGCGCGCTGACCAAGCAGGGGATCGCGTTCAAGCTGGGGGCCAAGGTGACCGGCGCCAAGGCGTCGAAGAAGGGCGTCGCCCTGACCTTCGAGCCGGTCAAGGGCGGTGACGCCGAGACGCTGGAGGCCGACTACGTGCTGCTGGCCATCGGGCGGCGGCCGTTCACGAGCGACCTTGGTCTCGACACCGTCGGGATCACCCCCGACAAGCGCGGCTTCATCGAGACCGACCACTGGAAGACCTCGGCGCCCGGCGTCTGGGCCATCGGGGACGTGACGCACGGGCCGATGCTGGCGCACAAGGCCGAGGAAGAGGCCGTGGCCTGCATCGAGACCCTGGCGGGCAAGGCCGGCCACGTGAACTACGGCGTCATCCCGGGCGTGATCTACACCGCCCCCGAAGTGGCCTGGGTCGGCAAGACCGAGGAGGAGCTGAAGGCCGAAGGCCGCGCCTACAAGGTGGGCAAGTTCCCCTTCACCGCCAACAGCCGCGCGAAGATCAACCACGAGACCGAAGGGTTCGCCAAGGTGCTGGCCGACGCCGCGACCGACGAGGTCCTGGGCGCGCATCTGATCGGGCCTTCGGTGTCCGAGATGATCGGCGAATTCTGCGTGGCCATGGAGTTCCGCGCGGCGTCCGAGGACGTGGCCCGCACCTGCCATCCGCACCCGACCCGCTCGGAGGCGCTGCGGCAGGCCGCGATGGGGGTCGAAGGGTGGACGATGCAGGCCTGAGGGCCGATCCGCCCCGCGGTCTGGTCATCCGCCGCGCGCGGCCGGATGAGCTGGGCGCCTGCGCGAACGTCTATGTCCGCGTCCTCACCGACACCTTCACCTGGCTCCCGCCCGAGCGGCACCGGGCCGAGGATTTCCTGGCCGCCGCGCGGGACGAGGAGGTCTTCGTCGCTGTCGACGCGGGCCGTATCGTAGGCGTGGCCGCGCTCTATCGCCCCCAGGCGTTCCTGCATTCGCTGTATGTGGGCGATCGTGGCCGGGGCGTCGGCCGGCTGCTGCTGCGCTATGTCCTGGCGGCGGCGGGCGGGCGCCTGGAGCTGAAGTGCCAGACCGCCAACCGGCGGGCGCAGGCCTTCTATCTGCGCGAGGGCTTCCGCTGTGTGGAAGCCGGCGAGGACGGCGGCGTCCCCTGGCTGCGCTTCGTTCATGGCTGAAACTTAATTTGGCCGTCCGCAGGACGGGTGGCAGCCTTTGCGGCGTCCGCCGTCATCCTGGGGAGAAGGCTGCGATGATCTCCGTGCTGTCCGCCGCGGCTGTCCTGGCCGCGCTGCCCGTGACTTCGCCGCTCGCCGCCGCCGCCGAGAACCGGCCCCCCGAAGCGGCGTCCGAGGCCGACCAGAGCGCGTGCCGGGCGCATGGCGTGATGCTGACCGCCCAGCCCGGCGGGCGGGTGCTGATGTATCCATCCGACGATCCTGTCCGGCTCCGGCGGCTATCGGAGCTTCCCAGGCCCGATCACGAGAAGACCGTGCTGCGCTCGGTCGGCGGCTGCGCCCTGCCGCTGGTCGTGGGCTACGAGGTCGGCCGCTAGGCGATGGCGTTCGTCCCGCACCTCCTCGTCATGGCGATCGGCGCCGGCGGGCCGGCGGCCCAGGCGCCCGAGCCCGGAACCGTGAAATGCCGTCCGGCGCCCTACATGGTTTCGGATCGCGTCGCGTCGCGCCCGGCCAAGCTGACGCTGGCCTATGGATCGCCCCGGGCCGGAACCGCCCGCGGCGGACAGCCCTGCATCCTGATGCGGCACGGGGCGGGCGGCGCGCTGGCCGGCGAGACCGACGCCCGGCGATAGGCGTCCTGGCCGTGCGACGCTATGCCCGCGGATGGGCGGCGGCATAGGCGCCGAGCAGCGCGGCGGCGTCCACCTCGGTGTAGCGCTGGGTCGTGCTGAGCGAGGCGTGGCCCAGCAACTCCTGGATGGACCGCAGATCGGCCCCCGCGCCCAGGAGGTGCGTGGCGAAGGAATGGCGCAGCGCGTGGGGCGTGGCGCTGTCCGACAGTCCTAGCCGGCTTCGCAGGCGCTGGACGGTGGCCTGGACGTGGCGCGGCGACAGCGGGCCGCCGCGCGGCGCGCGGAACAGGGCGTCATCCGGCGGCAGCACGAGGGGCAGGTCGGCGACATAGATGTCGATCGCCCGACGGACCGCCGGCAGGACCGGGACGATCCGGGTCTTGCCGCCCTTGCCGGTGATGCGCAGCAGGTCGCCCAGAGGCGCGTCCCGACGACGGAGCGACAGGGCTTCCGAAATCCGCAGACCGCAGCCGTAGAGGAGGGTGAGGACCGCTTCGTCGCGGGCTGTCTCCCAGTCGGCGCGGTCCGGGTCGAGGCCCGGCTCGGCCAGGAGGCCACGGGCCTGGTCCTCCGAGACGGGACGCGGCGCGCCGGGCTTCACCTTGGGGCCGCGGACGAGGGTCAAGGCCGCGTTGGGGATATCGTATCGCCGGTCGAGGAACCGGTGGAACGTCCGGATGGCCGAGAGCGCCTGACTGACCGAGCGGGGGGACAGCGGCCGGTCGCCACCGCGCAGATGCGCCAGCCAGGCCCGGATTTCCGACGCGGCGATCCCGCCCAGGTCGGCGGCCCGCAACGCCTCGCCACGATGACGCTGGAGGAACGCCAGGTAGCGGGCGGCCGCGAAGCCATAGGCTTCGAGCGTCCGTGGTGAGGCGCGGCGCTCGTGGGCCAGATGCTCCAGCCAGGCCGCGCGAGCCTGGTCGGCGGTCAGAGGCGCGGCCATCGCTCCGCCGTCCGCTCGACCACGCGGGCCAGGAAGGCCACCAGTTCGGCGCCCATGTCGGGGGTGAAGTCCTCGTCGTGGACCGAGCCGAACGCCAGGAGCCCGCGATGCGACGGCTCCCAGATCGCCAGCCGCACCATGGCCATCGAGCGGATCTCCTCGGGCGCGTCGCCGAAGAGGCCCAGCGCGGTCGGCGCGAAGCCCATCCGCGCCATCCGGCGCGGACCGTCCAGAAGGAGGTCGACCTGGCCGTCCACCAGCCCGCGCCACCCGGCGGGCGGGAGGCCCTCGCATTCCAGGGCGATCACGCCGGCGGTCAGGCCGAAGCGGTTCCGGGCGATCTCGTCCACTCGTCGCGCCAGGTCGGCGTGGTTGCGCGCGTCCAGCAGGTCGACGACGGCGCCGTGCGTCTGGGCCTGGGCGGCGAAGTTCGCGCGCGCCACCTCCTCGAGGAGCTGGCGCTGTTCGGTCTCGCGCTGATGGGCGGCGTGGACGCGCGCCAGCGGGGCCAGCTCGACCACGTTGTCGCCGAGAAGGGTCAGGCCAAGCTCGGCCAGCAGGCCGGGGTCGGCTTTCAGGAAATCGGGGTTGTCGGCGAGGAACCGCCGGACCGCGGACGGGTCGAGCGGGGATGATCCGAATTCGAACTCGCCCTGCGACCCGTCCATATCACCTCAAGCCCCTACAGGATGGACTGACCGGTCTTCGCCCAGTCCGCCATGAACTGTTGGAGCCCGCGTTCGGTTAACGGATGCTTGAAAAGCGCCAGGAAGACGTCCGGCGGGATGGTCGCGCAGTCGGCGCCCGACAGCGCGGCCTCGGTGACATGGGCCGGCGTGCGGATCGAGGCGGCCAGGATCTCGGTGTCGAAGTCGTAGTTGTCGTAGATCGCCCGGATCTCGGTGATCAGGTCCATGCCGGCCGCGCCGTGATCGTCCAGCCGGCCGATGAAGGGGCTGATGTAGGTGGCTCCCGACTTGGCCGCCAGCAGCGCCTGGGCCGCCGAGAAGCAGAGGGTGACGTTGGTCTGGATTCCCTCGGCCGAGAACTCGCGCGTGGCGACCAGGCCGTCGCGGGTCAGCGGGACCTTGACCACCACGTTGGGCGCGACCCCGGCCAGCTTGCGGCCCTCGGCCAGCATGGCCTGGGCCTCGGTGGCCGCCACCTCGGCCGAGACCGGCCCGTCCACCAGGGCGCAGATCTCGGCGATCACCTCCAGCATGTTGCGTCCGGACTTGGCGATCAGGGACGGGTTGGTGGTGACGCCGTCCACCAGGCCGGTGGCGGCGAGGTCCTTGAGGACGGCGGTGTCGGTGGTGTCGAGAAAGAGCTGCATGGTCTCGCCTTGGTCGGGATCGCGTTCTCGCCGCTTGTAGCGGCGATGGCCGACAGCGCAAAACAGGGCCGATGAGCCGCATCGCCTCGGTCCTGATTCCCATGCCCCTGCCGGAGGCGTTCGACTACGCCGAGCCCGAGGGCATGGGCCTGGCGCCTGGAGACCAGGTGGCCGTGCCCCTGGGGCCGAGGACCCTGCGCGGCGTTGTGGTGGAGCTGCGCGACGCCCTGGGCGGCAACCGGCCGCTGAAGCCCGTGGCCGAACGGCTGGACGACCCGCCGCTGCCGCCGGGCACGCTGGAGTTCGTGCAATGGGCCGCCCGCTACGCCGTGGACGCGCCGGGCCAGCCGCTGGCCATCGCGCTGCGCGGCGCCCGCGCCCAGAAGGCGCGGCCCCAGCGGGTGGTGGCCGCCACGGGACGCGCGCCGGCGCGCGCGACGCCGGCGCGAGGGCGGGTTCTCGACGCCGCGGCGCAGCCCATGCCGGCCGCCGACCTCGCGCGCGCGGCCGGGGTTTCGGCGGGGGTGGTGAAGGGCCTGGTGGACGAGGGCGTGCTCGAGGTGCGCGAGGTCGATCCCCGAAAGCCCTTCGATCCGCCCGACGCATCGCGCCGCGGGGCGCCCCTCAACCCCAGCCAGGCCGCGGCCGCCGAGGCGTTCCGCAGGGCGCCGGAGGGGTTCTCGGTCACGCTGCTGGACGGGGTGACGGGCTCGGGCAAGACCGAGGTCTATCTCGAGGCCGCCGCCGCGGCGCTGGCCGCGGATCCCGAGGCGCAGGTTCTGATCCTGTTGCCCGAGATCGCCCTCACCCAGGCCGTGATCGCCCGCGTGGCGGCCCGTTTCGGCGCCGCGCCCGGCGAGTGGCATTCCGACGTCGCTCCGCCCGCCCGCCGCCGGGTCTGGGAGGCGACCGCCGCCGGGGCGTGTCGCATCGTGGTCGGCGCGCGCTCGGCCCTGTTCCTGCCCTTCCGGCGCCTGCGCCTGATCATTGTGGACGAGGAGCACGACGGTTCGTTCAAGCAGGAAGAGGGGTTCATCTACCACGCCCGCGACCTGGCTGTGGTCCGTGGGCGGATCGAGAACGCCGCCGTGGTGCTGGCTTCGGCCACGCCGTCGCTGGAGAGCCTGCGCAATGCCGAGACCGGCCGCTATCGCTGGCTGCGGCTGTCGATGCGGCACGGGGCGGCCCGCCTGCCGGACATCGAGCTGATCGACCTGCGGGAGACGCCGCCCGAGGCCGGCCGCTGGCTTTCCCCGCCCCTGGTCCGCGCCGTGGGCGAGACCCTGGCGCGGGGCGAACAGACCCTGCTGTTCCTGAACCGTCGCGGCTATGCGCCCCTGGTGCTGTGCAAGGCGTGCGGCGAGCGGATGACCGCGCCCGACACCGATTCCTGGCTGGTGGAGCACCGCTACACCGGCCGCCTGGTCTGCCACCTGACCGGCTTCTCCATGCCGAAGCCCGCAGCCTGCCCGCACTGTGGGGCGAAGGACAGCCTGGTGTCGATCGGACCGGGCGTGGAGCGGGTGGAGGAGGAGGCCCGGTCGCTGTTCCCCGAGGCGCGCATCGCCGTCTTCTCGTCCGACACGGTGTTCGACGCGCGGGAGGCGCGGCGGCTGGTCGAACGGATGGCGGCGGGGGAGATCGACATCCTGGTGGCGACCCAGGCCGCCGCCAAGGGCCACAACTTTCCGCGCCTGACGCTGGTGGGCGTGGTGGACGCCGACCTTGGCCTGCGGGGCGGGGACCTGCGGGCCGGCGAGCGCACCTATCAGCTCCTGGCCCAGGCGACAGGCCGGGCGGGCCGCCACGACCGCCCCGGCCGGGCCTTGCTGCAGACCTACGCCCCCGACCATGCGGTGATGCTGGCGCTCGCCGCCCAGGACCGGGACGCTTTCGTCGCCGCCGAGATGGCCGAGCGCGAGCTGGCCGGGCTGCCGCCGTTCGGCCGCCTGGCCGCGGTGATCGCCTCGGGCCCCGACGCCGGCCAGCTCGACGCGTTCGTCCAGGACATGGCCCGCGCCGCGCCGAACGCCCCGGGGGTCGAGGTCTACGGCCCGGCGGACGCGCCCCTGGGCCTGATCCGTGGCCGGCGGCGCAAGCGCTTCCTGGTGCGGGCCGACCGCGGCGTGGACCTCTCGGCCTATATGGCCGCCTGGCGCGCGCGCGTGCGGCCGCCGGGCCCCGTCCGGGTGGCCATAGACATCGACCCGTACAGCTTCCTGTAGCCGGCGGCCCCCTTCCTGGTCTCGGGGAAGGGGGCCGCGCGGCGATCAGTGCCGCGTATTGTCGTCGGCGGCCGCCTTCCGCACCTGTCGTCGGCGGACCATCATGTTCAGGGCCTCGACGCCCGCCGAGAACGCCATGGCCGCGTAGATGTAGCCCTTCGGGACATGCACCCCGAAGCCGTCGGCGATCAGGATCGCGCCGATCATCAGCAGGAAGCCCAGCGCCAGCATCACCACCGTCGGGTTGTTGTTGATGAAGTTGGCGAGCGGATCGGCGGCGATCAGCATGATGATCACGGTGATCACCACCGCGGTGATCATGATGGGCAGCTGATCGGTCATCCCGATCGCGGTCAGGATCGAGTCGATCGAGAACACGATGTCGAGAAGGATGATCTGGAAGATCGCCGACCCGAAGTTGGTGATCACCTTGCCCTTCACGTCCAGAAGGGTGTCGGTCTCGTGGGGGTCGACCTTCTCGTGGATTTCGGTCGTCGCCTTCCAGACCAGGAAGAGGCCGCCCGAGATCAGGATGATGTCTCGCCACGAGAAGTCGAGCTCGAAGATCGGCTTGCCGTCCTGGCCGATCATGCCGTGCCAGGGCAGGCTGAAGACCGTCTGGGTCATGCCGACGATGAAGGCCAGCGTCGACAGCAGACCCAGCCGCATGACCAGCGCCAGCGAGATGCCGATCCGGCGCGCCTTCGTGCGCTGGTGCTCGGGCAGCTTGTTCGAGAGGATCGATATGAAGATGAGGTTGTCGATGCCGAGGACCACCTCCATCACGATGAGGGTGATGAGGGCCGCCCATGCGGCCGGGTCGCTCAAGAGGGCGACGATGTCCATTTTCGTAGTTTCTCCCAGCTTCCCCGCGCGCGCATATCTAGTGGCTCCTGCGAGAACAGCCAGAGGGCAGAGCGCGGCGCCCCGCGGCGCCTAAAATCTGGGCGCCCGGAACGGAATCTCACGGGTTCGTGATGTGGAAACTCTCCTGACGCGCGAGTCTCGGTTGGTCTGTGCTCAGGGGACGCGAGCACTTGTTTCGGTTTGTTGCAATGCGGTGTGACCAAGTGACGAGAAGAAAAATGCAGATAAAAGAATAAGTCGAAGACGGCTGATACGACGCCGGAATACAAGATCTAGAGAGGTGGAGCGGAAAATTTTTCTTCGATCGAGGGGATGCTTCACGATAAGCATGGAACTTGCTGATCCCGATCCGCTGTTGGCTTGTGGCGCGGCTATGCAGGCCTGTGGATAACCCGCGAGGATTGGGACGGCTCAGCTCGTAAACCCTCTTTTCACCCCCGGCATATACGGCTAGCCCTTCACGCGGAGAGTTCGGGGAGTCACCGAGAGCATGCGCAAACGGACGCGGACCCTTGTGGGTTCCCTGGCCGCCGCGGCCTTCGTGGCCTTCGCGCCGGCAGGCGCGATCGCCGACACCTACTGGCAGTGCGTGCCTTTCGCGCGCCTCATCTCCGGCATCCAGATCTTCGGCGACGCCCGCACCTGGTGGGGCCAGGCGGTCGGCAAGTACGAGACGGGCTTCGTTCCGCGCGCCGGCGCCGTGCTCTGCTTCAAGCCCACGTCACGGATGCGACTGGGCCATGTGGCCGTCGTGAGCCAGGTTCTGACCGATCGCGTCGTCCAGATCACCCATGCCAACTGGAGCCCCATCGGCGGCTCGCGGGGCAAGGTGGAACAGGACGTCACGGTCATCGACGTGTCGCCCGAGGGGGATTGGAGCGAGGTGAAGGTCTGGTACGACCCCAACCGCGACCTGGGCGGCTCGACCTACGCCGTCCACGGCTTCATCTATCCCGACGCCACGGCCCGCGTCCTGGCCGCCACCGGCATGAGCAAGGTCCAGAACGGCGCCATCGCCGTCGCCCAGTCCGCCGCGTCACAGATGGCCAATGCGGTCCGGCCGGGCCAGGGGCCCATGAGCGTGCTGTCACAGGCCGCCGATTCCACGGACCGTATCGCCGCCCTGATCGCGGCCGCCACCCGCCCGGACGCGCCGACCGCGCGCTGAATCCCCGCGTTGACGCACGTCGCGACGCACGCCCACAAAGGCGCGCGGAGGCTTCGGCATGCTCCAGGTCCTGCGGCGCGGCGACGCCGCCTTCCATATCGTCTCGCCGGACGCCGGCTGGCGCGTCGAGTCCGACGTCGTGTGGATCGACCTGCTCCGGCCCACGCGCGAGGAGGAGCTGGCCGTCGAGGCCGCGCTGGGCCTGGACCTCCCCACGCCGAGCGAGATGGCGGCGCTCGAGCCGTCCAGCCGGCTCTACCAGGAACACGGCGCCACGTTCCTGACCGCTACGCTGCTGGCGCGCAGCGCGGCCGAGGCGCCGTTCGGCGCCCCTGTGACCTTCGTTCTCGCCAAGGGCCTGCTCGTCACCCTTCGCTATCATGACTTCCGCGCCTTCACCGTCTTCGCGGGGCGGGCCTGTGTCGAGGTCGACGCCGACGGCGGCTCGGCCTTCCTGGGCCTGCTGGACGCCGTGATCGAACGCCTGGCCCAGGTTCTCGACGAGACCGGCCATCGGGTCGAGGAGGCCTCGGCCGCCATCTTCGAGCGACCCAAGGCGGGCAACTTCCGTCCGATGCTCACAGGGTTGGCCAAGGCCCAGTCCCTGACCGCCCTGGCCCGTTCGAGCCTGGTCAGCCTGGCCCGGATGCTCAGCTTCGCGGCGCTGGCCCCACGGATCGCCGGGGCCGCGGAGGCGCGGGCGCACCTCGACAGCCTCCAGCGCGACGCCCAGTCGCTGTCCGAGCACGCGAGCCAGCAGTCGGCGCATGTGGCCTTCCTGCTCGACGCCGCCCTGGGCCTCATCAACATCGAGCAGAACGGGATCATCAAGTTCTTCTCGGTGGTCGCGGTGGTGTTCATGCCGCCCACCCTCATCGCCTCGATCTACGGCATGAACTTCCGGGTGATGCCCGAACTCGGCTGGGCCCTGGGCTACCCCGCCGCCGTTCTCGCGATGGTGGTCGCCGCCGCGCTTCCGGTCCTCTGGTTCAAGCATCGCGGCTGGCTCTGAATCGGGTTTCAGGATCGCTTAAGGCTGTCCTGCAACCGCACCTTAAGCCCGCTTGCGGCATGGTGAACGGCAAGGTCCCGAATGTCGTCCCAGCCTCAGCAGCATCACACCGCGCTCGACGCCCCCGCCTTGCGCGAAGCGCTGGAGGCGCATCAGCGCTATCTGGCCGGCCGTTCCGGGGGGCGGCGGCTCAACCTGCACTACGCCGACCTGGCGAACTGTTCGCTGGAGGGCCTGGATCTTCGCGACGCCGACCTGACCGGCGCCCGGCTTTCGGGCGCGACCCTGGCGCGGGCCAACCTCTCGCGGGCGATCCTGTTCGGCGCCGACCTTCGCGAAGCCGACATGCGGCATGTGAACCTGAAGCGGGCCGACCTGCGCGGCGTCTGCATGCGCGGCGCCAATCTCGCGGGCGCCGAACTGGCCGGCTGCGACCTGCGTGAAGGCCGCATCGCGCTTCAGGACAAGCTGGACGGCTTCCGCATCCTGCGTCACGAGCATCGGCCAGGTGAGCTGAACTACGCTGTCCTGGCCGGGGCGAACCTCGCCGGAGCGCAGATGAGCGGCGCGGTGGCGATGACTTCGGACTTCACCGACGCCAATCTGTCGGGCGCCGTCCTGACGGGCGCCAAGCTGATGCGCGCCGTGCTGGACGGCGCCGATCTTTCGCACGCGGACCTCGGCGGCGCCGACCTGACCGGGGCGTCGATGAAGCGGGCCGTGCTGAACGGTGTGAACCTGAGCCAGGCGCGGCTGGACGACTGCGACCTGACCGGCGTGCTCCGGGCGCCGCCGCCGATCTTCTACATCGACGACAAGTCGCTCGCCGAAGTGCTTTCCGAGCACGAGGCGTTCTGTGACACCCATGGCCGGCAGGGCCAGGTCGTGAAGCTGTCCGAAGTGGATTTCCGGCCGATGAAGGCGCTGAAGAAGCGGCGTCTCTCCGGGTTGTCGGCGCCCCGGTCCATCTTCTTCGGCATGGACCTGGAAGGTGTCCAGCTTCAGGGCGCCGACCTGTCGGGCAGCGACTTCCGGGGCGCGAACCTGCGTGAGGCCGACCTGCGCGGGGCCCGGTTCACCCACGCGCAACTGGCCCGCGCCGACCTGCGCGGCGCGAAGATGGGCCCGCTGACCATAGGCGACAACCGCTTCGTCCGTACCGACTTCAGCCGCGCGTCCCTCCGCGGCGCGGATCTTCGAGGCGCCCATGCCCCCCGGGCCCGGTTCCTGGAAGCCGAGATGGACGGCGCCCGCCTCGCCGGCTGCGATCTGGCGGGCGCGGAGATGGAAATCTAGCCCGGCGTGGATCTGGCCGGGTGTCGAGGGCGCGAGGCTTCCGGCGTCGAGCTCCGCGGCCGTGATCCTGCGCCTTGCGACGAGGGTGCGGCGGCGCCCGCGGTGGCCGGCCTCGTCGCCGATCACGGCCAGGGGGATCTTCCGGTCATGGCGCCTTGCCGGCGGCGTCCTTCGGCGGCTCGCGCGTGTGGGCGTCGATCAGGACTTCGGCCGCGCCCCGCGCCGCGGCGGCCGGGCCGTCCGCGCCGAAAAGCTGGCTGGTGAGGAAGACGCCTTCGATGAGCAGCAACAGGCTGTCGGCCAGTTTCTTCGGCTTGCGGGCGCCCATCGCACGGGTCAGTTCGCGCAGGCGGTCGCGCAGGCGGGCCTTCTGCTCCACAGCGACCTGCCGGCCGGGATGCGCCGGGTCGGGGTACTCGACCGCGGCGTTCGAAAGGCCGCACCCGCGATAGCCCGGCTCCACCGCCCGCCGCCCCAGGCCGTCGAAATAGGCGAGGAGCTGGGCCTTGGGATCGTCGGGATGGGCGGCGACGGCGGCGTCGAAATAGGTCCAGAAGCGTTCGCCCTCACCCTGAAGGTAGACCGCGATGAGCTGGTCCTTGGATTCGAACGCCCGATAGAGGCTGGGTTTCGTGGCGCCGGCGCGCGCCACGATCTGGTCCACGCCGATGGCGCGCGCCCCCTCCCGGTAGAACAGCTCGCTGGCCGTCGACAGGATGCGCTCGGCCGCTTTAGGGCCCTGGCTTTCGACCGGGGGCTTGCGGTTGCTCATGGTTTCCCGCCTTGACAATGTTACGGACCAGTACGTATCAATCCGCGCAAGGATCAAACCGTACCGGTCAGTCACACGATGATAGCGCGCGCGGGCCGGCTGGGCCAGAACTACGCCTGGGTGGTCGCCGCCGTCACCTTCCTGGCGCTTCTGGCCGCGGCGGGTCTGCGGTCGGCGCCCGGCGTGCTGATGACCCCGCTCCACCAGGCCTTCGGCTGGGAGCGGGCGCAACTCTCGGCCGCCGCGGCGCTCGGCATCTTCCTATACGGGCTCGTGGGGCCCTTCGCCGCGGCGCTGATGCAGACCGTCGGCCTGAAGCGGACGCTGCTGGGCGGCCTGATCCTGATGAGCGGCTCGACCGCGGCCAGCCTCTTCATGGCCCAACCCTGGCACTACGTCGCGACCTGGGGCGTCCTGTCGGGACTTGGCAGCGGCGCGGTGGCGCTGTCGATGGGGGCGACGGTCGTGAACCGGTGGTTCGTGCGCCGCCGCGGCCTGGCGATGGGTCTGCTCAGCGCCTCGACGGCCACCGGGTCCCTGGTCTTCCTGCCGGGCATGGCGGCCCTCGCCGAGAGCGGCGGCTGGAAACCCGTGGCGATCGCCGTCTCTGCGGCCGCCGCGGCGCTCGTTCCGCTGGTGGCGTTCCTGATGCCCGAGCGCCCGGCCGACATCGGCCAGCCGCCGTATGGCGGCGAACACGTCGAGCCTGCGGCGCCGCCGGGCCGGGCGACCGACGCGGTGGGGATGGCGCTGGGGGTCCTCGCCCGCGCCTCCCGCACGCCGGCCTTCTGGCTGCTCTTCGGCACATTCTTCGTCTGCGGCTTCACCACCAACGGCCTGATCGGCACGCATCTGATCTCGTTCTGCGGCGACCAGGGCCTGATGCTGGTCCAGGCCGGCCTGCTGCTGGCGGCGATGGGCGTGTTCGACATCGTCGGCACGACCGCGTCCGGCTGGCTCACCGACCGCTACGACCCGCGCAAGCTGCTATTCGTCTACTACGTCCTGCGAGGGCTCTCCCTGCTGGCCCTGCCCTTCCTGGAGTTCGATCTCGTGAGCCTGTCGCTGTTCGCCGTGTTCTACGGCCTGGACTGGCTGGCCACGGTGCCGCCCACGGCCCGGCTGGCCAGCGAGTCTTTCGGCGATGGGGAGGGTCCCGTCGTGTTCGGCTGGGTGGCCTTCGGGCATCAGATCGGGGCCGCGACGGCCGCGTTCGGCGCGGGCGTCCTGCGCGATCTCCAGGGCCGCTATCTGGAGAGCTTCCTGATCGCCGGCGTCCTGGCCGTCGTCGCCGGGTTCGCCGCCCTGGCCATCCGCAGGCCGGGCGACGACGCGACGGCGCAGCCCGCAGCCGCCTGATCGGCTTTCCTTTCCCCGCGGCGCCCCGTTAGGAAAGGGGCATGGACGGAAGCGTCGAATTCGAGCCGCGGGCGCGGCATGTGGACCTGGCCTCGCGGGGCGGGGCGATGGCGGTGCTGGATTTCGGTTCGCCGGAACGGCCGGTGGACGTGGTCTTCTGCCATGCCAACGGCTTCAACGCCCGCACCTACCGCTCGATCCTGGCGCCGCTGGCGGCCTCGATGCGCCTCCTGGCGGTCGACATGCGCGGCCACGGCGCCTCGACCCTTCCCGCCGTGGTGGAAGGCCGCGAGGGCTGGCCCGAGTTCCGCGACGATCTCATCGCCCTGCTCCAGTCGGAGACGGAGGGGCCCGTGGTCCTGGCCGGACATTCGATGGGCGGCACGACCTGCCTGCTGGCGGCCGCCGCCGCGCCCGAACGCGCGCGGCGCCTCGTGCTGTTCGACCCCGTGTTCTTCGACCCCAAGCGCGCCGCCCCGGGCCAGTCCAACCCGCTGGCGGAAGGCGCCGCGCGCCGGCGTGCCGTCTTCCCGGACAAGGCCGCCGCGACAGCGGCCTACAGCGGCCGGGGCGCCTTCCGCACCTGGAGCGCCGAGCAGCTCGCCGACTATGTGGACGCCGGTTTCCGCGAGACCGAGGCGGGCGAGGTCACGCTGACCTGCGCGCCCGCATGGGAAGCCTCGAACTTCCGGACCCACAACTACGATCCCTTCCAGGCGCTCCGCGACGTCCGTTGCCCGGTCCGGATGCTGCGCGCCGAGATCGCCTCGACGGCGCGGATCGACGAGCACCGCGCCGAGGTTGACGCCAACACGAGGGTCCGTCACGAGACGGTCCCCGGAACGTCGCACTTCCTGCCGATGGAGCGGCCCGAACTGGTCCGAACGGCCCTGCGCGAAGCTGTGGAGGCGGCGGCGGACCCATCACCCATCTAGCCGCCGCCCCGGCGTCCGTGCCATCTTCGATCTTCGAAGATCGAGCATAATATACGACGTAAAGTCGAGGTGCGGAGGAAACGGGATGGATGCGGTGATCGACGGGCGCGGGCTGGAGGCGCGGCTGGAAGCCGCGGCGCTCGAAGGTATGACCACGGCGGTCTGGGCGGAGGTGCAGCCCGACAAGCCGGCGGTGATCGACCCCGACGGGCGAACGCGCACCTTCGCAGAGGTCAACGCCAACGCGAACCGCATCGTGCGCCGGCTGCGCGCGGCCGGCCTGCAGGCGGGCGACGCCGTGGCCCTGGTCATGTCCAACCGCGGCGAGTTCCTCGAGATCCAGGCCGCGACCCTGCGCGGCGGTTTCCGCATCACGCCGATCAACTGGCACCTGACCGTCGACGAGATCGCCTACATCCTGAACGACTGCGAGGCGAAGGCGGTCTTCGCCGAGGCCCGGATCGCCACGGCCGGCCCGGCGGCCGACCAGGGGACGGGGTTGAAGCTCAAGGTCGCGGTGGGCGGGGCCATCGACGGGTTCACGCCCTACGTCGCCGCGCTGGACGGGCTGGACCCGTCGGACATCCAGGACCCGGTGCTGGGCAACCAGATGCTCTACACCTCCGGCACGACCGGCCGTCCCAAGGGCGTGCATCGCGCCGCGCCGATGGTGAGCCCGCAGGCGATGTACGCCCTGCGCGGCTACGACGCGGCCTCGGTCCAGCTCTGCGCCGGCCCGGCCTATCATGCCGCGCCGCTGGCCTTCGACGTCCGCGCGGCCATGGGCGCGGGCGCGACCCTGGTCTTCCTGGACAAATGGGATTCCGAGCACACGCTGGCCACGATCGCCGAGCGTCGCGTCACGCACATGCACCTGGTCCCGATCATGTTCCAGCGGCTGCTCGCGCTGCCCGAGGCGGTGAAGGCGAGATACGACCTCTCCTCGCTGAAATACGTCGTGCATGGCGCCGCGCCATGCCCGCCCGAGGTCAAGCATGCGATGATCGAGTGGTTGGGGCCGATCCTCAACGAATACTACGCCGGCTCCGAGGGCGGGGCGGGCTTCATGATCAATTCCGAAGAGTGGCTCCGGAAGCCGGGTTCGGTGGGCAAGCGGCCCGAGCTGCTGGGCTCGAAGATCCTGGACGAGCAGGGGAACGAGTGTCCCCCCAACGTCTCGGGCACGATCTACCACCAGCTCCCGCCCGGCGGCGGCTTCACCTACTACAAGGACGAGACGAAGACCCAGGCGTCGCGCGTCGGCGACTACTTCACCATGGGCGACATGGGCTACTTCGACGACGACGGGTACCTGTTCCTGACCGGCCGCAGCGCCGAGACGATCATCTCCGGCGGCGTGAACATCTATCCGCAGGAGGTCGACAACGAGCTGATCAAGCACGAGGCGGTGGCCGACAGCGCGACGGTGGGCGTGCCGCACGACGAGTGGGGCGAACAGGTGAAGGCGGTGATCCTGCTGAAGCCCGGCTACCAGCCCTCGGACCTGCTGGCGCAGGAGATCCTGGCCTTCGCCCGCGACGCGCTGCCCAGCTTCAAGGTCCCGCGCAGCCTGGACTTCGTGACCGAGCTGCCCCGCTCCGAGGCCGGCAAGATCCAGCGCGGCAAAGTGCGCGCGCCCTACTGGGAGGGCCGGGCGCGCCAGATCTGACGCGGGTCTTCAGGCCGTCGCGGCGGCGCGCACCTGCTCCAGGAACCAGGCGGCGCCGGGGTCCGCCGCGCCGGAGCGCCGCATGACCGAAACTGCGATGGCCCAGGGCGGGAAGGGCGTGTCCACGACCTGCAGGCCGAGCCGGTCGGCGTGCCGTTCGGCCAGCCGGCGCGGGACCGTCCCGATGGCGTCGGTGGCGGCCACCAGCATCAGGACGTTCAGCCACTGGGGCACGGCGGCGACCATCGCGACGGAGGCGTCCGACTCGACGTCGGGTCCGGTCTCGGCCGCGTTCCAGGCATAGACGTGGCCGATCCGGCGCCACGCGGCCTCGTCGATGGCGCCGGCGACCTCCGGGTGTCCCCGGCGCGCCACGACGCAGTAGGCGTCCTCGAACAGGGGCTCGACCACATAGCCCGGGCGTGCGGCGCCGAAACGCCCCAGGGCGAAGTCGATCTCGCCGCTCTTCAGGGCGCGCAGCACCTCGGCCTCATCGCTGTGGCCGACCGTGAAGGTCACGCCCGGCGCGGCCTGCTTCAGCCCGAGGATCAGCTCGGCGCCGATCAGGGCGGTCACGAACTCGGGCGCGGCTATCCGGAACACCCGGCGGCTGCGCATCGGGTCGAAGGCGGCGTCCGGACTCATCGCCGCACCGGCCAGGGCGATCAGGGCGTCGACCTGCGGCCCCAGCTCCAGCGCCCGCCGCGTGGGCTCGAAGCCGTGCGGCCGGCGAATGAACAGCGGGTCGTCGAACAGGTCGCGCAGGCGACCGAGCGCGTGGCTGATCGCCGGCTGCGACAGCCCGAGACGTTCGGCCGCTCGCGCGGCGCGCCCCGTGCGGAGGAGCTCGCGGAAGACCAGGAGCAGCCCGCCGTCCAGCCGACGGAATTTACTTTCATCGAAATCATTCATTCAAAGAATTCAGTACTACCGAACCATAGCGCCCAGCTACCGCTGGAGCATGACCCGGTTCGCCATCCCCGCCGCCCTCAGCCTGACGGCCGCGCTCCTGCCCGCTCCGGCCGCCCGTGCGGGCGACTGGGGCGGGCTCTTCTCGGCGGTGATGCTCGCCAGCGATTATCGCTACCAGGGCGTCTCGAACTCGAACAACGGCCCGGCCATGCAGGGCTACGTCCACTGGTGGCGCCCCGACAACTGGTACGCCGGCGTCTTCGCCACACAGGTCGACTACGGCTATGCCCAGGGTCCCGACTTCGAACTCGACCTCTATGCCGGCCGCCATTTCGTCCTGGACGGTGGCCGGACGAGGCTCACGGGCGAGGTCATGGCCACGGTCTTCCCCGACGACCGCACCCCGGGACCTACGCTGAACTTCGTTCAGGTCAAGGCGGTGGCCCGGCGCACCGAGGGGCCGTGGACGTTCGCCGGCGCGGCCAGCTTCGTCCCCGAGGCGTCCTACGGCGGCGGGCGGGCGTGGCGGCTGGAGAGCGAGGCCCACTATGCGGTGCGGCCGGGTCTCAAGGCCAAGGCGCTGGCCGGCCGCGCCTGGCGCGAGCGCGGCGTCGACCGCAGCTACTGGAGCCTGGGCGCCGAGGCGACCTGGAAGACGGTCACCGTCGAGGTGAAGTACCAGGACACCGACCTGTCGAAGCGCCGCTGCGGCTTCAATCCCGACGTCTGCGGCCCCGCCCTGGTGGGCGTCCTCACGGTCGCCCTGCCGCCGATCCTCTAGGACCTCGGGCCGTGCTTCGAGCCTCCGCGCAAGGGGGCTCCGTCATTCCACCGCGGAAAACGCGGAAGGACGCGGAATCGCAGCTTCGCCTTCCGCGGCTTTCCGCGTTTTCCGCGGTTCTCGAGGCTGGAAGGCGCCGTTTCGCGGCCTCGCCGATGGCCGACGCGCCTGCGGATCGCTAGGCTTGGCCGCAGTCTTTCCGGGGAGCGTCCACGTGAGATCCATCGTCCTGGCGGCCGCGGTCGCCGCCGCCATCGCCCTGCCCGCCGCGGCCCAGCCGCCGGCCCAGACCTTCGTCCACGCCGGCCGGGTGCTGGTCGATCCCGCTTCGGGCCGGGTGGAGGCGGCGAAAACGCTGGTGGTCCAGGACGGCAAGGTCGTCCGCGTCGCCGACGGCTACGTCTCCGAGCCGGGCGGCCGGATCGTGGACCTGAAGGACCGCTTTGTCCTGCCGGGCCTGATCGACAGCCACGTCCACATCACCGCCGAGCAGAACCCCAACTCGCGCCTGGAGGAGGTGACCCAGTCGTCGGCCGAGCAGGCCCTGATCGGCGCCCGGTACGCGCGGCGCACCCTGATGGCCGGCTTCACCACCGTGGCCGACCTGGGCGGCGACAACGAGGCCGTCTTCGCCCTGCGCAAGGCGACCGCCGCCGGCGACGTGCCCGGCCCGCGGATCGTGGCGGCCGGCTCGGCGATCTCGGTCCACGGCGGCCACGGCGACGTCAACGGATACCGCGAGGACGTGATGCACGTGCTGCGGCCGGGCTCGGTCTGCTCGGGCCCCGACGACTGCCGCCGCGCGGTGCGCGAGCAGGTGTGGAAGGGCGCCGACGTCATCAAGATCACCGCCACCGGCGGGGTGCTGTCCAATACGGCCGCGGGGCTGGGCCAGCAGTTCTCCGCGCCCGAGCTGGAGGCCATCGTCGACGCCGCCCACCGCATGGGCCGCCGCGTGACCGCCCACGCCCACGGGGGCGATGGCATCGTCAGCTTCATGAAGGCCGGCGGGGATTCGATCGAGCACGGCACCTGGCTGGACGCCGAGGGCGTCGCGGCGATGAAGAAGAACGGCGCCTACCTCGTGCCGACGCTGATGGCCGGCGACTTCGTCTACCGGGTCGCGTCCGGGCCGGACAACTTCCTCACCCCGGCCCAGACCCAGAAGGCGTTGGAGGCCGGCCCGCGCATGCTGGACATGGCCCGCCGGGCGCACGCCGGCGGGGTGAAGATCGCCTTCGGCACCGACACCGGCGTGTCGGCCCACGGCGACAACGCCCGGGAGTTCGCCCTCTTGGTCAAGGCGGGCCTCACGCCCTTGCAGGCGATCCAGGCGGCCACGGTGAACGCCGCCGACCACCTGCAGCTCAGGGGCGTCGCCGGCGCGCTCACCCCTGGCCACGCCGCCGACATCGTGGCCGTGCGCGGCGACCCGCTGGCCGACGTCTCGGTGCTGGAGAGGATCGACTTCGTGATGAAGGCCGGCGTCGTCCACAAGGAGTAGGCGGGAACCACGAAAGACACGAAAGCACACGAAAGGCCGGGCCGCCCCCGAGCCTCCGCGTGAGCGGAGGCTCCCTCATGCAAACCACGGAAAACGCGGAAGGGCGCGGAATCGAAAGCCTCGCCTTCCGCGTTCCTATGCGTCCTTCCGCGGTTCCTTGATTTTGGAAGCCGCCGCTTCGCGGCCTCGCGGGGCCCACGCCCTTTCGTGTCCCTTCATGTTTTTCGTGGTGAACCTCTCGGGCCGGGCCGCTTGACCGACCCCGCGTCAGGACGGCCTGCTGGCTCCAACGATCAAAGCGGGAGGTGACGATGGCCGAGTTGAGCCTGGACGACCTGATGTTCAAGCCTGGCCTGATGAGGGGGCAGCGCATCCTCATCACCGGCGGCGGCACCGGACTGGGGAAGGTGATGGCCGAGGCCTGTGTGGCGCTGGGCGCCGACGTCTACATCTGGGGCCGCCGCGGGAGCGTCATCGAGGCGACCGCGAAGGAACTGATGGACGCCCACCCCGAGAGCGGCAAGTGCGTGGGCATGGCCTGCGACATCCGCGTCCCTGAGGCGATCCACGAGGCGATGGACCAGGTGTGGGCGGGCGGGGCCCTGACCGGCCTGGTCAACAACGCGGCGGGCAACTTCATCAGCCGCACCGAGGACCTCAGCCCGCGCGGCTTCGACGCCATCGCCAACATCGTCTTCCGCGGCTCGTTCTTCGTGACGCTGGATGCGGGCAAGCGCTGGCTGGCCGAGGGCAAGCACGCCTCGGTGGTGTCGATCCTGACCACCTGGGTCTGGCACGGCGGGCCGTTCACGGTGCCATCGGCCATGTCGAAGGCGGGGCTGAACGTCATGACCCAGTCGCTGGCCGTGGAATGGGGCGGGCGGGGCGTCCGCTTCAACGCCATCGCGCCGGGGCCTTTCCCGACCGAGGGCGCGTGGGCCCGCCTGAACCCCGGCTCGACCGGGGCGATGGGCGGCGCGCCCGAAAAGGCCGACCCCACCATTCCGCTGAACCGCAACGGCGAGATGCGCGAACTGGCCAATCTCGCCGTCTACCTGCTGGATCCCGGCTCGGCCTATGTGAACGGCCAGACCATCGCCATCGACGGCGGCGGCCATCTGAAGGGCGGCGGCGGTTTCGCGCGGCTGTCCGAATGGGGCGACACGGAGTGGGCCGCCGCCCGCGACGCCATCAAGGGCGCCAACGAGAAGGACCGCGCCCAGCGAACGGTTTGAGAGGCCCGCGCCGTCGAACGGCCGGAACCTCCGGCGCGTAGGGCCCCGCCTCCGGGCGCCGCCAGAGCGGTGGCGTACCCGGCCTCTGCGCCCGGGGCCCTTCCGTATGCGGAAACCCTTTGCTGTCGTAACGGACACCCCGTTAGAATGACACGCGTCAACTTTCGCGCGTCAGGATTCGCATGTCGCAGGTCGCCTACCTCCCCGTTGGAAAGCTCGCAGGGGGCAAGCGGGAGCAGACCAAGGTCCAGAACCGGCAGGCCATCCTGGACGCCGCGCGCGAGGTGTTCGGCGAACTGGGCTACGAGGCGGCCACGGTGCGCGACATCATCCGGCGGACGGGCCTCGCCGCGGGCACCTTCTACAACTACTACCGTTCGAAGGAGGAGGTGTTCGCCGCCCTCGCCGACGACGGCGCCCGGCGGTTCGCCCCGGTGCTGAAGTCGCTCCGGACCCAGGGGCTGTCCTTCGAGGACTTCGTCCGCGCCGCCATCGTGGCCTACTTCGAGTTCATGGCCGACGAGCATGTGAGCTGGGCCGCACGGCGCCCGGCCGGGGAGTCGCATCCCCATATCCACGGCGAGACGCCCGAGATGGCCGCCGTGTTCGCCGAGGTGAAGGATGCGATCGAGGACGCCATCGAGGCGGGCCGGGGGCCGGTCTCGGACTCCGAGTACATGACGGCCGCCTGCATCGCGGTGGCCCGTGAGGTCTGCGACAAGATGCTGGAGCGGCGTCCCATCGACACCGCCGTCGCGGCCGACTTCGCGGTGGCCATGATCCTCGACGGCCTGCGCGGCCTGCCGGGAACCCAGGGCTGATGGCCGGCACCATGCGCGCGCTCGTCGTCGATCGCCTGGCCCCGGACTACCAGGGCGTCGCCGTGCGCGAGATCGCCCGTCCCGAGCCGGGACCTAGCGAGGTGCGCGTGCGGGTGCGCGCCGCCGCCGTGAATTTCCCCGATCTGATGCAGACGCGCGGCGAGCACCAGCACAAGCCGGACCTGCCGTTCATCGGCGGCCTGGAGATGGCGGGCGAGGTGGATGCGGTCGGTCCGGGCGTGACAGCGTTCAGGCCGGGCGACGCCGTCTGTTCGGGCGGTCGCGGCGTCTTCGCGGAATATGTGGTGCTGCCGGCGGCGATCCTGCAACCCAAGCCGGCGCGGCTGAGCTATGGCGAGGCGGCCGGCTATCCCGTGGCCTACCTGACCGCCTATGTGGCCCTGGTGCGCGCGGCGGACGCCCGGCCGGGGGAATGGGTTCTGGTGCACGGCGCGGCGGGGGGCGTTGGCCTGGCCGCCGTCGACCTGGCCCGGGCGATGGGCTGCAAGGTTATCGCCGCCTCGGCCTCGGACGAGAAGCTGGCGGTGATCGGGCGGGAATACGCCCCCGACGCCCTGGTGAACGTCACGGAGGGCTTCCGCGAACGCGTGAAGGCGCTGACGGGCGGCCGCGGGGCGGACGTGATCTACGATCCGGTCGGCGGCGACATCTTCGACGAGAGCGTCCGCTGCATCGCCTTCGGCGGGCGCATCCTCTCGATCGGTTTCACCTCGGGCCGGCTGCCCACGCTTCCGGTCAACATCGCCCTCATCAAGGGTTTCTCGGTCCACGGCGTCCGGGCCGGCGAATACGGGCGTCAGTTCCCCGAGAAGGGCCGCGAGAACACCGCCGCGATCTGGCGCCTGGCCGAAGAAGGCAGGGTGAAGCCGCGGGTCCATGCGGAATATCCGCTCGACCGGTGGCGCGAGGCCTACGAGACGCTGGCCCAGCGCAAGGTCGTGGGCAAGACCATCATCCGCCCCGATCTGTGAGCCCGCGTCGATGACCATCGGTAGCGAAGACGACCTGGAGAAGCTGAAGGCGGCGGGGCGGCTGGTCGCCCGCACGCTCAAGGCGATGGGCGAGGCGCTCGAGCCCGGGATCACCACCCGCGACCTGGACGGCCTGGGCCGGACGATGCTGGAAGCCGGCGGCGCACGCCCGGCGCCCGAGCTGACCTACGGCTTTCCCGGCGCCACCTGCATATCCGTAGGGCCCGACGTGGCGCACGGCGTTCCCGGCGAGCGCCGGATCGAGGCCGGCGACCTGGTCAACATCGATGTCTCCGCCGAACTGGACGGCTTCTTCGGCGACACCGGCGCCAGCTTCGCGGTTCCGCCGGTCAGTCGGCGGGTGGAACGTCTCTGCCGTGACGGGCGTCGCGCGCTGTGGACCGGCATCCGGGCCGTCCGGCCGGGCGCCGCCCTGGGCGAACCTGGCCGCCAGATCGAAGCCTTCGCGCGGAGAAACGGGTACAGCCTGGTGCGCAACCTGGCGAGCCACGGCGTCGGCGCCGCGCTCCATGAGGAGCCGACCGAGATCCCCACCTGGCGCGAGCCGGGCGAACGCCGCCGCATCACCGAGGGCCTGGTCTTCACCCTGGAGCCGTTCCTCAGCCTGGGCGCCGACTGGGTCGAGGAGGCGAACGACGACGGCTGGACCCTGCGCCCCCCGCGCGGCGAGCCGACCGTCCAGTACGAGCACACCCTGGTGGCCAAGCGCCGCGGGCCGGTGGTGGTGACGCTGGCAGAGTGAGCAGATTGCCATCCTCATCCCATGAGCACGATGAACATCTCGCCGCCGGACTCCCTGGAGGCGTTCGCCGGCATCGCCCGGAACCCGGCGGCCGGATTCCCGCGCTATTCGCATGAGCTAGGCGTTCCAGGCCTTCGAACCCGCCCCGTCAGGCGTTTTCCTTTCCTGGTCTTCTACAAGGAGGGCGTGGATCACGTGGGTGTCTGGCGTGTCCTGCACGCCCAGCGAGATGTTCCCGCTCAACTCGTAGGGACCGGGCCCTGATCGCTCTTCCTGGGCGGTTGACACATCCGGGCCGTTCCACTATCCACCGCCGCTCGATTTTCGACCGGAGCCACTCTCGTGAAGCGGACCTTTCAGCCGTCCCGACTCGTGCGCAAGCGCCGTCACGGCTTCCGCCTGCGCATGTCCACCAAGAATGGGCAGAAGATCCTGGCTCGTCGCCGCGCCAAGGGTCGCAAGCGCCTGAGCGCCTAGGCGCGCCTGCGGTAAGGTGTCCGCATGGCGGACGCCGGGACTGTCATCCAGAGATTGAAGACGCGCAGCGAGTTCCTCGCCTGCGCCCAGGCCCCCTTTTTCGCGAAGGGGGCCGTCGTCGTGCAGGCGCGTCCGCGGGACGACGGCGATCCGATGATCCGCATCGGCTTCACCGCCACCCGGCGCATCGGAGGCGCGGTCGAGCGCAACCGCGCCAAGCGACGCCTGCGCGAGGCCGCCCGCCTGATCGTGCCGCAGCACGGCGCCCCCGGCGTGGACTATGTGCTGATCGCGCGCGGCGGGACCATCGGTCGCCCCTGGCCCCGTTTGCTTGACGATGTGAAAACCGCGCTGATAAGGCTCGGCGCCGACCGCGCGGCCCCCCACCAGCAGACCTCAGCGCCGCCCCCTCCCGCCGACGGAAGCCCCGCGTCCCGCCCATGAGAGACGACAACACCCGCAACACGATCATCTTCTTCGTGTGCGCGGCCCTGCTGCTCCTGGTCTACCAGGTGTTCATCATCGACCCGCAGGCGCGCCGTCAGGCCGAGGAGCGGGCGCGCCAGGCGCCGGCCGCGGCGTCGGCGCCCGTCGCCGGCCCGGCTGCGCCGGCCGTGCCCCAGGCGGTGACGCGCGAGGCCGCGGTCACCGCATCGCCCCGCGTGCCGATCGCCACCCCCTATCTGAAGGGTTCGCTGTCGCTGCGCGGCGCCCGGATCGACGATCTGTACCTGCTCATGCACCGCCAGACCCTGGCGAAGGACTCGCCGCCGGTGGAGCTGTTCCGGCCCGAGGGGACCCAGTACGCATGGTTCGCCGACATGGGCTGGACGGGAGCCAACGTTCATGGCCTGCCGGGGCCGCAGACCGTCTGGACCCTGGCCCAGGGCTCGACCCTGGCGCCCGGCCAGCCCGTGACGCTCACCTACACCAACGGCCAGGGGCTGACGTTCACCCGCGTCCTCGCCGTGGACGACAAGTACATGTTCACCGTCACCGACACCGTGGCCAATACCACAGGCCAGCCGGTCACGCTGGCGCCGTACGGGTCGGTGCAGCGCCAGGGCGTTCCGCCCACGCTGGGCCGCAACGGCGTGGTCCACGAAGGCGGCATGGGGTGGATCGAGAAGCGCCGGCCGCTGAAGTACGCCAAATGGCAGAAGGACGGCTCCAGCCCGACCTACACGGCCCAGGGCGGATGGATCGGCATCACCGACCACTACTGGCTGGCGGCCATGATCCCGGCCCAGAACCAGGAGGTCCAGGGCCAGTACCGGCTGACCCGCGCGCCGGGCGTCAACGTGCTCGACGCCAATTTCGTGGGCCAGGCCCAGGCGATCGCGCCGGGCCGCCAGATCACCGTCTCGACCCACATCTTCGCCGGCGCCAAGAACGCGCCGATCCTGCGCGACTACCAGGACACGCTGAAGGTGGCGCATCTGGACGAGGCCATCGACTGGGGGATGCTCTGGTTCCTGACGCGGCCCGTCTACGACTTCCTCTCGTGGCTCTACGGCCATGTCGGCAACTTCGGCGTCGCCATCCTGATCCTGACGATCGTGGTCCGCCTCGTCTTCTTCCCGCTCGCCAACAAGCAGTACGAGGCGATGACGAAGATGAAGAAGGTGCAGCCGGCGATGACCGAGCTGCGCACGAAGTACAAGGACGACCCGCAGAAGCAGCAGCAGGAGCTCCTGGCCCTCTACCAGAAGGAAAAGGTGAACCCGCTCGCGGGCTGCCTGCCGATCTTCCTGCAGATCCCGGTCTTCTTCGCCCTCTTCAAGGTGCTCCAGCTCGCCATCGACATGCGGCACGCGCCGTTTGTGGGCTACATCAAGGACCTCTCGGCGCCCGACCCCACGACCGTCTTCAACCTGTTCGGCCTGATCCCCTGGGACCCGGGCGCGCTGCCGATGATCGGCAGCCTGTTCGCCTATGGAACGCCGCCGGGCTTCCTGCACATCGGCGTGCTGCCGATCCTCTACGGCTTCACGACCTGGCTCACGACGTCGATGAATCCGCCGGCGCCGGACCCGATCCAGCAACGGATCTTCCAGCTCATGCCGATCCTGTTCACCTTCATCCTGGCCCAGTTCGCGATCGGCCTCCTCGTCTACTACACGTGGTCGAACATCCTGACCGTGGCGCAGCAGTACGTGATCATGCGCCGGTTCAAGGTGGACAATCCGATCGATCAGATCATCCGCCGTCTGCAGGGCAAGCCGAAGGAGGCCGGGTGACCGGCCCCGCCGCCCCGGAGTCCGCGTTCGACGCCGAGGCCCTCGAGGCGGCGCGGGTCTTCTTCGCCCACCCCGTCACGTTCCTGATGGGCGCCGTCCGTATGGACGGCCTGCCGCCCGCCGACCTTCCCGAAGTGGCCTTCGCCGGCCGGTCCAATGTGGGCAAGAGTTCGCTCATCAACGCCGTCACCGGGCGGACGCACCTGGCGCGGGCCTCCACCGCGCCCGGCCGGACGCGCGAGATCAACTTCTTCGTCGCCGACGACGCCCTGCGCCTCGTCGACCTGCCGGGATACGGCTTCGCCAAGGTCAGCCGGGGCGAGAAGAACAAGTTCCAGAACCTCGGCCGCGCCTACCTGCGCGGCCGGCCGAACCTGAAGCGCGCCTACCTGCTCATCGACAGCCGGCACGGCGTGAAGGACCTGGACCTCGAGGCGATGGAGGCCTTCGACCTCGCCGCGGTCAGCTATCAGATCGTGCTGACCAAGGTCGACAAGCTGCGGGGCCGCGACCTGGAGCAGGTCCACGCCGAGACCACCCGCAAGATCGCTCGCCGCCCGGCCGCCTTCCCGCGCGTCCTGGCCACATCGTCCGAGAAGGGCGCGGGCATTCCCGAACTCCGCGCCGAGATCCTGGCGGCCTGCGCCGCGTAGCCTGACCCAGCGTAATCACGCTAAGCGGCGGCCCTCTCCAAGGAGCCCGCCCGATGATCGACACCGCCGCCCGCCCCGTCTTCGACGAGGAACTGAACCTGTTCCGCGATCAGGTCCGGAAGTTCTACGAGCGCGCGCTCCTGCCCCATCTCGACCGCTGGGAGGAAGACGGGATCATCGACCGCGACTTCTGGCTGGCCTGCGGCGAGGCGGGAATCCTGTGCCCCACGGCGCCGGCCGAATATGGCGGGCTGGGGCTCGACTTCCGCTACAACGCCGTGATCTCGGAAGAGCTGTTCTATGCGGGCTCGTCGGCCGGGATCACGCTCCAGTCGGACATCGTCGCCGACTACATCGCCAACTACGGCTCGGAAGCGCAGAAGCTGGAATGGCTTCCGAAGATGGTCTCGGGCGAGGCCATCACCGCCATCGCCATGACCGAACCCGGCACGGGCTCGGATCTTCAGGCGGTCCGCACCACGGCGATCCGCGACGGCGACCACTATGTGGTCAACGGCTCGAAGACCTACATCACCAACGGCCAGAACGCCGACCTCGTCATCGTCGTGGCCAAGACCGATCCGACCCAGGGCGCCAAGGGGATCTCCCTGATCCTCGTGGAAGCGACGCGGGAGGGTTTCAAGCGCGGCCGCAACCTGGACAAGGTGGGCCAGAACTCGGCCGACACCTCGGAGCTGTTCTTCGAGGACGTCCGCGTTCCCGTCGAGAACCGGCTGGGGGACGAGGGTAGGGGCTTCTCGTACCTGATGAACCAGCTCCCGCAGGAGCGCCTGGGCATCGCGCTCCAGGCCCAGGCCGGCGCCCAGCGCGCCTTCGACGAAGGCGTGAAGTTCACCAAGGAGCGCAAGGCGTTCGGCCAGACCGTCTTCGACTTCCAGAACACCCGTTTCACCCTGGCCGGGCTGAAGGCGAAGCTCCAGGCCGGGTGGGCGCACCTCGACTGGGCCATTGCGCGCCATCTGGAAGGGAAGCTGACCGCGGCCGAGGCCTCGGCCGCCAAGCTGTTCCACACCGAACTGCAATGGGAGGTCTGCGACGCCGCCCTGCAGCTTCACGGCGGCGCCGGCTACATGAACGAGTACCTGATCGCCCGGCTGTGGCGGGACGCCCGCGTCCAGCGCATCTATGGCGGCACCTCCGAGATCATGAAGGAAGTGGTGTCGCGCACCCTCTGAACGGCCGTTGCGTCGAACAGGCGTTGCGTCGGACGCCCGACGCAACAAGCGCGGCCGTTCGCGCGTTCATCCCAGGTTCCAGCTTCGGAGACCCCAGGGCCATGAGCGAAGGGAGCGTCGCTTCGCGACGTGCGGCCGTCGACGCCAAGGCGGCGGGGCGGGGCAATCGCCTGCTGTCGACGCTCGCGCCGCGTGACTTCGACGTCCTGGCTCCGCATCTGGAACGGGTCAAGCTGCCGCGCGGAAGGGTCCTGTTCGAGCCCGGCGACGAGGTGGAGACGACCTATTTCCTCCTGCACCGCACGATGGTGTCGCTGCTGATCGTCACCCGCGACGGCGACGAGGTGGAAGCCGCCACCATCGGCCGCGAGGGCGCGGTGGGCGGCATCGTGAGCGAGGGGAGCAAGCCCGCCTTCGGTCGCGCCGTCGTGCAGATTCCCGGCGAGGCCTACGCCGTGCCGACCCGTCATCTGGAGGCGGCCAAGGAAGGATCCGTGCGCTTCGGCGACCTCTTCGCCCGCTACGCCGACGCCCTGCTTGCCCAGATCATGCAGTCGGTGGCGTGCAATGCGCTGCACGCGGTCGAGGCCCGTTGCTGCCGCTGGCTGCTGGCGGCCCACGACCGGGCCGGAGACGGCACGATCCACCTGACCCAGCAGGCCCTGGCCGGGATGCTGGGTGTCCAGCGCACCACGGTGACGGCGGTGACGCGGGCGCTTCAGGACCGCGGGCTGATCCGGACGCGTCGCGGGGGCGTCGAAGTGATCGACCGCCCCGGCCTCGAACGCGCCGCCTGTGAATGCTATGCGGCGGTCGACTCCCATTTCGAGCGACTGTTGCCCGAGGTGGCGATCTAGGCTGCATCCGACCGGCGCCCGCGACGGCCGCAGCCGGGTGACAGGGGCGCCCTCGTCCGCTATCGGGACGCCGCAGGTTCGAGGGCGATGAATTGAGCGACGAGACGGAAGCGCAGGGCTGGGCCACCGCGAAGACCCTGGCCGAGGCGCTGCCCTACATCCAGATCTATGACCGCGAGACGGTGGTCATCAAATACGGCGGCCACGCCATGGGCGAGGAGGCGGTCGCACGGCTGTTCGCCACCGACGTCGTCCTGCTCAAGATGCTGGGCATCAACCCCGTGGTGGTCCACGGCGGCGGGCCGCAGATCTCGGCCATGCTGGAGCGGGCCGGCGTCAAATCCACCTTCGTGGACGGCCTGCGCGTCACCGACGCCGCGACCATGGAGATCGCCGAGATGGTGCTCTCGGGCGCCATCAACAAGGAGATCGCGAGCTGGATCACCCAGGCCGGCGCCGAGGCGAAGGTGCGCGGGGTGGGCCTCTCGGGCAAGGACGCGGGCCTGATCACCGTCGAGAAGGTCCGGCGGACCAAGAAGGACCCGGACAGCCAGATCGAGAAGGTGGTCGACCTGGGCTTCGTGGGCGAGCCCAGCGCCATCGACACCACGCTGCTGGAAGACCTGATCACCTCGCAGGACGACTACATTCCCGTGGTCGCCCCCATCGGCGTCTCGGCCGAGGGCCAGACCTACAACATCAACGCCGACACGGTGGCCGGGGCGCTGGCGGGCGCGCTGGAGGCCAAGCGGATGCTGCTGCTGACCGATGTGCCGGGCGTGCTGGACAGGAACGGCGACCTGATCCGCGAGCTGACGGTCGCCCAGGCGCGCCAGGCCATCGCCGACGGCGTCGCCACCGGCGGCATGATCCCCAAGCTGGAGACCGCCATCGCCGCGGCGGAATCGGGCGTCGAGGCCGTGGTCATCCTCGACGGCCGCCGTCCGCACGCCATGCTGGTCGAACTCTTCACCGAGTTCGGCGCGGGCACCCTGATCCGGCGATGACCGCCGACCTCGCCCACGTCGACACCTGGCTGTTCGACCTGGACAACACGCTCTACCCGGCCGAGTCCGGCTTCATGGCCGAGATCACCAGCCGGATGACCGACTTCGTGCAGAAGGCCACGGGCCTGCCGCGCGACGAGGCTTTCGCCCTCCAGAAGGCCTATCTGGCCGAACACGGGCTGACGCTGAAGGGCATGATGCTGAACCACGGCGTCGACCCGGCCGAGTTCCACGCCATCTTCCACGACATGTCCCTGGAGGCCCTGGCCCACGACCCGGACCTGCTGGCGGGTTTGGCGCGACTGCCGGGGCGGCGGTTGATCTTCACCAACGCCGACGACGTCCACGCCCGGCGCGTGCTGGCGCGGCTGGAACTGACCGGCCTGTTCGACGACGTCTTCCACATCGCCTCCTCCGGCTACGAGCCCAAGCCCAGCCCGCGGGCGTTCCAGGCCATCGGCGCGGCGCACGCCATCGACCCCGTCGCCACGGCGTTCTTCGAGGACTCCGAGCGCAACCTCGCCCCCGCTGCGGACCTGGGGATGACCACCGTTCTGGTCGGCGCCTGGGCGCCCCGGTCCACCGCACCCTTCGTCCACCATCGCACCGAGAAGCTCGCGCCCTTCCTGACGGGCGCGCGCCTGAGAGAGGCCCTCTGATGTCCGAAGACCTGAAGTCCGTGATCGAAGCCGCATGGGCGGCGCGCGACACGATCAACACCGCCACCACCGGCCGGGTGCGCGACGCCGTCTTCGAGACCCTGGAGCAGCTGGACGCCGGCCGCCTGCGCGTCGCCGAACGCGGGGCGGACGGAACCTGGACGACCCATCAGTGGGCCAAGCAGGCGATCCTGCTGTCGTTCCGCCTCTCGCCCAACCGCGTGATGGAGGCCGACGTCCCGGGGCCGTTCTGGGACAAGGTCCCGGGCAAGTTCGCCGGCTGGGACGCCGCCCGTTTCGAGGCCGCGGGGTTCCGGGCCGTCCCCGGCGCCGTGGTCCGCAAGGGGGCCTTCGTGAACAAGGGCGTGGTCCTGATGCCGTCGTTCGTCAACATCGGCGCCTATGTGGACGAGGGCACGATGGTCGACACCTGGGCCACGGTCGGTTCGTGCGCCCAGATCGGCAGGAACGTCCACATCTCGGGCGGCGCGGGCATCGGCGGCGTGCTGGAGCCGCTCCAGGCCAATCCCACCATCATCGAGGACAACTGTTTCATCGGCGCCCGCGCCGAGGTGGCCGAGGGCGTGATCGTGCGCGAGGGCTCGGTGCTCTCGATGGGCACATTCATCACTGCGACCACCCCGATCATCGACCGCCGTACGGGCGAGACCTTCACCGGCGAGGTGCCGCCGTACTCGGTGGTGGTCTCGGGCAACCGGCCGAATCCCGTCGACCCTGGCCTGCCCTCGACCTACTGCGCAGTGATCATGAAGCGGGTGGACGAGCGCACGCGCAGCAAGACCAGCATCAACGAGCTGCTGCGGGATTGAGGACGGATTCGCGGGCCTCTCAGCCGCGAAGGCGCGCCAGCGCCGAGAGGATTCAACCGCGGAAAACGCGGAAAGGCGGACGTGCAGCAGGCACGGCCCCTTCCGCGCTCTTCCGCGTTTTCCGCGGTTCTCTCTTCAGGCCTGCGGCGCAGGCAGCCGCGGGAGACGGGCCGGCGCTTCCCTCAGTCCTCCGGATACGGCGTCCCGTCGCGGCGCCGGTAGCCGTCGGGGCCGGCGACCATGTCGATGTCGGGATAGTCGCATTCGTCGATGTCCGGCCGGCGCGAGCCCACTTCGAGGTAGACGGCGTCGCGGCCCGAGCGGTTCTGGAGGTGGTGGCCGTTGGCCTCGCCGGCTTTCCAGCCGGCGCAGTCGCCCGCGCGCAGAATGTGGTCGCCGTCGTTCTCGACCAGGACGACCTCGCCCTCCAGGACCCAGACGAACTCGTCCTCGGCGGTGTGCCAATGCCGCTGGCTGGACCACTTGCCGGGCGGCAGGCGGACAAGGTTCACGCCGAAATCGGCGAGGCCCGTGGCGTCTCCAAGCTTGCGCCAGGTAGGGCCGAGGCAGATGTCCCTGAACGGATGCGGATAGCTGCAACCCGAGCGGACCTCCAGGGCGCCGATGTCGATCTTGGCCATGATCCCCTCGCTTGTCCTCTCATTGCTAGGTAGATCGACGGCATGCCTGCCGCCATAGACGCCGTCGAACTCACCCGCGACCTGATCCGCCGTCCCTCCGTCACCCCCGCCGACGCCGGGGCGATGGACGTGGTGGAGCAGACCCTGGCCCGGTTGGGCTTCGCCTGCCGGCGGATGCGGTTCGGCGAGATCGAGAACCTCTACGCCCGCTACGGAACGGCTTCGCCCAATCTCTGCTTCGCCGGCCACACCGACGTGGTTCCCGTGGGCGACGCCGCCGCCTGGACCAGGGACGCCTTCGCCGCCGAGGTCGCCGACGGGGTGCTGATCGGGCGCGGCGCCGTCGACATGAAGAGCGCCATCGCCGCCTTCGCCGCCGCCGCCGCCGAGGCCATCGCGTCGGGCCAGGTGACCGGTTCGCTCTCGTTCCTCATCACCGGCGACGAGGAGGGCGTGGCCACCGACGGCACCGTGAAGGTCGTCGAGGCCCTGAAGGCCGAGGGCGAGGCCATCGACCACTGCATCGTGGGCGAGCCCACCTCGGCCGAGACCTTCGGCGACATGGTCAAGGTGGGCCGCCGCGGCTCGATCAACGCCGAGATCGTGGTGGAGGGCGTCCAGGGCCACGTGGCCTATCCGCATCGCGCCGCCAACCCGGCCCGGCCGCTGATCAGGATGCTGACGGCGCTGCAGGACCGCAAGCTGGACGACGGCTATCCCGAGTTCCAGCCCTCGAACCTGGAAGTCACCCTGATCGAGATGCCGAATACGGCGACGAACGTGATCCCCGCCGTGGCGCGGGCCCGGCTCAACATCCGCTTCAACCCCAACCATACGGGCCGTCAACTCGCCGACTGGTTCGACCTGGAGGCCTGGCGCGCCGCGGCCGGTTTCCCGGGCAAAGTCACGGTCACTTCTCAGATCAGCGGCGAGGCCTTCCTGACCGAGCGCGGCGGGTTCACCGATCTGGTGGCCCAGGCCGTGGCCGACGTCACGGGCCATGCGCCCGAACTCTCCACCTCGGGCGGCACCTCGGACGCGCGCTTCATCCGGGCGCTGTGCCCGGTGATCGAGGTGGGCCTGGTGGGCAAGACCATGCACCAGGTGGACGAGCGCGCGCCGGTGGAGGAGATCCGCACCCTCCAGCGCGTCTATTCGCGCATCATCGCCCGGTATTTCGGCTGAGCCGCCGCATCCTGCGCCGCCGTCTCCACTGAAGCGCGAGGCGAACACCCGGCTCAGGGGAATCCATTGCGTGACGCGGACGGGATGCCGCTATAGCCAAGCTCGCCCGGGGGCGGGTGAGTGGATGCGACGGGGCAGGCGAATGCGTTTCAAGCTGGCGGCGATGGTGGGGGCGGCCCTCGTGTGCGCGCCCCTCGTGTGCGCGGCGGGCTCGGCCCAGGCGGCGGGCGTCCCGGCCGACGGCCTGCAGGCCATGCGCGAGCTGAACATCATCGTGCTCGGCGACATGGACGCCAACCACAGCATCGAGGGCAAGGTCTACGTGGGCGGCAAGCTCACCGGGAACAACGGCATCTTCGGAACAGGCAACACCCAGCAGGGCCTGACGCCGTCGGATCGGGTCACGCTGACCGTCGGCGGCGACGCCACGGTGAGCAACCTTCACATCAACGCGGGCTCGAACGGCGGTGACGGCGCGATCGGCCCGGCCGGCGCCACGATCGGCGGCTCGGTCTCCACCATGAACCTCAACGCCCAGAACGCCACGGTGCAGGTGGGCGGTACGATCGCCAACACCAACGGCTCGACCGGATCCAGCATCCAGGCGGGCGGGGCCCAGTCCGGCTACCTGAACGGCAACGGCGCGACGGTGCAGACCAATCTCGGGTCGACCTTCACCCAAGGGCTCACCGACACGCTGACGGCCGAGACGAACAGGCTCGAGATCGACCTGAAGGCGCTTTCCGCGGCGCTCAGCGTCATCACCCTGGACGACAACCTCAGCTCGATCACGATGGGCGGGCAGGGTCCGATCTTCAACGTGGTGGACAGCGGCGCGGGCTTCGCCCTCTTCGACATCGACGCCAGCCTGCTGTCGTCGAACGAGCTGAACTTCAACGTCTTCGGTTCGCCGATGCCGATCATCATCAACGTGCGCGGGACCAGCGCGACCTGGATGATGAATGCGGTGGGCGGCTACAACGCCGCGCTCAATCCCTGGATCATCTGGAACTTCGTCGACGCCACCAGTCTCAGCATCGACCGGATGATGCACGGCTCGGTCCTGGCCCCCTACGCCACGGTCACCAACACGGGCCGTATCGAAGGTTCGCTGGTCGCCGCGGCGTTCAATCAGGGCGCACAGGTCCACCTGGGCGCCTTCAAGGGGCCGGACTTCCTGACCACCGCGGTCCCCGAACCGGCGACCTGGGCCATGATGATCATGGGCTTCGGCGCCGTAGGCGCCCTGGTCCGACGCCGGCGCGCGGCCTTCGCCTGACCGGCGCCGGCCGCCAGCCTACCGGTTCCCGCCGATCAGGTCGCCCAGACCCCCCAGCACCGAGCCCTCGCCCCGGTTCTGACCGCCATAGCTTCCGGCCGCCGCCAGCATGCGGCCGGCCAGGCGCGAGAAGGGCAGCGACTGGATCCATACCGTCCCGGGGCCGGTGAGGCGTGCGAAGAACAGGCCCTCGCCGCCGAACAGCATGCTCTTGACCCCGCCCGCCTTCACCAGGTCGAAGTCGACGCCGGCCGTGAAGGCCGCCACGCAGCCGGTGTCGACGTGCAGGGATTCGCCGGCCTTCAGTTCACGCTCGACCAGGGCGCCGCCCATCTGGACGAACACCCAGCCGTCGCCCTCCAGCTTCTGCATGATGAAGCCTTCGCCGCCGAACAGGCCGGTCATGATGCGCTGCTGGAAGTGGACCCCGATCGACACGCCCTTGGCGGCGGCCAGGAAGCTGTCCTTCTGGCAGATGAGCGTCCCGCCCACCTGATCCAGCTTGATCGGCAGGATCGAGCCCGGCGTGGGCGAACCGAAGGCCACCTTGGCCTTGCCGCCGCCCTGATGTGTGAAGACGGTGGTGAACAGGCTCTCGCCGGTGACCAGCCGCTTGCCGGCGCCCAGCAGCTTGCCCATGAAGCCGGCGTCGCCGGCCGAGCCGTCGCCGAAGACGGTGGTCATCTGGACGCTGGCGTCCTTCCAGACGAAGGCCCCGGCCTCGGCCACCGCGCTCTCTCCCGGATCCAGCTCGATCTCGAGGAACTGGAGTTCCTGGCCCTTGATCTCGAAATCGATGTCGTCGGCGACGCCGGCGCTGCGGTGGTGGTGGGTCCAGGGACCTTGCGACATGTGGGGCTCCGTTGGGGTCTGGCCGCCTCATAGGGCCGCCCGCGCCTCAGCGGAAGGCGTCGACCACCTCGCCGGCCCAGGCCTTCAACGCGTCCTTGTTCTCCAGCGGCGTGTCGCCGTTGCGGACGAGGATCAGGTCCAGGTCGGGCGCCAGGATCGTGTACTGGCCGGCATAGCCGTTGGCCGAGAACGAGCCCGGCCCGCCCACGCCCAGCCACCAGTGCGCGCCGTACGCGCCCTCGGCCGTCCCGGGCGGCTGCGGCGTCGGCGTGCGCGCATAGTCGACCCAGCCCTCGGGCAGCAGGCGGCGGCCTTCCCACACGCCGTCGCGCAGGTAGAGCAGTCCGAAGCGGGCGAAGTCGCGCGGCGTGCAGAAGCAGTAGGACGAGCCGATGAACGTCCCGGCGGCGTCGAACTTGGGGACCGGGCTCGTCATTCCCAGCGGTCCGAAGAGGCGCGCCTGCATGAAGCCGGCGATGTTTCCGTCCGCCGCCGCCCCGGCCAGCCGGGCGACGATGTTGGTGGTCCCGCTGGCATAGCTCCAGAACGACCCGGGCGGATGGATCGGCGGCTGGCCGGCGGCGTAGGCGGCGACGTCGCCCTTGCCGGCGTTGAACAGCATCTCGATCACGTCCGAGACGTGGCCGGGCGCATAGTCCTCCACGAACTTCAGGCCGCTGGACATCCGGAGGAGGTGGTCGAGCGTGATCGCTGCGCGCGGGTCGCCCCCGCCCCGCCACTCGGGAACCGCCGCCGGCGCGTGGATGTCCAGCCGCCCGTCGCCGACCAGCAGGCCGACCAGGGCGTGGGTGATGCTCTTGGCCTTGGACCACGACGGCTGGGTGTCGTCGGGGCCGAAGCCTTCGCCGTAGCGTTCGAAGACCACCCGCCCGCCCTGGACCAGCAACAGGGCGTGGGTCTTCCCGAGCCGCCCGACGGGGGCGTCGAACGCCTCGGCCGTGAGGGCGTCGAACCGCGCCCGGTCCAGCGCCCCGGGCAGTTCGCCCACGGGCCAGGCGCGGGTGGGCCATGGGACGTCGGCAGGCTGGACGGGCAGGGGCGGCAGGCTCATGCGGCCAAGCTAAGGGCCTCTCCGGCTCCGGCGCAACGTCCTCAGTAGGTCACGCCGGTCAGGTACAGCCCCTCGGCCGGCGCCACGGGGCCACAGGCGCGGCGGTCCCTGGCCTCCAGCGCGGCCTGCACGTCGGCCGCCGTCCAGCGGCCCACGCCCACCTCGGCCAGGGTGCCGGCCATCGAACGCACCTGCCGGTGCAGGAACGAACGGCTGGCGAACACCAGCAGGACCTCGTCGCCCTCGCGGCGCACGTCGGCCACGTCCAGGGTCTTCATCGGCGACTTCGCCTGGCAGGCCAGGTCGCGGAAGGTGGTGAAGTCGTGGTGGCCCACCAGCGCCCGGGCCGCGGCGTGCATGGCCGTCGCGTCCAATGGCTTCTTGACGTGCCAGACGCGCCCCTGGTCCAGCGCCGGCGGCGCCATGCGGTTGAGGATGCGGTAGCGGTAGCGTCGCCCTGTGGCCGAGAAGCGGCTGTGCCAGTCGTCCGCCACGACCTGCGCCTCGATCACCGCGATGGGTTCGGGGACCAGATGCGCGTTCAATGCGTTGCGCACCGTCTCGGCGGGCCAGTCCCTGGCGAGGTCGATGTGGATGACCTGTCCCGTGGCGTGGACGCCGGTGTCGGTGCGCCCCGCCGCGTGGACCCGCAGGGTCTCGCCACAGAAGGCCTGGATGGCCCGTTCCAGCGCGCCCTGCACCGAGGGCAGCCCGGCCTGGGCCTGGAACCCGTGGTAGGGGCGGCCGTCGTACTCGACGAGGAGGCGGTAGCGGGGCATCAGCCAAGCCTCGTCCCGGCCGGCACGGGCTGCCCGCGCAGGAAGGTTTCGGCGTCCTGTGGCCCCCTGCCTTCGCGCTGTACGCGCAGGAGCCTCACGGCGCCGTCGCCGGCGGCCACCAGGAGCCGGTCGTCCAGCGTCACGCCCGGCGGGGCGCCGGCGTCCCCGTCCACCGCCTCGAACCGCGAGAGGAGCGCCTTCACCCGCGCCGGCCCCTTCGCGGTCGGCAGTTCGAACCAGGCGCCCGGAAACGGCGACAGGCCGCGGATCTTGTGGTCCAGGGCGCGGCCGTCCTTCGCCCAGTCCAGGCGCGCGATCCCGGGGCCGATCTTGCGGGCGTAGGTGACGCCGTCCGTGGCCTGCGGCCGGGCCACGGCGACACCGGCCTCGATGTCGGCCAGGGCGCGGACGATCAGGTCGGCGCCGGCCACGGCCAGCCGGTCGTGCAGGTCGCCGGCCGTGTCCAGCGGGCCGATCCGCACCGTGGCGGTCGCCAGCACGGGACCTTCGTCCAGGCCTTCGGTCATCCGCATGACCTGGACGCCCGTGACCGGGTCGCCGGCCATGATCGCCCGCTGGATCGGCGCGGCCCCCCGCCAGCGCGGCAGCAGCGAGGCGTGCACGTTGTACGAGCCCAGGCGCGGCCCCTCCAGCACCTCGGCCGGCAGGATCTGGCCGAAGGCCACGACGACCGCGGCGTCGAGGTCGAGGGCGCGAAAGGCGGCGATCGCCTCGGGGTCGCGCATGGAGGCGGGCGTGCGGACGGGGATGCCGCGGGCCTCTGCGAAGGCGTGGACCGGCGAGGGGCGGAGCTCGTGGCCTCGGCCCCGCGGCGCCGGCGGTTGCGAATAGACGCACGCCACGTCATGGTCGGCCGCCACGATGGCGGCGAGCGCCTGTACGGCGAAGTCGGGTGTGCCGAGGAAAGCCAGTCGCATGCCGCGCGTCTTAGCGGCCGATCCGGATCAAGGGAACTTCCCGTCAAGCGTGGCCGTTATGGCGAAAGAGTCGAAGGGAGCCTTACTCATGAAGATCACCGCCTTGCTCGCGACCGCGGGCGCCGTACTCATGCTTGCCGCCTGCACCCAGGCCGAGCGCCAGGATACCGCCGCCGACGTCAACGCCGCCGCCGAACAGGCCGCCGACGACGCCAAGGCCGTGGGTGCGGATATCAAGGACGCCGCCGCCGACGCGGGCACGGAAATCAAGGACGCGGCCAGTGGCGCGGGCGCCGCGGCCAAGGACGCCGCGAGTGACGCCGTCGCCACCGCGAAGGAAGGCGCCGCCAAGGCCGAGGCCAAGGCGAAGGAAGTGGTCGCCGACGTCAAGCACTAGACAGCGCCTGGTCTGAGCGGGCCCTCTCCCCCTTGTTCATGTTCAGAGCGGGGGAGGGCTACGCCGCCCGGGCCTTCTTGACCTTCTTCACCGCCTGCTCGCGCTTCAGCCGCGACAGATGGTCGATGAACAGCACGCCGTTCAGATGATCCATCTCGTGCTGGATGCACACGGCGTACAGTCCCTCGGCGTCTTCCTCGACCGTCTCGCCCTGGTAGTTCAGGTAGCGCAGCTTCACGCGCGCCGGACGTTCGACCTCGTCATAGAACTCGGGCACCGAGAGGCAGCCCTCCTCGTAGGGCGCGGTGTCGTCCGACGCCCACAGGATCTCGGGGTTCACGAAGAACCGCGGCTGCTTCTCCTCGCCCTCGCGCGCCAGGTCCATGACAATCACCCGCTTCGCCACGCCGATCTGGATGGCGGCCAGGCCGATGCCGGGCGCGTCGTACATCGTCTCCAGCATGTCATCCATCAGCGACCGCAGGTCGTCATCCACCCGTTCGACGGGCGCGGAAACCTGCTTCAGAAGCGGATTCGGGACGGTGATGATCTCGCGCAGAGCCATGTCCGGCAGGTAAGGGCGCTATTCCCGAGCGTCAAGGTCGGAGACTGGCCCGGCGACGCCATGTCGCCGGACGGGCTTCCTACTCTCCGCCGGCGGCCAGCCGCACCGGCGGGACGGGCTCGTCGGCCGAGAGCTTGGCCAGGGGACGCACGGCGGTCTCGACTGGCGAAAGCTCGACCACCTCCTTGCCCTGGTGGTCGACCTTCAGCTCCTCGAAGCGGCGCGCCTGGGTGAGCACCTGGGTCTCCAGCGAGCCCACGAACTGGTTGTAGCGGCCGACCGCCGCCTCCAGCGACTTGCCCACCGCGCCGGCGTGGGCGCCCATCACCGCGATGCGCTTGTAGAGTTCCTTGCCCAGGTCGGCGATGCGCTGGGCGTTGGCCGCCTGCTCCTCGACCCGCCAGCCGTAGGCCACCGCCTTGCAGAGGGCGAACAGCGTCGTGGGCGTGACGATCACCACGCGCCGGTCCATCGCCTCGGTCATCAGGTCGGGCGCGCGGTCCAGCGCCGCCGCGAGCGCCGAGTCCAGGGGCACGAACATGGCCACGAAGTCGGGCGAGGCGTCGAACTGGTCCCAATAGGCCTTGGTCGACAGGCCCTGGATGTGGGCCTTGACGCTCTGGACGTGCCGCAGGCCCGCGGCGTCGCGCGCGAAATCCTCGGTGGCGTCCTGCAACTCGAGGAAGGCGTTCAGCGAGCACTTGGCGTCGATGACGAAGACCCCGCCGCCAGGCAGGCGCACGGTCACGTCCGGCCGCCGTCGGCCCTCCTCGGTGTCGGTCGAGGTCTGCTCGTCGAAGTCGTAGCGGGCCGAGAGCCCCGCCGCCTCCAGCACGTTGCGCAGGGTCTGCTCGCCCCAGCGGCCCTGAACGCCGGCGCCCCGGCGCAGCGCCGCCGACAGCTTGCGCGCTTCGTCCTGGGTCGCCGTGGAGGCGGCCATGAGCTGGGCGATCTGCTGCTTCAGCCCGCCCGAGTCCTCGGCGCGCGCCTTCTCCACGGCGGCGACCTGCGCCTGGAACTTCTGCAGGGTGTCGGCCACCGGCTTGAGCTGCGCCTCCAGGCGGGCCTGGGCGAGTTGTTCGCGGCTGCGCACGGTCTCCTCGTTCCGGCGCAGGATCTCCTCGGCCATGCTCGCCGCCGACTGGGAAAGTTGCGCGCGCAGGGTGTCGCCCTGCTCGCTCAGCAGGCGCAGGCGAAGCTCGGCTTCGGCGGCGCGGGCGCGTTCGCGCGAGGCGGCGGCGCGTTCACGGAACGCCCAGCCCAGGGCGAGGGCGGCGATCACCACGCAGGCGAGGGCCAGCAGGAGAAGTCCGTTCATGCTGCGTTCTTAGCGCGCCGGGTGAGTCGGGACCAGCCGCCCGCGCGGGGTCCGTCAGGCCGGCCGCCGGGCCCGCAGGGCCTGGGCGATGGTGCCGTCGTCCAGCCAGTCCAGTTCGCCGCCCACCGGCACCCCGCGCGCCAGCAGGGTCACGCTCACGTCGGTGCCCGCCAGCCGGTCGGCCAGGTAGTGGGCGGTGGTCTGGCCGTCGACGGTGGCGGGAAGGGCCAGGATCACCTCGCGCACCCCGACCTCGGAGGCCCGGCCCACCAGCGGCCCCACGCGCAAGGCGTCCGGCCCCACGCCGTCCAGCGCCGAGAGGAGGCCGCCCAGGACGTGGTAGCGGCCGCGGAAGGCGCCGCCCCGTTCCATGGCCCATAGCGCGCCGACTTCCTCCACCACGCAGATGAGCGAGGCGTCCCGCGCCCCGTCGGCGCAGATCGCACAGGGATCGGTGGTGTCCAGGCTGCCGCAGGTCGTGCAGGTCTTCACCCGCGCCGCCGCTTCGCCCAGCGCATCGGCCAGCGGCAGGAGAAGCTGCTCGCGCCGCTTGAGCAGGGTCAGGGCCGCCCGCCGGGCCGATCGCGGCCCCAGCCCGGGCAGTCTGGCGAGCAGGCCGATCAGCCGCTCGATCTCGGGTCCGGCGGAGGATGCCAAGGTCAGAACTTCGGCATGCCCGGGATGTTCATGCCCGCCAGCGGCCCGGCGGCTTCGCGCATCACCTCGGCCTGCTTCTCGTCCAGGCGGCGCTTGGCGTCGGCGTGGGCGGCGACGATCAGGTCGGCGACGACCTCGCCCTCGCCGGGCGCCATCAGGCCCTCGTCGATATCGACGCGGGCCAGTTCCCCCGAGCCGCGCAGGGTCACCTTCACCATGCCGCCGCCGGACGTGCCCTCGACCTCGATCGCGGCGATCCGTTCCTGGGCCTCGACCATGCGCTGCTGCATGGCCTGGGCCTGCTTCATGATCGATCCGAGATCCTTCATCACTCACTCCTCATGCGCCGAAGGCGCAATTCTTCGGGAACCACGAAAAACACGAAAGGGGCAGTGTCCTGACAGGCCGCGAAGCGGCGCCTCTCAAGTTTTGAAGAACCGCGCTTTGCATGACGGAGCCTCCGCGCGCGCGGAGGCTCGGAGCTCGGCCCACCCTTTCGTGTCCTTTCGTGTCTCTCGGGGTTCGACAAATCGCTCCGCCGCCTCAGTCCTCGTCGCCGTCGTCCTCCGGAGGGGGCGCTTCGGCGGACGGTTCGGGTTGCAGGACCTGGCGCACGCCCACGATCTCGGTCCCCGGGAAGGCCGCCATCACGCTCTGGACAAAGGGATGCGCCTCGACCTCGGCGCGCACCTCGCGTTCCTCGCGCTTCTGCTTCTCCCACAGGCTCTCGGCGCCGCCGCCGCCCTGGGTGGACAGCAGCCACCGCTCGCCGGTCCACTCCTTCAGCCGGCTCACCAGCCGCTGGGCCAGGTCGGCCGGAGCGCCCGGCGCGGGCTCGTACTCGATGGCGCCGGGGCGGAAGCTGATCGGCCGGATGAACCGTTCGACGTCCAGCTTCAACCCGATGTCGCGGCGCCGGTCGATCAGGGCCAGCATGTCCTCGAAACTCCGGAGGGTCGCCGCGGGCTCGACGCCCATGGCCGGCATCATCTGGCGCGCGACCGCGCTGGTCGCGGCGCCCCCCTGCCGCGCCACGGGCCCGCCCGGCGGGGCGCCGCCGGTCGCGCCCCCGGTCGCGCCTGGCCCGCCGCCGCTCACCGGATCGCCGGCCCTCAACGCCTTCAGCGCCTCCTCGGGGCCCGGCAGGTCGGCGGCATAGGCCAGGCGGATCAGGGCCATGTCCACGGCGGCGGCCGCATCCGGCGCGCGCCGCACCTCCTCGTAGGCCTTCAGCGTGAGCTGCCACATGCGCGAAAGCGTCCCCGCCGACAGCGCCGCGCCCACGGCCGCCAGCCGCATCGCCTGCTCCTTGGGCAGCACCAGCGCCTGCGGCCCAACGGCCTTGGCCACCGAGGCGGCGTGGATGTGGTCCAGCAGGTCCAGCATCACCTGGTCGGGGCCCGCGCCATAGCCGTAGAGCTGGCGGAAGGTCTCGACCGCCGCGCCCGCCTCGCCGCGCATGGCCTGTTCGAACAGGGTGATGGTCTGCGCTCGGTCGGCAAGGCCCAGCATGTCGCGGATCTCGGCGGCGGTGACCGTCTGGCCGGGGTCGGCCTGGACGATGGCCTGGTCCAGCATCGACTGGCCGTCGCGCACGCTGCCCTCGGCGGCGCGGGCGATCAGCATCAGGCCCTCGGCCTCGACGCGGGCGCCCTCGGTCTCGCAGATCATCTCCAGGTTCTTCACCAGCACCTCGGGTTCGACCCGGCGCAGGTCGAACCGCTGGGTGCGCGAGAGGATGGTCACCGGCACCTTGCGGATCTCGGTGGTGGCGAAGATGAACTTGGCGTGCGGCGGGGGCTCCTCCAGCGTCTTCAGGAGGGCGTTGAACGCCCCCGTCGACAGCATGTGGACCTCGTCGATGATGTAGACCTTGTACCGCGCCTCCACGGGCGCATAGCGCACGCTGTCGGTCAGCTCGCGGATGTCGTTCACCCCGGTGCGGCTGGCGGCGTCCAGCTCCAGCACGTCCATGTGCCGGCCTTCGATGATGGCGCGGCAGTGGCGACCCTCCTCCCGGAGGTCCAGGGACGGCTCGTGGACGGTGTCGGTCTCGTAGTTCAGCGCGCGGGCCAGCAGGCGCGCGGTGGTGGTCTTGCCCACGCCCCGGACCCCGGTGAGCATGAAGGCGTGCGCGATCCGGCCGGTGGCGAAGGCGTTGCGCAGCGTCCGCACCATGGCCTCCTGGCCATAGAGGTCGTCGAAGGTGCGGGGCCGGTACTTGCGCGCGATGACGGTGTAGGCCGCCGACCCTTCCGTCGCCGGAGATGGCGGAGGCGGCGCCCCGCCGAACATGTCGGGCGCGTCCGGGTCGCGCTCCGGCAAGCCGGAATCGTCGTGGTCGAAGTCGTCGCCCATGACGGCATTTAGGGGAACCCGGGGCGTCGATGCCACGCCAAAGTTGAAACTTCCCGCGTCGAGGAGGAACGGTCGCGGGAAAGGCGAAGGTGTGTGGTCCCGACCGGCCTCGCGCTGCGTCCGCATGGGCGAAAGCCCGTCACGCTTGTTTCGTCATTATATGTTTCATAGTTACTAGACTCAAAAGAAAGAAGCGCGCATGTGGGGTGCGGATTGGGTCATCGGAGTCTCGATATGAAACGTGTTCTCGCCCCTGTCGCCGCAGCCTTCGCGCTCGCGGCGGGGATCTCGGCGTCGGCTGTCCAGGCCGCGACCTATATCAACTACGGCCCTGTCGGCGACGACGGGGGCTTCACCATAACGTTCGGCAACACCGGCATCACCGACGCGAATTTCACCGACGTCTTCGACTTCGCCATGCCGACGGGCCGCGGCGACTTCGTCATCACCTCCACCATGAGCGGCGGGTCGCAGAACATCACCTGGACCAGCGTGGCCTTCAACGGCGAGGAATTCGAGAGCGGGGCCGCCGGCTGGAACGAATTCCGTTTCCTCAACGGCGTGACGATCACGGTGGGGGCGGGCCAGCAGCTCATCCTCAGCGGGCTCGGCGGCGGCAACGCCTCGTACAGCGGCGTTATCACTTTCATGCCGGTGGCCGCGGTGCCCGAGCCGGCGGCCTGGGCTCTGATGATCCTGGGCTTCGGCGGCGCCGGCGCGGCGATCCGTTCGCGACGGAACATCGTGGCCTGAACGGCCGCGAGACGGTTCCCGAACGCAAACGCCCCGAACGCAAACGCCCCGGCCATCGGCCGGGGCGTTCTGCATTCCCCATGGCGGAGAAACGGTGGAGACCGGACAACGACCCGAGCCGTGACCCGTTGTGGCTGCTGCCTTCCGGCCCTGACCAGGTTGGCGGGGCGTTCGTCCGCCGCCGATCTCCGCGGCGGCATATGGCGGATCAGGGCCGCTGGAGCAAGGGGCGATGGCGCGCCGGCGCCGGACGCCGAAGCGGGCAGGCGCCATCATGCCATAGCCCGGCGCGGCGAACCGTCGGGAGACATCACGCCTACCCGCCAAGGCGCCGGACGTAGTCGCCGCGATAGTCATCGACGACCCGCATGTTGGTGTCGAAGACCATGGTTGCGCGCCGCCTGGCGTCGTAGGCGGGCCATTCTGGAATGAGCGGATTGGCCGGGTTGCCGGTCTTGGCGAAGGCCACCCAGGTGGCGGCCAGGCGGTCGGCCATCAGGCGACCCTGCGCCTTACCGGATCCGCTCGACGGCGAGCGATACATGTGAAGGGAGGTTTCGACGTCGAGGCCGTGCGTCGCGCCATATCGCCCGTCGAAGGCGTCGGTAGCCCAATCCCAGACATAGACATAGGCCGGCGCCGCCTTGAGGGCGGCCTTCCGCTCCGCCTGGCGCATCGCACTCCCCCGGGCCGCGTCGGTAAAGGCAAGCGCCTGGATCAGGAACGGCGAGTCGTTTGGGCGCTCCTTGCGATAGGCCGCGAGAATCTCGCCGCCGCGAGAACCCCATCGCTCTCGAAACATCGCCGTCAGCCCCGCTTCAGTCAGGTCGAAGTTGTCGAGAAGCAGACTTGCATCGTGCAGGGTCGTCGAAATGATCATCGGCACGTTCGCGGTCGCCGAGGGGGCGCTCGGATCGAAAGGATGTTGCGGCAGCACAACGCCATCCAGAACTGGGCTGAAATCGGCTGTCGTCGCGGCCTGTGCTTGGAGCAGGTCTTGCCAAGGTCGGCTTTGGATGTCGCCGATGTTCCTGGCTGACAAACCCAAAGCCTTCAGCACCTTGTCTGTCTCGACAGTCCCCTGTTCGCGAGTGCGGTGCCGCAGCAACGCGCCCGACTGCACGGCCGCGCGATGAAACAGGCCGGCGGCGGACGGGGTGGCCATCAGGGTCGAGACTTTGGCGCCGCCTCCGGATTGCCCGAAGATCATGACCCGGTTGGGGTCTCCGCCGAACCGCTCGATGTTGTCCCTAACCCAGGTCAATGACGCGACCATGTCCATGACGCCGCACGCGCCGGCGCTTGCGAACTCCGGCGGCGCGCCGAGATCCGCAAGGTGGGCATAGCCGAAGGTCGCCAGGCGATGATTGACGGACACGACGACAACGTCGCCATGCAAGGCCAGCATGGCGCCATCGTAGCCGGGGACGTTCCCCGACCCTGCGGTCCAACCGCCTCCGTGGAAGCAGACCAGGACCGCCCGTTTCGCGCCGTCGCCCACCCCAGGTGTCCAGACATTGAGGTTCAGGCAGTCCTCGCCCATGCCGCCAGGGCCCACGCACCTGTCCCAATAGATCATCTGGCCGTACTCGAAGGTCAGATCGATCGGAGACTGCGGCGACGCTTGGCCGTAGCCGATGCACTCTCTGACGCCGGCCCAAGGCTGGGGCGCCTGGGGTGGCATGAACCGGTTTCGGCCCCCGGTCGATGCGCCGTAGGGCACGCCCTTGAACATGCGGATCTTGCCGTTGCGGATGCCCTGGATCTTGCCCCACGTCGTCTCCACAATCGGAAACATGGGTTCCTTGGTCATGTAGAGGCTCACCCCCAGGGGCGGCGGCTCGCTGGATGGAGGGCCCGCCGACTGCGCGGATGCAGCTCCGGCGGCGGCGGCTGCGACCGCCGCCGCGCCCTGAACAACCGCGCGACGATCGATTTCGGAATGGTCACCTTGCGAACTGGGCACATAACCCTCCAGTTTATGTTTCGAGTACGAACGAGAAAGTGGGTCAGTTGGCGAGAGGGGCTTCAGATGTCTGGCCAATTGTTTTGGGTCGTGGCGCCGAACTGAACTTGTCGACCTTGTGCTCGGCGCTGACCGGTGTTGCTGAGAAAGCGGCGGATGAAGAAGCGGCGGCCATGAAATCCACGCGCCAAGGCCGCCTGGTTTTCCTTGGGAAGGACTCCTCGCCGAGCTCAGCCAGGCAGCGGGCGACGGCTATCGCCGTCCAACGGCAATGACCGCGACCGCTCCGCTAGTGCTCCCAGCTTAGCCGCACGCCGACTGTCCGAGGCCGCAGCGTCTTGTACCGGTTGGCGGTAAAGTTCGCCGGGTTGATGAAGATCACATCGTCGGTGTCGAAGAGATTCTCGACATAGAACACCGCTCCGAAGCGATCCTTCGTCCATCCCGCGCTGAGGTCGGCCTTGGCGTAGGCTGGAATGCTTGCGAATGTCGGGCTCAGTCGCCGTGTGCCTGCCGTATTGGGAAAGGCGTTCGGATAGGCGCCGACGTACTGTGCGTCCAGCCGGAGATAGAGGTCCGATTCCGCCAGAGACCAGGTGTACTTCGCGTACCCACTGAGCGCTCTCGCAGGCGAGGACAGTTTTGAACCCAGCTCCGCGCCCGAGATCAGCGCCTCCTGGTCCGTGATCGATGTGATCTTGGCGTCCTGGAAGGTGAAGTTCAGGCCAAGATCGAGATTCTTGGTGGGCCGGGCTTCAAGTTCGCCTTCGACGCCTATCGACCGCGCGCGACCGATGTTGCCAGCGTAGGGGTGCTGGTCGGAGGTTCGGATAAGGGGAACCTGCATGTTTCGCCAGTCGACATAGTAGAACGCCAGGTTCGTCTTCAGCCGATTGTCGAACCAAAGCGCCTTCATGCCCGCTTCGTAGTTCCACAGTTCATCACCCACTGCGAACGGCGGGACGATCGCCGGATCGGTCGGATCCACCACGCTTCGACCGCCGTTGAGGGATTCCAAGCCGTTTGGTTGTCCGCGGCGGAATCCCTTGGCCGCTGTCAGGTAGTAGGTCTGATCGCCGTTGGGTTGGTAGGTGACGGAAAACTTCGGCGTGACCTTGACCACATGGCCCGTCGTAAAGGCCCCCGTCGGCCTGGGCACGAGAGGAATGTCCCTGTTGCCGCCGGTGAAGATGGCGAGGAAGGACGTCGGAGCCGTAAATCCGCCCGTGGTGATCGCGGTGTACTTCTGATTGGTGACCCGGGCTCCGACCGTCACCTTCAGGTGCTGCGTGAGCTGGTAGTTTGCTTCCCCGAAGGCGGCGAGTTCCCTGTTCTCTCGTTTGCCCACATCGTTGGAATCCGCCGACCCCGGCGCGAGGTTCGTGGGCAGACCCGTGATGTTCAGTGCGCTGACGAAAGGCGTCGAGAAGTACAGGACGGTTTGATCGTCCGTGTCCTGGCGCAGGTAGAAGGCGCCTAGGACCCAGTCTAGGCGTTCCGAGGGCTTCGAGACGAGGCGCACCTCCTGGGTGACCGTCTTGGTCTCAGCCACGGATCGGATGTGGTAGGGGATGCCCGGCACGATGGCGGGCAGGGCGAGGGTCCAGTCGTTGGGCGATTGCGCCACGGTCGACGACGACGTCAGATCCGCGAAACCGAGGTCGGCGTCGACGGTGAGGTTGAGGGTCTTCAGGTCGATGGTCGACTCAAACGGCACGTCGGACTTGGACTTGTTCACACCAAGCGCCGGATCGTAGAGCGCCCCATCTCCCGCGACCGCGCGGTTGTAGCTTCCCGCCAAGGTCGCGGAGAAACTATCGGTCGGCCGCCACAGGAGGGCGCCACGAACTCCCCAAGCCTCGTGGGTATTGGAGTTCTTCTGACCCGTTCCGACATTTTCGACGTAACCGTCGTCGTTCCTGTAGTAGCCCGCCGCACGGGCCGCGAGCCTGTCTTCGGCCAGCGGAAGGTTGAGCATGCCGTTGAGACGGCGGCGGTAGGATTTGTTCCGGCTGACAGCGCCCTCGAGGGACAGAGCGGCGTCGTATCCGCCCGAGTCGGGCTTGTTGGTGATGTAGCGGACGGCGCCGGCCAGCGAACCTGAGCCGAACAGCGTCCCTTGCGGCCCCCTAAGCACCTCGATCCGTTCGATATCGAAGGGAGTGACGTCGGCGGTGACCACCGAGAAGGTCGTGACAGGCAGGTCATCGACGTAGATTGAGACCGACTTCTGCGAGCCGTTGCCGCTGGTGGTCTGCGATGTTTGAATGCCTCGCATCGTCAGTTTGTCGAAGCCGGCCTCTCCCGTCGCGATCACGCCGGGGACCGTCCGAACGAGGCTCTCGTAGTCGGTGATCCCTTGCTCCCGGGCTGTTTCGCCCGTCACCGCGGTGATTGCGAGCGGCACGTCCTGCACCGACTCCGCCCGGCGGTTCGCCGTCACCACGATCTCCCCGATCTCCGTGGCCGTGGCCGAAGGGCTGAATCGGTCAACAGCGGCTGCTTGCTGGGCGCCCGCATTCGTCGAGAACCCCAGGGCGCCGGCCGCCGCCGCGGTCAGCAATGCTCTTTTGCGGATGTGGCAGGCGTTCGAAGCGGCCCCCATCTTTCCCCCCTTATTTTGTTGGTCGTTTCAAGGACCATGGGGGTTCAGAGGTCAGGGAGGCAGTGCCGAATGATCGCCAAACTGGCGGAAAGCCAGGACACTTACGCTCACTTGGGAATGAGCGTGAGGATTTCCCTTAAGCGCGCGTGGAGCCTGGCAGGCGGAACCGCCATCCCAAGGTCATGCCGAAGCTCGCTTGGAGTGCGGCCAGTTGCGCGCTTCACGAACCGCCTCAGGCTTCCGGCGTCCGAGTACCCAAGATTGGCGGCAATGGCTTCCATCCCCCAGGACGTGGTTCCGAGGAGGTCTAGCGTTGCCTCAAGCAGCGCCTGCTCCCGAAACCGTCGGAAGCCCGGGCCCGTGCTCGCGATCATTCGCCTGTAGGTCGACGGCGCCATCATGTGACTGGCCGCCAGGTTGCCTACTCGAAGGTCTTGATTGCTGACGCTGCGCGAACGCTGATCCGGTGAAGGCTCGATAAGGCTGATGGCGCAGCGAAGTGGACGCAGCGCAAACTCATCTATCTCCGCGTCGGGGGGGCGCCAGGCCAGCAGGGCCTTTGGGAAGGCGAAGCCAGTGCAATTGTGCGGCTTCACGGGCCCTCTCATTAAATAATGAGGGGCGCCTATGTTGAAATGCTGGGAGTCTTTGGTCGCAACCCAGGAAACCGGAAACGGTCGACCTAGGAACGACGTCAGCCCAAGATAAAGATAAGCCAGTTGTATTTCAGCTTCGAGGGTATGCTCGCCCCGTTCATCCTCCGCCTGGATAGCCAGGAATGCTTGATCACCCTCGGTCGAGAGGTGCAAGCGGATCGAGGGGGATGAAATCTCATATAGCTTGGCCATGGCGAGAAGGCCGTCGCCGAGGTTGGCGCTACCGAATAGGATTCGAAAGCCAAGTGGGCCGATTTCCGGAGGGTGACGATGTCGCATGATGCCGTGGGCGCCGTCAGCCGTTTCCAGGACCAGCACCGCGTCCAGCAATATGAGTTGAAGCAACGATATGTGGTCTCGGTCGTCGCCAAACCGTGGCGCGATCAGCGCACGTTCAAACACGTGGTCGAGCGAGACTCCGCGTTCCAGCGCCCCGATGGCGTGCCGCTTCGCCCAAGACACTGGGATACTCCGGTAAGCCATGGACCCGTCAACTTCGCCACAACCAGACAGCCTAGAGGACAGACTGGCGCTGGAGCCGTCAAGGGACGTCAACTCAGGTCCAAGTAGGACTGCCTGCATGGCGCCGTTTTAAGGGGTAGGCTGACCCATACAGCCCGAGTGGGTTCACCATCAGGATAGGAACTCCACAATACAACTGCATAAAACTAAAGCTATCTACCTTCGAATGCATCGGGTCAATTCCGTATCATTTGATATATAGATTTTAGTGTCAGGTATTACGCCGCATTCCATACGTCTTTACTATCGCTCAAAGCCTCCTGCGGGCCCCGGTCACTACGGGTGGCGAACTTGCCTCCCTATGGTGCTCAAATCAGAGAGGTCGACAGGGCGTGGACATCGGTGACGCGGCATCAGACTGGGACCGTCCGTTTCGGACATCGGCAGACTGGCTTGCGCGGTGTTCGCAGGGCGTCGTCGCAGCAGGCTTCGACGACGAGACGCTTCTCGAATCCTCGCTCATTCCGCTTCGGAGTCATGGAGCGATCGAAATCGCGGTCGCACAGCGACTTCTGCTCACCCTGAGCATCGTCAACAGCCTCCACGACGAGGCGCATGGCCTGTGTTCGCGACGGCCACAGCCCGTTCGAGGTGAGGCCGTCGCACGGCGGCTTCGACGTCGCCGTACAGGCGAGCGCGCCCGGCGTCACCATGGGCACTGATCGAGGAGCGCTGGGCCAGTATGAGTTTCAGGCGATGTGCTGGTTCGTGGGACCGCGAGAAGGCCTACGTCCGACTCGCCGTCGACGTCAGCGAGAACGTCACCATCTGGGGCGATGCGACCTATGGCCGGACCAAGACCGAATATCAGACGACCCGGCCGACCAGCGTCGTCTCGGGGCGTTGCGCCATCCAGGCGGACAACTCCGCACGAGCGGCCCCCGATCTAGGGCTTGGCGCGGCGCGCCCCTAAAATCTCGTTTCAACGAGCATTTTGAGACGGGGCGAAGACATCACCCGATACGCTGATTTTTCTGGAGAAAATGGCGCGCCCGGAACGATTCGAACGTCCGACCCTCAGATTCGTAGTCTGATGCTCTATCCAGCTGAGCTACGGGCGCGCACTGCCTCTCGGCGAGGGCGCGGAACCTAGTCGCGGGCGGGACGGAGCGCAAGACCCCGTCCCGAGGATTTTTCCCGCAACCCGTGGCGGTTCAGCGCGGGAAGGGCAGCCCGCCGCCGAGGATGCCGCCGCGCAGGATGTCGGCGGCGCTGGGGGCCTTGGGCGGCTGTTGCGGACGACCGGGCTGCTGGGGCGGGGCGGAGCCGGCGCGACGGCCGCCGCCGCCCATCTGGGGCATCTCCTGGCCGAGCAGGCCGCCGGTGGCCGAACGGTAGCGGACCTTGACCTGCCACTGCTGGTTCCAGGTCACCTTGGGATCCGAAGGCCGGGGCGGGTACACGAAGTTCGCCTCGCCGCCGTAGGCCACGAGCTGGAGCATGGCGGACGGTGCGGCGTCGATCACCTCCTTGGGCACCGCGCAGGTGCGCTGGGCCGGGCCCATCAGGGCCTTGCTGGCGACCAGCCGGGTGATGTCGCCCTGGGCCAGGAAGTCGGGGTTGGCGAAGGCCGCGGCCTGGGTCTCGGACGAGGTCCACATCACCACGGTCTCGCCGTCGCCGCCGCCGATGGCCGAGGCATAGTAGGCCTGGGCGTTGGGCACCAGGTTCCAGCCCAGGTTCACCCAGCCGCCCGGCGCGCGGGCGTTGGTGGCGAGGTTGAGCGGCGCCAGGAAGTCCTGGTCCTCCTCCAGCGTGAAGTTGATCTCGGGGCTGTAGTTGCCGCGGATCGTGTGGGCGCCCACCAGCGAGCCGTTCGCCGGCACGAGGTCGCGGGTCTTCTCGTTGGGCCATTCGCCGTAGCTGCGGTTGCGGCGGACGGACGGCGGCTGCATGGGCCGGTAGTCGATGCCGCGGAACAGGTTGGCGGGATTCTGCTGGCCCGAGGCCATGCGGGCGAAGTCGATGACGTAGGGCTGGCCGGGCCGGGCGCGCTCGCCGCAGCCCCAGAAGATCAGCATCCGGCCACGGGGCTTGCGGTATTCGTCCGGGATGTCGCCCGGGCCTTCGTCGTGGACGACCTGGGTCGGCTTGGGCGACAGCAGGGGCAGGCGCTGGCCCGCCTGGAGGCCCGCAGGCGGCAGGTGGTCGGCGGCCGGCGCCGCGTTGGTCTGGCTGGAGCCGAGCTGGAGCTGGAGCGACTTGGACGCGCCGCCGCCGCCCATCATCGCCCGCATCATGGCGCCCATGTCGGGCGCGCCGCCGCCACCCATGCCGGGCATGCCGAAGCCCGTCTGGGTCTGGGCGCTCATCCAGTAGACCGCGACGGGCCCGGTGACCTTCTGCTGTTGCTGGGCGGTGGCGCCCACGGTGATGGTGGACGCCGCGGCGGCGACACCGGCGGCCAGCGCGGCCTTGCGACCCGGACGCATGCTAATCTCCTGAACGAACCCTATTCGGCGAATCTACCAGCGGCTCGGTCACGCCGGAAGATGCCGCCAGCAGGAGACATACGCGCCGGGCCAGGGGTCGGCTTCAAAGACGCCGCGCGCGATGGCGCGGGCCAGCGTATCCGCCGCCAGGGCCCCCAGTCGCGCGAGGGTGTAGTCGGCGGGATCGGCGAGGGGCCGGTGGCCCGTGGAGAGCGCGAAGACCACGTCGCCGTCGAACGGCGCATGGACCGGCCGGATCGCCCGGGCGAACCCGTCCTGGGCCATGACCGCCAGCCGCTTGGCCTGGGCCGGGGTGAGGACCGCGTCGACAGCGACGCAGGCGATGGTGGTGTTGCGCGTATCGGCGGGGCGCTTGGCGAGGCCCCATTCGTCGGGTGCGGCGCGCAGGCCGGCGGAACCCAGCCCGCCGAATTCGGCCCCCAGTTCGTAGGGCGCGGCCCAGAACGTGCGGCCGCCAGGCGCCGTCACCGAACCCCAACTGTTCACGGCCACGATCGCGCCCACCGTGTAGCCGTCGGCGGTCATGGCCGACGCCGAGCCCAGCCCGCCCTTCAGGCCGCCCGCCAGGGCGCCATAGCCCGCGCCGGCCGTGCCCAGGGCGAAGTCCGGACCCGCGGCGGCGGCGGCGGCCCGGCCCAGGGCGCGATAGGGCGGGTCCTCGCCCCAGCCCTTGTCGCCGCCATTGGCCATGTCGAACAGGATCGCGCCGGGCACGACGGGCGATTTCGGCACCCCGGCGATCAGGCCATAGCCTCGCCCCCGCGCGCCCAGCCAGGCCACCACGCCGTCGGCGGCCGCGAGGCCGTAGACCGAGCCGCCCGACAGCACCACGGCGTCCACCGCGTCCACCAGGTTCTCGGGGGCCAGCGCGTCGGTCTCGCGCGTGCCGGGCGCCCCGCCGCGCACGTCGGCGGCGCACACGGCGCGGTCGTCGGGCAGGATCACGGTGACGCCGGTTCGGGCGCCGATGTCCTCGGCCTGCCCAATGCTTAGGCCCGGGACATCGGTGATCAGGTTCCTGGGGCCTGGACCGGGGGGAATTCCATCCATAGGCAGGAGGTCGCACAGCCAGGCGTTTGTTGTCCACGCGCGCCGGCCGCTATGGTGGCCCCGCCATCGCCCAACCGGAGTCCGTCCGCCCCGTGAAGCGCCTGTTTCCGCTCGCCCTGCCCGCCGCCGCCCTGCCCGCCCTCGCCCTGGCCCTGGCCGCTGCCGCTTTCCTGTCCGCCTGCGCCACGCCGCAGCCGGCGGCCTCGGGGGATACGTCCCCAACGACCGTGGGCCAGACAACTGCGGGCCAGACAACTGCGGCCCAGGCGAACGTCGGCGAGGGGATGGTCTCGGCGGCCAATCCGCTGGCCGTGGAGGCCGGGCTGAAGGTGCTGCGCGCCGGCGGAACGGCGGTTGACGCCGCGGTGGCGGTGCAGGCCGTCCTGGGCCTGGTGGAGCCGCAGAGCTCGGGCCTGGGCGGCGGCGCGTTCCTTGCCTACTACGACGCGCAAGCGAAGGCGGTCAGCGCCTACGACGGCCGCGAGACGGCGCCGGCCGCCGCCACGCCCGAACTGTTCTACGGCGCCGACGGCAAGCCGCTGGGCCGGGCCGACGCCATGCTGTCGGGCCGGTCGACGGGCGTTCCGGGCGCCGTCGCCATGCTGCACATGGCTCATGCCGACCACGGCCGGCTGGCCTGGAAGGACCTGTTCGGCGAAGCCGAGCGGCTGGCCGACCAGGGCTTTCCCGCTCCACGCCGCATGGCCGCCGCGGCGTCCGGCCGCGCGCCCCAGGCCGCCGCGCCCGACGCCGTCGCCTATTTCACCAAGCCCGACGGGACGAAGATCCAGGCCGGCGACGCGGTGCGCAATCCGGCCTATGCCGAGACGGTGCGGGCGATCGCCGCCCAGGGCCCCCAGGCGCTGCTGGCCGGCCCCATCGCCGCCGCCATCGTCGCCAAGGTGCGCGAGGGCCCGAACCCGGGCGCCCTCAGCCTTGCCGACCTCGCGGCCTACAGGGCCAAGGCCGGGCCGGCGCTTTGCCGCCCCTACCGCGTCTACGTCGTCTGCACGCCGCCGGCCCCCTCGGGCGGCCCCGCGGTGCTGGAGGGCCTGGGCCTTCTGGAGCGCACCGAGATCGCGAAGCATCCCGACACCGCCGAGGGCTGGTACCTGTTCAGCCAGGCCAGCCGGCTGATGTACGCCGATCGCGACCGCTACATCGCCGACCCCGACTTCGTGACCGTGCCGGTCGAAGGCCTGCTGGACCCGGCCTACCTGGACGCGCGGGCGAAGCTGATCGGACCGACGGCCGCGGCCAGCGTCACCTTCGGTCAGCCCAAGGGCGCGCCGGCCTATGCGCAGGATCGAACCCGGGAGGTGTCCGGCACGACCCACTTCTCGATCGTCGACCGCTGGGGCAACGCCGTCTCGATGACCACCACCGTCGAGAGCACCTTCGGTTCGGGCCGGATGGTGGGCGGCTTCTTCCTCAACAACCAGCTCACCGACTTCTCGTTCTCGCCCACCGATCGCGACGGCGCCCCGGCGGCCAATGCGGTCGGGCCGGGCAAGCGGCCGCGCTCTTCGATGGCGCCGGCCATCGTACTGGACCGCGAGGGGCGATTGGTCGCGGCGGTGGGGTCCCCTGGCGGCCCGGCGATCCTGGCCTACAATCTGAAGACCCTGGTGGGCGTGCTGGACTGGAAGATGCCGGTGCAGCAGGCGATCGATCTGCCGAACCTCATCGCCGGCGGCAGCTTCTACGCCGCCGAGGTCGAGAAGTTCTCGCCCGAGATCCGGACCGGGCTTGAGGCGCGAGGCGTGAAGCTCAGCCCGGGGTTCGGCGCCGAGGGCTCCGGCCTGCACGGCGTCGAGGCCACGCCGCAGGGCCTCCGCGGCGGCGCCGACCCCCGCCGGGAGGGCGTGGCGCGGGCGCCCTGACGCCGGCGGAGAGATCGGGCGGACGCGGAGGGGGCGACCTCCGCGATATGCGGCCGGACAAACTTTCGGACCAATCGCGGGTTCTGGCGTTTGCAGGCTGCACAGTCCGGAGACGTCACATGAAACTGGCCTCGACCCTCGCCTTCCTCGCCTTCGCTCCCGCCTCCTTCGCCCTGGCCGCCCCGACGGCGGCGGCTCAGCCGGGCGCCGGGCGCACGGCCCTTGCGGTCACGCCGGAGACGCCCGTGGTGAACATCATCGCGGAGGGGCGCTCCGACAGGGTTCCCGACCTGGCGATGTTCAACGCCGGGGTCGTCGCACAGGGGCGGAGCGCAGGCGAGGCCATGAGCGCCAACACCGCACGCATGAACGCCGTGCTCGCCGCCATCCGCGGCGCGGGCGTCGAGCGCCGCGACATCCAGACCTCGGCGCTCAGCCTGCAGCCGCAGTATCACCATCCCTCGCCCGCACCCGTCGGCCGTCGGCCCGGCGATGCGACGACCGACGGCGCCGTCCAGCCCCAGCCTCCGCGGATCATCGGCTACGAGGCGCGCAACACCGTCAGTGTCCGGCTGCGCGACGTGGCGGGGATGGGCAGGCTGATCGACGCGCTGGTGGCGGCCGGCGCCAACCAGGTGGACGGACCCTATTTCAGCGTCGAGCAATCGGACGCGGCGGCCGACGAGGCGCGCGCCGACGCCCTGCGCAAGGCCCGGGCGCGCGCCGAGCTGTACGCCCGCGAGGCCGGCTTCCGCACCGTGCGGCTCCTGACCATCAACGAGGGCGGCGGGTCCTATCCGATGGCCCGCGAAGTCGGTGCGATCACCGTGACCGCCCAGAGCTTCGGCGGGGCGATGGCGTCCCCGCCGCCGCCGCCACCGATGGTACAGCCCGGCCAGGTCGCCGTCGGCGTCACCCTGTCGGTTCAGTTCGCGCTGGAACGCTAGGCAAGTCCTGAAGGCGGTTCGCCAGGGGACGGCCCCTGAACCCGTCAGGCCGGGCTCGTCGTGCGTCGCGTGCGGACCCGCGGCTTCGGGGCGTCGGGGAGGCGGAGTTCGAAGACCGTACCCTCGGGCCCCGTCACCGACAGGGTGAGGTCGCCCCCGTGGCCCTGGGCCAGCTCGCGCGCGATCGCGAGGCCCAGGCCGGTGGAATCCGGCCGCCCGGACCCGGCGAAGGGCTGGAAGAGGCGCTCGCGGATGCGTTCCGGCACGCCGGGCCCGTCGTCGGAGATGCGGATGAGGCTGGCGCCGCCCACCGTCTCCAGCGACACCTCGATGCGGCCGGGATCCGTCCGCCCGGCCTGATGCTCGATCGCCTGGCGGGCGTTGCGCAACAGGTTGACCAGGATGCGGTGGAGCTGGTCCGGATCGGCCGTCACCTGATCGCCGGCCGCCACCTTGCTCGCCAGCTTCGCAGGCGAGTCCGGCAGGCGCGCCTCGGCCGCCGCTTCGCTCAGCGCCTGGGCCAGGCCCACGGTCTGCGGTTCGGGCGCGGCCTCCTGGGTCTTGCCATAGACGAGGACGTCCGAGGCCAGCTTCACCGCGCGGTCCAGCGCCCGCTCGAGGCGCGGCAGGGCCTGGCTGACGGTCGGGTCCTTGGACGCGGCCAGCCGCTCGGAGGCGAGCTGGGCGCTGGTCAGCATGTTCTTCAGGTCGTGGTTGATCTTGGCCACCGCCTCGCCCAGCGCCGCCAGTCGGGCGCGCGAATTCAGGGCCGTGCGCAGGTCGGCCTGCATCCGGTCCAGTTCGGCCTCGGCGCGGCCGATCTCGTCACGGCGCCCGGAAAGCTGGATCTGGGCGGCCGGGTCCTCGGGATCGGCGCGGAACCGCTCCATCGCGAACGTGATCCGCTGCATCGGCCGCACGAGGAAGAGGTTCAGGGCGAAATAGACGATGACCCCGGCCAGGGCCGCCACCCCCGCCACGATGGCCACCAGCCGCCAGAGGTAGCTGGCCAGGGCGCGGCGCAGCTCGGTGTCGGTGGCGACGAACTCGATGAAGTCGGCCTTGCGGAACCGGGGCTCGGCCACCACCCGCATGCGGTTGCCGGGCCCCAGCAGGGTCTGGAACGGGGCGAACAGGGCCAGCCCCGCCGCCTGGGGCCGCAGGTCCACGAGATAGGGCGCGCGCTCGGGCCGGGCGCCGGCGAACACCAGAGAGCGGACGCCGTCCACCGAGACCGCCACGATCTCGACGCCCGCGCCTTCGAGGAGCTGGGTCTTGAGCTGCTCCGAGACCACCCGGTCGGGCGCGACCTCGGGGGCGAGCGAGGCCAGTTCCGCCGCGCGCACCCGGTCCAGAAGCCATTGCCGTTCATAGGCCGCCATGGCGGGCGGAATCGCCAGCGCCCCGCCCAGGGCCGCGAACACCACGGTCAGGACCAGCAGGCGCGCGGAAAGGCCGCCGGGCCAGAAGAGGCGGCGCCGGATCGGCTGTGGCGCTTCGGTCTGTGCGTCCGCCATCGGTTCCCGATTACCGTCCCAGGCCCGGCGCGGCAACGACAGGAGCCTGAAAGGCCGAGGTTATTCCGTCCCGACGGCCTCGGCCACCGACCGGAAGCCATCCGCATCCAGGCGCCGCGCAAGCTCCTGTTTGATACGCACCACCAGGCCGGGACCGTCATAGGCCAGGGCGGAATAGAGCTGCACCGCGCTGGCGCCGGCGCGGATCTTGGCATAGGCGTCCGCCCCGCTGGCGATCCCGCCCGCCCCGATCAGCAGGAAGCGGCCGTCCGCGGCCTGGCGGAACCGGCGCAGAATCCGGGTGGAGGCGGCGAACAGGGGCGCGCCGGACAGCCCGCCGGCCTCGCTCGCGTGGACCGAGGCCAGGGACGGCCGCGCGATGGTGGTGTTGGAGACGATGACGCCCGCCAGGCCGCAGGCCGCCACCACGTCGCAGATCGCCTCGACCTCGTCGTCCTCCAGGTCGGGGGCGACCTTCAGGAACATCGGGACGGCCTGGCCCTGGGGCAGGGAGTCGGCCGTGGCCACGATCCGGCCCAGCAACTCCTCCAGCGCGGCCCGGGTCTGGAGCGCGCGCAGACCCGGCGTGTTGGGCGACGAGATGTTGATGGTGAAGTACGACGCCAGGCCCCACAGCCGCCTCAGCCCGGTGGTGTAGTCGGCGAACCGGTCCTCGGAATCCTTGTTGGCCCCCAGGTTGGCGCCCACAATCCCGCGGCCGCGCCGCGCCAGCCGGGCGGCGAAGGGCTCGAGGCCCGCGTTGTTGAACCCCATGCGGTTGATGACCGCCCGATCCTCGCTCAGCCGGAACAGGCGCGGTCGCGGATTGCCCGCCTGGGGCAGGGGTGTGACGGTTCCGCACTCGGCGAAGCCGAACCCCGCGCGCAGCATCGGCCCGAAGACCTCGGCGTTCTTGTCGAAACCCGGGGCCAGCCCGACGGGATTGGGCAGTCTCAGGCCCGCGACTTCGGTCGCCAGGATCGGGGGATCGGCCGGCGCCCGCGGCCCCAGGCCCAGCTTGAGGCCCAGGATGGCGAGGCCGTGCGCATCCTCGGGGTCGAGGCCGCGCAGGGCGCGCGTGGCGAGGCCGTGGACGTCCATCATGCGGGGACCCGGATCCGGGGGGCGCCATCGTCGTCGAGGGGCGCCTCGTGCACCGCCAGCACCCGCGCTGCGGCCAGGGCGCCGTACAGGTGCGGGAAGAGGTCGCCTCCACGCGAAGCCTCCCAGCGCAGGTCGGCGCCCAGATCCTCCGCCTCGACTTCGAGCACCACGAGGTCGGCCTGGCCCGCGAAATGGCGGCGCGCCGTCTCCTGCGCCTGGGCGGCGGTGGAGAAGTGGATGTAGCCGTCCTGCCGGTCCACGGCCGAGCCGGTGAAGCGGCCCGCCGCCTGCGCCGCCGCCCATTCGGCGCGCGGCAGGATCTTGTAGACGCGCAAGGCTCAGCGCTCCGGGAAGAAGAGGCCGTCGTAGTGGGGCCGGCGATTGCCGTCGAACAGGAACACCGCCGCGGCCGCGGTCGGGAAATTGCGCTGGGCGCGTCCGATCAGGCCCGAGGGGGCCGCGCCTTCCTGCAGGAGCCGCAGGGTCAGTTCCTGCAGGCCCGGATTGTGGCCCACCACCAGCACGGTCTTCGCCTCGTCGGCGACGCTCTCGGCCGCGCGACGGATCGTCCCGGCGTCGGCGTGGTAGAGCTCGTCCAGGAAACGGGCCTCGGCGCCGGCGAAGGCGCCGCAGGCCGCATCCCAGGTGCCCCGGGTGCGCGCGGCCGGCGAGATCAGGGCGATCTGGGGCGTGAAGCCCAGGTCGGCCAGGTGCGCCGCCATATCCGCCGACTCGCGGACGCCGCGCGCCGCCAGGCGCCGGTCGAAATCGTCGCCGCTGTCGGAATCGGATTCGGCCTTGCCGTGCCGCAGGAGGATCAGCCGATCCATGCACTCTCCCTTACGCTCCACCTCCATAGCCCAGCCTCGCACGCGGGGGCAAAGCGGAAACCGCCGCCGCCGCCGCGGCCATTGACAGGCCCCCGTCCCGCGCGGTCCAAGGCGGCCATGACAGCGCCGGCGCGCATAGAGGCTGAAATCCAGTCGGGTGGGGGAACGTGGCGATTCCCGGCCAGCCGGCCGCTGCGCCTGGATTCCGGCGCGACGCTGGCCCCGCTGGAGATCGCCTACAAGACCTATGGCGCGCTGAACGCCGACAAGACCAACGCCGTGCTCGTCTGCCATGCGCTCACGGGCGACCAGCATCTGGCCTCGACCCATCCCGTCACCGGCAAGCCCGGCTGGTGGGACCGGTTCGTGGGCCCGGGCAAGCCGCTGGACCCCACCCGGCACTTCATCGTCTGCACCAACGTCATCGGCGGCTGCATGGGGACGACGGGCCCTGCGTCGATCGATCCGGCCACGGGCGAGCCCTATGGCCTGAAGTTCCCCGTCATCACCATCGCCGACATGGTGCGCGCCCAGGCCATGCTGATCGAGGACATGGGCATCGAGACCCTCTTTGCCGCGGTCGGCGGCTCGATGGGCGGGATGCAGGTGCTCCAGTGGGCGGCCGACTATCCCGAGAAGCTGTTCAGCGCGGTGGTGATCGCGGCAGCCGCGCGGCATTCGGCGCAGAACATCGCGTTCCACGAGGTGGGGCGGCAGGCGATCATGGCCGATCCCAACTGGTGCGGCGGCGCCTATCTCCAGGCCGGCGTGCGGCCCGAGAAGGGGCTGGCCGTCGCGCGCATGGCCGCGCACATCACCTATCTCTCCGAGGCCGCGCTCCAGCGGAAGTTCGGCCGAGAGCTGCAACGCGACGGCCTGTCCTGGGGCTTCGACGCCGACTTCCAGGTCGAGAGCTACCTGCGCCACCAGGGCGCCAGCTTCGTCGACCGCTTCGACGCCAACAGCTACCTCTACATCACCCGCGCCCTGGACTACTTCGACCTCGCCGCGCAGCATGGCGGCGTGCTGGCCGAGGCGTTCGTGCGCGCCCGGCACGTCCGCTTCTGCGTGTTGTCGTTCTCGTCCGACTGGCTCTATCCCACGCCCGAGAGCCGCGACGTCGTCCGCGCCCTCAACGGCGCCGGATGTCGGGCCAGCTTCGCCGAGATCGAGACCGACAAGGGCCACGACGCCTTCTTCCTCGACGAGCCGCTGCTGGACCAGACCCTCAAGGGATTCCTGGCCGCTCAGGCCCAGGCCAGAGGGCTTTATCGAAGGGGCCTGGATTGACTCGCGTGCGGGAGGATTTCGCGGAAATCCTGAAGCTGGTGCGCCCGGACGCGCGCGTCCTCGACATCGGCTGCGGCGAGGGCGAGTTGCTGGAGCTGCTGACCCGCGAGAAGTCCGCCGACGGCCAGGGCCTGGAGATCAGCCCCGAGGGCGTCGCCGCCTGCCTCGCCCGCGGCCTGGCGGTGGTGCAGGGCGACGGCGACCGGGACCTGGACCATTTCCCGTCGCGCGCGTTCGACTACGCCATCCTGTCCAAGACGCTCCAGCAGATGCGCGAGCCCAAGCACGTGCTGTCGGAGCTGTTGCGGATCGCCGACCAGGCCGTGGTGTCGGTGCCGAACTTCGGCCACTGGCGGGTGCGCTGGGCCCTGCTCTCGCGCGGGCGGATGCCCGAGACCGGCGCCCTGCCCGAGCCGTGGTGGTCGACGCCGAACATCCACCTCTGCACGCTGCGGGACTTCGTGGGCCTGTGCGACGACCTGGAGCTTCGGATCGACGCCTGCGCCTCGCTGGCCGACGGCCGCCCCGCGCGGCCCATCGATCCGCGCGCGCCGATCGAGAACTGGCGCGCCGAGACCGCGCTGTTCCTGCTCAGCCGGAAAGCCGAGGCCCAGCCGGCGGCCGCGGCCGGGCAGCAGAACCTGTTCGGAGAGGTCGAGCCGCCCCGTCCGCAGTCTGCCGGTCCGCAGCCTGCCCGTCCGCAGCCTGCCCGCGCGCGAACCGCGAAGGCCGCCCGCAAGCGGTAGCGCCGCGACGGACGAGGGGCGTGGCCCACCCGCCTGCCGCGGCGGTCCGGATCAGAAGATCTCGAACAGGCCGGCCGCGCCCAGGCCGCCGCCGACGCACATGGTGACGACGCCGTACTTGGCCCCGCGGCGCTTGCCCTCGTACATCAGGTGCGCGGTGCAGCGCGCGCCGGTCATGCCGTAGGGGTGGCCGATCGAGATCGAGCCGCCCGAGACGTTGTACTTGGCCGGGTCGATGCCCAGCTTGTCGCGGCAGTAGAGGACCTGGGACGCGAAGGCTTCGTTCAGCTCCCAGATGTCGATGTCCTCGACCTTCAGGCCGTTGCGCTCCAGCAGCTTCGGGATCGCGAACACCGGGCCGATGCCCATCTCCTCGGGGCCGCAGCCGGCCACCGCCATGCCGCGGTAGGCGCCCAGGGCCTGGAGGCCGCGCTTCTCGGCCTCCTTGCGCTCCATCAGCACCACGGCGGCGGCGCCGTCCGAGAGCTGGCTGGCGTTGCCGGCGGTGACGAACTTGCCCTCTTGGACGTAGCGGCCGCCCTTGAAGACCGGGTTCAGCTTCTGGAGGTCGGCCAGGGTGGTCTGCGGGCGGTTGCCCTCGTCGCCCGAGATGGTGATCTCCTTGTCGGCCGTCTCGCCGGTCTCCTTGTTGACCAGCACCTTCATGATGGTGGTGACCGGCACGATCTCCTGGGCGAAGCGGCCTTCGGACTGGGCCTGGGCCGTGCGGCGCTGGGATTCCAGGGCGTATTCGTCCTGAGCCTCGCGGGAGACGCCGTAGCGCTCGGCGACGATCTCGGCGGTCTCGATCATCGAGGTCGCGAGTTCCGGCACGTGCTCCTTCAGCCACGGGTCGGTGGCCATGAAGCGGTTCACCTTGTCGTTCTGCACCAGGCTGATCGACTCGATGCCCGCGCCGATGGCGACCGGGGCGCCGTCGTTGATGATGTACTTGGCGGCGGTCGCCACGCCCATCAGGCCCGAGCTGCACTGGCGGTCGATGGTCATGCCCGAGACGGTGTTGGGCAGGCCGGCGCGCAGGGCGGCCTGGCGGGCGATGTTGTTGCCGGTCGTGCCCTGCTGGAGCGCGCAGCCCATGGCCACGTCGTCCACTTCGCCGGGATCGATCCCGGCCTGGGCCACGGCGGCGCGGATGGCTTCCGCGCCCAGCGTGGCGCCGTAGGTGTTGTTGAAGGCGCCGCGATACGCCTTGCCGATGGGAGTCCGCTTGGCGGCGACGATGACAGCTTCACGCATTCGAGAGAGGTCCTATTGACGTTGGGTGAGGGTGTGGCCGTGAAAAAGGGCGGGAGCCAAGTGGCCGCCCGCCCTTCGAAGTCTGATCAGCCCTTCAGGTCGCCGAACTTCTTGCCTTCGGCGGCCAGCTTCTCCAGCAGGGCCGCGGGCTTGAAGTCGTCGCCCATGGCGCCCTGGAATTCCTTCATCTTCTCCAGGACCTTGGCGGGGCCGCCGATCAGGTCGCCGTAGAACATCGGGCCGCCGCGGTAGACCGGCCAGCCGTAGCCGTTGACCCACACCACGTCGATGTCGGACGAGCGGATGGCCTTGCCCTCTTCGAGGATCTTCACGCCCTCGTTGATCATCGGGAAGATGCAGCGCTCCAGGATCTCCTCGTCGCTGATCTTGCGCGGGTTGCGGCCCGACTTGACGATGAAGTCGTTGATGGCCTTCTCGGTGAACTCGCTGGGCTTGGCGTTGCGGTTCTCATCGTAGTCGTAATAGCCCGCGCCGGTCTTCTGGCCGCGGCGATCGGCTTCACAGAGCACGTCGCGCAGGGTTTCGCCCTTCGAGTTCTCCTTCACCCAGCCGATGTCGAGGCCGGCCAGGTCGCTCATGGCGAACGGACCCATCGGGAAGCCGAAGTCGTAGAGCACCCGGTCCACGTCCCAGGGCATGGCGCCTTCCAGGATCAGCTTCTGGGCCTCGCGCTGGCGCTGGCTCAGCATGCGGTTGCCGATGAAGCCCGGGCACACGCCGGCCAGGGCCGCGATCTTGCCGATCTTCTTGGCCAGCTTCATCGAGGTGGCGATCACGTCCTTGCCGGTCTTCTCGCCGCGGATGACTTCCAGCAGCTTCATGACGTTGGCCGGCGAGAAGAAGTGCAGGCCGATCACATCCTCGGGACGCTTCGTGACCGAGGCGATCTCGTCGATGTTCAGGTAGCTGGTGTTCGAGGCCAGGATCGCGCCGGGCTTGCAGATCGCGTCCAGCTTCGTGAACACGTCCTTCTTGATGTCCATCCGCTCGAACACGGCCTCGATGACCAGGTCGCAGTCGGCGAAGTCGTTCATGTCGAGCGAGCCGGTCAGCAGGCCCATGCGCTTCTCGGTCACCGCCGGGTCGGCGCCGCGCGAGCGCTCGTAGTTCTTGCGGATGGTGGCCAGGCCGCGGTCCAGGGCGTCCTGCTTCAGCTCGACGATCACCACCGGGATGCCCACGTTGGCGAAGTTCATCGAGATGCCGCCGCCCATGGTGCCGGCGCCCAGGACGCCCACCTTCCTGATCTCGCGGACCGGGGTGTCGTCCGGCACGTCCGGGATCTTCTGGGCCTGGCGCTCGGCGAAGAAGTAGTAGCGCTGGGCCGCCGACTGGCTGCCGGCCATCAGGCCCATGAACAGCTTGCGCTCCTCGGCGAGGCCTTCCGCGAAGGTGGCCGAATTCACCGCCGCCTCGATGCACTTGATGTTGGCTTCCGGCGCGTCGAAGCCGCGGAACTTGCGGGCGTTCTTCTTGCGGAACTCGGCGAAGATCTCGGGCTTGCCCTTGGCCGCTTCGAGCTTCGAGTTATTCTCGCTGATCTTCACCAGCGGCTTGTTCTCGGCCACCGCCTTGTTCGCGAAGGCCAGAGCGCCTTCCTTCAGCTTGCCTTCCTCGACCAGCTCGTCGACCAGGCCCAGCCTGGCGGCTTCGGGCGCGGGGACGTGACGGCCCGACGTGACCATCTCCAGCGCGTTCTCGACGCCGGCCACGCGCGGCAGGCGCTGGGTGCCGCCGGCGCCGGGCAGGAGGCCCAGGGCCACTTCCGGCAGGCCCAGGCGGGCCGAGGGGACCGCGACGCGATAGTGGGCGCAGAGCGCCACTTCCAGCCCGCCGCCCAGGGCCGTGCCGTGGATCGCGGCGATCACCGGCTTGGGCGAGCTTTCGATCATGTTCTGGACGTCGGGGAGGCTGGCGCCCTTGGCCGCGCCGCCGAACTCGGTGATGTCGGCGCCGGCGATGAAGGTGCGGCCGTCGCAGATCAGCACGATGGCCTTGGCGTCACTGGCGATCGCCTGCTTGAAACCCTCGTAGAGGCCGTCGCGCACATTGAACGACAGCGCGTTCACCGGCGGCGAATTCAGCGTCACCACGGCGACGTCGCCCTCGCGGGTGAGGGTGGTCACCGAATTGATCTCGGTCATCTCGCTTCCTCGAAATTGATGGGCTGACCACTCGTTCAAAATCTGGCGGTCGTGAAATTCAAACGCGTGTTATAGGCCCCGCCGGACGAGGCCAAGTCAATTCCTGCAAGGGACTGCTCTCTCAAGGAACTGCGCTGTCGGCCTCCGGAAACCGGACAAAGGAAGGAAGCGTTCATGGCGTCCAATCTGTTCTCGCTCGACGGCAAGGTGGCGCTGGTCACGGGCGGTTCGCGCGGCATCGGCAAGATGATCGCGAAGGGCTTCCTCGAAGCCGGCTGCCGCAAGGTCTACATCACCGCCCGCAAGGCGGCGGCCTGCGACGCCACGGCCGAAGAACTGGGGCCGCAATGCGTCTCGATCCCGGTGGACATCTCCACCGTCGAGGGCTGCAAGATGCTGGCGGAACGGTACCTCAGCCACGAGGACAAGCTGGATGTCCTGCTCAACAACGCCGGCGCCGCGTGGGGCGCGCCGTTCGAGGAGTTCCCCGAGAGCGGCTGGGACAAGGTCGTGGACCTGAACCTGAAGTCGCCCTTCTTCCTCACCCAGGCCCTGCACAAGACCCTCAAGGCGAGCGGGTCGCACGAGCGGCCGGCCAAGGTGATCAACATCGCCTCGATCGACGGCATCCGGCTCAATCCGCAGGAGACCTACAGCTACCACGCGTCGAAATCCGGCCTGATCTACCTGACCCGGCGGATGGCGGCGCGGCTGATCGAGGACAACATCGTCATGAGCGCCATCGCGCCCGGCGCCTTCGCCTCGGACATGAACCGCGTGGCCCGCGATCAGAGCGACGAGGTGGCCAAGCGCATCCCTTCGCGCCGCATCGGGACCGACGAGGACATGCAGGGCGTCGCCATCTACCTGGCGAGCCGCGCCGGCGACTATGTGGTGGGCCAGACCATCGCGGTCGACGGCGGCGTCGCCCTGGCCCAGATGGGCGTCTGATCCCTCACGGAGCCGCCTCGCGGCCGGAGGGGCGGCTCCTACTATTCTTCGCCCTCTATTCTTCGCCGGGCGTCTTCACCGTGAAGCCCTGGCCCCGGAGGCGTTCCAGGACGCCGTTCCGCGCCAGGAGCGGCCGCAGGGGCACGAGCGCGATGGCGTGGCCGGGCTGCTTCAGGGCCGCGGCGATGGCCGCGGCGGTGTCGGCCTTGGTGCGTTCGTCATAGCTGCGGCCGCCGCTGATGGTGGCCAGGCACCGCTCGTAGGTGCGCTCGTTGGCCAGCGCGCCTTCGACGTCCCCCTGGGCCCAGGCGACAGCGGCGCCGCGGGTGACGCCCGGACCGGCCTCGACCTGCGCCAGCACCTCGTCGAAGCAGAGACGCCCCACCGACGCCGGCGTGCGCAGGATGCCGCCGAGCTGCGGCCCCAGGTCATAGCTCTTGTCCACCACCTTCACGCCGCGCTGCTGGGCGAGGTGGCGGACCAGCTTGGTCGGGTCCGAGTTGGTCAGTTCGTGGCCGTCCCGGTAGTCGATGGCGAGCTGCACGCCCGCGGCCAGCGGATTGTTCGTCGGATAATGGCGGGCGTCGTGGCCCAGGCGCGTGCGCGCCGCCACGAAACGGGCGCGGGTGGCGGGGTCCAGGCGCTCCTCGAACGGCCCGCCCGAGCGCAGGCGCACGAGATTGACCGCGGTTCCCAGGGACCCGGCCGCCTTGGCCCGCACGTTCACGAACGGCAGGATCACGACGTTGGCGCCGTCCAGCCGGCGCTCGAAGATCGCCCGGTCCCACTGCATCCGCTTGGGCGCCAGGGACGGCACGCCCAGGACGTAGACCGTGGTGTCGCCGTCGCTCACCCGCCACCAGGCCGGCCCCGGCAGCCGGCCCCGGACCACCAGTTCCTCGACCAGGGCGGCGTCGGGATCGTCCAGACGGGCGGGGCCCGAACCCGCGCCCGAACCTGCGCCGGGGGCTGGAACGGGCGTCTCGGCCGCCGCCGGCGCGGCGAGCGCGGCCAGGGCCGCGGCGATCGGGGCGAGACGGTTCAGCACGGTGTGATCATCACAGGGAAAGCGGCTCCTCGGAATCGTACTATGTAGGAGAGCCAGACGCCCATGCCGATCCACCGCCTCCCGACCGAACTCATCAACCGCATCGCCGCCGGCGAAGTGGTCGAACGTCCCGCCAGCGCGGTCAAGGAGCTGGTGGAGAACGCGCTCGACGCCGGCGCGTCCGAGATCCAGGTGCAGGCGGACGGCGGCGGGCTCACCCGCATCCTGGTGGCCGACGACGGCGGCGGTTTGACGGCGGAGGAGCTGCCGCTGGCGGTCGAGCGCCACGCCACCTCAAAGCTCGCTCCGGGCGAGGACGGCGGCTACGACCTGCTGCGCATCGCCACCCTGGGGTTCCGGGGCGAGGCCTTGCCCTCGATCGGCTCGGTGGCGCGGCTGTCGATCGCCAGCCGCGCCCGCGGAATGGCCGACGCGAATGCGATCTTCGTGGACGGTGGTGCGGTCGGAGCGGTGGCGCCCGCGGGCTTCCCCGGCCCGCACGGGGCGCGGGTGGAGGTGCGCGACCTCTTCTACGCCACGCCCGCGCGCCTGAAGTTCATGAAGTCCGAGCGTTCGGAAGCCCAGGCGATCACCGAGGAGATCAAGCGCCAGGCCATGGCCCACGAGGCGGTGGGCTTCGCCCTGGACGTCGACGGCCGCCGCACCCTGCGCCTGCCGGCCGAGGCGGCGGGCGACGCGGGCCGGCTGGCGCGCCTGGCCACCATCCTGGGCCGCGACTTCTCGGACAACGCCCTGCTCATCGACCATGAGCGTGAGGGCGTGCGGCTTTCGGGCTACGCCGGCCTCCCCACCTACAACCGGGGCAACGCGGCGCATCAGTACCTGTTCGTCAACGGCCGGCCGGTGCGTGACCGGCTGCTCCAGGGGGCGCTGCGCGGCGCCTACGCCGATTTCCTGGCCCGGGACCGGCACCCGGTGGCGGCGCTCTACGTCGAGCTGGACCCGTCGCTGGTGGACGTGAACGTGCACCCGGCCAAGGCGGAGGTGCGCTTCCGTGACCCGGGCCTGGTGCGTGGCCTGATCGTCAGCGGCCTGCGCCACAGCCTCGCCGCGGCCGGGCACAGGGCCTCGACCACCGTCGCCCAGGCGGCGCTGGGCGGCTTCCGGCCGCAATCGGCGCCGTTTCCGCCGCCGCGGCCTTCCGGCGCCGGCTTCTCGGCCTGGTCGCAGGGCGGCTGGACGCCCAACGCGGCGGTCGCGGCCGTGGCCCAGGCGATCCCGGGCCTCTCCGAGGTCTCGGCGCGGGCCGAACCGGCGTGGGCGCCGGACGCGCCGGGCCTGGCCGAGGCGCCGGCCGCCGCCTTCGATCCCGTGGACTATCCGCTGGGCGCCGCCCGGGCCCAGGTCCACGAAACCTACATCGTCGCCCAGACCCGCGACGGCGTGGTGATCGTGGACCAGCACGCCGCCCACGAGCGGCTGGTCTATGAGCGGATGAAGGCCGAGATGGCGCAGGGCGGCGTCGCCCGGCAGGCTCTGCTGCTGCCCGAAGTGGTCGAGCTGGACCCCGCCGAGGCCGAGCGGGTGGTCTCGCGCGCCGACGAACTGGCCGCCCTGGGCCTGGTGGTCGAGGCCTTCGGCGCCGGCGCGGTGCTGGTGCGCGAGGTTCCGGCCCTGCTGGGCGAGACCGACGCGGCCGGGCTGGTCCGGGACATCGCCGACGACCTGACCGAGAACGGCGCGGCGCTGGCGCTCAAGGAGCGCCTCGAAGATGTCTGCGGCACGATGGCCTGCCACGGCTCGGTGCGGGCCGGCCGCCGCCTGACCGCCCCCGAGATGAACGCCCTGCTGCGCCAGATGGAGGCCACCCCCCATTCCGGCCAGTGCAACCACGGCCGCCCGACCTACGTCGAGCTCAAGCTGGCCGATATCGAGCGGCTGTTCGGACGGCGCTGAGCGCCCGGCGCGCAAGCTCGGCCCTGGCTCCGCGGGGCTGGGACGCGGACACGGGGCTCGCCGTGGCGGGGTGAGGGGTTGACTCGCGCGGTCTCCCCCGAAAGAACGCCGGCCACACGGGAAAATTCGAAGGAGTTCCGCCTCATGGCTGTCCGCGTCGCCATCAACGGTTTCGGTCGCATCGGCCGCCTGGTCCTGCGCTCGATCGTCGAACACGGGCGCAAGGACATCCAGGTGGTCGCCATCAACGACCTGGGCCCGGTCGAGACCAACGCCCACCTGCTGCGCTACGACAGCGTGCACGGCCGCTTCCCGGCCGAGGTGAAGGTCGACGGCGACTTCATCGAGGTGGCGGGCCACGGCCGCATCAAGGTGACCGCCATCCGCGATCCCAAGGACCTTCCGCACAAGGACCTGGGCGTGGACATCGCCCTGGAGTGCACCGGCATCTTCGCCTCGAAGGACAAGGCCCAGGCGCACCTGGACGCCGGCGCCAAGCGGGTGATCATCTCGGCCCCCGGCGACAACGTGGACAAGACCATCGTCTACGGCGTGAACCACGCGAGCCTGACCAAGGACGACGTGATCATCTCGAACGCGTCGTGCACCACCAACTGCCTGGCGCCCGTCGCCCACGTGCTGCAGGACCTCTGCGGCATCGAACGCGGCTACATGACGACGATCCACTCCTACACCGGCGACCAGCCGACCCTGGATACGATGCACAAGGACCTGTACCGCGCCCGCGCCGCGGCCATGTCCATGATCCCGACCTCGACCGGCGCCGCCAAGGCGCTGGGGCTGGTGATCCCGGCCCTGGCCGGCAAGCTGGACGGCAGCTCGATCCGCGTGCCGACCCCCAACGTCTCGGTCGTCGACCTGAAGTTCGTGCCCACCCGCTCGACCACCGTGGCTGACATCAACGCCGCGCTGGAAGCGGCCGCCAACGGCGCGCTGAAGGGCGTGCTGGCGGTCACCAAGGACCCGCTGGTCTCCACCGACTTCAACCACAACCCCGCCTCGTCGACGGTGGCCCTGCCCCAGACGCAGATCGTGGACGGCGGCCTCTGCCGCGTCCTGAGCTGGTACGACAACGAGTGGGGCTTCTCGACCCGCATGAGCGACACCGCCGTCGCCATGGGCAAGCTGATCTGATGCGCGCCGGCCCTCTCGGGGGCCTGGCGTCCCTTCTGGTCTTCCTGACGAGCCTGCCGGCGGGCTTCCTGACGTCGATGATCTGGAAGAGCTTCCGCAAGGGCGGGACCTTCTGGGTGGATGCGACCGAAATGACGCTGCTCTTCGTCGTCCTGGCGTGGGCGCCCGTCTGGGCGGTCCGGATGGCCTTGGTGGGGCGGCGCGTCGTCGCCGGCCGGCCGGCGCCCGCGGGCTGGCTGGCGATCGCGGAGCTGGGGATGCTGATGTCGGCCAGCGGGCTGTTCGGCCTGGGGTTCGTCGCGGCGCCGGACTGGCTGAACTAGCTTGGATTGAATGAGGCAGGCATGAGCTTTCGCACGCTGGATCAGGCGGACCTCACCGGGAAGCGCGCGCTCGTGCGCGTGGATTTCAACGTCCCCATGCAGGACGGCGCCGTCAGCGACGACACGCGCCTGAGGGCGGCGCTGCCCACCATCGAGAAACTGCGCAAGGGGGGGGCGAAGACGATCCTGCTGGCCCACTTCGACCGGCCCAAGGGCAAGCGCGTGCCCGAGATGAGCCTGAAACCCGTCGTGGAGCCGCTGGCCCGGGTGCTGGGCGTTCCCGTGGCCTTCGCCGAGGACTGCATCGGCCCGAAGGCGCGCGAGGCGGTGAACGCGATGCAGCCCGGCGACGTGCTGCTGCTGGAGAACGTGCGCTTCCACGCCGGCGAGGAGGCCAACGACCGCGCCTTCGCCGACGCCCTGGCGGCGAACGGCGACCTCTATGTCAACGACGCCTTCTCGGCGGCGCACCGCGCGCACGCCTCGACCGAGGCCCTGGCCAAGCGCCTGCAGGCCTTTGCCGGCGAGCAGATGCGGCTGGAGCTCGAGGCCCTGGACGCGGCCCTGGGCAACCCCCAGCGGCCGGTGCTGGGCATCGTCGGCGGCTCGAAGGTCTCCACCAAGCTGGACCTGCTGCGCAACCTGGTGACCAAGCTGGACAAGCTGGCCATCGGCGGCGGCATGGCCAACACCTTCCTCTACGCCCAGGGCCACGACGTGGGCGCGTCGTACTGCGAGAAGGACCTCGCCGACACGGCGCGCGACATCATCCGCCTGGCCGGCCAGAACAACTGCAAGCTCTTCCTGCCGCTGGACGTGGTCGTGGCCGAGAAGATGGCCCCCGGCGCGCCGGCGCGGGTGCGCGACGCGGGCTCGATCGACGACGACGAGCGCATCCTGGACGCGGGCCCCGAGACGGTCGAGCGGCTGTGCCGCGCCATGAGCAACTCCAGGACGCTGATCTGGAACGGCCCGCTGGGCGTGTTCGAGATGCAACCCTTCGACAAGGGCACCGTTACGGCCGCGAAGCACGCCGCCGAACTGGCCAGATCGGGGAAGCTGGTGGCAGTCGCCGGCGGGGGTGATACCGTGGCGGCCCTCAACCTCGCCGGCGTGACCGGCGACTTCACCTTCGTGTCGACCGCCGGCGGCGCGTTTCTTGAATGGATGGAGGGAAAGGAGCTGCCCGGCGTGGCCGCTCTGACCCGATAGAAGACAGGTAGAACGAACATGGCCCGGATTACGCTGCGACAACTCCTCGACCACGCGGCCGAGCACGGTTACGGCGTGCCCGCGTTCAACATCAACAACATGGAACAGGCGCTGGCGATCATGGAGGCCGCCGAGGCCACCGACTCGCCCGTGATCATGCAGGCGTCGCGCGGCGCGCGGTCCTACGCCAACGACATCGTGCTGAAGCACCTGATCGACGCGATGGCCGAGATGTATCCGGCGATCCCGATCTGCATGCACCAGGACCACGGCAACAACGAGGCCACCTGCGCCACCGCGATCCAGTACGGCTTCACCTCGGTGATGATGGACGGCTCGCTGAAGGCCGACGGCAAGACGCCCGCCGACTACGACTACAACGTCGAGGTCACCCGCAACGTCGTGAACATGGCCCACTGGGTCGGCGCCAGCGTCGAGGGCGAGCTGGGCGTGCTGGGCAGCCTCGAGACCGGCATGGGCGAGAAGGAAGACGGCCACGGCTTCGAGGGCAAGCTGGGCCACGACCAGCTTCTGACCGACCCCGACCAGGCTGTGGACTTCGTGAAGGCCACCGAGGTCGACGCCCTCGCCATCGCCATGGGCACCAGCCACGGCGCCTACAAGTTCACCCGCCAGCCGGACGGCGACGTCCTGGCCATGAACGTGATCGAGGAGATCCACCGCCGCCTGCCCAACACCCACCTGGTGATGCACGGCAGCTCCTCGGTGCCGCAGGACCTGCAGGACCTGATCAACAAGTACGGCGGCGAGATGCCCCAGACCTGGGGCGTGCCGGTGGAGGAGATCCAGCGCGGCATCAAGCACGGCGTCCGCAAGATCAACATCGACACCGACAACCGCATGGCCATCACCGCCGCGATCCGGAAGGTGTTCGTCGAGAAGCCGGGCGAGTTCGATCCGCGCGGCTACCTGAAGCCCGCCAAGGAAGCCATGCGCACGGTCTGCCTCCAGCGCTTCGAGGAGTTCGGCACGGCGGGCCACGCGGGCAAGATCAAGCCGATCCCGCTGTCGGACATGGCCAAGCGCTATGCCGCCGGCGAGCTCGCGCCCAAGATCGGCATCACCCAGGTGGCGGCCGAGTAGCGGCCGCAGGCTCCGGCGGCCGCGCCGCCGGACCTATCCCGGAAGACTCGCATAGATCCGCTCGTAGAGGGGGCGGAAGGGATAGGCCCATATGTAGTCGGGGATCAGGCCGCCGAAGACCAGGCCACAGGCCTGAGGCCGCCCCGCCACCGTGCGGCAGAGCAGCGAACCCGACAGGCCTTTCCTGGCTCGCCCCTGCACGAGCCGGAGCTGCCAGAAGCCCCGGTAGTGGATTCGGACTCCGTCGACGTTGGCCTCGTTGTCGCCGTCGGCGGGCTCCGCCGAAACACATCGGAACAGTTCGCCGTTGGCGACGAACCAGTAGTCGTTCAGCCGCGGAGTGATGACGTCCATCTTCTCGAGAGCGGACGGAACGTTCCGGATCATCAAAGGCTCGACCGATCGCGGATCGTCGACCCGGATGACCGCCGCGTCGGCCGTGGCCACCACGCCCTGCCTGAGAGGGCTCCAGTAGATCACCGGACCCAGCGGACGCACCTGGCCGCCGTCACGCCATCTCATGCGGCCCGACGCGCCGTTGGCGGCGACATCACACGCCACATGGGCGTTGGTCAGCACATAGCCGACGCCGCCCTTGGAAAAGGAAACGCCGGCGATCCCGAGATCGTTGTCGAACGCCTGGAGGACATCGCCCGAGCAGACACCGAACCCTTCCGGAACGGCGCTGGTCTGGACGACGTCCGTCACGAGCGTTCCCAACGTGCGACCGTCCCCCTGCCGAACGGGGATTTCCTGCGGAACCCGCTGACCTGCCGGGACGCTGGTCTTCGTCTCCACATAGACCTTCGCGGCGATCCGCCCCGATGGAACGCCCCCGACCAGCTTCTCACCCAGAGTGACGTGGGTGACGTTGGGAAGCTGCCTCAAGGCCGCCGTGCCGCGGCGTATCGCCTGGCGGAGATGGCGGCGGGTCGGCGCCACGGCCTACTTCTTCTGGGCGCCGCCCGGCATTGAGACTGCGCCACCCTCGGGAATCGACGGCGGCGTGGAGTCGGGCCGGGCCTTCTGGCTGCGGATCGTTGTCAGCGCCGGCGCAGCCGCGCCGTTGCAGTCGACGCTCCAGATCGCGAACTCGTCACTCCCGCCGGCCGCCTTGTCGCTGAGACCATCCCCGAGTTGCTTTCCCGCCTTCGCCGCCTCGGTGACCGACTTGAGGAATTCCAGCGGAAGGGCCGTCGAATCCTCCTTGGCCGAGACTTCCGTCAGAATGCTGTTGGTCATCTTCAGCGTGACCTCGTTCTTGGCCAGGAAGGTGCCGAACTGAACGGCGAAGGGCTTCGAACAGTCTGGAATGACCACGCTAGAAACGCCCGAGCCCGTCGCCACCAGATACGTCTTCGGCGCAAAGACCCTGAAGCCCTTGGTGGTCATGTCGCCCACCTCGACAGGCGTCGCGGTAGTGTAGGCGCATCCCCCGAGAAGGATCCCGATACCCGCCGCAAGCCAAACAGATCGCGTTGTTCCCATAATCCGCCCCATTTCCCGTAACGACGATCTTCGAGATTCGAATGGGAGTCAATTAAGGTTGTATTGAAAAATTTAACAACCCGAAGGACCAGAACCCAACCGGCCGGTCACGCGTTAGCGCCGCCATGGCGAGGCGCGTTCGACAGGAAGAGAACTACCTCCGCGGTTTGGCGCGCGCGGCGGGCGGAGCGCTGCTCTTCGGATTCCCGCTGCTGATGACCATGGAGATGTGGGCCTTCGGCGCGCACATGGGGCGCTGGCGGCTCGCTCTGTTCGTCTTGGTCACGGCCTCGGTGGTCTATGGACTGAGCCGTTTCGCCGGGTTCCGCGAGGTCACCTCGCCGCTGGACGACCTGCTCGACACGGCGGCGGCCTTGCTGGTCGGCTTCGTCGTCGCCGCGGCGCTGCTGTGCATGTTCGGCCTGATCGGTCCGCAGACGGCCTTTCGCGAGGGCTTCGGCATGATCGCCATCCAGGCCGCGCCGGCCAGCATGGGGGCGATGCTGGCCAACAAGCAGCTCCAGCGTGACCGGCCCCGCGGAGACGACGAGGATCATGCCGGCTATCCCGGCCAGCTCTTCCTGATGGGAGCCGGGGCGCTGTTCCTGGGGTTCAATGTGGCGCCCACGGAGGAGATGCTGCTGATCGGCTTCCGGATGAGCGCCTGGCACGCCGTCGTCCTGGTGCTGGCCTCGCTCGCGGCGCTGCACGTCCTGGTGTTTACGGTGGGTTTCGCGGGTCAGCACGACTCGGAGAGCCATCTCAGGGCCTTCGCCCACTTCACCCTGGCCGGCTACGGCCTGGCCCTGCTGGTCAGCCTGTATGTGCTGTGGACCTTCGGGCGCCTGGACGGCGGATTGTCGGAGGCCGTGCGCGCCGTCGTGGTCCTGGGCTTCCCGGCGGCGATCGGCGCGGCGATCGCCCGGCTGGTGGTCTGACATGGCCCGCCGGAAAACATCGCCGCCCGCCGCGCCCGACACGCCCGTCCTGGAGTGGATCGCCGCCTCGGTCGGCGCCCTCCTGACCCTCGGTGTCCTCGGCTACTCGGCCTGGGAGGGCGTCAGCGATCCGGACGCGCCGCCCGACCTGTCGGCCCGCGCCGAGGCGTCGACGCCCGGCCGGTCGGGGTTCGTCACGCCCATCGTCGTCCGCAACGCCGGCTTCGCCACGGCCGCCGATGTGGAGGTGGTCGCGCGCCTGGACCGCGCGGGACAGCCCTCGGAGACCCGCCGTGCGCGTTTCGCCTACGTGCCCGGCCGCGGCGAGGCGCGCGGGGGCGTGATCTTCCGGAGCGATCCCGCCGCCGGGCGCATCTCGGTGGAGATCGAGGGCTTCGAGGAGCCCTGATCAGGCCTTGGCGAGCAGCTCGCCCATCCGGCGGTGCAGCAGGTTGATGGCCTTCAGGGGACGGATCATCACCTTGAAACGGGTGATCTGCCCCGCCTCGTTCCACCAGATCAGGTCGACGCCGTTGACGGTGATCCCCTCGATCTCGCAGGCGAACTCCAGCACCGCCGAGCGTTCGGCGCGCCATTCGCCGAGATAGCGGAAGGCCTCGTTGTTCAGCACCTGAAGGGAGCCCGACAGGTACGTCACGGTGATCGCCTTGCCCACCTGGGGCGTATGCACCACGGGACTCTCGAAGGTGGCCTCGTCGGCGATCAGCGACGCCATGACGGCGACGTCCTTGGTCTTCACCACCTCGTGCCAGCGGGCGATCGGGTCCATGCGGGTTTCCAGCCTTCGTTCTTCGTCGCGGGGCGGCGTCAGGCGTCGATGGGCTTCCCGCGCATCTCCTTGATGAACAGGAAGCCGACCACCGCGGTCCCGGCCGCCACCACGATCGGATACCAGAGGCCGTAGTAGATGTTGCCCGTGGCCGCCACCATGGCGAAGGCGGTGGTCGGCAGGAAGCCGCCCAGCCAGCCGTTGCCGAGATGGTAGGGCAGCGACATCGACGTGTAGCGGATGCGCGCGGGGAACATCTCCACCAGGGCCGCGGCGATCGGCCCGTAGACCATGGTGACGTAGAGCACCAGCAGCCAGAGCAGGCCCACCACCAGCGGCCTGTTCACCTGCGCCGGATCGGCCTTTGGCGGATAGCCGGCGGCGGCGAGCACCGTGCCGAGATCGTGGGTCCAGGCGGCCTTCCGGGCGTCGAATTCGGCCTTGGGCAGGCCCGCGCCCTCGAAGCTGGCCAGCTCGACCTGGCCCACCCGTACGACCGCCACGGCGCCGGCGGGCGCGGCGACGTTGTCGTAGCTGACGCCCGAGCCGGCCAGGGCCGACTTGGCGATGTCGCAGGAGCTGGTGAAGGCCGTCCGCCCCACGGGGTCGAACTGGAGCGCGCAGCGCGCGGGGTCGGCCGTCACCGTCACGGGCGCCGCCGCGCTGGCCGCCGCGAGCTGGGGATTGGCCGCCGCGGTCAGGGCCTTGAAGATCGGGAAGTAGGTGAAGGCCGCCAGGAGGCAGCCCGCCAGTATGATCGGCTTTCGTCCCACCTTGTCCGACAGCCAGCCGAACACGATGAAGAACGGCGTGCCCAGCGCCAGGGCGATGGCCACCAGGATGTTGGTGAGCGCCCCGTCCACCCGCAGCATCTTCTCGAGGAAGAAGAGAGCGTAGAACTGGCCCGTGTACCACACCACCGCCTGGCCGGCGGTGAGGCCCAGCAGCGCCAGGATCACCAGCTTGAGGTTGCTCCACTGGCCGAAGCTCTCGGCCAGGGGCTTCTTCGAGGTCTTCCCCTCGCTGACCATCCGCTGGAACACCGGGCTCTCGTTCAGCCGCAGGCGGATCCAGAGCGAGACGCCCAGGAGCAGGATCGAGGCCAGGAACGGGATGCGCCAGCCCCAGGCGCGGAACGCCTCCTCGCCGATCTGGGTGCGCACCACCAGGATCACGATCAGGCTCAGGAACAGGCCGGCCGTCGCGGTCGTCTGGATCCAGCTCGTGTAGAGGCCGCGCTGGCCGGGTGGCGCGTGTTCGGCGACGTAGGTGGCGGCCCCGCCGTACTCGCCGCCCAGGGCCAGGCCCTGGATCAGCCGCAGCGTGATCAGCAGGATCGGCGCCGCCACGCCGATGGTCTCGTAGCTGGGCAGCAGGCCCACGACGAAGGTCGAGACGCCCATCAGCAGCATGGTGACGAGGAAGGTGTTCTTGCGGCCCCAGAGGTCGCCCAGGCGGCCGAAGACGATGGCCCCGAACGGCCGCACCGCGAACCCCGCGGCGAAGGCCAGCAGGGCGAAGATGTAGCCCGTGACCTCGTTCACGCCCGAGAAGAAGTGGGCCGTGATGAAGCTGGCGAGCGAACCGTAGAGATAGAAGTCGTACCACTCGAAGACCGTGCCGACGGACGCGCCGGTCACGACCCCGGCATGCCCGCCCGTCTTCGGCTTCACCTCGGCCGCCGCCGCCATGCGTCCCTCCCCCTGTTCGCTTGGGGGACGGTAGGGCCAAACCGGCCGGTTCGTCACGGTGTCCTTCTCCCCAGAGGGAGAAGGACGGCGCGGCTAGCTGTCCGGCAGTTCGCCCATGGCGCTCTGGAGGTAGTTCGGCTCGCCCAGGCTCTTCACGAGGCTGAGCTGGGTTTCGAGGAAGTCGATGTGTTCCTCGGTGTCGGTCAGGATCTCGCGGAAGATCTGGCGGGTGACGTAGTCGGCCGACGCCTCGCACAGCCTGATGCCGTCGATCAGGGTCTGGCGACCGCCCACTTCGACGGCGAGGTCCGCGGCCAGGCACTCCGGCACGGTCTCGCCGATCTTCAGCTTGTGCAGATCCTGGAGGTTGGGCAGGCCGTCGAGGAACAGGATCCGGTTGATGAGCTTGTCGGCATGCTTCATTTCGCCGATGGACTCGTCATAGGTGATCTTGCCGAGGCGCTTGAAACCCCAGTTGTCGTACATCCGCGCATGCAGGAAATACTGGTTGACCGCGGTCAGCTCGTTGGTGAGCACCGCGTTCAAGAGCTTGATGATCGCCTTGTCGCCTTGCACGTCCGGCCCTCCGTCAAATCATTGAAGGCCCGAATGGCGTCCGAGGTTGCGCGATGTCAAAGACAATCTGTGCGAGTGATTTGCGGTTGCTCGGAAAACCGCAGAATCGTCTGAGAATGATTTGCGCTCGCCCTCAACGGGGTGAAAACGCCCCTATTCGGCGGCGTAGCGGAGCGCCTCGCGATCCTCGTCCAGCATCCGGCGCATGTCGCAGACGCAGCGCGCGCACTGGGCGGCCGAATCGCAAGCCTTGAAGATCTGCGCCGGACGGCTGGCCCCCGCGGCGATGGCCGCGCGGACGTCACGTTCCCGAATGCCGTTGCAGTTGCAGACGTACATGACGCGCGGAGAACTCCTGATCCGACCCTCTCTCGATAGCGGCCTGCGAACGCCTTTGCAAGTCATTCGCATTCGGCGAGATGTCGCAACCCGCGCTTAAACCGGTCGCGACCACCCGCTATAAGGGGTGTCGGCGGCGGCGGGCCGGCCGGCCGCGACGCTCAAGGGACGGTCATGGACCTCGACGCGCTCCTGCTCTCGCGACTCCAGTTCGCCTTCACGGTCGCGTTCCACATCATCTTCCCCAGCTTCACCATCGGCCTCGCCAGCTTCCTGGCGGTGCTGGAGGGCCTGTGGCTGCTGACCCGGAAGGAGGCGTTCAAGACGCTCTACCTCTTCTGGGTGAAGATCTTCGCGATCTCGTTCGGCATGGGCGTCGTCTCGGGGGTGGTGCTCAGCTACCAGCTCGGGACGAACTGGAGCGTCTTCGCCGCGGTGACCGCGCCGGTCATCGGTCCCCTCCTGGCCTTCGAGGTGCTGACGGCCTTCTTCCTGGAGGCGTCGTTCCTGGGGGTCATGCTGTTCGGCTGGCGGAAGGTGGGGCCCGGGCTGCATTTCGCCTCCACGGCGCTCGTGGCCGTGGGCACCCTGATATCCGCCTTCTGGATCATCTCGGCCAACAGCTGGATGCAGCACCCCACCGGCCACGAGGTGCTGGCCGACGGCTCGCTTCGCGCGGTGGACTGGTGGCAGGTGGTGTTCTCGCCGACGTTCCCCGAGCGCTTCGCCCACATGGCGCTGGCGGCCTATCTGACCACCTCGCTGGTGGTGGGGGCGGCGTCGGCCTGGCGCATCCTCCGGTCGGGGCCGTCGCCGGAATCGTCCATCGCGCTGCGCATGGCCATCGGCATGTTCGCGGTGGTGGCGCCGCTCCAGCTCGTGGTGGGCGACCTTTCGGGCAAGGATGTGCAGCGCCTTCAGCCGGCCAAGCTGGCCGCCATCGAGGGGTTCTGGGAGACCCGAACCGAACAGCCCTTCCACATCCTCGCCTGGCCCGACCGCGCACTGGAGGGCAATCGCTTCGAGCTTTCGATCCCCAAGGTGGGAAGCTGGATCACCGCCGGCAGCGTGGACGCCGAGGTCCAGGGCCTGAAGGCCTTCGCACCCGAGGATCGGCCGCCTGCGGCCATCGTCTTCTGGGCCTTCCGGGTGATGGTGGGTCTTGGCCTGCTGATGATCGCGCTGGGCGCCTGGGGCGCCTGGCTCATCTGGCGCGGCAGGCCCTGGCGTGGCAGGCCTGGGCGTGGGGGCCCCGAGCGGAGCCGCGCCTTCCTCTGGAGCGCCGTGGCGATGGGACCGGCGGGCTTCGTCGCCGTGATCGCGGGCTGGATCGTCGCCGAGGTGGGCCGCCAGCCCTACGTGGTCTACGGCGTCCTGCGCACCGCCGACGCCGTCTCGCCCGTGGGCGCCGGCCAGGTCTCGGCCTCACTGCTGGCCTTCATGGTGGTCTATGCGGTGATCTTCGTGGCCGGCATGCTCTACATCCTGCGGCTCATCGCCCAGGGTCCCCAGGGCGACGACGAGGACGCTCCCGTCGCCGATGGCCAGCCGCCGGGCAATGCGCTCGCCGCCGCCCCGCCGGAGCACCGCCCATGACCCTGGATCTGCCCCTCATCTGGGCGGTCGTGATCGCCACCGCCGTCCTGCTCTACGTGCTGCTCGACGGCTTCGACCTGGGCATCGGCATCCTGTTTCCCTTCGCGGCCTCCCCCCAGGAACGCGACGTGATGATGGAGACCATCGCGCCCGTGTGGGACGGCAACGAGACCTGGCTGGTCCTGGGCGGCGGCGGCCTCTTCGCGGCCTTTCCCTTCGCCTACGCCACCCTCATGCCGGCGCTGTACCTGCCGATCATCCTGATGCTGCTGGCGCTGATCCTGCGCGGCGTGGCGTTCGAGTTCCGCCACCACGGCCGGGTCCGCGGCAAGGCGTTCTGGACCGCGGCGTTCGCCGGCGGCTCGCTGGTCGCGACCCTGGCCCAGGGGCTGGTGCTGGGCGGTTTCATCCAGGGCGTGAAGCTGAACGGCCTGGCCTTCGGCGGCGGCCCGTTCGACTGGCTCACGCCCTACAGCGTGCTGGTCGCGGTGGGCCTTGCGGCGGGCTACGCGCTGCTGGGGGCGGCCTGGCTGGTCTGGAGGACCGAAGGCGAACTGCAGGCCCGCGCCCGCCGCTGGAGCTGGACGGCCACCGCGGCGGTGGCGGCGCTTCTGGCCCTGGTCAGCCTCGCCACCCTGTTCGTCCACCCGCGTGTCGCGGCGCGCTGGGGCTTCGGGGACGGCGCGCTGGAACTGACCACCCTGCTGCCGCTGCTGCCCATTCCGCTTGCTGGCCTCGGGGGGCTGGTGCTGGCCGCCTTCGGCCTGCGCCGCGGCCATCACGCCACGCCGCTTCTGGGGGCCTATGTGGTCTTCCTCTCCGGCTTCGTCGGCCTCGCCGTCGGCTTCTTCCCGCACATCGTCCCCTACGACATGACCTTCCGCCAGGCGGCCAATGCCGACAACGCGCTGGGCCTCATGCTGGTGGGCGTGGGGATCCTGCTGCCGGTGATCCTGGGCTACACCGTCTGGGTCTACTGGCTGTTCCGCGGCAAGGTGACGGCCGGTGCGTCGTATCATTGAGCCGCCGCCCGAGGACGGGGCCGCGCCTTCGCCGCTCTGGCGGCGGCTGGCGTGGTTCGTGGGCCTGGCCGTGGCGGGGACGTCGGCGACCGCGGCCGTGGCCTACGGCCTGCGATCCCTGCTGATGCCATAGGGAACCCGTGTATGTAGGCGCATGGCCGCGCCTCTCTGCCGACTCTATCTGATCACACCGCCCCGCCTGGACGACCTGGCCGGCTTCGCCCGCACCCTGGCCGGGGCGCTGGAGGCCGGCGACGTCGCCGCCCTGCAGATCCGCCTCAAGGACGTTCCCGACGACGTGGTCGCCGCCGCCGTGGCGGCGCTGACCCCCGTCTGCCACGCCCGGGACGTGGCGGTGATCCTGAACGACCGCCCGGACCTCGCCGCCCGCCTGGGGTGCGACGGCGTGCACGTGGGCCAGTCCGACGCCCGCTACGCCGACGCCCGCCGCGCCGTCGGCCCCGACCGGATGGTGGGCGTCACCTGCCACGACAGCCGGCACTTGGCGATGGAGGCGGCCGAGGCGGGGGCCGACTATGTGGCCTTCGGCGCCTTCTTCCCGACGACCACCAAGGACGCGCCGACCCGCGCCGATCCGGAGATCCTCGCGATCTGGCAGGAGACGATGCAGACCCCTTCGGTGGCCATCGGCGGGATCACGCCGCAGAACGCCCGCGGCCTGGCCGCCGCCGGCGCCGATTTCCTGGCGGTCTCGGCGGGGGTCTGGGCCCATCCGCAGGGGCCGGCCGCCGCCGTCGCCGCGCTGGAGGCCGAGATCGCCGCAGGCGTGGCCGAGCGGCCGGCCTGAATATCCCGCCTGAACCCCCCGCAACGCCATCGAGAGGCTTTCCTTGCGTTCGAAGAGGGCCGACACTAGGTTCCGCGCCCTCCAATCCGTCCGAGATCTTTTGACACCGTGAGCACCCAATCCGCCCTCCTGAAGGTGATGAGCGACGCTGCGCGCAAGGCCGCGCGCGGCCTCAACCGCGATTTCGGCGAACTCGCCGAGCTGCAGGTGGCCAGGAAGGCGCCCGCCGATTTCGTCTCGGCGGCCGACCTGAAGGCGGAACAGGTGCTCTTCGAGGCGCTCACCAAGGCCCGCCCGGGCTACAGCTTCCACGGCGAGGAGCGGGGTCTGGTCGAGGGCACGGACAAGACCCACACCTGGATCGTCGACCCGCTGGACGGCACCACCAACTTCCTGCACGCTATCCCGCACTTCGCCATCAACATCGCCCTGGAGCGCGAGGGCGCTGTGGTGGCCGCGGTCACCTACAACCCCATCACCAACGAGCTGTTCTGGGCCGAGAAGGGCAAGGGCTGCTACGTCAACGACCATCGCCTGCGCGTGGCGGCGCGCCAGCGGATGGACGAGGCGGTGCTGGCGACGGGCATTCCCTTCCTGGGCCACGGCCAGCACGCGAAGTTCCTGAAGGAGCTGCACCAGATGACGCAGCGGGTCGCCGGGGTGCGCCGGTTCGGCGCGGCCTCGCTGGACCTGGCCTGGGTGGCCGCCGGCCGCTTCGACGGCTTCTGGGAGCGTGACCTGAATCCGTGGGACCTCGCGGCGGGGGTGCTGCTGGTCACCGAGGCGGGCGGCAAGGTCACCGACGCCGAAGGCGGCGACGCGGTGCTGTCCCGGGGGTCGGTGGTGGCCTCGAACCTCGACCTGCACCCGCAGATCGTCAGTCGCCTCGCCGCCGCAAAATAGGGCTAGGCTGGCGGGCATGATGACCCGACGCCAAGCCGCCGCAACAACCCTGGCCGCAGCCGGCCTCGCCGCCACCCCCGCGACGGCCCGCGCTCCTATCGCGCGCCCCCTCGTCATCGCCCATCGGGGCGCCAGCGGCGAACGGCCCGAGCACACGCTCGCGGCGTATCGCCTGGCCATCGAGCAGGGCTGCGATTTCATCGAGCCCGACCTGGTGGCGACGAAAGACGGCCACCTCGTGGTCCGCCACGAGAACGAGATCTCGGGCACGACCGACGTCGCCGCCCGCCCCGAGTTCGCCGCGCGCAAGGCCGGGAAGCTCATCGACGGGGAAACGGTCTCGGGCTGGTTCACCGAGGACTTCACGCTGGCCGAGCTCAAGACCCTGCGCGCCCGCGAGCGGCTGCCGGCGCTCCGGCGGGGCAGCGCGGCGTTCGACGGGCAGGAGACGGTCCCGACCTATCAGGAGGTGATCGACCTGGCGAAGACCGAGGGTGAGCGGGTCGGCCGCGTCATCGGGACCTATCCCGAGATGAAGCATCCCACCTACTTTGCCGGGATCGGCCTTCCGCTCGAGGCCCGCCTCGCCGGGCTCCTGAAGGCCAACGGCCTCGACGCCCGCGACGCTCCCGTCTTCGTCCAGTGCTTCGAGGTCGAGCCGCTGAAGGCGTTCGCGAAGCTGTCCAGGGCGCGCCGCGTGATGCTGGTCGCCCGCGGACCGTCGCCGGTGGATGTCACGACGGCGTCGGGCCTGAAGGCCATCGCCGCCTTCGCCGACGGCGTCGGGCCCGAATGGCCGCTTGCGGTTCCGATCGTCGACGGCGCGCTGGGTCCGCCGACGGACCTCGTGCGCGACGCCCATGCGGTGGGACTGGCGGTGCATCCCTGGACGGTCCGCGCCGAGAACGCCTTCCTGCCCAAGGCCCTGCAACGGGGGGTCGGCCCCGCGGCGCACGGCGACGTGGCGGCGCTTCTGAAGGCGCTCTACGCGGCCGGCGTCGACGGCGTCTTCACCGACTTTCCGGCCGCGGCGGTGGCGGCGCGGGGCGTCTAGGCCGCTTCGAACTGAAGCGCCGCCAGCCGGGCGTAGAGGCCGTTCCGGGCCACGAGGTCGGCGTGGGTCCCTTCCTCGACCACGCGGCCCTCGTCCATGACCACGATGCGGTCGGCCTTCAGCACGGTGGCCAGGCGGTGGGCGATGACCAGGGTGGTGTGGCCCTTCATCGCCTCGTCCAGGGCGCGCTGGACCAGATGCTCGTTCTCGGCGTCGAGCGCGCTGGTGGCCTCGTCCAGCAGCAGGACCGGCGCCTGCCGCACCAGGGCGCGGGCGATGGCCAGCCGCTGGCGCTGGCCGCCCGAGAGGCTGCGCGCCCGGTCGCCGACCTCGGTGGCGGCGCCGTCGGGCAGGGCGGCCAGGAAACCCTCGGCCTGGGCGGCGCGCAGGGCGGCCTGGACGTCGAGGTCACTGGCTTCGGCGCGCCCGAACCGCACGTTGTCGGCGGCCGAGCCCGAGAACAGCGGGCTCTCCTGGGCCACCAGCGCCATGCGCGCGCGCACCTGGGCCGGATCGGCGTGGCGGATGTCGACCCCGTCCAGCAGGACACGCCCGGCCTGCGGGTCGTAGAAGCGCAGCAGCAGCCGGAAGACCGTGCTCTTGCCCGCGCCCGAAGGCCCCACCAGGGCGACCCGCTCGCCCGGCCGGACCGTCAGGGAGAAGCCGCGCAGCGCGGGCCGGTCCGCGCGGCCCGGATAGGCGAAGTCGACGCCTTCGAACGCCACCTCGCCGCGCGGCGGCGACGGAAGATCGACCGGATCGGCCGGCGCGGCCACGTCGGGCCGGGCGTCCAGAAGATCACCCACGCGCTCCATGGCCCCGGAGGCCTTCTGCACGTCGCCCCAGGTCTCGCCCAGGGTGCTGACCGACCCCGCCGCCAGCACCGAGAGGAAGGCGAACTGGAACAGCGCGCCCCACGAGATGTCGCCGCGCAGGCCCGCCTGGACCCCGAGCCAGAACACCCCCACGACGCCGCCGAAGACCAGTACGATGACCGCGGCGGTCATCACCGCGCGGGTGGAGATCCGTCGCATCTGGGCGCGGAAGGCCGTCTCGACCGCCTCGCCGAACCGGGCCGCGGCGGCGCGCTCGCGGCCGAACGCCTGCACCGTCTCGAGCGCGTCCAGGCTCTCCCCGGCCGAGCCCACGGCGTCGGCGAAGCGGTCCTGGGCCGAGGTGGTCAGCCGGCGCACCCGGCGTCCGAACAGGAACAGCGGCGCCAGCACGAACGGGAAGGTCAGGAGCACGAGGCCGGTGAGGTGCGCGCTCACGAACACCAGCAGGATCAGGGCGCCCACCAGGGTGATCAGGTTGCGCAGGGCGACCGAGACCGAGGTCGCCAGCAGGTTCTCGACGATGGCGACGTCCGTGGTCAGGCGCGACAGCACCTCGCCCGTGCGCGTCTTCAGGAAGAACGCCGGGTCCAGGGTCAGGATATGGGCGTAGACGGCCTTGCGCAGGTCGGCGACCACCCGCTCGCCCAGGGCGGTGACGAAGTAGAAGCGCATCGCGGTCGCCAGCGCCAGCACGCCCGCCACCGCGCCCACCACCAGGAACCGCCGGTTGACCGTCGCCGGGTCGAGGCCCGGGGCGGTGAGGTTGTCGACCACCAGCCGGATCGCGCCCGACATGCCCAGGGTGGCGCTGGACGACAGCAGCAGGAAGAGGAAGGCGGCCACGCCGTGGCCCCAGTGGGCGGCCAGGAAGGGGCGCAGGCGTCGCAGCGCGCCGACGTTGCGGCTCCGGTCCCGCTTCTGCGCGCCGTCGGCCAGGGTCTGGGCCAGGGCCTGGCCGGCGCTCGGGCGGCCCGGCGCGAAAGCGCCCCCGGCGGAAGCGCCCCCGACGGAAGACCCCGCGACGAAAGATCCGGGCGCGACTGACTGTGGCCCCGACTCGCTCATCCGCCTCGCACCTTGCAATCCCCCACGCGTTTCTCTATACGCGCGGCTTCCATTTTCGCCGCCCTCGCGGGCGGCCGGCCCCTATCGGCCGCTCCTTTACGTCAGGCGCCCGTTCGATGAAACAAGACATCCACCCCGACTACCACTTCATCACCGTGGTCATGACGGACGGCTCGACCTACAAGACCCGCTCGACCTATGGGAAGGAAGGCGACGTCCTGAACCTGGACATCGACCCCAAGACCCACCCGGCGTGGACCGGCGGCGGCCACCAGCTTCTGGATCGCGGCGGCCGCGTGTCGCGCTTCAACGCCAAGTTCGGCGCCTTCACCCGCAAGTGAGGCGACGCCGGTCGATCCCTGCGCTGGCGGGGGTCATGGCCGATACGAAATTCCAGGGCGCCGCGAGGGGAGACCTTCGCGGCGTTCGTCGTTCCGGGCCCGCCTACTGGAGCTTGAAGGCCCCCTGGAGCGTCACGCCGTAAATCGCCCCATCGCGGCCGATGCGCCAGCTCGGCCCCTGCGAGGCGCCGCCCCGGCCGTCCTGGATTCCCCACCGCCCGTCGAAGTCGAGGTTGTGGCCCGGCAGCACGGCGGACCAGAGCAGCACGCCCGTCTCGCCGTCGAAGCCCCGTAGCTGGAAGTCCTTCGCCGGCGTGCGCTCCGAGACGTAGAACACCCCGCCCGACGAGGCCAGCAGCCGCGCCCCGGGGGCCACGGGCCGCCGCCAGGCGAGGCGGCCGTCGGCCAGGCGATAGCCCCAGAGCTGCCGCGCGTTCCCCGTCTCGACCTCGACCGCCAGGATGTCGCCCACGGCCACGCGGTTGATGATGGTCTGCCCGGGGACCGGAGCCGTCGTCCAGAGCGTGGCGCCCGTGCGCGCATCCAGCGCCCGCAGGCCGTCCCCGACAGGGTCCAGGCCGATCCGGACCGGTCCCAGCAGGCCCCGGACCCGGATGATCACCTTGCCGTCCGCCACCATCGGCAGGCCGTCGTCCGAACGGTAGGCGGTCACGCCGGCCGACGTATTGCCCCGTTCGGTGACCGGCTGGGCGGTATGCCGCCAAAGGGTGCGCCCCGTCCGGAGGTCGATCGCGTGGAGCTGCCGCGTCGGCGGCTCGGGCTGATCCTTGCTTCGCGCGGTCTGGTACAGGACGCCGCCCGATGCCGCCGGCGCGCTGAACGTGGGCGTGTACCTGGGGTCCAGGTCGTTCGGCATGGCCAGGCGGAAGTCGAAATTCTGCCAGACGATCCGGTCCATCTCCGGGCTCAGCGCGCTGATGTAGCTGTGCCCGTTGGCCGTGGACTGGTTCACCACCGTGAACACCCCGCCCGGGCTGCGCGTCGGCCCGCGCCGGGCGGGCGTGAGCGTGCGGACGATGCGCCCGGCCTTGACGTCGATGACGTAGTGATCGGTCGGCTCGCCGTTCTCGCGGGGATAGATCAGCAGCACCTCGCCGGACGGGAGTTCGTGGAAGGCCACCTGCCCCATCGACCCGCGCCGGTTCCCCACGGCGCAGACGCTGGGGATACGCCAGACGAACCGGCCGGTCTTCGTGTCGAGCGCCGAGATTCCTTCGTTCCCGTCGTTGTTGCAGCTTCCCGTGAGCATCAGGTCGCCGACGAGAAAGGGCGACCATGCGCCCCACCAGCCCGGCTTCACCTCCCAGGCCTTGCGGGGCGCGGCCAGGATCGGCGGGGCCGGGAATTCGCGGCCGGCGCAGCTCGTGCCGAAGGTGCGGCTCATCGCCGATGTCTCGGCGCAGACCTCGCGCGGCGCCGCGGCGCGCAGACGGGAGATGGCGGCGTCGCGCGCCGCCGGCGAGTCGTCGGGAATCACAGCCGCGGCCAGCGGCGAGGCCGACAGCAGGGCCGATAGGCCGAGCAGTCCGGCGCAGCGGCCGAAGCGTTTCATCACGGATGACGGTCCCTGCTTGCCGAATCCGGCCGAGCCTATCCGGAGACGCGGGATCCGGGCCAGGAGACTTTCGATCTCCAGGCCCAGGCGGCTCTAGCCGCCGAAGGCGCTCTTCAGCCGGTCCAGGTGGCCCAGCACGGGATTCGCCGGCTCGGCGGTCCGGCTTTCCAGATACATGCGCCGGTCGAGATGGCGCACGCGCTCGTAGAGGCGTTCCGCGCGGTCGGCGAGGCCGGTCAGGCCGTGCGGCAGTTCGCTCCGGGCGGCTTCGGTCTCGGTGCTGCGCGCGACGTCGTCGGGGTTCAGCCGGTAGCGGTCCTCGCAGGCCGCCGCCGGCGCCATGTCGCCCTCGCGCACGGCGCGCTGGACGAGCAGCCACGACGCCACCTGCATCAGCCGCGTGGTCAGCCGCATGCTCTCGGCCGCGTAGGCCAGGGCCGCGTTGCGCGACAGGAGCTTGGATTCCTGGCGGCCCTCGCCGTCCAGGTAGGTGGCGGTCTGCTCGACCAGATCCATGCCTTCCTGAAAGGTCCGCTCGAAGAGCTCCGAGCGGGCGAAGTCCTGGATCACGCCGTTGCGCCAGTCCGGCGCGCCCGCGCCGTGGAAGTTCGGAGCCTGAAACTCGTGCATCCGCTCACCCTACCTCGAAACGGGTTTCCGCGCGCTGAACGAAACGTCGCGGACGATACCGGCGGTGCAACCTCCGTGCCATGTGGCCCTGAAGTCACGACCGGGGCGCGAACAGGGCGTCGGCCGCCGCGCGGCCGGATCTCTTCCTGTCGATCTGGGCGCGGACCCGCGCGATCTCGGTCTCCAGGATGCTCAGCCGCTCTTCGAGTTCGGCCACGCCGTAGAGTTCGAGATCCTCGCGCGTGGCCTCGATAAGCCGCTGGCCGCGTCCCATCCGGACGTCTGCAGGCTCGTCCATCACCGGACCCTCCCTTTGCGTCCCCCGATCCGACAGCTATCTGAACGCCAGTCCGGATTTCCGCAAGCGCCCGAAAGGCCCGCCATGACCAGTCCCCTCGAGAACGAGACCATGACCGCCATCGCCATAGAAGGCGGCCGGGGGCCGGCCTCGGCGCTCCATCCCGTGCAGTCGCCCCTGCCCGAGCCCAAGGCCGGCGAGATCCTGATCCAGGTGCGCGCCGCGGGCGTGAACCGGCCAGACATCGCCCAGCGGCTCGGCGCCTATCCGCCGCCGCCCGGCGCGCCCGAGACGTTGGGCCTGGAAGTGGCGGGGGTGGTGGCCCGCGCCGCAGGGCCGTGGAAGGTGGGCGACAAGGTCTGCGCCCTGCTGGGCGGGGGCGGCTACGCCGAGTACGCGGTGGTCGACGCCCGGCATGCCCTGCCGATCCCCGACGGCCTCGACTTCGTGCAGGCGGCGGGGCTGCCGGAGACCGTGTTCACCGTCTATGCCAACGTGTTCGAGCACGGCGCGCTGAAGGCGGGTGAGACCCTTCTGCTCCACGGCGCCACCTCCGGTATCGGCGTCACGGCCATCCAGATGGCCAAGGCCGCCGGCGCGAAAGTGATCGCCACCGGCCGGGGCGCCGACAAGGCGAAGACGGCCCTGGCGCTGGGCGCCGACGTGGCCGTCGACGTGACCGCCGAGGACTTCGGCGAGGTCGCCAAGCACGAGGGCGGCGTGGACGTCGTGCTCGACATGGTGGGCGGCAACTATGTGGCGAAGAACCTGGACGCGCTGAACACCGGCGGGCGGATCGTCTTCATCGCCGCCCAGGGCGGTGGCCAGCTCGACCTGCCGATCTTCCGCATCATGATGAAGCGCGCGGTCATCACCGGCTCCACCCTGCGGCCGCGTGACGCCGACGAGAAGGCGCGGCTGGCCGCCGAGGTCGAGCGGGTGGTCTGGCCCTGGATCGCCGCCGGCAAGGTGAAGCCTCAGGTCGACCGCACCTTCCCGCTGGAAGAGGCCGCCGCCGCCCACGCCCATCTGGAAGGCGGGTCGCACGTCGGGAAGGTGATCCTCGTCCCCGGCTGACGCCCGGGGGGGGGTATGTGTCCATACCGAAAAATCTAAAACGTTGACGCCTGGGAGCTCCGCCTCCACCGTCATGGCGTCGGAGGAGACGGCGAAGATCGTCCCGCGCGGCCACGATGGGAGGAAACCGGATGACCGCCGCTGGCGGCGCAGCCCCAGCGCCGCGCCTGGGATACCTCACCAAGACGGCCTATGCGGTCGGAGCGACGGCGACAGCCCTCAAGCTCCGGGCTTTCTCCACCTTCCTGGTCATCTTCTACAATCAGGTGGTGGGCCTGCCGCCGCAGATGGTGGGGTCCATCCTGGCCGCGGCGCTGCTGTTCGACGCCTTCCTGGACCCCATCCTGGGCCAGATCTCGGACAACTTCCGCTCTCGCTGGGGCCGGCGTCACCCGTTCATGCTGGCTGCGGCCCTTCCCTATGCGCTCTGCTTCTTCCTGGTCTGGAATCCGCCGATCGGGTGGAGCCACGAGGCGCTGGGCCTCTACCTGATGGTGCTGATCTTCGCGGTGCGGTTCTTCGACACCTTCTTCGAGGTGCCGCACCAGGCGCTCGCGCCCGAGCTGGCCAAGGGCTACGACGAGCGCACCAACCTCATGGCGCTGCGCCACTTCTTCCTCGTGATCGGCGGCCTGGGAATGACCATCATGGCCTATCAGGTGTTCCTCAGGGAGCAGCCTGACGGCACCGGGGGCGTCCTGGATCGCGACGGCTACTTCGGCTACTCGCTGGTCGGCGCGCTCATCATCTTCGGTACGATCCTGGTCTCGGTGTTCGGCACCGCGCACCGCATCCCCGAACTCGCGCAGGCCCCGACGCGGCGCATCACGCTGAAGGGCATGGTCGTCGAGATCGTGCAGACGCTGAACAACCGCTCGTTCGTGGCGATGGTGATCGCCAGCATGTTCGCGGCCGTCGCGGTGGGCGCGCGGAACGGGCTGGAAATCTACTTCGGTCTCTATTTCTGGGAACTGCGGCAGGTCGAGCTGGCCGGCCTGGCCACCATGAGCGTGGTCGGCGGCTTCATCGGCGTGTTCCTGGCGCCCGTCGTCGCCCGACTGTTCGGAAAGAAGTGGGGCGCCCTCGCGCTCTGGGTGCTGGGCGTGGCCGTCCACATCACCCCCGTCTCGCTCCGCCTGCTGGGCCTCGCGCCCGAGAACGGGACGCCCCAGCTCCTGTGGCTGCTCTACGGCGAGGAGATCATCAATGCGACCCTCGCGGCGGCGGTCGCCATCCTGCTGGCCTCGCTGATCGCCGACATCGTCGAGGATGCCGAGGTCAAGACGGGCCGCCGGTCCGAAGGCCTCCTGATGTCGGCCAACGCCCTGCTGCGCAAGGCGGTCTCAGGCGGCGGCATCCTGGTCGCCACCACCGTCCTGGCCTTCGTGGGTTTCCCCGAAAAGGCCGAGCGCGGCCAGGTGTCGGCCGAGGCGCTGACCAACCTGGGGCTGGCCTACATCCCCATGATCGTGGGCTTCTACGCCGTGGCGATCCTCGCCATCGTCGCCTACGGCATCGACCGCAGGAAGCACGACGCCAACCTCGAGGCCCTGCGCGCGCGGGTGGGCGAACAGGCCGCCGCCGAAGCCGGCCCCGGCATCGGGTCGGGCGAACTGCCGCCGACGCGGGGCCCGTAGGCCGCCTCTACCGCTCGAAGACGCCCATCAGCAGGGGGCGCACGAAGACCGCGGCCGCCGCCTTGGGCCGGACGTCGGGCACCAGATAGCCCAGGTCGGCGCAGGAATTCAGCGTCGCGTTCAGCATCTGCGAGGCGATGAACGGATCCACCGGCCGGATCGAGCCCTCGGCGATCCCGTCCGAGATCATCGAGGCGAAGCGGTCCGACACCCGGTTGGCGTGCTCCACCATCGTCTTGCGCATCTGTTCCGGCAGGGCGGTCAGGGCGTTGGTCCGCAGGAGCGGGCCGTGGTCCGAGAGCTGGAACTCGCCCAGGGCCGCGGCGCAGGACGAGACCTTCAGCCACTGGTCGCCGGGCAGCTCCATCGCCAGGCGCTGGGCGCGCGTCACCACCTCGAAGCTGCGCTCGAAGCAGGCCACCACCAGGTCGTCCTTGGCGTCGTTGTGGTGGTAGAAGCTGCCCTTGGTGACGTTGAGTTCCGCCGAGATCTTGTCGACGGAAGCCCCCCGATAGCCCCGCTTGTTGATCAGCCGGGTCGCCGCCAGCAGGAAGGTCTCGCGCGCCAGCTCGGGCCCCTCGCGCGCCGCCAGCGCCTCGGTGGCGATCGGCGTGGGCGACCAGGCGGCGCCCTCGATCGCCAGGCCGTGGAGCAGGATGTCCACCATCCGGTCGCGGATGCGCGGATAGTCCTCGGTGTCGTACTTCGACAGCCAGGCGCCGCCCCAGAACACGTGCTCCAGCAGCATGCGCGTGCGCGCCGTGCGCCGGCCGCGCGACATCCACATCAGGTCGGGATGGTCGAAGATCTGCCGCGCCTTGCGGAACAGCCGGCCATAGGCGCTGGCCACCTCCTCGCGCCGCGGCGAGGTGAGCGCGCGCAGTTCCGAGATGATCGGCAGGGGCGGGGCCTGGCCGGTCTCGGTCCGTTTCAGGATGTCGAGATACTGGGTGATGAAGGCGTGCAGGCGCTCGGGCGGCGTGGGCGCCCGCGCGGCCTGCTCCGCCAGGTCGGTCAGGGTCTCGATGCCGCGGGTGATGCAGGCCGCCGCGAGGTCGTCCTTGCGCCGGAAGTAGTAGGTGACGCTGGTGGTGGAGAGGTCCACCGCCGCCGCCGTGTCGCCCAGCGTGAGGCCTCTGATTCCCTTGCGGTTCAGGATGCGGGTGGCGGCGTCCAGGATGGTCTCCCGCTTGCGCTCGAACCGGTCCGTGGATCTTGCCGCGGCGCTGCGTGGAGGCATCGATAGACCATCTCTCTCTGAAGCGTGACCTTGGCCTGGAATCTCCCGGGCCGCCAAGATTTACCTTACGTCATTTCGTCGCCGCCAGCGCAGCCTCAACTGTCCGAGAATCCGAACGGGGCGGTGGTGCGGCGGATGTCGTCGGCCAGGATCTGACGCCCGATCGGCGGCGCGGAGCGGGCGGTGCATTCCGTACGGTGGCAGATGCGGCAAGTCACACCGATCGGGGTGGCGCCCTCGGGTCCGCCGGGATGGCCGTCGGCGTAGATCAGCCGCGGCGCGTGTTCCGCGGCGCAGCCCAGGGCGATGGCGCGCTCGATCCGCGGCTTGCCGTAGCCGCCGCCGCCGGCGGTCACGGTTCGGGCCACCGAGAAGAAGCGCTGGCCGTCCGGCAGCTCCAGCCACTGGGTCACGATCTGGCGCGGCGTCCGGAAGGCCTGGTGGACGTTCCACAGCGGGCAGCCCCCGCCGTGCCGCGCGAAGGGGAAGCCGGCGCCGTCCAGGCGCTTCGAGACGTTGCCCGCCTCGTCCACCCGGATGAAGAAGAAGGGCACGCGCTCGTGCCCCGGCTTCTGGAGCGTCGTCAGCCGGTGGGCCACCTGCTCGAAACTGGCCCCGAACTGGCGCGACAGGGCCTCCAGGTCGTACCGCCGCGCCTCCGCCGCCCGGGCGAAGGCGGTGTAGGGCATCAGGAGCGCCGCGGCCGCATAGCTGGCGAGCGCCCGCCGCGTCAGCCGCTCGCCGCTGTCGGTGGCGAAGCCGCCCTGCGACATGATGAAGTCCAGGTCGGCGTCCAACTCCAGATAGGTGAGTTGCAGGGCGAGCTGGAAGGTCTGGCTGGCGTTGTCCAGCTCGTCGCTGAGCAGCAGCTCCCGCCGGTGGCGGTCGAGGCGGCGGATCGAGCCCACCATCACCTCGGGCGGCAGGCGCCGGACGCGCAGGCCGTGGCGTTCCCTGAAATAGCCGGCCGGGCTGTCGTAGGCGGCCACGCGCTGCGCCAGCCGCTCGGCGGCGTCGTCGAGCATCGGGAAGCTGTTGCGCCGGGCCTCCAGGAAGCGGCGCGACTCCGCCACGGGGTCCGAGGCGTCCGCCGCCGCCCCGCCCGTCTCGCCGTCGGCCCGCCGGTCGGCCAGCGCCAGATGCTCCTCGCGGTACGACGTGTAGAGCCGCAGCAGGGCCTCGGTGATCCCCGGATAGTTGGTGGCGGCGTCGGCGGCTTCCAGCGAGGGCAGGTCGATGTCGGCGAACATCGGGTCCTTCAGCACCGCCTGCAGCCGCGCGACGTCGTCGGCCGCGCCCTCGCGGGTGAGCGCGGCCATGTCCATCTTGTAGGTGCGCGCCAGCCGCAGCAGCAGCTCGGCGCTGAGCGGCCGGTGGTTGCGCTCCAGCAGTGCGATGTAGGAGGCGGATACATCGAGATCGGCGGCCATGTCGGCCTGGGTCAGCCCCAGGTCCCGGCGCAGGCGGCGCAGGCTGGGCCCGACGTAGAGGCGGCGTTCGGCGGTCATGACAGGCCCCGGCGTATGCGGCCTTACAACATTACAAGGAAATTCTGTAAAGTCTTACATCCGCACCCCGGAAAGCCTTCTGCGCAAGGCGTCGGCCGCGTAAGCGCCCCGCAACTTCACCTCATTCCTGCAAGGGATCCGGGCAATGGCGTACCAAGACCACATCATCGAGATGGGCCAGCTCATCAAGAGCAAGAGCGGCCCCTGGGACGGGATCGACCCCGAGGCGGTGGCGCGGATGCGCCTCCAGAACCGGTTCAAGACCGGCCTCGAGATCGCCAAGTACACTGCCGACATCATGCGCAAGGACATGGCCGCGTATGACGCCGACCCGGCGAACTACACCCAGAGCCTCGGCTGCTGGCACGGGTTCGTGGCCCAGCAGAAGCTGATCTCGATCAAGAAGCACTTCGGCACCACCAAGCAGCGCTACATCTACCTGTCGGGCTGGATGGTCGCCGCGCTGCGGTCGGAGTTCGGCCCCCTGCCGGACCAGTCGATGCACGAGAAGACCTCGGTGCCGGCGCTGATCGAAGAGATCTACACCTTCCTGAAGCAGGCCGACGCCCGTGAACTGGGCGGCCTGTACCGTGACCTCGACGCCGCCCGCGCGGCCGGCGACAAGGCCAAGGAACAGAAGCTGGTCGACGCGATCGACAACTTCGAGACCCACGTCGTTCCGATCATCGCCGACATCGACGCCGGCTTCGGCAATGCGGAAGCCACCTATCTGCTGGCCAAGAAGATGATCGAGGCGGGCGCCTGCGCCCTGCAGATCGAGAACCAGGTCTCCGACGAGAAGCAGTGCGGCCACCAGGACGGCAAGGTCACCGTCCCGCACGAGGACTTCCTCGCGAAGATCCGCGCGCTGCGCTACGCCTTCCTCGAAATGGGCGTCGACAACGGGATCATCGTCGCCCGCACCGACAGCCTGGGCGCCGGCCTGACCAAGCAGATCGCCGTCAGCCACAAGCCGGGCGACATCGGCGACCAGTACAACAGCTTCCTCGACTGCGAGGAGATCGCGCCCGCCGACCTGAAGAACGGCGACGTGATCATCAACCGCGGCGGAAAGCTGCTGCGCCCGAAGCGCCTGCCGTCCAACCTGTTCCAGTTCCGCGAAGGCACCGGCGCCGACCGCTGCGTCCTGGACTGCATCACCTCGCTGCAGAACGGCGCCGACCTGCTGTGGATCGAGACCGAGAAGCCGCACATCGAGCAGATCGCCTCGATGGTCGACCGCATCCGCGAGGTCATCCCGAACGCCAAGCTGGCCTACAACAACAGCCCGTCGTTCAACTGGACGCTGAACTTCCGCCAGCAGGTCTATGACGCCTGGAAGGCGGCCGGCAAGGACGTGTCGGCCTACAGCCGCGACGGCCTGATGAGCGCTGACTACGACGCCACGGAACTGGCGGCCGAAGCCGACGAGCGTATCCGCACCTTCCAGCGCGACAGCGCCAAGCGCGCGGGCATCTTCCACCACCTGATCACGCTGCCGACCTACCACACGGCCGCGCTCAGCACGGACAACCTGGCCAAGGAATACTTCGGCGACGCCGGCATGCTCGGCTACGTCGCGGGCGTCCAGCGCAAGGAGATCCGCCAGGGCATCGCCTGCGTGAAGCACCAGAACATGTCCGGCTCGGACATCGGCGACGATCACAAGGAATACTTCGCCGGCGAAGCCGCCCTGAAGGCTGGCGGCGCCCACAACACGATGAACCAGTTCGCCTGAGCCAGCGCTCCGGTTCATTGTCTGCAGGGCGGCCTGGGTCTCTCGGGCCGCCCCTTTGCGTTTACAACGGCGCCGTGACGGCGGCGCCCGCCCTCCGTTCCGAGAGCCCGTAGTTCGAGAGCCTGCCATGAACATCAGCCCCAACCTGTCGGTCGACGACCTCCTGCACGCCTTCGTCGAGCGCGAGCTCCTGCCCGGTACGGGTGTGGAGGCTCCGGCGTTCTGGTCCGCCCTCGAGGCGGTCCTGGGCTATTTCGGTTCGCGCAACGCCGCCCTGCTGGACCGCCGTGACGCCCTGCAGGCGAAGATCGACGCCTGGTGGGCCGAGCGCCGGGGCAAGACGGTGGGCGTGGCCGAACAGACCGCCTTCCTGAAGGAGATCGGCTATCTCCTGCCCGAGCCGGCCGACTTCACCATCGGGACCCGGGGCGTCGATCCCGAGATCGCCCAGGTGGCCGGCCCGCAGCTCGTGGTCCCCGTCTCGAACGGCCGCTACGCGCTCAACGCGGCCAACGCGCGCTGGGGTAGCCTCTACGATGCGCTCTACGGCACCGACGCCATCGAGCCGCCGACGGGCGCCAAGGGCTACGATCCCGTGCGCGGGGGCAAGGTCATCGCCTATGCGCGGGCCTTCCTCGACCGTATCGCCCCGCTCACGCAGGGCCGTCACGCCGACGCCGTCCGCTACGCCGTCATCAACGGCGACCTGTCGGTGCAGTTCGCGAACGGCCAGGAGGCCGGCCTCGCGACGCCTGGCCAGCTCGCGGGCTGGCGGGGCGAGGCGGGCGATCCGCAGGGCGTGCTGCTGAAGCACAACGGCCTGCACGTGGAAATCCAGATCGACCGCGCCCACCCGGTGGGCAAGGATGATCCGGCCGGCGTCTCCGACCTGCTGGTCGAAGCGGCGCTCACCGCCATCCAGGACTGCGAGGACTCGGTCGCCGCCGTCGACGCCGAGGACAAGGTGGGCGTCTACCGGAACTGGCTGGGCCTGATGAAGGGCGACCTGGCCGCCACGTTCCAGAAGGGCGGGCGCACCGAGACCCGCCGCCTGGACGAGGATCGCACCTACGCCACCGCCGGCGGCCGGCCGCTGACGCTCAAGGGCCGATCGCTGCTGCTGGTGCGCAACGTGGGCCACCACATGCTGACCGACATGGTCCGCCTGGGCGGCCAGCCGGTCCACGAGACGGCGATCGACGCCCTGATCACCGTGGCCGCGGCCCTGCACGACCTGAAGGGCGCCCGGCGCAACAGCCCGGCCGGCTCGGTCTATGTGGTGAAGCCCAAGATGCATGGCCCCGACGAGGTGTCGCTGGCGGTCAGCCTGTTCGACCGGGTCGAGGACGCCCTGGGCCTGCCCCGCAACACCGTCAAGATCGGCATCATGGACGAGGAGCGCCGCACCAGCGCCAACCTCAAGGCCTGCATCTTCGCCGCCAGGGACCGGGTGGTGTTCATCAACACCGGCTTCCTCGACCGCACGGGCGACGAGATCCACACCGCCATGGAAGCCGGTCCCGTCATGCGCAAGGACGCCATCAAGGCCGAGCCCTGGCTCACCGCCTACGAGAAGCGCAACGTCGAGATCGGCCTGGCGGCTGGCTTCCCCGGCCGCGCCCAGATCGGCAAGGGCATGTGGGCCGCGCCCGACATGATGAAGGACATGCTGAACGCCAAGGTCGGCCACCCCAGGGCCGGGGCGAACACCGCCTGGGTGCCGTCGCCCACCGCCGCGGCGCTGCACGCCCTGCACTACCACGAGGTCGACGTGCCGGCCCTTCAGGCCCGGATGTCGGCCGAGGGCGCCCGCACCGGCACGGACGAGCTTCTCACCCCGCCGCTGGCGAAGTCGAACTGGAGCCCGTCGGACGTGCAGCAGGAGCTGGACAACAACGCCCAGGGCATCCTGGGCTACGTCGTCCGCTGGATCGACCAGGGTGTCGGCTGCTCCAAGGTGCCCGACATCCACGACGTGGGCCTGATGGAAGATCGCGCCACCCTGCGCATCTCCAGCCAGCACATCGCCAACTGGCTTCGCCACGGCGTGTGCAGCGAGGCCCAGGTGCGGGAGACGATGGCGCGCATGGCCAAGGTGGTGGATGGCCAGAACGCGGACGATCCCGCCTATACGCCGATGGCCGCCGATCTCGAGGGCAGCATCGCCTTCCAGGCGGCTCTGGACCTGGTGTTCGAAGGGCGCGTCCAGCCCAACGGCTATACCGAGCATATCCTCACGCGCCGCCGTCGCGAGCGGAAGGCCCAGCTCGCCCGGACGCCTGAACCGGCCTGACTCCTGAGCCGACCCGTTCCCGGCCCACTCACTCCTCGTCATCGCCCGGCCTGTCCCGGCGACCTGCAGGCGCGGGGCCGTGGGGGGAAGCGCAAAATCGCGGTCGGTCCCGACCCTACGTCCGATTCTGACGTAGCGGGGTGTTTGGATGTCCCCCATGTCCGAGGGACCCGACATCGACACGGTTTCGCTGGCCGCGCTCGACCGGCTGGCGGCGCTGGACCTCTCCGCCGCGGAGAAGGCCCACGGCGCCATCATGGCCGCCGAGCCCCAGGACATCCCCGAACTCTCCCGCGCCTACCGCGGCCTCGCCCGCTCCCTGCGCCAGACCCTGGCGCTCAAGGACCGCCTGCGCCGCGCCCGCCCCGAGCCCGCCCGGGGGCCGAGCCGGCTCGACCCTGACCGCATCGCCCGCGCCGAGCGGCTCGACGTCCTGGCCGACGCCGTCCGCGACGCCGCCGCCGGACAGGGCTGCGATCCCGCCGAACGCGAAGACCTCGCCGAGCGCTTCCACGCCGAGGCCTGGGACTGGATCGAAAGACCCGACTTCCTGGACGAGGACCTCGACACCCAGACCCGCCGCGCCCGCACCCTCATGGACCTCCACGACGAGGACCCCGAGGACGGCTCCGGAGACGGCCCTGACGAGGACGGCGACCTCATCGAGGGCGAAGCCCGCGAGGTCTTCCGCCCCGAACCCCAGCCGCCGCAGGCGTCCGAATCCCCGCCTGAATCTGTCCACGGATGCACACCGATCCACACGGATGACGCCGACACCCCCATCCGTGTGTCTCCGTGTGCATCCGTGGACCGCGCAACGCGCGAACCGATCTCCCCGCCCAGCCCCGACCCCTTCGCGAACTGGCCCCGGCGCGTCCCCGACCACCCCTTCAACTCGAGCTAAGCCCTCCCTTGCAGAGAGGGCTTTCGGGGCGGGAGCGCAGATTCCGCGCCCAACACACTGCCTCAACGCCGAAGCCGTCCTTATCCGTGTGCATCCGTGGACCACAAGGCGCCCACCGATCCCCGCCCGCAAGCCCGGGATGGCGTCGCCATGATCCTGTCGTCGCCCCGGTCAGGCCCACAATGAGAAAAGGGCGACCCGAGGGCCGCCCTTCGCTGAAGCTTGATATGGCTTGCGCCTACTTCTTCAGCATCGCCTTGATCTCGTCTTGCGTGGCGTTGACCGTGGCCGCGCCGTTCACGACCGCCAGCGCGCTCGTGTCCACCGCAAAGGTGTCGGCGCCCATCGCGATGGTGGCGGTCGTCTTGCCGTCCACGCCCGTCCGGACGTTGGCGACCTGGCCGATCGTGGCGCCGGTCTTGTCCTTCACCGCCATGCCGGTGGTGACGTCGGCCGCAGCCGCGGCGGACGGCGCGCTCGCGGCGTCGGTTTCGGTGTCCGCCGGCGGGGCCTGGCTGGCGGCGGGCGTCGGGTCCTGAGTCGTCTCCTGCGCGATGGCAGGCGCGGCGGCGGTCATCAGCAGGGCCGAAGAGGCGGCGAAGGCAAGGGTCTTGCGCATGTGTCTCTTTCCAGTCTGAGCGCCCCCGCGCCCGGCCCCTGAAAACCCTCGGCTCACGGAATTGTTCCCGGCGCGGTCCGGGGCGCCGTTCCGTCAGGCTCGCCCGCCGCAGCCGTTGTCCCTCGCGGCGGCGCTCTGTAGGTTGCCGCCACCGAGCGGATCAGCCCACGGATCGGTCTTGGGCTCGGGGGCAAGGACTTACATGGATCAGGTCGAGAAACGCACCTTCACCGACGAGGAGGCGCTGAGCTTCCACCGCTACCCCACCCCTGGCAAGATCGGCGTCCAGCCCACCAAGCCCATGGGCACCCAGAGAGACCTGAGCCTGGCCTATTCGCCGGGCGTGGCCGTCCCCGTGCTGGCCATCGCGAAGGATCCCGACGCGGTCTACGACTACACCTCCAAGGGCAATCTGGTGGCCGTGATCTCGAACGGCACCGCGATCCTCGGGCTGGGCGACCTGGGCCCTGCGGCCTCCAAGCCGGTGATGGAGGGCAAGGGCGTCCTCTTCAAGCGCTTCGCCGACGTCGACGCCATCGACGTGGAGATGAGCTCCACCGACCCCGACGAGATCATCACGGTGGTGAAGTCCATCGGCGTCACCTACGGCGGCATCAACCTCGAGGACATCAAGAGCCCCGACTGCTTCCGGATCGAGACCGAGCTGCAGGAACTGCTCGACATCCCGGTCTTCCACGACGACCAGCACGGCACCGCCATCATCTGCGCCGCCGGCCTCATCAACGCCTGCGAGATCACCGGGCGGAGGATCGAGGACGTGAAGGTCGTGCTGAACGGCCCGGGCGCCGCCGGCATCGCCACCCTGGGCCTGATCAAGGCCATGGGCGTCCGCCACGAGAACGTCATCGCGGTCGATCGCAAGGGCGTGCTCTGGCGCGGCCGGCCGGACGACATGAACCAGTGGAAGTCGGCCCACGCCATCGACACCGACAAGCGCACCCTGGCCGAGGCGGTGAACGGCGCCGACGTCTTCATCGGCGTGTCGGCGAAGGGGACGCTCACCCAGGAACACGTGAAGACCATGGCGCCTCAGCCGATCATCTTCGCCATGGCCAACCCGGATCCGGAGATCGCGCCGGAAGAGGTCTACGCCGTCCGTCCCGACGCCATCGTCGCCACGGGCCGCAGCGACTATCCGAACCAGGTCAACAACGTCCTGGCCTTCCCCTACCTGTTCCGGGGCGCCCTCGACGTGCGCGCCCGGCAGATCAACATGGACATGAAGATCGCCTGCGCCCGCGCGCTGGCGCAACTCGCCCGCGAGGACGTGCCCGACGAGGTGATCGCCGCCTACCACGGCGCCCAGCTCAAGTTCGGGCCGCAGTACATCATCCCGACGCCGTTCGACCCGCGGCTGCTGTCGTACATCCCGCCGTTCATCGCCCAGGCGGCCATGGACACCGGCGTGGCGCGCAAGCCCATCGCCGACATGGACGCCTATCGCGCCTCTCTGGCGCGCCGGCTCGACCCCACGGCGGCCTTCCTTCAGAAGCTCCAGGGCGCGGTGCTCTCGGGGCCCGAGCGCAAGATCGTCTTCGCCGAGGGCGAGGAGCAGAGCGTCATCCGCGCCGCCTACGCCTTCCAGGCGCAAGGGCTGGGCAAGGCCGTTCTGGTGGGGCGCGAGGACCTCGTGCACGAGAACATGCGGGCGGCGGGCATCGACCCGGCCGAAGCCGGCCTCGAGGTCCTGAACGCGCGGGTCTCGCACTGGAACGAGGCCTCGGTCGACCTGCTCTACGGCCGTCTCCAGCGCGAGGGCTACCTGCGCCGCGACGTCCAGCGGTTGATCAACCAGGACCGCAACGCCTTCGCGGCGGCGATGGTGGCCCTGGGCCATGCCGACGGCATGGTCACCGGCGTGACCCGCAACTTCGACCAGGTGCTGGAAGAGGTGCTCAACGTCGTCGATCCCGCGCCCGAGGGGCGGATCATCGGCATGAGCGTGGTGATGGCCAAGGGGCGCACGCTCTTCATCGCCGACACCAACGTCACCGAGATGCCCGAGGCCGAGGAACTGGTCGAGATCGCCATCGAGGCGGCCCGCGCGGTGAAGACCCTGGGCTATGAGCCCAAGGTGGCCTTCATGAGCTACTCCACCTTCGGCAATCCCATGGGCGACCGCTCCGAACGCATCCGCGAGGCGGTGCGGATGCTGGACGGGATGGAGGGGGTCGACTTCGAGTACGAGGGCGAGATGCCGCCCGGCCTGGCGCTCGATCCCGAGAGCCGCGGGGCCTATCCGTTCATGCGCCTGACGGGCCCCGCCAACGTCCTGATCATGCCCGCGATCCACTCGGCCGCGATCTCGACCCAGCTCATCACGTCGCTGGGAGGCGCCGAGGTGATCGGGCCGATCCTCCTGGGCCTCGACAAGCCGGTGCAGATCTGCCCGCTCGGCGCGTCGGTCTCGAAGATCCTCCAGATGGCCACGGTCTGCGCCTACGACCGCCCGCTCCTGGAACTTGCGGAGTAGGCGCAGGGGGCGGTGTCGTCAGTCGTCCGCGCGACGGCTGACGATCTCCAGCGAGCCGGGCTTCAGCTTCAGGTCGAACTTTCGCCCGTCCTTCGTCTTGGCGTCGTCCACCTCCCAGAGGCCGTTGTCGTCCTCGAGTTCGATGTCGTCCCACTGGACGTAGCCTTCCGCGCGCAGCTTGGCCTCGATCTGCGTCCGCTCCTGGGGGGTGGGGTCGCGGTCCTTGGCCTGGGCCGCGCCCGCCACCGCCAAGGCTGCGGTGACGGTCAGTGCGGTTGCGGTTGCGGCGAACAGTCTCATAGGTCTTCTCCTCGGTGAACGTCAGTGGCCTTTGCGGGTCGTGGTCTTGCCGAACGTCCTGTCCAGCGCCGTCGCCAGCTTGGTGAGGGCGCCGACCGTGGCCTGGTCGATGGTCTCGGCGGTCTCGGTCGCGGCGACGGGATCGAAGCCCGCCGGCCTCGCCTCGATGGCGCAGCGCTTGTCGGGGTTTCGCGTGGGCGGCGCGCTTTCGTCGACCACATGGACTTCCACCCGCGTCAGGCGATCCTCGAAACGGGCCAGCCGCTCGCGGACCATCGCTTCCACGCTGGCCGTCCAGGGTTCGGTTCCGACGACGTTGTTGGCGGTGTTGACGAGAACCTGCACCGTCAGCGCACCTTGCGGGAGCGTTCGAGGACCGGGCGATGGCCCTCGGCGTCCAGGGCGCCGGATGGAGCGATCCCGGGGTTGGGCAGGGGGTTCATGCCCGTGCCCGGCGTGCGGTCGACCGGATGGGCCGGGGGTTCGGCGTTCGCCTTCATCTCCTGTGCGCGCCGGGCGGGGCCTTCCTGCGCGGCCGGCTTACGGGCATCTTCATGGGACATGTCGGCCTCCTTCCGAGCTTCGGTCATACTGACCAACCCGCGGAGGCGGTTCCGGTTGCCGACGATCACGCCGGTTTCAGAGTCGGAGAAGGAGGGCCCGATCCAGACGCCGCGTTCCATTCCGGCCAAGGCGCCTTCCACAGGCGGACGGCTGGTCTATGCGATCGGCGACGTCCACGGCCACGCCGTCGTCCTGGACGACCTGCTCGGCCAGATCGCCGCCGACGTCGAGGCCTCGCGCCCGCACGAGGCGCCGCGACTGGTGTTTCTCGGCGACTATGTGGACCGCGGCCCCGACAGTCGGGCCGTCATCGACCGGATCCTGGCGCTTGTCGAAAGCGGTGGCTTCGAGGTGACGGCGCTCAAGGGCAATCACGAGGACGCCCTGCTCAAGTTCCTGGACGACCCCGCCTACGCCATGAGCTGGATCGAGAACTGGGGAGAGACGACCCTGCGCGCCTATGGGATCGATCCTCCCTGGCGCGCGGACGGCGGCGCGCAGGTCCGCGAACGGTTCGTGGCGGCCTTCCCGGACGCCCACAGGGCGTTCCTGCACGGGCTGTCGCTGCGATGCGAGATCGGTGACTACCTGTTCGTCCACGCGGGCGTGCGCCCCGACGTGCCGCTGGAGGCGCAGGCCGATCGCGACCTGATGTGGATTCGCTACGACTTCCTCGAGTCGGACGTCGACTTCGGCAAGGTGGTCGTCCACGGCCACACCCCCGCGCCCCGTCCCCAGATACGGGCGAACCGTATCGGCATCGACACGGGCGTCTACTACACGGGCGTCCTGACCGCCGTGCGACTGCAGGGCGAGACCCAGCGCCTGATCCAGGCCGTCGAGCGCTGACGCGCCGCGGAGGCCTTCAGTGCGCATCGTCCCAGTTGGCGGCGGCGCGCGCCTCGACGACCAGCGGAACCGAGATCGACACCGCCGGCTCGGCCGCGCGCTCCATCACCCGGCGGGCCACCGCGATCAGGGCCTCCGCCTCGGCCTCGGGCGCCTCGAAGACCAGTTCGTCGTGCACCTGCAGCAGCATCTTCGCCGTGAGGCCGGCCTGCGCCAGCGCCTCCGGCATGCGGATCATCGCGCGGCGCATCACGTCGGCGGCGGCGCCCTGGATCGGGGCGTTGATGGCGGCGCGGTCGGCGAAGGCGCGCTCGGCCTGGCTCTTGCCGCGCGCGGCGGGGATGTGGACCTTGCGCCCGAAGATGGTGGTGACGAACGCCTCGGCCCGCACCTGCTGCTGCATGCGGTCCATGTAGGTGCGGATGCCGGGGAAGCGTTCGAAGTAGGTCTTGATGTAGGCCCCGGCCTCGTCGCGCGGAATGCCGAGCTGGTTGGCCAGGCCGAAGGCCGAGATGCCGTAGATGATGCCGAAGTTGATCGCCTTGGCCCGCCGCCGGGTCTCGGCCGGCATGCCTTCGACCGGGACGCCGAACATCTCGGACGCCGTGGTGGCGTGGATGTCCTGGCCCTCGGCGAACGCCTTCTTGAGCTGGGGGATGTCGCCGATGTGGGCCAGCAGGCGCAGCTCGATCTGCGAATAGTCGGCGCTGATCAGCACATGGCCCGGCTCGGCGATGAAGCAGCGCCGGATCTTGCGCCCCTCCTCGGTCCGGATCGGGATGTTCTGGAGGTTGGGGTCCGACGAGGCCAGCCGCCCGGTGGTGGCCGCGGCCAGGCTGTAGGACGTGTGGACGCGGTGGGTGGCGGGGTTCATCGCCGCCACGAGGTTGTCGGTATAGGTGCCCTTCAGCTTCGAGAGCTGACGCCAGTCCAGCAGGATGCGCGGCAGCTCGTGGCCCTGGGCGGCCAGCTCCTCCAGCATCGAGGCGTCGGTGGACTGGGCGCCCGTCGCCGTCATCTTGCCCGAGGCCAGCCCCATCTCCTTGTAGAGGATGTCGCCGATCTGCTTGGGCGAGCCCAGGTTGAAGGGGCGGCCGGCCACGCGATGGGCCTCGGCCTCGAACTCGGCCATGCGCACCGAGAAGTCGTTGGAGAGCTGGCGCAGGCGCTCGGGGTCCACCTTGATCCCGGCCAGCTCCATGCTCGCCAGCACGCGCGGCATCGGCCGCTCGGTGGTCTCGTAGACGGTCAGCAGGCGCTCGTGCGCCAGGCGCGGCCGCAGGTGCTCGTAGAGCCGGAGCGTGACGTCGGCGTCCTCGGCCGCGTAGCAGGTGGCCGCGTTCAGCTCGACGTGCTTGAAGCTCTTCTGCGACTTGCCGGTCCCGGCCACGGTCTTGAAGGCGATCGGCGCATGGTCGAGCAGGCGCTTGGACAGCTCGTCCATGCCGTGGCTCTTGTGCAGCCCGCCCTCCAGGGCGAACGAGATCAGCATGGTGTCGTCCATCGGGCCGACCTCGATCCCGTAGCGCGACAGCACGGCCATGTCGTACTTGCCGTTCTGCGCCACCTTGAGCACCGCCGGGTCTTCCAGCAGGGGCTTCAGCCGGGCGAGCGCCTCCTCGATGGGGATCTGTGTCAGGTCGGACGGCGCCTCCAGCGCGAGGCCGTCCTCCGCCTCGTGGCCCAGGGGGATGTAGCAGGCCTGGCCGGGCGAGACGGCCAGGGACACGCCGCAGAGGTTGGCGCCGGCCGACGACAGGGCGTCGGTCTCGGTGTCGAAGGCCACGACGCCGGCGGAGAACGCGCGGGCGATCCAGTCGTCCAGCGCGGCCAGGTCACGGACGCAGACGTAGCCGTTCACATCGACGGGGCCGTGCGTCGGCGCGGCCGGCGCCCTGCCGTTGGGCGACGGGGTGTCCGAGGCCGGGGCGTCCGGCGCGCCGCCGACCACGGCCGCGGGTCCCTCGCCGCCATTGCCGTCGCCCACCCGGCGCGCCAGCGTCCGGAATTCCATCTTCTCGAGGAAGGCGTGCAGCTCGGCGGGATTCGGCGGATCGACTACCAGGGCGTCGAGCGGCTCGGGCAGGGGCGTCTCGCAATCGAGCTGGACGAGCTGGCGCGAAAGGCGGATCTGGTCGGCGTATTCGATCAGGGTCTCGCGGCGCTTCTGCTGCTTGATCTCGCCCGCGCGGGCCAGGAGCGTGTCGAGATCGCCATACTCGTTGATGAGCGCCGAGGCGGTCTTGATGCCGATGCCGGGCGCGCCGGGGACGTTGTCGACCGAATCGCCGCACAGTGCCTGCACATCGACGACCTTGTCCGGCGTTACGCCGAACTTCTCGACGACCTGATCGATTCCGATGCGGATGTTCTTCATGGTGTCGAGCATGAAGACCCGGTCGCCGACCAGCTGCATGAGGTCCTTGTCCGACGAGACGATGGTCACCTCGCCGCCCATGTCGCGCACCTTGCAGGCGTAGGCGGCGATGATGTCGTCGGCCTCGTAGCCGGGCAGCTCCAGGGAGGGCACGCCGAACGCCCGCGTCGCCTCGCGCACCAGCGGGAACTGCGGGATCAGGTCCTCGGGCGGCGGCGGGCGATGGGCCTTGTACTGGTCGTAGAGATCGTTGCGGAACGTCTTCTCGGAATGGTCGAACACGACGGCCAGGTGCGTGGGCGCGTCGGCCTGGGCGCGCATCTCGACCAGCAGCTTCCAGATCATGTTGCAGAAGCCGGCGACCGCCCCCACCGGCAGGCCGTCCGTCTTGCGCGTCAGCGGCGGCAGGGCGTGGAACGCCCGGAAGATGTAGCCCGAGCCGTCGACCAGATAGAGCCGCACGTTGGGTCCGTCCTGGGTCGGATCGCGCGGCAGGTCGGGCAGCGGGGCTTCGGCGGCGTCGAGCGTGTCGGTCATGACCCTAAGATAAGGCGGGGGCGGGCTGCGGTCATCCGCTCTTCCCCCGTGTCATCCCAGTCTCCCTCGGTCTCGACGTGTCCAGGACGCGGATATGGGGACCGCTGTGACACGCGGCTGGCGGAATCCGGGCGCGGTCAGGTAGAAAGCCGCGGCGAGGCGGGGACTGGACCATGGGCGAGTCGGTCTGGAGGCTGAAGGGGCCTGGAACCAACCTGGCCGTCCTCGCCGATTGCCACATCCATGAGGGCGGGCCCCAGCTCCCGTCAGCCCTGTTTCCGCGGCTTCAGGGCGCGGATTTGATCGTCACGCTGGGCGACATGGGCGACGCCTACGCCCTGGATCAGCTCGAGGAAATCGCACCTGTCATCGGCGTCCGGGGACGGGATGACGCCGATGACATTCGGACCCGGCGCGATGTCCTGCGCCTGGAGGGCGAGGGCTACGACATCGGCTGCGTGTTCGACGCCCAGGCGGCCGGCCTGGCCGTGTCGACGGACCCGTTCGTGGCGGCCTCGGACGCTGCCGAGGTGTCCCACCGGCTGTTCGGCCGCCATGTCGACATCCTGCTCCATGCCGCCACACACAGGGCCGACGAAGCGAAGTTCGGCGCCAAGGGTTCGGCCCTGAACCCCGGAAGCGCCGTCATGCCGTCCGAAGGGGAACGTCCGACGTTCCTGCGGTTGAAGGTCATGGCCGGCGGCGTTTTCGGACAGGTGATCCGGCTGGCTTAGTCCGCTCGTCGAAAACCGGCTAAGACCGCGCGGTGACCGCCGCGGCCCCCACACAGTTCAGCCTGACCCGTCTGGGCCTGACCGACTTCCGGTCGTACGACCGCGCGGAGCTGGCGCTGGACGGGCGGCCGGTTTGGCTGGCGGGGCCGAACGGGGCGGGCAAGACGAACCTGCTGGAGGCGGTGAGCTTCCTGATCCCGGGCCGGGGCCTGCGCGGCTCGGCGATCGCCGAGGTGGGGCGGCGGCTGCCGGGCGAGCACCAGGGGCGCGCCTGGGCCGTCTCGGTGACGGTGCGCGGGCCGCAGGGCGAGACGCGGCTGGGCACCGGCGTCGAACAGGCCGGCGCCGCCCGCCGCGTGGTGCGGGTGGAGGGCGAGCCCGCGCCGCCCGGCCGGCTGGCCGAACACATCCGGCAAGTCTGGCTGACTCCGGCCCAGGACAGGCTGTTCCTCGAGGGCGCGGCCGACCGGCGGCGCTTCTTCGACCGGCTGGTGTTCGCCGCCGAGCCGGCGCACGCGGCCCACGTCCAGGCCTACGAGAAGGCGATGCGCGAGCGGATGCGGCTGCTGACCGACGGTCCGGCCGACGCCGCCTGGCTGGACGCGCTGGAGGCCCGGCTGGCCGAGGCCGGGACGCTGATGGCCGAGGCCCGCGCGCGGACGCTGGCGGCGCTGGCGGCCGAGATCGCCACGCGGGGCGAGCGGCCGTTTCCCCAGGCGCGGCTTTCGCTGATGGGTGACTGGGAGCGGATGGCCGGCGAGGGCGTCGACTTCGCCGAGATCGAGGCGCGGCTGGCCCGGGCGCTGCGGCAGGCCCGCGACCGTGACGCCGCCGCCGGCCGGGCGCTGACCGGCCCCCACCGCGGCGACCTCTCGGTGCTCCATCTGGAGAAGGACCGTCCGGCCGCGGAGTGCTCCACCGGCGAGCAGAAGGCGCTGATCCTCAACCTGGTGCTGGCCCAGGCGGCGCGGCTGGCCCGCGCGCCGGACGCGCCGGCGCCCGTCCTGCTGCTGGACGAGGTGGCCGCCCACCTCGACGCCCGGCGCCGCGCGGCGCTGTTCGACGAGGTCGAGGCCCTGGGGCTCCAGGCCTTCCTGACCGGAACCGACGAGATGCTGTTCGAAGCTTTGGCAGGCCGCGCGCAGGGCTTCCGCGTCGAACCTTCGGGGGTTGCTCCGATCGCCTGAAGCGCGGCCACCTCATGGCCAGACCCGGACGGCGATTTGGGGGAGGGGGGCGATGAGGATCCTGCTGGTCTCGGACCTGCACTACGCCCTGAAGCAGTACGACTGGACGCTGGCGGCGGCGCCGGACTTCGACGTGGTGGTCATCGCCGGCGACCACCTCGACATCTCCAGCCCCCTGGACGGCTCGATCCAGGTGGTGGTGATCCTGAAGTACCTGCAACGGATCGCGCGGGCGACGCGCCTGATCGTCTCGTCCGGCAACCACGACCTCGACCGCCGCAACGGCCACGGCGAGCGGGTGGCCTCGTGGATGGACTGGGTCCGCCGGATGGGGATCGCCGCCGACGGCGACGCCGTGGACCTGGGGGACACCCTGCTGACCGTCTGCCCGTGGTGGGACGGCCCGCTCTCGCGCGAGGCGGTGGGCGCGCAGCTGGCGCGGGACGCGGCGCGGCGCCGGCGGTCGTGGATCTGGGTCTATCACGCCCCGCCCGAGGGCTCGCCGACGAGCTGGGATGGCCATCGCGACTGGGGCGACGCCGACCTGTCGGCCTGGATCGACACCTACCGCCCGGACATGGTCCTCGCCGGACACATCCACCAGGCGCCGTTCCGGCCCGAGGGCTCGTGGGTCGACCGGATCGGCGACACCTGGGTGTTCAACTGTGGCCGCCAGATCGGCCCGATTCCGCCGTACATCGTCATCGACACCGAGGCCCGCGCCGCCGCCTGGGTCTCGTTGGCGGGGATGGAGGCGGTGCGCCTGGACCGGCCGCTGGTCCGGCCGCTGGCAGCCCTGGATGCGCCGCCCGGCTGGCTGGCGGCCGGACCTATCCGGGATCGCGGTCCGATCCCGGCGTGAACCCGCCGGGCGGCTGGTGCAGCAGGCACTCCAGGATCTCGTCGACGAAGCCCAGGTGTCCCGCCTCGGCCTCGTACTGGGTCTTGAGGTCGACCAGATAGGCGGTCACCCCGTTCAGCCGGCGGGCGATGACCCGGGCCAGGTGGTGCGCGATCTGCGGGTGCGCGCGGATGAAGCCGCCGCCGTCCTCGCTCACATGGGCGCGGACCGGCCCCAGGGCGCGCACGGTGGCCATGTGCGGCGCCTCGAGCAGCACCGACATCTCGCCGAAGACGGCGCCTGGCTCGGCGACGGTGTTGATGCGGTGGTCGCCCTTGGCCACCTCGACCACGCCGTCGACCAGCACAAAGAGGCGCCCGGTCGTCGCGCCCTCGGTCAGCAGCGCCTCGCCGTCGGCGAACGTCACGACGGGCAGGTCTCGGCAGAGGTCCAGCAGGGGCTCGGACATGGGGCGAAGCTAGCACCCCCCGCCACGCGGGTCGCCTGATCGGCGCGGCGCCGGCGTCCGCCGCACATCGGCGCCCAGGGGATAGGCGCCTGGGGGATAGGCATCCCGGTCAGGGAGATGGGGTCCGGGGAGCCGGAGCGGCGTCGCTTCGGATCTTCGCGGGCTCCGGCGAGGGTCCGCAGGCCCGCTCGGCGCAGAACGCGGCGCGAGCATCCGCATTGATCCGGACGCCGACGTCGGTCCAGGCCTGGGCGAGAGCCTCGTTCAGCGCCTCGCGGCGCGCGATTTCGGCCTGACCGACCGCGGACTCCTGGTGCCGGATGGCTTCCCGCAACTGGGTTTCGGTGAAGAACGTGGCGAAGACGCCCGCCACGGCCGTCTCAACCGCCGTCACCGTCGCGGGCAGGGCCTCGATCAACGCGGCTGCGACCATCCTCTCGTGCGCGGACTCGACCTCGGCGGTGGGCTTGTAGGACGCCATGGCCGCCTCCAGCTGAGCCTTCGCGTCGAACGCGGTGATCAGCCTGCGGGCGAGCTCCAGGGTCTCGGGCGAACGCGGCAAGGGCGGCTCGAACGGCTCTGGAACTTCGTCCTCGGGAAACCCCAGGCGGACGAGCACTTCGTCCCCTGCGCCCAACATCCGGACCTGGAACGGATGGAGCCTGTAGCGCCCGGCGAGGCCGAGGGCCTTTTCGCCGAATCCGGCGCCAGCCGGGTGTTCCTCTTCGACCTGGCAGCTCTCCAGCCCGCCATCGGCCGTGAGCCGGCAGCCCATCCTGACGGCTCCGGGGAGATTCAGGATCGTGGCGCCCTGTGGACGGGCCGAACGCAGCTGGGCCAGGGAGGGCGCACCGATCCACTGTGGGTCGGTGAGCCGTGGCTTGCCGCGCCGGGTCGGCTTTTCCGGCCGCCACGCCGAGGCCAGATCCGCCGGCGTCATGCAGGGAGCGTCCGCACAGTAGCCCTCACGGGCGTGGGTTCTGAGCGACTGGAGAGCCGACGCCAGGATCAGCGGAAGCATGTCGCGCGCCGGACCGCCGCCGGCGAACGCCCGGGCTGTCGGCCCTTCGGCGTAGGCTGCGAGGACCGCGAGCTCCTCCTCGGTGAGCACCAGCGCGTAGGCGTTGGCATAGGCTTCGGCGACCTCCGCGCGGCGAGCCGCGAGCGCAGCCTTCAATGCATCGACTCCGGCCTCGCGGGTCGCCCTCGGCATGGCGTCGCCGCCCGTGAACTCCAACCGGCGGACTCCGGTCTCCAGCCTCTGAATGGCGAAGGCGTCGACGCCGCGGGCCTTCACGAGGCGGCGGGCGGGCGCCAGCCGGGCTTCGGACGCCCGTGGCGGCGGCGTGTGCGGATCCACCGCGGGCAGGGTAAAGCGAATGGGTATGCGGACCGTGCCGCCCGTCACGGGGACGCCGGCCAGGGTCTTGGGTCTCATCTCGAAGTGGACGCTCATGTCGCGGGCCGCGGCGCCGAAGCCCAGGCCGGCCGGCGCCTCGTCGGCCACCTTGCAGTCCGCGAGGCGGCCGCTCACCTCGACCATGCAGCTTATCGTGGCGCGCCCCTCCAGGCTGAGCCAGGCGGCCAGCCTGGGATAGTGGTGGGAAACGTCCTCCGCCGTGGGCCGTCTGGCCCAGTCCGGATTGGTTATGGCGTGGCCCGTCGCCGGCTGCGCGAGGCTCGTCGACGCCCCCGTCAGCAGGCACACCAGTCCAATGAGTGGTGCTCTCATCTTCCCCCCGCCCGCAACGCCGAATGACGTGCAGAATCAGCCCCGAACCCTATATATGAAACCTGACGACAGGCTCCGCGCGAAGCGCGCGGCTCCAACCTAGGGCGCCTGGGCGACATCGCCCAACCTCCGCGGGACGCGCCGAAGCTGGACACGAGATGAGCGAAGACAACGCGACGCCGGAAACCCCGGAGACCAACGGCGCAGCCGAGTACGGCGCGGACTCCATCAAGGTGCTGAAGGGCCTGGACGCGGTGCGCAAGCGGCCGGGTATGTACATCGGCGACACCGACGACGGCTCGGGCCTGCATCACATGGTCTACGAGGTGGTGGACAACGCCATCGACGAGGCGCTGGCCGACTACGCCACCCGCGTCGAGGTGATCCTGAACGCGGACGGGTCGTGCACCGTCACCGACGACGGCCGCGGCATCCCCACCGACATCCACGAGGGCGAAGGCGTCTCGGCGGCCGAGGTCATCATGACCCAGCTCCACGCGGGCGGGAAGTTCGACCAGAACAGCTACAAGGTCTCGGGCGGCCTGCACGGCGTGGGCGTGTCGGTGGTGAACGCGCTCTCCGATTTTCTCCGGTTGAAGATCTACCGTGGCGGGCTGGTCCACGAGATGGAGTTCCGGCGCGGCGACGCGGTCACGCCCCTGGCCGTCACGGGCGTGGCGCCCAAGCGCGAGAACGGCGAGTTCCTGACCGGCACCGAGGTCACCTTCCTGCCGTCGACCGAGACCTTCCGCTTCATCGAGTTCGACCTGAAGACCCTGGAGCACCGGCTGCGCGAGCTGGCGTTCCTGAACTCGGGCGTCACCATCTGGCTCAAGGACCACCGCGGCGCCGAGCCGTTCGAGGAGGTGATGAGCTACGAAGGCGGCATCGAGGCCTTCGTCCGCCACCTGGACAAGGCCAAGACGCCGCTGGTGAAGACGCCCCTGGTCATCCGCGGCCGGCGCGACACGGTGGAGGTGGACCTCGCGCTCTGGTGGAACGACGGCTACCACGAGAACGTCCTCTGCTTCACGAACAACATCCCCCAGCGTGACGGCGGCACCCACCTGGCGGCGTTCCGCTCGGCGCTGACGCGGGTCATCACGGGCTACGCCGAGAGTTCGGGGGCGGCCAAGCGTGAGAAGGTCAGCGTTTCGGGCGAGGACGCCCGCGAGGGCCTCACCTGCGTGCTTTCGGTGAAGGTGCCGGACCCCAAGTTTTCCTCCCAGACCAAGGACAAGCTGGTCAGCTCGGAAGTGCGTCCCGCGGTCGAGGGGCTGGTGAGCGACGGCCTGGCCACTTGGTTCGAGGAGCACCCGAACGAAGCCAGGATGATCGTCCAGAAGATCGCCGAAGCCGCCGCCGCCCGCGAGGCGGCGCGCAAGGCCCGCGAGCTGACGCGCCGGAAGTCGGCGCTGGACATCACCTCGCTGCCCGGAAAGCTGGCCGACTGTTCCGAGAAGGACCCGGCCAAGTCCGAGATCTTCCTGGTCGAGGGCGACTCGGCCGGCGGCTCGGCCAAGCAGGCGCGCAACCGCGAGAACCAGGCCATCCTGCCGCTGCGCGGCAAGATCCTGAACGTGGAGCGGGCGCGGTTCGACAAGATGCTGTCGTCGGACCAGGTCGGCACCCTGATCACCGCCCTGGGCGCCGGGATCGGGCGCGACGACTTCAACATCGAGAAGCTGCGCTACCACAAGATCGTCATCATGACGGACGCCGACGTCGACGGCGCCCACATCCGGACGCTGCTGCTCACCTTCTTCTACCGGCAGATGCCGGAGGTGATCGAGCGCGGCTACCTCTATATCGCCCAGCCGCCGCTGTATAAGGCCGCCAAGGGCAAGTCGGTGCGCTACCTCAAGGACGACGCCGAGCTCGAGGTCTACCTGATGGACGAGGGCGTCGACGGGGCGACCCTCGACCTGCCATCGGGCGAACGCCTGACGGGCCAGGACCTGCTGGCGCTGGTCCAGAACGCGCGGGGCGCGAAGGCCAATATCGAGCGCCTGGCCGCCCGTGCGCCGGCCTTCGCCATCGAACAGGCGGCGCTGGCCGGCCTGCTGGGCGAGAGCGGCGATCCGGCCGCGGCCGCGGCGCGCCTGGACCTCTACGCCGAGGAGGGCGACGGGCCCTGGTCGGGCGAGACGGCGGCCGGCGGGGGCTACGCCTTCAGCCGGGTGCGGCGCGGCGTGTCCGAGCGTGTGGTGCTGGACGACCTCCTGCTGCACGCCGCCGACGCGCGGCGGCTGGCCGAGCGGTCGAAGGATCTGGCCCAGGTTTTCTCGGGCGTCGGGACCTTCACGCGCCGCGACCGGACCGCCCCCGTGCGCGGGCCGCTCGACCTTGTGAACGCGGTGATGGACAACGGCCGGCGGGGCCTGACCATCCAGCGCTACAAGGGGCTGGGCGAGATGAACGCCGAGCAGCTCTGGGAGACGACGCTGGACGTCGACGCCCGCACCCTGCTGCAGGTCAAGGTGAACCACGCCGACGACGCCGACGACATGTTCACCCGCCTGATGGGCGACCTGGTCGAGCCGCGCCGCGAGTTCATCCAGGAGAATGCGCTGGACGCCGAGGTGGACGTCTGAGGCTTCGTCTGCCTGGGGAATGTCGCGTCCCGCCTTCCCCTGTCGGGTGAAGGCGTTCGCCGAATGGCCAGGCCGCAGCTACCCAGGACGGCGACGCTGCCTGGATGGGGCCGGACTGCGGAATTTTGGACAGTTCTGGGGCGACAGGGATGATCGGAAGAAAACTGCTGGCGGCCGCTGCGGCGGCGACGGTCCTGATGGGCGCCACCGCCGCCAATGCGGCGCTGGTCTTCGTGGGCGCGTGGAGCGTCTACCATGACGACGCTCCCGAATGGAGCGGCTCGCCGCCCAATGGCCCGCTGGCCTACACCGGGCAGGAAGCGGCGGCGCTGCTGTTCGGCGGCAATGCCGGGGACTATGTGATCTCGACGGTGAGCGACCAGGTGGCCGACATCGACTTCCTGGCCTGGTACGACGTGATCGGCGTCGGCGGGAACAAGTTCGCTCAGGACTACAGCAGCAAGTACCTGGGCCTCTACTACGGTCCGACGGACACCTACGGTTCCACGCTGGACGGCGCGGCGTCGGCCTTCATCCGCGACAACCTCGATGCGTCCTACATCAATTACGCCTTCCGGGACGACAGCCTGGGCGGCGGCGCTGGCGCCATTCCCGAGCCGGCGACCTGGGCGCTGATGATCGGCGGTTTCGGCCTGGCGGGCTCGGCGCTGCGCCGCCGCCGCGCCGCCTTCGCCTGACCCCGCCGGGTTCGGTCTCTGCGCGCCGCCCGTCTCGGACGGGCGGCGTTGCTATTTTCGCGGGTATTCTCGATTCAACCCGAGGGTGTCTTCGTTAGGCGGACGTTCACGGTTCGGAAACTCTGATGGTCCGCGCGCCGATGTGATTCGCGCGCTGCATCAAAGGGCTGGGTCCATGAAGCTTCGAAACGTCCTCGCCGCCGTCACCGCCGGCGCCGCCCTCGCCGCTGCGGGCGCCGCCCAGGCCGCCCTGGTGCTCGTCGGGAGCTGGGGGCTGAACAACGGGCCGACCCTGGATCTGGCTTCGCCGACGTCCGCGCAGCAGGTGGCTGCGCAGCTCTTCGGTGGCGCTCCCGAGGACTATGTGATCTCGACCGTGGACACCTCGGCCAACGCCCTGGCCTGGTACGCCGTGTTGGGCGTCCCAGGGGTCACGTTCATCGCCGAGCACGACGTCAGCAGTTCCGCGGGCTTCGACCTGTCGGCCTATGTCTACGATCCGGCCCTGGCCGGCGAGCAGGATCGCTTCGTGAACTACGCCTTCGCCGAGCGTGACGTGGGCCCGGGTATCCCCGAGCCGGCGACCTGGGCGCTGATGATCGGCGGCCTGGGCCTGACGGGCGCCGTCCTTCGTCGCCGTCGCCCGGCGGCCGCCTGACGGCAAGGCGGAGCGACCGCCTGCATCCGGTGTTGCGCCGCGGCGCCGACGTTCGCGTCGCAGCGAAGGGGCGATCGCTCAGCCGGCGAAGGCCGACACGACCTCGAGCACGGACTCGCCGTAGTGGGCCAGCTTGGCCTCGCCCACGCCGTTCAGGCGGGCGAGGGCGCCGCGGGAGCCCGGGCGGGCGGCGGCGATCTCGGCCAGGGTCCGGTCGTGGAAGATGACATAGGGCGGCACGTGCTGGGCCTTGGCCTCGGAAGCCCGCCAGGCGCGCAGCGCCTCGAACAGGGCCCGGTCGGCCGGCGGGACAACGGTGGCCTCTCGGCCCCTGCGCCGCGGACGTTCGCCCGCGCCAGCCCCGCCAGCCCCGGACCCGCCTTCCGCCGGCTTGCGCATCGCCACCGTGCGGTCGCCCCGGAAGACAGCCCGAACCGCCTCGGGATCGCCCGGTCCCACGAGGGGGCGGCCATCGTTGGGGTCCTCGCGCAGCAGGCCCTCGAACACGAGTTGCTCGGCCAGGTCCTTCCATTGGTGGGCCGACAGTTCGGCGCCGATCCCCCAGGTCGAGAGCCCGGCCTCCCAGTCGCTGACGTCCTTGGTGCGGCCCAGCAGGTGATCCACCAGCCGGCCGCGCCCGAAACGCCCGCCCAGGCGATGCGCCGCGCTGAGCGCCTTCTGGGCCGCCACCGTCACGTCGACGGTCTCCACGCCGCCGGCGCACAGGTCGCACTGGCCGCAGGGCTCCACTTCGGCCTCGCCGAAATAGCGGCGCACGGCGGCGGCGCGGCAGGCCACGCCGTCCAGCATGGCGTAGAGCTGGCGCACCTTGCGCGCCTGGACCTGCTTGACGCCCTCGTCCATCTCGCGCTCGTTCAGGCGGCGCAGCGCCCAGGCCATGTCGGCGGCGCCGTAGAGGGTGATCCCCTCGGCCGGCTCGCCGTCTCGTCCGGCGCGGCCCACCTCCTGCCAGTAGGCCTCGATGGCGGCGGGCGGATCGGCGTGGATCACGAAGCGGACGTCGGGCTTGTCCACCCCCATGCCGAAGGCGATGGTCGCCACCATCACCGCCGCGTCGGCCTCCAGGAACTCTTCCAGCCGCCGGGCGCGCAGGCCCTTCTCCAGGCCGGCGTGGTAGGCCAGCGCCGGGACGCCCGCGGCGCGCAGGGTTTCGGCCAGCCGCTCGGTCTTCTCGCGCGCGCCGGCGTAGACCACGCCCGAGCGGTTCGGCCGCGCGGTCACCAGCTCCACCACCCGCTTCTCGCCGGTGCCCCGCTTGCGCTCGGCCGACAGGATCAGCTCGGGGCGCGCGAAGCTGGCCACGAACTCGGCGGAGCCCGCGAGCCGCAGCTCGGCGCGGATGTCCTCGCGGGTGCGGTTGTCGGCGGTGGCGGTGACCGCCAGCCGCGGCACGTTCGGGAAGATGTCGGCCAGCCGGCCCAGCATCCGGTACTCGGGCCGGAAGTCGTGGCCCCACTGGCTCACGCAGTGCGCTTCGTCGATGGCCAGCAGCGCCAGCGGCACGCGCGACAGCCGCTCCAGCATCGAGGGCTGCATCAGGCCTTCCGGCGAGATGTAGAGCAGGTCCAGCTCGCCGCGGTCGATCTTCTCCCAGGTCTCGGCCCGCTCCCAGGCCTCGCCGGTGGAATCGAGCTTGGCGGCGGCGACGCCCGACTGCTGCAGGCCGGCGACCTGGTCGGTCATCAGCGCGATCAGCGGCGAGACCACTAGGCCGAGGCCCGGCCGCATCATCGCCGGGATCTGATAGCAGACGCTCTTGCCGCCGCCGGTCGGCAGCACGGCCATGGCGCTGCGCCCGGCCAGCACCTCGGCGATCACCTCGGCCTGGCGGCCTCGGAAATCGGGGTGCCCGAAGGTGCGGCGCAGAATCTCGCGCGCCCCGTCCAGGGTCGGCGTGTCGTCGAGGTCCATACGCGGCGCGAGGGAGGCGGCCATCCGGGGCTTATGGCCTGTGTCGCCGCCCAGGCCAAAGCGCTATTCCGCCGCGATCGCCGCAGGCGCCGCCTGCGCCCCGCGCAGCAGCCGGCCCGGCAGGGCGCCAGTCGGCTGGCCGTCGCGATAGGTCACCTGCCCTGCCACGATGGTCGCCACATAGCCGTCGGCCCGCTGCACCAGCCGCCGCCCGCCGGCCGGCAGGTCGTAGGCGACGCTCGGCGCGCCCAGGGTCAGGCCGTCATAGTCGATGACATTGAGGTCGGCCCGGTAGCCGGGGGCCACCAGCCCGCGATCGTGCAGACCGAGCGCCGCGGCGTTGTCGTGGCTTTGCATCCGCACCATCGCCTCCAGCGGCAGCTTCGGCCCGCGTGTGCGGTCGCGCGTCCACAGCGTCAGGTTCGAGGTCGGGAACGAGCCGTCGCAGATCATCCCCACATGCGCCCCACCGTCGGACAGGCCCGGCACCGTGTCCGGATGGGTCAGCATCTCGAACGACGGGTCCAGCGAGCCGTTCGCGTAGTTCAGGAACGGCAGGTAGAGCATGCCGCGCCCGCCGTTGGTCAGCATGTGATCGAGCGCCAGTTCCTCAGGCCGCACGCCGCGGGCGTTGGCCAGCGCCAGCACGGTACGGTCCGGCGTCTGCTCGTAGTCCGGCGTCTCGCCCATCAGGAACATGACCTTCCAGTTCTGGGTCATGTTGGCGGCGAAGGCGGCCGAGGCCTCGTTCCCTT
>NZ_JBBCIT010000015.1:0-100376 GCF_037189685.1 Phenylobacterium sp. | reverse complement strand
TGTCGAAGCTACGAAGGTTGTTCACCCGGGATCGGGTTGAGAGAGTGGGGTTGCGAAGCTCCAACCTCTGACCGGGAGACCCCGGATGAACGTGCATAAGAATGCCCGGCTGACGCCTTCGGGTCGAGCGCTGCTGGCTGGGCGTGTGTCGAGCGGCTGGACGGCGAAGGCGGCTGCAGAGGCGGCCGGGGTGTCGCTTCGGACGGCGCGCAAGTGGATCGGCCGGCATCGTCGGGGCGACGAGCGAAGGCATCACGACCGCAGCTCGGCGCCCCGCCGATGTCCGCGCAGGGTCTGTCCGTCGCGGATCGCCGAGATCGAGCGGCTGCGCCGTCAGCGGATGACCGGGCCGGCAATCGCCACGCAACTGGGCATGGCGCGCTCGACGGTCGGGGCAATCCTGCGGCGGCTGGGGCTGGGTAAGCTGAAGGCCCTGGGGCCGAAGGTCGAGGTGATCCGCTACGAGCGCGCCGCGCCCGGCGAGATGATCCACCTCGACATCAAGAAGCTCGGCCGCTTCGACGTCGCCGGCCACCGCGCCACCGGCGACCGCCGAGCTGGCCGCTCCAAGCGCGCAGGCTGGGACTTCCTGCACGTCTGCGTCGATGACGCCTCGCGCCTGGCCTACACCGAGATCCTGCCCAGCGAGCGCAAGGAGGACGCCACCGCCTTCCTCGAGCGCGCCCTGGCCTGGCTCGGCCGACACGGCGTCAGCGTCCAGCGGGTGATGACCGACAACGGCTCGGCCTATCGCTCCAAGCTCTTCCGCCAAGCCCTGCTGACCGCCGGCGCACACCACGTCCGCACCCGGCCCTACACGCCCAGGACCAACGGCAAGGCCGAACGCTTCATCCAGACCAGCCTGCGCGAATGGGCCTACGCCAGGCCGTACAGCTCTTCCGACGCGCGGACCGCCGCCATGCGCCCCTGGACCGACGCTTACAACCTCACCCGACCCCACTCAGGCATCGGCGGCCTCACGCCCTGGTCCAGGGTGAACAACCTTCTTGGAAACGACAGCTAGCGCGCACCCTTCGGATGGTCTTTCTTGGGTTTCCGAGGGCGGAGCGAGCCGACATTGTCAGACATCCCAGCTTCCAAAAGCGAGAAGTTGGGCCATAGCGATTGATGAAACGCCATGCGACGGTCAAGTGCCAGCGTTGTGTCGCCACGGAAGGCCCATCTCGTCCTTATTTCCGTGCGGTTCGCGTTGCCTGCCCTGATGTGATTGCCGACTACTCCGAGGCGAAAGAAGTCCTGAAGTACTTGTTGGGGGGAGTGACGATCCAGAAGTTGCCGCAGTGAATCGTTCCGTCGCGCTGTCTCCCGAAGTCGATCCTCAAATTGCCTTAGATGGAAGTATCTGGTGAAGCCGACGAAAGCCTCCTCAAGGCCAGAAACCTCATCGGAGGCGTAGCTCGCTACCAACTCCTCACGAGCCTCCTGCCACATTTGTCGGGAGTACTCACCCACGCTTGTCCTCAGAGCGTCATCACTAAACACCCAAGCGTTAGGCGTATCCCGGCGCACGATCCCTAGTCGTCGTACGACATCGCGTGGTCGATACATTGATTGATCTAGCAAGTATGCATACACTGGCATGCCTCCCACCTTGGTGGGAAAATATGTCTTTATGGGTTCAAAGTTCTTTTGATATCCCCAACGATGAATCTCAGACCCTTTGATCTTCTGCTCGATGAGCTTGATGAGGAGATGTTCTGGCGATCGTCGACCCTTGCTCCAGTCGATCTTCATGGAGAAATCTTGTACGTTTCTCCCAACCTCTTCTCCGTATTTATTTACAATGCTTAATATTTCTGATCTAACTGATGCAACAATATAAACTGGTATTCTTTTCTCGCGAAATAAAACGTTCAAATCGTAGACGGCGAATAAAAGGTCGCGGATCATTCTGATGTCGCGATCGTAATTTTCCTTGAAGGTGCTGAATGCTTCTAATTCGTCGATGAAAAGGAAGACCTTCTTACCCGTGTATGTGATCTTGGAAATTGCGGCGCGGGCGGCACGTACCAAGTCTCCGAACGGGACGAGGATGCGATCCCTCTCGGTGCTGCGAGGCGCGAGCCCGCCGGCACTGGCGGCCGGGAATTGTATTTCTACATTCCCGCCATCCAAGCGGGGCATGAGGCTACCGTACTGTCGCGTGAGAACAGACCTCCCAGCGCCAATGTCGTATCCAATAACTTGAGCGCAATTTGTAAATTGCTCATCTCGGATGCACGCATTGCGATCCTTCAGGAAGGCGTCGAACAATCGTTCGATTAGTATCCAGGACCATGCATACTTAAAATCTTGCTCAATTCCCGAAAGATCCTTCCGAATTGGTAGAACTTCAAACCAGACGCCTCGCGACATCGCTTGTCGGTCTTCTTCAAGTAGTTCGGACTTGAAGAGCAAGAAATGGGAGTAGTTTCCGTCCTTGGTGCGGCGGTTTGCCATCCAGCGAAGGAGCGAGGTCTTTCCGGTGCCCTTGAAGCCGACGATGAACATTGTTGCGCCAGAATCGATGGCGGCAGCATCGTAGTTGGGCGGGATGAAGAAGCCGTTGTGGAAGACAGCCCCGTCGATCTCAGCTTGCTTGATTATCTCGTTCTTCGCGTCGATTTCACCGATGAGGATGTCATTGAGTCTGAGTTGATTGTCGTGAGGTTGGTCGCGCGTCATGATTCGAACCCTGTGGAGCCGATAACTATGGGCTGCATTACGATTCGGTGACAACTTCGTCTTGGGATGTGAAGCCTATTCCGTCCTCACCCCACCCAAGCCCCGCCGTTCGCGTGGATCACCTGCCCCTGGACGAACCGGCCGCCGTCGCCCAGCAGGAAGTCGACCATGGCGGCGTAGTCGGCGCCTTCCGTGAGGCGGCCGGAGGGGTTGGCGCGGGCGCCGCGGTCGAGGGCGCGTTCGGCGGCGTCTTGGCTTCCGGCCATCCTGGCGACCGAGGTGGTGGCGACCGGGCCGGGGGCGACGGCGTTGATGCGGACGCCGAGGGGGGCCAGTTCGGGGACGAGGTAGCGGATCAGGCTCTCGGCCAGGGCCTTGCCGCAGCCCAGGGCGGCGTAGTTGGGCAGCGCCTGGCGCGCGCCGGCGCGGGTGACGAAGACGATGCTGGAGCCCCGCGCCAGCCAGGGCCGGGCGAATGTAGGGACGCACAATACTTGCGCGCGCCGTGCCGGGAGCCATGCGGAGCGTTTGGGCTCCGGAATGCGCCTCACCCCTCCGCCAACTCGACCTCGCCGGTGGTCCCGTTGTAGGTGGTGCGGTCGCCGCGAAGGAACGCGCGCGCCAGGATCATCCGATGTGGCTGGTCGCCCTCGCTCAGCCTCACGCCTGCGAAAGGCTGGAAGACCAAGCGCTCCAAAGTCGGAACGTAGAGGCGTGCGAGATACATCACCGCCTGATGCCGGCCGCCGATGCCGCTCACCATCCGACCTGACTCGGTGACGGGCAGGCGAAGCGCGCGGGCGAGTTCGTCATCGATGCCCTCTCCGCCCGCACCGGTGTCGGCGCATGAACGCGCTTGGCGGGCAGGTCGGGCGTCTCGCCCGGCGGCGCGAGCGAGCGGAGGACCACGTCCACAAGCAGCGCAGCCGCCCGTGCAGCCCCCAAACCGGCGCTTTATGGTAGGTTCGTTCTATTCTGCGCGCCCGCCTCGGGTGTTAGCCCTGTCGAGCCGGCCGCAGCGCGCCGGGCGGCTTTTCAGGAGTGGGGCGTTCATGAAATCCAAGGTCCTCGCAGCCGCCGCGGCGGCGGCCTTCCTCGTCGCCGGGGCCGCCCAGGCGGCGGTCACCTACGCCTTCTCGAGCACGTACTTCGCGTTCGAGTACGTCAGCCCCGACTACGTCACCGGCCCGCTCGCCGTCGATCTGACCGGCAACCCGAGCTGCGTCGGCTTGGGGCGCACCTGTTCGGCGGCGTTCTTCCCGCCCGACCTGGCCGGAAACCCGGCGGACACGCTCTCGTTCACGGTCGCCGAGCCGGCAGGCTTTACCCAGATCGGCTACTTCTACTTCCCCACCGGCGCGTTCTCGACCCCCGGAACCTACCAGGACGCCTTCTTCGACAGGGAGTCCTGGCTCTTCGCCGGAGGGACCCTGACGGTCAGCGGCCGGCCGGATCCGGGCGGGGTGCCCGAACCGGGCGCCTGGGTGCTGATGATCGCGGGCTTCGGCCTGGCCGGCCACGCGCTGCGCCGGCGGAGCGTTCGCCGGCCGGCCTGAAGCCGCAAACGCCGGTCCGGCATTCTCCGGGAACCCGCCGGACCGGGGCCGCACGGTCCCCGGCGGGTCGGGGTCGCCCCGCGATGATCATGCCGTCGAGGCTGATGGCGAGCCGCCGCCTCACCCCACCCACGCCCCGCCGTTCGCGTGGATGCCAGCCCCTGGACGAACCGGCCGCCGTCGCCCAGCAGGAAGTCGACCACGGCGGCGTAGTCGGCGCCTTCCGTGAGGCGGCCTGAGGGGTGGGCGCGGGCGCCACGGTCGAGGGCGCGTTCGGTGGCGTCTTCGCTTCCGGCCATCCTGGCGACCGAGGTGGTGGCGACGAGGCCCGGGGCGACGGCGTTGATACGGACGCCGAGAGGGGCCAGTTCGGGGACGAGGTAGCGGATCAGGCTCTCGGCCAGGGCCTTGCCACAGCCTCTGCAGTCGGGCCGACACGCTATTCGATCTCGACCTCCGCCAGGATCACGTCGCCCATCGTCCCGTCATAGGTGGTGCGATAGCCGCGCAGGAAGTTCCGGCCCAGGATGATCCGGTGCCACTGGTCGCCTTCCTCCAGCTTCACGCCGGCGAACGGTTGGAACAGAAGCCTTTCGAGGCTCGGGATGTAGAGGCGGGCGAGATAGACCAGCGTGCGGTGACGCCCGCCGATGCCGCTGATCTCCATTTCGTCGGTGACGGGCAGGTTCAGGTCGCGGGCGAGCGTTTCGTCGATGCCGTCCATGCCGGCGCCCGTGTCGAGCAGCGCGCGGATGCGCTTGGCCGGCAGGTTGGGCGGCGCGTCCGGCGCTGCGCGAGAGCGATGGCCCACATCGACGAGAAGCGTCGGCCCCAGCTTGACCAGAAGGTCGGCGGGCGTCTCGGCGCCCCGGCCGCGCTTAAACCCCGCCTGCGTTGTTCGCATACACGGGCCGCAGGATCATGCCGCCGGAGAACTGGACCGGCCCGGCGCCGACCTGTCGGATGAGGTATGGCCCACGATCAAAGCGGGCCTGGGCCGACTCCGCGGCGGTCTCGAAATCGGCGAACGCACCCTCGAACCGCCCCTCATGGAAGACGACCCATTCCTTGAGGTGCTGGGCTTCCAGTTCCCGGCGCATATCGGTGAATGCCGCGATGTCCTTCGCAAGGACGCTCATGTGACCCCTGATGGTTGCCTGCGCCAGTAAACGCCCGAGTCCGAGATTCCGTCGAGTCCTGGCGATCCCCGCGCACGGCGTGCGCGTTCGACGTCTCTTCTCTCACCCCACCCAAGCCCCGCCGTTCGCGTGGATCACCTGCCCTTGGACGAACCGGCCGCCGTCGCCCAGCAGGAAGTCGACCACGGCGGCGTAGTCGGCGCCTTCCGTGAGGCGGCCGGAGGGGTTGGCGCGGGCGCCGCGGTCGAGGGCGCGTTCGGCGGCGTCCTGGCTTCCGGCCATCCTGGCGACCGAGGTGGTGGCGACGAGGCCCGGGGCGACGGCGTTGATGCGGACGCCGAGGGGGGCCAGTTCGGGGACGAGGTAGCGGATCAGGCTCTCGGCCAGGGCCTTGCCGCAGCCCAGGGCGGCGTAGTTGGGCAGCGCCTGGCGCGCGCCGGCGCTGGTGACGAAGACGATGCTGGACCCCCGCGCCAGCCAGGGCCGGGCGGCCTGGACCAGATAGAGCAGCGACAGGCCGTTGGTGCGGATCGCGGCCTCGAAGGCGGGGAGGTCGGCGCCCAGCAGGGTGGTCGGGTAGATCGCCGCGGCGCTGTGGACGATGTGCAGCGGCGCGCCGCCCCCCAATTCGCCGTCACCCAGCTCGCCGGCCTCGCGCACCAGGCGGGCGCAGTCGGCCGGGTCGCCCACGTCGGCGCGCACGGCGCGGGCCAGCGGCCCCAGGCGCGCCACGGCGGCGTCGGCCGCCTGGGCGTCGGCATGCCAGCCCAGCACCAGCGGCTCGCCCCGCGGCGCCAGGTGTTCGGCGATGGCCAGGCCGATGCCCTTGGTCCCGCCGGTGATGAGTATGGTCATGGTCCGCCTCCCGCCCGCTTCCGGCCCTGCTTCCGGCTTCGTTTGCCGCGACCCTAGCAGATCGGACGCGGGGCGCGGCGTGGCCGGGACGGGCGGGTGGGGCGAGCGACGGCCATAGTAGGTTCGTCCTATTCAGCGCCCCGCGCGCCGGTGATAGCCATTCGCCCTCCGGCGCGCGTCGCGGCGACGCCGACCGCCTTCTCCCCACCGCCTTCCCCTCGGGGAGCGGGGACCCTGCCCCGCAGGGTGGATGGGCGCCGGTCATTCCGTGCTGGCCGTCGTTCCGTCCATCGCCCCTCGGGGCGGTCTCCCGCCCGTGGAAGGGGGCGGCGCTCCGGATATCTGGCGCGCTCCCCAACGGCGAACCGGTCCCGCTTCGCCGGAAGGCGCCCTAGTCCGACCTGCGGGCCAGGGCCCGGATCAGGCCGACCTTCGAATGCACCTCGAGCTTCATGTAGGCCGAGGCGAGCTGGTTGCGCACGGTCGAGGGGCTGACGCCGGCGCGGCGAGCGATCTCGCCCTGGGTCAGGCCGGCGGCGTAGAGGCGGGCCACGCGCGTCTCGGCCGGCGTCAGGCCCAGCGTCCCGCCGCCGGAGGCGACCGCCAGCAGGCGCATGGCCCCCTGTGGCCGCGCGGTGAAGTCCCAGTGATCGATGGCCAGCGATCCGTCCGCCTCCGCGAGCAGTGGCGCCAGCACCCGGGGGAGGACGGGGCCGGTCCAGCCGGGGGCCACATCCGCGAGCGCCCGGTGGAATTCGGCGCCGGCCGCGTGGAGCAGGCCCTGGGCGTCGGCGAGCGCGTAGCTCTCGGGCTCGAAGAAGCCCGCGTCGGCGCCTCCGGCCAGGGCGCGGTAGTGGTGGGCGATCTGGGCCTGGCGCCAGGCGGTCATCAGGTGGGGTGACAGGGCTTCCAGCGTCGCGCAGTCGTCCTTGCCGAACGGGCGGGCGACGTCGGCGCGGAACAGGGTGATCAGTTCGCCCAGGTCGGTCAGCGGATCGTGCTCGACGATGCCCAGGGCATGCTCGATGCCGGCGGCCCGGGAGAATTCGCGGTAGATCGGCGTCTCGCGATAGGCCTCGGGCGCCATCACGTCCTCGTTGCGCAGCGCGTGGCCCGGCCGGGCCACGATGGCGGCGCGGGCGATATCGTGCGCCTGCCAGCGCTCGGCGTAGACCATCATGTCCGACACCGGAAAGTCGAGCAGGCTGACCGCGTGCAGGTGGTTGGTGGAATAGATCCCCGAGCCCCAGACCCCCGCGTCGAACGGTATGGCGCGCCGCAGCAGCGCCAGGGCGGCCGTGCGGAACGACTCGAACGGCTGGCCGAACACCCCGCCGTACAGATCGACGAGAATGGCGTCCGCGCGGTCGCCGGGCCGGGGGGAGGGTACGCCTGCGCGGTCCATGACTGCGGCTACCTAAGGCCGAAGCGGGGGCGGCGAACAGCCCTCAAACGCGGCGGCATGGTATGTTCGTCCTATTCTGCGGTCCCGCGCCCCGCCTTAGCCTTTCCCGGTCCGGCCGGTTCGCCGGCGTCAGTTCAGGCATGGGGTGAGTCATGAAATCCAAGGTCCTCGCGGTCGCCGTCGGGGCGGCCCTGGTCGCCGCGCCTGCCCAGGCGGCGGTCACCTACGCCTTCGAGAGCGGGGTCTTCGCGTTCGACTACGTCAGCCCCGGCTATGTGACGGGACCGTTGCTGGTCGACCTGACGGGAAACGCGAGCTGCGTCGCCGAGGGCGTGACCTGCGAGGCCCGGTTCCATCCGGACGAGGTCGCGAGCCCCTTCGCGGACACGCTCGCGTTCAAGATCTCGTATTCGGGCGGCGGGAGCAGCACGGGCTTCTATTACTTCCCGACGGGCGCGTTCTCGACGCCCGGGGCCTACGAGGACGTCATCACCGATGGCGGGGTGGTGATCTTCCGGTCGACGCTCACGGTGAGCGGCCAGCCCGATCCGGGCGTGGGGCCGGGGGGCGCCGTGCCCGAGCCGGCGACCTGGGCGCTGATGATCGGTGGCCTCGGCCTGGCCGGCGCGGCGCTGCGCCGTCGCGGGGCGAACCCGGGCGCGCGGCAGCCGGCCTGAGATCTGGTCGGCCTGAGCTCCGGTCGGCCTGAGCTCCGGTTGGCCTGGGGGCTCAGCCCTGCAGCCGGACGGGATCCAGCGGGGTGCCGGGGGGGTAGTGGTCGCCCACGATCGTCATGCCGTCGAGGGTGATGACCGCGGGGAGTTCGGCCGTTCCGTCGGCGGCGGGGGCGAGGGCGGCGGTGTCCAGTTTCGCGATGGCGGTGCGCCGCGCGGCCGTCTCGGCGACGCTGAGCACCAGGCCGGCGTCCGTCGCCTCGACCCAGGGGTCGGTCAGCGTCACCGACAGCATCCCGCCGTGGGCCTTGAACGCCACCTGGCCGCGGAAGCGCCCGACCCCCGACAAGGTCCCGTCGGCGCCGAAGGCCAGATCGCTGTCGTCGGCCGCCTCGAAGGCGAACGTCCCGTCGTCGGCCCGCCCGGCGCCGTCGCTGACGGCAATCGTTCCGCCCGAACCTTCCACATAGGCCCGGAAGCTCTGCTTCACGCCCCAGATCAGCCTCTTGATCGCCATTCTCGTCTCGCCCGCGGGGTTGCGACCCACCCATAGCGCGCTTGGCGGACGCCCTCCAGGCGGGAGAGGCGCCAGCCGCCGCCGTGAGGGCGCCGCCGGCCCCGGACACGGTTCCGAAACACGGTTCCGAAGCCGGAGCGATCAGCCCGCGTCGCCCACGGCGGCGGCGACAAGACCCCGCCATGTCGGATCGGTGTCGTCCACCAGGTCGACGTCGTCCAGCAGCGCCACCACGCCCTCGCCATCGGCCAGGATCAGGCCCAGCACCTCCATGACCTCGCCGTCTTCGGACGTGTGGGCTTCGGCCTGGACCGCCACCGCGGCCTGCTCCCCGTCGTCGGCCCACCAGATCACGGGCTGGGGCAAGGGCATGTCGATGGCCCTCGGGTCGACCGTGTCGCCCAGGGCGAACACCGCGCGCCGCGCCTCGACGTCCTCCAGCGCCGCGACCCGCCCGGAGAACGCGGCCAGCCGGCTCCAGTCGTCGACATCGAAGCCGCCGCCGTCATCGTCGTCGATCGGATCGTTCATCGGCCGTCCCGGGCAAGGAGGAGTCGCAGGAGCCTACACCGCGCCGGCGGGCTGTCAGAAGCTGTAGACGAGGCTGGTGCGCAAGGTGGTGTCGGTCCCCTTGCGGCCGGCGGGGGGATCGCTCTCCATCCGCAGGTCGAAGGCGGTGCGCGCCGACAGGTCGTTGCGCAGCCTGGTCGTGAGGGCGGTGGTGGAGGTGAGGGTGGAACTCACCGAATCCAGGAAGGCCGTTGTGTTCTGGGTCAGCACCAGTTCGGGCCGCAGGGTCCAGGAGAGGTCGCTTCCGAAGCGGCCGGCGAAGGCCACCTCGTCGGGGGCGTTGTAGTAGCTGATCTGGCGCAGCGCCGGACCGGCCTGGACGTCGAGCCGCAGGTCGGGCCGGTCGACCAGCCGATAGCCGATGCCGACGCTCTCGCTGAAGCGGCTCTTGTAGCCGGCGAAGCGGTCGCGCTCGCCCGACAGCGCCAGGGCGACGAAGGCGCGGCCGTTCAGCTTCCACTGGCCGGCGTAGCCCGCGGCGTAGCGCTCCTTGGAGACGGCCCCGCGCGAACGCTGGTACTCGCTCGCCAGCTTGATGTCGTGGCGCCAGCGCAGCGTCTCCTTGGCGAAGGACAGGCCGGCGGTGACGCCCACGTCCTCGGTATTGCCCGAACTCACGAAGCCGCCCGCCTGGCCCTCGCCGGTCCAGCCCTGGTAGAGGCGCTGGGACGCCAGCCGCTCGGCGCGCTCGGCCTCGGCGCGGGCGCGCAGATCGGCCACCCGCGCGTCGATCTCGCCGGCGGAGCCGGGATAGGCGCGCCGCGCCACGTCCGCCACCGGGCCGAGCTGGCCGCTCGCGGCCGCGGCCTCCAGCATCCGGGCCACTTCGGGCGGGAGCGGCGGCGGGGGCGGCGGACCCGGCGTCGCGGAGGCGCGGCCGGGGGCGACCGAGACGGCGGCCGCGAGGACCAGGCTGGCGGCGAGAAGGGGGCGGATACGCATACGGGCCTCGATTCGCTGTCGGGCCGACCCGCATCGCCGCAGAACAGGGCGAGGATGGGGCGCGAGTCGACGCGCCCAGCTTACCCGCCAGGAGGCCCTATCGGCACTTCACGGGGCCGCGGTCGATCTCGCGGCCCAGCAGGCCGCCGCCCACGGCCCCCAGGATCGTGCCGGCGGTGCGGTTGTCGCCGCCGTCGATCTCGCGGCCGACCAGAGCGCCCACGGCGGCGCCGATCACCAGGCCCGTCGTGCCGTTGTCGCGCTTGCAGTAGTAGCGGCCGTCGCGCCCGCGCCAGACCCGGTCGCGGCTGACCGGCACAGGCTCCACATATCGGCCCTGGCGATCGTAGCGGTGGTGGTGCTTGCCGTGCGGCGGATCGGCCGCGGCGGGCAGGGCGGGCAGGGTGAAGGCGGCGATGGTGGCCGCCAGGACCAGCTTGCGCATGGCGTGTCTCCTCGTCTCGCCGGGACCGGGTGTCCCCTCAAGAGGCTCGGCCAGGAGCCTGGCCAAAGGGGGGCCTCGCCAAGGGGGCTCGGCGCGCGGCGGCGTGGCCATCGCAACGGTCGACCCCATGCAGAGGTTCCCAGGCGGGATTTCCAGGGAGGGGCCGTATGGCTTCGAGCAGTTCAAGCCCGCCGATGACGATCAACGGGAGGAGGGCAGGCGCCGACCCGGGACCGTTCGGTCCCTGACGGCCTCTAGGCGGCGTCCAGGTCGAAGGCCGCCGTCCAACGCGCCCCGTCCGGCAGGAATTCCAGGGCGGCCTGCGCGCCGGGCCGGGCCGCCAGCGCACGGGCGAGAAGGCGTGCGCCGAAGCCTTGCCGCCGGCTGGAGTCCGGGGCGGGCGCGGGGCCGCCGGTTTCGCGCCACTCCAGGGACAGACGCGGCGGATCGGCGTCGCCGTCGATCCGCCAGCTCAGCCGCACATGTCCGCGGTCGGACGAGAGCGCTCCGTGCTTGGCGGCGTTGGTGGCCAGTTCGTGCAGGCAGAGCGCCAGCGCCACCGCAGCCTCGGGGGGGATGGCGACGGGCGGGCCGGACAGGACGAGGGCGTCCGGCCGCGCCGGGCGAAAGGGGGCCAGCGCCCGCTCGGCCAGCGCGTCCAGCGCGACGCTGCGCCACGCGCGCTCGACCAGCACGTCGTGGACGCCGGCCAGGGCCGAGAGGCGGGCATGGAACGCCTGCCGGTCGGCGTCGGGGTCGCCGCCCTCGCGGAAGGACTGGTCGGCCAGGGCCTGGACCACGGCCAGGGTGTTCTTCACCCGGTGATGCAGTTCCAGTCGCAGCAGTCCCTCGGCCTCCCGCGCCGCCACCTCGCGCGCCACCGTGGCGCGGAGGGTGGCCACGATCCAGATGACGAAGCCCGAACTGCCGAGGAACAGCGCCTCGCCCAGGACCAGGCGACGCAACGCCCCGATCTGCTGATCGTGCGGCAGCAGGACGAACGGGCTGACGAACGCCAGGATGAGAGCGGCCGTGACGCCGGAGAGGCCGCCGCCGAGCAGGGTGGCCAGGAGCACGGCGGGGATGAAGGCGACGAAGGGCATGCCCTGGCCCATCGACGGCACCAGGGCCAGGCGGGCGGCGATGACCAGGCCGGCGAGACCCACGCCGATCCCGACGCGGGCGAGCGGATGTCTCGGCTGGCCGGTGATGCGCCGGACGAGGAAGTCGGTCACCTGGGCCACATGCCTCGGAAAGGGGGCGGGACGAGCGCGACAATGGCGCGCCCTGCGGCGGGCCTCAACCCTGCGTCGGGGGACTCAGGTCGGCCAGGAGTTCGGCTTCCCGCTGCGGCGTCAGACCCGCCTTGAGCCGGGCCTGGCGTTCGGCGGGCAGGGTCCGGAACCAGGCCAGGGTGTCCCTCGCCGTGACCGGCAGCGGCCGGAACGTGAGGCCTGCGCCCAGGGCGGCGCGGAGGCTGCGCCGGTGAAAGCCGGCCGTGGGCCCTTCGCCCGGCAGCCAGACGGGCATGTCGCTCCAGTAGGCGACCTTCCGCTCGGCCAGCCACCCGGCGGGCGCCCAGGCCAGGTCGGGCCGTGCGCCCACGCCCTCGGCGACGCCCGCCAGGAAGGCCTTCATGGACAGCGGCCGGTCCGGGCCGGCGGCGTTGAACACCCCCGCCGTCCGCGCCTCGGCGAGGCGCACCGTCCATTCGGCGAGATCGCGGGCGTCGATCAGCATGACCGGATCGGTCCCGTCGCCCGGCGCCAGCACCCTGGGGCCCCAGGCCTGGCCCGCGCCGGCGAGGCGCGCCGGCCAGTAGGTGAAGCGGTCGGTCTCATCGCCAGGGCCGACGATCAGCCCGGGGCGGACGACGGCCACCTTCCCGGCCCCGAAGCCTCGGCGCGCCTCGGCCTCGCTGGCCGCCTTGAGCCGCCCGTAGGCCATCGGCGCCGAGGCGTCCCGCGCCGCCAGGGGGTCGCCGTCGGGATAGGTCAGGCGCGGGGCCGCCTCGTCCTGACCGGGCGTGGCGTTGTCGGCGTAGACCGACATGGTGGAGACGAAGAGATAGTGCGCCACCTTCCCGCCCAGGATCTCGGCGGCGTCGCGGACCCAGAACGGCAGGGTGGTGGGGTTGTCGATGCAGGCGTCCCAACTCCGCCCCTCGAGAGCCGCAAGGTCGCCTGAGTTGCGGTCGCCGGTGAGCTCCTCGACCTCGCCCGGCCAGTCCTGCGGGCGGCGGCCGCGGTTGAACACCGTGACCTTGTGCCCCCGCGAAAGAGCGTAGCGCACCTGATGCGGTCCGATGAACCCGGTGCCGCCGAGGATCAGCAGGCGCATCGGACCGGGCGCCGCCGCCCGCGCGGGAAGGGGCGCGGCGGCCAGGGCGATGGCAGCGAATTCGCGACGTGAGGGGCTCCGGATCATGGAGGCAGCCTAGGCCGCGCCGGCGACGGAGGAAATGCCGTCGCGATCCCCTGGAACAGCAGGGCGATCGCCCATGGCGTGTGGGCGTCGCCGCCGTCCGTCATGAACCGCGGAGATCGCGGAGATATGCAGAGCGCTCGCGCAGCCCCGGACTCCTCCGCGTATCTCTGCGATCGCCCTGCCTAGAACAGGGGTTCGGCGGCGCGGGCGCGGGCCGCCGTCTCGTCGATCTGGCGAATGCGGCGATCGTAGAGGTCGGCCAGGGCCTTGTGATCGGTGATGTCCTCGCTGACGTCCCGGAAGCTGGCCTGTTCGGCCTCCAGAGCGCGCAGGTCGCCGCCGCCGGCGCGGGCGCGGGCCAGGGCCACGCGCATCTGGCGGTCGCGGATCGCCAGGCTGGGATAGCCGCACACCAGCCGTTCGGCCGCCGTGGGAAGGTCGTAGCAGGGGTTCTCGCGCCGAGGCGTCGACCGGGATGCGACGTGCAGCTTCGGTTCGGCGGCTGCGGTGACCGGCGGCGCCTCGTCGGGCGTCTGGCCAAGGGCCTGGTCAGGCATCTGGTCAGGCGTCTGGGCGGGCGCGGCCGGCGGCCCGATGGGCGCCACGGAGGCCAGGATCACCGCGGCGCGGGGCGGTTCGGCCGATGGCGGGCGTTCGCCCGTGCGCTCGGGCGGGATGCTCAGGCCCCAGGTCACGGCGGCCGAGACCACGGCGGCGATCACCGCGGTGACGGCCATGACGCCGTTGCGCCGGGACACGGGGGCCTCGGGCTCGGGCTCGAGCAGGTCTTCGTAGGCCGGGGTCCATGTCATGGGCCGGGGCGCCGAGCGCCATTCGTCGGCGCGGCTGGGCCGGGCCTCCAGCTCGGCCACGAGCTGCTGGACCAGGGCGGACTGATCGCGCGCCCGCGCCTGGTCGAGCAGGCGCTTCAGCTCCTGCGCGCTCAAGGCCGAGAGTTCGATCCGCAACACCGCCTTGCAGCCTCCCTAGAAACCGGACCCCGAGAGTGGCCCGCAACCTCTTCCGACGCAACGTCAGCGCCAGCATGAGGCGAAGCGCTGCAACCCGCGCGGGAACCTGTGGCAGGCCGGGCCCATTTGGCAGGTATGAGACATCGCGACCCGCCAGAGGCCGCCCCGCCGAAGGCCGACCCGCGAGAAGCGGGCCGCGCGGACGAGCGCGCTGAACTGGCCCGACATATTGACCAACTGATGGCGCAGCCCGCGCGGGGGCGGCCGGCGGTGACGGTGGTGGGCGACGACGCGGTCTTCGCCATCTGGCCGGCCCTGCCCGGGGACCGGCCGGTGAGGCGCAACGTCACGGACCGCAACGTCACGGACCGCGATGTCACGGACTCGGGGGTGACGGCGCGAATTCGGTGACCGGATCGCCCGCGATGCGGGTGTGGTGGAGCACGCGCGGCCGGGAGAGGTCCCACGGCAGGCCGCGATGCATGGTGCGGCGGTTGTCCCAGATGGCCACGTCGCCCGGCCGCCAGGCGTGACGCCAGACCCGCGGCGGCCGGCAGGCCATGTCGACGAGATCGGCGAGCAGGCGTTCGGATTCCGCCTCGGCCAGGCCCGGAACGCCATAGGCGTGGCGGCCGATCACCAGCGACCGGCGTCCGGTCTCGGGATGTGTCTTCACCAGCGGCCTGAGGGGCGGGGCGGCGTCGGCGCCGTAGCCGCCGTGATCCGCGCCGGGGCGATAGTCGTCGCCCGTCATCGCCTGGCTGCGCTTCATCGAGTGGAAGGCCGAGAGCTCGCCCACGCGCGCGCGCATCCGGGGCGTCAGGGCGTCGTAGGCGGCGGCCAGGTCGGCCCATTCGGTCTCGCCGCCCTCGGCCGGGGTCACCTGGGCGCTGAGCAGGGCGCCCCGGGACTGGACGGGGACGTAGGTGGAATCGATGTGCCAGCCCTGGTTCCCCTTCAGCACGCGGACCCAGGCGTCGTCGGGGTCGCGCAGGCGGCCGTCGTCGCGGACGTTGCTGATCGGGATGTTGGCGAACTCGATCGGCCCGAAGCGGCGCGCCACCGCCACCTGCTGTTCACGCGTGAGGTACTGGGCCGGGCACACCAGCAGCCCGAACTCGAGCCAGGCGGCGTGGATCCGCGCGAAGGCGCCGTCGTCGAGCGCGGCCAGGCGCACGCCCGTCACCGTCGCGCCGAAGCTGGCGGGCAGGGGAGCGATCCGGAGCGGGCCGTCGGCCATGAGCGAACTTAGACCTCAGAAAACGCCCATCGCCAGCCCCGCGGCCAGGGCGGCGCCCAGCTCGCGGCAGGGCGCCAGGTCCGCCTCGGAGAGGCGCTTCGGCGCCAGGATCGCCTCGGGGCTCTGGGCGTGGGTGCAGACGACGACCGGCTCGGCCACGGGCCTCAGGCGCCAGCCCGTGGCGATGCGGGCGAGCTGGCGCGCCGCGCCGCTCCCGTCGCTGCCGGCGGCGATCATGGCGGCGTAGGGCCGCCCGTTCAGGCGCTCCAGGACAGGGTAGTAGGCGCGGTCGAGGAAGGCCTTCATCTCGCCCGACAGCGCCGCCAGGTTCTCGGGCGCGGCGAAGAGGTAGCCGTCGGCGCCCAGCAGGTCGTCGGCCGTGGCCTGTTCGGCCGGTTTCGAGACCACCTCGATCCCGTCTTCGGCGGCCGCGGCGTCGGCGGCGGCGCCCGCCATGGCGCGCGCGGCGCCGGTTCGCGAATGCCAGACGATCAGAAGCCGCTTCATGGTCCACGCATACCGGATTTCCGGCTGGAAACGCACCCGGGCTTGCGCGCTTGTCCGGCGCGCCTAAGCTTCGCGCAACACATGCTGGGAGGGAGTTGGGATGCTACAGGTGGGGACGCGGTTCGCCGCGACGTTGACGGCTGTCGCGCTGGTGGCCGGTACGATGACGGCGCCGTCCGCGAGCTGGGCCCAGGCGGCGCGCAAGCCGGCCGCGTCCGCGCCGGCGCTCGCCAAGGCCGCCAGCCCGGAGTCGGTCGGATTCGACTCGGCCCGGCTCGGAAAGCTGGACGCCTACATGCAGGGCGTGGTCGCCTCGGGCCGCGTGGCCGGCATGACCACCCTGCTGGCCCGGCACGGCAAGGTGGTGAGCTTCAAGACCTACGGGAAGACCAGCCTGACCACCGGCGCGCCGATGACCGAGGACACGATCTTCCGCATCTATTCCATGACCAAGCCGATCACCGGCGTGGCCATGATGATCCTGTTCGAGGAAGGCAAGTGGCGGCTGGACGATCCGGTCACCCGCCACATCCCGGAATTCAAGACCCTGAAGGTGGTCAAGTCGATCAATCCCGACGGGACGATGGTGCTGGAGGACATGGCCCGGCCGCCGACGATGCGCGAGGTGATGGCCCACACCGCCGGCTTCGGCTACGGCCTTCAGGACGACCATCCCGTGGACAAGCTGTTCCGCGAGAAGCGGGTGCTGGGCGCCGACAACCCCAAGGACCTGATCGACCGCACGGCGACGATCCCGCTGGTGTTCCAGCCCGGAACCTCGTGGCGCTATTCGGTCAGCGTCGACATCCAGGGCTATCTGGTCGAGAAGCTGTCGGGGCAGACGCTGGGCGAGTTCTTCGACAGCCGCATCTTCAAGCCCCTGAAGATGACCGACACCGCGTTCTACGCCCCGGCCGACAAGGCCGCCCGCCTGTCGCCGGTCTATGTCCTCAACCGTGACACCGGGAAGATCGAGGAGGCGAAGGAGATCTTCGGCAATCCGCTGCCGTCCTACCTCGAGAAGCCCGCCCTGGAGTCCGGTGGCGGGGGCCTCGTCGGCACCACCATGGACTACGCCCGGTTTGCACAGATGCTGGCCAACAAGGGCGAGCTGGACGGCGTGCGCATCCTGTCGCCGGCCTCGGTCGAGATGATGGGCACCAACATGATCGCCAAGGACGTGCTGGTCAGCTCCAACGGCACGACCGGGGCGCGCTTCAACGAGGCGGTGGGCTTCGGCCTGGACTTCATGGTGGTGAACGACCCGCGCGCGGCCGGCTCGCTGGAAGGCAAGGGGACCATGAGCTGGGGCGGCGCGGCCGGCACCTGGTTCTGGGTCGATCCGACCAACGACGTGATCTTCGTGGGCATGATCCAGCGCCTGGGCGGCTCGGGCGGGGACGACCTGGGCGGCGCGGCGCGGACGCTGACGTATCAGGCGCTGGTGAATCCGGAGAAGTAGGGCGAGGACGCGTTGAGGCTGCCGGCCCGGCGCTTCATCGCGCTGTTCGGCGTCCTGTCGCTGGCCGCGGTGGCGACGGGCTGCGCGGTGGCCGCGGCCAGCGGGGTTCCGTGGCCCGTCTGGGTCCGAAATCCGGCGGCCTGGTTCCTGGGGGCGGTCTTGGCCGGGCCGATCCTGGCCTTCGCACGCCGGCGCGCGCTGGTCGGCTTCCTGGTCGCCGCGCCCGTCGGCCTGGCCGCCAGCCTGCTCGGCCCGGGACAGCAGGGCGTGCATCGGTGGCTCGACGTCGGGGCCGCGCAACTGAACGCGGCCGAAATCGCGCTGCCGCCCGCGATCGTGGCGCTCGCCGTCCTGGGGCGGGATCGCGCCTGGCCGTGGTTGGCCGCAGCGGTGGTCATGGCCCTGCTGATCGCCCAGCCGGACGCTTCGCAGGCGACGGCGTTCGGCGTGGCCTTGATGGCCGTGATCGCGACGGTTCGGCGATCCTACCCGGCGCGCGCCGCCGCGATGGGGCTGCTCGGCGTGGCGGTCGCCGTGAGCTGGCTCCGCCTCGACACCCTCGCGCCCGTGCCCGAGGTCGAGGAGATCATGCGGCTGGCCTGGGCGATCTCACCCTTGGTCGCGGTCGTCGCGTGGGTCGCCTTGCTGGGCGCGACGGCTTCACTGGCGCTGGCCCGAACGCGGCAGACCGCCGCGGCATTGGCGCTGGCGAGCTATGCGGTGTCCACCGCCCTGGTCCCGGAGGTGGGTCACTTTCCCGTCCCGCTGGTCGGAATCGCCGTGAGCCCCATTCTCGGCCTCTGGCTCGGGGCGGCCGTCGTGGCCGCGCAGGGCCGTCAGTGCGCATACCCCGGCGGCATCGGCCGCTTGAGGTCCAGGTAGCGGTCGCGAAGGTCGAGCTGGCGCGAGCGCAAGGGCTGGGCCTCGCCGCGGATCAGGATGAGCTGCGGCCGCGACAGGGGCTCGAAGGGGTCGCCGGTCCAGAGCACCAGGTCGGCGTCCTTGCCCGCCGCCAGCGACCCCAGCCGGTCGGCGACGCCGAAGGCGCGGGCCGGATTGATCGTGACGGCGGCCAGCGCCCCCTCGCGGCTCATGCCGTTGGCGACCGCGATGCCGGCGTTGTAGCGCATCTCGTGCGCCCGATGGGCGCCGCCGGCGCCCTCGATGATCACGGTCACGCCGGCCTTCTCGAGCCGGGCGGCGTTCTCCATCGTCGAGCCCAGGGTCTCCAGGCTGGTGGGCCGGTTCAGGACCGGGTTCAGGATCACCGGCACGCCCTGGGCGGCGATCTCGGGGGCCACGCGCCAGGCCTCGGCGGCGCCGGTGAGGACGAGCTTCAGCTTCTCGTCGCGCGCCAGCTTCAGCACGGCGCGGATGTCCGAGGCGCGGTTGGCGACGGCGACCAGCGGCGTCCGGCCCTCGACCACGGGGATCAGGGCCTCCAGGTCGGCGCGCGACAGCGTGAGGTCGCGGTAGCCGGCGCGCTCGTAGGCGGCGCGGTTGCGCGCATAGGCGCGCACATCGGCCAGGGCCTCCTTCAGCAGCACGAAATTGGCCCCGCGCGCGCCGCCGGCCACCCGGGCGCCCGCGTCGCCGAACGGGCTGACCATCGCGACCTTCGGCTTCACCAGCATCTCGCGCCCCTGGGCGAGCTGGATCACCGCGGCCTGGCCGGCGAACAGGTTGGGCGCGCGTTCCGAGGTCGCCGCGCCCGAGGTGTGGTGGTCGCCGCTGTCGTCGTGGTGGTCGCCCGCGCCGCCCTGGCCGCCTTCGGCCTGGGGCGTGACCACCGCGCTGGTGATGCCGCCGAGGCGGGCCACGGGGATGACCACGGAGTCGGCGTTCAGCGCGTACTGGACGTCGAAGGCGGCGCCCACGCCGGCGTCGCGGACGCGCAGGTCGGTCCCGACCATCGGCATCTCGACGGCGCCCAGGCCGCTGTTCACGGCGACGAGGCCGGGCGTGACGACGCCGCCCTTGGCGTCCACCACCTGGGCGCCGGCGGGCGCGGACACGCCGGCGCCGACCGCGGTGATCCTGCCGTCGCGGACGACGACCGTGCCGCTGGCGATCTCGGGCGCGCCGGGGTTGAGGATGCGCGCGTTGACGATGGCCACCGTGGCGGCCTGGATCTGCGCGGGCAGGGCGAGGGCGACCGCGGCGCCCGCCAGCAGGAGGGTGAGGCGGCGGCTCATCGGCGGCTCTCCAGGCCCAGCTCGAAGTCCGACTTCGGCTGGTAGCGGGGGTCGTTGCGGTCGTAGGCCAGGCCGCCGTCGATCCAGACCCGCTGGGCGCGGGCGTAGATCGAGAACGGGCTGGCGTCCCAGAGGGTCACGTCGGCGCGCTTGCCGGGCTCCAGGCTCCCGGTCTCGGCGGCGAGGCCCAGGGCCTTGGCCGGGTTCGAGGTGATCCAGCGGATCGCCTGGGCCTCGGTGATGGCGAGGCCCGCGTCGCGGCCGGCGGCCAGGGCCTCGGCGGCCTCCTGGTTCAGGCGCTGGATGGTGTCGGGATCGTCCGACTTGATGATGGCGCAGGCGCCGGCGGCTTCGACCATCGGGATGTTGGCCTCGATGGCGTCGAAGAACTCGGGCTTGGCGCCCCACCAGTTGGTCCAGCTCGCCGCGCAGATGTCGTTCCGCGCCAGGATGTCGGCGATCTTGTAGGCCTCGACCGTGTGGTGGAACGAGGTGATCCGGTAGCCGAACTCCTTCGAGATATCGATCATCTGGGCCATCTCGTCGGCCCGGTAGCAGTGGTTCTGGACCAGGATCTCGCCCTTCAGCACGCCGACCAGGGTGTCGAGCTGGAGGTCCCGCTTGGGCGGGTCGGCCTTTTCGCCGCGGCCCGCCTTGGCGCGGTAGTCGTCCCACTTGCGCATGTAGTCGGCGGCGTTGATCCAGGCGGCGCGGTAGCCGGCCACGTTGCCCATGCGCGTCGCGGGGCTTCGGCTTCGGCTGCCGTAGACCCGCTTGGGGTTCTCGCCGCAGGCCATCTTCAGCGAATAGGGCGCGCCCGGGTGCTTCATGTCCTGGGCCGTCCGGCCCGGCACGTTGCGCAGGGTGACGCCGCGCCCGCCGAAGAGGTTGGCCGAGCCGGGCAGGACGTGGATCGTGGTCACGCCGCCGGCGCGGGCGGTGTTGAAGTCGGGGTCCTGCGGCCACACCGAATGTTCGGCCCAGACCTGGGCGGTGTTGGGGTCGGTGGCCTCGTTGCCGTCGGAGTGCGCCGGCACGCTGGGCGAGGGATAGACGCCCAGGTGCGAGTGCAGGTCGATCAGGCCCGGCGTCACCCATTTGCCGCGACCGTCGACCACCTCGTAGCCCTCGGGCGGCGCGAGGCCCGTTCCCACCGCCTGGATGCGTCCGTCGCGGACCAGCACCACGCCGTTCCGCAGTTCCTCGCCCGTGCCGGTGAGGACCGTCGCGCCCACGATGGCCAGGTTGCGACCGGGCAAGGGCCGGTAGGTGGACGGGAACGGATCTTTCGCGGGGTCCAGCCCCCTGGGCAGCGGCGAGGAGGACGAGGACGTGGCGGCGGACTTGCCGGTCGCGGGCTTTTCGCCTGTGGTGGCGCAGGCGGCGAGGCTGAGGCTCGCCAGGACCGCCGCAGCGGCTCCCATCGGATGGTTCACGGGAATCCCCCAGTCAGACCCTGCGATGGGACGGCCCGGAGGTGAGGGTGTCAAGGCGAGGAGGCCCCGGGGACGCCCCGGGGACGCCCCGGGCCGCCAGCCTTGACTTTCCCCCCCCTACATGCGCCCTTCCGCGCCTCGCAGATCACCCCGATTTCACCTGAAGAAATGCACGCCTACCGCACCCATACCTGCGGCGCGCTTCGCGCCGCCGACACCGGCCAGACCGTTCGGGTCTCGGGCTGGATCCACCGCAAGCGCGACCACGGCGGCCTGGTCTTCGTGGACCTGCGTGACAACTACGGCCTGACCCAGCTCGTCATCAGCCCCGAGACGCCGGGCTTCAACCTGATCGAGCGGGCTCGCACCGAGAGCGTCATCAAGGTGGACGGCGAGGTGGTGGCCCGTTCGCCCGAGACCGTGAACCCGAACCTGCCGACCGGCGAGATCGAGGTGCGGGTGCGGGGTCTCGACGTGCTGTCCGAGGCCAGCGAGCTGCCGCTGCCGGTCTTCGGCGAGCCGGACTATCCGGAAGAGATCCGCCTGAAGCACCGCTATCTCGACCTGCGGCGGGAGACGATCCACCGCAACGTGCTGCTGCGCTCGCAGGTGATCGCCTCGATCCGTCGCCGGATGACCGAGCAGGGGTTCAACGAGTTCCAGACCCCCATCCTGACGGCGTCGTCGCCCGAGGGGGCGCGCGACTTCCTGGTGCCCTCGCGCCTGCATCCCGGCCAGTTCTACGCGCTGCCCCAGGCGCCGCAGCAGTTCAAGCAGCTGCTGATGGTCGCGGGCTTCGACCGCTATTTCCAGATCGCGCCGTGCTTCCGGGACGAGGACGCCCGCGCCGACCGCTCGCCGGGCGAGTTCTACCAGCTCGACGTCGAGATGAGCTTCGTCACCCAGGAGGACGTGTTCGCCGCCATCGAGCCGGTGCTGCACGGCGTCTTCGAGGAATTCGCGAACGGCAAGACGGTGACGCCGTATCCGTTCCCGCGCCTGCCCTACCGCGAGGCCATCTCCAAGTACGGCAGCGACAAGCCCGACCTGCGCAACCCGCTGGTGATGCAGGACGTCTCGGAGCGGTTCCGCGGCGGGGGCTTCGGCCTCTTCGCGCGCATCCTGGAAGACACGAAGAACGCCGTCTGGGCGATCCCGGGGCCGAAGGGCGGCAGCCGCGCCTTCTGCGACCGCATGAACGCGTGGGCCCAGGGCGAGGGCCAGCCCGGCCTGGGCTATGTGTTCTGGAGCGAGGACCAGGGCGGCTGGGGCGGGCCGATCGCCAAGAACCTGGGCGCCCCGGCCACGGACGGCCTGATGACCCAGCTCGGCCTGGGTCATGGCGACGCGGCCTTCTTCGTCGCCGGCGACCCGAAGGCCTTCTACAAGTTCGCCGGCCTGGCGCGGACCAAGGTGGGCACGGACCTGGGCCTGGTCAGCGACGACCGCTTCGACTTCGTCTGGATCGTCGACTTCCCGATGTACGAGATGAACGAGGAGACGAACCACGTCGACTTCTCGCACAACCCGTTCTCGATGCCGCAGGGCGAGCTGGAGGCCCTGAACACCAAGGACCCGCTGGATATCCTCGCCTACCAGTACGACATCGTCGTCAACGGCGTGGAGCTGTGCTCGGGCGCGATCCGGAACCACCGGCCCGACATCATGCTGCGGGCGTTCGAGATCGCCGGCTATTCGGCCGAGACGGTCGAGCGCGAGTTCGGCGGCATGCTGAACGCCTTCCGCTATGGGGCGCCGCCGCACGGGGGCCTGGCGCCCGGCGTGGACCGGATCGTCATGCTGCTGGCCAACCAGAGCAACATCCGCGAGGTCATCGCCTTCCCGCTGAACCAGCAGGGGCAGGACCTGATGATGAACGCCCCCTCGGAGGTGTCGGAGAAGCAGCTCAAGGAGCTGCACATCCGGCTGGCCCCGCCGATCAAGGTCTGAGCGCGGCCCTGGACGCCCTCAGCCTGGACGCCCTCAACCTGGACGCCCTCAGGGGCTGACGGTGGTGATGTAGCGCGGGTTGGGCGGCGACGGGGGACTGGGCGGCGAGACCGGCGAGGCTGGCACTGCCGGAACCATCTGCAGCGCCCGGTGCTGCACGACGCCGGGTTTCACGATCAGCCGCACGCCGGTGCAAGGACGCACCGAAAGCCCGCGGGGCAGCTTGGTGCGGCTGTCGCCGCAGGCGTCGTCGAGCTGGTCCTGCTTCAGGCCGCGGGCGTTGGCCAGGTCGGCGCCGTGCAGCAGGGCCCGACGCAGTCCGGCGTCGCGGAAGTCGGCCCCGTCGAACCCGGCGCCGCTCAGGTTCGCCTGGCTGAGGTCGGCGGAGCGGAACGAGGCGTCGGCGAAGGATCCGCCCGAAAGGTTGGCGCCCGTCAGGTCGGCGTCGCGGAACTCGGCGCCCTGGGCCTCGGCCCTGGACAGGCTCGCGCCCTGGAGCGAGGCGCCGCGCAGCACGGCCGACGCGAGGCGGGCGCCGTCGAAGTTGGCGCCGCGCAGCTTGGCGTTGCGGGCGACCATGCCGACGAGCACCGCGCGCCGGAAGGCGGCGCCCGAGGCCTGGGCGTCGGTGAGGTCGGCGCGGGAGAGGGTCGCGGCCACGAACGCCACGCCGTTGGCCTCGGCCGAGCGCAGGCGGGCGTTCGACAGGTCGGCTCCGGAGAAGTTGGCGCCGGCCATCGCGGAGTCGGTGAGGTCGGCCTTGGTCAGGTCGGCGCCGGCGAAGTTCGAGGCGTGGAACCTAGCGTCGCGCAGGTTGGCGCCCATCAGGTTCGCCCCGGCGAAATTGGCGCCCACGATCCGCGCGCCGGCCAGGTTGCGTCCCGCCAGCTCGCATTTCACGCACGAGCCCCCGAACGACGTCTGCCGCTGGATCGCCTTGTCGCTGGCCAGCGCCGGGCCGGCCAGCGTGGCGGCGGCCAGGACCAGGACGGCGGCGGCGTCGACCGCGAAACGGCGGGCGGTGCGCGTCATGTCAGGACGGAATCCCATGCGTCATGCTTGTGCTCTGCCCGCAAAGCGCGGCCGGGCGCCACTTAAATCGCGGTAACGTGGTGCGGGTCAGCCGGCCAGGTCGTCGTTGGCGCGGGCCGCCCGTGCGCCGCAGGTCTCGCAGATCATGGCCTGGCCCTTGCGCACCACGGCGATGTCCCCGCAGGCCGCGCAGACCTCGGCGGCGGCCAGGGCGGCCGGCCCCGCGGGCCGGCCGGCGCCGGGCAGGAAGACGAGGTTGTCGGGCGCCGCCCCGCGGGCGAAACCGCGCGAGATGAAGCGCGAGGCGGGATGCATCTCAGGCTCGCCGTCCAGGCCCGCCACGTCGTCGGCCTTGCCGCGGCCCAGGCCGTCGGCGTTCAGTTCGCCGGGATCGGCGTTGGCCAGGTCGTCGCGGCCCAGGTAGCTGACCCCCAGCTCGCGGAAGATGTAGTCCAGGATGGACGTCGCTGATTTCACGGAATCATTTCCGGTCACGGGGCCGGCCGGCTCGAAGCGCGTGAACACGAACGCCTCGACGAACTCGTCCAGCGGCACCCCGTGCTGGAGGCCCAGGGACACGGCGATGGCGAAGTTGTTCATCAGCGAGCGGAAGGCCGCGCCTTCCTTGTGCATGTCGATGAAGATCTCGCCCAGCTCGCCGTCGTCGTACTCGCCGGTGTGCAGATAGACCTTGTGGCCGCCGACACTGGCTTTCTGGATGTAGCCCTTGCGCCGGTCGGGCAGCTTACGGCGGGTGCGGTCGCGTTCGATCACCCGCTCGACGATCCGTTCCTCGACCACGCGTTCCGCGACGGGCGCGTCGGCCCGCGCGGGCCGGTCGGGGGCGGCCGGAATCGCCAGCGCGGCGTCGGCCGGCGCGGCGTTGCGCCGCACCCGCACGGCGACCCCGGCCGTTTCGACCCCGGCCGTTTCGACGATGGCCTCGACGTCGCCGGGCGTCGCGTTCCAGGGCAGGGTGACGTTGAGGACCGGGGGGACGTCGACCGCTCCGGCCACGGCGCGCAGCAGGGCGGCGTGCGCCGCCGCCGGAAGCTGGCCGGCGGGCCGCAGGGCGCGGCGGACGGCTTCGCCCGCCGGCCCGCCTTCGGCGAAGCCGTCGCGCCCGAGGGCGTAGGCCTCGGCCGCCGCCACCTCGTCGTCCGTGAACCCCGCGAGGGCGAGGACGTCCAGCCGGGGGTCGGCCAACTGTTCGGGCGTCGCCCCCAGGACGTCGCGGACAAAGCCCTCGCCCAGGACCTGGAGCGAGAACGCCGCCGCCAGCGTGGGCGCGAAAGGCAGCTCCGCCTGGGCGGCCTCGATCTCGAGCGCGCTGAAGCCCCGCGCCGCGAGGGTCTCGGGATTGACGCCGGGCGCTCCGGCCAGCGCGCGATGGCCCAGGAGGGCGGGGCGCGCGTCGTCCAGGCCGATGCCGTGCGCGGCCAGGGCGTGGACGCCGGCTTCCGAGAGGACCCGCACGGTCTCGCCGGCGGCCAGTTCGGCGTGGGCGACGGGTCCGGACCAGGCCGAACCGTCCAGCGGAGCCCCCAGGCGCAGCGCCAGCTCGGGATCGCTGACCAGCGCCAGGCGGATATCGGCGTCCAGGTCGGAGATCGCCTCGCGGGCGGCCCGGAAGAGATTGGCCGCCGCGGCGCGGGCGGCGTCGCTGTCGTAGTCGAACCCGTGGGCCGCCAGCCAGTCGCCCAGGCCCGCGAGGCCCAGCCGGCCAGGGCCCTCGTCGCTGGCCGCGAGCGCGGTCGCCGCGACCCGGACGGCCGCGGCGAAGGCTTCGGCCGAAAACGCGCCGTCACACCACCAGGCCATGAGTTCGACGCCGGCTGTCGCCAGGCCTTCGGCTTCGGCGATCGCAGCGGCGTCTCCGGAAGCGGCCAGGATCAGTCTCCCGGTCGCCCACGCCGCGCGCGCCGCGGCGGCGGGGTCGTCGCAGGCCGCGACACACGTCCCGGACAGGGGTTCGGCCGCCCCGGCGCGCGGCGGAGTCGGCCAGTCGCCCACGCCCGAGCGGGCCAGGGCGACGGCGTCGAGGATCAGGGAGTCGTCCGCGCCGGCGGTGCGCGCCGCTTCGGCCGCACGCGCCAGGCCCGGGTTGCGAGCGGGATCGGCGCACGCCTCGGGTTCGCCCGCGCAGCGCAGGACCGCATCCATCACGGCCTGGAGCCGCGCCGCCATCGCCGCCGCCGCAGCATTCGCCGCCTGCCGGCCGCGGTGGTCGGCCACCATGCGGTCGAGGGCGCCCGCGCCGCCTTCCAGCCGCAGCGGCGGCGGCCGGCGAGGCGCCAGCGCCAGCCAACCCAGGCGCAGGCCCTCGGCCACGGATTCGCGCAGCCGCGTCCGTTCGCGCAGGTTCCGTGTCAGGCCCCGATCCTGGGCGCGCGCGGCCAGTTCGTGGGCGTGGTCGGCGATGGCGGTGGCCAGGTCGGTCCGGCCGCCGGCCCATTCGATCCAGGCCTCGACCCGCGCATTGGTGAAGTGGATCGGCGCCTCGACCTCGACCAGCCGGTCGGCCAGTTCCAGGATGCGCCCCTCGATTCCGGCGCGCGGTGTCTCGCTGTCCATCCGGTCCGACTCCCTGACGAGCGGAAGGGTAGGGCGCCGCTCGCGGCTCCGACAATAGATGTAGCGGGCCGAGGGGCGTTCATCCCCAACATATTGAAGGCGCCGCCGCGTCGGGCCGACGCTGGACGCTCCGGGGGCGCCCGCCTATAGTCCGCGCGAATTTCCGACCCCGAAGGGCCCGAGCGTGTCTGTCCTGAAGACGATCTTCACCTGGTGGAACGGCGCCACGCCGGGCGTCCTCTTCACCATCTCGCGCCGCGGGCGCTTCGTCGGCCAGGACGAGCTGGGCAACCGCTACTACGAAGCCCGTGACGACCGCGACAGCTACGACCGCGGCCGCAAGCGGCGGTGGGTGGTCTACAAGGGCTATGCCGACGCCTCGAAGGTGCCGCCCGACTGGCACGGCTGGTTGCGCTACACCTATGACGAGCCGCCGACCGAGGCGCCGCTGCGGCGCCAGGCGTGGGAGAAGGATCATCTCCCCAACCTGACTGGCACGATCTACGCCCGCCGCCCTCAGGGCGCGCTCGCCCGCGGAGGCGAACGCCAGCGCGCCGCGGGCGACTACGAGGCCTGGTCGCCGGAATAAGCGTGAGCGTCCCCCGCCGCCACCGTCGCGTCCTGCCGATCGCCCTCGCGGGCGCCGGGGTCGCCGCGCTCGCGACGGGACTGGTCGTGGCGGGTGGCGTGGTGGCGCAGCCGGCGGCCCCCATTTCGCCCAGCCCCATTTCGCCCAGCTCCGGGGCGCCCGGCTCCGGGGCGCCCGGCTCTGCGGCGCCTGGCCCGGTGGAGACGCCCGTCGCCCCCGAGCCGGGACGGCCCGTCGCCGAGGAGGCGCCGCCCGTCACGATCGCGCTGCCGCCACCGCCCGTCGCCGCGCCCCCCGTCCAGCCGGGGGAGGTGGCGCCTGCGCCGCCGCCCAAGGACCAGGTGGCCGAGAAGCCGGTGGAGGCCCCGACCCGGCGCGCCCGCTACGAGGTGGCGGTCATCCAGGCGCTGGACAAGATCACGGCCGAGACGTTGCGGTTCGAGGCGCGGGTGGGCGCGCCGGTGCGCTGGAAGGGCCTGGTCTTCACGGTCCGGGCCTGCGAGCGCTCGGCGCCGGACGAGGCGGTGGCCGATTCCATCGTCTATCTGACCATCGACGCCCAGCCGCGCCCGCAGCCGGGCCGTCCGACGCCGCCGGCGCGCGAAGCGTTCCGTGGCTGGATGTTCGCGGCCTCGCCCAGCCTGAACCCGCTGGAACACCCGATCTACGACGCCTGGGCGATCAGCTGCAGGACCAGTTCGCCGGTGGTCGCCGCCGCGCCGACGCCGGCGCCCAAGGCCGCGCCGGCCGACGTCGGAAATCCGGCGGCTCCGCCCGTCAAGGCGCCGACACTCCCGCCGGGACCCCAGCCGACGGCCCGCCCATCGCAGGCCGCCCCGTCGCAGGCCGCCCCGTCGCCGGCCTCCCCGACGTTGACGCTCCCGCCGCCGACCGTCCCGGTTCCGGCGCCGGCCCCCGAGGCGCCCTCCGCGCCAGCCCCGGCGCCTCCGCCCGCCGCGCCATCCGAGCCGCCCGCGCCGATCGCGTAGAAGTCGCCCGCCGCCGCGACGGCGGCGCGCAGGCGCGCGTGATAGTCGGCCCGCGCGATCTCGACGGCGCCGAATTGCGTGAGGTGTTCGGTCAGGAACTGGGTGTCCAGAAGACGGTAACCGCCCGCGATCAGCCGCCCGGCGAGATGGACCAGCGCCACCTTCGAGGCGTCGCGCCGCCGTGAGAACATGCTCTCGCCGAAGAACGCGCCGCCCAGGGACACGCCATAGAGCCCGCCCACGAGCGCGCCGCCCTGCCAGCACTCCACGCTGTGCGCGTGGCCGAGGCGGTGCAGGTCGAGGTAGAGCGCCTCGATCGGGCGGTTGATCCAGGTCTCGGTGCGCCCCGGCCCCGAGGCGGCGCAAGCCAGGATCACGGCATGGAACGCGGTGTCGATACGCACCTCGAACGGATCGCCGCGCACGGTGCGCGCCAGCCGCCGCGGCACGTGGAAGGCGTCCAGCGGGATCACGCCCCGCCGCTCGGGGTCGATCAGGAAGACGCGGGAATCCTCGCGCGCGTCGGCCATCGGGAACACGCCCCGCGCGTAGCAGTCGAGAAGGTCGTCGGCGTCGAAGGCGGCCATACCCGACGTCTAACGCGAAGCCCCGCACGGCGAACATGGCGAAAAGCAAATGTCGGGGCGACGTGGCCGTCAGGGGCGCCGGCCATTCTGGGACCATGTCCGGAAATCGTCCCGTGGCCCTCTTCTGCGGTGGGCTCGCCGCCGATGGCGTCGCCCGCAACACCGTCCATCTGGCCAACGCCCTGGCCCGGCGGGGCGTGGCGGTCGAGGTGATCTGCCTGGAAGGCGGCGCCCTGGCGCGCGAGCTGCGCGGCCCTTCGCTCACCTGCCTGGGCCGCGGGCGCGGACCCCGGGGCCTGGCGCTGGCCGCGGCGGTGGCCGCGCTTCGGGCGCGGATCCTGGCGCTGGACCCGGCCGTGGTGGTGTCGATGGGCAACCACGCCCACCTGCCCCTTTGGGCGGCGCTGCGCGGGCAGCCCGGCATCCCCCGGATCTACCGCATCAGCAACGACCCGGCCCATGACGGCCGACTCGGCCTGCGTCGCATGCTGCGCCATGCGGGGCTGGGGCTGATCGCCGGAGACGCGACCCGGCTGGTCTGCGTGTCGGAGGCCCTCTCACGCCTCGGCGCGTTCCGGCGCGCCCACCGGGACGGTCGGGTCGTGGCCCTCGCCAACGGCGTGGATGTCGCGCGCGTGCGCGCGTGCGCCGCCCGTCCCGGCCTCCATGCCTGGACCAACGACAGCCGCCCCTACCTGGTGGCTGTCGGCCGGGTGCATCCGCAGAAGAACTACGGGGCGCTGATCCACGCGCTGGCGCGGCTGCACGCCACGGGCCGCTCCGATCTGCGTCTATTGATCCTGGGCAAGGCGCCGGCGGCCCATGTGGCGCCCCTGCGGCGACTGGCCCGCGAACTGGGCGTGGCCTCGGCCGTGCGGTTCGAGGGCGAGACGGCCGATCCGTTCCCCATCGTGGCGCGGGCGGCGGCGTTCGTGCTGCCGTCGCTGTGGGAAGGCGCCTCCAACAGCCTGCTGGAGGCGTTGGCCTGCGGCGCGCCCGTGGTGGCCGGCGACGGGGCGGGAAACGCCGCCGAGGTCCTGGGGCAGGGCCGGTTCGGCCGGCTGGCCGACGCGCGGGACCCCGACGCCCTGGCGGACGCCATCGCCCTGCAACTGAACCCCCGCCACCGCATCCTGCCCGGCGCGCGCGCCGAGGACTTCGACCTGGAGGCGGTGCTGGACCGCATGTGCGCCGTCGTGCTGGGCGCGCGCCCGGCGCATGACGAAATTCAAATCCGCGCGGAAGGCGAGCGTCAGCCGCCCCGGCTATCCGATCCGCTGCGGGGGCCCAATACGGAGTTCTGAGATGATGTTGCGATCCACCCTTCTGGGCCTTTCGGCCGCCATGATGCTGGCCGTCCCGGCCTTTGGCCCGGCCGCCGCTCAGGTGGTGCGCCCCAAGGTGACCCTGGCCCAGGCTGTGGCCACCGCCGAGCGCGAGCTTGGCGCCCGCGCCTATGACGCCGAGTTCGACATGGACCTGGGCGACATGGTCTACGAGATCGAGCTGGTGAAGGACGGCAAGCCGATCGAGGTGAAAGTCGACGCCCAGACGGGCCGGATCGTGCGCCAGTCCACGCCGCTCCGCGCCCGCATTCCGATGCTTCCGCGCGAGCACCTGCGGGCGGTCCAGACCGCGCCGCGCAGCTTGAGCCAGACCATCGCCGCGGTGGAGGAAGCCACCAAGGGCAAGGTCACCGAGATCGGCCTGGAGCGCCGGGGCGGGCGGCACTACTACGAGGTCGAGCTGATCGGCGCCCAGGATCGGGACGTGCTTGTGGATGTCCGTACGGGCGCCATCATGCCCCTGATCGGCGACTGAGGCGGCCGCGGAGTCGGGCATGCATGTGCTGGTGGTCGAGGATGACGCGCGGGTGGCGAGCCACGTCGTCAAGGGCCTGAAGGGCGAGGGCTGGCTGGTCGACCATGTGGCCGACGGCCGCCAGGCGCTGTTCCAGGTGGCGTCCGAGACGTACGACGTGATCGTCCTCGACCGCATGCTGCCCAATGTGGACGGCCTGAAGATCCTCCAGACCATGCGGGCCTCCGGCGACAGCACGCCGGTGCTGATCCTCTCGGCCCTGGGCGACGTGGACAACCGGGTGAAGGGCCTGCGGGCCGGGGGCGACGACTACCTGGCCAAGCCCTTCGCCGTCTCCGAACTGCTGGCCCGCGTCGAGGCGCTCAGCCGGCGCAAGGGCGTGGTCCAGGAGGAGGCCACCGAGCTTCGCCTGGCCGACCTGGAGATGAACCTCCTGTCGCGCACCGTCACCCGGCAGGGTCAGTCCATCGACCTGACCACCCGCGAATTCCTGCTGCTGGAGTATCTGCTCCGCAACGCCGGGCGCGTGGTCAGCCGCAGCATGCTGCTGGAGGCGGTCTGGGACTACAACTTCGATCCCCAGACCAACATCATCGACCAGCACGTCAGCCGCCTGCGCCAGAAGATCGACAAGGACTTCGACCCGCCGCTGCTCCAGACGGTGCGGGGCATGGGCTACACGCTGCGCGCATGAGGCTGCGCAATCCTCTGCGTCACCTGACGCTGCGGCTGACGCTGATCTACATCGCGCTGTTCTGCGGTTCGATCGGCGTGATGCTGGGCGTGGCCTATGTGGCGGGCGTCTGGCGTCCGCTTCAGGTCGTCGAGGCGCGCATACAGGACGAGAGCGACGAGCTGGTCCGGATCTTCGAGACGAAGGGCCGCGACGCGCTCATCCTGGCGCTGGACAGGCGGGCGAACGCGCCCTCGCTTCGCATGCCGTACCATGTGCTGATCGCGCCGAACGGCGCCGTGGTGGCGGTCAATCTGGCGAGCTGGCCGGTCAACCGCGGCGAGGAATGGCTCCGGTACGAGTTCGACACCTACGCCAGCGGTTCCGAGGAGGAGCACGAGGCCGTGGTCCGCGACGTGCTGCTCTCGGGCGGCTATCGCCTGCTGGTGGGCCTGGACACCGAGGACCTCGACGAGCGGGAGGACCTGATCGAGGAGGCGCTGTTCTGGGGCTCGGGCATGAGCCTGGCGCTGGGGCTCATCGGCGGTCTGGTGATGACCTGGGCCGTCTCCAAGCGCCTGGAGAGCATCAACCGGACGGCGCGGGCCGTGATCGGCGGCGACCTGTCGGGCCGGATCCCCCTGCATGGCAGCGGCGACGACTTCGACCAGCTCTCGGCCACCCTGAACGAGATGCTGGGCCGCATCGAGGAACTGGTCTCGTCGATCAGCCGGGTCTCGGACAACATCGCCCACGAACTGCGCACGCCGCTCACCCGCCTGCGCGCCGAACTGGAGGAACTGGCGGCCTCCACCGACGACCGCGCCGAGGTCGAGGCGCGTTCGGCCGCGGCCCTGGACGAGGCGGCCCGCCTCCAGTCCATGTTCGAGGCCCTGCTGCGCATCGCCCGACTCCAGAGCGGTCCGCGGGGCGACCTGGAGTCGGTCGCGCTGAGTCCCCTGCTCAAGGACGCGGTGGAGCTGCATCAGCCGGCGGCCGAGGAGAAGGGCCAGACGGTCGAACTGGACATCGCGCCGGACCTGACGACGCCGGGCGACCGCGACCTCATCTTCCAGATGGTCTCGAACCTGCTGGACAACGCGGTCAAGTTCGCGCCGGCGGGCGGCACGGTGACGCTGGCGGCCGGCCGCACCCGGGACCAGCGGGTCGAGGTGACCGTGTCCGACGACGGGCCGGGCGTGCCGGCGCAGGACCGGGAGCGGGTGTTCGAGCGGTTCTACCGGGGTGGTCAGAGCGAGCCCGGGTTCGGCCTGGGCCTCAGCCTGGTCCGCGCGGCCGCGCGCCATCAGGGCGCCGACGTGCGCCTGGAGGACGCCGGGCCGGGCCTCCGCGTCGTCCTGACCTTTCGCGCCTGAGCGCGCGAACCACGAACGCAAGCCGGGATCGCCGACGCCCGATCCTGAAAGGCCGCGAAGCGGCGGCTCTCTAGACTCAAGGAACCACGGAAAACACGGAAGGACACGGAAGGCGAAGCTGCGATTCCGTGTTTTCCGTGGTTTTCCATAGCGGGGCCTCCGCTCGCGCGGAGGCGTGGGAGACAAGCTCCACCCGTTCGTGTTCTTCGGGGGGCGCGCGCCTAAGCCTGGCTCGCCATCCAGCGTTCGAGCCAGTGGATGTCGTAGGCGCCCTTCAGGATGTCGTCCTGTTGCAGCAGGTCCTGGAACAGCGGGATGTTGGTGTCGATGCCACCCACGACGATTTCGCCCAGGCAGCGGTTCAGGCGCGCGATGCATTCCTCGCGGTCGCGGCCGTGGACGATCAGCTTGCCCACGAGGCTGTCGTAGTAGGGCGGGATCGAATAGCCCGCGTAGAGCGCGCTATCCATGCGCACGCCCAGGCCGCCGGGGGCGTGATAGTCGGTCACCAGGCCGGGCGAGGGCGCGAACGTCCGGGGGTTCTCGGCGTTCACCCGGCACTCGATGGCGTGGCCCTCGAAGACCACGTCCGATTGCTTGAAGCTGAGCGGCAGGCCCGCGGCGATGCGGATCTGCTCGCGCACCAGGTCGATGCCGGTGATGGCCTCGGTGACCGGGTGCTCCACCTGGAGGCGGGTGTTCATCTCGATGAAGAAGAACTCGCCGTTCTCGTACAGGAACTCGATGGTGCCGACGCCCAGGTAGCCGATGGCCCGGACCGCATCGACCACCACCTGGCCGATCTTCGCGCGGGCGGCGGCGTCGATGGCGGGCGAGGGGGCCTCCTCCAGCACCTTCTGGTGGCGGCGCTGGAGCGAGCAGTCGCGCTCGCCCAGGTGGACCACGTTGCCGTGGCTGTCGGCCACGACCTGAAGCTCGATATGCCGCGGGGTCTGGAGGTAGCGCTCCATGTAGACCGCGTCGTCGCCGAACGCGGCTTTGGCCTCGGCGCGGGCGGTCTGGACGGCCTCGACCAGGTCGGCCTCGGTCTTCGCCACCTTCATGCCGCGCCCGCCGCCGCCGGCGGCGGCCTTGATCAGGACGGGAAAGCCGATGTCCTTGGCCGCGGCGATGGCCTCGTCCTCGGTGGTGACCGCGCCGTCCGAGCCGGGGACCACGGGGATGCCGGCGGCCTTCACCGCCTGCTTGGCGGTGATCTTGTCGCCCATCATGCGGATGTGCTCGGGCTTGGGTCCGATGAAGGTGAAGCCGTGGGCGTTCACGATCTCGGCGAAGCGGGCGTTCTCCGACAGGAAGCCGTAGCCGGGATGCACCGCCTGGGCGCCGGTGATCTCGCAGGCGGCGATGATCGCCGGGATGTGCAGGTAGCTCTTGGCGGCCGGGGGCGGGCCGATGCACACGCTCTCGTCCGCCAGCCGCACCCACATGGCGCTGGAGTCGGCCTCGGAATGCACGGCGACGGTGGAGATGCCCATCTCCTTGCACGCCCGGTGGACGCGCAGGGCGATCTCGCCCCGGTTGGCGATCAGGATCTTGTCGAACATGGCGGCTACTCGATGATGGCGAGCGGCTCGCCGAACTCCACCGGCTGGGCGTCCTCGACCAGGATCTGCACGATCTTGCCGCCGCGGGGGGCGGGGATCGGGTTCATGGTCTTCATCGCCTCGACGATGAACAGCGTCTGGCCCGCCTCGACCGTGTCGCCCACCTTCACGAAGGCCGGGGCCCCGGGATTGGGCTGGAGGTAGACGGTGCCCACCATCGGCGACTTCACGGCATCGCCCGCGGCGACCGCGGGCGCGGCCTCGGCGGCGGAACCGGAGGCGGGCGCGGACGCCGCAACGGGGGCGGCGGCCACCGGAGCGGGCGCGGCCAGCACCTGCTGGACCGGAGCCGCCGTGAGGGTCTTGGCCACCCGGATCTTCAACTCGCCCTGTTCCACCTCGATCTCGCTGAGGCCGGTTTCGGTCAGGATGTCGGCCAGCTTGCGCACGAGGCGGGCGTCGAACGGATCGGCAGGCGCCTTCGAGGAGGTCGGCATGGGTGTCGGCCCTTGTCTTTCGGTCTTGGTCTAGCGGGCCAGGCCCGCGGCGGCCTCGACGGCCAGTTCATAGCTCGCGGCGCCGAAGCCCGAGACCACGCCCGTCGCGGCCAGCGACACATAGGTCTTCCGGCGGAACGACTCGCGCGCGGCGGGGTTCGACAGGTGGCATTCCACGATCGGAATGGAGAGCATCTTCAGCGCATCCAGCAGCGCGATCGAGGTGTGGCCATAGGCGGCCGGGTTCAACACCAGGGCGCACGCCGCCTCGCGGGCCTCCTGGATCCAGTCGACGAGGTCGCCCTCATGGTTGGACTGGCGGAACACGACCTCGAATCCCAGCGACTGCGCCCGCGCCTCGCAGAGGCCGCGCACGTCGTCCAGGGTCTGGTGGCCGTAAATCTCGGGCTCGCGCGTCCCCAGCAGGTTGAGGTTCGGACCGCTCAGCACATAGATCGGTTTCGGCATTCGGCTCCGCCGCTCGATTCCGCCGGACTTGTAGCCATCAACGGCGGCGCTCACAAGGACGGGCGGGATATGCGATGAGCCGCCGCGCGAGCGGAGGCTCCGTCATGGAACCACGAAAGGCACGAAAGGCCACGAAAGCGCTCTGGATCCCCTGGAGTGATCCCGACGGGCCGCGGCACACACCTTATTCGTGGCCTTTCGTGTCTTTCGTGGTTCTCGAAACTCAGGGGGCGCCGCTTCGCGGCCTCGCGGGACCGGGCGCCTTGTCTTCGTCACCGCGGGGGGCCACAAGCGGGCCATGCGACTGACGCTCAACGGAGAGAGCCGCGCGTTTCCCGGCGTCGCCGACGTGGCGGCGCTGGTGGCGGCGCTTGAACTGGATCCGCGAAAGGTGGCCGTGGAGCGGAACCTGGAGATCGTGCCGCGTTCGGCCTATGCGAAGACCCCGCTCGCCGACGGCGACCGGATCGAGATCGTGCATTTCATCGGAGGCGGCTGACGTGGACGGCGCGACCCACAAGACCGAGGATACCTGGACCGTCGCGGGTCGCACCTTCCGCTCGCGCCTGATCGTCGGCACCGGCAAGTACAAGGACTACGCTCAGAACGCCGCCGCCGCCGAGGCGGCGGGGGCCGAGATCGTCACCGTGGCGCTGCGGCGCGTGAACCTCAGCGACCCCAGCCAGCCGATGCTGGTGGACCATGTGAAGCCCGACCGCTTCACCTTCCTGCCCAACACCGCGGGCTGCTTTACCGGCGAGGACGCGGTCCGCACCCTGCGCCTGGCGCGCGAGGCCGGCGGCTGGGACCTGGTGAAGCTGGAGGTGCTGTCCAATACCCCGCACCTGCTGCCCGACATGGAGGAGACGCTGCGGGCGCTGAAGCTGCTGATCGCCGACGGCTTCCAGGTGATGGTCTACTGCTCGGACGACCCGGTCTATGCGAGGAAGCTGGAGGACGCCGGCGCGGCGGCCATCATGCCCGCGGCGGCGCCCATCGGATCGGGCCGCGGCATCCAGAACCTGCTGAACCTCGGCCTCATCATCGAGCAGACGAAGGTCCCCGTCCTGGTGGACGCCGGCGTCGGCACGGCTTCGGACGCGGTGATCGCCATGGAGCTGGGCTGCGATGCGGTCCTGATGAACACCGCCATCGCCGAGGCGAAGGATCCCCTCCGCATGGCCCGCGCCATGAAGCACGCCGTCATCGCCGGCCGCGAAGCCTACCTCGCCGGCCGCATGGGCAAGCGCCTCTACGCCGACCCGTCGTCGCCGCTCAGCGGGCTGATATGACGCGCAGGCGCGACCCGTTCGGGCCGCGCGAGCCGGAGGCCACGCTCGCGCGGAGCATGGCGGCGCTGCAGGAGAAGACCCGGTCGAACATGGCCTGGGGCCTCGGAAGCACCGAGCGTTGGAACGTCAGCCTGGAGTCGGGCCTTATCACCTTCAGCGGGGATGGGCGGATCGTATCGGCTGCGGTCCAGGTGATCGGGACCTACAGTTCCGAAGACGGAACCTGGTTGTGGGGCTGGGACCACCCGTCCGTCCTGCCCGAACTGGCGCGCGACGCGGAACTGGCCCGCCGCTTTGGCGAGGAGCATGGCCTCTCGGACTACACGCGTCGGAAAGTGGAGTGCGACGAGCAGGCCGCGTGGCAGTTCACGGCCGTCGCATGCCATCTGGCCGGCGCGACCGGGGCCTATCGAGGTCCAAGCGGCTCGACATATGTCTTCATGACCTTCGGTCCCGTCACCATCGGCCGCCTGACCTGAACGCCTCATCCCTCCCCATGAAGGGGAGGGATGGGTGGCTTACCTCGCCATGTTGAGCACCTGGACCTGGGTGAACTCCTTCAGGCCCTCTTCGCCGAGCTCGGAGCCGACGCCGGAGAACTTGGCGCCGCCGAAGGGCAGGTGGGGCTTGAGGTCGGCGTGCTTGTTCACCCACACCGAGCCGGATTCCATCTGTTCGGCCAGGCCCCACGCCTTCTCGGTGTCCTTGGCCCAGATCGAGCCGCCGAGGCCGTAGATCGAGGCGTTGGCCCGCCGCACCGCCTCGGCCGGGTCGGAGTATTTGATGACGGGCATCACCGGGCCGAACTGCTCCTCGTCGACGAGTTGCGCGCCGTCCTCGATGTCGCGGACGATGGTGGGCTGGATGAAATAGCCCTTGTCGCCCTTGCGGCCGCCGCCGGCGATGACCTTGCCGTCCTTCTTCGCGCCCTCGATGAAGCCCATGACCTTCTCGAACTGCTGCCGGTTCTGCAGCGGCCCCATCTGGACGCCCTGTTCGAGGCCGTCGCCCACCACCATCTCGCCGGCCAGCCGGGCCAGCTCGTCGCACATGGCGTCGTACTGGCTCTCGTGGACGTAGATGCGCTTGGCCGCGATGCAGACCTGGCCGGCGTTCTGCATGGCCGCGCCCAGCACCTTGGGCGCCGTCTCCTTGGGGTCCATGTCGTCCAGGACGATCAGGGCGTCGTTGCCGCCGAGCTCCAGCGACACGCGCTTGAGCGCATCGGCCGCGCCGGCCATCACCTTCTTGCCGGTCTCGGTCGAGCCGGTGAAGCTGATCTTGCGGATGCCCGGATGCTTCGTCATCTCGCCGCCCAGGTCGTTGGCGTCGGCGATGATGTTCACGACGCCCGGCGGCGCGATGTCCCGGATGATCTCGCCCAGCTTCAGCGCCGTCAGCGGGGTGGTCGGCGCCGGCTTCACGATCACCGTATTGCCGGCCAGGAGGGCGGCGGGGACCTTGAAGGCCATCAGCATCACGGGGAAGTTCCAGGGCACGATGCAGCCCACGACGCCGAGGGGGCGGCGACGCACCTCGATCCGGCCCGACGCGTCGTCCTGCACCACCTTCGAATCCAGGCTCAGGGTGGCGAAGTAGCGGAAGAACGCCGAGGCGCCGAAGATCTCGCCGGTGGCGTCGGCCAGCGGCTTGCCCTGTTCCTGGGTCAGGAGACGGGCGAGGTCCTGGAGATTGGCCTGGATCGCGTCGGCGATCTTCACCAGCACCGCCCGGCGGTCGTCGATCGGGGCGCCGCTCCAGGCCGGGAAGGCCGCCTGGGCGGCCGCCACCGCCTGGTCGAGCTGCGCCTTCGAGGCCCGCGCGCAGGTGGCGAACACCTCCTCGGTGGCCGGGTTCACGACGTCCAGCGTGGCGTCGCCCGCCACCAGTTCGCCGCCGATCAGAAGCCTGTAGTCCGACATGGGTGTCCTCCCGGGATCTCTTCGGGAGGAGGCAAGACCCTTTACGTCGGGGCGGTCAAGCCGAGGGCTCTATCCACGGCGGGAAGCGGGATCGCGCGTCAGGCCGCAGCCTGAAGGCGCTCCCTGTCCGCCGTCACCGAAACGCCGACCTTCTGCAGCATCTCGGTCCGATCGGGCCCGCCCCTGGCGGGATAGAGGTCGGCGTTCCGCGCTTTCCCGCGCGCCCAGGTGCGGAGGATCCTGGCCATGTTGCGCGGCCGCCGCAGCCAGGCCTGGGGATGCTCCAACATGTGGAAACCACGCAGGAACTCGCGCAGCAGGTCCACGTCCTCGCGGATCGCCACCGCCACGCCGTCCTCCAGGAAGCTTTTCATGACGCGTCCCCGCAAGCTGGGCTTCGAGCCCGGCAGCAGGGCGGCGCGCGCGCGGCGGATGGCGGCCCGGTCGGACTGCTTCATCACCTCGTAATAGGGGCGCAGCTCCCGCTCCAGGCCGGCGCGATAGGCGATCAGGCGCTGGCCTGGGTCGCGTCCGGCGTCCAGGACATCGCGCAGCAGGTGGGCGCTCACCGCCGCGAACGAGCAGCCCCGGCCATAGAGCGGGTTGGTCCGCACCACGCAATCGCCGACGGGGAAGAAGCCCGTCACCGCCGGCCGGCCCTCGGGCGCCATCTCGCGCCAGCGGCTCTCGAGCTGGCCCATGCCGAACACCCGGCTGGTGGGCGTCGCCCGCTCGGGATCGATCCAGGGCGCCACGCCGGGCAGCTCGCGGCACATGGCGTCGAACACCTCGGGGTCGACGATGGCCTTGCGCATCTCCTCCTCGACCTCGGGCGCGCACAGGGTGATCGAGAAGCACCCGTTGTCGCCGGGGAAGACGCCGAACTTGAGATAGCCGAGGTCGCCGGTGGAGCCCGCCCGGCCGCGCGGCGGCTCCTCGCAGCCGGGATTCAGGCGGTAGTGGCGGGTGAAATAGATCACGCCGCACGCCTCGGACGTCTCGGGGATGGTGACGCCGGCTTCGGCGAGCTGCTCGAACGCCTGCGAGGTCCGGCCGGCGGCGTCCACCACCAGATCGGCCGTCAGCAGGCTGTCGTCCTCCAGGCGTACGCCGGTGACGCGCGGCGGCGAGCCCGCTTCCACGACCACGGTCTTCACGAACGTCTCGGGGCGGATCTCGACGCCGGGCAGCCGCTCGGCGTAGCGCCGCATCTCCAGTTCCAGGGTGGTGCGGCGGCTGGTCAGGATGGCCAGGTCGCGGTCGATGGGCGCGGGGACGTAGCGTTCCTTGTGCTTGGCCGTCAGCGAGCCCTCGAAGCCGAGTTCCCGGCAGCCCGCCGCCAGCAGGGCGTCCAGCAGCGCCGGGTGCCGGTCGCGCACGATGGTGCGCAGGCGCGCGAGGAAGGCGTGGCTGTGCCGCAGGTGGCCCACGCCGCGCCGCTGCCAGCTGTCGAACGCGGCGTCGGCCCCGCCCTCGGGCGGCGGCGGGTCGCGGTCCAGCACCACGACCTCGCGGCCGGGCGCGGCCAGCGCCATGGCGCTCCACAGGCCGGCCATCCCCGCGCCGACCACCACCACCCGTTCCGTCATGCCGCTCCGCTCCATCTCCGAGGCGAGGGCGAGTCTAGCAGAGGTCGGAGTTTACGTTGGGGCGGCGCGCGGCGAGGTTGGCGTCCGTAGTGATCCCGGTGGGCCTGGATCGTGTCGTGCGGCAGGTCTTCCGGCCAATCTGACAACATCCTGACGGCGGAATTACAAGTTTCGCAGGTTCGCGATCCTTCGTTGCGACGCGTCATCGCCGCCAGTTACCAGCCTGTCCTGCAAGTCATTCGCAATCGCGCTTTCGCCTTCAGGAACCGGGACTTCTTTCAATGCGTCGCCACTGCACTTCCACGACTCTGTCGAAACTCCTTTCGGGCGTAGCAACCCTGGCGCTCGGGCTGTCGAGCGCCGCCGTCGCGGAGGAGGGCGGGGGAAGCGCCGTCCAGGTGGATGGGGTCGTCGTCATCGGCACGCTGGAAGAGGCGCGGCTTTCGACCGGCTCGGCTGTCGTCATCGGCCCCGAGGAGCTGAAGACGTTCGAGTTCGCCAATATCCATTCGATCCTGCGCAGCGCGCCGGGGGTCTATGTCCGCGAGGAGGACGGCCTGGGCACCTTCCCGCGGATCGGCATTCGCGCCTCGTCCTCCGGCCGCAGCGATCGAATCTCGATCATGGAGGACGGCATCCCCGCCGCCATGGCGCCTTATGCGAACACGTCGGCCTACTACTTCCCCTCGGCTGGCCGCATGAGCGGCGTGGAAGTGCTCAAGGGCCCCGAGATCCTGCGTTACGGGCCGCAGACCACCTCCGGCGCCATCAATCTTCTGTCCACGCGGATTCCGAGCGAGCCCTCGGGCTTCGTGAACGCCGAGATCGGTGGCTGGAACACGCGCCGGCTCCACGGTTGGGCCGGAGGCATGTCCGGTCAGGTGGGCGCGCTCATCGAAACCTACCAGCACAGGACGGACGGCTTCCAGAATATCGACCGTTCCAGCCGCACGGCCGGCAACAACGTGCGCGAGTACATGCTGAAGCTCCGGTGGCGTGCGCCCGAGGGGGCCGTGATCCAGCAGCAACTCGACCTGAAGCTCTTCAAGGGGGACAACGAAGCGGACGTCTCGTACCTCGGGCTGACCGACGCCGATTTCCGGCGGGACCCAGACCGCCGCTACGGCCTCGGCGAACTGGAGCGCATGGATCAGGGCCGGGAGGCCGCCAGTCTTCAGCACCAGATCCAGTTCACGCCCGGCATCTCCCTGATCTCGACGGCCTACTACACCGACACGTTCCGCAACTACACCCGCCTCAACCAGATCAACGGCATCGCCGTCAGCGGAACGGGCATCACCGCGCAGATCAACAACGGCGCCGCCAACGCCGCCTTCCTTCAGGGCATCCTCGACGGCACGCAGAACACCACCCACGCCAACGGCGTCCGCTACGGGAACAACTTCCAGACCTTCATCGCCAAGGGCCTCTCGTTCGAAGGGCGCGCAGCCTTCTCGACGGGTGGACTCGAGCATGAGCTGCTCGGCGGCGTTCGCCGCCACAAGGACACGACCAAGAACACGGCCACGATCTCGAACGTCATCTACAACCAGGTCAACGGCAGCCTCGTGTTCAGCCGGGGAGATCCGGGGACGCCGAACCGCGGATACGCCCGGGCGACCTCGTTCTGGATCGCGGATCGGGTCCGTATCGGCGGGCTCACCCTGCTTCCGTTGGTGCGGCACGAGAACGTCAAGACGCGGGCGAACGTGGCGCTGCCGACAAGCGCCCGAAACGCTCTCAAGAAGACCACCTGGGGTGTCGGGCTCAACTATCAGGTCAGTGAGGACTGGACGGTCCTTGCCGGTCTTCACAAGGGCTTCGCGCCTCCCGGCTCAGGGGCGGTCGAGGGGAGCAAGGGGGAGGAGAGCACCAACCTCGAGGGCGGGCTGCGCTTCCGTCGGGGCGGGCTCGGGATCGACGTGATCGGCTTCTACACGGATTACGACAACGCGCTGCGCAACTGCCTCTTCGCCAACCCGTGCGCCGACGGGTCGGTGGATGGCGTGCAGCAGGACGGCGCCAAGGAGGTCTATGGGCTCGAGGTCGGCGTCTTCGCCAACCTGTTCGAGGGCGAGGGTTTCCGGGTCCCTCTTCGACTGGCCTATACCTACACGGACGGGGAGTACACCCGCGCGGCCGACATCGCGTCCGGGGTCCGCAAGGGCGACGTGCTGGACTATACGCCCAAGCACATCGGTCGACTGGAACTCGGCGTGGATCACGACGTCGGCTTCAAGCTGAACCTCGCGTTCAACTACTCGGACGGGACCTGCATCAACACGACCTGTGGCCGGGCCGGCGTGGATACGCGTTTCCTGAAGACCCAGAACCTGTTCACCGCCGACGTCTCCGCGTCCTACGCGATCACGCAGTCGGTGGATATCTATGCTCGGGTCGAGAACCTCTTCGACGAGCGCAAGATCACCCATCGCGGCACCGATGGCGCGCGCGGCAACCCCGCCCGCTACGTGGGCGGCGGCGTTCGCGTGAGCTTCTAGTCGAGGCCGGCGCCTGAGCGCCCATATCCGGGCGCGCAGGCGCCGGTTCCGTCGAGATGGCGATGGCCAACCCCAACCAGCCTGTTCAGCGGCGCAACGTCTACGAGCGCAAGGCCCTCTGCCTGCTCCGGGGAGAACCGGTGGCGTTCGACGCGCGTGGTCCGGCGATCCGGACCCATGCGCGCCGACGTCCTCCCCTGGACGACTATTGCAAGGTTCACTTCGCGTGCCTTCGCGAGTTCGCGCGTCGAAACGGGCTGGAAGTCGAGGCGGTTGGCTCGAAGTATGTCTCGACGGGCGAGTTGACAGTCCTGCGCTGGTTGGCCGAAGCCCAGCGACGCAGCGGCCTGCGCACCTGCGATCTCGGGGATCTCGGCTTGAAGACGTCTCTTCTCCACTGTGCGGAACTGCTGAAGGACCTGGGCATGCCTCTGCCCGTCCAGACGCTCTACAGCTATCCGAGCGGCGGACATCGAACAGACAGCATCGGCATGCCGGTTCGCCGGACCCCAGGGTCGTCGTGAACGTCCTTCTTGTCGAGGACGACCACAAGACCGGCGCGTTCATCGTGCGGGGTTTCACCGAGCGCGGCCATCTGGTCCGGTGGGAGAAGGACGGGCCGGCCGGGGCGGCGGAAGCGCGCACGGGCCGATACGACGTCCTGATCATCGATCGCATGCTGCCCGGACAGTCGGGGTTCGCCATCGTGGAAACGCTGCGTTCGGAGGGCGTCGGCTCGCCCATTCTGATCCTGACCGCACTCTCCTCGGTGGAGGAGCGTGTCCAGGGGCTGGAAATCGGCGCCGACGACTACCTGGGCAAGCCGTTCGCTTTCAGTGAACTGCTGGCCCGCGTGCGCGCGCTCCATCGTCGCGGCGCCGAGGCGGGCGCAACGGAGCCGGGCCACATCGCCGTGGGCGACCTTGTGGTGGACCTGCGAAACCGGCGTGTCGTCCGCGCCGGGCGCCGGCTCGACCTGACGCCGCAGGAATTCCGGCTTCTCGAGTTCCTGGTTCGGCGCGTGGGCCAGACCGTGACCCGCACGATGCTGCTCGAAGGCCTGTGGGGCTACGACTTCGACACCCGCACCAACATCATCGACGCCCATGTCAGCCGGCTGCGCGCCAAGATCGACCGGGGCTTTGACGCGCCCTTGCTCCATACCCTGCGCGGCGTAGGTTACGTCATCGATGCGCCGGGCTGAGCCTTTGTCGGGCCTTTGGCGCACCGCGACGTTCAGGTTCGCGGTCATCTTCGCGTCGATCTTCGGCGTCGGCGCGGTGCTGCTGCTGCTGGTGCTCGATTTCAGTATCGCCCGGTTCGCCGAACGCGAACTGCACAACGCCCTGCGCCATCAGATGGCGATCATGCGCGCCGACGCCCAGCTCGAAGGCGGAGCCGCGCTGGCGAACATCCTCGCAGAACACGTCCGCACCGACACCGTGAGCCGGTATCGCTATCTGGTCATTCCGCCCGACCATCCCAGCTTCAACAGCGGTATCCCCGAAGACGCCGTCCGCCTCCGGGGCTTTGGCCACGTCAAGGCGCGCGCGGCCGACGTCCCGTCCAAGGCGGCGGCGAACGTGGTGGAGATGCTGGTCCTCACCGAGCGCTTGTCGGACGGGACGGTCCTGGCGGTCGGCCGCGAAAGCTATCCGCTGGAAGATCTGCGGGCCGGCCTTCACGCGATCGCCCTCTGGGGCGGCGGCGCTCTGATCCTGCTCGCCATAGCCGCGGGCTCGATCGCCGGGCTGCTGTTCCTCCGGCGGCTGGAGCTCGTCAACGAAACCACCAGCCGGATCATGGAAGGCAACCTTTCCGAGCGGATTCCACCGATCGGCTTCGGCCAGGAATTCCATGATCTCACCCGGAACCTCAACGCGATGCTCGAACGGCTGGAAACGGCCATGATGGCCATGCGGCAGGTCTCCACCGACGTCGCGCACGACCTGCGCATGCCCCTGACGCGTCTCCGAAACCGGCTGGAAGAGCTGGATGCCGCGTCGGAGGCGCAGGCGACGCAGATCGAGGACGCGATAGGGGAGGCGGATGAACTGCTGCTGCAGTTCAACACCATGTTGCGTCTCGCCCAGCTGGAGTCGGGCGGTATCCGTTGCGAGATGAGGCCGGTCGACCTCATGCAGATCACGGAGCGGGCGGTGGAAGCCTTTCAGCCCGCGGCCGAGGAGGGCGGTCGCACGTTGTTCGGCAAGCTGGAAGGGCCATGCCTGGTCCTGGGAGACGCCCGGCTGCTGAGCCAGCTGCTCGGAAACCTGGTCGACAATGCGCTGCGCCATACGCCGGCCGGCGCCGTTGTCGCTGTGGAGGTCCGTTCCGACCTCGAGGACGTGGTGCTGGCGGTCTCAGACGACGGCCCGGGGGTGCCGGAACACGATCTTCCGCACCTCACCCTCCGGTTCTATCGGGTGGACGACAGCCGGAGCGGCGCCGGAACAGGACTGGGGCTGACGTTGGCCGCGGCGATCGTGAACCTGCATCACGGCGTCATCTCCATCTCCAACCTGCGGCCGGGGCTCCGCGTGGAAGTCCGGTTTCCCCGCGCCGCGCCCGGATAGCCGCGGGCGCTCGCCGCCCGTTCGCGGAAGGTGATCGCCGGCCGAGAGAGCAACACCGTCTCGGCGGCCACCGCGCGCCCTAGGTGGCCGGCGTCCCCGGCGGCGGCTTCATCGCCGCGGCGCGCGTGCGGGCCAGAGCGGCGCGGACGGCGTCCATGTCGGCTCCCGGGATGACGTAGTCGCCCACCACGAAGGCCGGAGTGCCCTGGAGGCCCAGCGCGCCGGCCAGCAGGCGGGTGTCGCGGATGTGTTCCTCGATGGCCGGGTCGGCTGCAGCCTTGCGCACCGCCTTGGGGTCCAGGCCCGCCTCGGTCAGGTGGCGGTCCAGGGCCGCCTCGTCCAGGCCGCGGTCGGCCATCCAGGCCTTGTGGAGGTCTGCGCCCTTGGCCTTCACCTGAGGCGTCAGCGCCAGGTGGGCGGCGCTGTCCGACACTTCGCCGAAGATCGGGAACTCCTTCAGGACGACCCGTACGTCCGGGTTCTCCTGCGCCAGCTTGAGCACCTCGGGGGCCACCACCTTGCAGTAGCCGCAGCGGTAGTCGAAGAACTCCACCACCGTGAACGCGCCGTTCGGGTTGAGCACCAGGTCGCGGCCGTCGCGCTCGAGCGCCTGACGATGCTTCTCCACCGTCGTGGCCGACGCCTTGGCCTGCTCCAGCATCTGGCCCTGCCGCAGCTTGACGATCGCCTCCTCGATCACCTCGGGATGTGCGAGGAGATAGGCGCGGACCTTCTCGCCGAACGCGTCGTCGCTGGCCTTCTGGCAGCCGGAGAGGGCGAGGCTGGCGGCCAGGGCCGCCGCGAGTGTCGGGATCATTCTCATCGCGTGCAGATAATCGGGGTTGGGGGCCGGCTCAACGCCGCGTGCTGTTCACCGAGCCCTCGCGGGCCAGGTCGCGCAGGTCGTCGCGGGTGGGTTCGGCGACCAGGACGATGTCGGTGGCGCGCCGCCACTCGGGGGTGCCGCGGTTCAGCATCTCGCGGGCGCGCATGGCGAACACCCGGGCCTGACGCTTGTCGCCGATATAGAAGTTGTACTCGGCGGTCGCGAGCCGGGCCAGGCCGTCCTCGCCCAGCTTGTCGTGGGCCTCGGCCAGCAGGCGCCAGGCGACGGCGTTGTCTTCCTCCTGGGTGAGGGCGCGCTTCAGCTCGCCGACGCCTTCCTCGATCTTCGCCTTGCTGTTGAGCGCGATCAGGGTCTGGCCCAGGTTGACCCGCAACAGCGGAGCCTCAGGCTTGAGCTGCACCGAACGCCGCTGCGGCTCCTCGGCCTCGGCGGTCCGGCCGAACTCGAACAGGATCTGGCCCTTCAGCTCCCAGAGGTAGGGATTTTCGGGTTGTTCCTCGAGCAGGTCGTCGATCAGCCGGATCGCGTGGTCGGGTTCCCTGAGCTGGTAGTAGGCGATGGCGCGCGCGTAGCGGGACGGGTAGTCGGTGGCCTTCTCGTCGTACTTGGTGATCGCGATCTGCGGATTGAGGAAGCCGTCCAGCTTGGCCTTCATGATGGCGTGCTCGGCCAGCAGCTCGGGGCTGTCCTTCTTGTCGTAGTTCGGCTGGACCTGGACCTTGCGGCGCAGGGATTCGATCCGGTCGGACGAGATCGGGTGGCTGCGGAAATAGGCGAACCGCCGGGCCTCGTCGAAGACCTCCTGGTAGCGGAAGTTGTCGAAGAACTCGGCCAGGCCGCGGCCCGAAAGTCCGGCCTTGTCCAGCAGCATCGCGCCGGCCTGGTCGGCGCGGCCTTCCTGCTCGCGGCTGTAGCCCAGGGCGCCCAGGGTGCCGAAATAGCTGGCGCTGCCCGCCAGGCCCGCGGCCGCTTCGGGCGAGCCGGCGATGGCGGCGAGCACGCCCAGGCCCATGGTCAGCAGGAACGGCTTCATCCCCGCCGAGCTCATCTCGCCGCGCCGCGCGCTGTGGCCGGCGGCCAGGTGGCCCACCTCGTGAGCGATCACGCCCTGCAGTTCGTTGGGGTCCTTGGCCTGGAGGATCAGGCCGGTGTTGAAGCCCATCACCCGCGGCCCGGCGAAGGCGTTCAGCTCCTTCGAGCCGATGAGCAGGATCTCGACGTTGTCGGGGTTGATGCCGGCGGCGTTGAGGATCGGCTCGGCATACTTCGCCAGCGTCTCCTCGATCTCGGTGTCACGGATCAGCGTCTGGGCCGAGGCCGCTGGAGCGGCGAACGCCACGCTGACGGCCGCGAGGGCCGCGAGCGCGAGGCGGGGGGCCGACCGGAATGGGGAGATCATGCTCGACACTCGTTACGTCCGAAATCGCCCCCATGATCGTTGATGCTAGAGCGCAAAACGCCCCAGTGGAACCCCGAGCGGAAACCTGTCTCCCCCGCGTCCGGCGGGCCGAAGGCCGGACACCCGGCGGCGAGGTCAGGGCCCGCCGCGTGGCGGGCCCTGGTCCGTGGATCAGCCGCGGCGCCACCAGCCTCGGCGCGGGGCCGGGGACGGCCCGCTGATCTCGTTCGGGTCGCGTTCGGCCGGGGCGGCGGGCGCTGCCGCCGCGACGGGTTCCGGTTCGGGCGTTGGCGCAGCCTCGGCGACCGGTTCGGCCGCAGGCTCGGGTGCGGGCTCAGGGGCCGGAGCCGCCGCCTTGCGGGCGCGGGTGCGCTTCGGCTTGGCGGGCGCAGGTTCGGCCTCGGCGGCGACAGGCTCGGGCGTCGCCTCGGCGGCCGGTTCGGGCTCGGATTCGGGCTCGGGCGGCAGGGCGGGGGCGGGTTCGGCCGCGGCTTCCGGCGCGTCGTCCGCCTCGGCCCGGCCGCGACCGCGGCCCCGGGTGCGGCGGCTGCGCTTGGGCTTCTCGTCGGCGGGCGGCAGTTCGACCCAGATGTCGTCCTCGGCCGTGGCTGCGACGGGCGCGGCCTCGGTCTGCTGCGGGACGGCGGCGGGTTCAGGAACAGGCGCCACCTCGGCGGCGACGGAGTCGACGTCGGCGGCCGGCTTCAGGTCCTCGGCCGGATCATGCCAGACGAAAGGATCGTCGCCGTAGGGCACCCAGGGGCGGACCCACGAGAACATGTCCTGCGGCCGCCCGTCGTCGCGCGTGCGGCGGCCGCCGCGACGGCCCCGACGACGACGACGACTGTCGCGGTCCTCGTCGCTTTCGGCCCGAGGCGCGCGCGCCTCACGCTCGCCGGTTTCGGCGCGTTCGGGTCGTTCGGGGCGCTCGTCGTCCCGCCGGCCGCGGCGACGGCGGCGGCGGCCGCGCCGCCCCTCGTCGTCGTCCCGGCGCCGGTCCTCGCGCGGATTGCGGGCATGGGCCTCGTCGTCGTCGGAATCCTCACGCTCGAGGGCGTCTTCGTCCTCCGCGTCCTCTTCCTCGTCCTCCAACGCCTCGTCGTCGAAGTCGTCCTCGTCCTCCGCCGGCGGCTCGTAGGCCTGGACGGGCGCGGGGGCGGGCGGCGGCGCGTGGTCGGGCCGGGTTTCCATCGCCGTCCGCTCGATGGCGTGCTCGGCGTGGGCCATCTCGTCCTCGATGACCACCGTCGCGAAGAGGCCGAACGACTGGTGCAGGCGGGCCAGATGGCCGCGCTTCTCGTTCAGGATGTAGAGGCCGACGGCGCGCGGCACGCGCAGGGTGGCCTCGCCGCCGCCCTTCAGCGCCTCGATCTCCAGCGCCCTCAGCGCGGCCAGCGCGCTGGACTCCACCGAGCGCACGCGCCCGGTGCCGCCGCAGTGCTCGCAGACGTGGGTGGTGCCTTCCAGCACGCCGGTGCGGCGGCGCTGGCGGCTGATCTCCATCAGGCCGAAGGGGCTGATCTTGCCCATCTGGACCCGCGCGCGGTCGTCCTTCAGGCAGTCCTTCAGCTTCTTCTCGACCGCCCGGTTGTTCTTCGACTCGTCCATGTCGATGAAGTCGATGACGATCAGGCCGGCCAGGTCGCGCAGGCGAAGCTGGCGCGCCGCCTCCTCGGCGGCCTCCATGTTGGTCTTGAGCGCCGTGGCCTCGATGTTCCGCTCGCGCGTGGCGCGGCCGGAGTTCACGTCGACCGCCACCAGGGCCTCGGTCTGGTTGATCACCAGGTACCCGCCCGAGCGGAGGGGCACGACCGGCGAGTAGATCTGGCTCAGGTGGTCCTCGACCCGGTGCTTCACGAACAGCGGGGTGGGCTCGCGATAGGCCATCACCTTCTTGGCCTGCGAAGGCATCAGCATCCGCATGAATTCGCGGGCTTCCTTGTAGCCGGCCTCGCCCTCGACCCAGACCTCGTCGATATCCTTGTCGTAGAGGTCGCGGATCGTGCGCTTCACGAGGTCTTCCTCCTCGTAGATCAGCGCCGGCGCGATCGAGTGCAGGGTCGTTTCGCGGATATTCTCCCAGAGCCGCAGCAGGTAGTCGTAGTCGCGCTTGATCTCGGCCTTGGTCCGCTTGGCGCCGGCCGTGCGCACGATCAGGCCCATGCCGGCGGGCACGTCGAGGCTGGCGACGACGCTCTTCAGCCGCTTGCGGTCGGTGGCCGTCGTGATCTTGCGGCTGATACCGCCCCCGCGCGCCGTGTTCGGCATCAGCACGCCGTAGCGGCCGGCCAGGGAGAGGTAGGTGGTCAGCGCAGCGCCCTTGTTGCCGCGTTCTTCCTTCACGACCTGGACCAGCATGATCTGCCGGCGGCGGATCACCTCCTGGATCTTGTAGCGGCGCATCAGCCGGCGGCGGCGGCGCGCCAGCTCCTCCTCCATGACGTCGTCTTCGTCGTCGGCCCCGCCCAGGTCGACCTCGTCCTCGTCCTCGGGGTTGCGGGCCTTGGGCTCGGGACGGTCGTCCTCGTGCTCCTCGGCCTCCTCGCGCAGCAGGGCTTCGCGGTCGGCGTGGGGGATCTGGTAGTAGTCGGGGTGGATCTCGTTGAAGGCCAGGAAGCCGTGGCGGTTGCCGCCGTACTCGACGAAGGCCGCCTGCAGCGACGGCTCAACGCGCGTCACCTTGGCGAGATAGATGTTCCCCCGAAGCTGTTTCCTGTTCTGGCTCTCGAAATCGAACTCTTCAACGCGGTTCCCGTCGACGACCACCACACGCGTCTCTTCCGCGTGGGCTGCGTCGATCAACATCGTCTTGGGCATAAGTCTCTCCGCGGCGCGCGGGGGCGATGACGCCCGGGCGCTGCCGGCAATGGGGACGAGCGCGCGCATGGCCGGCCAGAGCGCCGGGAACGGCGGCTCGGGAGGCCTGGTGGCCGGAAGGGGCTCGAGCTGCGCAGCTCATCGGGTGTGTTCCTAGGCGCGTCCCGGAGGGCGCGGATCGGATTGGGCGCCGCGGCCGAATACACGGACGAAACGGGCGCCGGTGGTTGTTGGCGCGCGGCTTTCGGGCCCGTGTCGGGCGCTCCGGCGCAGCGCGGGCGGACATTAGCAACACCGCGGGCCAAAAGGAAAGCGCGGGCTGCATGCCCGGCATCGGGCGGCAAGACCTCGTTAACCCTTTGTCCACGCGCCGTCGGACTATATGGCCATGAGGTCCGCTTTCTGCGAATCTCCGGTTTTTCGGGGCCTTAGGATGATCGGGCGGCTGAAGGGCATGGCAGGAGGCGGCAGGGCGCGCGCCATCATGGCCGCGGCCGTGGCCGCATTCGGCCTGGCCGTCTTCGCCGTGGGCCACGCCGCGACCCAGACCGCGACGCTGCTCAAGGTCCGAACCGGCGGCGACGGCCGCGAGACCCGCCTCGTCGTCGACCTCGACGGTGCGACCAGTGCGCGCGTGCTCGCCGACGGTTCGTCCGACCGCCGGGTCTCGATCCTGCTGAACGGCGTCGAGACGGCCCAGCCCCAGCAGGGCGCCGGCCGGGGGGTCGTGCGCGCCTGGACGATCGAGAAGGCCCAGGGCGGAGCCCTGCTGCAGATGGAGCTGGCGGGCGACGCCAGCCTGAAGCGCCGCTTCCTCCTGCCGCCCGCCGACGGGATCACCAACTACCGCTATGTGATCGACGTGGCCGCCGCGCCCGACGCCGTGATGACATCCGCCCCCCGGAAGGCCGCGGCTCCGCAGATCCGCGAGAAGTTCCTGCCGGCCAGCAAGCCGCCCCTGCCGCTCAAGAAGGTGGTGGTGATCGACGCGGGGCACGGCGGCAAGGACGTCGGCGCGCAGGGGGCGCATGGGTTCGAGAAGGACATCAACCTCGCCGCCGCCCTGGCCCTTTCGGACGAACTGAACCGCTCGGGGCGCTACAAGGTGGTGATGACGCGGACCACCGACGTCTACATCCCCCTGGAATCGCGGGTGCGGATCGCCCAGCGCGCGGGGGCCGACCTGTTCATCTCGCTGCACTCGGACTCGGCTCCCGAGACGAATCTCCAGGGCGCCAGCGTCTATACGCTCTCCGACCAGGCCTCGGCGCGCGCGACCCGGTTCGTCAGCCAGGACGACTGGTTCATGAAGGCCAGCCTCTCCGGCGACCAGGGGGTCCGCGACATCCTGTTCGACCTCACCCAGCGCGCCACCCGCAACCGTTCGGCGGTCTTCGCCCAGACCCTGGTGTCCAACCTGGAGGGGGAGGCTCCGCTGCTGCGCCGCAGCCATCGCGACGCGGGCTTCATGGTCCTGCTGGCCCCGGACGTTCCGGCCGTCTTGCTGGAGATGGGCTTCATCAACAATCCCGAGGACGAGGCGCGGCTACGCGATCCCGCCGCGCGCAAACGCCTCGTGAAGGCGGTGGCCTCGGCCATCGACACCCACTTCGGCGAGCCCATGAAGGTGGCGTCCCGCTGACGCAGGCGTGATCGGGCGGCGTTGGCGCCCGCACCGACACAGGCTAGACGACGGGCGGACGCGCCCTTGCGACGCGCCCGAGTCCGCCGAGGTTCCGTCGCACGTTGACTTCGCCAATCCGCCCAGAACCCGGCCTGCCGAGGCCCTCGCGCTGGTTGGCGCTGGCCGGCGTCGGAATCCTCAGCTTCATCGCTGTCGCCGCGGCGGCCCTCGGCGTCTATGCGGCGTGGCTGTTCCACGACATGCCCGATGCGGGCGAACTGGTGGACTATCATCCGCCCACCGCCACGCGCGCCTATGCCTGGGACGGCACCCTGATCGGCGAGTTCTCGCGCGAGCGGCGGATCTTCGTCCCCTACGACGCCATCCCGCGACAGACGGCCCAGGCGTTCCTGGCCGCCGAGGACAAGAGCTTCTTCCGTCACGGCGGGGTCGACTTCGGCGGCCTGGCGCGGGCCATGATCCGCAACGTGGTCAACCTGGCCCAGGGACGGCGGCTGGAGGGCGGCTCGACCATCACCCAGCAGGTGGCCAAGAACATCCTGCTGACCAGCGACGCCACCATCGGCCGCAAGCTGAAGGAGGCGATCCTCGCAGCCCAGCTCGAACAGACGCTCTCCAAGGAGCGGATCCTCGAATTGTACCTGAACGAGATCTGGCTGGGATATCGCTCGTACGGCGTCGGCGCCGCGGCGTACAACTACTTCGGCAAGTCGCTCAGCGAGCTGACCCTGGCCGAGAGCGCCTATCTGGCGGCGGTGCCCAAGGGGCCCGACAACTATCATCCGCTGCGCCGCACCGAGGCGGCCGTCGGGCGGCGCAACTGGGTGATCGACCAGATGGCCGGCCTGGGCTGGGTCACCCGCGAGGAGGCCGAGGCGGCCAAGGCCGAGCCCCTGAAGGTCCAGCCCGCGCCCACGCGCTCGCAGTACCGCGACGCCGACTATTTCGTGGAGGAGGTGCGCCGCATCGCCCTCAACATGGAGGAGCTGGGCGACGAGCGGCTGAACGCCGGCGGCTACTACATGCGCACCACCCTGGACCCGCGCCTGCAGAGCGCGGCGAAGGAGGCGCTCATGAAGGGGTTGGAGACCTATGACCGCCGCCACGGCTGGCGCGGCGCCTGGGGCAAGGTCGAGACGCTGGACGGCTGGGAGGACATCGCCCGCAAGACGATCAAGCCGCGCGAGCGGCAGGACTGGAAGCGCGCCGTCGTCACCAGTGTCGCGGGCGGGAGCGTCCAGGTGCGCCTGATCGAGGGCCAGACCGGACCTGTCGTCGGCCAGGACGTCTCCTGGGCCCGCGCCGGCCGGGGAATCGGCGTCGGCGACCTCGTCTTCGTCGAGGCGACCGACAACGGCCAGAGCTATCGCCTGCGCCAGGTGCCGGCGGTGAACGGCGCGATCGTCGCGATGGAGCCCTATTCGGGCCGGGTGCTGGCGATGGTGGGCGGCTATTCGTTCTCGCTCTCCAGCTTCAACCGCGCCACCCAGGCGCTGCGCCAGCCCGGATCGGCGTTCAAGCCCATCGTCTATGCGGCGGCGCTGGAGAGCGGCTACACGCCGGCCAACACGGTGATGGACGCGCCCATCACCCTGCGCGGATATGGCGGCCGCGACTGGAGCCCGGAGAACTACAGCCGCGACTACTACGGCGCCCTCACGCTGCGCCGGGGCCTTGAACTCTCGCGCAACACCATGACCGTCCGCCTGGCCCAGAGCGTCGGCATGACCAAGATCTCGGACCTCTCCGTGCGCATGGGCGTGACGCCCAAGATGGACAAGGTCCTGGCGATGGCCCTGGGCGCGGGCGAGACCACGGTCTACCGCATGTCCGGCGCCTACTCGTCCTTCGTGAATGGCGGCCGGCTGGTGCAGCCGCACCTGATCGAGGTGGTCGAGGACCGCAACGGCAAGGTGATCTGGCGCGCCGACCGACGCGACTGCCTCCGCTGCGACGCGGGGTTCACCGGATCGGAAAGCCCCCGCATCCCGCGTGGCGGGGATCAGGTGATGGATCCCGTCACCGCCTATCAGGTCACCTCCTTCCTCGAAGGCGTGGTGCTGCGCGGCACGGCGACCCAGGCCGCGTCCCTCGGCAAGCCGCTGGGCGGCAAGACCGGCACGACGAACGACTACCGCTCGGCGTGGTTCATGGGGTTCTCCCCGAACCTCGTGGTGGGCGTCTACATCGGCTTCGACGACAACCGCAGCCTGGGCCGGAACGAGACCGGCAGCGTGGCCGCGGTGCCGATCTTCGTGGACTTCATGAAGACCGCCCTGGAGAAGGAGCCGGCGACGCCCTTCAAGGCGCCGGCCAACGCCAAGTACGCCCTGGTCCGCGGCATCCGGGAGGCCTTCCGGCCGGGCACCGAGCCGTCGCTCCAGATCGAGGAACTGGGCGCCGCGGGCGCCGCTTCGGGACCACAGCCCTACGACAAGGTCTGGCAGGACGGCCTGACCGGCGCGCCCAACGCCGGCGCGGCCGTCGCGCCGCCGCCGCCGAAGAAGCGGGACGACCTGTCCGACTTGTTCTAGCCGGCCTTGTTCCGGCGCGCCGGGCGGGCTAGACCCGCCGGCCTTACGTATTGGGAGTCTCTCCATGAGAGCGGATGTCGAGGCCGCCAAGGCCGACATCGAGCAGTCGATCGAACTGCTCAGGAGGCGTCTTTGACTGGGAACCGGCCCTTCGAAAACTCGATGAGCTGAACGCCCGGGTCGAGGACCCGACCCTCTGGGACAATCCGGGCGAGGCGCAGGCCGTGAGCCGCGACCGCTCGCGCCTCTCGGCCCAGGTCGAGGCCGTGCAGTCGCTGGAGCGCGACCTTGCCGACGCCATCGGCTATGCCGAACTGGCCGACGAGGAAGGCGACGAGGCCAGCCTCGAAGAGGCGAGGGGGCAGCTCAAGGCCATCCGCGAGCGCGCGGGCCGGGCCGAGCTGGAGGCCCTGCTCTCGGGCGAGGCCGACGGCAACGACGCCTTCGTGGAGATCAACTCCGGGGCGGGCGGCACGGAATCCAACGACTGGGCCGGCATGCTGCTGCGCATGTACAGCCGCTGGGCCAACGCCCACGGCATGGAGGTCGAGCTGCTGGAAGAGACGCCCGGCGAGCAGGCGGGCATCAAGTCGGTCAGCCTGCAGGTGAAGGGACCCAACGCCTATGGCTGGCTGAAGACCGAGGGCGGAGTCCACCGCCTGGTCCGCATCTCGCCCTTCGACGCCGCCGCCAAGCGCCACACCAGCTTCGCGTCCGTGTGGGTCTATCCGGTGGTGGACGACACCATCGAGATCGAGATCAACCCGGCCGACGTGCGCACCGACACCTACCGGGCCTCGGGCGCGGGCGGCCAGCACGTCAACAAGACCGACTCCGCCGTCCGCCTGACCCACATCCCCACGGGGATCGTGGTGGCCTGCCAGACCCAGCGCTCGCAGCACCAGAACCGCGACCAGGCCTGGAAGATGCTGAAGGCGCGCCTCTACGAGGCCGAGCTGGAGAAGCGCGAGGCCGCCGCCCAGGCGCTGGAGGACCAGAAGACCGACATCGGCTGGGGCCACCAGATCCGCAGCTATGTGCTCCAGCCGTACCAGATGGTGAAGGACCTGCGCACCGACGTGGAGACCTCGGACACCCAGGGCGTCCTCGACGGCGACCTCGACCCCTTCATGGGCGCCGCCCTGGCCCAGCGCGTCGGCGCGACCCGGACCTGACCCCGCCGCCTGATCCTGTCGGGGGTCAGGGCGGGACTATTCCGCCGCCACGTTGAGGGGAGTGGGCGCTTCCAGAGCGGGGGTCTGTGGTGGCACCAGGGCCAGGCTGCGGCCCTCGAAGTGGGCGCCGGCCTCGATGGCCAGTTCGGTGTGGCTGATGTCGCCGTCCACGTGGGCGGTGGCCCACAGCTTGACCCGTCGGGCGCAGATCACGCCGGTGACCCGGCCGCGCACCTCGATGGCGTCTGCGTGGATGGCGCCGTTGACGCTGCCCGCCTCTCCGATGACCAGCATGCCCACGCGGACGTCGCCCTCGACGGCGCCGTCCAGATGGACGTCGCCGGACGTCTCCAGGTTGCCGGCGATGCGGACGCCCTCGGCGACCAGCGAAGCGGCGACCGGCGGCGCGGAGGCGAGTTTCCGCGGGTGGGATGGTTCTGCGGCGGTGGCCTTAGTCGCCCTGCTGAACATACTGTCCCGCCTTCAGGAAACGGCCGGGATTCTGGGCGCGGCCGTTGACCCAGACCTCATAGTGCAGGTGCGTGCCGGTCGAGCGGCCGGTGGAGCCCATCGCCGCGATCCGCTGGCCCACGGCCACCCGTTGTCCCGGCCGCACGGCGAAGCCCGAGAGGTGGGCGTAGCGGGTCTTCAGCCCGCGTCCGTGGTCGATCTCGACCACGTTCCCGTAGCCGGACCGGCGGCCGACGTATGAGACCACGCCCGGCCCGGTGGCATGGATGGGGGTCGCGTGGCCGCCGGCGAAGTCCAGACCCGAATGATACGCCGGCCGGCGGGTGAAGGGGTCGAGGCGGACGCCGAAGCCGCTGGTCTGGCGTGCGGCGCGGGTCGGGACGCCCAGCGGCAGGTCGTCCACCGCCTCGCCCAGGGACTCGGCTTCCCGCAGTTCGCGCGCGGCGCGCTGGATGCGCACGGCGAAGTCCTCGTCCACGTCCAGCACCGCGGCCAGCGCGCGCGGGTCGCGGGACTCGATCAGCGGCCCGCCCAGGGCCCCGCTGCGGTCCACGAACGACGAGGGCGAGAGGCCCGCCATGCGGAAGGCCAGCCGCAGCCGGTCGGCGCGGTCCTTGGCGAAGGAGTCGGCGGCTTCCAGAAGCTGTTCCTGGCCGATGCGCACATGCTCCACGCGGCGCAGGGGGCTGGCGTCCTGGTTGGCCAGGGCGCGGTTGATGGCGGGCGTCAGGGCCTCTGCGGCGCCCGGCGCGCCCTTGATGTCGGTGAGCAGCAGGGCCAGCGCGGCGTGCCGCTTCTCGATCGCGGCGGCCATGTCGCCGTTCGAGCCGGTGGCGGCGTTCAACCGCGCCATCGCGCTGTCCAGCCGCGCCTGCCGGTCGGCGACATAGCGTTCCGACTGGGCCTTGAGCCGCGCGATCTCGCGATCCGCCGCCGAGGCCGACATCAGGTTGACGAACAGCGCCGCCGTGCTGACGCCCAGCCACAGGGCGCCCACGGCCACGCCGCCGGCCAGGACGAGCTGCTTTCGGGTCGTCAGAACGAAGGCCTTCATGGCCCCGCCGGAACGCACATAGAGATGGCGTTCCGGAAATAGCTCTACGAGCGAGCGGCTGAGCTGAGTCAGTCGTTGCATGCGTACGCTGAAGTCCCCGCGCCCCTGGACCGCCGCGATATGCGACGACTTTTTTCCGACAGGCAACCCGTTCGGTCAAACAAACGTCGGAAAACCGACAGGCGCCTCATGCCGCCCGGGCCGCCGCCAGCACCTGGGCGGCGTGGTTCGGCACCTTCACCTTGCGCCAGGACTTCACGATCCGGCCGTCCCGGATCAGGAAGGTCGAGCGGTCGATGCCCATGTACTTGCGACCGTAGAGGCTCTTCTCCACCCAGGACCCGTAGCGCTCGACCACCGTCCCTCCGGGGTCGGAAGCCAGCACCACGCCCAGTCCGTGCTTGGTCGCGAACTTGCGGTGCGAGGCCACGCTGTCCTTGGAGACGCCCACCACCGTCACCCCCGCAGCGGCGAAGTCGTCCGCCAGGGCCGTGAAGTCCTGCGCTTCCCGGGTGCAGCCCGAGGTGTCGTCCTTGGGATAGAAATAGAGCACCAGTGTCCGGCCGGCGAAGTCCGCCAGCTTCACCCGGCCGTCGGGCGTCTCCAGGTCGAAGTCCGGCGCCTCGGCGCCATCGGCGAGTTGGGTCATCTCAAATCTCCTGTCCCGCCCCGCCTGGGAGCGGGACGTTTCACACAGGCTTGACCAGCACGATCTTCTTCTTGCCCGCGCCCAGCTTCACCACGCCGTCGACGATGTCGGCGTCGGTCACCAGGCGGTCGCCGTCGGTCTCGGCCCTGTCGTTCAGGCGCAGGCCGCCGCCCTTGGCCAGGCGGCGCGCCTCGCCCTTGGACGCCGCGAGGCCGGCCTCGACGGCGAGGGCGGCCAAGGCCACGCCGGCGTCCAGAACACCCCGGTCGACCTCGTGGGTCGGCAGGTCGTCCGACAGCCGGCCCTGTTCGAACGCCGCCGTGGCGGCCGCTTCGGCCGTCGCCGCCGCCTCGGCGCCGTGCAGCAGGCGCGTGGCCTCGTTCGCCAGCACCTTCTTGGCCTCGTTGATCCCGGCCCCCGGCAGGGCTTCCAGCCGGGCGATCTCGTCCAGCGGCAGGTCAGTGAACAGGCGCATGAAGCGGCCCACGTCGGCGTCCTCGGTGTTCCGCCAGAACTGCCAGTAGTCGTAGGGGCTGCGCAGGTCGGCGTTCAGCCACACGGCGCCGCCCAGGGTCTTGCCCATCTTCTGGCCCGAGGCGGTCGCCAGCAGCGGCGTGGTCAGGCCGAACGCCGGCTTGCCATCCACGCGGCGGATCAGCTCCACCCCGTTGACGATGTTGCCCCACTGGTCCGAGCCGCCCATCTGCAGCACGCAGCCGTGGCGGCGCGACAGCTCCAGGAAATCCACCGACTGCATCAGCATGTAGTTGAACTCGAGGAACGTCATCGGCTGCTCGCGTTCCAGCCGCAGCTTCACGCTGTCGAACGCCAGCATCCGGTTGATGGTGAAGTGGACGCCGTAGTCGCGCAGGAACTGGACGTAGCCGAACTGTTCCAGCCAGTCGGCGTTGTTGACCATCACCGCGTCGGTCGGCCCATCGCCGAAGGTCAGGAACCGGGAGAACACCGTCTTGATCGAGGCGATGTTGGCCTGGATCTGCTCGTCGGTGAGCAGCGGCCGCTGGCCCTCCTTGTCGGTGGGGTCGCCCACCTTGGTCGTCCCGCCGCCCATCAGCACGATGGGCTTGTGCCCGGTCTGCTGGAGCCGGCGCAGCGTCATGATCGAGAACAGGTGGCCCACGTGCAGGCTGGCCGCCGTGGCGTCGAAGCCGATGTAGGCCACGATCGGCCCCTTGGCGGCCAGGCCGTCCAGTTCCTCGGGATGGGTCGCCTGGTTGATGTAGCCGCGCGCCTGCAACGTCTTGAGGAACTCGGACTGGAAGGCGTCGTCGGGCATCTGCGGCGGGGTCTCTGGTGTTGGACGGGCGCGCTCTAGCACGGGGGCGGCGGTGATTTCGAGGGACATGGCGGGGTTCACGGACGGACTCCTCTGGCGATGGAGGCCGGCGCTCTGGAAGGTTCGTCGAGGCGCCGGCCGGGAAGGGCAGGCGCGTGGGATCGGTCGCCTGCTAGAGGGGCAGGCGGTAATAGCGGCCGGTGGTGGGGCGGCGGTCGATCATGCCGGCTAGCTACCCGGCGACGGACATGGCAGTCAAGGCGGCCATGCTCGTGCTCGGATTCATGACGGGAACCTCGCTCGACGCCGTCGACATGGCGGTGCTCGACACCGACGGCGAGAAGATCCTCGCCTTCGGCCCGGCCGGCGAGCGCAAGCTGACCGACGCCGTGCGCGACGTGCTTCTGGAAGCGACGCGCCAGGCGCGGGAATGGCCCCGCGGCGCGTCGGAGCCCCCAATCTTCCACCACGCCGCCCAGATGGTCGCCGAGGAGCATTTCGCCGCCGCCGAGGCCTTCCTCCAGGTTCACGGCCTGTCGTGGCCCGACTTCGACCTGATCGGCATGCACGGCCAGACGGTGCTGCACGAGCGCCCGGACGGCGACCGGCCGGGGCGTACGGTCCAGTTGGGCGACGCTGCGGTCCTGGCGCGCCTGTGCGGGCGGCCGGTGGCGTTCGATTTCCGCAGCGCCGACGTCGCGGCCGGCGGACAGGGCGCGCCCCTGGCTCCTGTCTACCATCAGGCGCGCGCCCGCGAGTCCGGGCTGGCCCCGCCGCTGGCTGTGCTCAATGTGGGCGGCGTCGCCAATCTCACCCTCTGGACCGGGCCGGGCGAACTGTCGGCCTTCGACACCGGCCCCGGCAACGGGATGATCGACCTGCTCATGCAGGCCCGCCGGGCGGGCCGCTACGACGCCGAGGGCAAGTACGCCAGCGTGGGCCGGGTGGACGAGACGGTGCTGCGCACCCTGCTGGCCCACCCCTATTTCGACGCGCCGCCGCCGAAGTCGCTGGACCGCCACGACTTCGACATGGGGCCTCTCGACGCCCTCCAGATCGAGGACGCCGCGGCGACGCTGGTGGCGTTCACCGCCGAGACCGTCCGACTGGGCCTGGAGCGCAGCCCGGTGAAGCCGTCCCAGGTGATCGTCACCGGCGGAGGTCGCCACAACCCCCAGATCATGGCCGCCCTGGCGGAGTGCGCCGGAGCCCCCGTGGTCGCGGCCGAGGAAGCGGGCTGGCGCGGCGACGCGATCGAGGCCGAAGCCATCGCCCTGCTGGCCGTCCGCAGCTTGCGCGGCCTGCCGATCTCGTTCCCGGCCACGACGGGCGTCGCTCGACCGATGACGGGCGGCCGTATCATCAGACCTTGAGGGGGAGTTCCATGACGCGACTTCGTTTGACCGGTGCGGCGCTGGCGGCGGTTCTGGCCCTCGGCGCCGGCCTGGGGGCGGGCGCCCCGGCCGCGGCCCAGGCCTTCGATCGCGCGGTCTTCGCCGCCGCCGCCAAGGTCCAGCCCAAGGTCGTCGCCTGGCGGCGCGACATCCATCAGCATCCCGAGCTGGGCAACCAGGAGGTGCGCACCGCCGCGCTGGTCGCCGACCATCTGCGCAGCCTGGGGATCGAGGTGCGCACCGGCGTCGCCAAGACCGGCGTGGTCGGCGTTCTGAAGGGCGGCCGGCCCGGCGGCGTCGTGGCCCTGCGCGCCGACATGGACGGCCTGCCGGTGGCGGAGCAGACCGGCCTGCCGTTCGCCTCGAAAGCGACGGCGACCTACAACGGCCAGACCGTGAACGTCATGCACGCCTGCGGCCACGACGCCCACGTGGCCATCCTCATGGGCGCGGCCGAGGTCCTGGCCGGCATGCGCGACCAGATACCGGGCACGGTGGTCTTCGTCTTCCAGCCGGCCGAGGAGGGGCCGCCCGTCGGCGAGGAGGGCGGGGCGCCGCTCATGCTCAAGGAAGGGGTGTTCGCCAACCCCAGGCCTTCGGCGATCTTCGGCCTGCACGTGGTGCCGGGCGAACCGGGGGCCCTGGCCTGGCGGCCGGGCCCGATGATGGCCGCGTCCGACCGCTACACCGTCACGCTCACCGGCAAGCAGACCCACGGCGCGAACCCCTGGGCCGGGATCGACATCGCCTCGATGCAGGCCGAGATCGTCCTGGCCTTCAACCAGATCGCCGCCCGCCAGATCAACGTCACCCGCACGCCCACCATCCTGACGGTGGCCACGGTCCACGGCGGGGTCCGCTACAACATCATCCCCGACGACTTCGAGCTGGCCGGCACCCTGCGCACGTTCGACCCGGCGCTGCGCAAGGACGTCATGGCCCGCGCCGAGAAGGCGGTGGAGAGCATCTCGGCCCGCTACGGCGGCACGGGAAAAATCAACTGGGGCACGCCCAACCCGGTCACCACCAACGACCCCGCCCTTTCCGCGAGGATGAAGCCGTCGCTGGACCGCGCCGCGCGCGGCAAGGTCAAGGACGACATCGACTTCATCACCGGCGCCGAGGATTTCTCCTACTACCAGCAGCAGATCCCGGGCCTGTTCTACAACCTCGGCATCGGCTTCCCGAAGGGCGTCAACCACTCGCCGTTCTTCCACGTGGCCGACGAGGGCGCGATGGAGGTCGGCGTTCGGGCCCAGGTCCTCACGGCGCTGGACTATCTGGCCGGCCAGAAGAAGTGACCTCCCGTCGTCGGACTCCGCTGCGGCGGGCCCGACGGTCGAGGACCCGATGATCGAGGGCCTGGCGCTATCGCCCGGTGAGTGGCCGGGCGCCGGCGTAGGCCTGGGTTCCGTGCGTCACGACGTGGTCGGCGGGCAGGACGGCGTCGATGGGGACGTCCTCGGCTCCGGCCAGGCGGGCGTAGAGACCGCCGAAGTCCTGGAGGGTCGCGTCGAGGAGGGTCCGCAGCGACGGGATGACGAAATACACCTGCTGGAAGTCGTCGATCCGGTAGGGGGTGCGCATCACCCGCTCGAGGTCGAAGCCCAGGCGGTTGGGCGAGGGATCGTCGAGGGCGAAGACGGATTCGGCGCGGCTGGAGACGATGCCGGCGCCGTAGATGCGCAGGCCGGCCGGCGTCTGCATCAGGCCGAACTCCACCGTGTACCAGTAGAGCCGGGCGAGCTGGTGGAGCTGGCCGCGGCCCAGCGCGCGGAGGCCGCCCTCGCCATAGGCCTGCATGTAGTCGGCGAAGGTGGGGTCGGTGAGCATCGGCACATGGCCGAAGACGTCGTGGAAGACGTCGGGCTCCTGGAGGTAGTCGAGCTGGTCGGGCCGGCGGATGAACTGTCCGGCCGGGAAGCGCCGGTTGGCCAGGTGGTCGAAGAAGACGTCGTCGGGCACGAGGCCCGGCACGGCCACGACGCTCCACCCGGTCAGGCGGCGCAGCTCCTCGCTGATGCGCGCGAAGTCGGGGATGCCGGCGCGGTGCAGGTCCAGCGCGTCCAGGCCCCGAAGGAAGGGATCGCAGGCGCGGCCGGGCAGGAGCGCGGCCTGACGCTCGTACAGCGTGACCCACACCTCGTGCTCGGCCGGGGCGTAGCGCTCCCAGTGCTGGTCGATCGTCCAGTCGGCGCGGGCGCCAGCGGGCGGCGCGATGTCGGTCGTGACGGCCATGCGCCGAGAATGGCCTCAAGCTGGCGCAAGTTCCGTTCGAAATGACCGTGAATCCGGCTTTTCGCCGGAAAAATCATGCGCCGATCGGCCGCCTTGGCGGGGGAGTCAGTGGCCGATGCCGGGGCGAAGCTTGTAGTGGCCCTCGTCGAAGGCGTCGAAGATCAGCGAGGCCTGGGGATGGCCCACCGGCTGGCCGGTTTCGTCCACCTCGAGGTTCTGCTCCGAGACATAGGCGACGTACGCCGCCTCGTCGTTTTCGGCCAGCAGATGGTAGAACGGCTGGTCCTTGTGCGGCCGGATGTGCTCCGGGATCGAGAGCCAGTACTCCTCGGTGTTCGAGAAGATCGGATCGACGTCGAAGATCACGCCCCGGAACGGATAGACGCGGTGGCGGACGACTTGGCCGATGGTGAATTTGGCGAGTCGCGTGCTCATGACCGCGAATCTAAGCCCCCCGTGCTGACTGGAAGGTGAACGTAATGCCGGCTGACCGTCATTCAACCGTCGTCTTCCGGGGGCGCGGCGTCCTTGCTACAGTCGCCTCGAAATGAGGCGCGCCCCGCCGGGGCCTGCATCTGCGTAGGACGGGTGAGGTCCATGGGGGAGGCGCTGCGCGCGCCCGCGCCGGCGAGCCGCGGCCGGGAAGGATCGGACGGCCGGGAGAGGCCGGCGGGCGAGCCGGCGTGCTATGCGGCGCTGGATCTCGGGACGAACAACTGCCGGTTGCTGATCGCCACGCCGGCGCCTCATGGTTTCCGGGTGGTCGAGGCCTATTCGCGTATCGTGCGGCTGGGCGAGGGCCTGACCCAGAGCGGTCGGTTGTCGGAGGCGGCGATGGACCGCGCGGTCGCGGCGCTGAAGGTGGCCGGCGAGAAGGTGCGCCGCCGCCGGGTGGCGAAGTTCCGCGCCATCGCCACCCAGGCCTGCCGGATCGCCGACAACGGCCAGGCCTTCGTCGATCGCGTGGCCGACGAGGCGGGCGTGCGCCTCCAGGTCATCACGCCGCAGGAGGAGGCGCGGCTGTCGGTGGCCGGCTGCCTCAATCTCCTGGATGGAAATCATGAGGCCGCTCTGGTGGTCGACGTCGGCGGCGGGTCCACCGAGCTGTCCTGGGTGGACCTCAAGGCCGCACCGCCCGTGGGTTCGCCGCCGGTGCGGGCCTGGATGTCGGCGCCGATCGGCGTCGTGACCCTGGCCGAGCGGTTCCCCGAGGGCGAGGTCGCCACCGAAGGCTGGTTCCGGCAGATGGTGGAGCATGTGAAGGACGAGATCGCCGCCTTCCGCCGGGCCGATCCCATGCGTCCGGTGTTCGAGGCCGGCCGGGCGCATCTGGTGGGGACGTCGGGGGCCATCACAAGCCTGGCCGGGCTGCACCTCGACCTGCCGCGCTATGATCGCAACCGCGTGGACGGCATCTGGATGACACGGCGCGATTGCGATGCCGCGGCGGGGCGGCTTCTGGGCCTGAGCGCCGCCGAGCGGGCGGCGCAGCCGTGCATCGGCCCCGACCGCGCCGACCTGGTGCTGGCCGGAGCGGCGATCCTTCAGGCGGTTCAGGAGTTGTGGCCGTGCGACCGGGTCCGCGTGGCCGACCGGGGCCTGCGCGAGGGCATCCTGCTGTCGCTCATGTCCGACCGCAGCGCGCGCAAGCGCCGCAGGCGCCGGCGGGGGAAGGGCGGCGGGCGCGCGCCCGCCGCGGACGCCGCATGACCGAGCCTCCCCGCAAGCGCATGGTGCGCCCGCCCAGCGGCGGGCAGGAAGGCGGTCGCGGAAAGCCCGCGCGCCTGAAGACCGCCAAGGAGCGCACCAAGAGCCAGCAGGCCTGGCTGGAGCGCCAGATCAACGACCCCTTCGCGGCCAAGGCCCGCAACATGGGCTATCGCAGCCGGGCGGCGTTCAAGATCAGCGAGATCGACGACCGCTTCCACTTCTTCCGCAAGGGCGCGCGGGTGGTGGACCTGGGCCTTGCGCCGGGCGGGTGGACCCAGGTGGCCATCGAGCGCGGGGTCACCGACATCGTGGGCGTGGACCTGCTGCCGGTCGACCCGCTGCCGCCCGCCCAGATCCTGCAGATGGACTTCACCGATCCGGCCTGCGCGCCCGAACTGATCGCGCGCCTGGGCGGACCGCCCGACCTCGTCATGTCGGACATGGCGCCCAACACGATCGGCCATCGCGAGACCGATCACCTGCGCATCATGGGCCTCATCGAGTCGGCGATCGACTTCGGCGTCGAGGTGCTCAATCCGGGGGGCGCGTTCGTGGCCAAGGCGTTCCAGGGGGGCGGCGCCGACGACCTCATGGCGCGCCTGAAGCGTCATTTCCGGGAGGTCCGGAACATCAAGCCCAAGGCCAGCCGACAGGATTCGTCGGAAGTCTTCTTCGTCGCCACCGGCTTCAGGGGACGGTGAGGACGGGCTTCAGGCGCCGGTCTCCATCGGCAGGTCGGGATCGCGCACCCATTCCGACATGGAGCCGTCATAGACGGCCACGGCGGGATGCCCCAGGCGGACGAGGGCCAGCGCGTCCATCGTGGCCGAGATGCCGCCGCCGCAGTAGCAGATGACGCGGGGTCGCTGGAGCGCGCCCGCCGCCTCGAACAGGCCACGCAGCTCGGCGTCGGGCCGGTACCGGCCGGCCTCATCCAGCAGGCCGGCGTAGGGCACGTTGACGCTGCCCTTGATGTGGCCGGGGCGGCCGTAGTTCGTCCCGGATTCGCCGCTGTGGACGCCGGGCGGAAGGGCGTTGATCGTGCAGACTCCGCCGTCGCCGATGGCGGCCAGGACCTCGGCCTTGCCGGCCCAGGCGTCCGCGCGGTCGGCGAGCGCGAGCTTCGTGGGCGGATAGCGGCGCGTTCCCGATTCCGTGGGCCGTCCTTCGGCCGTCCAGGCGACGAGGCCGCCGTCCAGCACCGCCGCGGCGTCGAAGCCCGCGGCGCGCAGCATCCACCACAGGCGCGTGGCCCACATGGGCGTCGTGCTGCTGTAGATGACGACACGGGAGTCTGCGCCGACGCCCGCGGCGCCCAGCGCCTCGGCCAGGGAGGCCGCCGGCAGGTGGGTGAAGGTGAGCGGCGAGGCCGTGTCCGAGAGGTCGGCCGCGAGGTCGAGGAAGGCGGCGCCGGGGATGTGGGCGGCCTCGTAGTCGGCGCGGCCGCTCTCGACGCGATAGGGGCCGGGCGTCGCCGGGCGCAGGTGGACCGTCGCGTCGAAGATCCGCAGGTCCGGGTCGTCCAGGTGCGCCTGGAGCCATGCCGTCGAGACCAGGCCCCGACCGTCCCATCCGTCCATTGCAAGTCCTCCCGTCGTGCTGCCTGGCGACAGGGTAGGCAGGAAGGCGTCGGGTAGGAAGGCGTCAGGCGCGAAGGGCGGGGCCGGGCGGCGGAGGCGTCTTCATCCCTTCGGCGACGAGCCAGTCGCGGAAGCGGCTCAGGGCGCGGCCTTCGGCGCCGGGCGCCGTCAGCATGGCGAAGGCGCTGCCCGACGCCAGGAAGCCGAGCGGGGCGACGAGCCGGCCCGACTGCACCTCGCCGATGCACAGGGGCCAGGAGACGACGGCTGCGCCCAGGCCGGCCAGGGCCGCGTCCTGCGCGAAGTGGACGTGGGGGAACGCCCGCTCGGCGGCGGGGGGCAGTTCGACCCCCGCGTGCTCGGCGAAGACCGGCCAGGCCTCGGGATGGGTGGCGGCGGCCAGGCGTGGCGCGCGCAGGGGATCGTTCCCGCATCGCGCCGCCATCTCGGGCGACATGACCGCGCCCAGGGCGTTGCGGATGAAGGGCGTGCAGTCCGGCGCCGTGGCGCGGGCCAGGGGCACGATGCGCACGACCGCCTGGGCGCCGCGGTGGGCCGTGGCGTGGGCGGCGAGCTCCGAGAGGTGGAGGCGCACCTCGGGATGGGCCGCCTGGAAGCCGCCCAGGCGCGGGATCAGCCATTTCACCGACAGGCTGGCGTTGACGGCGATGTGCAGGTCCTCGGCGCCGGTGCGGACGCGCCGCACGGCGCCCGCGATCTGGTCGAAGGCTTCGGTGAGCGGCGCCATCAGCTCCCGGCCGGCGTCGGTGAGCTCCAGCCGGTTCTTCGGGCCGGAGAACAGCTTCACGCCCAGGGCGGCCTCAAGCGCCTTCACCTGACGGCTGACGGCGGAGTGGGTGACGGACAGCTCCTCGGCGGCCAGCGTCACCCGGCCGGTGCGCGCCACGGCTTCGAAGGCGCGCAGGGCGTTGAGGGACGGCAGTGTTCCGGATGTGAGATTTTGGAACATCAGATGTCAGATAAGTCGATTTCCTCGCGCGGGCAATCCGGGCATAGGCTCGTCATGGAAGACCCCACGCCCCGTCAGCCTCTCGCCCGGGTGGACTACGACAAGGTCCAGCATCCGCACTACGCCCAGGGCCGCGCCCTGCCGGCCGACGCGATCGCCCGCTACATGGCCGTCTTCGCCGAACACCTGCCTGCGCGGCGGCCGCTGACCGGCGTCGATCTGGGCTCGGGGACCGGGCGGTTCACGCCGGCGCTCGCCGAGGCTTTCGGCGGTCCGATCCACGGCGTCGAGCCGGCGGACGGGATGCGCCGGGCGGCCGAGGCGGGCAGCCGGCACGACAGCGTCGCCTACGTGGCCGGCCGCGCCGAGGCGATCCCGCTGGCCGATGCTCAGGCCGACTTCGTGCTGATGTTCCTGTCCTATCACCATGTGCAGGACAAACCGGCCGCGGCGCGAGAGATCGCCCGTGTCCTGAAGCCCGGTGGCCGGCTGATCCTGCGCAGCACCTTCCGCGACCGGATTCCCGATCACTGGTGGCGGGGCTACTTCCCCGGCAGCTGGGAGGTGGAGCGCGCCATGTTCCCCAGCGAGGCCGAGGCCCGGGCGCTGTTCGAGGCGGCGGGCTTCCGAACGATGGCCTCCATCCAGATGGAGCTGCCGTTCGAGGGCGACATGGCCGCTGCGGTCGCGCGGCTGAAGTTGCGTGCGGTGTCGGTGTTCGAGCACCTTTCCGAGGCGGAACTGGTCGAAGGCTTCGCCCGGCTGGACGCCGATCTGGCGGCGGGAGCGGTCGCGGAGAAGCCCACCTATGGCGATTTCATAGTCTTCGCGCACGGCGACGGCGCGGAATGAGCGAGGGCGAAGCGCAGCGCCGGCATCCCGCCGCGGTGGTGGCCGGCCTTGGCCTGGGCCAGGTCGTGGCCTTCGCATGCAGCTTCTACCTCATGGGCGTCCTGGGCGACGCGGTGGCCCGCGACCTTTCCGTCAGCACGGCGTTCGTCTTCGCCACCGTCTCGCTGTCGCTGGCCGTCCCGGCGCTGGTGGCGCCCCGCGTGGCCCGGCACATCGACGCGCGGGGCGGGAAGCCGGTGCTGTTGTCCTCTCATGTCGTCCTGGCCGCCGGCCTGGCCCTGACCGGGGTCGCGGGGGACGGCGTGGGGCTGGCGGTCGCGATGGCGGTGGTCGGCGCCGGCCAGGCGCTGGGCCTGTCGCCCACGCCCTTCGCCATCCTGGTCCAGCTCTATGGCGAGGCCGCGCGCCGCCCGATCACCGGCGTGGCCCTGATCGGCGGGCTGGGCTCGACCCTGGGCTGGCCGCTGACCGCCGGGTTCGCCGAGGCGTTCGGCTGGCGCGGCGCCTGTTTCGCCTGGGCGGGCGTCCAACTGCTCTTCTGCCTGCCGCTCTCCGCCTGGCTCTGTCCGCGCACGCGCGGCGGTCCCCGACACGACGCGGCGACGGGCGCCGTGCGCTGGGATCGCACGATGATCCAGCTCGCTGTCCTCTTCGCCTGCGCCTGGTTCGTCTCGACCTGCATGAGCGCCCACCTGCCGCGGTTGCTGGCGCACTTCGGCCTGACGATCACCCAGGCCGCGGCGGCCGCGGGTCTGGTGGGGGTGGCGGCCGTCAGCGTGCGGTTCCTGGAGTTCACGGTGCTGCGCCGGCTGAACCCGGTGGCGACGACCCGTGCGGCGACGCTGATGCACCCGGCTGGCGTCCTGGGCCTCCTGGCCGCCGGCGGCCAGGCGGGTGGAGCCGCCCTGGCGCTGGGGCAGGGCGCCGGGAACGGGATGCTGGCGGTGGCCAAGGGCGTCCTGCCCCTCAGCCTCTACGGCGACCGCGACTATGCGTACCGCTCGGCGATCCTCGGCCGGCCGGCGCTGATCGCGCAGGTCTTCGGCCCCACCGTCTTCGCCCTGGCCCTGGAGCGTTCGCCCACGGGGGCGGTGCTCATGACCTCGGCCCTCTGCCTCGTGATGTTCGCCATGACCTTCGGCCTCGCCCGGCGCGGCCGTCCAGCACAGGAGACCGCAATCGCATGAACGCGCCCCTCAGGCCCCTTGCTCCCGACGCCGCGGCGCCCCTATACGCGTCCCGCAAAACGGAGAGTCTCATGGAGATTCGCGAAGGGCTCACCTTCGACGATGTTTTGCTCGAACCCGGGGCGTCCGACGTGATGCCCACGCAGGTGGACGTCTCCACCCGGTTCACGCGCGAAATCAGTCTGAACATACCGCTCGTGTCCGCCGCCATGGACACGGTCACCGAGAGCCGTCTGGCCATCGCCATGGCCCAGGCCGGCGGCATTGGCGTGGTGCACCGGAACCTTACGGTGGACGAGCAGGCCGACCATGTCCGCGAGGTGAAGCGGTACGAGAGCGGCATGGTCATCAACCCGCTGACCATCCATCCCGACACCACGCTGGGCGAGGTCCGCCAGATCATGGCCCGGCGGAAGATCTCGGGTTTCCCCGTGGTCGACGGCGCCGGCCGGCTGTGCGGCATCCTCACCAACCGCGACATGCGGTTCGAGGCGCGCGACGACATCCCGGCCAAGGCGCTGATGACCAAGGAAGGGCTCGTGACGGTCCGCGAGGGCGTCACCCAGGCCGAGGCGCGCGACCTGCTGCGCCGGCACAAGATCGAGCGGCTGATCGTCGTGGACGAGGACAGCCACGCCGTCGGGCTCATCACCGTCAAGGACATGGAGAAGTCCCAGGCGCACCCGAATGCGGCCAAGGACGCCCAGGGCCGCCTGCTGGTGGCCGCCGCCTCGACGGTGGGGGACGCGGGCTACGAGCGCTCGATGGCGCTGGTGGAGGCCGGCGTGGACGTGGTGGTGATCGACACCGCCCACGGCCACAACGCCGAGGTGGCCAAGGCGGTCGCCCGGGTGAAGCGCGAGAGCAACCGGGTGCAGGTGGTGGCCGGCAACGTCGCCACCTACGACGGCGCGCGGGCCCTGATCGACGCGGGCGCCGATGCGGTGAAGGTGGGGATCGGGCCGGGCTCGATCTGCACGACGCGCATCGTGGCCGGCGTGGGCGTGCCCCAGCTCACCGCCATCGCCGACGCCGTGCGCGCGGCGGCGGGCACCGACGTGCCGGTCGTGGCCGACGGCGGGATCAAGTATTCTGGCGACCTGGCCAAGGCGCTGGCCATGGGCGCCTCGGTGGCGATGATGGGCTCGGTGTTCGCCGGCGTCGACGAGGCGCCGGGCGAGGTGTTCCTGTACCAGGGGCGGTCCTACAAGGCCTATCGCGGGATGGGCTCGCTGGGCGCCATGGGCCAGGGCTCGGCCGACCGCTACTTCCAGAAGGACGTGAAGGACGCGCTCAAGCTGGTGCCCGAGGGCATCGAGGGCCAGGTGCCCTACAAGGGGCCGATCGGCCCGATCCTGCACCAGATGGTGGGGGGGCTGCGCGCGGCGATGGGCTATGTGGGCGGCGCAAGCCTGGCCGAGTTCCGAGAGCGGGCGCGGTTCATCCGCATCACCAATGCGGGCCTGCGCGAAAGCCATGTCCACGACGTGATGATCACCCGTGAGGCGCCCAACTATCCGAGCGCCGGCTAGGTCGGAGCGAGAGGGGAGACGGTCATGGGCGGCGAGGTGGCGGTGGAGCTGAAGCTCCTGGGGGTGGCGGCGATCCTGGGGCTGGTCCAGCTCCTGTGGGCGGCCGCCGCGGCGCGCCGGCAGCAGGACCTGAAGTGGGCGGCGGGCCCGCGCGACACGCCCATGCCGATCACCGGCGTGGCGGCGCGCCTGCACCGGGCGTTCTGGAACTTCGCCGAGACCTTCCCCTTCTTCGCCGCGGCGGTCCTGGGCTGCGCGGCCGCCGGGCGGCTGGGCGGAGACCTGACGGTGTGGGGCGCCGGCCTCTATGTGGCGGGACGGGCGCTCTACGCCCCGCTGTACGCCTCGGGCGTTCCGCTCGCGCGGACGCTGGTCTGGTTCGTATCCATGATCGGGCTGGCGATGCTGCTCTTCGCGCTCGTCAGGTAGTTCGATGCGTGACGGCGGGCGGTTGGCCGCGGCCATAGAGGTCCTGGACGAGATCGAGACGCGGCGTCGGCCCGTGCGCCTCGCCCTGAAGGCCTGGGGCGACGCGGCGCGCTATGCCGGCGCCAAGGACCGGGCCTGGGTCTCGGGTCTGGTGCTGGACGTGTTGCGCCGCCGCCGCTCGCTGGGCTGGCGGATGGGGCGGGACGGCTCGCGCGCCGCGGCGCTGGCGGCGCTTCGCTTCACCTGGGGTTGGCCCGTGGAACGGGTGGCCGAGGCGGCGGACGAGGCGCCGCACGGGCCGGGACCTCTCACCGACGACGAACGGGCCGCGCTGGAGTCGTCGCGCGACCTGGACGAGGCGCCGGCCTCGGTGCGCGGCGATTATCCCGACTGGCTGGACGCGGCGATGGCGCGGGCGTTCGGCGACGCGCGGGCCCAGGAGGGGGCGGCGCTGGCCGAACGGGCGCCGGTGGACCTGCGGGTCAATACGCTGAAGACCGATCCGGCGCGGGCGCTGAAGGCGCTGGGGCCCTTCGATCCGGTCGTTCCCGGGCTCGCGCCCAACGCGGTGCGCATTCCCGCGCCGGACGCGGCGGCGCGCTCGGGCGCGGTCGAGGCGATCCCGCAGTTCGGCAAGGGCTGGTTCGAGGTGCAGGACCTGGGCAGCCAGATCGCCGCCCTGGCCGCCGGCGAGGTGAAGGGCGCCCAGGTGCTGGACCTCTGCGCCGGCGGCGGCGGCAAGACCCTGGCCCTGGCGGCGGCGATGGCCAACACCGGGCAGATCTACGCCTACGACTCCGACGCGCGGCGGCTGGCCGACACGGTGCGGCGCGGCGAGCGGGCCGGGGTGCGCAGCCTCCAGGTCCGGACGCCGCTCAACAAGGACCCGCTGAAGGGCCTGGAGGGGCGGATGGACGTGGTCTTCATCGACGCCCCCTGCACGGGGACCGGTTCGTGGCGGCGCCATCCCGACACCAAGTGGCGGCTGACGCCCGAGGCCCTGGCGAAGCGGCAGGCCGATCAGGATGCGGTGCTGGACGCCGGCGCGACCTTCGTCAAGCCGGGCGGCCGGATCGTCTATGTCACCTGTTCGGTGCTGCCCGATGAGGACGAGGACCGCGTCGAAGCGTTCCTGGCCCGTGCGCCGGGCTTCGTGCGCCGACCGGCGACGGCCGACCCCGCCGTGACGCCGTTCCTCACCCCCGCCGGCGACCTGCGCCTCACCCCCCGGACCTCGGACACCGACGGCTTCTACGTCGCGGTGCTGGAGAAGGCGGGATGAGCCTTGCCATCGGTCTTCCCTGCGCGCCGCAGGCGCCCCCTATTCAAACCACGGAACACACAGAAAACACCGAACGGACCTGGGCTCAATTCCGAAGAATATCCGCGTATCATCCCGTTTTTTCTGTGTTTTATATGGTTCCAAACAGCGCCGACGCGCGAACGACCCCGACGAACGGAACGCCATGACAGACGCCCACCACGCCAAAGCCCATCATGAGCGCGTCCTGATCGTCGATTTCGGGAGCCAGGTGACCCAGCTCATCGCGCGGCGGGTGCGCGAGAGCGGCGTCTATTGCGAGATCCATCCCTACGACAAGGCCGAGGCGGCGCTGGCGGCCCTGCGGCCCCGGGCGATCATCCTCTCGGGCGGGCCGGCCAGCGTGCACGAGGCCGAGAGCCCGGCGGCGTCCCGGGCGCTGTTCGACGCCGGGGTCCCGGTGCTGGGCATCTGCTACGGCGAGCAGACCCTGTGCGCCGAGCTGGGCGGCAAGGTCGAGCCGGGCACGACGCGCGAGTTCGGCCGCGCCGAGATCGAGATCGTGCGCGAGAGCCCGCTGCTTGAGGGCCTGGGCGGCGCCGGGCACCGTGAGACCGTCTGGATGAGCCACGGCGACAAGGTGACGTCCCTGCCGCCCGGCTTCGAGACCGTGGCCGTGTCGGAGGGCTCGCCGTTCGCGGTGATCGCCGACGAGGGCCGGCGCTTCTACGGCATCCAGTTCCACCCAGAGGTGGCGCACACCCCGCGCGGCGCGCTGATCCTGCGCAACTTCACCCACCGGATCGCGGGCCTGACGGGCGACTGGACGATGGCGTCGTACCGCCAGGAGCAGGTGGCGAAGATCCGCGAACAGGTGGGCGACGCCAAGGTGATTTGCGGCCTGTCGGGCGGGGTGGATTCGTCGGTGGCCGCGGTGCTGATCCACGAGGCCATCGGGGACCAGCTCACCTGCGTGTTCGTGGACACCGGCCTGCTGCGCAAGGACGAGGCGACGCAGGTGGTGACCATGTTCCGCGACCACTACAACATTCCGCTGGTCCACGTTGACGCATCAGACCTTTTCCTGGGCGAGCTGGCGGGCGTCACCGACCCCGAGACCAAGCGCAAGACCATCGGCCGGCTGTTCATCGACGTCTTCGACAAGGAGGCCGGCAAGATCGAGGGCGCGGCCTTCCTGGCCCAGGGCACGCTCTATCCGGACGTGATCGAGAGCGTCTCGGCGCGGGGCGGCCCCTCGGCGGTGATCAAGAGCCACCACAACGTGGGCGGCCTGCCCGACTACATGAAGCTGAAGCTGGTCGAGCCGCTGCGCGAGCTGTTCAAGGACGAGGTGCGGGCGCTGGGCGTCGAACTGGGCCTGCCGCCGCCCTTCGTGGGCCGCCATCCGTTCCCCGGGCCGGGCCTGGCCATCCGCATCCCCGGCGAGATCACGCGGGAGAAGGTGGCCGTGCTCCAGGCGGCGGACGCGATCTACCTCGACGAGATCCGCAAGGCGGGCCTCTACGACTCGATCTGGCAGGCGTTCGCCGTGCTGCTGCCGGTGAAGACCGTGGGCGTGATGGGTGACGCGCGCACCTACGAGGACGTCCTGGCCCTGCGCGCCGTGACCTCGACCGACGGGATGACCGCCGACTTCTTCGAGTTCCCGTGGGAGGTCCTGGGCCGCTGCGCCACGCGGATCATCAACGAGGTGCGCGGCGTGAACCGCGTCGTCTACGACGTGACCAGCAAGCCCCCCGGCACCATCGAGTGGGAGTAGGGCGCGTGACCGACAGCAACCGCATCGTCCTGTCCAGCGACCACACCGCCATCGCGCTGCGGCAGGCGGTCGCCGCCCATGTTGCGGCCCAGGGGTGGACGGTGGTGGATATCGGGCCCACGACGCCGGAGAGCACGCCCTATCCGGAGCATGGCGCGGCGGCGGCGCGGCGGGTCGCCTCGGGCGACTGTCGGTTCGGCGTCATCCTGTGCGGCACCGGCCAGGGGATCATGATGGCGGCCAACAAGGTGAGGGGCGTCCGCTGCGGCGTCTGCTCCGACGCCTTCTCGGCCCGGATGATCCGCCAGCACAACGACGCCAACATGCTGGCGATCGGCGCGCGGGTGGTGGGCGAGGGGCTGGCGCTGGACATCGTGGACGCGTTCCTGGCCGCTCCGTTCGACGGCGGCCGGCATGCGCCGCGGGTGGAGATGATCCGGGCGCTCGAGGCGTAGCCCGCCGCCGCGCCGGCGTCGCGGGCTTCCGACGGCGGCCTGAGGCCTGCTAGACCGGCGGGCCTGGCCGGGAGGCCGTAACGCAAGGCTGCCGCCATGTCCTTCGTCGCCGGCAAGCATGTCCTCTACTTCGCGCTCCTGCCGCCGTCCGGGGCGGCCGCGGCGGCGCTGGCGATCGCCGAGACGGCGCGCCGACGGCACGGCCTGAAGGCGAAGCCCGTGGCGGCCGCCCGCCTGCACGTGTCGCTGAACGGGGTCGGCGCCTTCAAGAGACCGCCGGGCCCGGTGATCGACAAGGCGGCGGACGCCGCGAAGTCTGTGGCCGCCCGCCCGTTCACGGTCGAGTTCAACCGGCTGGCCTCGTGGACGCCGGGCGCGACGGGCCGGCCGCTGGTCCTGTGGGGCGAGGAGGGCGTGATCGGGGTGAACGGCCTTTATTCCGCGATCCACAAGGCTCTGGTGCGCTTCGGGATGGCGCCCCGGCGGGAGCCCCGTTTCGAACCGCACATGACCCTGCTGCGCGACCCCGGTGAGGCTCCCGACGAGGTCGTCCCGCCCCTGAACTGGCGGGTGACGGAGTTCGTGCTGGTCCACGCCGTCCACGGCGAGGGGCGTTACGAGGTGGCCGCCCGTTTCCCGCTCAGCGGCTGAGCGGCGCGGGGCGTTCCGAAGTCGGGCGCTCCAGCGCCAGGATGCTCTCGCCCAGCTCTTCCAGCTTCTTCCCGAGCAGGGCCTGGGCGTCGGCCAGCGCCTCGTTGTAGACGTGCGGCCCCATCGTCCCGATGATGAAGTCGGTGAGGAAGACGGCGTCGAATCCCGTCACCTCCAGGTCCAGTTCGTCCTTGAGGTAGCGTGACAGGGCCTTCGTCAGGGCCTCGTGCGTCGCCTTGGGCAGTTCGATCTTGCGCATGGAAGAGAATGCTCTGGGGCGAGGGCTTTTGGGGCGAGAATGCTTTTGGGGAGAGGGTGCTTTGGCTGCGACGCTGTACGGTATCAGGAACTGCGACACGATGAAGAAGGCCTGGACCTGGCTGGACCAGGCCGGCGTCGCCTACACGTTCCACGACTACAAGAAGAGTGGGATCGACCGCGCGACCCTTGAACGCTGGGCGGACGCGGTGGGGTGGGAAACCCTGCTGAACCGGGCCGGGACCACCTTCCGGAAGCTGCCCGAGGCGGATCGCCAGGACGTCGATCGGGACAAGGCGATCGGGCTGATGCTGGCCCAGCCCTCGATGATCAAGCGGCCGGTGCTGGAGGTGGACGGCCGTCTCACGGTGGGCTTCAAGCCCGACACCTACGCCGCCCTGGGTCTCTGAGCCGGGCGGCTTCGGCGGGCGCGGCCGGAACATGACCAAGGTTTCATGCGCGGCGCTGCATCCGTTGCCCTACGGCCGAGGCTCTAGCTGACGAGACGGGCGAGAACGGCCCGCCGACGACGAGTTGGAGATGGAGAAACTCCGATGGAAATCCTGGTCCCCCTGGCGCTGTTCGCGATGATCGCCGCGCTGGTGATCGTGCCGCGCTACTTCAAGAGCATCGAGCGCCAGAAGGTGGCGGACACCCTTCGCGTGGCGCTCGAACGGGGCGAGCCGCTGCCGCCCGAACTGATCGACGCGCTTCAGACCGATACCGGCTCGAAGGGCCTGCCGCCGTCGCCCCAGCGCGACCTGCGCACGGGCATCATCTGGCTGGGCATCGGTGTCGGCCTGGCCTGCTTCGGGGTGGCCGTCAGCTTCGAGGAGGCCGACGCCCTCTACCCGATGCTGGGCGTCTCGGCGTTCCCCATCTTCATCGGCCTGGCGTTCATCCTGCTGGGCGTCCTCGGCAAGTCGAAGTCGTCCTGAGCCGGCGCGGGAGAGGGAGAGTTCGCCCATGCCGGGGGCCGGCCACGCCATACTCGCCAGTCTGCACGACGTGGAGCTCTGCGCCCGCGCCGCGGCCGGCGAACGGCGCGCCTTCGGAGAGCTTGCGCGCCGGCATGGCTCGGCCATCCGCCATCTGCTGCGCCGCATGGGCGCGCAGGGCGCCGAAGCCGACGACGTGGCCCAGGATGCGCTGCTGGCCGCGTTCGAGCGCATCGCCGAATTCCGCGGGGAGGGGACCTTCGCGGGATGGGTCAAGCGGATCGCGGCGCGCCAGTATCTGCGGCGTCTGCAACGGGAGAAGCGGTTGGCGGGCTATGTGGCCGAGGAGGCGCGCGACGAGGCCGAGGGCGGGGCCGCAGCGGGCGCCGGCGGCGACACCGAGCGCCGCCTCGACCTGGACGAGGCGCTGAAGGCGCTGTCCCGGCCCGAGAGGATGTGCGTGTCGATGTGTTACGGCGCGGGCCTGTCCCACGCCGAGGCGGCGGACGCCTTGAACCTGCCGCTCGGAACGGTCAAATCCCATGTCAAACGTGGTCTGGAGAAGCTCCGAACGCGACTGGCGCCGCCTCCGGAACAGGCGGATGGCGCTGCGGTGGAAGGGAAGCGGGGCAATGGCTGATCTCGAATTCGAACGCCGGCTGGAGCGGCTCTTCGCCGACGCGCCCGAACTGCCCGACGCGCGTGGGTTCGCCGAGCGCATCGAACGCCGGCTCGACCGCGGCTGGAACCTGCGCCGCTGGCTCATCGGGGCTGCGGGTCTGGCCGGCGGGGTGGTCGGCGCCAGCCAACTCGTCCTGTCCAATCTCTTCGACCGCATGGAGACCGCCGAGCACTCGGCCCGTGTGCTGGGACAGGGCCTTGCGCGCGTCACACCGGCTTCCGACATGGTGTCGGCGCTCTCCGGAGGCTATGGCGTCTGGATTGCGGTCGGCCTGGCGGTGGTGACGCTGGGTTTCGCCGTCTCGCGGGTGATCGAGGAGATCTAGAGTGTCGAGTCATCGTGAACAGGCCGTGCGGCGCCTGACGGCGCCGGACATCGCCGCGCGCAAGGGGCAGACGCCCATCGTCTGCCTGACGGCCTACACGGCGCCGATGGCCGAACTGCTGGACGAGCACTGCGACCTGCTGCTGGTCGGCGACAGTGTGGGCATGGTGGTCCACGGCCTCCCCAACACCGTCGGCGTCACCATGGAGATGATGATCCTGCACGGCCAGGCGGTGATGCGCGGCGCCCGGCGGGCGATGGTGGTGGTCGACATGCCCTTCGGCTCGTACGAGGGCTCGGCCGAAACCGCCTACGCCAACGCCACGCGCATCATGAAGGAGACCGGCTGCTCGGCCGTGAAGGTCGAGGCGGGTCCCGCCGTGGCCGAGAACATCGAGTATCTGGTCAAGCGCGGGATTCCAGTGATGGGCCATGTGGGCCTCAGGCCCCAGGCGATCATGGTGGACGGCGGCTTCCGGGCGAAGGGCAAGACCAATCAGGAGCGGGTGCGCATCCTGGAGGACGCCCGTGCGGCGGCCGAGGCGGGCGCCTTCGCCGTGGTGGTGGAGGGCGTGGCCGAGGGCCTGGCCCGCGAGATCACCGAGACGATCGAGGTTCCCACCATCGGCATCGGGGCCTCGGCCGGCTGCGACGGCCAGATCCTGGTCACCGACGACATGCTGGGTCTGTTCGACTGGACGCCCAAGTTCGTGCGCCGCTATGGCGACATCCGCGGCCAGATCGCCCAGTCGATCGCCGCCTATGCGGACGACGTGCGCAACCGGCGCTTCCCCGGGCCCGCCGAGATCTACTTCGCCAAGGCCGGCTGACCTCGGGAGGATCGACCGGACTTGCGACGGGGGCCCGGCGTTCGTTGCGTCGTCTTGCCGACGGCCACGGTGCGCGCGGAGGGCTAAGACGTCGCGTGTGGGGAGCCTCCCGCAAACTTGAGGTTGCGCCGAAGCCCGTCACGGGCCTTGATGCCTGCAGGGAGATGCATGTGGCTTGGCGAGCCTGGTTGCCCGAAAGGGCGCCCCCACCGTGGCGGTCCATCGCGCTGGGCGCTGTGTTCGGCGGTGTCGCGGTCGGCATCCGTGTGGTCGCCGACACCCTGCTGGGTGGAAACGTCCCGTTCCTGCCCATGTTCCCGGCCCTGCTGCTGGCGGCCATCCTCGGCGGATATGTCGGCGGGAGCGCCTGCCTGGTCGTCGGTGGAGCCGGCGCGGCGCTCTTCCTGCTGCCGGTGTCGGCCGACACGCTGGCGGTTCATCTCGGCTTCTGGACGGCCGGCGCGCTGGTCGTCGCCGTCGCCGCCGGCATGGCCGACAGCGTCCGGAAGCTCCGGCTCAGCGAGGCGCGTCTGGGAGAGGCTCAGGCGCAGCTCCGGACGCTGGTCGGCGAACTGGCCCACCGCAATCGCAACGCGCTGTTCGTGATCATGGCCATCGTCCGCCAGAGCGCGCGAAACGCCGCCTCTCCTGCCGAGGCCGAAACGGTCATCAACGCCCGCCTGGAAGCGCTTCTGCGGGCGCAGGATCTCGTCGTGCAGGATGAAGGCGGGGCGCCCGACCTGCATCGGGTCGTCGCGCTGGCGCTGGCGCCGTTCGACCGCGAACGTTTCGACATCGCCGGCCCGCCGTTCCGGATTTCCGCCGAAGTGGCGGCCGGCCTGGCGTTGCTGTTCCACGAACTGGCCACCAACGCGGTGAAGTACGGCGCGCTGGCGGCGCCGCAGGGCCGCATCGCGGTGCGGTGGTCCGTCGAGGGCGACGGCGCGCGGCTCGATTGGGTGGAGCGGGGCGGGCCGCCCCTGACCCCGCCGTCCCGGCAGGGCTTTGGCGCACGGCTGTTCGAGGTGGTGCTCAGGCCCCAGGGCGGAAAGGCCGAGCGACGGTTCGAGCCCGAGGGCGTGGTCTGCGAACTGAGCATTCCGGCCGCCGACGCCGACGCCCCGGCGGTGGCTCCGGGAACGCCGTACGCCACGACGCTGAGCGGATGAGTCGGGTGGCCCCTTCCGAAGGCTTGAGGCGCCGGGCGGCGCGCTATAGGTTCCGCCCCTCGTTTATGCGGCGCCCCGGAGCCCCCCACACGTGACCGATCTTTTCGAAGAGGTCGAAGAGCAGCTTCGCTCCGACCGCTACAAGCAACTTGGGCGCAAGGTGTTGCCGTGGGTGCTCGGGATCGCGGCGTTGGCCCTGGTGGCCACCCTGGCCTACTGGGGCTGGGACACCTGGCGCAGCAACAACATCGCGAAGGCTTCGGACCAGTACGCCGAGGCGATCGACGCCCTGCAGGCGGGCGATCGCGAGAAGGCGCTGCAGGTCTGGACCGAGACCTCGAAGTCGCAGGCCCCGGGCTACAAGGCCCTGTCGCTGATGCACTTGGCGGCCTACCAGATGTCGCAGAACAAGACGGACGAGGCGGTGAAGCTGCTGGATCAGGCCGCCGAAGCCGCGCCTGACGCCGCGCTGGGCGACGCCGCCCGCCTCAAATCCGCCTTGGCCCTCCTCGACACGGCGAGCTTCACCGACGTGGAGGCGCGCTTGAAGCCCCTTATGGAAGACGGCCGGCCATACCGCATCCAGGCGCGCGAGGCGCTGGCCTTCGCCAAGATCCGGGCCGGGAACCTTTCGGGCGCCCGCAGCGACTTCGTCGTCATCTCGCAATCGCTCGACGCGGGCGAAGGCGCCCAGTCGCGGGCGCGCGCCGCCATGGGCCTGATCGATTCCGGTTCGGCCAAGGAGGTCGCCGCCGTGGTGAAGGCCGCCCAGGCGCTGCCGCCGCCCGTCGTGGGCCCGCAAGGGGCCGTCCCGCAAGCCCAGGACGTCGCGCCGCAATGATCCGCCGTTCCACGATCCTCGCGACCGTCACCGTGATCGCGATCGGCCTGTCCGGCTGCTCCACGATCAGCCGCCTGAACCCGTTCGACCGCGATGACGACGGCCCCTCGGAGATGGCGGGAGAGGGCCAGCGCATCTCGATCGTTCCGGCTGACCAGATCCTTGAGCCGGCCGAAGCCCTGAAAGGGGTCGACTTCGCTCTGCCGCAACCCCAGACGGTGGCGGCCTGGCCGCTGCCCGGCGGGACGCCGGAACAGGCGCTGGGCAACGTGGCGCTCGGCGAGAACCTGGCGGTGGCGTGGCGCCGCAGTTTCGGCGACGGCTCGAAGCGGGGCCGCTATGTGACGGCGCCCCCCGTGGCGGCGGACGGCAAGGTCTTCGCCATGGATTCCGAGGGGCGCGTCGCGGCCCTGGACGCCCGCACGGGCGCGCAGGTCTGGCGTACGAGCACCAATCCGGGCGACAACAAGCGCGACCGTCTGGCCTTCGGCGGCGGCATGGCCTACGCCGACGGAAAGCTCTATGTGGCCACCGGATACCGGGAAGTGCTCCAGATGGACGCCCGTTCAGGGGCCATCGGATGGCGGTCCAGGACGCCGGAAGCCATCCACGGCGCACCCACGGTGGCTGCGGGCCGCGTCATGGCCATTGCGCTGGACAACACCCTTCTGACCTTCGATGCGGCCACAGGCGCGCCGTCGTGGACCTACCAAGCGCTGTCCGAGCCCGCCCGGATCCTGGCGGCGTCCAGCCCGGCGGTGTCGGGCGACACCGTCGTGGCGGCGTTCGGCTCGGGCGAGCTGGTGGCGCTTCGCGCGGCCAACGGCAACGATCTGTGGAACGAGGCGCTTTCGCGCGCGAGCCGCACCAGCGCGCTGTCCGAGATCCGCGACATCGCCGGTCGCCCCGTGATCTACCAGGGCGACGTGTTCGCGGTCAGCCATTCGGGCGTGTTCGCGGCCACCGACCTGCGCACGGGCCAGGCCCTCTGGAGCCTGCCGGTGGTGGGTGTGACGGCCCCGTGGCCGGCGGGCGACGTGGTCTATGTGGTCTCCAAGGGCGGCGAGGTCATCTGCGCCAGCCGCGAGACGGGCCAGATCTACTGGATGCGCGACCTCAACGAGGGCTTCAAGGGCAAGAAGGTCGGCGGCGTCTTCGGCATCAGCGGGCAGCGGCAGAACCGCCCCTTGTGGTCGGGCCCGCTCCTGGCGGGCGAGCGCCTGCTGATCACCGGCCAGACGGGCGACATGGTGGTGCTCAACGCCAAGACGGGCGAGATCCAGCGCCGGATCGGCCTCAAGGGCTCGGCCACCATCTCGCCGATCGCCATGGGCGACACCCTGTATGTGGTGACCCAGGACGCCGATCTGATCGCGATCCGCTGACCGGTCAGGTAGACTTCGCCCTATGGCGCTCAAACTTGCGATCGTCGGGCGGCCGAATGTCGGCAAATCCACGCTGTTCAACCGGCTGGCGGGCAAGAAGCTCGCCATCGTGGACGACCAGCCGGGCGTGACGCGCGACCGCCGGTTCGCGACCGGCCGGCTGGGCGACCTGGATCTCCAGCTCATCGACACCGCCGGTTTCGAGGACGTCACCGACGAGAGCCTGGAAGCGCGGATGCGCACCCAGACCGAACTGGCGGTGGACGAGGCGGATGTGGCCCTGTTCGTCGTCGACGCGCGCGAGGGCGTGACGCCGGCCGACGAGATCTTCGCCGAACTCCTGCGCCGCAAGGGCAAGCCCGTGGTGCTGGCGGCCAACAAGTCCGAGAGCAAGGCCTCCGAGGCCGGCGTGCTCGAGGCCTTCGGGCTGGGCCTGGGCGAGCCGGTGCCGATCTCGGCCGAGCACGGCGAGGGAATGGCAGATCTCTACGCCGCCGTGGCCGCGCTCGCGCCCGATCCCGACGCCGAGGACGACGAAGAGGCCGGCGTCAAGCCGATCAACATCGCGATCGTCGGACGGCCGAACGCGGGCAAGTCGACGCTGGTGAACGCCCTGATCGGCGAGGACAGGCTGCTTACGGGCCCCGAGGCCGGAATCACCCGCGACGCCATCCCCGTGGACTGGGAATGGGACGGCCGTCCCATACGGCTGGTGGATACGGCCGGGCTGCGCCGCAAGGCCAAGGTTCAGGAGAAGCTGGAGAAGCTCTCCACCGGCGACTCCATCCGCGCCATCACCTTCGCCGAGGTCGTGCTGCTGGTGATGGACGCCACGCACCCGCTGGAGATCCAGGACCTGCAGATCGCCGACCTCGTGGAGCGTGAGGGGCGGGCCCTGGTCTTCGTGCTGGCCAAGTGGGACCTGATCCCCGACGCGGCGGCGCGTCTGGCCGAGTTGCAGGAAGAGGTGACCCGGCTGCTGCCCCAGGTGCGTGGCTCGCCGATGGTGGCGCTGTCGGCCGAGACGGGGCGGGGGCTGGACCGGCTGCTGCCGGCGGTGCTCAAGGCGCACGGCGACTGGACCACCAAGGTCAAGACGCGCGATCTGAACGATTGGCTGCGGATGGCGGTCGAACGGCACCCGCCGCCGGCGGTGAACGGCCGCCGGGTGAAGCCCAAGTACGTGGCCCAGACCAAGGCCCGCCCGCCCACCTTCGTGCTGTTCGCCAGCCGCGCCGACCAGCTTCCGGACCACTACCGGCGCTATCTGATCAACTCGATCCGCGAGAGCTTCGACCTGCCGGGCGTTCCGATCCGCCTGTCGGTGCGCTCGAACAAGAACCCCTACGCCGAGGGCGAGGAGAAGAGCGGCCCGGGCCCGGCGCGGACGGCTCCGTCGTCGGCGCGGACCGGCCTGGCGGCCAAGGCCCGCAAGGCGGCGGCGGAAAAGGCGCGGGAGGGCGCCGAGGGCAGGCCGAAGGCGCCGCAGAAGGCGAAGAAGCCCAAGGCGGGAACCCCGCGTGGGCGTGCGGCCAAGCTGGCCCGGCCCGGCGTCAAGCCGAAGCGGGCGTCCCGGCCGTCTTCCAGTCCGCGAAAGCCACGTTAGCGGTCGGCAGGCCCAGGTCGACCTGGGCCAGTTCCACGATCAGGGGGCCGATCTCGGCCGGGTCGGGCAGTTTCGCCGGGTCTTCGCCGGGCATGGCTTCGGCCCGCATGCGGGTGCGCATGGCGCCGGGGTCGAGGAGGACGGCGCGGACCTTCGTCTGCTCCAGTTCGTCGGCCCAGGTGCGGACCAGGTTCTCGACGGCGGCCTTCGTGGCTCCGTAGGTTCCCCAGAAAGCCTTCGGCCGCTGGGCGCGGCTGCTGGTGAGGAAGATAGCCCGCGGCCGCGCGGAGGCGCGCAGCAGGGGTTCCGCCGACCGGATCAGGCGGAACGTGGCGCTGAGGTTCACCGCGATGTTCCGGTCCCAGTGCTTGGGCTCGATATGGGCCACGGGCGTCATGGGGCCGAGCAGGGCCGCGGCGTGGACGAGGATGTCCAGCCGGCCGAACCGCTGGTGGATCGCCAGTCCGAGCTGGTCCAGGCCGTCCACCTCGCCGATGTCCATCGGGACCAGGGTGGCCGGCTGGCCGGTGAGGGCGCGGATCTCGTCGTCGAGGGCTTCCAGCGCGCCCTGGGTGCGCGCCACGGCGATCACGTGCGCGCCGGCCGCGGCCAGGGCCAGGGCCGCGGCCTTGCCGATGCCGCGGCTGGCGCCGGTGACGAGGGCGACGTGGTCGTGAAGGGGGGCGTCGTGGAGGGGGCGTTCGGACATGAGGCGGCGTCTCTAGCCGCTTTCGAGTGTCGTGTCAGGGCGTCGTATCGGGGCGTCGGGCGTATCGCTGGGCCAGCGCGGCGCAGACCATGAGCTGGAGCTGGTGGAACACCATCAGCGGGATCATGGCCACTCCGGCGATGGCGGGGGTGAAGAGCGCCGCGGCGATGGGCGCGCCGCTGGCGAGCGACTTCTTCGAGCCGCAGAAGACGATGGCGATCTCATCGGCCTTGTCGAAGCCGAGGCGGCGCGCCGCGACGGTGGTGATGGCGAGGACGGCCGCCAGGAGGACCGCGCAGATCGCCAGCAGGCGAACGAGGTCGAGCCCGCTCAGCCGGCTCCACACGCCGTCCACGACGGCGCTGGAGAAGGCCACATAGACGATGAGGATGATGGTGCCCCGGTCCAGCTTGCCGAGGAGGGCGCCGTGGCGTGCGACGGCCGTGCCGATCCAGGGCCGCAGGACCTGACCCGTCACGAAGGGAAGGAGGAGCTGGATCATGATGCTCCAGAACGCGCCGGGGCTGATCGCGCCCTCGGCGCGCATCAGGAGGCCCACCAGAGCCGGCGTCAGGAACACGCCCACGAGGTTGGAGGCCGAGGCCGCGGCCACGGCGGCGGGCACGTTGCCGCGCGCGACCGCCACGAAGGCGATCGAACTCTGGATCGTGGACGGCAGGCAGCCCAGGAGGATGAGGCCGGCGGCCAGCTCGGGCGGGCTGATCCAGGCCGGCAGGCGGGTGAAGCCCAGCGTCAGGGCCGGGAACAGCACGAAGGTCGCCGCGAAGATGGTCAGGTGCAGCCGCCAGTGCGTCAGGCCCGCCAGCACCGCCTCGCGCGGGAGCCGCGCGCCGTGCAGGAAGAAGACCATCGCGATGGCGATCTTCGTTGCGAGGCCCAGGCCCTCCGCCGCGTCGCCCCGCGCGGGCAGGACGCTGGCGAGCGCGCCGGCCGAGATGATGAGGATCAGGTACCAGTCCGGTTTGATCCGCCCGAGGAGGGCGGGTTTACCGCTCACGCGTCGACCAGGAACGAGAGCTGGCGCTGGGAGATTTCGTTCCGCCCCTCGGCGATCTCGCGGTCGAGCAGCCGGGTGGGATAGTCGCCGGTGAAGTAGTGGTCGGTGAACTTGGGGTTGGCCGGGTCGCGCTCGGCGCCCATCGCCCAATACAGGCCGTCGACCGACAGGTAGCCCATCGAGTCCACGTTCAGGATGCGGGCGATCTCGTCGACGTCGTGGTTGGCCGCCAGCAGCTTGTCTCGGTCGGGCATGTCGATGCCGTAGTAGTCGGGCCACTTGATCGGCGGCGAGGCGCTGCGCAGGTGGACCTCGGCGGCGCCGGCTTCGCGCACCATGCGGACGACCCGCACGGAATTGGTGCCGCGCACGATGGAATCGTCCACCAGCAGCACCTTCTTGCCCGCCAGCACCGACCGGTTGGGCGCCAGTTTCATCCGAACGCCCAGTTCGCGGGCGCCCTGGGTGGGCTGGATGAAGGTGCGGCCCACGTAGTGATTGCGGATGATGCCCATCTCGAAGGGGAGGTTCGCCTCCTGGGCGAAGCCGAGCGCCGCGGGCACGCCGGAATCGGGCACCGGCACCACCACGTCCACGTCGGCCGGCGTCTCCTGCGCCAGCCGCCGTCCCATGCGCTTGCGCACGTCGTAGACGGACTGGCCGTTCACGACGGAATCGGGGCGGGCGAAATAGACGTACTCGAAGATGCAGGGCCGCGCCTGCTGGGCCGGGAAGGGCCGGAAGCTGCGCAGTCCCTTCTCGTCCACCACCAGCATCTCGCCGTGCTCGACGTCGCGCACGAACGTGGCGCCGACCATGTCGAGCGCGCAGGTCTCGGACGCGAACACCGCCTTGCCGTTCAGGTCGCCCAGCACCAGGGGGCGGATGCCCAGGGGATCGCGCACGCCGATCAGCTTCTTGTTGGTCATGGCGACCAGGGCGTAGCCGCCCTCGATCTGCTGCAACGCCTCGGTGAAGCGCTCCAGGAACCGGGCCCGGCGCGAGCGGGCGATCAGGTGCAGGATCGCCTCCGAGTCCGAGGTGGACTGGAAGATGGCCCCTTCCGAGACGAGCTGGGCGCGCAGCGCCAGGAAGTTGGTCAGGTTGCCGTTGTGGGCCAGCGCGAGGCCGCCGGCCTCGAGGTCGGCGAACATCGGCTGGACGTTGCGGATGAAGCTGCCGCCGGCGGTGGAGTAGCGCGTGTGGCCGATGGCGGTGCGGCCCGGCAGGCGCTTGCCCAGGTCGCCGCCGCCGAACGCGTCGCCGACGTAGCCCATGTGGCGCTCGGTGTGGAACCGCTGGCCGTCGAACGAGGCGATGCCGCAGGCTTCCTGGCCCCGATGCTGGAGAGCATGAAGTCCGAGCGCGGTGATCCCGGAGGCCTCGGGCGTCTCGTAGATGCCGAAGACGCCGCACTCCAGCCGGGGCGAGTCGTCGTCGGGGTCGCGCAGGGGCTGCGACCAACGCTCGGCGGCGTGAGTCAGGCTCATCGGGAAGGCTCCGGACGGTCGGCGGCGGCGGATTCGCGGGCCTCGTACCTCTCTGTCGCCGTTCTGTCACCTGACCCGTCGCCGATGGCGCGATCAAAGGCGGGGCGGAGGCTGTCGGCAAGGTCCAGTCCACGGGGCGCGAGGGACTGGAGGAGGCGGCCCATGTTGGCGGCCGCGGGCCAGGTCTGGGCGCCGGTGATCCAGCGCGGGCGCAGGTCTTCGGGCGTGGCGGCGTTGAACATGAGGTAGAGGGCGCCCAGGACGATCAGGCCACGCCCCAGCCCGATCAGAAGGCCCAGGGAGCGGTCGAGGAAGCCCAGCATCTGGGTGTTCTGGACCTGGCGCGCGACGCCCGCGCCGATAAGCCGCAGGGCGACGAAGGCCACGGCGAAGACCAGGACGAGGGTCGCCACCGTCCCCAGCCAACCCGGGATGACGTCGCGCACCGAGGGACCGAAGGCCGGCAGGGCGACGATGGCGAGGCCCGCCGCCGCGACGAGGGCGACCAGGGCGAACACCTCGCGTACGGCGCCGCGCGCGAAGCCGACCGCCGCCGAGATCGCGAGCAGGGCCAGGACGAGGATATCGAACTGGGTCACGGGCGTCTTCCGCCCAGTGTCCCCTTGGGGGTTCCCCCTGGGGTCCACCGGGCATCCTGGATTCTCTGGACGGCGTCGGCCAGGCGGCCGACGCCCATGGGGGCGATCGGGGGCGCGAGGAGAGCGCCGGCGTCGGCGTCCAGCGGCCCCAGCGCGCGACGGAAGCCCAGCTTCGCGGCCTCCTTGAGGCGCCCGTCCATCCGGCTGACCGGTCGCACTTCGCCCGACAGGCTGATCTCGCCGAAGACCACGCAGTCCTGGGGCAGGGCGACATCGAAGGCGGAGGAGGCGAGGGCGGCCGCCGCCGCCAGGTCGGCCGCGGGTTCGGAGATGCGCAGGCCGCCGGCGACGTTGAGGTAGACGTCCCGGTCCCCGAATCCCAGGCCGCAGCGCGCCTCGAGAACGGCGAGCACCATCGCCAGCCGCCCGGAATCCCAGCCGACGACCGCCCGCCGGGGCGTGCCGTAGGTCGAAGGCGCCACCAGCGCCTGGATCTCCACCAGCACCGGGCGCGATCCCTCGATACCGGCGAACACCGCCGCGCCGGCCGCCCGCTCGCCCGAGGTGTCGAGGAAGAGGGCCGAGGGGTTCTTCACCTCGGCGAGGCCCGCGTCGCCCATCTCGAAGACCCCGATCTCGTCGGTGGCGCCGAAGCGGTTCTTGGCGCCGCGCAGGATGCGGAACGGATAGCCGCGCTCGCCCTCGAAGGCGAAGACGGCGTCGACCATGTGTTCCACCACGCGAGGCCCCGCGATGGCGCCTTCCTTGGTGACGTGGCCCACGAGGATCACCGCCAGGCCCCGCGACTTGGCCAGCCGCACGAGTTCGCCCGCGGCGGCGCGGACCTGGGTCACCGAACCGGGGCCGGCCTCGTGGGCGTCGCTCCACAGGGTCTGGATCGAATCGATCACGACGAGGTCGAAGGGATCGGCCTTCAGGCCGTCCACGATGGCCCGCAGGCCGGTCTCGGCCGCCAGGCGCACCGGCGCGTCGGCCAGGCCCATGCGGTGGGCGCGACCGCGCACCTGCTCCACGGCCTCCTCGCCCGAGATATAGGCCGCGCGCACGCCCCGCCGCGCGGCGCTGGCGGCCACCTGGAGCAGCAGGGTCGACTTGCCTACGCCCGGGTCGCCGCCGACCAGGATGGCGGAGCCCGGCACCACCCCGCCGCCGCAGACACGGTCCCACTCGTCCACGCCCGTCGCGATGCGGGGCGGCGCCGGCGTGGCTTCGTCCAGGCCCTGGAACGCCAGTTGCCGGGTGCGCGCCTTCGAGGCCGGCTTCAGCCCGCCCGGCGGGCGGGTGGTCAGTTCCTCGACCAGGCTGTTCCAGGCGCCGCAGGCCGGGCACTGGCCGGACCAGCGGGTCTGGGTCGCGCCGCAGGACTGGCAGGCATAGACGGCGCCGTCGCGGGCCATGAGGTCTCCTGATTCGAGCGTATGGAACTCTAGCCCAGGCCGAGGGAACGGTCTGTGCGATGGGTTGCGGTGGCGGGCTCAAGGGTTACGGTGCCCCTACGACAGTTTCGGACGCAGGGAGAGGCGAGATCATGAGCGTAGTGGAACCCGGATCGGCCGGCGCGGGGCTGGTCGCGCGGGTGAAGGACATCCTGACCAAGCCCTCGCCCACCTGGGACGTGATCGACGGCGAGCGGCCGACCGTGGGACAGCTCTATACGGGCTATATCGCGCCGCTGGCGGCGATCCCGGCGGTCTGCGGCGCGGTGGGCATGGCCGTGCTCGGCGCCGGTGCCATGGGCATTACGGTGAAGTTGTCGCCGGCGAGCGCAGTGACCCAGGCGGTGGTCAGCTTCGTGCTGAGCCTGGTGATGGTCTATGTGGTCGCCCTGATCATCGACGGCCTCGCGCCCACCTTCGGAGGCCAGAAGGATCGGCTCCAGGCGCTGAAGGTCGCGGCCTACGCCTCCACGGCGTCCTGGGTCGCCGGTGTGTTCTCGCTGATCCCGATGCTGGGGATCGTGGGGCTTCTGGGCGCGCTCTACAGCCTGTTTCTCCTGAGCAAGGGCCTCCCCCGTCTGATGAAGACGCCGGAAGAGAAGGCCGTGCCCTACACCGTGGTCGTCGTTGTGATCGCCGTTGTGCTGGGTCTCGTCATCGGCATGGTGACCGGCGCGGTGACGTCCATGACGGGCGGCGGACGCGGGGCGTTGGGCGACGTCGAGGTCAGCGGCAAGGTGAACATCCCGGGCGCCGGCGAGGTGGACGTCGCCAAGCTGGAGGCGCTCGGCAAGGCGCTGGAGAAGGGCGAGCCGGGGCCGGTCTCCGATCCCGACGCGCTGAAGGGTTATCTTCCGGGCGGCTTCGCGGGCTTCACACGCGGGGATGTCAGCACCGGCGCCGGCGGCGTCGGCGCCATCCAGGGCGCGCAGGCCGAGGCCGAGTATTCCCGGGGCGATTCGCGGATCACCCTCGAGGTCACCGATGCGGGTGGTGCGGCGGCCCTGGTTGGCTTGGCCGGCGCCTTCAACGCGCGCTCGTCCAAGGAGACGGCGACGGGCTACGAGAAGATGGGGCAGGTCGATGGCCGGCTGACCCAGGAAAGCTACGACCGCGAGGCGCGCCGGGGCGAGTACGGGGTGCTCGTCGGCCAGCGCTTCTGGGTGAGAGCCCAGGGCGACGGCGTCACCATGGACGAACTGAAGTCGGCGGTCGCGGCCGTCGGCCTCAACCGTCTGGAGGCGGCGGCGAAGGCCGACTGACGACTTCGGAGACCTCGGCGCGCCGTCAGGCTTCGCCGAGGTAGATCCGCTCGGCCCGATGGCTCAGGCGGACGAGCACTTCGTGCGCCACGGTGCCGGCTGCGGTGGCGAGGTCGTCCAGCAGGGCGTTCGGCCCCAGGACTTCCGCAGGGTCGCCGGGCGAGACGGGCGCGTCGCCGATGTCGACCACCAGCAGATCCATGTTCACGGCCAGCAAGGGCCGCAAGGCGCCGGCGACCCACGCCCGGCCCCGTCCCGTCGCCGCGCGGATCACCCCGTCGGCATAGCCCGCGCCGACCACGGCCACGCGCATGGGCCGGTCGGCCGTGAAAGCCTCGCCGTAGCTCAGGCGGTCGCCGGAGCGCAGGTTGCGGACGTCGAGGACGGGCGCGGTGAGTGTCGCGACGGCGCGAAGGCGCGGGTCGGGGCGTTCCTCGGGGCCGCCGCCGAACAGGCTCACGCCGCCGCGCACGACCTCATGCCGGTACTCGGGGCCCAGGAACGCCCCGCCGGAGGCGGCCAGGCTGGTCCTGGCTTCGGGAAACAGGGCGCGGGCCTCGCGGAAGCGGGCGAGCTGTTCGGGATTGCGCGCCTCGCCCGGATCGGTCGCCGAGCCCAGGTGGCTGACCAGCAGCGGCACATCCAGCGCGCCCAGGCCGCGCGGCGCGCCGGCCAGCGCGCGGGCTTCCTCCAGGGTCAGCCCCTGGCGGTTCATGCCGGTGTCGATCTGCACGGCGGCCTCGTAGCCGCCCCGGGCGGCGGCCAGGGCGAGCGCCGCGTGCGCCTGGGGCAGGGTGGCGATCACGGGCGTGAGGCGCGCGGCGTCGAACCGGCCGGCCGCGCCGGGCGGCAGGCCGTCGAAGACGTAGATGGCGGCCTCGCGGTCGCCCAGTTCCCGGCGCAACGCCTCGCCCTCCGAGACGCGCGCCACGAAGAACCGCCGGACACCCTCGGCCCAGAGGCGGCGTGACACCGGCCCGGCCCCGAGGCCGTAGGCGTCGGCCTTGACCACGGCGGCGACCTCCGCGCCGGGCGTGACGTCGCGAAGGGTTGCGAGATTGTGGGCCAGGGCGTCGAGGTCGATGACCAGCCGCGCGCGGTCGGAAGGGATCATCCGCGCCTAATGTGGATCGTAGCGGCCGGAGTCACGGGCCAGATTGCCGAACTTGGTGGTGTCGGAGTTGAACGACAGCTTCACGGTGCCGATCGGGCCGTGGCGCTGCTTGCCGATGATCACCTCGGCCAGGCCCTTCACCTGGTCGACCTGCTCCTGCCAGGTGAAGTGCTCGGGCGTGCCTTCCCGCGGCTCCAGGCGGCTCAGGTAGTATTCCTCGCGGTAGACGAACATCACCATGTCGGCGTCCTGCTCGATCGAGCCGGATTCCCGCAGGTCCGAAAGCTGGGGTTTCTTGTCCTCGCGGTTCTCGACCTGGCGGCTCAACTGCGAGAGCGCCAGCACGGGGATGGCGAGCTCCTTGGCCAGGGCCTTCAGGCCCTGGGTGATCATCGAGACCTCCTGCACCCGGTTGTCGGGGCCGCCGGCGCCCGTGGTGATGAGCTGGAGGTAGTCGACGATCAGCAGGTCGAGGCCGACCATACGCTTCAGCCGCCGGGCCCGGGCGGTCAGCTTGGCCAGGGTGATGCCGCCGGTGGCGTCGATATAGAGCGGGGCCTCCTGGATCTCGAGCGCCGCATCGCGGATGCGGCCGAACTCCATGGCGTCGATCTCGCCCTTGCGGAGCCGGTCGCCCGAGACGCCCGAGGCTTCGGCCAGCAGGCGCATGGCGAGCTGCTCGGCCGACATTTCGAGCGAGAAGAACGCCACGACGCCGCCGCGGACGGTCTTCCGCGATCCGTCGGGCTGTGGCTCCCAGGCGTAGTGCCGCGCCACGTCGAAGGCGATGTTGCAGGCGAGCGACGTCTTTCCCATCGAGGGCCGGGCCGCCAGGATCATGAGGTCCGACGGGTGCATGCCGCCGATCTTCTGGTCGAGGTCGATCAGGCCGGTCGAGAGGCCGGCCAGGCCGCCGTCGCGGCTATGGGCCTCGGCCGCCATCGCCACGGCGCCGCGCAGGGCGTCGGCGAAGTTCACGAAGCCCTGGGAGACGCCGCCCGTCTCGGCGAGCTGGTAGAGTTGCTGTTCGGCCGCCTCGATCTGGTCGCGGGCGTCGAGCTCGGCGTCGCCGCGCTGGGCGGTCGCGGCGATGTCGCCGCCGATGCGGATCAGGTCGCGCCGCAGGGCGAGGTCGTAGACCGCATTGGCGTAGTCGGGCGCGTTGGCGGCGGGCGGGGCGCGGTCGACCAGGTCGGCGAGGTAGCGCAGGCCGCCCAGCTCCTCGAACGCCGGATCTCGGGCGAAGTGTTCGGCCAGCAGGATCGGCTCGGCGAGCTGGCCCTTGCGGATATTGGTCTGGATGGCCTGGAACAGCCGCTGGTGGAGCGGCTCGAAGAAGTGCTCGGGCTGCAGGTGGTCGCCCAGCCGCTCGAACGCGGCGTTGTCGTAGAGCAGGGCGCCCAGCAGCGCCTGTTCGGCCTCGACGTTGGCCGGCGCGTGCGGGATCGACACGTCGTTGGACGCGGTGGGCTGGGGGGGGCGGAGGTCGAGCGCCGGGACGAGGGCCATGGGTCTATCGATAGCCAAGGTGAGCCTCCGGATCACGGCGGCGCGCCCGCGCCGGCCCAACCTGTCCACACACAGTTTCGAGCCTGTGGACAAAGGCGGTGCGGGACGGAGAGCCGCACAGACGAACGGTGCAGAGTCTCACCCGCGCCGACGTCAGAATCGGACGTAGGGCCGGTCTGGAGCTGGTGGCCAAACGAAAGCGGCGCGGAGGGCATCCCCCGCGCCGCTTCATGTCGTCGGTGTCGGCGCCGTCCTCAGGCGTCGGCGGGCGCGTAGTCCTGCGCAGCCTGGCCGGCGCCGCCTTCGAGGAGGTCGGCGGCGGCCTCTTCGGCGGCCTGACGCTCGTCCTCGAACTGCGAGGCGATCACGTTCTCGCCGCGGGCCTGGCGTTCGGCCTCGTCCTGGCTGCGGGCGATGTTCAGGGTGACGGTGACCGCCACTTCCGAATGCAGCCGGACCTTCACCTCGTGCATGCCGAGCGTCTTGATCGGCTTGTCCAGCACGACCATGGCCCGCTCGATCTTGCCGCCTTCGGCGTTGACCGCGTCCGCCACGTCACGGCCCGTGACCGAACCGTAGAGCTGGCCGCTTTCGCCGGCCTGGCGGATCAGGATGTACTGCGTGCCGTCCAGCTTTTCGCCCGCGCGTCCGGCCGTTTCCTTGGTCTTGGCGTTGCGGGCCTCGATCTCGACGCGCTGGGCTTCGAAGACCTTGAGGTTGGCGGCATTGGCGCGCAGCGCCTTCTGGCGGGGCAGCAGGAAATTGCGGGCGTAGCCGTCCTTGACGTTCACGACGTCGCCGAGCGTGCCCCAGCCTTCCAGCCGTTCGAGCAGAATGACTTTCATGTGCCTAGCCTCCCTTACTTCACGACGTAGGGAAGCAGCGCCAGGAAACGGGCGCGCTTGATGGCCTTGGCCAGTTCGCGCTGCTTCTTGGCGGACACCGCGGTGATGCGCGACGGCACGATCTTGCCGCGCTCGGACACGTAGCGCTGGAGCAGCTTCACGTCCTTGTAGTCGATCTTCGGGGCGTTGGCGCCGGAGAACGGGCACACCTTGCGGCGGCGGAAGAACGGGCGGCGCGGGGCGCCGGCCGAGGCGCCGGCGGCCGGAGCCGGAGCGGCGGAGGTCTCTTCGCTCATGGAGTCAGCCTCCCTTTCCTAGAATTGCGGGGCGTCGTCGCGGCGTTCGCGTTCGCGATCGCGGCGGGCGAGGATCGGCGAGAGCTCCAGATCGAGCTCTTCGACGCGCACGGTCATGTAGCGCAGCACGTCTTCGTTGATGCTGAGCTGGCGTTCCATCTCCTTCACGACGTCCGCCGGGGCGTCGATGGCCAGGAGGGAATAGTGACCCTTGCGGTTCTTCTTGATCCGGTAGGTGAGGTTGCGAAGGCCCCAGTATTCGATCTTCGCGACGTTGCCGCCGCCTTCCTCGATGAGGGTCTTGAGTTGATCGTTGAGGGCTTCGGCCTGTTGCGGCGAGATGTCCTGCCGCGAGATGACGACGTGCTCGTAGAGCGCCATGAGTTTCCTTCTTCCGTTGTGGAAGGCGGCGCGTCCGGCGGCGGAAGCCCGCCGGAAACGATGGCTCTGCCCGCGGCGGCCGGGTGTTTCCCGACCCATTCAGGCTCCGCGAGAGACCGCCTTCCGTAGAAGAGGCGGGCTCTTAGGGGAAAAGGCTCGCGAGGGCAAGGGTGTTACGGCCTTGCAGTGCGGGGGCGGCCATCCGATCCTGCCGCCGATCGGGGAGGAGCGACATGCGGAAATGGGTGCTGGTGGGGTTCGTGGCCGGCCTTGCCTTCGGGACGCCGGCCTGGGCCGAGCCGTCGGACGACGCGCGCGATCTGGCCCGGCGCTACATGGCGGCGCTCCGCATGGAGAGCCAGGTGAGCGCGATGATGAACAACCTGATGCCTGCCATGATCGAGCGCGCGGCGAAGGCCCGGGGGCAGCGGCCGAACGCCGAACTCACCGAGGCTGTCACGCACGCCGCTGCGGAATCCATGCGGGCCGTGACCCCCATGCTGATGGAGGCCATGATCCCGGCGACCGTGGAGACCTTCACACGGGAGGAGCTGCAGGCGGCGGTCGACTACTACGAGAGCCCGCTGGGCCAGTCGCTGATCGCCAAGACGCCCGCGTTCATGGCCAGGTCGGTCCCGGCCCTGAACGCGTTGATGCCCCGGATGGAGCGGGACATGCACGAACGCATCTGCAAGGAGATCGGCTGCTAGGGGAAGATCTACTTCTTCGCCTTCCAGGCCTTCACGGCGGATAGCGTCTGGGCGACGTGTTCGGTGGGGTCCAGCTTGGAGTAGGCGTGGATGACCGAGCCGTCGGGGGCGATCACGTAGGAGGTCCGGTCCGACAGGTTCGGCATCGCCGTCATGACCGAGTCGTACGACCTGGCGATCTTCGCGCCCGGATCGGCGGCGACCGGGAACTTGCCCGAGCATTTGTCGGTGTCGGACGAGATCTGCTGGAGCTTGTCGAGCTTGCCGGCGGTCACCCCGATGACGGTCGCGCCGTTGGCGGCGAACTCGGGCATGGCGTCGGCGAACATCTTGGCTTCGAGGTTGCAGCCCTTGGTGTCGGCGGCCGGGAAGAAATACAGCACCACCGGGCCTTTCTTTCGCGCGTCGGCCAGCGAGAACGTCAGCGCCTTGCCGGCCTGATAGCCCTGGGCGGTGAAGTCCGGAGCCTTGTCCCCCGGCTTGAGGGCGGCCAGCGCGGGCGAGGCGACGAGCGCGGCGGCGAACGCCGCGATGAGGGCCTGGTTCATCAGGGCGTGGCGGGTCATGGGCGTATCCTCCGGGCCTGTACGGCGTCGGCTCCTTGAATATCAGCTTCCGCGCGACGCAACGACCTCAGTTGTAGTCCACGCTGACGGTGATCACGCCGGAATAGGCGCCCGTCGGCGTCGCAGGCGTGATCGTGAGCACGCCGCCGATGTTGAAGCTGTAGGCCCCCGCCGCGCCCAGCGCGCCGCTGAGGCGCGGGCTGGCGGGGGCGGTGTCGGTCAGGTTGACGGTCAGACTGCCCGGTCCCGTCAGGGTGACCGCCGTGGGGATGGTTACGGAGACCAGTTGGCCGCCTTCGCCGCTGATCGTGAACGCGCCGCGGGTCGGCGCCGGCGTGGGCCAGGCGAAGGCGCCGCCCGTCACCGTCCGGTTCCCCGTGCTCTGGTCGATGGTGATCTTGCTGGATCCGGTCGCGGGAAGCTGGATGCGGCCGAAGTTGAGGTCCGAGGTCGCGGCGACCGAGAGGCCGCGGTAGGTGCGGGCCCGGCCGCGGTCGGCGTCGCCGCCCATCGAGAAGCCCGCGCCGTCCAGGGCGCTGACCGAGAAGGTGTTTTCGCCCATCCCTGTGGGCAGCCCGGAATCGTCGCCGGCCACCGGAAAGTCGGCGCCGACGAAGAAGGTCTTGGGGGAATTGTGCCCCGGGGGGGCGATCGAGAAGTCCAGCGGCTGTCCCCCCGTCGGCGGCCCGACCAGCGTCGCGGTGCCCATCGTCACGCTGAACGCCTGGAAGGCGCGGGCCCGGCCGGTGGTCGCGCCGATGGCCGCCACCCGGATGGGGACGTTGGCGGTGTCGCAGGTCGTCTCGCCGGCGCGCGTGTGGCGGCAGGTCACCGTGACCGAGGCCCGTGCGCCGCCCGCGGTCAGCCGCCGCCCGCCGCCGGAAAGGACCGTGACGGCCCCGCTGCCCGGGTCGATGCGGAAGACGGTGTCGCCGGCCGCGGCCGAGGCCACCGTCCCGATGTCCATGGGGTTCTCCACGTTGACCGTATAGACCGCCGCCTGCGCGGGCGGCGCGGCGAGGGCCGCGAGGAGTCCGAGCGTCCGGCCGGCGAGGCGCCTGGAAGAGAGCTTCGTCCGCATCGCCCTAGCCGCCTCCCGTCTGCGCCGTGGTGGTGTCCTTTGCGGCCGGTTCGAACCGGACCTGGACCGTCACGTCGGGGGCGAAGTCGCCATCGCCCCCGATGACGATAGCGGGCTCCTCCAGCAGCCGCATCCGCAGCTTCGCGGCCTGGGCCGGTTCGAGCCGGAGGCGCCAGGAACCCTTGGGCACCGCATCGAAGACGGCCGAGCCGTCGAATTCGGTGACGCCCTCCACCGGCTTTCCCTCTCCCCGCACGAGTTGCAGTCGCACCGAGGCCAGGCCCACGCGCTGGCCGTCGTCCCTGAGCAGTTCGACCCGGACCATCACCCCGCCGGTCGGCTGCAGGGGGAAGTCGACCCGTGTCACCGATCCCGGCCGGGGCCGCAGGTGGAGCCGGGTGGGCGGAGTCGAGACCGCGGCGTTCTCGAGCCGCTCCAGGTTCACGTCCATATAGGCCGAGGGGCCGGCGCCCAGTCCGGTGACCATCGCCCGGCCGTCCGGGCCAGTGACGGTCTCGCGGGCGACGCCGCCGTTCAGGCCGACATTGGCGGTCGCCGGCTCCCCGGCCTGGCGCACCCCGTCGCCATTCTCGTCGAGGAAGGCGTTGAACAGCACTGACCCGCCGGTTCCGGGGCCCGGGCGCAGCACCTCGTAGCAGCCGCGGTCGGGATCGTAGCCCAGGCCGAAGCTCCACTGCGCCGCGATGCGCCAGTCGGACCGGGTGTTGTCGTACTCGCCGGTGAGGGCCAGGTCGCCGAAGGGGGCGCCGTAGATGCTGGAGACCGTGACGTTCCAGTCGTTCGCGCGGTCCAGCGGCTGGCCGAGGCCGAAGCGCAGCGCCCAGGTGTCCGACAGGCGGCGGTCCACCACCAGGCTGAAGAAGCGCGCCTTGAAGTCGGGCAGGATGTCGTAGTCGAACGACGTGCGGATCTGCCACCGGTAGTTCCGGAACGTCGAGGCCGAGATATAGCCCTTGAGAGTCTCCGACACCGCGGCAGGCCGCAGGGCGCGCCGTTCGTACTCAAGGCCGGTCGACAGCAGCACCTGGCCGAGCCCCGTCGAGGCGCGGGTCGCGGCCAGGAGATCGTAGGACCCGCCCGCGTATTCGTTCCGGATCGCCCGCATCGAGACGGGGATGATGCGGCCCCGGAGATCGACGCTGGAATCGAGGGTGAGTTCGCTCCGCCGCCGGAGCTGCAAGCGGGCGTCGATCCCCAGGTTGTTCTCGTCCACGAAGCCGCCCCGGTACTCGGCATGGCGCAGGACGGCGGCCACGTCGCCGAACTGTCCAGCGGCCCCCAGGGCGGCGCCGCGTCCGCCCCGCGAATCCCAGCCGCCGTCGACCTGGGTCGCGAGGCCGAAGAGCGACGTGCGGGCGCCCAGGCTGAAGACGCCCAGCCCCCCGCCCGCCGGCTGGGGAACGCGCGCGGCGCCCGCCGCCAGGCTGACGAGGTCGGTGAGGCCGTAGTTCAGCGTGGCCACCGCGCGCAGGCCGTCGCCGGCGAAGAGCCGGGGGTCGCCGATGACGGGGACGCCGCTGTCCCGCAGCCGGAACAGCGGCTGATTCTGATCGACCAGCCCGAAGGCGAGCTGGGCCTCTCCGCGCCGCAGCAGCGCCGCGCCGACGTTGATAACCTGGACTTCCTCGATCCGCTCGCCGCGTGGGCCGTACGTGACGACCCGGACGACGTTCAGGCCCGGCGACAGCGGCAGGTCGAGGAACTCATAGCGGCCGTTGATGGCCTGGTTGGTCGAGGCGCGCAGCACGTCGTTGACGTAGAGTTCGACGTCGAATCCGGGAGGCAGTTCGCCGCGCAGGTCGATGCTGTTGAAGACGCTGGCCTGTTCGATCGGCGCGGTGGAGACGGTGAATCCCCGGCCGGCGATGGTGCGCGGCCCCATCGACATGGCCGGTGCGTAGACGTCGCCCAGGTTGATCTCGCGCGCATGCAGCGGACCCAGCATGGCCCCCTCGGCCGAGCGGCGCTGGAGCAGGAGGCGGGCGCTGGTGGCGCGTCCGTCCTCGTCCGAGGCGAGGTAGGCCTGGGCGTTCGACCAGAAGAGGTCGCCGGCCAGGCGCAGGTCGTAGCGGAAGGTGCTGTCGCGGCGGCCCTGGCCCACGCCGCCCTCCAGCACGACGTCGATCCCCGGAGGGGTGAAGGCCGCATAGGGCTGTTCGATCCGCAGCGTCTCGTCCTGGAAGGCGGCCGTCCGGCCGCCGGGGCGTGCGCCTGCCCGCTCCAGTCGCGCCTGCACCGGGAACTTCTCGCGAGGGTGCAGGCGAAGCGCCAGTTCGTCGCTTGCGACGTCGAGCCGGGTGTCGAGGAGAAGACCCAGGACCGACGCGCGGACATAGATCTCGGTCGGCGTGACCACCGCGTCGCCGGGCGCCAGCGCCTGTTCCCGCCCGCCGGTGTCCCGCCCGCCCGTGCGCAGGACGCCGGCGTTCAGGTCCATGAGGACGGGCCGGCGCGCCTGGCCGAGACGTCCGACGATGCGGCCTTCGCCGGGCAGGACGTCGATGTCGGCTTCGAGCAGCCGGGTCAGTTCGCCCGCGGGCAGCAGGGGATCCTCGGGATCGCCGTAGGCGCCGAGGCCCTCGCTAAGGGTGAGGTTCTGCAACGTGGCCGAGAAGAGCAGGAGCGTGTCGGGATCCAGCCCGCGGTGTGCGGCCGCAGGCGCAGCCTGGGGACTCTGCGCCGTCGCCGGAACGGCCAGGCCGGCGCAGAGGAACGCTGCGGCGCAATGAGCCGGCCAGGACCTCGATATGTCGGAACGCGATCCTGGGGCGAAACGGGCGTCCGCTCTGGCCCGCCGCGCTCTAGAGCGCGGCTTGTGCAAGAACCTTCCCCGGTGATGTGTCGTCGTCCGTGAAGGTCACTTCCAGGCGCTCGCCGGGCGCGGGCTCGCGGGTCAGCGGGATACGCACCGCCCGGCGCGCCGTTTCAGGATAGACGCCCACGCCGCGGGCGAGGCCGAGGGGCTCGGCCGACTTCGGCGCGCCGGCGATGCGGACCTCGAAGTTGCCATAGGTCGAGCTGGTCCCCGTCCGAACCACGTCGAAGGCGACCAGGGTGATCCGCCGGACCGGCGGCCCGCCGTCGCCTGCCGCCGCGGCGTGCTCGATCCGGGCGTTCTCGATCCGCGCGGCGACGTCGGGCTCCCCCGGCCGCACGATGACCGGGATGGAGAGTCCGTAGACCGCGGCGATCTGGAAGCGCAGCTCGCCCGCTGCGCCACCACCGGCGGCGGCCTCGGCCGTCGCGCCCGTTTCGGGCGGGGGCAGGGTGGTGATGGTCAGGTGGCTGCGGTGCTCGCCGGCCGCCGCTTCGGGCATCGAGGACAGGCGCACCCGCACCGTCTGGGGGCGGCCGGGCTGCAACACCACACGCCGGGGCGAGACCTGCAGGAGCGCGCGCGCCGACTTCAGGCCGGCGGCGGCGGCCTGGACCTCGGCCTGGCGCTCGGATGAATCGACGGCCGAGATCTGCCCGTCAGGCAGCATCACCCGGTCGACGAGGGCGATGTCCACCGTCACCGGCCGGTCGCCCTGGTTCACCAGGTAAACAGCGCTGTTGCGTCGCCCCCGATCGAGGGTGACGCGCTTGGGCGTCAGGTTGAGGTAGGCGCCCGTCGCGGACGCCGCCGGTTCCTGGGCGGAAACGGGCGCCGCCGCCGCGAGCGCGCTGAGAGCCGCGATCGCGGCGAGGAGGCGGCGGCGCCACATCAGTTGTACTGCACCACGACGGCCAGGGTGGTCGCCGCCAGGTCCGGGCCGAGACCCACGCCGATGCTGGCCGCCGCGTCGCCGCCCAGGGCGCCGCCCACGATCAGGCCCCCGCCGACGATCAGGCCGTCGGCGCTCCTGTCGGCCGGGCGGTCGACCGAGGGCGCCTCTTGCGTCGTGATGTTCGCTGGGCTGGTCCGCACGACGAGGTCGCGACGGCCGGTTCCGGCCATCACCCGGAAGCCGACGGGCGCCGTCACGACCTGTCCCGTGTCATCGATCCTGCGGATGACCAGCCGCGCGTTGGCCGGCATGGTGTTGGCCATCCCCATCGATGGGATCTCACCGGTGAACTGCGCGCCCGAGAGCCCGGCGCCTGCCTCGCTGACGTTCGGCATGGCGGTGGGCCACGCCAGGCGCAGCATCGCAGGGTCCACGATGCCGGCCCGCGCCGGCGCGGTCGCGTCGGCGGCGCGGGCGGGCGAGGCTCCGGCCAGCGCGGCGCTGACCAGCAGGGTGCTGGCCAGGAGGAGGGCGGCGGAAAGGCCGGACGGAGGGAACACGCGCGTCATGCCAGGACAACCTGGACCCCGGCGCGGCGGGGGCGCAAGGGCCGCCGCGCCG